>DATHOQ010000035.1:0-218411 GCA_035484735.1 Terriglobales bacterium | reverse complement strand
AGATTCGCATTGCCGCGGGCGAGAGGCTGCCGTTCACGCAGGACGATGTGCGACTTCGCGGACACGCAATCGAGTGCCGCATCTATGCCGAAGATCCTGACAACAATTATTTTCCGAGTCCGGGAAAGATTACATTGTTGCTCGCGCCGTCGGGGCCCGGCATCCGGCGTGACAGCGGCATGTACGAGGGCTGGACCGTGCCTATCGACTACGATCCCCTGCTGGCCAAGCTGATCAGCTACGGATCCGACCGACAGCAGGCAATTGAGCGGATGCGGCGTGCGCTCGATGAATACTTCGTGGGAGGGATCAAGAGCAATCTTTCACTCTTCCGGCGAATCCTTAACGACAAAGACTTTGAAGCGGGCAAGATAGACACCGGCTATCTGGACCGATTGTTGAAGTCAGGCGCGAGTGAAGTTCAGAAAGCTGACGCTGAGGTTGCGGCGATGGCTGCTGGCGTGTTCGCGATGCTCGACTCTGAGGAGACAGTCAACGGCCATGCGGCTCCATCCGCCTCTGGCTGGAAGAGGATGGCAAGGGCCGAGGCGTTGCGGGGTTCGGAGTAGGCAGGCGTGAATACGATCGTTCAAATCAACGGCCAGGAATACCGGCTAAAGCTGGAGCAGACGGCTGGGGGCTGGAATTGTGTTCTCGACGGGCGCGAGATTGTGGTCGACGGCGTGCTCCTGCGGCCTGACGTGCTCTCACTGCGAATTGCAGGCCGGATCTATGAGGTCAAGCGCGAAGCCGGTGTTTCTGGGACCCATTTGTGGGTCGGTCAAACTTCATACGCGGCCGAATGGCAAGATCCACGGTCATTGCGCGCCCGGAAGAGAAGTGCAGCGGATGATACAAGCCCTAGGAAGCTGATCGCACCTATGCCAGGCAAGGTGATCCGCGTTCTGCTTCCGGAAAAGGCTGAAGTCGAGCCTGGCCAGGGCATCGTGGTGATGGAAGCGATGAAAATGCAGAACGAGATCAAGTCGCCGCGTAAAGGCACGATACAGAAAATCCTGGTGACCGAAGGCGCCAATGTGACTGCCGGCGACGTGCTGGCGATTGTGGAGTAAGAAGGCGACGACTATTGAACGCCGTTGCCCTGCAAAATCTTCTCGGCGTAATAGTTCTCGACCTTGGCTTGATCGCGCAGAACCTCGTAGTAGGCCGATTTCAGAAGCTGTTCCCGACGGTCGCGGAGTTGAGAGCGGACGGCTTCCTGCACTCGTGGGTCCGCCAGCTCGCGTTGTCCAGCGGGTTCCTTGGCAATCAGCTTCACCACCCGGAAACCGACCAGTTGTTTGGTCATGGGGTTCACGACTGTGATGATCGGGCTGTACTGACCCGGCTTGAGTTTCATCACCGTGTCACGAGTCACGGAATCGGTATTCTTCAGGGACGACTCGGGAGCGAAGCCCAGATCGCCGCCGTTGCCTGAAGTCTCGGGATCCTCGGACAAGTTCATGGCAATCGTGGCAAAGTCGTCGCCACTGTCGAGCCGGTTCAGAATCATCTGAATCTTCTTGCGAGCATCGGCCTCGTTCTGCGCCTTGTCGTTCTTCAGGTTGTGCACCTGAGGATTGGGGGCAGTGGTCACAAAGATGTGCGCCAGGTGGTACTGCGGTTCAATCAGATTGAATTCGGCTTTGTGGGCGTTGTAGTAGGCAGTAACGTCCTGATCGGAAATGTTGATCTTTGAAGTCACTTCCTTGTTGAGGACTTTGTCGACGGTGAGTGAACGGCGGAGATCGCGCTTGAAGTCATCCACCGTGATCTTCTTCTCGGTGAGCCGGGCGTCGAATTCTTCCTTCGTATAGGGCGACTTGATCTCATTGAGTTTCCGTTCCACTTCATCGTCGGTGGCCAGCAAGCCGAGCTTTTCGGCACGGCGCATGAGGATCTCATTGTCAATCAGTTCCCGCAGGATGCTAAGGCGCAAACTGGTGGCTTGCTCCCCGACCGGCTGCTGTTGTTGCGTTCCAGCGGTCTGGTTCTGGTAGTACTTCTCCACATCAGAGCGATAAATCTTGCGGCCGTCCACTGAGGCAGCGACATCGTCGCCCACTTGCTTGGACCCGCACCCAATGCCGGCGGCGAGCAACAAAGCAATTACGACCGGGGTCAGCTTGTAATGAGATGGCCAGTTAGTCTTCACTCGGTTTTTCTCCACACTCTTCTGCACCTGGTACTCCGCGCTACAGTTCCGCATCCGTTCCCGCTCCAGCTACTTGCTGGACGGTTGAGACCCGCCAGGCACTGCCTGTGCAGGCTGAACAGGCACAGGGACACCCGCTTGTTGCAGGGCCGCATCCAGCACCGTACGGAATTCCGCCGCTGAAACGACTCCGTCTATTTCCTGCCCGTTGACGAAGATCGTGGGGGTAGCGTTCACACCCAGAGTGTCGCCCTCGCGCAGCGAAGCCTTGACGGCGTCCTCGTTCTGCGCCTTGATGCAGGATTGGAGTTTAGTCTGGTCCAATTCGTGCTTCTGGCCCTGCAGCGTGGTCAAGCGGTCTAGCGCCGCGAATTGCAGGTCACGCGTTTGCCCCGCCGCGCTGATCTCCCGCTGATTGCTATGGAGGTAATCGGCCAATTCCCAGTAGGCGTCGCCGTTCTGTGCGGCCAAACAGTTGGCATCGACCGCGGCGTGCGTAGCCCAGGGGTGAATCTCGGCCAAAGGATAGTCCTTGTAGACAAATTCCACCCGATCGCCATATTCCTTAAGCATCTCCGGGAACAGGGTCTGGTGCATGCGAGAGCAGAACGGACACTGGAAATCGTCGTAATTTACCACGACCACCTTGGCGTCCTTCTTACCACGGATGGGGCGATCGCCAACGCTGATTTTCTTGACGTTCTCGGCATACGGATCCTTGGTGAGGTCCAGTTTGGTCATCCGCAACAGAGTCTTGCCGTCCTTCGAGAGCAGGAAATCGTAGTCGGCTTTCTTTTCGGGACTGTCCATGTGGACCGTAAGGGCGTCATATCCGGCAAACTCGCTGGCGCGAAGCGGTCCCACTGTAATTTTCACCGCAGCCGGTATGGAATAGTAGCTACGCACCTGACGCTCGATCCGGATTATCTGGTCGGGAGGTGCCGCCGATTGCGCGGAGCAACCCAGACAAACCATCACGAGGACAAAAACAGAACGCCGTACGAACATCGTTAGAAACCGCCTGTATATTGGATGCAAAGCAAGATTATCTCACACGAAACAGTATCGGTACGGGTGGCGAATGCATTGTGTGCGGAAACAGAATCAATGCTTACGTCCGATGTCGAGTGGAAGGCCATGTGCCGTTGGGCATGGGAGCTGCGATATTTGTCGCACGAACTGATATGACTAATATGGTCATGTCTGTTAGGATAGAGCATATGCGCACCGTAAATATCAGTGACCTGAAGGCTCGGCTTAGCGCCCATCTCCAACTCGTTAAAGATGGTGAGGAGGTCCTCATCTGCGACCGCAACCATCCTGTGGCACGGATCGTGCCTTGCCGGATGGAGGACCACTCCGAGCAGGAGCGGCGATTGGTGGCTCGGGGTCTTCTCTCGCCTCCATTGAAAAAACGCCGCTCACCGGCGGTTTGGCCAGAGCCGCCGGGGAGTGTTTCCGATGAGATCATGGAGAAAGTATGGCGGGAAGAGCGGGAAAATCGGTAAGCAGCCTTTCGGCATTTTGGGACACGAGCGCACTGGTCCCTCTCTGTGTCCGCCAGGCAACTACACCCCAGGCCATCACCTTGTACAAGAGCTACGAGGTAGTCGTTTGGTGGGCCACCTCCGTCGAGATGGCAAGCGCTCTTGCCAAGCTGTGGCGGATGAAGCAACTCGACTCCAGCGAGTGGGCTCAGGCCGGCAGATTGGCTGCTGCTCTTGGCGACGTATGGTCGGTCGTCCAGCCATCGGATGCGTTGCGAGCACAATCGATGTTACTGGTGAATCAATACGGATTGCGAGCGGCGGACGCGCTGCAGTTGGCGGCGGCTTTGGAATGGTGTGGAAAACTACCCCAAGACCGGGTCTTTGTGACTGCTGACCATGCGCTCTGGCAGGCCGCTGTTCTCACCGGGTTTGACGGTAGGCAAATATGAACGGCGGGCTACTCGCTCCCCATTTAGGTCAAAACAGTCTTTCCGCCCGTCTCAAATTTCCCAATGATCCCAGGTTGGCCAACGCGAAAGTAAATCGATATTGATTCTCATTACGCACCGACCCCAGATCAAAACGGCGGAATTCAACATTAAATCCGCAACAGTCCCAGTTGTAGGTGGCTTGTACGGCGGCGTACTGCAGGAATCCCAAATCTGCATCGAAACCGATGTTGGTGGCGGCGCTAAATCCCTGTTTGCCGGTATGGCCGTAACCCAGCAAGAGACGGAACTGGTTGAAGGACTGCGGCGAAGGCGACGCGCTGGTATTTGCGGCTTCGGGGGGAACTTGGAGGAAAGCATCGCCTCCGCCGAGGGTAAATGGGCCTAGCCGGTAATTGACCAGCACCGTGCTGGCGGTCATGTGACCCAGCGTGAAGTCATAGTCCATGTCCCACTCGACATCGGTCCTTGAACTGGTCTGAATCCGCAGGCGTGAGATCAGCGGCGACAGATGGCGCGCCGAGCTCAGGAAGGCAATGCCGGTCAGATCAACCGTGCTGGTCAGAACATTACTGCGTCCCGGGGACAGCGCACCTCCAAATGTAGGATTGAGAAAGTATTTTTGCGCCAGCTCCCAAGTGACCACCTCCCGCACCTGGGTTCCGTCCTCGCAGGGCGCATCGACAGGAGTTTGTTGCCGCTCCCATGGCACGGGGTTGCGAGGAGGTGCGCCTCCGATGAACAGGGCCGGGATTCCGGGCTGGCCACAATCTGTTTTACCTGAAGTGCGCTTGGCATAAAGGCGTTGCACTACGCTGTATCCCACTTCATCCGTGTTGCTGAGAATGTCGCGCTGATCGAAGCGAAGGATGTTAGCGAAGTTACTGACGCCGGTCACGTAGGTATAAACGCCGCGGGGTTCGATTACGTGTTTCCACTTGCGCCCCAGGAACTCACGACCAAAGACCCGGCTGAGGGCTGGAGGACGCACTTCAAACGAAGCATCCAAATACTTGCGGTTGATGTTGGCGGAAATCGCGAGCCTTTCGTCGTTCGAAATGCCCTGCAGATGAAAAGTTCGAAGGTACTGCGTGTAGTCGGTGTCGCGGACAGAGATCTCAGGCCGAAAGGACCATCCACCCCACCGCAACGGCAGGGACAAATCCGGGCTGAAGTCGAAACGCCCGACCAAGGGAGCCGTACTGAAAGCGGGAGTAGCGTCAGAAGCGGGATCACTACGGGAGAGGCCTTCGAGCGCAGCGTCATACGACCAGTAGAAGGGAGACCGTCCCAGCGGCTGATCAACACTCGACAACTCCACTCCTGGGGCGTGAAAGATAGTGATGACATCGCCGGAAGTCGAACTCTCGAAATCCTGATAGCGGTGGACGGAGAAATTGTAGAAAAAGCCGTGGCTGGCGTTGGAAAGAAAGGCGTCGGACTTGACTTCAGAGTTGACGGCCTGGGTAAAGGTATCGCTGAAAGCGAGGCGGAAAATGAAAGAACTGAGGTAGTCGATATCGGCAACGCCGCGGAAGTTATGCGGAAGCTGGCCCTCGGCCGTCAGATGTACCTCCTCGCCACCTTGGTCGACATGGGGATCGCCAATGCCGCGGTCGAGTACGCTGAAATAATTGAGATCCACGAACGAGTTATCGCTTGGGCGGGCGCGAAACTCGCCCTGCGGCGCCCAGCCTCGCTTGGAAAAGTATTCCGCGCCAATGTGAGCGTCCATGCTGCGATTGATCGCCCAGAACACCGATTCCCCGAAAATGACGCCTTTAGTGGAGGAATATCCGAGGTTGGGGATCAGAAAGCCGGTTTGCCGGGGCAGGGTCTGCGCCGGCAAGGTGGCAAACGGAAAGTAGAGCATCGGGATGCCTTCGATGGCAAACGTGCTGTGATAGATTTTCGCGGTTCCACCGACCTCGACTACAACCTCATGGGCATGAAAGTCCCACTTAGGGCGTGGCAGGTTGCAGGTAGTCACAACGCCGTCGTAGACCTTGAAGTGGTCAGGCCCATTTTTCTCGACTGCAGCGCCGGTGAAAACAAACGGATTTGAGGAAGTCAGCATGAGGCGACGGCCATGGAGCTGCATGCCAATGCTTCCCGTCACATTCTCGAATCTGCCTATCTCGGAACGCAGATTGTAGGTACCGCGGCTGGCTTCGATGTGTTCGTCGTTGGGCCCACCATCGAGCACGACGTGCCCTGCCGCCTTCGAGTCGCCGGTCGCGGAGTTGTAGGAGACTTCGTCGGCCCGCAGGATGTAGGTTCCGTAGTGAATTTCGACGTTTCCATGCAATTGGTAGAGAGTGCCCTGCTTCTCCTGCTGAAGCGCCGTAATGGTAACGTCCTCCTCGTGTACGGGTGGGCGTGTGTTGGGCAATTCCTGAGCGGTGTTAGGGGAAAGCAACTGGCTGGTAACTAGGGGAACAGCGAGTATCAGGTGACAGACGAACGTCGCCGTGATAAGAAATCGTGTGCGGGAACTCATCGGAAGCGCACGAACTTCCCCAATACCAACTCCAGTCGGGGGTACGGTGACGTTAGCACGGAGACGGCCTCACAGGCAAAGTTTGGAGGCTCTCCCGCCCGCAAATGTGGTGGGCTGGCTGCTGATCTCGTCCTTGCAATGAAACCCTGGTTCCAACTCGATGCGGACTCCGCGCCCGGGCCCACCCCTGCGCTGATTGATCCTGAAGCATTCGATGTCCGCGAGCAGCAATTTGCCGTCAGCCTGGAAGAAAAATCCGTCCAGCCCGCACCGCGATTCGTTTTGGAACACGTAAAATCGCCAGACAGCCTTCTGGAAACCTCGGATGCGCCGCCAGTGGTGAATCAAAAGGACGCAACCGAGGCGGAAGGACTGGATAGCAAAGAGGGACAACAAGTCCCAGCGATCATGCTGGAAAGTCCTGGTCAACCGCCGGAACCGGATTCGTGGCGCCGGGAAGTAGCGGCCCGGGTCAATCACTATCGGGGCAAGCGTCCGCGGGTTCCGCGCTATCCATCGTTGCAGTTGAGGTTCGAATCCGCTGAGCCTATGATGGTTGCGCAGGCCGCTAGCAGCGAGACGAGGGAAATCGCTACTTGCGGACAACTCGCAATTACCATGGATCCCGGGCCGGCTCTGGCGATTGAAATACAAGCTGAGCAGCCAAGTGCCGCGCCGCCAGATGGTGCCACCAAGATTCTGGAGTTTCCCCGTTCTTCATTTATGCCGCCGGTTGTCGTGGACGAGCTGGCGGAGCCAGTGTTCCACCGCCCGCGTATCCTGGACGTGCCAGAGGTTTTACCTCCGCCTCCTGCTCTCGGCGGTATTTCGATTGAGCCATCAGTAGAGCCCAGGGACGAGCGCAGGCCGGGGTTTGAAACACCGCTGAAGCCCGCGCGGCTGACGCGCCGGATTCTGGCGGGAATGACGGATGCGCTGATCGTCGTCATGTCGTTCGCCGCTTTCGCTTACATATTCTTCCGGATCACATCGTTCGTCCCACCACTGCGGCAGGGAATGGAGGTGGCTACGGCACTGCTGGCGGGGTTCTGGGCAGCGTACCAGTACCTTCTGTTGATGCGCGCGGGAAGCACTCCAGGACTGAAATTGGCCAAGCTGGAATTGAGCCGGTTCGACGGCCGCTCAGTTCCCCGGAGTCTTCGCCGCTGGCGGGTACTGGCGTCGGTGCTTTCCGGGCTGTCGCTGGGCCTGGGATACGCCTGGTGCTTTCTGGATGAGGACGAACTGTGCTGGCATGACCGCATCACACACACCTACATGGCCCCGAAGGCAGCGAAATCCCTCCCCGTCACTGATAAGCTCCAGCCCAATGTGTTAGATTTCTAAGCTTGCGTTCGTTCCGCCTACGCGGGCATGTCTTCTCCCACACAAAACGTCGCGCGACCTGCGGTCAAGGTCTTCGTCGCCACTACGGTGATGCTGACGTTTATCTCTTTCTGGCGGGCGTCGGCCATCGTGCTCGCCGACCTGGCATCCTCGGCCTACTACGCCGGCGGCGACGCCGAGAAAGTCATTGGCAAGAGCGCACCCTGGTTCATTCTGGCGGTTATGCTGTTCAGCTATGCGGTACGGGCGCTCTATATCGAATCCAGCAGCATGTTCGTGCGCGGCGGCGTGTACCGCGTGGTCAAGGAAGCCATGGGCGGCACTTTGGCCAAGATATCGGTTTCTGCCCTGCTCTTCGACTACGTTTTGACCGGTCCCATCAGCGCGGTTTCCGCGGGACAGTACCTAGCAGGCTTTATAGGAGATATTGCCCGCTACCTGGGCCACCCCTTCCAGTCATTTCCGGACAATACTTTCGCAGCCGCTTTCGCCTGCATCGTGGTTTGCTACTTCTGGTGGAAGAACATCCAGGGCATCCACGAGTCGAGTCAGAAGGCGTTGCAGATCATGATCATCACTACGGTGATGGTCGTTATTCTGATCGTTTGGTGCACCATCACGATTCTCCAGGGCCCTATCCACCTGCCGCCAAACCCACTTCAGCCGGGGGTGGTGCCGATCACCCGGGAATCGATGGGCTGGCTGCACGGCACCTGGATCAGCCATTTAACCTGGATCATTCTGTTTGTGGGATTCGGACATTCGGTACTCGCCATGAGCGGCGAAGAGACGCTGGCGCAGGTCAACCGCGAGATCGAGCATCCCAAACTGAAGAATCTGGAGAAGACCGGGCTGGTGATTTTCGTCTATAGCCTGTTGTTCACGTCTCTGGTTTCCTTCTTCGCAGTGATGATGATTCCAGATAAGGTCAGGCCCGACTACTTCGCCAACCTGATTGGCGGGATTGCCATGTACCTAGCGGGCCCGATGGTGCTGAAGCTCTTGTTCCACGGGTTCGTGGTGGTGGTCGGAGTTCTAATTCTAGCCGGCGCGCAGAATACCTCCATCGTCGGTGCCAATGGCGTGTTAAATCGCGTGGCCGAAGACGGAGTGCTCACCGATTGGTTTCAGAAGCCGCAGCCCCGCTATGGCACCAGCTATCGCATCATCAACATGATCGTTGGCATGCAATTGCTGACTATCATCCTGAGCAAAGGAAATGTCTATGTGCTGGCAGGGCTCTACGCCTTTGGCGTGATCTGGAGTTTTGCGCTGAAGTCGTTAGCGGTGCTGGTGCTGCGTTACACTGAACCTGAAAATCGCCAATGGAAGGTGCCGGGAAACTTCCACATGTTCGGCAAGGAGGTGCCGGCTGGATTGATCGTAATCTCCGCCGTGCTGCTGACCACGGCCTGCGTGAATTTGCTTACCAAAACTGAAGCCACCATTGCCGGAGTCTCATTTAGCGCGGTATTTTTTGCCATATTCGCCTATTCCGAGCATAAGGTAACTCAGGCTCGGCACGGCAAGCCGGAGAATCTGGATCAGTTCCGGGTGTACGGCAACCAGGAACTGGGCAGCGGCGCGCTAGGGGTTCGTCCGGGGAACGTCCTGGTAGCTGTCCGCGACCCGCGGAATCTCTACTACTTGAATGACGTCCTCCGGACTACCGATACGTTGCGGCAAGATGTGGTAGTGATGACGGCCCGCCTCTACCATCGTGAACACACGTTCAGCGGCAGCGCCGTGGTGGAAGCGTCCAGCGTCTTCGATCATTATGAGCAGGAGCTATTCACTGCGGCAGTTGCGGTGGCGGAAAAAGAAGGCAAGCCGGTTTCACTCCTGGTAGTACCGGCCGCCGACGTCTTCGAGGCAATCATCCTGACCGCGCAACGGCTGGACTCAAGCCGCATCGTCTGCGGGCTTTCGAACAAACTAACCAGTGATGAGCAGGCCAAGCTCACCGGGGATGCATGGGAAAAACTGCCCGAGCCGCGGCCGCGTCTCACGGTCGAAGTCCACGAGCCCAATGGCAAGCTCCATGAATACCTGCTGGGACCGCACGCCCCACGAATGCGCCCACAAGACCTGGAGCTTATGCACAGTCTGTGGCGAGAAATCACTTCCGACCCCAAGTATGCCGGAGCTCATCACTACCACATTGTGGCGTTGGCACTGGAAGAATTGAAGCGTGAACTCACTACCGATCAGCGGGCTGAGTTGCTGGCAAAGCTGCTGGACGAGATGCACCGTGACCTACCGCAGTGCTAAACATAGGCACAGGATCGCCTTACTTGCTTGCCTGAAGCCGGCTCTGAAGCACCGATTCGCACTCCTGCTTGAGCAAAGCAAGCAGTTGGTCCATGTGCTCAGTTCGGGTGCGGAAGTTTACCGGGTTGATGCGGAACCAGGTCTTCCCTTTCAGTTCTGTGGTCGAAATCCAAAATCGTCCTCCCCGCTCGACTCTGCGTGCTACTTCCGCATGGAGCTCCTTCGATTGGGCTTCGTCCGGATCCGCTCCCCGATGGCGAATGCAGATTGCCGACATCGGCGGGTCGCTTGCCGGCTGGAACTCGGGATGTTTTGTGACCAGCGAATAAAGATGTTTTGCCTGACGCACATTGGCGTCAATCCACTCGCCGATCTGTCGTGCGCCGTAGCGCTTGAAACTCATCCAAACCTTCAGCCCGCGAAAACGGCGTGACTGTTCGAAGCTGTGCACGTAGTACTGATATCGTTCGTCCGCACGATCGAGTTCGTCGGTGAGATAGGCTGGCTTCATCCCAAACGACGCGGTCAGTTGCCGCTCATTCTTGACCAGGATGGCTCCCGCATCAAGTGGTGCGTAGAACCACTTGTGGGGATCAATCGTGATGGAGTCCGCAAGTTCCAATCCCCGGTTACGCATAGACCATGCGTGCGAGAGCAGCATACCGCCACCATAGGCAGCGTCCATGTGAAGCCACATTCCCTCCCGATCCGCAATTGTACGTAGTTCGCGAACCGGATCGACTGCGCCGGCGTTGGTGGTTCCGAAGATGCCCACGATGCACATTGGCCGAACACCGTGTTTATGGTCCTCTGCGATCGCGGCTTCCAGCGCATCCAGCCGTACGCGGAAATCAGCGTCGGTTGGCAGCACGCGCAATGCAGATCGGCCAAGTCCGACCGCATCGACCGCCTTGTCCACGGAAACGTGCCGTTCTTCTGACGCGTATACCGCCCATCGCTCCTGAACTCCGTCCTGTTGCGCCTTGTCTTGCGAAGCCCAATCTCGCGCCAATTTCAGCCCGATGAAGTTTGCCATCATTCCACCACTGGTGAGATTGCCTCCCGCTTCTTCTCCGTAACCGGCCAGGTCGGTGAGCCAGCGCACCGTCCTTCGCTCCATCGCGACCGCAGCCGGACCGATGGTGTAGGCCCCAATATTCTGGTTGAGCGCGGAACAGATGAAATCACCGATGATGCCAACTGGATTGGGCGATGGAGTGATGAGTCCCATGTATCCGGGGTGTCCAACATTGGTGCAATAGGGAAGAAGTTTCTCCTCCAGTTCGCTTACAACTTCATCTGCGTCACGGGGATCCTGCGGTAGCGGCTCCGCGAAAAGCTCAGCCAGGGTTCTCGGTTCGACATCCGGAAATACCCGCCTCTGTTCGATGTGCTCCAGATATTCGGAGAGCAGATCCACCACTCGGTGTCCAACTTCTCGAAATTCGTTAGGGTTCATGGGTTCGCCTAAGTACTTGATTAAGGTTTCCTGCTTAGGATACTTTCCAACGAATTTCTGAGATCCGGACGTTGGAACTTGTAGTCGCTGGATACTAACTTTGACGGTTCAACCCGTTGGCTGGCTAGCAAGAGTTCATCCGCCATTTGACCAAAGGCGAGGCGGGCGGCGAATGCCGGTATGGGAAGAACTGCCGGACGGTGCAGCACCGAAGCCAAGATCCTGGTAAATTCCGCGTTGCGGACGGGATTGGGCGAAATCACGTTTACCGGTCCGCTGATCGAATCCTTGGTTAGCAGGTGCTCTATGGCACCGACCTCATCGCGCAAATCTATCCATGACATCCATTGGCGGCCGTTTCCCACGTTTCCGCCAACGCCCATGCGAAAGGGAGGCAGCATTTTCGCCAGAGCCCCACCGGCGGCGCTCAGAACGATACCAGTACGAATCTGCACGTCGCGGATTCCGGCATTCTTCACAGATTGCGCGGCCGCTTCCCATTGGCGGCAAACTTCTCCGACGAATCCCTCCCCCGACGGGCTGTCTTCCCGCAAACTCTCTTCACCGCGATCGCCGTAATATCCGATGGCCGAGGCGCAGATGAAAACGCGCGGGCGTTGCGGGGCCATGGTCAGAGCATTCGCTAAGTGCCGTGTGGCAGGAACGCGGCTGTCGATGATGCGATGCTTCTTGGCTTCGGTCCAGCGGCCTACGATGGATTCTCCCGCGAGGTGAATGACAGCGTCGAAGCCAGAGACGGATTCCGGGGGCAGTGGTTCAGCAGGGTTCCAGGAAATCCCGTCAGGCGGGGCAACCGCGCCACGCATGAGCCGTTTCACATCGTGACCAGCGGCACGCAAGGCAGGAAGCAGCGCACTTCCGACCAGTCCAGACGAGCCGCTAACGAGAACCTTAAGAGGCATCGCGCAGTACCTGAAGTAAACTCTATCAGGTCGAGCGACCAGCAGGATTCAAGTTCCCAGACGTTATAATCGTTCCCAGGACGGCTGCGCACGGCGCGTACCGTACGCCCGGATTGTGCGGCCAGGTCCACCATGCCGACCCTGCGCGAACAGATCGCGACCACCACACTCACGGTGACCAAGTTCCGCGAGCTGATGCGTACCCTGCGCGCCAATCGCCCCAACGACGACTTGGAGTTGGTGCAAAAGGCCTACGAATATTCGCAAAAACATCATTCCGGACAGACCCGCGCTTCGGGCGAACCCTACCTGGTGCATCCCTTGGGCGTAGCGTTAGTGCTGGCGGAAATGAAGATGGATCCGGTGGCGATCGCTGCTGGCCTGCTACACGATTCGGTGGAAGACACCTCGGTTACGATCGTCGATATCCGCAAAGAGTTCGGCGAACAAGTCGCCCACATCGTCGAAGGTGTCACCAAGATCAGCCAGATTGACTTTGCCTCGCGCGAAGAGCAACAGGCCGAAAATCTCCGCAAGATGATGCTGGCGATGGTGGATGACATTCGCGTGGTGCTCATCAAGCTGGCCGACCGCCTGCACAACATGCGCACCCTTGAACATCTGGAGCCGGAGCGGCAACAAAAGATCGCGAAAGAGACATTGGAGATTTACGGCCCTATCGCCCACCGGCTCGGCATGGGCAAGATTCGGGGCGAACTCGAAGATCTGGGTTTCCGCTACCTGGATCCCATCACCTACGAACAAGTCCAGCATGCGGTAGAAGCACGCCGAAAAAAAGGTGAGCAGTTCCTGTCCCGGGTAGGGCAAGTGTTGCGGGACAAACTGAAAGAGGCGGGCATCACGGCCGAGGTGGAGAGCCGAATCAAGCGGCTATTCAGCATTCACAAGAAACTGGTGCGGCAGAAGATCAATGTGGACCAGGTTTACGATCTGTACGCCATGCGGGTCATCACGCAATCCGTGCAGGACTGCTATGCCGTGCTGGGCATCGTGCACAACGTGTGGCGGCCGGTGCCGGGGCGCATCAAGGATTTCATCGCCATGCCCCGGCCCAACTTCTACCAGTCGCTGCACACTTCAGTGATCACCGAGGACGGTACCCCGTTCGAGCTTCAGATTCGCACGGAAGAGATGCATCGCATGGCGGAAGAAGGCATCGCAGCCCATTGGAAGTACAAAGATGGGCCGGTGTCGGCCCAGGATGAGCAGCGCCTGGCCTGGCTGCGACAGGTAGTGGAGTGGCAGCGGGACGTATCTGATCCGACCGAATTTCTTTCGACGCTGAAGATTGACCTGTATCCCGAAGAGGTCTACACGTTCACGCCCAAAGGAAAGGTCGTGGTGCTGCCACGAGAAGCAACACCGATCGATTTCGCGTACTCCATTCACACTGAAGTAGGACACAGTTGCGTGGGCGCCAAGGTAAACGGGCGCATGGTGCCGTTGCGGCACCGGCTGCATAGCGGGGATATCGTCGAGATCATCACCCAGCCTGCACACAAACCGAGCCGCGACTGGCTGGGGGTGGTCAAGTCTTCGCGGGCACGACACAAAATCAAGCACTGGCTGAATATTCATCAGCGGGAACGCGCGGTGGAGATCGGTCGCAAGCTAATTGAAAAAGAGGCACGCAAGTATCGCGTGCCACTTAAGGAAATCAAAGACGAGGAACTGCAGAAGATCGCCTCTGACTATGGGTTGGGCCAGCCTGATGATCTGATGGCCGGAATCGGGTACGGAAAGTATTCCGCGCGGCAGATTCTGGCTCGGCTGGCTCCCGCGGCTGGCGAGCCTGTGGAAACCGCCGATGGCGACAAATCCAGCGGCCTGGCCAGCGTGGTGCGTAGGGTTTTCGGAGGCGATAGCAACAATAACGCCATCCGCGTAAAGGGTCAGGGTGACCTGCTGGTCTACCGCGCGCGCTGTTGTAACCCAATTCGCGGCGAAGCCATCGTCGGTTACGTTACGCGGGGCAAGGGCGTAGCCGTGCACGCCCAAAGTTGTCCTAATGTGGTCAATCTAATGTACGAGCCGGAGCGCCGCATTGATGTCGAATGGGCGGGAGACGAAGCAGCGGCGGGTTCGTATCCAGTGAAGATTACGGTATTTTGCGATGACCGTTTCGGAATGCTGAAGCAGATCACCGCCGTCATCAGTGATACCAAGACGAACATCCGCAATGTGGAAGCGCGCACCTCCAACGGTCAGGGCAATATCGATGTTATTCTCGACATCATCGATCTCAAGCACCTGGAGAACATTATTACCGGCGTCCGCAAGATTCCGGGGGTGCACGACGTGCAGAGGTTGCAGAAGGTCTAGAGTCGTTCGTCGGCGGTCGTTGGCTAAGCCGCTAACAAAAGACATCTGCGTTGATCAGTGGCGATAAGATTTTGGAGGATTCATGCGTGATGTGATCTCGACGAAAGATGCTCCTCAGGCGATTGGGCCGTATTCGCAGGCCATCCGGGCGAACGGATTTGTGTTTGTATCGGGGCAGGTGGCGATTGATCCCGCGACTCAACAAGTGGTCGGGACAGATGCCGCGGCCCAAACCGATCGTGTGTTCAAGAATCTGACTGCCATTCTGAAGGCGGCAGGGACGGGCCTCGAGAAAATCGTGCGCTCGACCGTGTTCCTCAAAAACATGGGGGATTTTACCGCGATGAATGAAGTGTATGGACGGTACATCCCTTCGACTCCGCCGGCGCGATCAACAGTTGAGGTAGCACGCCTTCCCAAAGATGTGCTGGTCGAAATTGATGTGATCGCCCTGGCATAAGAATCGGCAATTGGCGATTTCCCTCCGGCAATTTAGAATTCAAGCTCAGTTCCAGTTCATGATTAATCGAAAATAGGGAGAACCATTGATGCTGAAACTTACTCTTCTCATGGCAATTCTCACGCTGACCGCCGCTTTCGCCTGGGCGCAGGGCAGTTCCAAGAAACCGGACACCAGCGCACCCACTAAAGTGACGGGCGACGGTACCAAGCTCCCCGATGGCTTGCAGTATTGGGACATCAAAGTCGGTACCGGCGCTTCCGCTCAACCTCACCAGACGGTCAAAGTTCACTACACGGGATGGCTGACCAACGGCAAGAAGTTCGACAGCTCTGTCGACCGCGGCCAGCCGATTTCATTCGGACTGGACCAGGTCATCAAGGGTTGGGGTGAAGGTGTTCCGGGAATGAAGATTGGCGGTAAGCGGCAATTGCGGATTCCGCCGGATCTTGCGTATGGACCGAACGGACATCCGCCGGTGATCCCGCCGAACTCAACGCTGATCTTCGATATCGAATTGCTGGGCGTGGAGTAAGAGAGCTTTAAACTGTCGCCTGGCGTTGGTGGAAAGCGATGCTGGCTTTCGCGTTGCGAAATCCTTTTACAAGAATTTTACAAAAACTTGACCTTACGAAAGTGACTTTGCGCTAAGTTGGCCCACAGCGCGAACGGGCCGAGTTCAACTTCGGCCGACGGTTCCAGCCTTTGCACAAGAAAAGCGAAGGCTGGAGTTGGCATCGGGCTAGGAGTGCAGGCTCGCTACCGACTTGCGAATCTCTTACCCGGAGTAATCGCATGCCGGAACTGCGAGTGGAACTGCTAACCCGAGGAACCTCTCTATCGAAAATGATTTGCATCGTGTTTATATTGTCAGTCGCGACGTCGACGGTCGCCCGTGCTCAGACCTTCCAGCCCCTGTTCAGTTTTGATGGAACGGACGGCACCTTTCCACAGGCTGCGTTAATGCAGGCTACTGACGGAAATTTCTACGGGACAACCCAGCAAGGCGGGACCGACACCGTCGGTACGGTCTACCGAATCACCGCGCAAGGCGTGCAGACCACGCTACACAACTTCGGGGGACCTGAAGGCTATAGGCCTAACGCCAGCCTGGTGCAAGGCACTGATGGGAACCTCTATGGCACCACCGAGGCAGGCGGAACCAGCGAGTTTGGGACAGTTTTCAAGATCACTCCCGCGGGCGAGTTAACCACGCTGCACAGCTTCAGCGGGCCTGACGGCCAAATCCCCTTCGGTGGCCTGGTGCAGGGCGCCAATGGAAACTTTTACGGGACAACTTCAGGCGGTAACAACGGAGATGGAACAGTCTTTGAGATCACTCCCGGGGGAACGCTGACCGTGCTGCATAGCTTTGACGGGACCGACGGCACCCACCCTTACTCCGCCCTGGCCCAAGGTATCAATGGAAACTTCTATGGAACGACCTTCGGAGACGGCTGTAACTTAAGCTGCGGCACAGTCTTTACCATCAACACAAGGGGCAAGCTCACCACACTCTACAAGTTTTGTTCGCAAACCGGCTGCACGGATGGCTCCAGTCCAATTGCCGGAGTCGTGCTCGGCAGCGATGGCAACTTCTATGGAACAACCGAATTCGGAGGGGTTCATTCCAGCGAAGGCACCGTCTTCAAAATCACCCCTACGGGTAATCTCACAACCATTTATCGCTTTTGCACGCTACCTGGCTGTACCGACGGTCTCATCCCGAATGCCGGGCTGGCGCAAGGCAGCGATGGCAATTTCTATGGGACAACCGCAGAAGGCGGAAGTGGCACGGATTGCCTTCCCAGCTGTGGCACGGTGTTCAAGATCACTTCAACCGGCACTCTGACTACGCTGCACAACTTTTCCGGCCGGACCGACGGTGACACACCTGACGCCGCAGTGTTGCAAGGAACCGACGGTACTTTCTACGGAACCACGCGCTACGGCGGGGTGGGCAGCGGCTCGATCTACAGCGTCTCCACGGGCCTAGTCCCGTTCGTAGCATTCGTGGGCGGCTATGGCAAGGTTGGAAGCACCGCGGAAATCATCGGACAGGGGTTCGACAATGCAACCGCAGTCTCATTCAACGGAACCGCAGCGAAGTTCGTCGTCCGCTCCGATACTTACCTGACGGCCACGGTTCCAACCGGGGCTAGCACCGGATTCGTGACAGTGACTACTTCTGAAGGAACGTTGAAGAGCAACCAGAAATTTCTGGTAATCAAGTGAAGGCGTGCGGCGCAAGTCGCGCTGCTCCGAAACTTGTGGTTGATCGCTTAGGCTTTGACCACTTTGCCGCTGCGAATGCAGGACGTGCAGGCGCGGATGCGCTTGGTGGCGCCATCCACTTTGGCGTGTACGGGGCGCAGGTTGACGTTCCAGCGCCGACGGGACACATTGTGGGCGTGGCTAATTGCATTTCCAAACAGCGGCTTCTTGCCGCAAATATCACAAACTTGTGCCATGACTGCTCCGGGTAGGATCAGAAATCCGAGTGCAAAGCATAGATTTTACCGGAGTTGAGGTGGTTTCGGCAACTCGCGGAGCATTAATGCCCCAGAATCCAGCTTCCCGCCTGATCCAATATCTCCGGGGTTTGCGGGTCCCACAGCGTGGTGTGGGGCACATCGGAATAAACTTCGAAGCGTTTGTCGGTTGAGGCAGAGAGTTTCTGGAAGATTTCGCAGTCGCGCTGGCTCACCACCCGATCTTTTCCGCCTTTGATCATCAAAATCGGCACCCGAACCTCGGGCGCTATCTTGCGCTTCCATCCGAAAATGAGACGCTGAATGTCGAGCAAATATCCGAAGTTGGCTTTCTTGTAGGCCAGCGGATCGGCGCGGCGCGCAGCAATCCATTGGCGATCACGGGAGCTTTCATCGAGCCGCTTTCCTACCAGGTCAATTACTGGCTTGCGGTGTCCCAGCAGGAAGTACGGCAAGAGTAGTGCGCTTTCGAGGTTCAGAAGTTGGCTGCTATCGACGTAGAAAGCCGGAGCCAACAGAACCAGGCCAGCGAGTTGGGCGCTGTTCTTGGCATAGTCCAGGGCATAGTTGCAGCCCATACTGTCGCCCATGAGAAAGACCTTGGCTTGCGGTTGTTGCCGCTTGACGAAGTCCACGATGGCGGTAACGTCCTGCGCCACTGCGAGGGCACTGCCGGTGTAGCCGCGGGAGCCACAGGAAAGACCGTGGCCGCGAGCATCGAGTCCGTAAACGGCGATGCCGCGCGGATTTAGGGCATCTGCAATCACCTTGTAAGGCCCGCTGTGGTAGCCGATGCCGTGCAGCACAATCACCACCTGGCCATTCCATGCCTCGGCTGGCCAATAGCGGTAAAAGAGACAAGTACCGTCGGCGGAAGTGAGCGTGCCGTGCTGGTCGGCGATGGGATCGCCCAAACGGTAACCGTCTGCGGTAGAGCGAACTTGGGGCGGCATCTGCGCCGCGATGTCGGCAGAAGTGGACATTAAGCAATTATGACTCAGGCGGGGGGCTTATGGGTTAATACCACGCGACGAGGGGTAACGGCGGTTACAAGTTGGGTACGGCGCTTCGGAGATGCGATACTTGAAGAGATGCCCTCAACCGACCCGAAATCCGTGAAAGTGAACCTGACCACAGGCACGGGTGTCGACATTGAATGGAAAGACGGTCACCTCTCGCACTATGCGTTCCCGTATCTGCGCGACGCCTGCCCTTGCGCGCTTTGTGACGAGGAACGCGGCAAAGCCGGCCGGGAGCCGGGAGAGTCCCCGAAAACCGCGCCTGGAGCTCTGCCCATGTTCAAAGCCACGGCCAGACCGGAGTCCGCCGACGCCGTCGGCAAATACGCCATTAAGTTCCATTGGAACGACGGCCACGAGTTGGGACTATATTCCTGGCAGTTCTTGCGAGATTGGTGTCCGTGCGAGGAGTGCAAGGCGGCGAGGGCAGTGAAAGCAGGATGACTTTCCTATCCCAACTCAATCCGCAGCAGCGCGAAGCGGTGGAAACCACTGACGGGCCGGTGCTCATCTTGGCGGGCGCTGGGAGCGGCAAGACGCGCGTCATTACCTACCGCATCGCCTATCTAATCGAGAACCGTGGCGCCATGCCGGAATCCATTCTGGCGATGACTTTCACCAACAAAGCTGCGTCCGAGATGGTCGAACGCGTGGACAAGCTGGTAGGCGGGCTGTCGATCGCCAAGCCGGTCATTTCTACTTTTCATTCTTTCTGCGTGCGCTTGCTGCGGCGGGACATTGAGGCGCTGCGGATTCCATCGTCAACTCCCGGCGCTCCTCTAATCGGACTAACCAAGAGCTTTGTGATTTATGACGAGAGCGATCAGCAGCAACTGGTCAAGTCGATCATGAAGCGCCTGGGCATCGACGACAAGCAGACCACGCCGCGATCGGCGCTCGGTCACATTTCCTGGGCCAAGAACCACATGCTCGATCCCCAGGAGGCTTACCTGCAATCGGCCGATCCCAAGACCGAGCGCGTGGCGCATATTTACGCCGAGTACAAGAAAGATTTGGCCAAGGCCAACGCTCTTGACTTTGACGATCTGCTGCTTGAAGCGGTACGGCTGCTGAAGGCCGTGCCCACGGTTCGCGACTACTACAACCGCCGCTTTCAGTACATCATGGTGGATGAATACCAGGACACCAACCGTCCGCAGTATGAGCTGATGCGGCTACTGGCCGGCGATCGTCACAACGTGTGTGCCGTGGGCGATGAAGATCAATCGATCTATTCCTGGCGAGGCGCCGACATTCGCAACATTCTTGAGTTCGAGGCCGACTTTCCCGAGGCCAAGATTGTGCGCCTGGAAGAAAACTATCGCTCAACACAGAACATTTTGCAGGCAGCGTCGGCAGTGGTTGCCAATAACATCAGGCGCAAAGGCAAGAACCTGTGGACCGCGCGCCAAGGCGGCACCAAGATCGGCTATTACGAAGCGCCGGATGGTGAAAACGAAGCGCTGTTCGCGGCTGACTATCTGGCCAAATATCTGCGAGAGACCGTGGAGCGCGGCGAGAACGGACGGGCGGCGGTGCTCTATCGCACTAATTCGCAGTCGCGGCTGTTTGAAGAGGCCATGCGGCGCTATCAGTTGAAGTATCACGTGGTGGGCGGGTTTTCGTTCTACGAGCGGGCTGAAATCAAAGACATGATTTCGTATCTGAAGGTCATCCACAATGTGGACGATTCGATTGCCCTGTTGCGCGTGATTAACACTCCGGTGCGCGGGATCGGTAAGACCACCATGGAAACGATTGAGCAGATCGCGCTTGAAACCGGAGTTTCATTGTGGGGAGCGATTGGAGAAGCGATCCGCCGGCAGCTTTTGCCGCAGCGGGCGGTGGCGGCGCTCAAGAGTTTTCGCAGTTTGATTGAGGATGGGCGGGCGATGCTGGCGGGGAGCTATGGGGAGAGATTGGAGGAGACAGCGAAAGCTGCGGAGTTGCGCTCAGGGCAGGCTCGGGACGCGGTGCCCACGCGAGATGAAGAGAACGGCGAAACTGATTTCGATCCGGAGAATTTCACCTTCGACTTCCACCCAGCTGCCGACGGTAGCACCGGCGACCCGCCGACTGTCGAGGAGGCGCCTCGCCCCCTAAACGATGCCACCACCGAGCCCTTTCGCACTCCGGGTAGCGCTGCCAACACGGCTGAGCTGCTCAAATTCCTCATTGATCGCACCGGCTACATCAAGCAATTAGAGGAAGAGGACACTCCGGAGTCCTACTCCCGCATTGAGAACCTCCGCGAACTAGTGAACGCTGCGATGGATTCGCGCGACCGCGGCGAGACGCTGGATCAGTTTCTCGATCATGCAGCGTTGGTCAGCGACGCCGATGCCTACGATGAGCGTGCCCAAATCACGCTCATGACCCTGCATGCAGCCAAGGGGCTGGAGTTTCCGCTGGTTTTTCTGTGCGGATTGGAAGAAGGACTGTTTCCACATTCACGGACTTTCTTGCAGCCGGACGACATTGAGGAAGAGCGACGGCTGTGCTACGTCGGCATGACCCGGGCGATGGATACTTTGATATTGAGCCGGGCGGTCTATCGCCGGCGTTATGGGACGGACCTGCCGGAAGCCAGCGTGCCATCGCGGTTTCTGGAGGAGATTCCTCCCCAATTGGTAGAGGAGTTGGGAGCATCGCGCAGAACTCGCGTGGGGACGGGCGCCTTCGCACGTCCGACGGGGCGAGGCCCCGCAGTTCACGATTCAGACCATGCCCCCCACTACGCTTACGAAGATGAGGATCAGAGCGCGAACTGGACTGCGGACGGCCAGCGGAAGGCCGCTCCGGCCGCGTATTCCGGACGCAACTACAATTCGATCGAGAACATTGCCGAGTTTTTCGCATCGCGTGGCAAGAAGTTCAGCGTTGCCAAGCTGCCGATCGAGGAGCCCAAAGGTAGAAAGGGTTTCCGGCCGGGACAAAAGGTCCGGCATCCGAAATATGGGGAAGGTACGGTGTATCAGCGAGAAGGAGAAGGTGAGGAAGCTAAAATTACGGTACAATTCCCTCGCTTCGGTTTGAAGAAGCTGGTTGAGAAGTACGCGCAGTTGGAGCGGGCTTAAAGCAATTAAGTAATTTTGTAATTGGATAATTGAGCAATTTGAACCTGGAACGTGATTTTCAATTTCCCCAATTACACAATTACCAAATTACAAATCAAAAGGACTCATGGCAAATACATCAAAGTTAACCAAAGAAGAACGTAAAAAGTCCAAACGCGCGTCGCGCAAGAAGCAAAAGGCGGAAAAGCCGTTGAAGCCGCGTGAATACGCGCGCGGCTCCAAGAAGAGCAAAGTGAAGAAACTGGTGCGCGGTCAGGCGAAGCGGTAAGGCAGCAATTGGCACATAGCACTTGGCATTCAGCCAGTTAAGCGTCCTGGCGATGCCAGGTGCATGTGCGTCACAACAAGAGGCTCTTTGGCACAGCCACCATCCAGCGAACGAACAACTGTGATCATCCGCACGTCAGAGGTGCAGCTTTTCTGCTGCAAGTCCATTGACAAGCTGATCTCGGATTCGGAAGAGCCGGAGCGCCGATTAAAGAAAACTCTGGGCCCAGTTTCACTGACTGCTCTCGGCATCGGTGCGGTGATTGGCTCCGGTATTTTTACCGTCATCGGGACGGCCATCGGCGGCCAGAGGTTTGATACCTCCTCGATTCTTAACGCTCCGCTGCTCGACTATCTGGTCAGACACCATGCCACTCAAGGGAGGCCGGGCGCCGGGCCAGCCCTGGCGCTATCGCTCGTCCTGGTGGCCATCGTCTGCGCATTTACCGGCCTCTGCTACGCCGAACTGGCGTCGATGATTCCCATCGCCGGTAGCGCCTACACCTACAGCTACGCCACGATGGGCGAGTTGGTGGCGTGGATCATTGGCTGGGACTTGATTCTGGAATACGCAGTCAGCAACATGGCGGTGAGCGTGGGCTTCGCCGCCCACCTTGTCGGAATGTTCGACTGGTTCGGCTGGCACCCCGCCTTGCGTTGGATATCTCCCGCGTATCTTCCCGGAGGGCTCACCAACCTTAAGGGCGACATGCTGTATGCGCCAGGTTTGCACTTCGGGTTCAATATTCCGGCGTTTCTAATTGTGATGCTCTTGACGGTTGTGCTGGTGCGCGGCATCCGCGAATCCGCGGAAGCCAACAACGTGATGGTGATTCTGAAGATTGCGGCGATTCTGGCCTTCGTGATTGTGGGTGCGCACTACGTCAATCCCGGACTCTGGCATCCGTTCGCACCCGAGGGCTGGTCTGGCATCCTGACCGGCGGCTCGATTATCTTCTTCACCTATATTGGATTCGATTCGGTTTCCACCGCAGCCGAGGAAGCGCGCAATCCGCAACGCGACCTTCCAATTGGAATCATTGCCACCTTGGTGGTATGCACCGTGCTGTATATCGGTGTGGCCGTTGTGCTCACTGGACTGGTACCGTGGCAGGCGGTCCGAGACGACGCTGCGCCGGTGGTGAACAGCATGAAGATGCTGGCGACAAGGACCGGATCAAACACCCTGAACTGGATCGAGTTAGGCGTTCTTTTCGGCGCCATGATGGGCATGATTTCGTCGCTGCTGGTGTTCCAGCTCGGGCAGGCACGAGTTTGGTTCTCGATGTCGCGGGATGGATTGCTGCCCAAGCTGTTCGGGCGTGTGCATCCGCGGTTTCGCACGCCGGCGACCGCAACCTGGATTGCCGGATTCCTGGTGGGTGTACCGGCGGGATTTCTCGATATTGGCACGCTCTCCGATCTTTCGAATATTGGAACGCTCTTTGCATTTGTGCTGGTGTCGGTGGGCGTGATCATATTGCGGTATCGCGATCCGGGCCGGCATCGCGGCTTCCGGGCCCCCGGCGGGATTACGGCCCCGGTGCTGAGCGTGTTGTTTTGTGTCTTGCTGATGTCCGGCTTGCCGATTTTGACTTGGCTACGCTTCTTCGCGTGGCTGATTATTGGCTTGACCATCTATTACCTCTATAGCCGGCATCACAGCGAGTTTGCTGGGAAGAGTTAGTCGTGCTGCCCCTCGAATCTCCGCGCCCGAGTCCTTTCATCCTCGCTCTGCCGAAGGCTGAACTGCATCTCCATCTCGAGGGCACGATTGATCCGGCCACTTTGCTTGAGTTGCGAAAGAAGCACGGCAAAGTGAGCACTCTCGCCGAAGTAGAACAGCTTTACCAATACAAAGACTTCGCCGGCTTCTTGATGGCGTTCAAAGCGGTCACCGAAGACTTGCAAACTCCCGCGGATTACGAACTCGTCATTTACGGTCTAATGCAAAAACTTAAAGCGGAAAATGTGTTGCACGCCGAGGTTTATGTGTCGGTGGGCGTGAACCTCTGGCGAAAACAGGATTTTGCTGCGATCTTCGAGGGTCTGGAACGGGGACGCGAGCGCGGTGAACGGGATTTTGGAGTCTCGTTGCTGTGGATTTTTGATGCCGTGCGCCAGTTCGGAGCGGAGAAAGCGAAGGACGTGGTGGAATTAGCAATTCGCTACAAAGGCCGCGGTGTGGTGGGATTCGGAATCGGCGGCGACGAAGCTAAAGCCGGGCCGGAGCTGTTCCGCGAAGTCTATGCTTACGCGGCGGACAATGGTCTGCGGCTAACCGCCCATGCGGGAGAATCAGCAGGACCGGATTCAGTGTGGGGCGCGCTCAACCTTCATGCGGAACGCATTGGCCACGGTCTGACTGCCTCGCATGATGCGGAGCTGGTAGAAGAATTATCGAGGCGACAGATTCCAGTGGAAATTTGCATCACCAGCAATCTCCGCACGGGAGTGTGTTCGGCGATTGCGGAGCATCCAGTACGCCGTTACTTCGATCAAGGAATTATGGTCACGCTGAACAGCGACGATCCTGCCATGTTTGGGACGACACTGGCCGGGGAGTATCAACAGGCCCAAGACGTGTTCGGCTTTACCGACGAGCATTTGCGCGAACTGGCGCGGAATTCGTTTGAAGCGTCGTTTCTTCCAACGGAGAAGAAATTGCGGTTTCTGAACCTTTTCGATTCGGTGGCAGCCCGGTCGTAGAATCTGAGTTCCGCCTCATTTCTTCAACTCCGCCGGCCAGTTGACCACGACGTAGAGCGGTGCCGACCCTTCCTCTTCGGCCAGGTTCACCAGTAAGCGCTGCCCGTCTGCCGCAACGTCGTAAGGTACTCCGACTGCGGGCACGCTGGCATGAAAGAGTCGTTGCGGCGCACCCACTTCAATTTCCGAGCCCTTAACTGTCAGGAGGCAGGCGAAGTACTCATCAGCCAGGTTGTCGAAGAACAGTTCCTTCGTGTTTCCGCTCCAGACTGGATAGGCTCCGCCGCTGTTCGACACTCGCCATTTCCCTTTACCTTCGGGAAAGGTTGTGACGTAGATCTCATCCGTTCCCGACTCGTCGGACTGGTACGCCACCCAGCGGCCGTCGGGCGAAACCCGATAGCCGTAAATGTTCGATTGCGGCGATGGCGGCTGCACGACGGTAAAAGGTTTGGCATTGCCGGTGACGGGTGCGGCCCAGACGGAGATCATCTTCTCGCCTTCACCCCACAAGTACGTTAAGTACTTTCCGTCTGGTGACCATTCCGGAGAATGATAGTTGTTCTGCTCGAGGGGCAAAGTCTTCTCGTTGCCGCTGCCATCCGAGGGCTTGGAGCGAATTTCGACTGTTCCGCCACGATTCGCCAGGTCGGCCGTGAACATCAACGTCTTGCCATCGGGTGACCAGGAAGGATGCCGAACCGTCTGCTGATCGAAGGTGATGCGGGTTTTAGTTTTGCGATCCAGATCGAGCGTCCATATGCCGGAGGCGGAGCCCAGCTGCACGAACGCCACTCGCTTGCCATCGGGTGAGAGGCGCACGTCGGTTGCCATGTTCTCGGGGTCGCTGACCGCGCCTAGTTGTTTGCCCGAGCGGTCGAACCATACCAGGCGCGTGCCTCCGGTAGCGGCGCCGCTTGTTTGGTAAACCATCAGGCCGTTTTGAGACACGGCAAAAATGCAGCGCCATACGCCTGCGTCGTAACGGATATTATTTACCAGCGGAATCGGCGATCCCAAAAACTTGCCCGCTTCCGGATCGAAGGGCTGCGCCACCAGAGCGGTATTCGCGCGATAAAGTAAATAGCCGGACCCATACTGCGCCGCCGCATCCGAGGCGACGATCATCCGGCTTTCCGTGCCGTCGATGGATCCGAAGTAGATGCCATTCTGTTTGGATTCGCCTCCGTTGTGGCTGGTGGCCAGGAAGAGAAAGTGTTTGCCATCAGGAAGGAACCATGGCCAGCGATGGGTGGTGTGCTTCTCCTTGTCCATCGCCGTCGCGGGATTGGGCGTTCCGCCTTGGGCGCTCACTTTCAACAGCCCGCTCTGAAACGTAGGACTGAACACGATCACGTCGCCCGCGCCCCAGGTCCCGCCCCGCGCAGTAGGGGCGTCCGCCAAAACAGTGACTGGGCCGCCAGATGCAGCGATCTTGTTCAGCTTCCCATTGGCGAAAAAGCCCACATACTTTCCGTCGGGCGACCAGAACGGATGCATCGCGCCCTGCGTGCCGTCGAGTTGTTGCGCAGCGTCATTCCTTAGCGATCGCACCCAAAGGAACTGAGCGTTCGCGGAATGCGCGACGAACGTCAGTTGATCGCCCTGGGGCGAGAGCACCGGCATGCCGGCGTTATCCCCTGTCGCATCGAACGGAAATTTGTCCGGCGGCGGTATTTCGGCGTGAAATGACGGAGCGTTCTCAGCACGCTTCGACCACCAGTAACCGGTTGAACCCGCAAGTGCGACGCACACAAGCAAGACCAAAGCCAGCACCGCCCAGGGTTGCTTAAACTGCCGTGCGCTCTTCTTGCCCGCGTCTCCCCAGTCCTCCAGCCAGCGGAGGTCCATGGCCACGTCGTGTGCGGACTGAAAGCGCTCCGCGGGATCTTTTGCGAGACACGCTCGCATGACGCGCTCCAGCATCGGCGGCAATAGCGGCTGGCTGGCGCTGATTGGTTCCGGTTCTTTCTCCAAAATCGCGGTGAGCACGCCCAGTTGCGATTTCCCTTCGAAAGCCCTCCGCCCGGTCACCATTTCGTAGAGGACACAGCCGAAGCTGAAAATATCGCTACGCGCATCAGCTTCAGATCCTTGCAGCACTTCCGGCGACAGGTATTGAAAGGTTCCAACAATGGATCCCTTCTGAGTGAGCGGCGACGCAGCGGACGTAAGCGAAGCCAGATTCATGGTCGGCGTGGAGGGCGTCAGCTGCCCTTTAGCACTGCTCGCGATTGTCAATTCGGGTTTCGCCAAACCGAAGTCCATCAGCTTGGCGCCCGACTTCGTCAGCATGATGTTGCCGGGCTTCAGATCGCGGTGGATAATCCCCTGCCGGTGCGCTTTCTCGAGCGCCTCGGCGATCTCCGCTCCGATCTTCAAAACCTGGTCCAGCGGCAGCGCACCCTTCACTAGGCGGTCGGCCAAGGTCTGGCCTTCCAGGTACTCCATGACCAGAAAATCCACGCCGTCCTGCGAGCCGACGTCGTGGAGTGTGCAGATATTGGGATGTTGCAGCGCCGAAATCGCTTTGGCTTCCCGGTCGAAGCGCAGCTTCAATTCGGGGTCCGCGGAAAGATGCGATGGCAGAACTTTGATGGCAACCGTGCGGTCAAGGCGAGTATCGCGAGCGCGATAGACCTCGCCCATGCCGCCAGCGCCGAGCGGCGATTGGATTTCATAGGGGCCGAGCTTGGTGCCAGAGGTAAGGGCCATCCGTGGCCGCAATTATAGCTCCCCTTGCGTGGCCCCGCTCACTTTGGGGCATGACGGTTCGCCCTGCCAAAAGTGCCGAACACTGTCAGAACGATGCACTTACAGTTCGTGTGTGCTCTAATGAAAACAGCAATCTCATGCACTCTGCCAGCACAATTCTGCGCCGCCGCGTGAAGGCGCTCTACCGGAACGTCCGGGGAGCGAAGATGATGGCCAAGGCGCTGGCTTCGACTGAGCATCCGCTGCTGGCGCATATCATTCCCGTCCGCCGCTGCAATCTCTCTTGTACCTATTGCAATGAGTTCGACGATTTCTCGAAGCCGGTCGTCACTGAAGAGATGTTCCGCCGGGTGGACAAACTGGGCGAACTGGGCACGGCGGTGGTCACCATCAGTGGCGGAGAACCGTTGCTGCATCCTGAGCTCGACGAGATCATCCGACGCATACGCAAGAACGGAATGATTGCCGGACTGATCACCAACGGCTATTTCCTGGTTCCAGAACGCATTCAGCGGTTGAACCGCGCCGGCCTCGAGTGGCTGCAAATTTCGATCGATAATGTCACTCCCGATGATGTATCCAAGAAGAGCCTGAAGG
The DNA here is from genome assembly GCA_035484735.1 of Terriglobales bacterium. GTDB lineage: Bacteria > Acidobacteriota > Terriglobia > Terriglobales > Acidobacteriaceae > JABCZH01. The sequence continues at coordinate 190,138 of DATHOQ010000035.1, read as the reverse complement.
TTCTGGACAAAAAGCTCGAAAACCTCGCCGAGTATGCCGACTTTCACGTGAACATCAACTCGGTGGTTGGAGGCGGCGTGTGCAATCCGCAGGACGCGCTAACCATCGGCAAACGCGCGCTGGAACTGGGCTTCAGTTCTACGGTAGGAATCATCCACGATGGCACCGGTCAATTGCAGCCTCTAGGAGGCGAAGAGCGCCGGGTATATCACGAGATGAAGTCGCTCGAGAAAAGCAGCTTCACGCGCATTAATGCTTTCCAGGACAACATCGCGCAGGGGCGTCCCAACCAGTGGCGCTGCCGCGCTGGGTCGCGCTACCTATACATCTGCGAAGACGGGTTGGTGCACTACTGTTCGCAGCAGCGCGGCTATCCCGCGATTCCGCTGGAGAAATACACGGTACAGGACCTGCGCCGCGAGTACCTGACGGAAAAACCCTGTGCGCCGCACTGCACGGTGTCGTGCGTGCATCAGGTTTCGATCTTCGATTCCTGGCGGGCGCCGCAGCACGCAGGAGTTGCATCCGCGGAGTTGGTACAGCTCAAGTAGCGCCGCCGTCCCGGCGGCTGTCGCGGAGGCGTCTCACCTCCACCTACAAGGGCAACCTGCCCTCGCGACAACCGCAAGGATGCCGGGCGCTACAAAACACGTCCTATTTTTTCTTCGCGGTAGGCGGCAACAGGCCGTTCAGCCGGAGGTACATTGCGGCGGCGCCGTAGTGGTCGGCGCAAGAACTTGCGAAAGCGATCAGCGCCCACGCCCGGGGCTGATCTTTCCCGCTGTAATCTTTGATGGGATCGGCGAGCTTCGAATCGTCCACCTTGTCCAGAGCAGTCCCGCAAAAGGTGAACGAATCTTTCACCGCAGCCAGCAGCTTGTCTTTGCTGTCGGTATCCTTCAATTCCGGTTTCGGTTCCGGGACGCCGGCAGCGGTCGAACAAAAATAATTGTTCGATTCAATAATGTGGAGTGTCAAATGCCCGAAGGTCTCTTGCTCGGGCGTGGGTTTAAATCCGAACTTGTCAGCTGGCATTTCTTCAATTGCAGCGGTGATGTTCTTCTGCTGGCGGGCCAAAGCGCCCTTAACGACGTCGGTGACGGGATTCTTGGTCTGGGCGAACATCACCCCAGTCCAAGCGAGAAACATACAAAGAGCAAACAGTCGTTTCATAAAGCCTCCGATTAGTTTGACGTAGCTTTTAAGAAAGTAGCGCGGCGAATCCAGCAGATCCCAGGGTAAAGACAGCGTACCAGCCGAAAACGATTGCCATCGCAATGGGACGCTTTACCTTGCTGACGCAGGTGAAGGCAATGGCGGTCAAGAACAGCGTCCAAATCATGAAGATATCGAGGGCGGTAGCCACGCTGTAGAGAAATGGTGAATTCCCCGGGGAGAGGAAATAGCCTGGGTTAGTCGCTGCCGGATTCTGCAAAGCGAAGGAGTCGGGGTCGGCTCCAGCCATGATCGAAACTGACGCCAGAACGCTCTTAAGCAGAAACGGCAGGCTGGCGTACATCACGATGGCATATGAGGTTTTGAACTTCACCACAGCGCCCGCGGCGAACTTAAATGTAGCAAACAGAACGGCCGCGATAATCAGGTTCCAGATCAGAATCACGACCGGATATGCGTATAGAAAGTAGTTTAGACCGGTGGCTTGCCGCGTGATGGCCTGGCTGCGTTGGTCTGGCGGCAGCTGCTCCATTTGGCGCGTAGCCTTAGGGGACACCTGAATCTGGTTCTCGACTACCTTCCGATAGCCAATTTTCTGGCCTACTAAGTAGAAGAAGGCTATCGAGACGACCGAGAGCAGCAAAAACGGCGCCCACCAGCTTGCACTGCGGCGAAGATCGGTAAAGGTCTTGCTCGGCGCGATGAAAGTATCGACGATGCGAGCTCCTTCGGACAGCGGCACGAGCTCAGTAGCAGCTACGGCAGTGGGCCCGGGTAAGTTGGGTGCAGCGGCCATAAAACACCTCCGAGAAGACGATGCGGATTGTATTGCGGAAGGGGTCGCAAGACAAGGGCTTATCGGTAAATGACGATAGGGATCGGCGGGATGCTGGTCGAGATCGGTGAGCGATCCCCGCGACAATTTCCGCCGTCTCGTTCATAATCTTCGACCGGAGGGTTTCATGAAATTTCGCGGCTTGCTGCTGTTGTTATGTCTTTCGGGGTCGATGGAGGGTCAAACTGCCTCAAAGCCCACGGTGGCAGAGGCAGAACGGTTCATCAGTCAGGCGGAAGCACGCTTGAATGAGTTGAATACCAGAGCAGCGCGGGCCCAGTGGGTGCAGGAGAACTTCATCACCGACGACACCGAGGCGATATCGGCCGACGCCAATGAGCAAGGTACGGCCACGGTGACGGAACTGGTGGAGCAAGCCAAGCAATTCGATGGTCTGACTCTCCCGCCGGTTTTGGCTCGGAAGTTCTTGCTGCTGAAATTGGGCTTGACCGCGCCGGCGCCGAAGGATCCAAAGCTGCGGCGCGAGATGATCGAAATCGCTACCTCTCTCGATGGCGACTACGGCAAGGCCAAATATTGCCGCAAGCCGGATGACTGCCTGGACATCACGGCGATCGAAAAGGTCATGACAGAAAGCCGTGATCCCAACGAACTGAAGGACGTATGGATGGGATGGCACAAAGTTGGAGCGCCCATGCGCCAGCGCTACTCGCGTTTCGTAGAACTCTCGAACCAGGGAGCGCGCGAAATGGGCTTTAAAGATGTTGGGGCGATGTGGCGTGCAGGCTATGACATGACACCGGAGCAATTCAACGCCGAGTTGGAGAGGCTATGGCAGCAGGTGCGGCCGCTGTATTTGTCGCTGCATACGTATGTGCGCGCACGGCTGGCCAAACACTACGGACCGGGAGTAGTGCCGCCGGACGGACCGATTCCCGCCGATCTCTTGGGCAATCCCTGGGCTCAGGAATGGGGCAACATCTTTCCCCTGCTCGGCCTGGCGGAGAACAGCCGCGGCTACGATCTTACTGAATTGCTCAAGGCCAAGAATCTCGACGCCAAGGGCATGGTGCACTATGGCGAGAATTTCTATAAGTCTCTGGGTTTTGATCCGCTACCGGCCACTTTCTGGGAGCGTTCGCTGTTTATCAAGCCTCGCGATCGCGACGTCGTCTGCCACGCCAGCGCCTGGGACATCGACAATCAGGACGATCTGCGGGTGAAGATGTGCATTCAGGTGCGCGACGTGGACTTCATCACTATCCACCACGAGCTGGGTCACAATTTCTATCAGCGAGCCTATAAGAACCAACCCTATTTTTTCGAAGGGGGGGCCAATGACGGGTTCCATGAAGCCATTGGCGATACCATCGCGCTGGCGGTCACACCGGAATACTTGCAGCAGATCGGACTGCTCGACAAAGTTCCCTCTGCCGATTCCGACATTCCGCTACTGCTGAAACAGGCGCTCGACAAGGTGGCGTTTCTGCCGTTTGGCCTGCTGATTGATCAGTGGCGGTGGAAGGTATTTTCGGGAGAAATCACTCCTGCCAACTACAACCAGGCGTGGTGGGACCTGCGGCTGAAGTATCAGGGAGTAGCGCCGCCGGTGACGCGCAGCGAAGCCGATTTCGATCCCGGCGCCAAATATCATGTTGCTGGTAACGTGCCTTACATGCGGTACTTTCTCGCGCGCATTTTGCAATTCCAGTTTTATCGCGCCATGTGCAAGGAAGCCGGATACAAAGGGCCATTGCATCGTTGCACGTTCTACAACTCCAAAACCGCGGGAGAAAAGCTGAACAAGATGCTGGCGATGGGCCAGAGCCAGCCTTGGCCTGACGCACTGGAAGCTCTCACCGGCCAGCGACAGATGGATGCCACGGCGATTCTGGACTACTTTGCTCCTTTGCAGAAGTGGCTGGACGAGCAGAATAAGGGGCAGAAGACAGGCTGGTAGCTCCTCAAATTGTCGGGCACCACCATAGCTGAGGTTTCCTTTGCGAACTTCACGAATTCCTTTGCGCTCTTTGCGGTAAAGGTTTACCGCAAAGAACGCAAAGATATCGCAAAGAGCGCAAAGAAAAGGCCTTCCAGCCTATTTCTCACGTCCCGGTGTTTTATACTTGAGGGCTAATCCTATGGCTGACAACATTCATATCCAACTTCCCGACGGGAGCGTGAAGGAACTACCCAAGGGCAGCACTGCGCTCGATGTAGCCAAGTCCATCGGCCAGCGGTTAGCCGATGCGGCCCTGGCCGCCAAAACTAACGGCGACCTAATCGATCTGACCCGGCCGCTGGAAAAAGACACTGCTTTGCGCATTCTGACGGAGAAAGATCCCGAGGCCCTGGAGGTTTACCGGCATTCGTCCGCTCACCTACTCGCGGCAGCAGTTCTTGAATTGTTCCCGGAGACCAAGTTGGGTCACGGTCCGCCGACCGAGAGCGGTTTCTTCTACGATTTTTACCGGCCTACGCCATTTACTCCCGAGGACCTCGAAAAGATCGAGAAGAAAATGCAGGAACTGGTGCAGCAGAACATTCCCTACGCGCGCGAGTTTCTGCCGCGGGACCAGGGACTGGCTGCGTTCAAGAATGAAGGCGATTTCATGAAGTGTCATTTCATCGAGCAATTCACCAAGCCCGATGAAAAGATCTCGATCTATCGGACTGGCAAGTTCACCGACTTCTGCCGTGGGCCGCACATTCCTTCAACTGGCAAGATCAAGGCTTTCAAGTTGCTGAACATTGCCGGCGCGTACTGGCTGGGCGATGAGAAGAATCCGCAGCTGCAACGCATTTACGGGACGTCGTTCTTCTCGAAGAAAGACCTCGATGACTTCATCCACAAGCAGGAAGAGGCCAAGAAGCGCGACCACCGCGTGCTGGGACAACAGCTCGATTTGTTCTCGATTCAGGAACTGGCTGGGCCGGGGCTGATCTTCTGGCATCCCAAGGGCGGAATCGTTCGCAAAGAGATGGAAGACTGGATGCGCAACCAGTACCTCAAGCGCGGCTACTCGCTGGTCTACACGCCGCACGTGATGCGCCGCCAGTTGTGGCAGACCTCGGGCCACGAGGGCCACTACGCCCAGAACATGTTCGATGTCATGGAACTCGATGACGCAGAATATCGCCTCAAGCCCATGAATTGCCCCGGACATATTCTCATTTACAAGGACTCGCTGAAGTCCTATCGCGATTTGCCCGTGCGGCTCGGCGAGTTGGGGACGGTGTATCGCTACGAGCGGTCCGGCGTAATGCACGGACTGCTGCGGGTGCGCGGATTTACCCAGGACGATGCCCATATCTTCTGCACGCCAGAACAAATCGAGGGCGAAATCGAGGCTTGTCTCGATTTTGCCTTGGACGTGCTGAAAGACTTTGGCTTCGACCAATTCCAGACCGAGCTTTCCACCTGGGATCCGAACCAACGCGCAAGTTTTGTCGGTAGCGAAAAACCGTGGGCCCACGCGACGGCGTCGCTGGAGAGTGTACTCAAGCGCCGTAAGATCGAGTACAAGACCGTTCCCGGAGAAGGCGCATTTTACGGTCCCAAGATTGACATCAAGCTGGTGGACGCCATCGGCCGCCTGTGGCAGCTTTCGACCATCCAGTTCGATTTCAATCTGCCCGCTCGCTTCGGCCTGGAATATGTGGCGGAAGACGGCACCCGCAAGCAGCCGGTGATGGCGCATCGCGCGCTGTATGGATCGATTGAAAGATTCTTCGGTGTGCTGATCGAGCACTACGCCGGAGCGTTCCCGGTATGGCTCTCGCCGGTACAGGCGGTGATGATTCCCATCGCCGAGCGGCACGTCGAATATGCAAATAAAGTCGCCGCACAACTAAAAGTGGCGGACGTGCGAGTTGATGTCGATGCTCGCAATGAGAAGATGAACGCCAAGATCCGCGAACACGCGATGCAGAAAGTACCGTTCCTGTTGGTGGTCGGAGACAAAGAAGCGGAAGCCGGCAAAGTAAATGTCCGCACCCGAGGCAGCGAGAAGACGGAAGACATGCTTGCGCCTGAGTTCGTTGAGAAGATCAGGAAGTTGATTGCGGAGAAGACACCGACCCTGTAACAACTATATGGGGACAGCCGCCCTCGGCTGTCCCCACTTGGTTCAGGGCGTCCCGAACTTCCCTGCCAGTTGGCTGTGTCTAGCCCGCGCAGCCTGGACCAACGCCCGAAAAATCGCCCGTGACGGCTCGTCATCATCCACCGATCGTTCCGGGTGCCACTGCACGGCCAGCACGAAATGGTCAGGCGATGCCCCTTCGACCGCTTCGACAACGTCGTCTTCGGGTGAGCGGGCCACTACGCGGAGGCCGTCTCCGATCACGTCGGCAGACTGGTGGTGGCTCGAGTTGACCGGGATCTTGTGTGACTCGCCTAAAATGCCAGCCAGCTGCGATGCAGGTTCCACTTCTACTGTGTGCGCCACTGCGACCTTCCTTCCAGCTTCATGGTTGATCCCCGACTCGATGTGCTGGATGAGAGTCCCGCTGCGGTATACGTTCAACATCTGCAGGCCGTAACAAATCCCGAGCACCGGCTTCCTCATGTTATAAGCGTCCTGGAGCAGGAGTTCGTCCACGGTATCGCGGGCGGCGTCAGCGGCGTTGGTACGAACATCACGGGGAGCGTCGTACTTGGCGGGATCGACGTCGGCGCGGCTTCCCGGCAGCAGCACCGCGTCACATTGCTCGATCAGCTTCATCACTTCACCGGGAGTTTTGTCCAGCGGGATAGGGACCGGCTCTCCGCCGGCCTTCTCAACCGCGCGCTCGTATTGCGGCAACGATCGGCTGGCATATTCGGGATCGCCAGAGTGAGGCACGGGAATGGCAATGCGAGGCCGCATAACGCAATTCTAACCAAAGACGGCACAGGTCTAGCGGCTGGCGCGTGCGATCTGGGTCAAAGTTCGCTCCTGGCGGTAGTTGCGGATTTCGAGAATTGCGGTCGCAATCAGCGTCAGCGCACCCGCAACCAGCGCAATCGGCAGCGCGATGTGCCGATATGCCAGCGTCATGTTGGGTTCAAAACCACGCAGGCGTGCGCTGATGACGATCCCCAGAATGCCGAGAAGCAGGCTGACGGCAAACGCCAGCAGCGTCAGCAGGAACGTTAACAGCAAGACCCGCAACGGGATGACATACCAGCGCGGAGGGCGGCCTGGGGGCATGTTCCGATTGTAGCGCCGGGCGGAACTACGGGGTGCGATAGAATAAGTGCATGTCGCAAGCTGCACCCGCCATTACTCGTTCTCCGGCCGAGGTGGTCCGCCAGACTCCGGTTTCGCAGGCCCCGAATGGCATCTGCTATGCTATCGCCGGTGAAGTTACCGTTGCCGCCTCTGATTTGGAGCGCATGGTTGCGGCCGTGCCTGATTCCGCGGCGGCCGCGCTGCATCACAAGGCCTATTATTTCGTCCCGCTCACCGTCAATCAGGGAGATGAAACCGTCATTGCCGACCGCTACGATGTCGCGCTCAGCGACAACGCGGTGTGCCATCGCAATCTCCAGCTGGGCGATTCGCAGTGTGTGTTCATTTCCACCCGGCTGATGGATGACAAGTTTTCCGTCGCTTTCGAGTTTTACATCAACGTGGGCCACGCGGTAGTGGAGCGGGCGGGAGTGTCGCAGGCGTTCGCCGAACTGGCGTGGAAGCAGGTGGAAGCCGGAGCGAAAGGCGAAACGTCGCTGGATGCCTGGGAGTCGCGCAAGCTTGCCACTTCGCACGAGCCGGATGCAGAGAAACATAAGAACGAATACTTCGCGGCGGCATTCGCGGATGCGATTTCGATCTACCTCCTGTCGCTATACATTGACGTTGATTATCACGATTTGCGGGAGCGGGATTATCCGCTGCTGGCGCCGTCGCCGATGGCGGAACGGCTGAGAAAAGTGGCCGAGCTGTTCCCGGCGAATCCAGGGTTTGAGTTCGCGATTTACTACAAGCGGAGAAGCTAGTTTCCGCCGCAGATTTCGCTGATTTTCGCTGATCAAAACCCCGTTGAACTTTGACTGCCCCGGGTTCATCTGCGCTTGAGGTACATGAGAATATTCGCAAATACGAGCAAGAACGCCCCTGCGATAAGAATAATCTTTATCGGGTATTCCTTGAAATAACACCAAATCAACCCCGCTACGACGCCAGAATTGACGACTAGTATCTTGGTTCTCTCTGACATCTTTTCGGCCATGCACATGCCCCTCGCTTGTTGGCGTCTGATAATCGCATCAATCGCCAAGAACTCCAAACGCTGACGGAGGCTCCTGAGAAATCCTCTGTGTCCTCCGTGCCCTCTGTGGGTAGAATCATCCATCCATGTCCGTCGCCGTCCGATCCTTCGCCAAAATCAACCTAGGGCTGTGCATCGGCGCGCCCCGCGCCGACGGCTTCCATGAGCTGCTGACGGTTTATCAGACCATCGCCTTGCACGACATGATTCGAGTGCAAGTTGGCCGTGGCTCGGGGATTGAGATTCGCTCGGAAGATCCGCGTGTGCCGACGGACGAGTCGAATACCTGCTACCGGATCGTAGAGAAAACCATGACCGCGCTCAAGACGCGCGGGCGGGTCGTCATTGAGATTGAGAAACGCTTGCCGGTGCAAGGCGGGTTGGGCGGCGCGTCGGGGAATGCAGTGGCTGCGCTGTTGGCGCTGGAACGGGCGTTGAAGAAAGAATTGCCCGGGCCCAAGAAATTGCGGATTGCAGCCGAGGTCGGGTCGGACTTGCCCTTGTTCTTGGTCGGAGGGACCGTGCTTGGCATCGGGCGCGGAGAGGAAGTTTATCCGCTCGAGGATTTGTCGGCTGTTGCGTGTGTGGTGGTGACGCCGGAGATTGGGGTATCGACTCCGAAGGCGTTTGCCGATTGGGATGCCACGCAAGCCGACGAATTGACGCCTGCCGACCCGTCCGATAGAATGAATAAGTTCAGTCGTGTGCTTTCGGCGTGGCTGAGCGTCCCAGAGAGAACCAAAGGCAAAACCAAGTCTGGGAAGGGTTTATCCGGTGTCTCTGCCAGAGGCAGGGGCCGGGCCGAGACCCCGCTTCTCGACCTCGTCCGTACCGGGATAGAAAACGACTTTGAACGAGTCGTCTTTCCGCAATATCCCGAGTTGCTTGAGGTCAAGCGTGTGCTTGAGCGCGCAGGCGCGTTTTATGCCTCGCTGTCGGGTTCCGGATCGGCCATTTACGGTTTGTTTGCGACTCGTGCGGCGGCGCAAACAGCCGCAGCCAAGTTGCAGAAAATGGGTGTGAAGGCGCTGGCGACTACCACCCTGACGCGACGGCAGTATTGGAAGAAGTTTCTGGTTTCAAGTTTCTAGTTTCGAGTATGCTGTTGGACGTATATTTTTCCCACTCGAAACTGAGTTACTGGGCCGTCGACTAATGGTAGGTCAAGTGCCTTTGGAGCACTTTGTCTAGGTTCGAATCCTAGCGGCCCAGCCAGAACATCGCTCCTAGCTCCTAGCTGCTAGCTGCTAGCTAGGAACGAGATGGTGAGGCTAGAAGCTAGGAGCAGAAGCTTCTTATATGGCCACTCTTGCGACAGCAACGGAAAAGAAACCGCAGATGACCGCCGAGGAAAAGCCGGAGCGCAAGCCGCCGCAACGCGGCCGCGTAGACGATAAGTTCAAGATCTTCAGTGGCACCGCCAATGAGCGCTTGGCGGATGATGTCTGCGAGTTTCTGGGGCTGACGCGCAATCAGGCCCTGGTCACACGATTCAAAGACGGAGAGGCATACGTCCAGATCCAGGAGAACGTGCGGGGCGCGGATGTATTCGTGATTCAACCGACTTCGCGCCCGGTGGATGAGCATTTGATGGAGCTGCTTCTGATGATCGACGCGCTGAAGCGAGCTTCGGCGCGTCGCATCACCGCGGTGGTACCGTACTATGGATATTCCCGGCAGGACCGCAAGGATAAGCCGCGGGCGCCGATCTCGGCCAAGCTGGTTGCGGATTTGCTGACCACCGCGGGCGCCGACCGGGCGTTGATTATTGATCCGCATGCGGCGCAGATTCAGGGTTTTTTTAATATCCCGGTGGACCCGCTGTTCGCTTCACCGGTGCTGGTCGATTACTTCAGGAAGTTGACCTTGCCCAACTTGACGGTGGTTTCCCCGGATGCGGGCGGTGTGGAGCGGGCGAGGTTTTTTGCCAAGAAAATGGACTGCGCGCTGGCCATCGTCGATAAGCGCCGGGTGGAAGCCAACGTAGCGGAAGTGATGCATGTGATCGGAGATGTGCAAGGTCGTACTTGTCTGGTGATCGACGACTTAATTGACACCGCCGGCACGCTGGTCAAGACTGCTGCTGCACTTATGGAGAACGGCGCCACTGCCGTCTATGCCTGCTGCTCTCACCCGGTGCTTTCCGGCACTGCGGTGGAAATTATAGGGCAGTCTTGCATTAAAGAAGTGGTGGTCACCGATACCATCCCGCTCACGGAAGAAGCGAAAAAGGAACCGAAAATAGTGGTACGTTCGGTTGCGGGTTTGATCGGACGCGCGATCCAGTCGATTCACGAAGAGACTTCGGTGAGCAAGTTATTTTTGTAGACAGGAATCAATACTATGGCGACAGCAACTGAAAGTACCGTTTTGGAAGCACAACCGCGGATCGCAGGCAGCAAGAACGACGCCCGCCGGGTCCGCCGCGAAGGCAAAGTCCCGGGAGTTCTATACGGCGCGGGAAAACAGGCATTGTCGGTCAGCGTCGACCCGCGGCAGATTTCTCGTATTCTGCGGTCCGCTTCAGGCCACAACACCATTTTCGAGCTAAGCCTGGATGGCGCCGAGCGCAGTCAGGCCATGATTGTGGACTGGCAATACGAACCCATCAAAGGATCGTTGCTGCATATCGATCTAAAGCGCATCGCCATGGACAAGGTATTGCAGGTCCGTGTCCCCATCGTTCTGAAAGGCGAGCCCGAGGGCGTGAAGACACAGGGCGGTATTTTGGAACAGGTAACGCGCGAAGTGGAAATTGAATGCTTGCCGGGCGATATTCCGACCTCGATTGAGGCGGATGTCAGCGAGCTGGTTTTCGGAAAGGTGCTGCGGGTTTCGGACCTGCCGCACAACGAAAAGATAAAGTTTCTCTCGGATTCCAACCTGCCGGTGGCCCACATCACCACCGTGAAGGAAGAGGTGGTAGCGACTCCAGATGCGGTTGCGGCCGATGCTGCTGCCGCCCCGGCCGAGCCCGAGGTCATCAAGAAGGGCAAGCAGGAAGCCGAGGGAGCAGAAGGCGAAGCTGCCGCTCCCGAGAAAGCCGAGAAGAAGGCAGAGAAGAAAGAGAAGAAGTAGCAACATTTGTCGTTGGCCATTTGGCCGACGAGCACGAATGGTCCTTGGCATTGTTTTTAGGTATGAGCTAGGAGCCAAGAGCTAGAAGCCAAGAGCTGAATGCGTGAAGCTGATCGTTGGTCTCGGCAATCCGGGCATCGAGTATCAGTTCACGCCGCATAACCTGGGTTTTCTCGTCGTCGACAGGCTTGCCGAGCAAGCGAAGGTCGAAGTGAGGAATCGCCAGTGCCGAGCATTGACCGCGAGAGCGGTTATCGGTTCGGAGACGGTTCTGCTAGCCAAGCCGGAGACTTTCATGAATTTGAGTGGTCTCTCGGTGCGAGAGCTGATCGCGGAGCATGATGCCAAGCCGGAAACCGACTTGGTGGTAATTCAGGACGAGTTGGATTTTCCGTTGGGTACGGTTCGTATCCATCGGAACCGCAGCTCGGCGGGTCACAACGGGATTGAGTCGGTGATCGGCGCCCTGGGCACACAGGATTTTGTACGCATCCGGATGGGAGTCGCGCCGGACCGTAAGGTGGAAGACGGGATGACATATCTGCTCTCGCCCTTCCGCAAGGCGCAGCTCAAGCTGGTGGATCCGATGATCGACCTCGCTGCCGAAGTAGTGGAAGCGATTTTGAAAGATGGACCGGCGGCGGCAATGAACCGGTACAACCGAAAAGAAGATAAAGAGTAGCCACGGATTGTGGTGGCCAGATTTGGAGAAATTGAATGAATCGCACTTATGAACTCATGTTTATCGTCCGCCCGGACATGCCGGAAGAGGAACAGGACAAGCTGATATCGACTCTGGAAACCGCCGTGACCACGTCGGGTGGTCAGATGAAGAACGTGGAAAAGATGGGCAAGCGTCATCTCGCCTACTCGGTCCGCAGATTTCGTGACGGCCTTTACATCCTGCTCACGCTAGAAGGCAGTGGCGGCCTGATTCATGAACTGGAACGCCGCCTGCGCGTGACCGAGCCGGTGATCAAATTCCTGACCGTGCGTATTGATGAGGAGCAGAAGCGGTTGGATAAGATCAAGGCGATCCGAGACTCTCGGCGAAAGGTTTCGGCGACGCCGGCACCCGCAGCCACACCCGCGGAACCGGCGGGAGAAGCGCCGGCGGCTACGGCGTAAGAACTCCGTCGTTCATAGAAGGCTAACGACGAACGACCAACGACAGATTTTAAGGAGCATCATGGCTGACGAAACTAGACCAACTACAGCAAGCGCACATTCTGGTGACCGGCCTTCCGGCGGCGATCGACCCTCGGGTGGTGATCGGTCCGATCGCGGCGAGCGCCGTCCACCTCGTCCTGGCGGACGCGGCGAAGGTGGCCCCGGGGGCCGCAAGTTTTTCCGGCGGAAGAAAGTCTGCAAGTTTTGCGTGGAGAAGATCGAGGCCATCAATTACAAGGACGTACGAATGCTGGCGCAATTTGTGGCGGAGAGCGGAAAAATCACGCCCCGGCGGTTGACTGGCGTGTGTACGCCGCATCAACGGCGGCTTTCCTCCGCCATTAAGCAGGCGCGCAATATTGCGCTGCTGCCGTTTGCCGGCCGGGCATCATAAGAAAAAACGCCACGGATTTCACTGAGCTTCACGGATCAATCAAGAAAGTAGCTGCTTTATCCGTGTGGATCCGTGGCTGAAGTTAATAAAGAACGGGAGTCATAATTATGGAAGTCATACTGAAAGAAGATGTGATCACACTAGGTTCGCGCGGGGACGTGGTAAAAGTCGCCGAGGGATACGGGCGCAACTACCTGCTGCCGCGCAAACTGGCCATTGAGGCCTCGAAGGGGAACAAGGCGGTCATCGAGCAAATGAAAGCTGCGTCGGTGCGCCGTTCCGCCAAGGAAAAGACCCAGGCCGAAGAATTGGCCAAGCAGTTCGACGGGCTTTCGGTTTCCTTCCAGCGCAAGTCCGGGGAGAACGACCAGTTGTTTGGCTCAGTCACCTCTGGCGATGTGGCAGACGCGCTGGAGAAGAAAGGTTTCAACGTGGATCGCCGCAAGATTCAACTGCACGAGCCACTGCGAACCTTGGGCGAGTTCACCATCCCCATCAAGCTGCACAAGGAAGTGACCGCACACCTGAAGGTTGTGATCGAGAAAGAAGCGGGAGAATAGGAACAGTTCTCCTAACTGGCAAACTATGCGGTTCGCCTCAGCGGGCGAACCGCGTTACTTTTGGCATGCCTTACACCACAAAACAGGCTAAAACCTTTCCTGACAATAGTGTGCATCGGCAAGAATCCTGGCCCTCCCCTATAATCCTGCTCACGGTTCTCATCCTGACACGTCCATAGCTATGCAACCGGGAAGGGACGGCAAAGGCGCCCGGTGCACTTGAGGACAAAGAGAATATGCCGGCCGAGGCACTGGCGGTACCATTTACGGTTGGCGGTTGTTCCCAACGGGAACGGGATTCAAGGGGCGAGGCTGGCAGTACCCAGGACCCCAAGCGACGGGGCCAAATGGCTGGGCAAAGTCAAGGCCGCATTGACGACACAGTGCTGGTCCGCGAGGCGCAGCGTGGCAATCGCGCAGCCTTCGAGGAGCTGGTGCGGCACTACGACCATGCGGTGCTCCGGCTGGCGATTCACCTCACCGGGTCCGAGCACGAAGCCCAGGACATTTACCAGGAAGCGTTCCTGAAGGCCTACAAGAGCGTTGGCAACTTCCGGTTCGAGTGTTCGTTTTATACCTGGATTTACCGGATCGTGACCAATCTCTGCCTCGATCATTTGCGGCGCAGGCAGGTTCGTAAGGAAGATGCGCCGGTGGCGACGGATGCGTCGGGAGAGCAGTACGATGTGCTCGAACAAGTTCCCGATGTCCGCGCCGGCGCCAACCCCGAACGCGACCTGATGAGCCGCGAGTTGGGTGGACGGATCAGCCGGGCGCTGGACAGATTGACGCCGCGTGAGCGCATGGTTTTTGAGTTGAAGCATTACCACGGGCTTAAATTGCGCACGGTGGGCGAGGTGCTGAATACCACCGAAGAGACCGCGAAGAACACATTGTTCCGGGCGACCCAGAAGTTGCGTGGAGCGCTGGCGGATATGAGATGAGAATTGAGTAGAGGAGATTCCCCAATGCGGGGGTTCAATTATGAAATGTGATTGGGTCAAAGAAAACGTTCTGTTGTACGTTTACAACGAACTGCCTGACGATGCCCGCTACGAACTGGAGCAGCATCTGGCACGTTGCACGGACTGCGCCGCGGAACTGAAGACCACGCGAAAGTTTCACGCGGTGCTCTCAGAGTTGCAGGTGGAAGAGCCCAGCCCCAACCTGGTGGCGTCCTCGCGCATGCGGTTGCAGGAAGCACTCGAAACCACCAGCCAGGGCGGCTTCTGGCAGCGGCTGGTGTTCGATCCCGCCATGTGGCTGCGGCAGATGCGCTTCTCTCCCGCTCTTTCCGCCGCGATCTTCATTATCGGTTTTGCCAGTGGCATTGGCGCCACCTACAAGATTGTGAACGGCAGCGGGGCCGGCGGCGCGATTGCCGCCAGTTCTCTCAGCGCACCGGCCGAGTCTTCCGTGGCCGGCATTCGTTCCATATCGCAAGAGCCCGGCTCGAACCAGATCAACATTAAATACGACACGGTTTCAACCCAGCAGGCGCAAGGATCGCTAAACGATCAGCGCATCCAACAGTTGTTGCTGTTCGCAGCCCGCAACAATTACAACTCCGGAGTACGGATGGATTCAGTGGACCTGCTGACCCAGCAGCCCAATGACACGCATGTTAGAGAGGCGTTGATCTATGCTCTGCGCTATGACTCGAACCCGGGGGTGCGGCTGAAAGCGCTGGGCGGTTTAGGGAACTACGTGAAGAGCGATCCGCGGGTGCGGGATGCCGTGCTTGAGGGTCTAATGAACGACTCCAATCCCGGAGTGCGGGCCGAAGCTCTCCATTTGCTGGAGCCGGTGCGGGCCGATGGCAGTGTGCGGGCTGTCCTGCAAAGGCTCGCGGAGAACGATCAGAACCAGTACATCAAGACTCAAGCACGCAATATGCTGGCCCAGATGCCGGAATTTGATTGATATCGATGAAAAGTGAAGGTGGAATTGGTGAGAAGGCTCTCTAAACTCGTAGCGGTTTTGCTGCTGATCCTGCCGGCAGCCACGGCACAACAGACCCGCGTGTTCGGCGACGGTGGCAACTGGACCCAGGAACTCACGGGATCTCTGACCGGCGTGCGCAACCTCAGGGTCAAGGTGGATGTTGGAACGGTGAAGGTGGAAGGCGGTTCGCAGCAGGGCGTTAGCTACACTATTCGCAATCATTCTTACACTTCATCCGAAGCCAAGGCGCGACGGGAATTTGACTCCTACAAGATCACTGCCTACGTGCACGGCGACACCGCGTGGATTGTGGGCGATTGGGAGGGTGGCAGGCCGCACAGATTCTCCAGCGACTTCTCGATCAGTGTGCCTCGAGAAATGGATGAAATTAAGGTTGAGACCGACGGCGGCAATGTGACCACGACCGGAGTCTCGGGGAGAGTGGATGCGCAGAGCGGTGGCGGCAACATCCGCTTCGATGACATTGCCGGGATCATCAACGCCGAAACCGGCGGCGGAAACATCGATGTCGGTAATGTGGCTTCTGATGTCAGCCTGCACACCGGCGGCGGCACCATCAAGATCATGTCAGCCAAGGGAAAGATCGTCGCTGAAAGCGGCGGTGGCAGCGTGATTGTGACTTCCTGTATGCAAGGCGCAGAGCTCGAAACCGGCGGCGGCAGTATTCAGGTGGACCGGTGCGCGGGAAAAGTTACGGCCTCGACCGGCGGCGGCAGCATTGACCTGGGCGATATCGGCGGTCCAGCGGAGATCGAAACCGGCGGCGGCAGCATCCGCCTGGCATCTGCCAAAGGCCCGGTCAAAGCGGAGACTGGTGGCGGCAGCATTGAGTTGCTGGGCGTGCCTTCGGCACGAGCTGAAACCGGGGCTGGCGGCATTGAAGCCAGGTTCATTGCCTCGGGTGGAGAGCGTAACGATTCCGTTCTGGAGACCTCAGCCGGAGACATAACGGTTTATGTGGCCCCGAATGTAAAGCTGAGCATTCGCGCGTCCATTGAAGTAGCCAACGGGCACCGCATTGATTCGGAGTTCTCCGAAATTCGGGTCACCACCGAAGGCGGTGACTATGGGTCCAAGACGGTGACTGCCGAAGGCGATTTGAACGGCGGCGGCCCGGTGCTCAAAGTACGGACAACCACGGGCGACATCACATTTCGCCGCAGTGGTCATTGAAGAGAAACAGGGAGGCACAAAATGCGAAATGCCATTTTCATCACATTGCTAATCTTCCCGCTGGCGTCTATCGCGGCCCGGGCAGAGAGTGTCGCGCTTGATTCAAAGAGTGAGATCTTCGGAATCTCGAGCGAAGACGCTGGTGGCAGTTCCTATCTCGGAGTGGACACGCAAGATATCACTTCCGACCGTCTGGGCGCGCTCAAGCTTAAGGAAGAGCGCGGCGTGGAAGTTACCATGGTGGACCAGGACGCGCCTGCGGGCAAGGCTGGCCTCAAAGAACACGACGTCATCCTTACCGTAAACGGCGCCGAGGTAGAGAGCGTGGAACAACTGCGGCGCGTAATCCGGGAGACGCCGCCGGGACGAGTTGTGTCCCTGGGTCTCAGCCGTGATGGCCAGGCCTTGACCATCAAAGTGCAGTTGGCGGAACGAAAGAACAGCTATGCTTATGGTTATTCTTACGGGCCGAAAGGCAAGGATTTCCATTTCGAAATGCCTCCCATGCCGCCCATTCCACCAATCCCGGATATGGGGGACATTGATATCCCCGTGTCGATCGTGGTGGTGCATTCTTCGGCGCGCAGTGGATTAATGGTTGAGAACCTGACGCCGCAGCTCGGAGACTTCTTCGGAACCAAGAACGGTCAGGGAGTGCTGGTGCGCTCCGTCGAAAAGGGGAGCCGTGCCGACAAAGCAGGATTCCGCGCCGGAGACGTGGTGGTAAAGATCAATGGAGAGGCAATTCACGATAGCAGCGATTTCAGTCATGCGCTGCGTTCGCGGAAGGACAACACCGCGACCATTGGCGTGATTCGCGACAAGAAGGAAGTCAACATCACCATCACCCTACCGGAGCGCAAACAGTCAGACCTGGAGCGCGAGAGCTTGATGACGCCGGAGATCGATGCGGAGACAAGCGAAGAGCTAAGCCAGTGGGAATCTGAAATGGCTCAACTCCAGCCAGAGATGGAAGAAGCGGTAAGCCGGGCGATGGAGCAGGTCCAGCCCGAGATAGAGCGGCGATCCCGGGACATGGTCAGACAGAATCAGGAAGTCAGGCGACAGATGCGGGATATACAGCGGGAATTCCGTGATCACCAGCGGGAGATCGAGAGAGAATTCCAGAACCAGAGCAACGACTTCTTCTAGAAAGTGGCCTTTCACAAAACCGCTTCCCAAGTCAGCTCCGGTTATTTCCCGCCGGCCTGTGCCAATCCGCGGGCTGCATCGGGCGCCAGGCAAACTCGGTTTCGTCCGGACTGTTTCGCCGCATATAGACCAGCGTCAGCCGCCTTTACTAGCTCATCCCGTGTAGTGCCGTGATCGGGATAATTTGCGGTTCCGGCGCTGATAGTAACCGGTCGAGGCACCCCCGGAAATTGCCAGGTTTCGACCATGCGCCGCAACTTCTCAGCCACTGCCAGCGAATGCTGGGGGCTGGTTTGCGACAGGAGAATGGCGAACTCCTCTCCGCCGTATCGGCACACTACGTCAATCTTGCGCAATTGCTGATGAAGAATAGAGGACACCTGACGCAGCACTTCATCACCCAACAGGTGCCCGAATTCGTCGTTCAGACGCTTGAACTGGTCGATATCGATCATGATCACGCCCAGGCCGGAATCGTAACGACGGGCACGCTCGATTTCCTCCGTCATGCGTAGTTCGAAGAACCTGCGGTTAAAGATTCCTGTCAATCCATCCAGATACGCTAGTTGCTTTACGCGGTCAACATAGTGAGCGTTCTGGATGGCATTGGCGCAAATATCGGCCACTGATTCGAGCGGTTGGGTGTCATTGCTGTGAAAGGCGCCGGCGCGTTCGCTGTCCAGCACCAACACGCCCAGGGTTTGCCCGAAGGAGACCAGCGGGATGGACATGCGCGACTCGGTTTCGACGTAGAGTCCAGCCTCAGGAGCGCTCTTGGCGCTATTTTCCACCAGAGTCTTGCCGGCCTCGAGCGCCCGCCCCCAAGGCCCAGCCCCAGAAGGCAATCGTCCGCCTTCTGGAACCCGGGGAGTCAGCCTGCCATGACTCGCGCGTAACACCAGATCTTCTTCGTCCTTCAAAAGCACGGAAACATGGGACACCTGAAAAGCTTGTTCGATCAACAGGCAAACTTTGGAAAGCAATTCTTTCAGATCGAGGACTGCCGTGGTCTGCTGCGCGATGGCGTTAATGGCTTCCAGTTGTGACGCCCGCCGCCGTTCCAGGGAGTACAGCCGCGCATTCTGCAGGGCCATCGACGCCTGGGTAGAAAACAGCGTGAGCATATCAGCGGTTTCCGAATCAAAATGATTGAGGTTGGCGCTTTGGCAGTCCAGAACGCCCACTACCTGATCTCGCACCATGAGCGGAACCGCCAATTCCGACCGCGTGGTTCTGGAGGTTTTCAGGTAACGCGGATCCTTACTGACGTCGGGAGCATAGACTGGGCGTTTCTGCTGGGCCGCCGCGCCAGTGATCCCCGTCCCGACCTTCACCCGAACCTTGTCCTGGCCTTCATCCCACCCCACTTGACGGCGCACGTACAACTCCGCACTCTCATTGTCCAGCAATAAGATAGCGACATTCTCCAAGTGAAAATAATCGCGCGCAATGGTCAGAATTTGCTGCAAGACTTCGTCCAGGTCAAAGGTGGAGAGCACCGCCTGGCTGGCGTCGTAGAGGATCGCGATCCTTTGCATAGCGCTGGCGGGATTCTATCGGGTTTGGAACCAGTTACCGAGGTTCCGAAAGTAACCTCAGGGTAAGAGCCTGGGTCAGCTTCTGGACAGTTTGGAGCGCTCTCGCTGTGCAGCGAAGATCTTTATGACCCCGAAGATTACGAGGCACAAACAAAAATCGACCAGGGTGCCGAGGTCGGTCTTAAAGCCGATATGTTGGGCTGGTAAGGGCAAGTGTTTCTCCAGAAGAAAATACGCGACGTTGCCCACCAGAACCGCCGCCAACGCATGCATAAAATTGGTCACTGATTTTGACATGGCTCTTGCCGTCCCTGTTCGACCCTAATGGCTTAGATGGCGAACGCAGCGCGTCCTGCTACCATCTTTTCAGATGCTGGATCCTTCCACCTCCGTGCAATATGTGAAGGGCATCGGCCCGCGCCTGGCTGAGGTGCTTGCGGGCAAGGGCATCCACACCGTCGACGACCTGCTGCATTATCTGCCATTTCGCTATGAAGACCGGCTGAACCCCCGCACCATTCCTGAGCTGCGCGCGGGAGAGATGGCGACCGTCATTGCCGAAGTCCGCAATTCCGGCTTGTTTCGCACCCGACGTATGCCCATTTTTCAAATGACCGCCGGGCAGGGGCGCACACGGTTGAAGTGTATCTGGTTCAATGCAACGTACCTGCGTGACAAATTCAAGCCCGGACAGGTGGTGGCCCTTTACGGAAAAGTGGAGGCCGACAATCGCAGTGGCGAACTACAGATCGTCCAGCCTCAATTTGAGGTTCTCGAAGAACCTTCGGAGAACGGCTCAACTGACTCCGCCGAAAAGAAGTTAGCGGAGTCACTCGAGATTGGCCGGATCGTGCCCATCTACGAAGCCATCGGACGGCTGAATTCGCGGTGGTTCCGTCGTGCGATCCATACCGCGCTGCAAAACTTGCCCGCTGATATGCCGGATGCGATTCCAACAGCAGTGCAGCGACGCCTGAACCTGATCTCGCCACGGGAAGCGCTGCTCAGAGTCCATTGGCCCGACGAAGGCGAGAGTGTGGAGGATCTGCAGTCGTCTCGAACGCCGGCTCACGTGCGGTTGATTTTCGAAGAACTGTTTTTCATTGAGCTGGGTCTTGAGCTGAAACGCCGCGAGCAGAAGGCACAAACAGGTATCCGGTTTCAGTTGGACGATCGCGTGCGTTCGGCGATCAAGAAGATTCTTCCGTTTCATCCCACGGCCGCGCAGAAGCGGGTGCTCAAAGACATCGCCACTGACATGGAGAAGCAATCGCCCATGCGGCGGCTGTTACAGGGTGACGTGGGCTCGGGTAAGACCATTGTGGCCTTCGAGGCTGCCATTATTGCCATGGAAAACGGCTACCAGGTGGCGTTGATGGCGCCGACAGAGATTCTGGCCCAGCAGCATTATTTCTCCGCGCGCCGCATTCTTGAGCCAGCCGGCTACCGGATCGTATTGCTCACCGGCTCGCTCGAAGATGACCGCAAGCGCGAGATCCGCCGCCACATTAGCCAGGGCAGCGCGCAACTGGTAATCGGCACTCATGCGCTCATCGAGCAGAAAGTCGAATTCGCCAAGCTCGGACTGGTGATCGTCGACGAGCAACATCGCTTTGGAGTGCTACAGCGGTTCAAGTTGATGAAGAAATCAGGAGACGTAGGCGCCGACGCAGAACCCGACGTCCTGGTGATGACCGCGACCCCCATTCCACGCACTCTGGCACTTACTCTGTACGGCGATCTGGACGTCAGCGTGATCGACGAAATGCCGCCCGGGCGCACGCCTATCGTCACGCGCAGAGTCGCAGACGACCGCTCCCCCGAAGTCTGGGAGTTCGTGCGCAAGCAAGCGGCAGCGGGACATCAGACTTATGTGGTTTATCCGGTCATCGAAGAAAATGAAGAAACCGAGATCAAGGCGGCTGCCAAAATGTACAAGGAACTGAGCCGCTTGTTCGCTGATTTGCGCGTCGGCCTGTTGCATGGCCGCATGGACGCCGACTTGAAAGAACAGGTGATGCGAATGTTCCAAAAGGGGGGACTGGATATTCTGGTCTCGACCACGGTGATCGAAGTGGGCGTGGACGTGGCCAATGCGACCATGATGGTGATCGAACACGCCGAGCGCTTCGGCTTGGCGCAGTTGCACCAGCTACGCGGGCGCATCGGCCGTGGCGCTGCTAAGTCGTATTGCGTGCTGATGACCGGCGGCAAGGTTTCTGAGGACGGTGAACGGCGTCTCGATGCCATGGTTCGCACCAATGACGGATTCCAGATTGCCGAACTGGATCTCGAGCTGCGCGGGCCGGGAGAATTCTTCGGAACACGCCAGGCCGGGCTGCCCAGTTTTCAGGTGGCGAACCTGATTCGCGACCGCCAGCTACTCGAAATCGCCAAACGCGAAGCCTCGGCGGTACTTGAGGGTCCCAATCCCGAGATCCCTCAAGACGAAATCAAGAAGACATTACGCCACATGCGCAACCGCTGGCTGAAGAGCTACGGACTGGTCGAGGTTGGATAACGTTTTTGGCAACCTGCTCCGTGAGTGTCATAATCTTGGCGGGTGAAAACCGAAACCAAATCCGGCCTATACCGCAAGCTTCCGGCGGTGGATGAAGTTGTCCGCCAACGCACCATCAAGACTCTGGTGGCGCAAGAAGGACTGATCACAGTGACTGACGCGGCCCGTGCTGTACTCGCGTCGCTGCGCGATGAAATCAGCGCTGACCGGCTCGACGAAAATGGCGTCGACTTGGCCCTTTCCGGCCTCGACCAAGCAGTACAACGCCGGGTGCAGCAGGCTTTGAGCTATTCTCTGCGCACCGTCATTAACGCCACCGGCGTCATCCTGCACACCAACCTGGGGCGCGCCCCGCTGGCAGCTTCTGTACTGGAACACATTCGTGAGACCGCCTGCGGTTATTCCAATCTCGAATTCGACATCGAACTCGGCGAGCGCGGCAAACGCGACGTCCACGTGGACCGCCTGTTCCGCAAGCTGTTGGGCGAGGTCTCGGATGAAACATCCACCATCGTCGTCAACAACAATGCCGCTGCGGTCCTGCTGGCGTTGAACACGATCGGAGAAGGCGGCGAAGTCATCGTTTCTCGCGGGGAACTGGTCGAGATCGGAGGCTCGTTCCGTATTCCGGACGTGATGACTAAGTCGAACGCGGTCCTGCGGGAAGTAGGCACAACTAACCGCACACGACTCAGCGATTACGAGCGCGCCATTACCGATAACACCCGACTGCTGCTGCGTGTACATCGCTCGAATTTCGAGATCACCGGATTTACCGAGCAGCCTCGGCTTGACGAACTGGTAGATCTCTCCCGCCAGCGCAAGATCCCGCTGCTGGAGGACCTGGGCAGCGGCGCGCTGATCAATTTGGATTCGTTCGGCATCACTGGCGAACCCAGCGTACTCGACAGTCTGCGCGCCGGCGTGGATGTGGTCACCTACAGCGGCGACAAGCTGCTTGGTGGCCCGCAAGCGGGGATATTGAGCGGCCGCAGCGACTTGATCGCGCGCATGCGGTCAAATTCTCTGTTCCGCGCCCTGCGCGTCGACAAGCTGACATACGCCGTTCTGGAAGCTACGTTGATGGCTTATGTGAAGGGCGACCACGACGCCATTCCCACGATTCGCATGATGCGTTTGTCAAAAGAAGAAGTCGGGAAGCGCGCCGAGGCTATCGCCGGAACAGTTCGATCTTTGAAACTCTCGGTTGACGTGATCGACGGCGAATCAGTGATTGGCGGGGGAGCCGCTCCTTCGGCGGTCCTGCCCACTCGCCTGCTGGCGGTAAGTCTCGAGGGCCTAAGCGCGGACAACATAGCTTCACGCTTGCGGCTCTCAACTCCACCAGTCATTGCCCGGGTGGAAGAAGGCCGCGTATTGCTGGACCTGCGCACGGTATCTCCCGCTGAGGATGAAGCTGTGGTCCATGCTCTCGGGCAGATCATTCCATGATCATCGGTACCGGAATTGACATCACGGAGGTGCCTCGCATCGCGGCAACCATTG
The DNA here is from genome assembly GCA_035484735.1 of Terriglobales bacterium. Lineage (GTDB taxonomy): Bacteria > Acidobacteriota > Terriglobia > Terriglobales > Acidobacteriaceae > JABCZH01. Next base: position 166,854 of record DATHOQ010000035.1, on the reverse strand, counting down.
CGCGCTTCGGGGAGCGTTTCCTGCATCGCATCTTTACCGAGGGTGAGATTCGCTATTGCGATGCGAAGGCGAATAGCGCAGAGCGATATGCAGCTCGCTTCGCTGCCAAAGAAGCGGCCATGAAAGCCATTGGCACCGGATGGAACCACGGTGTGACCTGGCGTGATGTGGAAGTCAGCCGGATGCCAGGTGGGCGTCCGACGATCACTTTCCATGGCAAAGCAGCGGAGTTTGCCGCCAAGCTAGGTGCAAAGCATGTGGCGCTGTCGCTGACCCATACCGCCGAGCACGCCATCGCACAGGTGATTCTGGAAGATTGAAGAACCCGGCGCAATTAGAGTGGCAGCCAGGTTCCCACACTTTGTTCCAAAGCGCGCTTGTAGATCAACGGCGCAGTCGCGATATCGTATAGCGCAAGGCCAAGATTGCATGCGAAGGTACGTTCTGCGGCCGTTTGCCGGCCGGGTTTGCGTCGGGTGACGAGTTCACCCAGGTCGGCGTGAATAGGCGGCAGGTTCTGGAAATATCCGATCTGGCGATAATGCTCGAGCTGGGGCACGTCGTCGGTACAGAATTTATCGGCTTGACGGAGCGCATCGGGATGCCAGTAGGAATCGAAATCCACCAGCGACGCAAATGATCCTTCCGCGAGCCATCCAGGTTGAATGGTAGCGTGCGGATTGCGCAGGATGGGCCCGGCCGTCACCACAATATCGCAGCCTACCACCGCCTCGCGTGAAGTCGGTACGGGAACAGCCTCAATCCCGAGTTCCGAACTCATTTCCTGTGCGTACTTCTCGGCCCGCTCGGGATGCACGTCGTAGGCTCGGGCCTTCTTAATGGGAAATAAAACCTTGAGCGCTTCCAGATTGCTGCGGCCCTGCACGCCGCATCCCAGAATGCCGACGGTTTCTGATTCCTTGCGTGCCAGGTACCTGGCGGCCACCGCCGTCGCAGCTCCAGTGCGCTGTGCCGTGATCCAGGTACAGTCCATGACCGCGAGCGGCATCCCGGTTTCGACGTCATTCAGGATTACCAGCCCGGCAATATACGGCAGCCCGCGCTTGCTGTTTTCGGGATAGCCGCTCACCCACTTCATACCGACCGCCTTCTGCGCGGCAATATACGCGGGCATAGCATGAATGAAAGCGTCGGGCTGGGTGTGGACTCCGATCTTCGGCGGCATCTCGACCCGGCCTTCGCCTTTTTCGCGAAACATGGACTCGAGCGCCGAAATGATCTCGGCCATGCTCGGGCCGATGGCTTGTACGTCGGCGTGAGAGAGATAGAGTAGTTGATGCGAGCGATCTAGGTTCATGTGTCCAGAAGTATAGCCGCCGCGAAATCATATTCCTCGCCCGGCATGACAGTTGCTTCTGTTAGACTGTCGCATTCTCCGGCGAAGCCTCGAATGTCTGCCACCAGCGAAACTCTTGCGCCTCCAGTGGTCAACCCACCTGCAAGGAAACTTCCGCGCGTTTTTTTGGTCGGTGTGGCGGCCAGCAGTTGCGGAGCTTTGTTGCTGGAGCTGGCCCTAACCCGATTGTTTTCCGTTGTGCTTTTCTACCATTTTGCCTTTCTGGCAATTTCGATTGCTTTGCTCGGATTGGGTTCAGGCGGGGTATTTGCATATTTGCGAAAACCGTGGCTGGCTGGGTTCGAGACCCGTGCGTTACTCTCAGCGCTTTGCATTGCCAACGCCCTGGCGGTTCCGGTGGTGCTGGAACTCTGCCTTCACATCGGAGTTTCGCTTGAACTCTCGCGCAACAACTTCACCCGGCTGACGGCAATTTACCTGTTCTCGGCGGTTCCATTTTTCATCACGGGCATTGAATTTTCGGTTCTGTTTGCCCGGGAGGCGGAGCACATTCCCCGGCTCTACGGTGCCGACCTGGCCGGAGGCGCGCTGGCCTGCTTGCTGGTGGTCCCGCTGCTGAACTGGCTGGGAGGGCCCAATACTATTTTATTTGCGGGTGCTCTCAGCGCATGTGCGGGCGCGATTTTGGCAGCCACACCGGGTGCGAGAAAACTTACGCTGGGTCTGACCGCGGCGCTTTTGCTTTTGATTGCGGGCAATCATTCTTCAAAGCTAATTGACATCGTCTACGCCAAAGGCGTGTTTCGTGATCCCGCATGGGTCGAGTTTGCGCGCTGGAACGCAATTTCGCGGGTAGAAGTGGACCGCCAAAGCAATGCCAAAGCAATCGTCATCGATGCCGACGCCTCGACCTACATCATGAATGCAGCTCCCGGTCAGTGGGAGGGAACGGATTGGCAGAGGAACCTGATGTCCGCGCCCCCCGCACTCGCCAATGTTCTCCGCCCGCACGGGGACTACGCAATCATTGGGCCTGGCGGCGGTGTGGACGTGCTGCGCGCAGTGGCCAATGGCAGTCCGAGCGTAACCGGAATTGAAATCAATTCCATCATCGCCAACACCATCATGCGTGGCCGCTACGCGGATTACGCCTATCATTTATATGAACGCCCCGAAGTGCACATCTATGTGGGAGATGGCCGTTCGTTTATCCGGAATTCGAAGCAAAGTTTCGACGTAGTGCAGATGACGCTTGTGGATACCTGGGCCTCGACCGGCGCCGGCGCATTTGCCCTCAGCGAGAACAGTCTTTACACCGTGGAAGCCTTCCGCGAGTACTTCGAGCATTTGAAGCCGGATGGCCTGGTCGCCATCACGCGTTGGGAGTTCCACCAGCCTCGCGAGGCGTTGCGCGTGGTCTCTGTCGCGATGCAGGCTTTGCACGAACTGGGAGTGAGAGACCCAGCGCGGAACTTCATGGTGGTATCACAAGGCGAGCTCAACGAAGACGGCATTCCGGTCGCGGTGCTGGCCAAAAAGAGCGCGTTCACTCCGGAGGAGGAATCAGCAGTCCGCGACCATATGGCCGCCTACCGGGCGCTGAAGCCGATCTACTTGCCTTCAAAGTTTGATGACACACCTTTTTCCGCGCTCATCTCCAATAACGATCCTTACGCGTTTGCAAGACAGTACGCCTACAACGTCGCTCCCGTGAACGACAACGCGCCATTCTTTTTCTTCACCCTAAAGCTGGGACAGATTCTTGGGCGGCACCAGGGGCTGAGCCACGGAATCGACTGGAAGGTGAACCTCGGGGTAGCGGTATTAATGATGGTGCTGGTGATTTCCATGGCAGCGGTGCTGGCGTTCCTGATAGTTCCCCTGGCAGTACGGGCCGGGCGCCAACGCCTCGGCTTGTTTCCCCTATTCTATTTTGTCGCAATAGGCCTCGGTTACATTCTGGTGGAGATTGCCTTCATCCAGCGCTTCGTGCTGTTTCTCGGACATCCTACGTACGCCCTGACCGTGGTGGTGTTTCTCCTGCTACTCTCGAGCGGGGTGGGCAGTCTGGCTTCGCGCCGCTGGCTCGATAAAGCTGGAAGAAGCGTGCTCCCGCTGGCACTGATAGCGGCGGTTATTCTACTGTACGTATTTATACTGCCGTGGGTCCTGAATGTGCTGGTTGGCATGCCTTTCGTGGCCAAGCTGGCCGTGAGTGCAGTCTTGCTGGCTCCCTTGGGATTCGCCATGGGCATGCCGTTTCCCAGCGGTTTGCGGGTGCTGGCAAGCTCCCAGGCAGGAAAAGCCAGGGACAATACGGTGGAGTGGGCCTGGGCCATGAACGCGGGTTCCAGTGTGCTGGGATCAGTGCTGGCAATGGTGATCGCTATACAGTGCGGACTTAATGTTACTCTGGCCGGCGGGGCTGCGGCCTATCTCGCAGCCTTGCTATTTTCGAGAACGTTACGGCCTGCGGCGTGAAAGATGGCCCGCTCCTCTGCTATGATGCAGGGCATTGTCCAGAGCAGCAGACCACACGGAGAATGTTGGAATGACGTTCTTACGGAGAGCCAGTGCCTAGTCAGAAACAGTTGAAGTGGTCTGAACTGAAAGTCGGAATCACGGTGCTCATCGCCAGCCTCGTGCTGACCGTTCTCATCCTGCTGATGAGCGGCACTGGCGGCATCTTCACCCGCAAGATGACCCTGGTTTCTTTCTTCGACAATGCCGGCGGTCTGCGCGAGGGCGCTCCCGTCCGTCTGCAAGGCGTGGACATTGGCAATGTCACCAGGATCATGGTCGTATCCGACCCCTCTCGCCAACTGGCCCCCGTCCAAGTGACGATGAAGGTCATTCCCAAGTACCACCAGAACATCCGCAAGGATTCCGTCACCACACTCTCGACCGCCGGAGTGCTGGGCGAGACCTATATCGACATTGATAGTTCCCAGGCCAAAGGACTGGAAGCGAAGGAAGGCGACGTAATGACCACGCGCGAGTCGCCGCAGATCGAAGACGTAGTACGCGCCAGCCAAAGCACGCTGCAGAACATGGATTCACTGCTCAAGCGCGTGGACCGCATTATCGCCTATGTGGAAAGCGGACAGGGATCGATTGGCAAAGTGATCTACGACGCCTCGCTTTACAACCAGTTGAACGCGACCGTGGCTCAATTTCAGAATCTGGTCGCCAATGTGGCCAACGGCAAGGGCAGCCTGGGCAAGCTGCTGGTGGACGACCAGCTCTACAAGAGCGCCAATGACACCGTCGACAAGTTGAACCACATCATTGACGATCTTAGGGCCGGCAAGGGCACGGCCGGCAAGTTCCTGAGCGATTCCGCGCTCTACGACAACGCCAACAAAACCATGGCCAGCGTGAAGCAGATGACCGACGACATCAACGCCGGCAAGGGCGCAATCGGCGTCATGGCCCGCGACCAGGAATTCGCCAATAAGCTGAAGGTCACCATGGACAACGTCGCCAAGCTGACCCAAGAACTTAATAATCCCGAAGGCTCAATTGGCAAGTTCCTCCACGATCCCGCGCTGTACGACAACACCAACAACCTGCTCGTGGAAACTCGCAGCCTGATCAAGGCCATCCGTGAGAATCCCAAGAAGTATCTGACCATCCACGTCAAAATCTTCTGATCGGCCTTTGAAGCAGACGTCGAAGGGTGAACTTTGACTGGTATGATTTCGACCATGGCAGAGTTCCCTGTACACGAGGTACGGGCCGCGTTCCCCGCCTTACAAAATGGGTTCATTTTCTTCGACAATGCGGCAGGCGCGCAGTCGCCCCAGACTGTATTGAATGCCGTAGCCGACCATCTTCTTCATCGAAATGTTCAAAGGGGCGGGCGATACAGGCAATCGCAGGAGGTGGATCAAGCCATCGCACAAGCCCGTGCGAGCGTAGCTCTACTGGTCAATGCCCGGCACGCCGACGAAATTTCATTTGGAATGAATGCAACCTCTTTCATGCGGCTCATCAGCATCGCCATTGGTCAATCGTTGGGTGATCATCGCGAAAACGACCGCCGTGAAATTATCGTGACCGATCTCGACCACGAAGCCAACATTGCCGTCTGGCTGGCCCTGGAGCGCGAAGGCGCGAAGATTGTCTGGTGGCATTTTAGAGACGATGGCCGGCTTCACCCCGAAGACCTGGAAAATCTACTCTCGCCGCGAACCCGGATCGTGGCCTGCACGTTGGCCTCGAATGCGATCGGGTCAATTCTCGATATTGCCGGGGTCTCCAGGCGAGCTCATGCTGCCGGTGCCGAAGTGTTTGTAGATGCCGTGCACTTTGGCCCGCACGGGACCATCGACGTTCAAGCATTTGATTGTGATTACCTGGTTTGCTCAGGCTATAAAATCTTTTCTCCCCACATGGGATTTCTTTGGGGCCGTCTGGAAATACTCAACGCCCTGCCCACCTTTCGTGAGGATTTTGTGCCCGACACCACACCCGCCAAGCTGGAGGTTGGCACGTATATTTACGAAAATGTTGCTGGCATGGATGCCGTCGTTCACTACCTCGAAGACCTGGGACGGCGAATCGATCCCGCCGCAGCCTCGCGGCGTGCTGCGCTGGTAGCGTCGACCGAGGCCATACGGGATTACGAGGCACACCTCTCGCGCGCTATGCTCGATGCGCTTGCGAATGCGAAGGCAACCGTGTACGGCATTACCGCGAAGGATGCGATCTCGCTGCGGACGCCTACGTTGTGCTTCAATCTTCCCGGTATTTCGCCGGATAAAGTCACCGAAGAACTCGCGAAGAGAAATATAGGTGTGCGCGATGGCCACATGTATTCGCCGCGGCTGATGAAACGACTGGGACTTGCTAAAGAGAGTGGGGCAGTCCGCGCATCGCTTGTGCACTACAACACCGTAGAAGAGGTTCGCCGGTTTGGAAGTGCGTTAGCCGAAATGAACAACCGCTGATTCCCCACGCTCCTGATGTTGTTTTAGTGAGAAAGATATTCTGCGAGGAGAGCACCAGATGGTCCAAGTCGTCGAAGAAGTTTACTCCTCGCTTCACACGCGATTTAAGGGTGATTTATTGCGCCCTGGCGAAAGCAGCTACGAAGATGCGCGTATCGTTTGGAATGGCATGGCAGCTCGCATGCCGGGTCTGATTGCACGCTGCGCCGATGTTAGCGATGTCCAAAACGCCGTCCGAGCCGGCTTTGAGGCCGGGATTCTTACTGCGGTTCGTTGCGGAGGGCACAGCCTCGCAGGCTTTAGCACCTGCGATGGCGGCATGGTAATTGACCTGTCGAGAATGCGGCAGGTCACGGTGGATCCCGAAGCGCGACGCGCGCGGATTGCAGGGGGCTGTCTATTGGGATCGATTGATACCGCAACCCAAAAAGCAGGGCTGGTATTTCCGTCCGGCGTGGTTTCTCATACCGGCGCCTCCGGGCTGATTTTGGGCGGAGGGACAGGATGGCTCACCCGGCGCTTCGGGTTGTCATGCGATAACGTCGAAGGGTTCACTCTGGTGACTGCGGAGGGTTCCGTCGTCCGGGCTGACTCAAAGGAGAATGCGGATTTATTTTGGGCTCTGCGTGGGGGCGGCGGGAACTTCGGAGTGGTGACACAATTCGAAATAAAACTACATCCCCTCACCGCGGTGGTGCTGGCTGAAGGATTATCTCCCGCGGCCGATATTCGCCAGCTGCTTGAATGCTGGCGAGACTTCATGGCCGAAGCACCACTCGACTTGAAGTGGAACATTGATCTGCGCCTTGCCCCGCATACAAAGAACGTACCCGTACAGATGCAGGGGCGGCCGGTGGCCGGCAGTTCATTGGTTTGGACTGGAGACCCCGAAGCCGGGCGTCCATATTTGGAGCGTGCGCTCTCCATGTGCAGTCCGGATTCCGTGAGCAGCAGGATTGTGTCGTTCCTGGATTTGCAAACCATGGCGGATGCCGCTTTTCCGCATGGGCGGCGCTATTACACCAAATCGGGTTATTTTGCTTATCTCGACGACAGCACAATCGATTGCATGGTGGAGGCAGTTGCCGCGATTCCTTCGCCGGAAACTCAGATCGAACTTGCCTATCTTGGCGGCGCGGCGGCGCGGGTAGGCGCGACCGAGACTGCTTTCGGTGATCGCAGCGCTCCTTTCATCATGAATTTGTTGGCGAACTGGTCAGACGCCTCCGCTGATGCCGGCAATATTTCCTGGATTCGCGGACTCTTCAATAAACTTCGGCCAGCGATGAAACCGGGGGTTTATGTGAACTTTATGAGCGGGGACGAGCAGGATCGGGTGCCCGAGGCCTATCATGAACACTGGGATCGCATGGTCGCGGTCAAGTCGCACTATGATCCGAATAACTTCTTCCGGCTGAATCAGAATGTTCGACCCCGCAAACGAGGCAACCAATGAAGAAACTTCCTCGAAAACCACGCAGGCGAACGGCGAAGCCGGACCGAGTCTCGGCGCGCCGGCGCTCGACCGAAGAAGACCGGCGGCAACCTCGTTTCTCGCGGGAAGTTGCCGTACTCTACGAGGACGATGCCGTGGTCGTTCTCAACAAACCGCCTGGACTTCTGGCTGTGCCGATTAAGGGCTCGAAAGTTCCGTCTGCGTTATCGGTGCTTGCCGCCAAGCTCAAGTTGGACAAACAACAGGCCTTGATCGTGCATCGCATCGATCGTTTTGCCTCCGGGGCCCTGCTGTTTGCGAAGACCGATTCTGACCGGCATGCACTGATGCGGCAGTTTCTCGCGCATACTCCCATGCGTCAGTACCTCGCCGTATTGCGCGGCCGTCTCGAAGTTGAGTCAGGGACGCTGGTGCACTATTTTCGACGCCAGGGAATGTTTCAACAGTTGCGCAAAGCGACAGACCCTCAAGCGGCTCGTGCCGAACTTCGATATTCCGTCGAACGCCTTTTTGCGGATGCTTCGCTGGTCCGGGTTGAGCTGGTGACAGGACTACAGAACCAGATCCGAGCACAATTTGCAGCGATCGGCCACCCCGTTATCGGGGATAGAAAGTACCGTCCGAAGGAGGCGTCGGAGCCGCTGATTGCTCGCGTGGCTCTTCACGCCGCGCATCTTCAGTTTATCCATCCTCGCTCGGGAGAGACTGTCTCGATTGAGTGCGAACTACCCCCCGATTTCCAACATCTGGTTCGAGAATTGTCGCGATCGCGTCGGTAAGTCCGAAACACGGCTGGTGATCTAGACCCAACAATCCGAATGGCAGGTTGGTGAATCTAATGAGACATGAAGCTAAAACGTCTAATCGGCTTTATTACAGTGATTCAGTCTGTTCTGTTCCTAACGCATTTGTTCCTCTATGAGACGTGGATATTTTCGTCCGCAGGAAGCGATGCCCCTGGGGGTTTGTGGATCAAACTGGCTTTCGGGCTTTTGTCGGTGAGTTTTGTTGCCGCGTCTCTACTTGCCTTTCGCTATACCAATGCCGCCGTGCGCACGTTTTACAGAGCTGCGGCGGTTTGGCTGGGTCTGCTGACTTTCTTGTTCTTCGCCGCGGTTTCCTCCTGGATTATTTTCGGAGTTGCGCGGCTGGCTGGACTCCCCGTGAATTTCCATCCCATGGTCGAATTGCTGTTCTGGGTTGCGCTCGTGACTGGACTCTATGGGGTTTTCAACGCCAGCTGGACGCGAATCACACGAACAACGGTGCGGCTTGCCAACTTGCCAATGGCGTGGCGGGGGCGAAGAGCGGCCCTGATCAGCGATGTGCACCTGGGGCACGTACGGAACGGTAACTTTCTTCGACGCATGATTGCGAAGATTGCGAGCGAAAAGCCGGATGCAATTTTTATCGCTGGCGATCTGTATGACGGCACGGCCATCGACGCCGGACGAGCCGCGGAGCCATTAAACAAGCTAACGGCGCCTCACGGCGTGTATTTTGTCGCCGGCAATCACGAGCAATTTGGGGACGACAGCAAGTATTTGCACGCCATTGCTGCGGCCGGAGTCCGCGTCCTCAGCAACGAGAAGGTGGAAGTAGACGGTTTGCAGATCATTGGCGTGCCGTACCGGAACGCAACGCCGCACGGGCAGTTCGCATCGGTGCTGCACAGCCTCCGCCTGGATCGCGACCGCGCGAGCATTCTGTTGACCCATGCGCCCGACCATCCGGAGATCGCGGAGGCCGCGGGCGTTTCCTTGCAGCTATCCGGGCATACTCACCTTGGCCAGTTCATACCTTGGAGTTGGATGGCGCGGAGGATTTACCGGCAGTTTGTATATGGCCTGAGCCGGCTCGGAAAGATGCAGGTTTTCACGTCGAGCGGTGCTGGAACCTGGGGACCACCGCTACGGCTGGGGTCGAATCCTGAAATCGTGATGCTTGAGTTCCAATAAAATCGGTTGGCTCGGATGTGGAAAATTCACCCAGCCTGCGAGCGTGCCTGTTGCACCATCTCGACCAAGACCTTTCGAGTCTCTGCCGGATTACCGACCTCTCGCAGAAATGCGATGCGGATTCCTCGCCAGCCGTCCTGGGTCTTCAATCGCACATGAAACCCCAGTCGATCGACCGCAGTCATTGTCGCTTCCTGTGAGTCGATGCCAGCAAATTTTCTGGCTAGCAAGACCAGCGCATCCTTGTGATCGGCGTTCATGTGCTGAATGATTCCGGCCGTTGAATCAGCCAGCGGGTCGGGTTGGCTGCGATCATACTCGGAGGCGGATACCCAGCCCATCACTCCGAATCCGCCCACGTAGTAAATATCCAGCACGTCCATGCGGTAAAAAGCAAAGTCTTCGAAATCAACCCAATACTTGCTGTTAGCATGACGCGCCAGGTAGAGCTTGCGAGCCTCTGCCACCTCCGATTCCGGTAGCTGCAGAACACTTCCTACCAATGTGACCCTGGATGCTCCCAGCGGATCACCTTCGGCGGCCGCCGGGGTCACCAGCAAGCTAGCACGAGCGTCGGCCTGCAAGTTCTGCGTATGCATGGCCATGGTGCTAATCAGGAAGATGGGACGCCCGTGAATGTCTAACCCATAGGGCATCACTGATCCGAAGGGAAAGCCTGGCTGCTTCCGCGAAAGGGTCGAGAGGCTACCCACGCCACCCAAATACACTAGAGTACGCGCACGCTCGGCGAACGAAGGCTCAGGGACCGGGGGCTGGTCGCTCACCGAGCCGGTGCTTCCATGTCTTCTGGTGGATGGTGTAGTCATTGATACTGTCTCTAATCTTAGAGCAGTTTGAGGTGGTGTGCTGCGTTGCGGCACACGCTCAGATTATCGTCTCATCGCGGGCCTACGAATCGGCGCTGTGCGGGAACGAAGTACTTTCGATGGCTTCGTCTCGGTGCGGGCCGCGTCCAATCGAGCCGCGAGCGCTGCAAATGCCGGCGTTGGTCCGTTCCAGCGCAACTGGTCAACGTCGTCGAAAAGCGCGATGTCGGTCCGCAGCGTGGCGAGAGTGCGAAATAGTAAAGCACGCTCCTGCTCCCGCGCGAGAGTTCCTGCCAGCGCACTCGCATTGGCGGCGTTCACGCGCCACTGGCGGCAGTCTAACGGGATGGACTCGAGATGGCCAAACTTGGCGAGGACGGCAGCCGACGACTTAGCACCCCAGCCTGGAAGTCCCGGATAGCCGTCCGCAGCATCGCCTACCAGTGCCAGATAATCAGGGATTGATTCCGGTGAGACACCAAACTTCTGGATGACGCCAGCCTCGTCCAGGGTGACGCGCGTTCTTCGATTCAACTGCACAATGCGCGTGCCGCGCACACATTGGGCGAGATCCTTGTCTGGCGTGCAGATAATCACTTGTTGGACACGCGCATCTCGAGCCGCTGCGACCGCTGCGGAGGCTAGAGCGTCGTCCGCCTCAAATTCCACCATCGGCCAGACGACAATACCCGCTGCCGAGAGAACTTCTTCGAGCAGCTGAAATTGCGCCAGTAGATCGGGTTCGATGCCTTCGCCGGTCTTGTAATCTGGCCACAGTTCGTTACGAAACGATTCGATGACGTGATCGGTGGCAACCGCGATATGTGTCGCGCCGCCTTTGATCATGCCCAGCACCGACGCGAGTACGCCACGGACGGCGGCAACCTCCCGCCCATCCGTATCCCGCGCGGATGGCAGCGCGTAGTAATGCCGGAACAGCTCGTACGTTCCGTCCACCAGATAAATGTCCAAGCCGTAACTCCTACATAACCCTATAGGACTGGCACTGACCCAATCAACTGCGACGCGAACAAATCACTAAACCAGGAAGGAGAGCCGCATAGTCAACTATTCTGTTGATTCTGTTGTGGCTTGGCCGGCCCTGATCGTCAGGGCCAGAATCGGTTAAACTGAATTGTTCTACCCAATAGCCTTTCGAGAGCTTTCACAGCTCCCAACATAGCGGAAGATAGGGCATGGGGCTTGAACTCATAACTCAAAGTTTCCCCAAGAGGATAAATCCGTGAGCATTTCCACACTTCCTGAAACGTACCACGCGCCGGCTGGCCCCAGCCCTGTCCAGTATGTTTATTTCTTTGGCGGTGGCAAGGCAGACGGCAACGGCAAGATGAAAGACGATCTCGGCGGAAAGGGCGCGGGCCTTGCCGAAATGACCAATGCTGGGCTGCCGGTACCTCCCGGTTTCACCATCCAGACCGAAGCATGTCGCGAATACATGCGGCACGGAGGCGTTTCGAAACAAGTTGACCGCGAAATGGAAGCTGCGCTGGCGCGTCTTGAACAACTGCAAGGTCAGAAGCTTGGAAAAGGCGAGAATCCACTGCTGGTAAGCGTGCGCTCGGGAGCCAAGTTTTCCATGCCGGGCATGATGGATACGATCCTCAATCTCGGCCTGAACGATCAAAGTGTGGAAGCGCTGGCGAAACGCAGCCGCAACCCGCGTTTTGCCTACGATTCCTATCGCCGCTTGATCCAGATGTTCGGCAACGTGGTGCTGGAGATTCCGAAGTCCGCTTTCGACGAAGTGTTCGATAAGAAGAAGCTGCAGAAAAAAGCCAAGCTCGATACCGACCTGGACGCCAAAGCGCTGAATGAAGTGATCGAAGAATATAAGAAAGTGGTTAAGAAGCATACCAAGCACGACTTCCCTCAGGACTCACACCAGCAACTGATCATGGCGCGAGACGCCGTGTTTCGCTCATGGCAGAATGATCGCGCCAAACACTATCGCCGCATCAACAACATCTCTGACGATCTCGGTACCGCGGTAAACGTGCAGGCGATGGTTTTCGGCAACCTTGGCGATACCAGCGGTACCGGCGTTGGCTTCACGCGTAATCCTGCAATCGGCTCGAAGGAGTTTTATGGTGAGTTTCTGATGAACGCCCAGGGTGAAGACGTCGTGGCTGGCATTCGCACTCCAGTTCCGATTCTTGAACTGGAGAAGATCATGCCGGACGTTTACCGGCAGCTACGTGAAATCACGACTCGTCTGGAAAAACATTATCGCGATATGCAGGATTTCGAGTTCACCATCCAGGAAGGCAAGCTCTATATGCTGCAAACGCGCAATGGCAAGCGTACCGGACTTGCCGCCGTGCGAGTGGCCATCCAGATGGTGGAGGAAGGGCTGATCACAAAAGAAGAAGCCATTTTTCGCGTCGAGCCCAACCAGTTGTATGACTTCCTGGTTCCGCGATTAGACGAGAAGAGAGTGAAGATTGAAGTTCTGGCAACTGGCCTGCCGGCATCCCCGGGCGCTGCGGTCGGACAGATTGTATTCACCGCGGATGAGGCGGTCGAAAAGGCTGGCCCGAGCAACCAGAGGAAGCCTGTCATTTTAGTGAGAGCGGAAACCACTCCGGAAGATATTCATGGCATGGAGGTGGCTGCCGGCATTCTGACCTCTCGCGGCGGCATGACCAGTCATGCGGCGGTAGTCACTCGCGGCATGGGCAAGTGTTGCGTGGCCGGAGCGGGTGACATCGCGGTAAACGAGAAAGCCGGCGAGATGAGAGTGAAAGACCAGGTTTTCAAGCAGGGCGACTGGATTTCGCTCGATGGCACAACCGGCCGCGTAATCAAGGGCAAGCTCAATACTCTCGACGCCAAGCCTGATGAACCTGAACTGATGGAGTTCATGGCTTGGGCGGAGCCATTCCGCAAGATAGGCGTGCGCGCGAACGCGGATATTCCCCGTGATGCGAAACAGGCGCGTGCCTTTGGAGCCGAAGGCATTGGTCTTTGCCGCACCGAGCACATGTTCTTCGCCGAAGACCGGATTCCGCACATGCGCGCCATGATTCTGGCGGACAACGAGAAAGACCGTCGCACGGCGCTGAAGAAACTGCTACCCATGCAGCGCGCCGATTTCATCGGTTTGTTGCGCGTGATGGATGGCCTGCCGGTGACTATTCGCCTGCTGGATCCGCCGCTACATGAGTTTTTGCCTAAGCGCGAAGATCTGATGGTGGAAATCGCGGTATTGGAAGTTTCGAAGCCCAAATCCCCGAAGTTGAAAGAGTTGAGAGCGCTGCTTCGCCGCGTCGAAGAGCTGCACGAGTTCAATCCCATGCTCGGCCATCGCGGCTGTCGGTTGGGTATTACCTATCCCGAGATTACCGAGATGCAATCTCGCGCGATATTCGAGGCTGCAGTTGCCGTGGAGACTGATGGAGTGAAAACACATGCGGAAGTGATGATTCCACTTATCGCAACTGTGAAGGAAATGGGGAACCAAGCGGCGATTGTGCGCCGTGTGGCAGAGGAAGTGTTCCGCGAAAAAGGCAAGAAGGTGCATTACCTTGTCGGAACGATGATCGAGTTGCCACGGGCTGCTCTGATTGCGGACGAGATCGCCAAGGAAGCCGAGTTCTTCAGCTTCGGCACCAACGATCTTACTCAGACTACGTTCGGCTTCTCACGTGACGACGTGAACAAGATCCTGCCGACCTATCTCGAGGAAGGCATCATCAAGCAGGATCCCTTCGCGGTGATTGATCGCGACGGCGTGGGTGAACTGGTACGAATCGGAATCGAACGTGGACGCAAGACCCGTCCCGGCCTCGAGGTCGGAATCTGTGGCGAGCACGGCGGCGACCCGTCGTCAGTTCAGTTCTGCCACGAGGTGGGAATGGATTATGTCGCCTGTTCGCCATTTCGCGTGCTGACTGCAAGGCTGGCTGCAGCGCAGGCCGGCGCCAGCGATAAGTTGAAGGTCGAAGGCGGAAGAACGAAGTAGATTCTTCCAATACCGGGGAAAATATTTTGGTATAGTTCCCCGTCATGCTGCGTTCGACCAAGAACGAAGCGAATCATCCTGCCTCGGGTTCATCTTCATCTCTCACGCGAAATCAGATTCGCGGCTTCTGGGCTTCGTGGGGCGGATGGGCGCTGGACGGCATGGATTCGTTCGTTTATGCGCTCGTTCTTGTACCCTCACTGCGCGAACTGCTCCCGCGCTCCGGCATTCCGTCCACAAAAGGCAATATTGGACTCTACGGAGGATTGTTATTCGGCCTGTTCCTAATTGGCTGGGGGCTGGCATTCCTATGGGGGCCGATTGGAGACAAGTTTGGCCGCGTGCGCACGCTCATGCTGACCATCGTGTGGTATTCGGTGTTCACCTTCTTGAGCGCGTTCGTCACCGGGGTGTGGCAGCTTGCTATTCTTCGCCTGCTGGCCGGTATCGGCATTGGCGGAGAATGGGCCATGGGTGGAACGTTTATTGCTGAGGAATGGCCCGAGCACCGGCGCCGCTTGGGAGCAGGTTTGATGCATACCGGGTACTACGTTGGCATATTTCTGGCGGCGCTTGCGAATTATGGCATTGGCAGCCGTTTTGGATGGCGTGCCATGTTCATAGTCGGAGGACTACCGGCATTGCTGCTGGCCTGGGTGCGGCACGGGGTTGCGGAGCCTGCCGCCTGGACCAAGAAGGAGAAAGTCGTCCGCTCCTGGTCGGTTTGGCGTCCTCTGGCGGCACTGTTTGCGCCCGCCTGGCGCCGCCGCACTATTCTGAATTCCTTACTTATGCTGGCTTCCATCTGTGGCCTCTGGGCTGGAACTGTATATGTTCCCGCAGCTATTACGTCAGTGGCCGAGGCGAGCGGCCACGGCGCTCCACAAGCGGCGCAACTCGCCTCCTGGGGCGTCATGCTAGTTTCGTTCGCTACGATTCTCGGATGCCTTGCGATGCCATGGCTCGCCGAACAGGTGGGCCGTCGCGGCACTCTGGCGATCTTCTTTGCACTCATGATGGTCTTTATTGCATTGACGTTCGGCAAAGTCTTTTATCTCGGAGCGGCTGCGCTTCCCTGGTTTTTCGTTTGTCTGTTCTTTCTGGGATTGGGCGGCGCTAACTTTTCCGTCTACACCCTCTGGCTGCCCGAGCAATATCCCACGGAATGCCGCGCCAGCGCGTTCGCTTTTTCCACCTCATTCGCACGATTCGCCGGGGCTGGAATCACCTTCCTGGTCGGAGCCGGCATCCGCCACTTCGGTTCGCTCGGTACTCCAGTGGCAATGACGTCGATTGCTTTCGCCTTGGGACTGTTCCTGATTCCATTCGCCGCTGAAACCCGAGGTGAGCCTTTACCGGCGTGATCACAGCCTTTCTGCCACCAAAAAATAGGCTCCCTCCGTAAAGGGAGCCACTAGGAAGGACCAAATCTTGGCTACGCCACCCCTCGCGCCTTTACCGGCGCGCCCACATTGCCTCTTGAAGCTGCGCGCTCGGTATCTTTGACCATACGGAGCGCCATAGGTTTCAGCCATAGCAAGGCCATGAACGCGGCCACCACGTCGCAAACAATCATCGCCCAAAAAACTTTGTTCCAGGAACCGGTCTTGGCATAGAGCCAGGCAGCGCCCGGCCCGGCAAAGGCTGCGGCTACTCCTTTGGCGGTGTAGACGACTCCATAGTTTGTAGTGGCCCATTTGTTTCCGTACAGATCGCCTGTGATGGAGGGGAACAAAGAAAATATGTTGCCCCAAGCAAAGAAGCACAACCCCGACAATGCCACGAACCAGACAGGATGGCCGATCAGTTGGAGCAACGCGAACACCGCGATCGCCTCCAAGATAAAGGCCACAAATATCGCGTTTTCCCTGCCGATATTGTCCGATACCCATCCCCAGAATGGCCGCGTCAACCCGTTCAGAAGCCGGTCGACGGTAATGGCCAGCACTAATGCTGTCATGCCGAAGGCCACGATGACGTTATCCACGTGGTACGAAGAAGCCATGGGGTTAAGCTGAGCCGTAACTACCAGCCCGCCGAAGGCCAGCATGGTCATCATCAAGTAGATGACATAGAAGGATGGCTGCCGCAGCATCTCCCACGGCGTCATGTCGATAGCCGAGGTGTTGACCTTGGCTTTGATCTTGGCTTCCTTCGCTTTCCAATCTGGCGGCGTCCATCCCTCGGGTGGCCTCGCCAAGAACAGCGCGGCGGCAAGAACCACGATTCCCTGAATAATTCCCCAAACGATGAAGGTGTGCTGGTAGCCCGAAGTTTTCAGCATGGCCGCAATCGGAGAGATCGTGGTCGCCGTGCCAATACCGTAAGCCCCCGCGGTCAAACCGACACATAGACCGCGATGGTCCGGGAACCACTTCAGGGCGTTCCCAATGGTTCCTCCGTATACCGCCCCGGCGCCGACACCACCAACTCCGTACCAAAAATAAAGGCTGTTTATGGTTTCCGCATAACCGGAGCCGATCCAACCTAGTCCCACCATGAAGGCGCCCACACCCAACATCAGGCGGGGACCGATTCGATCAACGAGGTAGCCCTCAAAAGGTACAAGCCAGGTTTCAAGAGCGACAAATAAAGTAAATGTCCATTGGACGGCAACCAGCGAGACATGAAGATGGGCTTGTATCGGCTTTGTGAAGAGAGTCCACGCATACTGCAGGTTCGCGACCGCCATCATCGCGACGATACCCGCGGTTAATTGAACCCAACGATTGGGAATGCGTGAAGGGTGAATCAACGAGGCGGAAGATGCAGCCATAGAGTAAGCTCCGTGACGGCGCTAGAACTGTTGATATACTGGTCTGGTGACCGAACCACTTGCGCCCGAAAATTTACCATCCCCAACGGGGACTGTCAAGGAGATTGCGACACCATCAATGGACGAGAGCTTGCGAACACAGATCGAGACTTACCTGTCCCGCCTCGACGGCTTGATCTGCCGCGGGCATCAGCTTCGCGACGACTTGGCCGCCAATCCGTCCGACGGATCGGCGATCACAGACACCCGTGCCTGGCAGGAAGAATGCGGGGTAACCATCCATCAATTGTCTGGAGGCAGCAAGGCCCACTGGCTTGCGCGGGCGTTTAGCCAAGCCTTCCTGATGCGTTCAGAATCCGGCCACGCTGTCGAAGGTGCGGCGCCGGCTGAGATCGTAAACCGGCTGCTTGCAGTCCTCGACCGAGCCGTCGCCTCGCTCTCCGGTGCGGACGATGGCCCGGTCATTTCTGCGTCATCGGCTCAGCCGCCGCCTCACCGGTTCGACTTCGTGCATAACCCTGAGCTCCGACCGGTAGTCGAGCAAGCCTACATTGATAGTCGACGCGCTCTCGATCAAGGAGACTACAAGTCGGCGCTGCTGACTTCGTGCGGAATCCTGGAGGCCATCGTGACCGACGCTCTGGAACACAAGGGGTTGAGTGCGCTGGCGGCAGCGGGCGTGCCCCCCGGGAAAATTGCCGATTGGTCGTTCGCGACGCGCCTGGCCGTTGCAGAGAAGGTAGGGCTTATTCGCGGCGGCTGCGCACGTCTGCCGGCAATCGCGTGGATCTATCGAGATCACATCGAGAATGGTTCGGAGGCGACAATCTCCGAGAACGACGCACGCCGGACGGGTCAAGTGCTGCATGTCATGATGAGAGATCTCGATCCCGGGCGGTAGAACCGTCTGCTGGGAACAACCGCAAGGCAACCAGCGTATAGTGTCCTGTGGACTGACTGTGAAGGGATCCCTTTGAACAATCCGGCCGAAAACTTATCCCAAGTTAACAGCGAAGACCCGACGCCCGCCGACCAGATAGCTGCAGCAACGCAGTCGACCCTCCGCAAGATCTTTTTCGGGCAGGACGGGCTCCGCGCCGGCTGGAGTCTGTTGATATTCATCGCCATGATCGCGGCCCTTGCCTTCTGTGCGAACCGCATTGGCCGCATGCTCCACGCGCCCAACCCAAAGCCCGGCGCAGAAATGTCCCCGTTGTTCGGGATCATCGCCGAGGCCGTTCCCTTCGTTCTAGTACTTTTCGTCACCTGGATCATGTCGAGGATCGAGCGCCGTCCCGTGTCCGTCTACGGTCTCGGAGACCGCCGCATGCTTTCACACTTCTTTGGCGGCATGGCTTGGGGAATCATCTGTCTCTCGCTCCTCATCCTGACTCTCTGGAAGGCGGGTCTCCTCGTCTTCGACAGCCGCCTGCTATTTGGCACCGACATTCTACGGTACGGAGCCGTGTGGCTACTCGGCTTCCTTCTGGTCGGTCTGCTCGAAGAGTACCTCACCCGCGGCTATGTCCAGTACACACTCACTCGCGGCCTTGCTGGCCTTTACCAGCGGGCTTTCAAGACCCGTCACAGTACAGCCTTAGGTTTCTGGACCTCAGCCGTCATTTTCTCTCTCTTGTTCGGCTTAGGCCATGGCAAGAATCCGGGCGAATCCCCCATCGGATTGCTTTCCGCCGGTCTGGCCGCGATGGTCTTCTGCTTCAGCCTCTGGCGCACCGGCTCATTATGGTGGGCAATCGGCTTACACACTTCGTGGGACTGGGGCCAGTCTTTCCTTTACGGGGTGCCCGATAGCGGCCTCATGGTCCAACACCATCTTTTCGCCACCCACCCGGTAGGCAAGCCCAT
Source organism: Terriglobales bacterium (assembly GCA_035484735.1). Lineage (GTDB taxonomy): Bacteria > Acidobacteriota > Terriglobia > Terriglobales > Acidobacteriaceae > JABCZH01. Next base: position 147,719 of record DATHOQ010000035.1, on the reverse strand, counting down.
CCTCAGCGGCGGGACAACCGGTCCTGAAGGCAGCATCTTCATCGTCGGAGTCCTGAGCCTGGTCGCCCTCATCATTTTTTTCACCTTGCCTCGCGGTCATTATGGAAGTGCAGCCAAGGCGTTCGAATAGCTGCGGAATCAATCCGGCGAAACACGATTAGAGATGAATGACCGGGTCTAAAGTTCGACTGCGCAGAAGCAAGTCATCAATCTTCCAGGTCCTGCCGGAACACCGGTTGTGACGGATCGAGGCTGCCATCGATCACCGCGACCACCAGGTGTCCAAACGCAGTTGTCGCCTCATCCAGTGATGCGTAGCCGCGTTCACGCTGCAACGCGCCGGTATCCGAGTAGATGAGCGTGAAATACCGCCCCGAGGAATATTGAAGTTCAAGCATTCGGTCCGGCATGTCGGGATCGCCTTCCTGTCCTAACACATCCATAAGCGCCACCGTCCAGCGCCTGCCTTGCGGGTCAGTGATGACCTCGCGCTCGAGGTATTGCCACTCGTCCATGCTCCACAACGGCATATATCTACCCGAGTAACCGATCGATCGCGTTTGCCACCTGCGATCCGGTAAACGGTTTCGGCACCAGCAGAACCTTTTGGGCTTTTCGCGAACGGAGGCTCGCATCAGCGATCTCCGGCGTATCGCTGATGATGACAATGGGCAACTCGGCGTGATTCGGGTGATGGCGCACGCTATCAAAAACCGCCTCGCTCATGTCATAGGCGGTACAGTCGAGCACCAGCGCGTCCGCGTGCTGCTCCTGAATCAAATCGTTGACGGTAGGGGTATATCCCGTCGCGAAGACTTCGTAGCCGTGGTCACGCAACGCGAATGTAAGAAGCTCGGCGATCTCCGGAGTGTCGTCAATGAGCAGGACGCGGCGCAACCGTATCCTACTTCTTGCCGGGACCGGTGCCGGGCAGCCGCTTCTTCTTGCCTTCAGAGGGCTCCAGATCCATGACCCAGACGCGCCCGCCAGCCGTGTAGTAGGCCCGCCTGTCGTTCTCGATCATCGCGCCCCAGGCTTCGAGCGTGCGCATGGCGAATGTCACCCCCTCAAAGTTGTTGCGTGCGTGACTCAGCACTTCATTGGTGTGCCAGTTGTCGGTAAGAATAGCGTCGCCTGCGTGCACGCGTAGAACAGTGTAGTAGCGGTCGAATGCCGCTTCCGGCCGCACGTCGCGGGTGGAACCACGCTTCTTGCCTTCAGTGACAATATAACTTTCCTGGCCTTCAGGTTCGACTTCTGGCTCGACATTAGCTTTAGTGTTCATAAAGTTTGCGCCACCGCCTCGGCCTGTGCCGCAGAGGCCATATTGACCAGGTTCTTCGCATCCGCTGCCTGAATCAGGGCCTCAGGCAACTGAACACCCATCATTCGCCATTGCTCATTGGCAAACTTCTGCAAGGTGGCGATGTGCTCGGCGTGCAGGTGGCCGAAGCGTCCTTGCAACTTCAGGTACTCGGATACGGGCCGCATGCTGGCGGGGCGGAAGCTGTAGTCGTACTCGCGCTTTTCCGGATTCCACTCCCACATAGGATAGAGTCCGCATTCGACGACCAACCTGCCAAGATCGATGGAGCGAGGCGTCTCATACACGAAACCCTTTTGGCATGGCGTGTAGACCATTAGATACGCGGCACCCTTGTGGTTGAGTCCCTTGCGCACTTTATTCATCAGGTCGATGGGATAGCCCACGCTCGCGGTCGCCACGTAGCAGTGGGGATGGCCAGCCGCCATCATGCGAGCGAGGTCCTTGGGGAACAGTTTCTTGCCCTCGGGTACGAGCGGGCCGGGGGGCGAGAATGTGGTCATGCCTCCATAAGGCGTGCGCGACGATGCCTGAATGCCAGTGTTCGCGTACTGCTCGTTGTCGTAGCAGATGATCAGGCAGTCGTGATTGCGATAAAGAGCGCCAGAAATCGAGGCGAGGCCAATGTCGGACGCGCTGCCGTCACCCGCCTCGCAGATAATATTGGGGAATTCGCCCTTCCACTTGCCCTTGCGGATCATGGCTTCATAGGCCGCAGCTACCCCCGCGGTGAAGCTTCCCGCGCTGCCAATCTGCGTGTGCGCCCACGGCACATTGTAGGGCGTACAGAGATACGAACTGTTCGCCACATACATGCAGCCGGTCGGCCCGACCAAAATAGTATTGTCGCCCGCCGCCTTGCTCGTCATCCGGTACTGGATGGACGGCCCGCAGCCGGCACAGGTGCGGTGCCCGGGGACAAACGGCTCGCTCGACGGCAACTCAGGGTTATAGAAACGCGCGCGCTGGTTCGGGCTACCGAGAATCGGCAGTATCTGCCGTTGCACTTCGATGGTTGCCATATAAATTCCTCCAAAACAAAAGTCGTTTATTCTTCGAACCCAACCCAATGCGTGCGCTTTTCGATCTTGCCGCGTTTCTGCGCATCAAGCATTTTTTGAGTCATCCAATAAAATTCCTTCAGCACAATGGCTTCGCCACCCATGCCAGCCATGAACGACATGACCAGCGGACGCTTTTGGTTTTCATAGAGGGCTGCGCAGACCTCAGCATAGAGCGATCCGCCGCTGCTGACACTCCCGAGGCCCATGTTGGTCTCAATGACGCCCACCACCTTGAACTTGCTGAGAACTTCGTTCACGCGATCCGTTGGATACGGCCGGATGGTCCGCAACCGCACCATGCCGACCTTCAAGCCCTTATCGCGCATGTGCTTGATCGCGAACCGGGCGGTCACTGCGTGGGCGCCTTGCAGGAAGAAAACCACTTCGGCGTCATTAGTCATAAACTCTTCGAGCCACGGATCGTATTTTCGCCCAAAGATTTTCTCAAATTCCTCGTGGACCTGTTCAATCACCGCCATCGACTCTTCCATGGCGCGCGCCCGCTCCAACTGCAGCGGGGGACCCTGCTCTGGCATGATCTGGGGGCCGTGTGACACGGGATGCCGCGGATCAAGCGGATAGGGATGCTTGTAGGGCGGCAGGAATTCCTTCACCTGGCCCGCGTCAGGTAACTCAACATCCCCGGTGATGTGGGAAACGAAGAAACCGTCCTGGCAGACCATCTGCGGCAAAAGCACGCGCGGGTCTTCGCCGATTCGATAAGCGATAAGGTGGTTGTCGAACGCCTCCTGGGCATCGCACGACCAGCCCATGAGCCAGCCCATGTCGCGAGTGGACAGCGCGTCAGTATGCTCGGAACCGAAGTCGCCGGGCGGATCAAGCGTGCGGTCGGCGATCATCATCTGCACCGGCATGCGGCTGCCCGAGATCGGCGAATAGAGTTCGTAGGCAAATTGGACGCCCACACCTGAACTACCGGTGAAAACGCGTGCGCCGCTCGATGCGGCACCGTGCGCGATGCTCAACTGCGAGTGCTCGCTATCGGCCACGATATATTCAGCGTCAAGTTCTCCGTTGGCAACCATTTGTGCGAGCGCCATCATGGTCGCGGTGTATGGCCGAATCGGGTATGCCGCAATCACATCGACATCGGCGTACTTGGCGGCCTGCGCCGACGCGACGCAACCATTTATCCGGACCATTCTCTTCTTGCTTGCGGTAGTTGTCGTTGCCATGTTTACTCCGATCCTAGATATTCTTTGCTGGCCGGTCGCCCAGATTCCGCAACTCTTGTGCCTGCCGTCCATGCAGGCCGGGCGATATGGCGAACGCTGTATCCATTCGCACCACGCCAGTATCGAAGTCGAGTTCGGGGACGCCCTCCAGGCAGCCTGTCGGACATTCCTCTATGCACACGCGGCAGCCTTTGCAGTAGTCGACCAGAATCTTGTAAAGGCCGTTCGAGCGCTCGGGACGCGCAATACAGGGTTCTGGACAAACCAGATAACAGTTGTCGCAGGCGTTGCAAGTGCCACAACTGAAACAGCGGCTGGCCTCCTCGACCGCCTGCTCTTCCGTCAACGACTGAATTACTTCATCCTGCGTCCTGCGCCGGCTCACCGGCGGCAGCAGCGTCTGCTGCACGCGTGGGAAGTGCGGGAAGTAAGTCATGTTCATGCGATTCAAATCGACAATTACGTCGATTGGAATCGTCCGCGGCTGTAACGCCTCCCCGCGCAGCACTTTGTCCAGATTGAATGCGACCCGCTTCCCGTCGCCCACCGCATTCACCACCATCAGTGGCTGCCCTGAACCCAGTTGCACGATGTCGCCTGCCGCAAAGAAGTTCGTGTCGCCGAGACGCCCGAAGCGGTCGATCTTGATGGTGCCGCGTTCATTCTTGAACTCGGCCGGCAACCAAGCCAGCGAGGCATGCTGCCCCACTGCGATGATGACGTTATCGACCGCAAATTTCTCCGCCGGAGCTTCTTTATTGACCGTGATCGGTGACGCGTTAATTGCGCCGGAGAAGCGTGCGGGATGCAACTGCAAGGCTTCCACTTTGCCGTTGCCCACCACTGCGGTTACGGCTCGCCCGTGCATCAACTCAACCCCTTCTTCGACCATGTCGTGGAGATCTTCGGGCACCGCCGGCATCTCTTTGGGATTGGCTTCCACCGTGATCATCGTGACTTCTACTGCGCCTTGCCGCAACGCTTCGCGGGCGCAATCGATCGCGGTATTTCCGCCGCCGATGACAGCAACCCGGGCACCCACTTTCACTTTCGATGTGCCCATGCCGATGTCGCGTAGGAACGGGAGTCCATAAAGCACGCCAGCTTTGTTCTCGCCTTCGGCGCGCACGCTGTTGGGATCGGTGAGGCCGACGGCCAGCACGCAGGCATCGTAGTTCTTTTTCAGATCGTCCCAGGAAACGTCTTTCCCCACTTCGACGTTAGTCTTGATCGTGATTCCGAGTTCAACAAGTCGCTCGATCTCGCGATCAAGCACGTCTTGCGGAAGGACCCAATCCGGAATGCCACCGCGATTGAGGCCGCCGGCTTTCGGCGACTTCTCGAGAATCGTCACTTTGTAGCCAAGGCGTGCCAACTGATACGCGGCGCTGTGTCCGGCGGGACCTGATCCGACAACAGCGACTTTCTTGCCGTTGGGCTTGCCGGGTTTTACCACATCGTGCGTCAGCGCCTGTCCGAGGTCGCCGAGAAAGCGCTCGACTGCGCGAATGGAAATCGCTTCATCGTACTGTCCGCGGTTGCAGGCTTGCTCGCATGGGTGATAGCACACGCGGCCGGTGACCGACGGGAACGGCATGTCTTCCTTGATGAGCGCATAGGCATCCAGATACTTGCCGCGTTTCACCAGGTCGAGATAGCCCTGGATCTTTTCGTTGGTCCCGCAAGCATTGTTGCAGGGTGGTAATTTGTCGCGGTACACCGGCCGGATGGAACGCCAGTTGCCCGTGGGGAATAGGTCTTGCCCTTTTTCCTGCGACGGCGCCGGGGTAATGCCGGCGAATGGAACGGTAAGCCAATCCGGGATGCGTGTGCCTTTAGTCGACATTTATGATTCCTTCCCTACACTGCCACCGGGTTCAGCGGCATGATATGCAAATCGTTCAGTGCAACCTGGAATGCATGCTTGTTCGCGATCATCGGCTCAATCGTCGCCATTTTGACGATGCCCGTGGCCTTCACCACGGCGGCAATCAGTGGAGCGGCGATATCGGGCGCGATGGATTTGTTTCGCTCGGCGGCGCCTTCCGTTGATAGACGATCGAGGCCCAACTCACCCAGGCGGTAATAAAGCCATTTGTGATCGGCAATCTTGGCGGCATCAACACAAACAAGTTGAGCCAGCCGTTCCGCTCCCGGCACGAACCGGATCATGTAATCCGGGGTGTAGTGGGTGTTGATCACCAGCGTTCCGCCCGGAGGCATGCCCCGCATGTAATCCCAACCCTTGACCATGGTGCCCTCGACCAGCACGACGATATTCGGCTTCTCGTTTTCGTACGTAAGCTCGTTCTCCAGGATGGTGTCACTCACGCGGCAATATTTGCGTGTCGGAGCGTTGGTGCGGTCGGGATTGTCGACATAGTTTTCCATCGCCTGCGCGTACTTGCCTTCGATGCGGGCAGAAGCAGAGACGGAATTGACGATGTCGCGGCCTTCTTTGTCCATGATGATGCCGCGTGTCCAAACTGTGAGTTCTGTATACATGATCAATCCTCGTTCATGGTTGAGCAGATGTGTCGGGGCGAATCTCCGGCGGCATGTTCGCTCTTCGTGAATGTCAATTGCCTAGAACCACTCCAATCGGAATCAAGCACTGCGAGGAAATGGCTCCGCAGGACCAGAAAAGGCTTGACCCGCGTTCCTTGTTGAAATTCAACGATCGCTGATAGCGTTGCCTTCTTGCACAGGCTCTCGAGATCGGCGCCGGTAAAGCCTTCCGTCTGGCCGGCAAACTCTTCGATATCGACATCGGACGCCAGCGGCACGCGGCAACAGCAAAGCCGCATGATGGCCGCGCGCTCGGCAGCGTCAGGTTTGGCAAAACGCAACAAATAGTCGAAGCGCCCGCTACGCAACAATGCAGGATCGATTCGCTCGGGACGATTCGTTGCTGCCAGCAGAATGACCCCTTTGACGTCCCGCAAGTTGTCGATCTCCCTCAGGAGTTGACTTAGAATCCGTTGATAGACATCGCTGCCAAACTGGTCACCGCCGAACTTCGGAGCAACCGCGTCAATAGTGTCGAAGAACAAGATGCAAGGTGCCGCCCTTCGCGCTTTTTTGAAAACTTCGCGCAGCGCTCTCTCTGATTCGCCCAACCATTTCGAGTAAAGTTGCGGGCCGTCCACGGCGATGAGCGGGATCTGTTTTTCACCTGACAGTGCTCGCGCCATGGCGGTTTTTCCCGTACCCGACGGCCCCACCAGCAGGATGCCTCGCGGCGGCGCCAATCCCACCTGTTCGTAGATCTCGTCGCGCATGTGGGAATGCTCGATGACCCCGTCAAGTAACCGCTTCACCTCGTTGAGGCCTCCGAGGGACGCAAATGTTGACGGGCTTCTCTCAATCAGGAATTCACGAGTCGCACTGGGTTCGACTTCTTTCAATCCGGCGAGAAAATTGTCGTGGGTGACCTGCAACGCCTCCAAATCAGTCGAGGCTGCGCTGTCGTTGTCGAGCGGAAAAGCTGAGAGGAAGCCGCGTAAGGCGATCATGCCGACTTCTTGTCCCAATGCTTCGAGGTCAGCGCCGACGAAGCCGTGCGAATGTTCAGCGATCTCCTGCAGGTTGACATCAGCCGCGAGCGGCATGGCGCGGGTGTGGATCCTGAGGATTTGCAGCCTTGCCTGAGTGTTGGGCACACCGATTTCGATTTCGCGATCGAAGCGGCCAGGACGCCGCAGTGCCGGGTCAAGCACTTCGGGGATGTTGGTCGCACCGATGACGATCACCTGACCGCGCGCGACAAAACCATCCATCAAACTGAGAAGCTGAGCCACGACGCGCTTTTCCACTTCACCGACCACTTCCGTGCGTTTGGGAGCGACGGCATCAATTTCGTCGATGAAAAGAATCGCCGGGGCATGCCGCGCTGCTTCCTCGAAGACCTCGCGCAGCTTGGCTTCACTCTCACCGTAGAACTTCCGCATGATCTCAGGACCGTTGAGATGGATGAAGTGCACGCGGCTTTCGGCTGCGACGGCTCGTGCCAGCAAGGTTTTGCCCGTGCCTGGCGGACCGTACAACAGCACGCCTTTCGGCGCGAGAATTCCCAACCGCTCGAAGATGCGCGGATACTTTAGTGGGAGCTCCACAATCTCTCGCACCCGCGCCACTTCCCGTTCCAACCCGCCGATATCTTCGTACGAAACCGCCGGAGCGCGAGCCGCCGTCTGCTCGCCTTCCACCACTCGGATGTCGGTGCGTTTGCCAATAACGACAGGTCCGGAGGGAATAGTCCGTACAACCTGGAAGTTCACCGCCTTGGCAAACGTCGGCACACGAACCACGCAGCCGGTGATGACCGGAACACCCTCGAGGTCCTCGAGCATTCGTTCGGGTGCGATGATCGCCGGCGCGGCGCCCACCCACAGGGGCGCGAAGCGAACCGCCACGGCTTGCTCGCGCTCGATGGGTATGACCGTAACTTGCTCCTGCAAGCCTGCGCTGCAATTGCTGCGGCAGGTACCATCGATCTGAATCATGCCTACGTGTCTTTCGTCGGAAAGCTCGGCCCGCGCGACACCGATCGTTCCCCCCGTGATCTTCAACACATCGCCTGCGCGGGCACCCACACGCAATAGGTCGGCGGGCGCCAAGCGCGCGATGGCATGGCCGACATCCTCAACTCGCGCCTCCGCGACGCGCAGGGTGAGGAACGCAGGCAATGGGGTGGCTTCGGTCGTCGAATGAGTTGCAGCCAAATCCGGGTGAGCGATTCCGTCGAAGAGTTTCACTCTCTTCTGCTCTTCCGCGTAGTCCGGGTCGCACGACACGACCACTCGGCCCCCTCCATTTCCCAGGTCAGACACTTTGACTGTCTCCAATACCCACAGCGGAAAACCTAAATTGGGTCAAAACCCGTCAAGTACGATCTCTTCGACATCTTCAATGTGTCGCCTCATCGCGGACTTTGCGGCTTCGGCATCGTGGCGCTTAATGGCAGCCAAAATTCGCCGATGGCCTGCAATCGACTTTTGTGGACGCCCTTCCACCTGCAACGAGCGCTCACGCGTGTCACGCAGCAGTTCCATCAGAATGTCTAGAACCTTGAGCACGACGCTGTTACCGGACGCCAGCGCAACGCTGTAATGGAATTCCGAGTCTTCCGCGACGGTGGACTCCGCCCGCGCCTGCTTTGCCTCTTGCCTTTGTAGGATCTCTTCCATCTCAGAGATTTCGTCAGCAGAAGCGTGTGTAGCGGCACGCGCTGCCAGTGGCGGTTCCAGCATCTTGCGAAAATCCAGAAGCTCACTCACCGATTCCCGCCGGCGTTTCAGGGCATTGGAAAATGGATTCATCACTGAATCACTCGAGATTTCGCGAACGATTGTTCCTGCCCCCTGACGTGGCTCGACCATGCCCATCAGTTCCAGGCCGCGAATGGCGTCTCGAATCGAACTGCGGCTGACTTTGAGCAATTCTGCTAATTCACGCTCCGACGGCAGCTTGTCGCCCGGACGCAGTTTTTTCAGAATCAAACGTTCGATCTGCTGGGCAACCTCTTCGTAGACCTTGTTCCGCCTGATTACTTCAAAGTCGGATTTGATTACTGGTGGCAATTCGAGACTCCAACTGGTCTGATAAGTGGACCAGCCAACAAAGGGGAGTATATGCCCGTCGGCAAGATCCTAGCAAGTATTTTTGTTAGGCATTTTCTCAATGCCTGTTACATGCTCCGCCAACAGTTTGGCGCAACTGTACACGGTTCGGGTGTAGGACATGGGTAGACCCACACGCTCCCCCAGCTCCACGACTGCGCCTACCAAAGCTTCCAGTTCGGTTGGCCGGCCGGCTTCAATGTCCTGCAGCATCGAGGTTTTATGCTCTCCAACTTTTCCCGCGCCCGCAATCCGTTGATCGACGGTAACCGGCAACTCCATGCCTAATTTGTGAGAGACCGCCTCGACTTCCTGCATTATATTTCGGATCAGCGAGCGCACTTCCGAATCGCGCAGCATCTCACCCAACGTCGCGCGCGTTAGCGCGCTGACGGGGTTCAGAGAAGCGTTGCCCAGAAGCTTTACCCAAATCTCGTGGCGGATTCGAGTTGTAACCGGGCAGCGCAGGCCTGAAGCGATTAGCGCCTCCGCAATTGTGCGGCAGCGATCGGAGCGCATGCCGTTCGGTTCCCCGAGAGTAATCCGGTCCCCCTCGATGTGCTGAATCACTCCCGGGACCGCAATCTCGGTGGCGAAGTAAACAATCGATCCGATTACGCGATCAGCTTCAATGGCCGCTGAAATCACGCCACCGGGATCGACGCGCTCGATCCGTATTCCCTCCCATTCGCCACCGAAGCCCTGGAAATACCACCAGGGAATTCCGTTCTGCGTGCTGACGACGGTGGTCTCCGGCCCCAGCACCGGCTGCAACTGCGGCGCAAGCTGCGGCAAGCCGTGCGCCTTTACGCCAAGAAAAACAACCTCCACCGGCCCCACTTCTGCAAGGGAGCCGGCGATCTTGGGCCGCGCAACAAAATCCCCCTCGCAACTCTTCACCTGCACTCCGTGCTTCTGAATGGCGTGAAGGTGTGGACCGCGGGCGAAAAGGGTGACATCGAATCCGGCCTGGGCCATGCGCGCCCCGATATAGGCTCCAATGGCCCCGGCGCCTGCGATCAGGAATCTCATGGTTGCTCATCCGTGAGCGCCGCAGCTACCGCGCGACGGCGAATCTTCCCGGTCGCGGTGGTGGGAATGCTTTCCACCAGGTAAATCTTGGTTGGACATTTGTATTCGGCCAAAAAGTCACGGCAGTGTTTGATGAGTGCTGCTTCCGTGGCACCGTGGGGCTCGTGCAAAACCACGGCCACCGCGACTTCTTCACCCAACGTGGGATGCGCGCAGCCAAAGGTGACCGCCGCAGCAACCGCAGGATGCCTCAGCAATATCTCATCGACTTCGTGAGGCGCAATGTTCTCTCCACCTCGGATGATGATGTCCTTCATCCGACCCGTCAAATACAAATAGCAGTCGGCGTCGAGGTACCCTTCGTCGCCGGTGCGAAACCATCCATCCACAAAAGCACGAGCATTGGCTTCGGGATTGTTTTCATATCCACGAAATACATTCGCTCCCTGGATGGCGACTTCGCCACGCTGATTCGTCCCCAGGTGATTGCCCTGCTTATCCATGATGCTGATGCGCAGCCCAGCGCCCACGCCGACAGAACCGGGCTTGCGATGCCGAGGAGGCAAGGGATTCGAGGTCATTTGGTGGGCGGCCTCAGTCATCCCGTAGGCTTCAACGAAGGGGACGCCAAAAAGATCTTCGATCTTGTGAATGAGTTCGGCCGAGAAGGGTGCGCTACAGGACCGTATGAAGCGCAGCGATTCAGACTCCGCCGGTTTCTGGTGAGTCCGGGCCAGCAGCAGTTGATGCATGGTGGGAACTCCCGAATACCAGGTCACGCGATGTTCGCGAACCGTCCGCCAGAAAGAAAGCGCGTTGAACTTGCTGGGGACAACTACCGTCCCGCCAGAAAGCAGCGTTGACATGACCGAGCCAATCAGGCCGTGAATGTGGAACAACGGCATGATGCACAGCGAAACATCTTCGTCAGAAAGAGCGTAGGTGTTAGCGACATTCGCGGATGAGACCGCCAGATTGAAATGCCGCAGGGGCACACGTTTGGGCCGTCCCGTACTGCCGCTGGTATGCAGTACCAGGGCAATGTCGTCCGGCGTGGGCTCGGTTGCCGAAACTCCGGTGGCGGCGTTCGCGAGGTGAACGTTGCCCAGGACGCTCATTTCCACCGAGACTACTGGAATCTTGCGGTCCGCGGCTGCACTGCGCGCGAACTCCGCGCCCACTGGAGGACAAAGCAAAACCTTGGCATTGGTGTCACCGAGGAAGAAGAGAAACTCCTCATAGGGGTACGCCGGGTTCAAAGGGGCGGCTGTCCCGGCGATAGAAGCGGCTAGAAAGCTCACAATTGCAGGCAATCCATTGGGCAACGTGATCGCCACCGCATCGCCACGGCGTATGCCGGCAGAGGCCAGGGCGTTCGCCATGGCCAAGACCTGCTGCCGGAGCGAATCGTAGGTGACCCGGATTCCAAGTTCGGGAACGATGATTGCGGTGTGACTGTCTGCGAAATGTAAAACGTCAAGCAGGGTTTCAACCGACTTCAGAGTCATTCTTGGTCGCCTCTGGCGCGGGTCCTGGGATGACGAGCCGGTCTTGCCTGTTGTTCGAAAAGCAAGAGCATCGCGATCGCACTGTCCATGCGTGTCATCCCCAACTAACGAAGAAATCTCATTGAAATCAAATCGAGTAGCCTTCAGCGTTCAGCGCCCTGCCAAACTCCTTCAGAAAGAACTGAACATTTTCTTCGGTGGCCAACGGGCCCATAACCCCAATGCGGAAGACTTTACCGGCGAGAGGACCGAAACCGCCCGCGATCTCGATGCCAGCCTCGTCCAAAAGACGCTTCCGCACCTTCGCCTCATCAACACCTTTCGGAACGCAGACCGTGTTCAGGGTCGCAATTCGGTGTCCGACGTTAACGTGAAGACGTAGCCCCATTGCCTCGACACCTTTGACAAAAGACTGATGGCACCGGCGATGCCGCTCCCAGCGATTCGCAATTCCTTCCTCAGCCACCACTAGCAGCGCCTCGCGTAGCGCGTAAAACATTGAGATCGGCGCGGTGTGGTGATAACGGTGGGACACCGTCGAGTAGTCATGAATTAACTTGATATCCAGATACCAACTGCGTACCGGGGTGGTTCGACCCCGCAGCCAGTCCATGGCACGTGGCGAAATAGCCATTGGGGACAAGCCTGGAGGACAACTCAGGCCTTTTTGCGTACAGCTGTAGGCCACGTCGATGCCAGTCTCATCGAAATCTATCGGTATTCCCCCCAGCGACGTAACACAATCAGCGATCACCAGCGCACCAACCTCGTGAGCGGCGGCACAAATCGCTGCCCCCGGCTGTAAGGCGCCGGTCGATGTCTCAGCATGAACGTAAGCCACAATTTTCGGCTTTTCGCGACGGATGAATTCTACCGCCTCGTCATCCCCGAAGGTCTCGCCCCATGGCTTTTCAAAGCGGACGACCTGGGCGCTATGACGCTTTGCCATCTCCGTGATGCGGTCAGAAAAATAACCGTTGGCGAACACCGCGAACTTTGCTTCGGGTTCCACGAAGTTAGCAACGGCAGCTTCCATGCCCGCGCTGCCCGTACCCGAAATCACCAGGGTAGAACCGTTGCGTGTGCCGAAAGCCATTCTCAACAATTGTTGGTTGTCTCCCATCACCTGGATGAAATATGGATCCAGGTGCCCGACGATGGGTTTTGCCAGCGCCTGATAAACCCGCGGGTGAACCATGCTGGGTCCAGGTCCGAACAGGTAACGGCGAGGCGGTTGCAAGGGAGGAAAAACGTTCACTGCGGAAACGTCCTGTTCTACGGCGCTCATAGCCCTCATTTCCAGCCAAAGATACAGCAAGATACTACGGCAGAGACCGGATAATCTCCAGAGTTCACGAAACGTTGTTACATAAACGATCCGCCCTTGGGGAATTTGTCGTCCTTTTGCCGAGGTTTACTTCCAACTAAACTTCGCAACGCACGAATAGTTATTGTCAGAGTAATCTTCCGCCGCGGCCATTTAAAAAAATTCTTGACACTATGCGTTTTGATGTGGTAAACCGCCCAACTGGTCCGCTTTTCATACCGGACAGAACTCATACGCAATTTTAGACAATTTTTTCGGTTCGTGGCCTGAGCGAACAAGGCAGCGTGCAGCCTGTGTGTCCGCGCGCTTTGAGGACAGGCCCGCTTTGCAAATTATCATCGGAGAGGACAACATGCGCTGGCTGACAACCTACATCGTTTTGCTGATGTTCTTCGCAACCTCACAGTCACTGGCTCAAACTCAGGAAGCTGCCGACAAAACCAGCGCATCGGCGAGTGCGAGTAAACAGGAAGTCAACGAACTGCGCAGCGAGGTGGCGGCGCAACGCAAGACGATCGAGGAACTGAAGGCGATCGTGCAGAAGTTAGCCGAAAGCAAAGCTCAGGTCGCCGATTCTGACTCGGTCCAGACCAATCTGCCGGCCGGCGACGGCGTCCGTTTGATGAACGCCAATTTAGTCGAGCAGGCGGCTCCTGCGCCCGCCGACAAAAAGGACTTGTCAGTCGCAGGGTGGAACGGGGAGCACTTTTTCATCCGCAGCCCAGACGGTAAGTTCGTATTGCAGCCGTACGGCTATTTCCAGAGCGACTACCGGGCATATAGCGGTGACGGCGCCCCGGCCGACACCTTCCTGATCCGGCGCGCCCGCTTCGGGTTCCAAGGCAACTATGGCAAGCGCTATGACTTCGCTTTTCTGGCGGATGCGGCCGCTACTAACGGTCTGATTCTCCGCGACCTCTACGTGAACGCGCGTGTTAAGCCTGAATTCCAGGTTCAGGTTGGGCAATTCAAGGAGCCTTTTGCTCAGGAAACGCTGACCGGCGCCACCAACCTGGATTTTGTGGAACGATCCCTGGCATCCATGCTGTATCCGTCTGCCGCGACCTCCTACCGCAGCCCTGGCGTCACACTTCACGGAGATATTTCGGGCGGTGTCATGCAATGGTGGGCAGGCGCTTTCAACGGCAAAGGCGTGCTGGCTGCGAACACCACCAATCAACCTGAGTTTGTGGGCCGACTACGGTTCTATCCCTTCAGGAAGAAGACGGGCAACCTGTTCCAGAACTTCGCGGTTGGCGGATCCATGGGCTTTGGTCGTACGGCTGGCCTTTCCAACGAATTGAGCTTCAGTGGCACGCTGCCTGACGCCGCTTACACTTTCTTCCCCCAGTTCCGGATCAACGGCCCAACCCAGCGTTACAACGGCGAGTTCACCTGGGTTCACGGTCCCTGGGCGGTGCGTGGGGAATACGATCAACTCAACCAATACCGGCGGAATGTGGGATCTGAGCAATCGGATAACCTGGGTTTCCTTAGCCTTCCTGGAATCGTGGCCAAGGCCGGCTATGGCCAAATTACTTACCTGCTGACCGGTGAAACTCGGCCGGAAAACGGAACTCCCAAGGTGAAGCATCCATTCATGGGACCGGAAAGTCCGGGCGCAGGAGGGGGCGGCGGATGGGGAGCTTTCGAATTGGCATTCCGCTATGACAGCATTCAGGCGCACGAGCCCGGCATTAACCTACTGAACAATCCACTGACGCCGGGATTCGTGACCACCTTCGCCGACCATACCGACGAGTTCACGTTCGGACTCAACTGGTATCTCAACTATTGGGTGAAGTATCAGGTGAACGTGGCTGTCGATCGGCTGAAAGAACCCAGCACTCTTGGGCAAGAGCCGCAGAATTTTATTGTGTTGCTGCAACGCATTCAGTTCAGGTTCTAGCCGGCGGTTCAGTTTTGAGTTGTCAGTTTGTGATTCAAGGCCGCACTAACCGAGACAGTGGCTGATAGGGAAATCGCGGAGGAGATTCGATGAGATCGAGAATTCTGCTTACTGTTCTTCTCGTAGGGCTGTTTGTAGTGGCCAGCGGTTGCGGGAGCGTAAACAACTGTCCCATCTGCGGCACTACCTCAAACGGCGGCTACGTCAACATCGACATCATACCGGTGCCGGAGCACAATCCCACCGGCGAACCCGGAGGACCTTTCAACTCATTTGATATAAGTTTTATCGACCCGATCAACCACTTGGACTATGTGTCGGATCGTATCGGTTTAGACGTTGCCGTCATTGACACCATCAACGACGTCGCCGTCAACATAATAACCGGCGCCAACGGTGTCGCAGGCGGCGGAGACTTCGCCAGTCCATGTGTCGGCACCATTCCTCCGATCGTCACGGTATTGGGGAATTGGACGAGGTTTGGCTGCCGGAATGGAGCTTTCCATATTCCAGGGTTCGGCGCCAACGGCCTCTTTGGCGGCTTTCCTGGAGCGCAATGCTGCGCTGCCCGCGCCAACGGCGTGAACCCCCTGTCAGGCCCGGATGGAGAGCAATTAACTCCCGACGGCAAAACCTTGTTCACCGGAAACGCGAGCAGTTCGGTGGTCGTGTTCGACCTCACTACTATGGATTTAACTAAGAACCCACCCACTCCTCCCACTGTTATCGCTGTGATTCCGACGGGCCTGTCGCCAGACTTTGATGGGCAAATCGGCAACAACAACCCATATACTGGAAATCCGCAAGGCAATCAAAGCGGCATTGCACCTTGCATCGCTTCCGCCAACGGGCGCGCGTTCTCTGATCCGACTTGCGGGGATCTACGAGCAGACGAACTATCTTATGACCCCAAGGATCAGATCCTGGCTGTGATCAATGGTGACCCGGGATTGCCTTACATTACGTTTATCGACGTCTCCGGGGTCGTTTCCCGCGCCTCAAATTGTCTGCCGGTTGAGCCCACCACTCCCTACGGCCCGCCGTTTGCAAATGCCCTTGGCCCCATCAATCCACCCTCATGCATCCTGGGCCAGATTTACTACGATGGCGCCCCCCAAAACAACATTGGCGTTCCGGTTGATGATGTTGGTCTGAACGGGCCGGCTGGCTTCGTCTGCCCCGACCCTTCCAATCCTCAGGTAAACTCCGGCGTTTCTGGTACACCACCGTACATTACCGGCACCAAATCCATTCCTTGCCATCACGGACCGATCCTTACGTCGGCAGGAGTATTCTGCAACCAAACCGCCCCGGGTACGGGCTGCAACGGAGCACTCGCCTTGGCCGGCTTAGGCGGCCATACTTGGAACCCCAACACTGGACATTTTCTGCTCACGAACGGAAATGCCACAGGCAATCTCACGGTGGGTTCGGTTGATGAGATTGATCCCAGACCGGGCAATCCGAACGGTCCGGTGGTCATCAACAGTTTCCTTATGCCAAATTGCATGCCAACCAGCATCACTCAAGGGCCGGGCGACAACTTCCTGGTCGGTTGCGCGGACCACGATGGCGAGGCTTTCCCTCCTAACGAATATGTGATGAATGGCACTTCAGGCAAGATTGTTGCCACTATCACGCAGGTGGGTGGGGTCGACGAAATCTGGTACAACCCCGGCGACAACCGATATTATCTGGCTGCTCGAGACATGCCCACTGGCCCCGTTATGGGCGTGATCGATGCTGGGACTAACCTTTGGCTACAAAACGTCGTGACTAACACGAACTCTCACAGCGTTGCGGTAGACCCCAGCAACAATCACGCATTTGTGCCGCTTCAGGCCGGCGCCGGGTGTACGACTCAAAGCCAGAACGGATGTATCGTTGTCTATGCACAACAGTAGGAGAAGGCTGCGGAAGGTAGGGTGGTTGAGTTGAGCTGATCTGTGATCGGCAGCGCGTCACTTGATCGCGCTGCCCAGACGGACGCTACCTCTCAATCCATCAGGTGGGCAATTGCCTTATACTGTATGCAGCTACCCATGACGGACTGTTTTGCATCACGTTCGTATGTGTCCCGGGAGGCTGGTTTGGGCCGGTTCATCCAGTGCAAGCTGACTGTTTGTTTGGTGGTCGCGTCTCTTTCCGTCACGCTTGCTGGCCGTGTCTTTCACCAATCCGTCGGTAATTCGCCAAGCGCTCGCTCCAACGCAGTTACTGCCAAGATTCAACACCGTGACCGGCTTGCGCAGCACTGGCCTGCGCCAGTTGAGGCAGTCCACTTACCCTCCCCACCTGCATTTGTCGCAAGGATTGTCTCCGCAGAAGAAGATCTGCCCGGCACAAAAACCGACAGCTGCGTGTACAATCGTCCTCCGCCCCGCGCATAATGTTGTTTCCTGCATTCGGGTTGCCGGTTTGGTAGTGACCCTCGTACCTCACGATTAACAAACACCAAGGGGGTAGTCATGAAGAAGATTTCTCCGAGACTCTTGAACATCCGCGTTGACCACGCGATTGCTCTTCTTATCCTGTCAGCTCTGGTTACACCGAACGCCCTGGCTAAAACCAGGAGCGAGCCTCCGACTCAGAAGGCCAGCGTCATCGCGCACTTGCCACTGCCGGGAACTCCAGTAAGTCAGCTATTGTTGCGCCAGCAAGGCTCCAAGCAGTACCTGTACATTCAGCAGACAGCAACGAACGGTTTCACGGTTGTAGATGTGACCCAGCCAGACCGTCCGAATGTGGTCAAAGACGTGACTTTGCCGGGGAAAGGCAGCGACGAAAAACTGGACATGCTGGGAAACGGAGTCGCTCTGGCGGAAACTCCGGACAGTTCTGCCACCGGCGGCACGCAACATGCGCTTTCTCTGGAGAAATCCCAAGCCGGGAACAGCGCGACTGTCGCTCGCACCGAGACTATCAGGGTACTGGACCTAAGTGATCCCAAGAACCCGCGAACCCTGCAGACGTTCGACGGTGTCACGAAGGTCATGGCGGACGACGTACGCAATTTGATCTACATCACGAACGGCGAAGGGCTGTGGATCCTGCGCCACAACCCTAATGTGGAGAGCAAAAAACGACCGCTGCCACCGTGCGACTCGGAGTCAGTGTTCTCTCCGATGGTCGATTGTCAATAATTGCGTCTACGCGGACGAGCTACTTGGCGTCGAATTGAGGTCCAAGGCACTTTTGCTCGATCGTTTTCACTGAAGTCACGGTGATGGTAATCGGACTGGCGGAACCGGTCACTGCTTCATTGGGTGCAGTAGTTCCCATCGACGGCCCTTTAGTGCCGGTTACCTCCACCTGTTGCCCTAGATATTTGCTGAGTTTGATCCCTTTACTAGCTTGGAGTTCGTAAGTTTCCTCCGCATTGCGACGCGTCAACGTGTAATCTTCGCCGAATTTTCCAAGACAACCTCGCATTGTGACCCGCCCATTATTTTGGTCGGCAGAACTTCGGCTCGCGCTGCCGGACTGGTCTTGGGTTGCCTGCTGCGTGATCGCGAAACTCGCGCAAATCAAGAGGCAAACAGGTATGAAGTGTTTCATATGCGCTCCTCCTCGGAAACGAGCCACGGGTCTCTGATGGCAACAAGGTGAATCGGGTTGGCTGATCGTCAGCGGACAGGACGGTAGGGACTACTTAACGTGCGTCTCCTGATAGTGCAATTCCTTCCACTCTCCACCACGCTTGACCCAAAGCTCGGTGATATAAACCCTCGAAAAACGCACGACGGATTTCGGCGAGAATTGCATCGTAACTTCGTAGATAACGAAGGCGGCGTCTGGCCCCAACGGAATCAGTTTGTATCCCCACAGCGTATAGCTGACAACATTCGTGTCCGCCATTTCGTTAACCGCCTGGATCTTGTTCCGTTCACCCCGATTATCGATTTCCACGCCCTCGTAGTCATCCGCCAGCAGCGCTCCGTAAGCCGCTTTGTCTTTGTTCTTCAGTGCATCCCATTCTGCTTTGATCTTCGATTCGAACAAGCCTTTTAGATTCGACTCGGCTGAGGCGCTGCTGGATGGCCTGCTCTCGCTATGAGGAGACGGTACTGCCGATTGCTGCGACAACGCAACAGACGCCAGACAAACAAAACAGGCGCAGATGAATCGGGGTTGCATATTCGTCCAAGTTACTGGCGCAAAGTGTTGATCTTCTTTTTTAGGGCCGCAAGCAGCGGTGAAGGCAGTTCGGTGTAACCTTCCTGGGTGGCAAATTGCTGGCCGTCCCCATATATCCAAACCAGGAAGTCGTCTAACTCGGCTGCGCGGCCCGAATCCGAGCCTTTGGCTCGCAGGTAAATCCAGGTGAAACTGGCGATGGGAAAGGAATTCGCACCAGTTGCATTGGTCAACGATGCCGAGAAGTTATTCCACCGCGGCTCTTCTGACGCCTCGCATGCTGAAGCTATGGTCTGATTGGTAGCTTTGACAAACTTACCGGAAGGGTTCAAAACGGCGATTTGAGAAATATTATTCTTCGTCGCATATTGAAGCTCTACGAAGCCGATGCTGCCGGGTTGACTCTTTACTTTGTCCGCCATATCGGAGCTTCGCTCCGCCGCCGCTCCGACCGGCCAATTGGGCGATGGAGTAACCCCGATTTGAGCGCGAAATTTAGGACTCGTCTTGGAAAGAAAATCAGTGAACACGTAATTCGAGCCTTTGCCGGGGGGGCGATTGACTACCTGAATCGGCGTGTTCGGCAGGGTTATGTCAGGATTGAGTTTGACGATCGGCGGCGCATTCCACGTCTTCACGTCTCCCAGGAAGATGCCGGCTAACACTTCCCCGGAAAGTCGGAGTTCAGAGCGGACACCGGGAAGGTTGTAGATGGGAACGATGGCGATGAGCACGACCGGTAGTTCAGTTAAGCCCTCGTCCGCCCTCTCCTTGGCAGTAAGTAAAACTTCTCCGGCACCAAAATCCCCGCTGCCATGGGAGATTTGTTTGATCCCTTCGCTCGTACCCAAGGGAACGTATCGCATCTGAATATGGGGATTGCGTTTGCCGTACTCCTGCGTCCATCGGGTGTAAAGAGGTGCTGGGACACTCGATCCGGAACCCACGAGGACAACCGTTTCCTGACCCTGCGTAAGGGCGCTGCACACCCCGAGAACCATGGCTGATACCAAGCAAAGGTGCGAACATGAACGGTGCCGGGAGTGTCGCGGCGGGATCTTGGGTGTCGAAAGCGCTGTTCCTGTCATAACTTCCTCCACTCCCAGACACATCAGCTATTATACGAATCCGGCAACCGGCATTGGATGACGATTGCAGGGTACCATCGTTTTGGTCGAAATCCACGGCCACATAAGGTGGTGGCTATTGCCACACTAGGAACAGCCATCTCCAGCCGCTGTTCCCATAGGATGAAATCAGGAAGCGGTTTCACCATTCAGTTTAAAGCGACGGCCTTATCGTCATGTCTTAGGACTTTCTTCTCCAATGACAAACTGACGAGGACGGCGATATCCTTGCGTGGCTGGCGGCCTCAGCTGCAATGAAGCTTCGGTGCGACGGACGTGGCCTCCAAAAGATTTTACACTCGCTGTTTCTCACAAACCGATTTCCCGTACTTGAAAGGAACTCCATATGCATTCGTTGCGGACGCAGTTCGCAGTAGCAACTCTCTTGATCCTGTTGGCGTTGGGTGGACAATCCCTGGCGCAAAGTTTGAATCGGCAGGTGGGTACGCAGTTTACGGTGACGGCTGACCCTCTGGTTCCACGGCCGTCGGAACAACCCTGCACAGTCCAGCTGTTCACGGGCTATCAGTTCGCATTCTTCTCGGAATCCAATCAGACCTTTCAATACACACCGCCCGCCAATTGTCCCGGACCATGGGCAGCGATCGTTCTCGAAGCAGATTTCAGCGAGAACGCAGGATCCCAATTCGACCGGACGGCGAGCCTTTATGTGAATAACACCGAGCTGTACTTCGGAACCACTCCGGAACCGTTGTTCACGGACACCAATACCTGGCACGTGGAACGCGATGTTACCGATTACAGTGCGCTATTGACGGCACCCCAACCCGGCACGATGGTGCTCCCGAACTGCACTACAGACTGCCCGCCGCCCTACAACACTTTGAACGGGGTGTTCACGGTAAGCGCTGACCTGGAATTCTATCCCTTGCAAGGTACGGGTCCGGTGCGGCCCGACGCAGTCCTGCCCCTAGTCCAGCCGAACGGCAACGGCGGAGTGAACCTGCCGGGCTTCGTGTACACACCCACCGACCAGCTCACGACCACCTTCACGCTGCCAACGAATATCGAGCAGGCATACCTGGACGTCGTCACTCAAGGACAGCAAAGCGACGAGTTCTGGTACACCTGCGTGCCGGATGACCTGACCACCGAATTGCAGAGTTGCGGCGGTACGGCTTTTCGCGAAGCGGAGATCAGCATCGACGGGCAACCAGCTGGCGTGGCTCCGGTCTATCCGTGGATATTCACGGGCGGAATCGATCCCTTCTTATGGGTACCAATTCCGGGCGTGCAAACGCTGGACCTCATGCCCTACCGCGTCAACCTGACACCGTTTGCCGGCTTGTTGAGTAATGGGCAGCAACACACGGTCGCTATGAATGTGCTCAACGTCAACAGTCAGTTCAGTGTGACCGGAACTTTGCTGTTGTTCGAAGACCACGGATCCCAGCAAGTGACCGGAGAAGTCACTTCAAACACTATTCAAAGTCCGAATCCCGTGGTCAAGACGAACTTGCATGTGAATGGGAATAACGTTAAAGGTACAGTGACCACGACTTCGCAGCGAACGTTCCAGATTGCTGGATTCGTGAACACCTCTCACGGCAAAGTCAAGACCACCATCCAGCAGAGTGTGAACTTCAGCAACGAGCAGGGATTTAAGATCACCCCGTCCGTCTATGTGCAAGACATATCGCAGCTAACTCCGGTGAACTCAAGCGTCACTACGGGTGGGAGTGGCGGGTCTGTCAGCACCGAATCGTTCCTTTATCCATTAACGCTGGGAATTACTGTCAGCTTCCCGAATGGAGAGACAGTCGAAACGACAACCGTGCAGCAGGAATTCAAACACATCACAGCGAATCCATCGTATTCCTCTTCAGTGGACAACCTGGTCAGTTCGAAGGACTCACTCAACTTCAACACTGGCGTAAACACCGGAGCTGGCAGTTCGCAGCAGTATACGTTCGCAGATTCCCTCGGTCAGTTCTACACTTGCGGCATCGCAACCAAGAATAACGTCTTGAAAGCAGTAAGTTCGGGGTGCAAACAGACGATCAAATTCAAGTAGGCGACCCGCTTAGCAGACCAGCACTTCGTAGAAGTTTCTGCAACCGGACCAGGGAGAATGCATCCCTGGTCACTTTTGCCCAATTCTCGACATTTCCCAGAAAAGCAGCACCCCTCGCGGCCAATCCCCGGAATCCGAAGGTAACGTTGGTAATCTTTACGGAAATTACCTGCTCATTAGAATCGGAGTAGTTAGCTCTCACCGCCAAAACAGGCAACAGCAGCTCCAACTCAGAGACGCTGAGAAGCCGACTAAGTGTTTGCAGAATCAGGGCAAAGGCCCGTCTTCAAACCAATCTGAGGCTACAGATGGGAAAGCCGATGAAGTGTCGGGTCATCGCAGTACTGGGCACGCGCCCAGAAGCAATCAAGCTGGCGCTGGTGATCCACCAGTTGCGCCAGCGTTCCGAAGAATTCGAGACCGCAGTCGTGCATACCGGACAGCATCGGACCATGCTCGACAACGCCCTCAAGCTTTTCAAGATCAAACCTGACTTCCTGCTCGACGTGATGCGCCCCAACCAAACTCTGAGCTCGTTGACCGGTCGCGTTTTGGATACGGTTGAGAACGCCTGCCATCAATTCGAGCCCAACATCGTCCTGGTTCAAGGCGACACAACCACGGCATTCGCATCGGCTCTGGCTGCCTACTACTGCAAGGTTGCAGTTGGCCACATCGAAGCCGGTCTGCGCAGCGGCGACCTTTACAACCCGTTCCCGGAAGAAGGCAATCGCCGTTTGGCCTCGGTGATGACCGAGATTCACTTCGCTCCAACCGCACTGTCACGCGACAACCTGCTGGCGGAAGGCATCCCGGCGGAGAAAATCGTTGTAACCGGCAACACCGTCGTGGACACACTGCGTTTGCTGGGTGACCTGCCTCATTCCTGGGAAGGCACCCCACTGGCTGGCATTCCGCGTAATGATGGCCGCCTGGTACTGGTGACCTCTCATCGCCGTGAATCCTGGGGATCGGACCAGGAAAACATGTGCCTGGCGTTGAAGGACTTGGTCAAGAAACATCCTGACATTCGCGTGGTCTATCCCGTGCACATGAATCCGAACGTGCGCAGTACGGTGAATGCTTTGCTGGAAGGCACGGAACGCATCCACCTGACCGAGCCGTTGGGCTACATCGACTTCGTGAGTCTGTTACGAAGCTGCTTTTTGGTTTTGACCGATTCCGGCGGCATTCAGGAAGAAGCACCAACGTTTCGCAAGCCGGTGCTGGTGCTGCGCAAGGTTACCGAACGGCCAGAGGCTTCCCAGTTTGGCATGGCAAAGATTATCGGAATGTCACGAGAAGCGATCGTCAACGAGGCCGACCATTTGCTCACTGATACCGACGCTTACCAGGACATGTCGGAGGGTGAAAACCCCTACGGCGATGGGCATAGTTCGGAGCGAATCGTGGAGGCAGTGTTTCGCTGGCACCAGAAGAAAATTCCGTTGTTAGCTGCTGACAAGCAATTCAAGCTGCCGCCAAGACCGCAACCCCGGCGGCGGAAGAGTGATCTCGAAGTGGCCGCGGCAAAAGCCGCAGCCGCAGGCAAGGAGTGACAGCCCCGGATCGCGATCGCAATGGCGCGCCATGATCTATGCACTCTACGTTATTGTTTCCGTTATCTGCGTTTACACCGCGCGCCATTACTGGTTCACGCTGAACCGGCTGTTCGGCTTCCAGCGGCACCCCTACATTGACATCGACACCGCGGACTGGCCGCCGGTGACAGTGTTAGTCGCGGCCCACAACGAGGAGAAAGTAGTCGCCAATATTCTCAGCGCGCTGATGACGGTCAAGTATCCCGCCGACAACATGCTGGTGATCCCAGTCAACGATCGTTCCACCGACCGCACCCGCGAAATTATTGACGAATTTGTGGAACGCTTTCCCGGCCGCATTCGTCCCTTTCACCGCAAAGACGGAAAAGGCGGCAAGGCGGCTGCCCTGAAAGATGCAATGGAGTTGGTGGAAACCGAAGTCATCCTGATTTTTGACGCCGATTACATTCCCGGCGCGGGCTTGGTGAAGCAGCTCACCGCTCCTTTCTTTGATCCGGAAGTGGGTGGGGTCATGGGACGCGTCGTGCCGATGAACTGTGGCACGAATCTGCTTACTCGTCTGCTGGATCTGGAGCGGTCCGGTGGCTATCAGGTGGACCAGCAAGCCCGCATGAATCTTCGCCTGGTGCCCCAACACGGCGGAACGGTGGCCGGAGTGCGGTTGAGTGCTCTGCGCGAAATTGGCGGATGGAACGACACCTCTCTAACCGAGGATACCGACCTCACCTATCGTCTGCTTCTGCATGGCTGGAAGACGGTGTATCAGAACCGGTCGGAGTGTTATGAGGAAGTGCCCGAAACCTGGCCGGTAAGGATCAAGCAGATCAAGCGCTGGGCCAAGGGACATAACCAGGCGATGGTCACCTACGGCCTGCATCTTCTGTTAGGCAAACATCGTGCCAGCTTGCGCGAGCGGATTGATGGGACGCTGCTGCTTGGCGTTTATATCATGGCCCCGTTCACGCTGGTCGGTTGGGCGCTGGCCTTGGGCGTGTTCTACCAGGGCGTAGCTCCCCTGCATGGAATTGTGGCCATTCTTTCCGTGACTGCGTATGCGGCCATCGGCAATCTGGCGGCCTTCTTCGAGATTGCCGCAGCGGTACGGCTGGACGGCTCCCGGAAACGAGTTTGCCTCGTGCCCTTCCTGATTCTGGGTTTTGCCGTCAGTATTTTCGCCGTGTCTTGGGCCGCCGTGTCGCAGGTGAAAGACGCGCTCACCGGAGCTGAATTTCATTGGGATAAGACCGAGCGCTTCCGAAAGGCGGCTTCATGAACCCTTTCTTCGCCGTCGTGGGTTTGATCTTGCTGACCAGTGCCTTGATGGTCTTGCCGCTGGTGCCAGCTTTGGTTGAATTGCATAGCAAGTCAGACGCCCTGCCTCTGAGCGTGATTCAACAACACACTGGCGAAATACGGTTCTTTGCCGATGGTTTTCGCAGCTACATGACAGGCCTGCAACCGGCTCTACAGGAGTGTGTCAGATCGGGCACGCACACCACTGGCACCATGCCGGACGGATCTGAATACCTTGTTTTGGGACGCGGAGAAGAGGCTTTGTTCCTGCCTTTTCGGGAACGAAACGAGTTCAACCCGGTGATCATCGCCTCCGGCAGCGACCTGCTGCTGCCCTCGGAAATCAATTTCTCCAAGGACATTTATTCAGCCGGTAGTGTGATCGGTGGAACCAACAATCGATACCGCGCAATCCTCGCGGAAAAAGACATTCGGCTGGGCCGTGAAAGCAGCGTCATGCGCTGGGTCCATGCGGTCGGAGAGTTTAGCGCCAACCCCGGCTGCCGGCTATATGGCCGGGTTTCCTCAGACACCGGCATCCGCTTGTCGGAGGAATGCAGTTTCTTGCGGTTGAATGCTCCTTACATCGCAATTGGTCCGGACGCGGACCCTGCAGAGAACCACGCCAAGATTCCCGGAGTTGAGACGACTACAAAGCGTTTGCTCCACGATGGCGACTTTGAGATTCGAGCGGACGAAGTCTTCCTCGGCAATCTGGTGGTTCGAGGCCGGCTTCGGATCGGTGCCGGTGCGCGGGTTTGCGGCAGCGTAAAGAGTGAAAAGGAACTGGTTCTTGAACCTGGCGCCTCGGTTGAGGGAAGCCTGATCAGCGCCAGCATCATGCAAATCGGTCCTGATTGCAGGATTCGCGGCCCGGTGATCGCCGAGCGCACCGTGCTCCTGCAAGAAGGAACCCGATGCGGCACGATGCCAAACCCAACCACGGTCAGTGCCCCGAACATTCAAGTCGAGCCGGGCGTGGTGGTCTTCGGGACTTTGTGGGCGCGCGACCAAGGACAGACCGTGGCCAAACTATGAAATACGGATGGATCATTCTGGGAACCGGCAGTCTTCTGCTGGCCCTCATCGTAGGGGCGTGGTCGTCACGAGGAAACTCCGACGCCGATGCCGACCGTTTGCTGTTGCTACTTCCCGATGGCGTTAGTCTTTCCGACTACAAAGTTACAGTTTGGTTGGATGCGGCGAGTGAAGAGGGACTTCACATTGTCCCCATGCGCGACTCCGACTTTGTCCGCCCGTTCTTCGGACAGCCCAAGTGCGCGGGAGTAATTCTGCCCGATACCGTGCACCAGCAAGCCAGTGATTTCTTCATAGCTTCCATTCGACGCTTTGTGACAGCAGGCGGCAAGCTGTTGCTGGTCTATGACGCAGGCACCCTATCGCCGGAAGGAAAGTATGCGCGGGGTTGGTCCCGATTTTCTGATCTGGCGGGTGTGGATTATGCCCTCTACGACCGGCTTCACGATGACACGATCCGTTGGGGGGATGTAACCGGGAAGCTCTCCCTGGTGCGCCAGATGGAAATCCCTCCGGGAAAATACTATCCCTTCCAGCCGGCAGCTGGCGATTCCAACTCGACCGCCGCTTCCGCGATTGCACCTGACTCAGACTTTGATGTTCAGCTCCGCCGCTACAAGTTTGGGGACTTGAAGTATCCCAGTTTCGTGACCTCCGGCAAGAACTCCGGTCACGAACTCTTCCACTCCAGCGGCGGAGTCGTCGCCAACGAGCACACCTACGGCAGCGGTTCGGTGCTGTTCGTCAATCTGCCTCTGGGATATCTCAAGGCCAACACTGACGGCTTACTGCTGCACGCTTTTCTTCGGTACTTTGCAGAGCATTCGCTGGCTTTGCCGTCGCTGATGGCGGTTCCCGACGGCGTTGGTGGCCTGGTGCTGAACTGGCACGTTGATTCCAATGCCGCCATCAAGCCCGTACAGGAAATGAGTACCTGGTCGATCATGCAACAAGGACCTTACTCGATTCACATCACAGCCGGTCCCGACGCAATGAGAATCGGAGACGGGGAAGGCTTTAACGCCGAGCACAATCCCGTCAGCCAACAGTTGGTTCGGCGCCTCTCGAACCAGGGCCATCAGATCGGAAGCCATGGCGGCTGGATCCACGACTATTTTGCCGCGCATGTGGACAAAGACAATCCTGCCGACCTAGAAAAATATCTGGCGTGGAACAAGACGGCGCTGGAGAAGACGACCGGCAAGCCGGTCGTGGAGTATTCCGCGCCTGACGGGAATCAGCCCAAGTGGGTTACCGCATGGCTGGCATCGCACGGATTCCTGGCTTATTACTTCACGGGGAATAGTGGCATGGCGCCGACTCAGGGATATCGCGACGGTGTGCGCGAAGGCAGCAACATCTGGGCGTTTCCCATCGTTCACCTGAACCAGGCAGCCGCCTTTGAGGAGATGGCAAGAGAAGGATATTCGAGCGTGGAGATCGAGCATTGGTTGGAAGCGGTCACCGAATTCGTCGTAGACCACCACTCCGTGAGACTGGTGTATTTCCATCCACCTGGGATGATGCAATACCACGACCTTGTGGATCAGTGGATGGAACGGACTGGCCGGTTGCGCACGGATGGACAATTCCGCTGGTACACAATGACGCAACTTGCGACGTTCTTGAACTCACGCAAACAAGTGACCTGGAGCACCTCACAGGCGGGGGAGCGAGTCACCATCGCGGCGACTCACCCTGTGAGCCTGGAACACGACACGTGGCGGCTACCGTCTGCGAGCTTCTCCGAGCCGGTGGTGGTACAGGGATCAGCGCAAGTGGTGCGCGACAACGACGCTTGGATGGTGATCGCTCGGGAAGGGAAAGAACTTCAATTCGAAAGCACGAGAATAACTAAATGACCACTGCAAACTTCGGACACTATCGATTCAAGGTATTGCTTATTCTGGCGACCGTTGCCTTTACGCTCCAAGCGAAAGGCCAGTCTTCCCCGGAATCGGACCCGGCGCCGCCGCCAGCGGTGGTCGCCGCACAACCGGAAGCCCAGACTAAGCCCCCAACCAACTACGTGGAAACGGGCGCGGACTACATGACCCTGACCAACGGCTTCGGTTCCTGGAGCGGGGGCTACACTCGTGGGGTCTATGAACAGGGCAAAAACATTTGGGACGCCGAAATAAGCGGGCAGCACGAGTTCGGAGACGCCGGCGTTTACTTTGCCGCCGGAGACACTTACAACTTCAATCCCGACTGGTACGGGGCGCTCACCGTGGGTTCCAGCGCCGGTGGTTTTTTCTGGCCTCGTTTCCGTAGCGACGGATTCCTCAACAAAAAGTGGTTGGGCCGCAAGCAATGGATCACTACCGCAGGTCTCAGCTATGTCATGGCCAAAGATGTTCATCGGGACCATACCTTCTACACCGGGAGCACCTATTATTTCGAGAAGCCCTGGATTGTGGAAGAAGGAATTTACTTTAACTTGAGCCATCCTGGGGCCGTTTTCGCGCCGGCGGGATTTATCGCGGTAACGCAAGGCCACAATAAACAGCAATACGTTACAGTTCGCGCCGGCTTCGGAGAAGAGGCGTACCAGTTGATTGGCCCAACCGCCACTCTTTCGCAGTTCAACAGCGAAACCCTGACCATCACCTGGCGAAAATGGATGGGCCCGGACTGGGGTTTCAATTTTGTGGGCGACTATTACCACAGCCCGTTCTACTTGCGAGGCGGCAGCACGTTTGGCTTTTTCAAGGAGTTCTGAAATGCGCGCGTCTCTCGCGCAGAATCCGGCGCAGCCGAGGCTGCCGGACCCGGTGCAGTTCCGCGGTCATCGCGGCGGCGTGATTTCCATGCACCGCGCGCTGACCCACTTCCGTCTCGGCCCGTTGAACGTAATCGCGTCGATCTCCTTATTTTTCCTATTTTCTTCCATTTGGTTACTTGCGTTGCCGTGGGTGTGCGAGCTCTGGAACGCTGCCTTGAGTCTGGGTCTTCGCCTTTTGCCTGTGAATGCCAGGCTGGACGTGGCTGAACACCATTTCCGGTTCCTGCAACTGCGGGTTCCGTACCTGCGCATGGAGCCGATCTTGCCCGATCTTCAAACCTGGTCCCTGGCCTGCGCGGTCACGCTGCTGCTCTTCACTGCGACTTTCTTTCTTTCGAAGAAACTGGTCCCGGTGATCTATTTGGCTCGCGGCATTCTGCTGATCCAGGCCTCGTCGCTGATCTATTTCGCGCTCTGGCCCACCCACTTCCCTCATACCCCGGACAGCTACATGGAAGCTCTGGCCGCGTCGGGAATCGGGTTGATTTCGGTGATCCCGCTGCTGCTCGCGTTGACCTACTACATTTTCGACTTCGGCCTGCTAAGAAAAGCTGCTCTCACTGCCATGACCATGGTGCACCTTACAGTTTTTCTGCCGTTTCAGGTCCTGGCGCAGGCCATAGTGCTGCAGAAGACTGTGCTGTTCATGCCCGTACTGTACATCGTTTTCGGCATGCCGGTTGACGTGCTGCTGATCATCGCGTTCTATTCCTGGGGAATGACGTGGTCGTTCCGGCCAGGCGGCAAGAGACAGCCAAAACTCGGGGTTCCCGTTCTCCGGGCATGGAGCGGTCGTTGGGTGCGGCGGTTGGCCAAGCCGACGCCACAGCCGCCAAGTTCTGTTTAGCTGGTGTGGCCTTTCAACACTTCAATCGCTTTCTGCAATTGTTCGTCCTGCTGCGGAGGCTGCGGCTTGGTGGTCTGGTCCGACGGCACGGCGTTTTCGTCCTCATCCGGCAAGGGTCCATCATCATCCTCGTCCGCGACTAAAACGTTGGGCGTCACCGCAGTATCCTGAATGGCTTTGCCGCTGGGTGTGTAGTACTTGGCAACTGACAGGATCAGCGCTGATCCGTCGCCCATCTCGATCACCTTCTGTACCGACCCGTCGCCAAACGTCTTATCGCCCACCACATCTCCGCGGGCGTTTTCCAGGATCGCAGCCGCCACGATTTCCGCGGGCCCCGCCGTGCCTTTGTTCACCAGTACCACCAGCGGGAGGTTGGTTATGGCCTTGGCAGGATCAGCATTAAATGCCTCGCGCGGGTACTTCTGTCCCTGAAGATAAGTAATGGGCCCATGATTCAGGAAGAGGTTGGCCGTTTCGATGCCCTCGGACTCCTCGCCCTCGGCGCAGTTGCGCAAATCGAGGATCAGCTTCTTGACTCCGTCCTTCTGCAGCGCCTTGATCTTGCTGGCAATTTCCTGCGACTTGCCTTTGGAAAACGCGTCCACTTGAATTTCGCCAATACCATCCCCGATCATCTTGTCGGTTACCGCGGGAATGACGATGGTATCGCGCGTGATCACCAGCTTCTCAGGCTCGGCGCGGCGGGCGCGGACCACGGAAACAGTCACGTTTGAACCCGGCTGCCCCGCCAGCAGGTTATGGATCTCAGCCAGCGACATTTCACGTGTGCTCTTGCCTTCAATGGCTTCGAGAATGTCTCCGTCCTGCAGGCCTGCTTTGTCGCTGGGTCCGCCTGGCATCACCGAGATGACCGCGGCATAGCCCAAGCGCTTGGAGACAGCAGCGCCGATATTGGCTTTTGATCCTGACAGGTGGGTTTTGTAGCTCTTGTACTCCGCCGGACTTAGATAGCTGGAATTGGCATCCAGCGATTCCAGCAGCCCGTGCAGGGCGCCGTCGGTCACCGATGGAAGATTGGGGTTTTCGACATATTGATCCTGCACTCGCGAAAGCACTTCGCTGTACACCTGGAGCTGGCGGTACGCGCCATCGTTGCTCGAAGCCCGTACTCCGTCCATGCCGCCTACGACCATGAACAGCAACACTGCGGCCGAAGGTATCAGAATTGCAGCCTTGACTTTGTTTGACATCGTGATTGTCTTCCCGGAAAGAGACATTACTTTCTGCAGAACTGCTCTCATTATAGCTTGTTTGATGCGCTTTTCTGCACGACTGTTTGGCCCGATCCGTCGCAGGTAACCAGCCATCACAATTCCTAGCCTTCGCGTGATAACCGCCGGGCTTTGCCGTTAAAAAGAAAGTACTTATGCTCTTATCGGACTTGAATCGAGTCTTTGTAGTCCGGCGGCCTCAACGAACTTCAGCCAGTTGCGTCCGCAGTTTGTGGGTGGCGCGGAAGAGAGTGTTCTTGATGGTGCCTTCGCTGGTGTTCAGAATGCCTGCTACGGTGCGCAGTCGCAGTCCGTGGTAATGCTTCAGCTCGAACACCACGCGCTCCCGTGGCGAAAGTCTCTCCATAGCGCGCACAATGCATTTTCGCAGTTCCCGGCTGATCAAGCTGCGCTCCGGGCTGGTACCGGCCCGCTGGTCGGGCAGACGATCCAGTACCTGTTCTTCTTCACCATCAGCCGAGATGGTGGTCGTCAGATCGCGTGCGCGAGAGGACTTTTTACGTAGATGATCCAGGCACAGGTTGGTAACAATCCTGTAAATCCAAGTGTAGAACGAACACTCAAATCGGAACCTGCCCAGATTAATGTAGGCACGGAGAAAAGCTTCCTGGTAGATATCCTGCCCATCTTCTTGCGACCCCGTAAGATGAACCGCCAAACGCAGGACCGGGCGATCGTACTGGCGCACCAGTTCTTCGAAAGCGGCGGCATTGCCCATCTGAGCTTCGCGGATGAGGAGTGCGTCATCGGCGCGAGCCGGGCCGACCTTCGCTCGCGTTTGCCCACCGAGTTGAAGAGCCTTTTCCATGTGGTATCGTCCTACGATCTCAACCAACAAACTTGTAGCCCGTCCCATGAACCGTCAATATGAAACGCGGATCGTCCGGCTTCGGTTCCACCTTCTGCCGCAGCCGGACAATATGCGCATCCACGGTTCGCGTCGTGGGAAAACGGTCGTAACCCCACACATCCTCGAGCAACCGGTCGCGACTTAACGTTTCTCCCGGATGGTTGAGGAAGTACTTCAACAACTCGAACTCTTTCGACGAAAACTCCAGCGCCTTGCCCTTTCTGGAAACCTGGCAGTTACGCAGATTCACTTCCACCTCGCCAAAGGCAAACTTCTCGCCTTGCTTTGGAATCGTTCCCGCCCTGCGGAGCACGGCTTTCACTCGGGCCAACAATTCGCGAATGGAAAAAGGTTTGGTGACGTAGTCGTCGGCTCCTAATTCCAGCCCGACTACCTTGTCCACTTCCTGCCCACGGGCGGTGAGCATGATGATCGGCATTGACGGCTTTTTGGCCTTGAGTTGTTTGCAGACGTCCAAGCCGCTCATGCGCGGCATCATGACGTCCAGAATCACCAGATCCGGCGACTCGCTGAGGGCCCGTTCCAGGCCGGCCACTCCATCGGGAGCCGTCAGCACCTGGTATCCCTCGAATTCGAAGTTATCCCGCAACCCCGCCACCATGTTGGGTTCGTCTTCGACAATCAGGATCTTGGCCATGCTCTCCCGTCTCCGAACTTCAAGCCGTTGCCACTATGTGTCCGTTGATCTTGGGGTTCAGCGGCAAAGTGATGGTGAACTTGCTGCCGCGCCCCGGACTGCTATCGACTGCCACTTCTCCGCCGTGCGCCTGCACAATGTGGCGCACCAGAGAGAGTCCCAACCCGCTGCCCTTGGTGTTGTGGACCAGCGGGTCTCCAACCCGGTAGAACTTTTCGAAAATCTTGTGCTGCTCTTCGCTGGGAATGCCGATGCCGTGGTCCACGACTTCCAGCTTCACCGAACCGTTGTGGCGAAAGAGATTCACGCCGATGAACTTCTGGTCTTGCGAATACTTGAGTGCGTTGTTCACCAAATTCAATAAAGACCGCGCCATGGCCTCGCGGTCCACTCGCAGCGGAGGCACATCTTCGGCAATCTTCTCCTCGAAGGCAAAACCGTTCTGCTCAATCTGGAAGCGGTAAGAATCCAGCGTGTTGTGAACCAGTTCCCGCATGTCGGTCTCGCGGAAGTCATATTCTTTTCGTCCAGCCTCGATGCGCGAAAAATCGAGGATGTTGTTGATGAGCGCCGTCAGCCGTTCGCTTTCTTTCCGAATAATGCAGTAATACTCCTGGTATTTTTCTTCCGACTTCAGGCGGCCCATTTCGAGCGTCTCGGCATAAAGGCGGATCAACGAAAGCGGTGTCCGCAATTCGTGCGAAACGTTGGAAACAAAATCGGATTTCAACTTCGCCAGCGCCATTTCCCGCGAAATATTGCGGTGAGTCAGAACGAGCCCTCCGGTAAGGAGCAGCGAAATAACCCCTAAAATCAGGAAGCTGGTGCGCACAAAGTGCTGCTCCATCGCCGCCAGCGTGGTACCGGGTAGCTTGATGGCAAGAGTCAGTTGCTGAAACGCCCCTTCGAGGTTGCGCTCTACTTCAGGATTACCGCCGTCCCAGCCGGAGGAAGTCGCCAAGGGCGTGTAGTCGTACTTGGGACGCAGCATGATAGCCACGCGGTTCTTCTCTCCCTTTTCTTCCTGGTGACTCAAGACCGCATTCAGCATCTCGGGAAAAAACTGATCGTGCAGGTAGTCCGCGTCAAACACCATTCCGGCGATGGCCTTTTTCTCTCCCGCGCCGCTGGTCAGGAAAAACTGCCCAGCGATGTAGACGTGCTTTTCTCCCCGCGGGATCCAGTCCGAGAAGGGATATCGCCTGCCCTTCTTGTCTAGTTCTTCCAGACTCTTCTCCATGTCCCCGTACTCCGTTTGAATCCAGCCGGAGAACATAGAAGAGAGATATTCATGCTCGGAACGAGACGCGGTCGAATTGCTAAGACCGGGCTGGGAACGGAACACGATGCCTGTTGCCGGGTCGTACACGAATAGATGCGCCACATAGGGATGGGTGGCCAGAATCCGGTCCATGGTTTCAGTGCACGCGGGGCCGGACGCCGGAAACTGGTCCCGCACATCGTCGATCAACTCATAAGCCTTCTGATTGATCTGCTTTTCGGAGATGGCCAAGACCTGGATGAAATCACGCTGGAACGCCGCCTGCACTCCGCGGTCGCGCTGGATTGTCTCCAAATGAACAGCGCTCAGAATCACCAGGGCTGCGGCAGGCAACACTACGGCGAGCTCAAGCGTGAGCATCAGCCGGGTTCGCTCATTCCTTGGTCGCTTCAGTTTCATTGGGTCTTGGAGTCCGTTCTATCTTGAAACACCATAGTCAAACCTCCTAAGGCAGGTGTCAATTCAGGGTAAAAAGACGTAAAAAGTTGTGAACCGGGTGGTTTTCGGGATACCGGGTTTGATGCGATATCCTGATGAAACTGCTGGCCCTTGGCAGGTCTGAAACAATAATTGCCATCGCCTTCACCAGCCGGATAGAATCCTCTGTTATCAATCTCTCCTTTTTGCCCGAGGATCGTTATAAAGAGGATCATTGAAGAAAATTGTCGCCATCTATCCGGGTTCGTTCGACCCTCCGACCAATGGACACCTCGACCTGATCGCGCGAGGCAGCAAGATTTTCGATCAATTGATTGTGGCCATCCTGCGCAATGCCGAGAAGGCACCGCTGTTCGGCCTACCGGAGCGCGTGCTAATGCTGGAGTCCATGACCGCCGAATTCAAGAACGTGGAGGTCGCGACTTTCGACGGACTCATGGTCGAGTACGCCGCCAAGGTCAAGGCTGACGCGGTGCTCCGCGGGATTCGCGCCATCAGTGATTACGAATACGAACTGCAGATGGCGCTGATGAATCGCAAACTACATCCTGAGTTGGAGACAGTGTTCATGATGCCGGCCGAGCAGTATTCTTATCTGAGTTCCCGGTTGGTGCGCGAGATTGCACAACTGGGCGGATCGATCAAAGACTTAGTTCCGGAGATGGTTGAGCAACGCATCAAGGACAAGCTCGATCCAGCCGTCAAGCTGCAACACGCAAGAGATCCTAAAACGAAAAAGAGGAAACGAGCATGACCCCAGTGACCGAAGTCGCCGCTGCCCTGAAACTGACCGACCGCATCAATCGCATTGAGCCTTCCGCAACCATGGCAGTGGTGGCCGAAGCTGACAAACTCCGCCAACAGGGGATCGATGTAGTTGACTTCGGAGCGGGTGAGCCCCATTTCGCGACGCCGCAGCATATCAAGGATGCGGCTATCGCAGCCATTCAGGCCAATTTTACCAAGTACACAGCAGTAGGAGGCACCACCGAACTGCGCGACGCCATCGTGCAGCGCCATGCCCAGGATTTCGATTCGAACTACAAGCGCGAGGAATCAATTGCCTCGGTGGGCGGCAAACATGCATTGTTCAATGCCATCCAGGTTCTGGTCGACCACGGCGACGAAGTTATCCTGCCGGTGCCCTATTGGGTCTCGTTCAAGGACATTGTGCGCTATGCCGGAGGGAAGTGCGTATTGCTGGAAGCCGACGAGAATCAGGGTTTCCGAGTAACCGCAGAAATGATCGAACGACTGGTCACCCCGCGCACCAAGCTCATCATCCTGAATTCACCTTCGAATCCCTCGGGAGCGGTCATGTCTCCCGAGGATATGACAGACCTGATGCGTCTGGCACACGATCGTGGCATCTGGGTTATTTCCGACGAATGCTATGTCTATCTGAATTACACCGGCAAATTGTTTTCCGTCGGCGCGCTGCGCGACTTTCGTGAACACATGGTGATAGTGGGCTCTCTTTCCAAGACCTACGCCATGACCGGATGGCGATTGGGATACGCACTGGCTCCCGCGCCAGTAGTGAGCGCCATGCAGAAGCTGCAGAGTCAATCGACGTCAAATCCGACTTCTATTGTTCAGAAAGCCGCGGTGGCTGCACTGACCGGAGCGCAACAGTGCGTTGCCGATATGCGCGCCGAGTACATTCAGTTGCGCGATCACGTAGTTAACGGTTTGCGCTCGATTCCCGAAGTCCGCTGCACCATGCCGGAGGGCGCGTTCTATGCCTATCCCAACGTGTCGGCGTACTTCGGGCGGAGCGGGGTAATGTCTGCTTCGGATCTTGCGGGCAAGCTTCTGCGCGACGCCCATGTAGCCACGGTTCCCGGGGAAGGCTTCGGCACGCGCGACCATATCCGGGTTTCGTATGCCACTTCGGTGAAGGAACTCGACCGGGGCCTGGAACGCATGCGGAAGTTTCTGGCGTCTTTGTGAACTCGGGAAACAGCGGCTCTGGCTCAGGAATTCACCCGAAAACCTCTTGTCGTCTTCTGCCGCATGAGTGATCTTCACCCGCTGCTAATGTCGCCGGTCTTTGACCCCCGTCCCTGGGGAGCGCTGGACTTGTCCCCGGTTTACCCCAATCATCGCTTCGACGAGAAGATCGGAGAATCGTGGCTAACCGGAGGCGATGGTAAGGTAGCGAACGGTCATTTGAAAGGAAAGTCGCTCGCCGAGTTGACCACCCAATACGGCCGAGAACTGGTGGGAGAGGCCGCTCAAGATCCCAGTCGTTTCCCTTTGCTCACAAAGTTTCTGTTTCCGCACGAAAAATTGTCGGTGCAGGTGCATCCCGATGACGACGCTGCCCATCGCGCCGGAGAACCGTGCGGCAAGAACGAATGTTGGTACGTCGTCCATGCCAAGCCAGGTGCGCAAGTCGCTCTGGGACTGAAGGCCGGGACCTCGCGGCAGGAGTTTGAGCAGGCGATTCAGCAGAAACGCGCAGAGGAGTTGCTGAACTGGATCAACATCTTCCCCGGCGAAATGATCTATGTCGCGGCAGGCACCGTGCACACGCTCGGGCCCGGGTCCATTATGCTCGAAACCCAGCAGCAGTCAGACACAACCTATCGTCTGTATGATTACGGCCGTCCGCGCGAGTTGCACCTGAAGCAAGGGCTCAACGTAATGAAAGAAAAGACGGGATCGGGAAAGGTGCTTCGGCCCGCGCCCAAAGAGATCTCCGGCACCAGAAACCGCCTGGCGCCGCTGGTTACTTCCTCCTATTTCGTGGTGGACATGCTCGAACTCAAAGATTTGCAGGAGTTTCAGACCACCGACGATTCCGGCAAGACTTCGGTGCAGATTCTGACCGCAGTCGAAGGTTGCGGCATTGTCGCGAGCCCGGGATCGGAACCGGTTACGCTAGCCAAAGGCGATGCAGTCGTGGTTCCGGCATCGACGGGGCATTTCAGTGTTCGCCCACAGTGGTCGATCGAATTGTTGAAGTCATGCTTGCCGGGTAAGGCGATGCCCGAGCCAGCAGTTAGACTGTAACGCTGTACCGTATACCAGCATCTCAACTGGACTTGTGGCGAAGACCAATTCCAATTTCTATCCCGTAATTCTCGCCGGCGGACGCGGCACTCGCTTCTGGCCGCTGAGCCGCAAGCGACGATCCAAGCAACTGCTGGCGCTCGACGGCAAGCAAACCATGATCCAGCAGACGGTAGCGCGCCTGTTGCCACTGGCTCCGCCGAGCCATTGCTGGATCATTACCAACGAAGACTTGCGCGGTGAGATCGTTCGCCAAGTTCCCCGGGTGCGTCCGTCACAGATTATCGCCGAGCCTGCAGGCAGGAACACCGCGCCAGCCATCGGTCTCGCGGCCTTTATTCTTCTGCGCCACAACCCGGAGGCCGTGATCGGCATGTTTCCTTCCGACCACGTCGTCGCCGACCAGGCTCGCTATCGCGAACTTCTGGCAGAAGGGATTGCCATCGCCGCCGCCGGCGAGAACATTGTGGTGATTGGCATCGCTCCTACTCGCGCTGAAACCGGCTATGGCTACATTGAAGCTGGGGTAGCAAGCTCTGAAGACGCCTTGCACGTGCGCTGCTTTACCGAGAAGCCCGACGCTATGCGTGCTGCTGAACTTCTTCAAGCTGGCAACTACTACTGGAATAGTGGGATGTTCTTGTGGAGCGCGCGCACGCTCGCCGACGCTTTGCGGGAGCACCTGCCGAAAACGGCGGCCATTCTGGAAAAGATCGCGGCAGCGTTCGGCACCAAGAAGTTCGGACAGGTCTTTCGTCGCCTCTATCCTAAGTGCGAGAACATCAGCGTTGACTACGCCATCCTCGAACCACGGTCGGCGAAAGGCGAGCAGAAGTCGAAAATCTTTTGCCTTCCCGCTCGCTTCGGCTGGAACGATCTGGGATCATGGACGGCGTTGCATGAGCACCGCATAGCCAAACAGAAACCGCCGGATGACAACCTGCTCTCAAGCGACGGTGCGTTTACGCTGGATGCTCAAGGCAACTACATTCATGCGCCGGGGAAATTCGTCGCCGCCATCGGAGTCCACAATCTCGTGGTCGTCGAAACCGACGACGCTCTGCTGATCACCACGCACGAACGCGCGCAAGACGTCGGTAAAGTGGTAAAGCATCTGGACGAGAAGAAGCTGCACAAGCTGGTCTAGAAGCCGGGTGGATTTCGGCCAACGACCCGCGGCTAAGGACCAACGGCCATTAACCTAAATGTCCACTTCCATTAAATTCGGCACTGATGGCTGGCGCGGCGTAATCGCCGACGATTTCACTTACGACAATGTTCGCCAGGTTTCAGCAGCCATCGCTGCGTACACCCTGAAACATGAAGACCCAAGTCACGGTCTGGTTGTCGGCTATGACACTCGTTTCGGCTCCGAACGCTTCGCACGGATCGCCGCTGAAGTGCTCGCCACTGCCGGGATTCCGATCAAGCTTGCCAACGACTATTCCCCCACGCCAGCGATTTCCCTTGCGGTCAAGCAGCTCGGCGCGGCGGGTGGTGTCGTCATCACTTCGAGCCACAATCCCTGGAATTGGAATGGAGTGAAGTTCAAGGGCAGATTCGGCGGATCTGCTACGCCGCAGATCATCAAGGGCATCGAAGTCGAACTACAAGCAGGCACCAGTTCGAACCGCCCCAAGGTGGCAATCGAGGACGTGGATCTCAAGCGCGCCTACGTCGATACCATTTGCCAGTTCGCCGACCTCGATCTCATCGCCAAAGCCCACTTTAAGTTTGTGGTGGATTCGATGTATGGCTCAGGGCGCGGCGTGCTTGCCGGGATATTTGCCGATC
This sequence comes from Terriglobales bacterium, assembly GCA_035484735.1. Classification (GTDB taxonomy): domain Bacteria; phylum Acidobacteriota; class Terriglobia; order Terriglobales; family Acidobacteriaceae; genus JABCZH01. The sequence continues at coordinate 108,618 of DATHOQ010000035.1, read as the reverse complement.
ACGGAATTGCGCACGTCGCCATTCGCCAGGAATTGAATCCGCTATTCCCTGGTATCAACCCGGAGCCCATCGAACCTCACGTCGCCATGCTGCAAGAGACAGTTGTGAAAGAGGGTTGCCACGCCGGGTTCGCCAGTGATGGAGACGCCGACCGCATCGGTGCCGTGGCCGAAGATGGCAGCTTCGTCGATGCCCACAAGATCTTTTCTGTTCTCTTGCAGTGGTTGCTGGCGCGAAAGAAATGGCCGGGCGACGTGGTCCGAGCCTTCAACACCACGCGCATGTTGGACCGCATAGCCGCGCGCTACAGCCGCAAACTGTACGAGTGCGCCATCGGATTCAAATACATCGCCGATCTGATGATGGAACGCGACATTTTAATTGGCGGCGAAGAGTCCGGCGGAATCGGCTATTCACGGTTCCTGCCCGAGCGTGATGGCATCCTCAACGCTCTGCTTCTCGCAAATGTAATGGCGGAAGAAGGCAAGACGTTGGGCCAACTGGTCATGGACCTGCAACGCGAGTACGGTCCTCATTACTACGGCCGGCGCGATCTGCACATCCCGGAGGAGGTGAAACAGGCCGCTATACAGCGCGCACGTTCCGATGAAACCAAGCGCCTCGGCCACTACACGATTTTGAAAAAGGAGTCCCTGGACGGCATAAAGTTCTTTCTCGATGCCCCGACCCCTGACCATGGAGCGGAAGCCTGGGTTCTGCTCCGAGCATCCGGCACCGAGCCACTTTTGCGCATTTATGCGGAGGCGGCTTCTCCGGAACTGGTGAATGAAATCCTCGCCTCCGCGGAGTCGTTCGTGAATTCACACGCATAGGGGCCGTCGACGAACCGCACCATTCTTGTACCGCCACAACGTCACTTTTCAGGATCGGATCGCTTCGCGCTCAGTACAATAACCTTAGATGAGTTCCCCCGCATCCATGCTCAGCCCACCGGCTGATTCGCCGGAGGCGCAGCGTTATAACCGTATTCGGAGATGGCTGGGCATCGCCGACTTTGTCCTCGGTCTGTTGTTCCTGCTGGTGCTGCTCTTCACAGGCTGGAATGGCGCCCTACGCGACCTCGCTTTTCACGGCGCATTCGAGTATTACCCGCTCGCTGTCTTTTTTTACGTGCTGATGCTCATGGTGATCGGGAAGGCAATGGGCCTCGGCCTGGACTACTATGGCTTCCGTCTGGAACAGCGCTTCAATCTCTCCAATCAGAAACTGCGGGCGTGGGTCTGGGACGAAACCAAGGGATTTCTCGTGGGAGTAGTGCTGGGGACGATTGTGGTTGAACTGCTTTATTTCATCATCCGCAAAGCACCGCAATACTGGTGGTTGATCGCATGGGCAGCGTTTCTCGGGCTGTTCGTGCTGCTGGCGCAACTCGCTCCTGTTATTTTGTTCCCCATCTTCTATAAGTTCGAGCCGTTACAGAATGAAGAACTGAAAGCGCGCCTGGTGAAACTCAGTGAAGCTGCGGGAACCAGGGTGCGGGGGGTTTACAAGTGGAATCTGTCGGAGAAGAGTAAGAAGGCGAATGCGGCCTTGACCGGGCTTGGCAACACGCGCCGTATCATTCTTGCTGACACACTCCTGGAACACTATTCGCCCGACGAAATCGAGGCCGTGCTCGCACACGAACTAGGGCATCACGTGCACAAACATATTCTGAAGAGTATCGCGGTACAAGCGTGTGTGACATTGGCGGGGTTTTGGGCTGCCAACTGGATCCTGCACTACGCGATGGAGCGCTGGCACTTCTTCGAAACTCTTTCCGATTTTGCCAACTTGCCGCTGCTGGTGCTGGTTTCGACCGTGCTGTCATTGCTGTTGATGCCGGCGCTTAATGCTTTCTCGCGCTATAACGAACGCCAGGCCGACCGATATGCGTTCCAGTCGATTGCCAGTGTGGCACCTTTCATTACATCGATGAACAAGCTCGCGGACCAGAATCTCGCCGAGCGCCGGCCATCGAAGTGGGTGGAGTGGTTCTTTCATTCCCATCCGGCGATTTCCAGGCGGGTAGCGGCTGCGGAGCGGTGGTCGAAGCATCCCAAGACGGCGCAAGCCCGGTAACGAGCGCTGGGAAGAACGAGTCTCAACCGCCGCGCAATATCTTTTCTACTCTTTTCAGATCTTCCTCCGTATCCACGCCGATGGTATCGTGCGGGGTTTCTGCCACATGAATAGAGATCCCATTCTCCAGAAAACGTAACTGTTCCAACCGTTCACTGCGTTCCAACGAGGATTCCGGCAGTGCGCAAAAGCGTTCGAGCGCCTGTTTCCTATACGCGTAGAACCCAAGATGCTTGAAGTAGCTGGGCGATGAGCCATCGCGGTCGTAGGGGACCGTCGCCCGGGAAAAATATAACGCTCGCCCAACGCTGTCGGTCACCACTTTGACGGCATTGGGATTAGGAATATCCTCGGCCGCCGCGGGCGTCTTCAGTGTACCCACTTCGATTCTTGGATCTTTCATTAGGTCGAGCATCGCGGCGATATGCTCTGCTCGGGTCATCGGCTCGTCGCCTTGCACATTGAGGTAAATGTTGGCTACCACTGACTTAGAAATCTCATGCACCCGCTCAGTGCCGCTGCGATGGACAGTCGAGGTCATCTGCGCATGCCAGCCGTTCTGACGGCAAAGCTGCATGATCTCTTCCGAGTCGGTGGCAACGATGACATCATCGAGCAAAGAACAGGCCCGTACGCCCCGGTACACCCGCGCCAGAAGAGTCTCTCCCGCAATCTCGCGCAACATTTTTCGCGGCAACCGGGTGGACGCCAACCGTGCGGGAATGACGGCAATCGCATTCATGCCGTCCAGTGTCAATTTTCCGTGCAGAAGATGCAAGAGCGTAGCCACAGAGTTTCTGCCACTTTGTGGCATAATACTTGTTGTTCCGCACTGAAAACCTCACAGACGGCGCGCCGTGGCGGCGTAGCTCAGGTGGCTAGAGCGACGGTCTCATAATCCGTAGGTCGTTGGTTCGAGTCCAACCGCCGCCACCAATTAAATCAGGAACTTGCAAGTAATTCGATGGAAATGTAGGACTCCAACAGACTTTTGTCTCGAAGCTCTACGAGTTACCCTTCGGAGCTCACGGGAGAGATCCACGCGTCTCGACTTCTTGCTCCGTTGTCGTGTGCTCGTGGCGCACATAGTTGTGCGGAGCAAGAATGAAGCGTTCGGAATCCTTGTCATCGCCACCGAGTTGGACGTCGCCCCAAGGTGCAACCTCCGACGTACGCTCCGGGGCCCGGATTCGGCCCGGGCATGTTTCTTACTGACCCCGAAGTTGAAACAAGAGTGCGAGCAGCGATTTATTCGTCAAACAAAATGTCGGTCCCGATCCAGGCTGCTGCCAGCGATTTGAGATTGTTCTTGTAGGTCCTTGTAACTGTGTACTCCTTTCCACCCTTGACGCGAAGTCCGTATCCCCCTGTCAGCCGCGATTGGATCTGCTCCACAAACGAACTGTTCACAAGGACGGATCGATGAATCCGAACAAAACCGTACGGCTTCAGTATCTCTGCCATGATGGAGATAGACTCCCGCAGCAAATACGAGTCAGACCGACGCCGCACTGACACATAGTTGCCTTCGGCCTCAACCGCGATGACATCATCGGGATCGATGAAAACAATTCTCCCGTTGGCCTTAATCGCGATTCGGGTGGACTGTCGCTGCTGCGGCGGAGTTTCGGCTAATCCCGCGGCGCGCTCCTCTGCAGTTCCCCGAAACGCCGCATCTGAAGCCTTCTTGATTCGATCGGCGCTGGATGGTCTAAGGACGTGGTCGACAGCACGTTTCTCGATAGCAGTGATGGCATGCTCGTCGCGCGCAGGCGGAGATGCGACAACGGACACCTGGTGGCCGTTTTCTTCCAACCGGTTTCGAAGCTCAAGGCCAGAACCTTCGGGCGTGCAGGTGTCAAGACTTGGAATGTCGTTGGAGCGCTTTTCCAACTTGTCAGGTGCTTCAATCGCATCATTGGCGGATTCGCATTCTTCCGCATCGCTGCTTGTAGCCAAGATACTTGCCAATGCGGTTTGCGCCAACCTTCCGGACACTTCCGGCGCGGCATACCCTTTGTACTCATGCTGCCTGGGGTCACAATCTTGCGATCCGGCATAGTACCTCTTGATAATGTCTTCTTGGGTCACCGCTGGTTCTCCTTTTTCTGACTGTCGATCACGCCCCGCTTCACCGTGAGATCACCTTGATCAAAGAACTTCCTTATATCGTCGAGCAGGAGATCAGGCTGTTCCAGCGCCGCGAAGTGTCCACCCTTCGGCATCTCCGTTCTTTGTACTACGTTGTAAGTCTGAGAAATCCAGCTAAACGGAGTGGTAAACACTTCCTTGGGAAAATCCGCATACGCGACCGGAGTCTCCAGCCGTGGAAGTGGCGCCGTTTCTCCGCCGGCGAGCCGGTGCTCACGATAGATTCGCATGGCGGAGCCAACCGTACCGGTCGCCCAGTAGAGCGTGACATCGGTCAGAAATGTGTCCCGGTCCACCGCCGTGAGAAAATCGCCGCTATTGTCAGTGAGCAGTTGGAATCGAGTGATCATCCACGCCAACCACCCGACCGGGGAATCCGTCAGAGCATAGGCAAGCGTCTGTGGTTCAGCAGCCTGAATCCTGTAAAAGCTGCTTTCTTCGCGGTCAAAGTACGAAAACCGTCTCCGCTCCGAATCGCTCATTTGCGCGATTGCTTCCGGGTTTGGCGGATCCGCGAAAAGAAGGTTGAGATGAAGCCCGATCACGTGCGTCGGCGCCTGGTAGGCCATGTCGCGCGCGATTTCTGAACCCCAGTCGCCGCCTTGGATACCGTACCTGGGATAGCCCAAACGGTCCATCAAAACGACCAGGGCCTTCGCCATCCGCCGTGGATCCCACCCCCGAGTTGTGGTGGGTCCAGAGAATCCAAAGCCAGGAAGCGAAGGAATGACGATGTGGAACGCCGGGCTATGGCTGTCCTTGGGGTGAGTAAGTGGTTCGACCAGTGCGAGAAATTCAAGAAACGAACCGGGCCATCCGTGAATCAACACTAAGGGTATTGCGTCGGGGCGTGGGGAGCGCTCATGGATAAAGTGAATCTGCTGTCCATCAATTTCCGTGGTGAACTGGTCAAAACGGTTGATCCTGGCTTCTTGCACACGCCAGTCGTAGCCGTTCTGCCAATACTCCGCCAGTTCCCTGACCTTTTCGATGTCGGTGCCGTACTCCCAAGTCGTGCCGGGAAGTTGATCGGGCCATTTGGTGTCCGCCAAACGGCGCCTAAGATCAATGAGAACGCGCTCGGGAACATGCGCTTTGAACGGGCGAATTGCGGCAGGCTCCGGCTTTGCCAGCAATTGCGCTTGTCCAAGTGCAATTGAGGGGAGCAATAGCAAGGCGGCAAGCCGAAATCTCCCGCACAGCGAGACTGTCCTTCGCGTATTCTCGAACCCAGTCTTCATGATGCTCTCACGCTCCAGTGTTGGCCGAAATGCTGAGGAAAAACTCGAGCACGACATTCCACATATCTCTCCATAAGGCGTTCTACATTGGGGCCGCCGTTCCATCCGACCACATGCCAGTGCCCATCAGGAACATATCGATTGGTTCCGGGTTGCCTTTGTACGTTGGAGCCAGTAAGAGCGGAGATCCCGGGAACGGTTCCGATAGGTCATTTGAGGAGTCCACCACATTTGCGCCCCATGCCGTATCGAGCGGCGTGTAGAACATAAGATGGGCCATGTTGTGCCCACCCTTGTCAGTCAGGTACGCATCCTTGGACATCATGTAGCTCATCGCGCCAGCCTCGAGGGCCGGCAATTCCTTTTTCTCAATCGCGGCCTTGATACTCTTCTTGACTTCATCTTTCGATTTTCCAGCCAAGACTAATTTTGTCCTCATCAAAGTGATCGGCAGCACCGTCCGAACGGCGGGCGGATTGTAGCAAATCGGGCCGCGATTCTTAGGGTTCCAAAACTCGGGACTGTCGAATGGGTTCATCCAGGCGCGTTCCACGATGCAGACAAAGCCGTTCTTGCCTTCAATCGCCGTTTCGTAGCCGTGCGCCCCCAGGACCACAACTTCCGCATCGCGGGAAATAGACGGAGGAGCCGCGCTCCGCGCCAGAGCAATTTCAGCGTTTCGATCCGTTATCAGGTAACGATCCAGCGGAGCCATGCTGGGATACGGAGTCTTGGCGTCCTGTGCTTGCGCTTGCGGGGCCGCGCCCAGCGCAAGGGCCAGCGCAAAGAATCCCAATGCGATCATCGTGACCGTCTTTCGTTTCATTTGGTTCTCTCCTTGCATCCTTGTGATGCAGATTTAAAGTTCCGGAGCTCCGGGTAAGTCGCCACCGACGCTTCTATCGGTACATCGAACGACTGGGCGGCAAATCGACACCCCAGCCAAGAAATATTTTAAAATCGGCTGTGTCTGCCGGCACCGCCGAGGCGGTGGAATCTACCGCTCCGATTGGGCCTGCGCTAGTTGCTATCATGGCTATGCCGAAATGCGGCACCGGGAGCACATCGGGGGGTTCCCGCTAGTTGTTGGACGCAATCTATAACACAACTGGTTGCTTCATGCAACCAGTTGTATAATGACTTAGGTACAAGGGATGCCAGATTAGAGCGGAGGCAGAGTGCGCAAGGATCACCGGTCAGAGTGCGTTATCAACCGAATGGTCGAAATGTTTGGCGATAAATGGAGTCTGCTCGTCATCCGCGACATCATCTTCGTGAACCGGAGGCATTTTCGCGAGCTCCTGACCAAGTCTTTGGAAGGGATTGCGTCGAATATGTTGGCCGATCGCCTGCAAAGGCTTATCGAGCAAGGGATCATCATCAAGTCTGATGACGCCAGCCATAAGCAGAAAGTCATTTACAGTCTTACGGAAAAAGGCATCGGATTGCTTCCTCTTCTGATGGAAATGGTTGTGTGGGGGCACAAATATTTGCCGGACTCCAGACTGAGGGGTCTAGCTCAGGTCCTGGAAGAAGGGGGACCTAAGCTGTGGGCAGAATTTATGGCTGAACTTCGCGAAACACATCTTCGGGCGTCAAACGCGAAAAAACCAACACGGCGTCCGATGAAATCAAAGCGTATTTCTGCAATGCAGAAGCTTCAGGCGGCATACGAACCAGCACTGGCTAAAAGAAAACCGTAGCGAGTGCGTCAACGCGCCATTTCAAACGACGGCAAGAGAGGCTATACCGGATCTCTTCCATCACTATGGCATTACGTAGACGGCGCAGCTTTGTGGACGACAAGGTACACAAATACATGAACCAGTTGCGGAGTGACAATGATCCGCAATAGAAGGCGTATATGGTGATGCTGTGTTTGCGGTTAAATCGTACGGACGATATGTTTTCTTGAATATTGTTTGACCGCGCAGACGGTAACCTCAAAAATGCGGTTTCTTTCCAGGTATGCTCGGCACACGACGGCGTAACTTCGTAATCATTCTCGGCATGATCGTGGAATAGCGTTCCACCTTCCTTCTAGCGGCACGACGCTTGCATCCTTCCCGCGTGGGAAACGATTGTTGTAGCCGGAAACGCTTTGGCTTTTATGCAACCGCCCGGGTTCTCTCCCTCCCTCGGCTGCTTTCCGACCAACACCATCTGCTCCCCATTCTTCTTCAGGAGGAGATCAAAATGTCACTTAAGCGGTTATTTTCTGTTGCACTGGTTTTTGCCGTCGTGCTCATTATGGGCACATCGGTAATCGCTCAGACGACCGTTTCCCAGGGAAGTATTCAGGGAACCGTTACCGACCCATCTGGCGCGGTGGTTGGCGGCGCCAATATCACCATCACTCACAAGGCGACCGGGCAGGTCATCACGACGACCTCGACGAATTCAGGCACGTTCAATTCCGGAGGTTTAATCCCCGGTGACTACACTTTGCGGGTAGAAGCCAAGGGCTTCCGCACGGCGCAGCAGGCTTTTGCAGTTCAAGTGGGCGTGACCTCTTCCGGCAACATTAAGCTGGAAGTCGGCGAGACAAGCCAAGTGGTTGAAGTACAGGCTTCGTCGATTCAGGTGAACACCGAACAATCCACGGTGCAAGGTGTCATCACTGGCGATCAGATTGACAAACTGCCGGTCGACGGCCGCAACTTCCTTGATCTCGCGCAGCTCGAACCCGGCGTGCAGATTCAGGACGGCCAGACGTTCGATCCTACCAAGGCGGGTTATTCTTCGATTTCGATCAACGGCGTCTTCGGACGTACTCCGCGTATCGAACTGGACGGCATCGACATCAGCGACGAGACCGTCGGCACGACTACCCAGAACGTCGGCATGAGTTCGATTCAGGAATTCAACATCAGCCGGTCGAACCTCGATCTCTCCACCGAGCTGACGTCGGCGGGCGCGGTGAACGTGACCACGAGGTCTGGGACGAACGACATTCACGGCCAGGCGTTCTATAACTTCCGCGGCCGCGACGCGGGCACGGCCTCGTTTCCGGGAGCCCAGGTCGGCTACTACCAGCGCAACAACTTTGGCGGCCGCGTCGGCGGTCCAATCATTAAGGATAAGTTGTTCTTCTTCCTTGACGGCGAACGCATGAAGCAGGATGGAATCCTCCCCTTGGTGATACCGGCACCCTTCAGCGCGCTGAGCGGCGGTTTCCTCTCGCCCTTCCGCGACAGCGAAGTCACGGGCAAGTTGGACTGGCAGGCGACCAAAGACGTCCACGTTTTCTACCGCTTTACCTATAACTGGAACAAATCCGAAGCCAACTTCAACTACAACTACCAGGTCTATTCGAACCGGGACAACACTCCTTCCGACGCCGTGGGTGTTGACTGGTCTAAAGGGTCATGGTCGCACAGCTTCCGTTTCGGTTACTTGAAGTTCCACAACCTGATCGGCGACGCGACGCAGGGTGCAAGCTTTTTCAATCCGCTGCCAAACGACGAGATCATAGTTAACGACCTCGGACTACAGTTGTCGGGGCCGAACCTCTTGGCACCACAACAGACCTTCCAGAGCAACAAGCAGATCAAGTACGACGGCAGCAAAGTGTACGGTGCCCATGTGTTCCGCTTCGGTATCGGCTACAACGACATCAACGGCGGCGGATTCGCGAGCTTCTTCGGAATCGCACCGCTGGCTGTAACCACGTCCACTTCGTGTGCGGTTCCGGGCCAGATCACCACCTGCGAGCTCTTGGCGGGTGTTCTTGGTAACGGCCAGGGGTTCTTCACCGAAAAGCCGGCTTTCGGCTATCCGGCTGGAGGACAACACGACAACCGCTTCCAATGGTACGTAGGCGATTCGTGGAAGATGAAACCGAACTTCACCTGGACCTACGGTTTGCGCTACAACCGCGATACCGGCCGTTCGGACAGCGATCTGTCTTCGATTCCATGCTCCGCGGTCGCTGCTGGTCCGCTCGCGGCCAACGCACCCTGTTCCGGCAGCACGCCGCTGTTGGATCAGTTCGGACCTGGATTGGGCAACCCAGTCAATCAACCCAACACCCAGTTCGGACCGCAGGTCGGCTTTGCCTGGGATCCTACCAAGAAGGGTAAGACTGTGATCCGGGCGGGCGCCGGCATCTACTACGAAAACTCCATCTTCAACAACACGCTGTTTGATCGTCCAGCCAAGCTGGCCAAGGGTCTGTTCTTCCAGGAAGGGGCCCTCGGCTGCAATGGCGCTGGCGCAACTACGTTTAACATCCCGGGACAAGGCAATGTCACTTCGATCAACGGGGTGGATCTAGGTTCGGGTGTCTGCGGACAGCCGCTCTCCGTTGCCGGTCCGTTGCTATTCGACCTGCAGCAGGAGTTTCAAGCGGCAGTGAAGGCGCAGGGGCCGACGGCGAACCCCAGCTACATTGCCAATACCCTGATGGTCAGCAATAGCATTCAGGGCTTGGCAGCGTTTGATCCCAACTTCCGCAACGCACGTTCTTACCAGTTCAATGTTGGCATGCAACATGAGATCTGGAAGGGCGGCGTGCTCACCGCAGATTACATCCGCAACGTCAGCACCCGCTTTAATCTGACGATTGACCAGAACCACGTCGGTGATGCGCGGTTTCTGAACATCCCGGCAGCATCTGCAGCGATCGCCACAACCACGGCGGCTGCGGGCTGCGTGGGCGGTGCTAGCTCGGCAGCAATCAATTGTGCGATTGCCGCTGGGGACAGCATCAATGACTTCGCCAGCAACGGATTGGATTCCGGCAACGTCTTTGGCGGCGGTCCGGCCAATCTGAGCGGCGCAGCTTTTGGTGGCATCAACCGCAACGTAGGGGTTGGAGCCTTCGAGATGCCGGAAGGCCGCTCCACTTACAACGCACTGCAGATGTCCTACAAACAACAACTGGCGAATCCGATGCCTGGATTTAGCTCGATGGACCTGACCGTTGCCTACACCCTGTCGCGCTTCGTTGGCGACGGCTCCAACGACCAGTTCTTCAGCGCCGCGGCGGTTGACAACAACAACCCCGGTTACTTCACCGGCCCAACTTCGCTGGATCGAACCGATGCATTCAAGTTCGGTCTTACCGCGGAGGTTGCGCATCACGGACCGCGTCTCAGCGTGATTGGAAACTTTGGCACCCCCCATCCGTCGACGATCCAGTTACTGGCAGCGAACGGAGGAACACAGAACGGGGTCACCAGTACGGCCGAAATATTCCACAGCGATTTGACGGGTGATGGTTCAGTGCAAGACATCCTCCCGATAAATGCTGGCCAGGCCGCAGGAAAACCCGGGCAGTTCATGCGCTCGGTCTCGCCGACTGCACTTACCAATGTGATCAATTCCTGGAATAGCACAGTGGCAGGTACGCTGACACCAGCAGGACAATCGCTGGTGGCAGACGGTCTGTTCACGACTGCGCAGTTGCAGGCGTTGCAAGCGTACAAGGGGTTTCTGGCTCCCCCGCCGCCGGGCGCTGTGGGCAACGGCATCTTCCGCGAGGTCAGCACCACGCTGGCCTGGCCCATCAAAATCACTGAACGGTTCAACATTGAACCTTCCTTCAGTGCGTTTAACGTGTTCAACCTGGCGAACTTCGGAAATGAGTTCGGACCTCTGCCGTACTCGCTGACACCGTATGCGCCCGGCGCCATTGGTAACGCTGGCAGCGTTAACGGAACCGCATCGGGATCAACTCGCGAATCACTGCGAACTGGCACCGGTTCGGGCATCTTCTCCCTGGGTGCCCCGCGGCAAGTGGAGTGGGGTCTCAGGCTGAATTTCTAGCCGTCGCTCCCGGAACCAGAAGCCGCGATTGGTTCGCGGCTTCTGGTCCAAATTTCCCGATCGCAAGGGTTGCTGAAACCAATCCGATCGGGGGCGAGAGTGGAACGGAACCTACGTATCCGCTGCCTGCGTGGCAATTGATGCGCGAGAGGGCTGGGACCAACCACGGCACGGTTCTTAGTCGGACGGAAGGATCTTATGTCGACAGCCTCAGTAGATAAATCGCATGTGGCCTCTCTCGCGGTTGCAGCCCCGAGAATGGAAATTGAGCAGGTCGTCAAACTCGCAGGAGGTGAACTACAGGTTTTATTAACACAGCGCGCAGCGATACTTAGGCGTCTCGCGATCTTACGTCGTATCATTTCTGGTCTAGCCGAGATGTTTGGAGATGATGTTCTGCCTGAGGATGTTCGGACCCTGATCAAGCTCCCCACACAGAGAACCCGCGGGGCTGGGTTAACGGACGCTTGTCGCGCCGCTCTAAGCACGTCATCACGACCCTTAACCGCCCGAGAGGTAGTCGACACAATCCGGGCTAAGGATGCCAAGGTGATACAGAATCACAAGGATCCGGTTGCGTCCGTCACGTCAATCCTGCACCGCCTGGGCTCGTACGGCGAAGCGACAACCGAGGTCAGCCAATCGGGTAGGCGCATGTGGACCCCGGTGGAGGCCCACCGCCACGAGGCAACTACCGCGGTACCGATGTGATGGCAGTCGAGCTGCAACGTGAAGGACGAAGCTCGTTTTCCCGGAAAGTGGGACTTCTTCGGCATTTGACGACAGCAAGACCACGAAGATGATCCACATCCTTGGAGTGCTATAGCTGCCACGCGCGCATGCGGCTGTGGATACCATCTTTGTCCAGTTCTACCCCACCCCGAGTCAGAGAGGAATTTCAAGCGAGCCATCGAGTTAAATGAGGCCGTAATCTTCGCCCCTCTTGCTGCGGTGTCGATGGTAATCTCCCCCCTTTTCATTTCATTGACTTACGCGGGACAGACTTGCTACCTTTTTTGACGAAGGCAGGCTGGGAGTGTTTCGTGCCGGGCTTTCTTGTTATAGTTGGGGTTCCGACTTTTGTTTATATGGAACTGTTGCTCAACATCGTTTGGCTGACCCTGGCGCTTCCGGCCATCTGGATCTGGCGGCACGAGTCAGCCCAAGGGACACATTCCCGCGGTTGTAGTCGCCTTCGTTCTTCTCTGCTCTTGATTTGCGTTCTCACGTTGCTCTTCCCAGTAATCTCAGCCACGGATGATTTGCACCCGATGCGGGCGGAGATGGAGGAGTGCAGTCCCTTTAAGCGCGTAGTCAAGCAATCGAGCAATAACTCCTCGGCCACTTGGCTGTCGAATCCCGGTAGTGTCTTCGCTCGGCCGGTTTCGGACTCACGCATCTGCCCCGGTAAAGAGGTCTGCGCGCTAATCTCACTCAATTCGTTCGTCTTTCCTGAGTTGCTCACTTTCGGCCGACATGACTCGCGTGCCCCGCCTTCTCCTCTTCTCGGGTGAATGTACAGCTTCGCGTGATCGGCAGGTGGAACCTCCGCTGCAACAGGAGGTTCTCCTGTGTTTTGGCTCGCTGTGCGGCCCACGGCCACAGCCCAGGGTCCACACGACGATGGAGTAAGTGATGCAAAAAATAACTTGGCCTTATTCCGCGCTGCTTTTTGTGCTTTGCGTGTCTTCAGCCGCAGGTGCACAGCAGGTATTGACCTGGGAACAGGTCCGCCAACGTTTTGAACAGAACAATTCCACGCTGCTGGCCGACGCGTTGAATATCGATGAATCGAAGGCGCAAGAAATCACTGCTTTCCTACGCCCGAACCCGACACTCGATCTGTCGGCAGACGGCACCCAAATCGCTCCTGATCAAGGTGTCTGGCGACCATTGGCTGGCACGTTTGAGTCGGCAAGCATCAGCTATCTGTTTGAGCGGCAGCACAAGCGACAGTTACGCCGGGAGAGCGCAATAAAAGCAACACTGATCGCGGAGTCGAACCATGCCGACTTGGAGAGAACCCTGCTCTTCAATTTGCGCAGCGCATTTATTTCGACGCTACAGGCCAAAGCGGCGCTTCGGTTGGCAAAAGATAACCTTGCTTACTACGACCACGTGCTCGATATTAGTAGAACTCGATTCAGTGCCGGCGATATCGCGCAACTCGACCTCGACCGGCTGGAACTCCAGCGCGTGCAATATGAATCCGATGCGCAAACCGCGGATGTTAATCTGAAGACGGCGAAAATTCAATTACTCACTCTACTGAACGACCGCACGCCGATTGAAGAATTCGACGTCAACGGGCCATACGACTTCAATGACCACCTCTTTCCCCGCGACGAATTTAGAAAAATTGCTCTGGATACACGGCCTGATCTGAAGGCAGCCGTAGAAGCCGTAGATAAAGCTCAAACCGATCACAAGCTTGCGGTTTCGAACGGCTCAACCGATCCGACCTTGAGCGCGTGGTATACCCACAACTCTTCCAACAATAACCCGTTCGCCATAAATACGCTGGGTGTCAGCGTTAGCATTCCGCTGCGTATCTTCGACCGCAACCAGGGGGAGAAGCTGCGCACCCAACTTGACATCGACCGCAATCAACGACTGCTGGATGCGGCCCAGGCGCAAGTCTTCAACGACGTGGACTCCGCTTACGCTACGTTGAACAGCGATGTGATTCTGCTACGGCCCTACCGGCAGAAGTACCTGCAACAAGCGGTACGGGTGCGCGACACTGTCAGCTTTGCCTATCAGAACGGAGGAGTATCGTTGCTGGACTTCTTGAACGCGCAAAATGACTACCGTACCGTGGAACTCAGCTATGTAAATCTGCTTGGTTCGTACTTAACGGCTGCTGCCCAGCTGAATGAGGCAGTCGGCCGGGAGGTGATCCCATGATGATTCCTCGCCGTTTTGCCGCATTCCTTCCTTTGCTGTTTCTGCTTTTGCTTGCGGTTGCATGCTCGGACACCACTAAAGCCGCCCCCACCAAGGCTGAGGTCACCATCGACCCCGATCTCTACAACGTTGACCACCCGGAACTGTTCAAGCTGGCGAAGGTTGAAGCTCGTGATTTGCCCACCGTGCTGAGCGCCAACGGCAGCGTCACTCCCGACGTGAATCGTACCATCCACGTGACCTCGCAAGGTTCGGGGCGCGTCGTTGATCTGCGGGTGAAACTCGGTGATGCCGTAACCAAAGGCCAGCCTCTGCTCTCGATCTACAGTTCCGATCTGGCTGGGGCGTTTTCTGATTATCAAAAAGCAGTGGCTGACGAGCGCCTGGCGGCAAAAGGACTGGATCGCGCGCAACTGCTCTACTCGCACGGTGCGCTCTCCCAGAAGGATCTGGAAGTCGCTCAAGATACCGAGGACAAGGCCAAGGTGGATGTAAAAAACACCGAGCATCGCATTCGCTTGTTGGGTGGCGATCCAGCTCATCCCGACTCCGTGATTGAACTGCGCTCCCCGATTGCTGGAACGATCGTGGAGCAGAACGTCGCTGGATTCGAAGGCATCAAGAGTCTCGACAACAGCCCGAACTTGTTTGTCATCGCCGATCTTTCGCAAGTCTGGGTGGTGTGCGACGTATATGAAAACGATCTGGCCGAGGTGAGTCTTGGGGATCCCGCCGAAATCAGCCTGAACGCATATCCCGGCAAGCTTTACAAAGGCACGGTTGCCGACATTTCGCGAGTGCTAGATCCAAATCTGCGTTCGGCCAAAGTACGCATCGTTCTCGAGAATTCAGATGGCGCTCTGCGGCCGAACATGTACGCCGTCGCGACGTTTCGCTCGCGAAAGTTGCAGCCGCACCTGGTAATTCCTGCAACCGCCATGATGCGCCTGCAGGATAAAGACTGGGTCTTTCGGCGGGAGGATCAGAACCAGTTTCGGAAAATTGAAGTGCATGGGATTGCCGCAACTGCCGAAGGATTTCAGGAACTGCAGGATGGTGCGCTGAAGGCTGGTGACCAAGTAGTGGCTAATGCTCTGGAATTTTCCAGTGCGGTGGCGGAGAGCAAGTAATGATTCGTGGCCTCATCGATTTCGCGCTTCGCAACCGCATCCTGGTGTTGAGCGTGACACTGGTCCTGTTTATCTGGGGCGTTTGGTCCTTTCATAATCTACCCATCGAGGCATACCCTGATGTCGCCGACACCTACACCCAGATCATCACCCAATGGCCAGGACATGCCGCGGAAGAAGTCGAGCAACAGATTACGGTTCCGCTGGAAGTGCAACTGAATGGGGTGCCGCACAAAACCCATCTGCGGTCAGTATCGCTGGCGGGACTTTCGGTGGTCACCATCATTTACGACGATGACATCACCACTTTTACCGCCCGCCAGGAGGTTCTCGACCGTTTGGCGCAGGCCACACTGCCGCCCAATGTCAACCCGGATCTCGGCCCCGACTACAGTCCCACCGGGCAGATCATGTTCTACACGTTGACCAGCACAAATCCCAAGTATGACGTGATGGAGTTGAAGACGCTGCAGGATTGGTATGTGCTGAACCAGTTGAAGTCAGTGCCCAACATCGTCGATGTGAACATTTTCGGCGGACCCACGCGTGAATATCAGGTCCAGCTTGATCCCGGCAAGCTGGTTTCGTATGGTCTTTCGCTGAGTCAGGTGGAGCAGGCGCTGGCCAACAACAATCTCAATGCCGGCGGAGGATTCATCGAGCGCGGCGAACAGGCGCTCAACGTGCGAGCCGTCGGGCTGATGACGAACACTGACGACATTGGCGCCACCGTCGTCAAAGTACTGAATGGCACGCCGGTGCGGGTACGTGATTTGGGTGTCGTCGTGCAGGCGCCAAAAGTCAGACTGGGACAGCTTGGAAGAACCATCCGCCACGAAGATGGAACTGTCATCAACAATGACGATGTAGTGGAAGGCATTGTGCTACTTCGCAAGGGCGCTGAGGCCGACGCGACGCTCGAAGCCCTGCACAAGAAAGTTGCAGAACTGAATAGCGGCTTGTTGCCTCCAGGGGTAAAGCTCGTCCCCCATCTTGACCGCAGCGACCTGGTGCATTACACAACCCACACCGTGCTGCGCAACCTGACGGATGGTGTGCTGCTCGTCACCCTCATTCTCTTCTTGTTCCTGGGCAACGTGCGCAGCGCGCTCATTGTCACCATCACCATTCCTTTCTCCTTATTGTTTGCTGCGATCTTGCTGGACCTGAGCAAAATCCCCGCCAATTTGCTTTCGCTCGGAGCGCTCGACTTCGGCATGGTCGTGGACGGTTCCGTCGTCATGGTGGAGAACATCCTGCGTCATAGCGAGCTTGGCCGCGGCAAGAAAACATTCCTGGAAATGATCGCGACTGCCGCGCACGAAGTGCAGAAGCCAGTATTCTTTGCGCGCATCATCATCATCGTCTCCTATCTCCCGATTTTTACCTTGCAACGCGTGGAAGGCCGCCTCTTCCGTCCCATGGCTTGGACGGTGGCGTTTGCATTGTTGGGAGCGTTGCTGTTTGCCCTGCTCATTGCCCCGGTATTATGCACACTGTTATTCAAGGACAACATCAAGGAATGGCGTAACCCAGCCCTTCATTTTCTACAGGAACGCTACGCGCAGACACTTGATTGGTGTTTCGATCACCTGAAGGTTACGCTTGGCATGGGAATGGCGGCAGGGGCTTTGATGCTTTTCCTGTTCTTCAGTGGCGTCGTTGGATCGGAGTTTTTGCCACATCTAGATGAAGGCGCCATCTGGGTACGAGGAACGTTGGCTCCCAGCACCGGTCCTTCGTCGAGCATTGCACTCGCCCAGCAGGTGCGGCGGGTGCTGGCCAACTTTCCCGAAGTCACCCAGGTAGTCAGCCAGGTGGGGCGACCCGACGACGGCAGCGACGCCAGCGGATTCTACAACACTGAGTTCTTTGTCGACCTCCTGCCCCGCGCGAAATGGCGTTCACAGTTCCATACCAAGGAAGAGTTGATCGCCGAGATGGACAAAGAGCTGAGCAAATTTCCTGGTGTAGATTGGAATTTTTCTCAGCCGATTTCCGACAATGTGGAGGAAGCTGTCAGCGGGGTCAAAGGCGAATTGGCGGTGAAGCTGTTCGGCAAAGATTTGAAGGTGCTGGAACAGAAAGCCGATGAGATGCAAGACGTCATGGGCAAAGTTCCGGGTGTCGCCGATCTCGGCACCTTCCAGGTACGCGGCCAACCCAATGTAAACCTGGTCGTGGACCGTGCAGCGGCGGATCGTTTCGGGATCAATGTCAGCGATGTGCAGGATGCAGTCGAAACCGCAGTCGGTGGCAAGGCTGTCAGCCAGATCCTGGTTGGCGAACAGCGCTACGACCTGACCGTCCGCTACCAACCGCAGTTTCGCAAAACGGTCGAAGACATTTCCAATATCCGCATCCTGGCGCCGTCGGGGGAACGAGTGTCGCTCGGCCAGCTATGCGATATCAAGCTCGAGGATGGCGCGTCCACCATTTATCGGGAAGAGAACTCCCGTTACATCGCCATTAAGTACAGCGTTCGAGGACGCGACCTGGGCAGCACAGTGCGACAGGCTATCGAAGAAGTACACCAGAAAGTTCAGCTGCCGGAAGGCTATCATCTCGACTGGACTGGCGAATACGAGAGTCAGCAGCGCGCCAATCGCCGGCTCGCCTTCATCGTGCCACTTACGCTGCTGCTGATGTCATTCATTCTGTACTCAGCCTTCGATTCCTGGAAGTGGGTGGGCCTAATCCTGGCGGTTGTGGCACTGTCGCCACTGGGAGGTCTGTTCAGCCTGCTATTGACGCATACGCACTTCTCGGTGTCGTCCGGCTTGGGATTTCTGGCTTTGATCGGAGTCTCAGTCGAGATCGGCGTCATTATGGTCGAGTACATCAATCAGCTCCGCACCCGGGGAATGAATCCCCGCGAGGCAGCCAAGGAAGGCGCGCTGCTACGGCTTCGACCCATCATGATGACCATGCTGGTGGCAACTTTGGGGTTGCTGCCGGCTGCCATGTCGCACGACATCGGCTCCGACTCGCAACGGCCTTTTGCCATCGTGATTGTGGGTGGGCTGATCGTTGAACTCTTGATCAGCATAGTCATGTTGCCGACTCTTTACGTATTCTGGGCGCGCCCCGGCGACCAACTCCCACCGCCGGAGCTTGGCTTCATCGAAGAAGGCGAGCACGTAGACTGAATCAGATAGTCCGGGGATTTGAGGGCTTGTACCGGCGGGCTGCAAGCGCCCGCCCTGCTTGATTAGGGCTTCTGCGGTTTCAGTTTGCAGTCTTTGCGAACCAAAGCCAGGTCCAGGCCCGCGGGAGAAAATTCCGCGATCTGCCGGCCGTTCGGAGTCTCGAATTCGACTTTGAATATCTGGGCGCCAATCAATTGGCGGACGGTGTCTTTGTCCATGGCGAGAAACCTGCCGTTCACCCAGTTCCAATGATGACGGCTGCTGGAATTGTCCACGCGGACGCGCACGCTCATTTGCGGTCTTCCCCAAAAACTCGCCCAGTTCGGAGGACCGATTCTCAGGTTGGGACGGAAATCGCCGAGTTCCAACTTTCCGTTCACGCAGAAAAGGAGGACTTTTGCCTTAGCTTCGCTATCCGGCAGGAGACTGTCGGCCTCAAGTTCAAAGCGTACTTTCTGGGCCGCGGTCATCTTGTCTTCAGACCTGAATTCCTTCCATTTTCCGCCAGCTGGGCTACCGGCTTGCGGTCCGGCAGGAGGCATGCTGCCGTCTTGCGCGCACAATGTAACCACCGCGGCGCATAAGAAGAGAAAGCATACCGCCAGCGGCTTAAGGATTGACTTCGGAAATGTGATTACGGGGCTGGGACGAGGCATTGTCATTTCAACTCCTACAATATCAAACCCTGAAAAGACGTGAAAGTTTCGTCAGGCAGCCGGGGACGCATCCGAACAGACCCCTCCACCCAAACTCGGTTTTACTGCAAAGCGAATGATTCTTAAGATGCTCGCGGGGTTCGCGACTGTTGCCAAAGGGGATCTGAGCTCGCAGTAAGGGCCTCAGTCAGGATCATAAACTCCATTCCCGTATCCCTGGCGCCTGATGTTTTCCTGCATCTGTTCGAGCCTGGCTTTTTCCTGGTCGAGCTGACGCTGCGATGCGTCGTACTGTGCTTTCAAGTTCCGCCCAGTGTCGCACCAGTCCTTGTAATAGGGCGTGTAATAAGCTGAAGTCCAGCAGGTCTGGGCGTCGGTTGGGTCTTGCGCGTACTCCGTGCTCCACATGTCAAACTGGTACTTCAAATCTGCAATGCGGTTCCGAATGTCGACGATCTTTCCCTTTTCCACCAATATCTGGCTTTTGAAAACCTTTGCCTGAGCTTCAAAAGCCCTATCTTTCTGGATCTGTGTGGCATCGGCCTGAGGGGCGGTATGAGCTGACACTATTGCTGCTGGGTGGGCGGCCGAAATAGGAGTGTTCTGAGGGGCAGCAGAACCAGTTGCCGGAGCTGTTGTAGCGCCTGAGTTGGCAGGGGCAGGACTGCCAGGGTCGGACGGGTCTTTCACGTCCTTGTTTCTGTAAATTTTGGCCGGTGGGGCCGATTCTTGCGCTTGCCGCGAAGCACGAGCCGCACCTGCCACGGATTGCCGCACGATCGGCGGCTTGGCGGGTGGCTGAGCAGTTGGCTGTTGGGTAGTTGGCTGCTGGGTAGTTGTTGGCTGCGCAGCTGGCTGGTCCGCTTGGCCGAATGCCAGCGCACTCAGCAACAGCGTTGCAATCGAGGCCAATTTCAACTGGCAAGACACGCGCATAGATGCATAAATCATAGCGCGATTGCGAGTCAGCAGGCGTGGCAGGATTCCAAACCAAAGACGTTGTCCCCTCGGGAGCAACAGGCCTCAGCTCGACAGGCATGGCGCGTGTATCGCTATCGCCTGGACTTTCTTCTCCTTGCCTTTGCCGCCATTTTGAGTTAGTTTTGCCATCTTCACAGGTGAAACAAGAATGCAAAGTATCTACCGTTTCTTAGGACGATCTCCAAAGACAAAACTTGGGCCCCTTGAGCAGCAACTGCTGGAGGAATTATGGACTTGCAAGAGTGCGACCGTTCGCGAATTGCTTGATCAAGGCACTCTTAAGTTGGCATACACCACCGTCATGACCACGCTCGACCGGCTCTATAAGAAGCAACTGCTGGACCGGGTGGCTGAAGGACGAGCGTTCCGTTACTCTCCGCGCCACACCCAAGAAGAGCTCAAAAAAGCTGCTGCCGGGGAGACCATTCGCCAGTTCTTGAGTTCCAGTCCCGCCGCGTCGCTTCCCCTTTCCTACCTGGTGGAAGCGGTCAGCGATCATGACGCGGGGTTGCTGGATGAGCTGCAACGGTTACTGGACCGGAAACGTCGCCAGTTGGCCAAGGAGAAACACTGATGTTTGCGGCGCGCTGCATTGGGATATCGCTGGCCTCGTTCGTTCTGCTGTATGTTCCAGCCTCGCTCGCAGTTTCGCGAGGGTGGGGCGTGATGCAGCGACTGTTCAAGCCGCGATCGGCGCGCAGCACGGCGAGCCTGCTGTTCGCCCTACGTGTCTTTCCCTTTGCACTGGCTTCTGTCTTCACGTTTATGTTCACCCTGCCATCTTTCTTACTGCTCGAACCCCGTTCCACTGACGAAGCCGTTGGCACGGCCCCGCTCATGCTGGGGCTGTCCTGCATGGCGCTACTTGCAGCGGGGATCGTCCAGGCGGCCTTAGCCCAGATGAGAACTTCCCAGGCGCTGATGAAGTGGCTGGATGGCTCTACAGTAATGGATGCAGAGGCTGCGGTTCCGGTGTTTCGCACCGGCAAGAACGCGCCGTCTTTAACCGTCGCAGGTGTGCGCGAGCCGAAAGTGTTGGTTTCTGACGCCGCCATTGCCGCGTTGACTTCCGCGGAACTGCGGACGGCCGTAAAGCACGAAATGGCCCATGCCCAGTCATGCGATAATTTAAAGAAGCTGTTCTTCCGATTTTCTGCATTCCCTGGAATGGGCGAGGTGGAGCGCGCGTGGTCCGAACAGTCCGAATTGGCCGCGGACGATGCTGCTGTTTTGTGCGTAAAGGATGCCCTGGACCTCGCCGGCGCATTGATCAAAGTCTCGCGACTGAGCACACCTCAACCGCAGGCGGCACTGACTACAGGGTTGCTCCATAGTTCAACCGCGCTGGGAACGCGGGTGCAGCGGCTGTTTTCCTGGCAGAAAAAGCCGGCCTCGACCACTGGCCGCAAGTACTGGCAGTACGCGCTGCCGTCTTTAGGCGGAGCCTTATTCCTGGTAGTCGCAACCTACGGCTCCGTGCTCATCGGCCTGCACCAGGTCACGGAATGGCTGGTGCGTTGATTGGTTTACCGGTTGCCCAGTAATCCGTAAACTGACACCTGCGCCGCCGTCGGCACGTACACCTTACCGTTGACGACAGTCGGAACCGTGAACTTCACCGAAATACCAGGCTGGTCGCGTGAACTGTCTTGGTTGGTGTTATACAGCTCGGTGCCGATGTTGTTGGCATCGTAGGCGTGCAGGATCGCCTGGCCGTTGTTTCCATAATTGTCTACCTGTATCGTCCACACGATGGCGTCGCTAGTTCCATTCGCCGAGATCGAAGGCGTAGGCCCGGGGAAACCGGAGTAAGTGCCTGTCGCCACCGCCGTGGTCGACAACAGACCAGTGGTCGGATCGAATGTGTATTGCCTTAGATAGTCGCCACTTCCGCCAAAATAGACATTGTTGTTCCACCAGCCGGGACTAGCCCACAAGCCGCCAATCGCGTTCTCCATGTCCTGCACGATCTGGTTGTTGTTGTTGGGATTGAAACCTCCCATGTGGTCGCGATTAATCAGGTAAATCGAACCGCTCTTGCCCACCTGGACCAGCAAATGCTGGTGAGGCGATCCGACACCCTGATCGGGCAACAACAGCACGCCTCCCGAACCCACATCGGTGTCCCCGTCTGAAAGACTCTGCTGGTTGTACGGCGTGAAATAGTCAAACGGGTGGGGCGGTTTAGAGATGGCCGGACCCTTCATCACGCTGTCTGCGAAATCCTTGCCGCCCTTCGGACCATCATAGGTACCGTTGCCGGTGGCAAAAAAGACATAGGTGCCATCGGAGGCTACGCCGCCGCCGCTCTGCCAAACTCCTCCCAGCCCGCCATTGGGAGTGGAATTCCACACCTCGAGCTGCTTCAGGGTGGTCTCGTCATAGGACATCACCCAACCGTGGTATGGCTGGTTGTCGCAGTGCGATGCCCAGGCGATGAAAAGCGTCCCATTCACCAGCAACAGACCCGGACGCTGCGCCTCCTTCAAACCATCAAACTTGTTGCCCTTCACCTGCGCATGGATGACGACCGGGGACCCCGGTTGATCGAGTCCGGTCGTAATGCTGAGCGCATGCAATACGTGGTAGAACTGCCCATTGTCTTTTATCTTGGTGACCACGAACATGGTTCCGGCCGTGGTGTCGATCACCGGCGTGCTGGTGATGCCAATCTCTGGAACCAGGTCGCCGCAACTCACGTCGTTGCTAGACACTGTCGTAATTCCGCGGGCCGGATCGATCAAACTCGTAAACCACAGCGGAGACGCGTTCATCCCGGTGTTGTTGTCTGCATCGAAGGCGTAAACGCTGTCGTGTTCCGTGGCCACATACAGGACGTTATGCGTGCCCAAGCCGGCGATAGTCACGTTGGGTACGTATAGCGGCTGAGCATAGACGTAGCCATCCACGGTCTGCGAAAACAGCTTGCCGAACTGGTTCACATTGACGTTGCTGGGGGTGAGAATCGTCTCACTCAAGTTCTGTCCGTCGCGCATGTTGTCATTGCGCGCAGTGATGACGCTCACCTGGGCATAGGCGGGTAACAACCCCAGACCGAACACTAAAATCGCAACTGCGATGCCGCGTGACTTCATAGATCTCCCTGAGAACGGGCTTAAGATTGAGTGAAAAGTGCCGTATAGGCTTGCTGACGCCTCTTTCAAGGCGACGAGCGCGGAAACAGTTTTCTATGCATGCTGGCAGATGTCAAGGTGTTTCGATAAATTAGGAGACTTTCTACTCACGCACGCCGTCCGTTCAGCCTAGAACGCGGCTTTGCGATGACGATGCCGGAGCAGCGGAAATCGGGGCCCACTCTACCTTCGTGCTGCTGGCACCTTGGCCGGCTCCGGTGCCGGACTGGGCATGGTGGTGACTCGCGCCGGAACTGAAGCCGGAGCCGGGGTCGCAGCCGATGACGCAGTTGCTGCCGGCGCAACCGGAATCAGCCCCAACTGCTTGCGAACTTCGGCTTCGAGTTTCACCATCGTGTCTTTGTTGTCTTTGAGGAACTGGCGGGCATTTTCACGGCCTTGTCCGATGCGTTCTCCCTTGTAGCTGAACCAGGAACCGGACTTCTCCACGATTTCCTTAGCGGCCGCCAGATCGAGCAGGTCGCCTTCGCGTGAAATTCCCTCGCCATACATAATGTCGAATTCGGCCTCACGGAAAGGAGCTGCAACTTTGTTCTTCACTACTTTGACTTTAGTGCGCGAACCTGTGACCACATCGCCATCTTTGATGGCCGCGATGCGGCGGATATCGATTCGCATTGAAGAATAGAACTTCAGCGCGCGACCGCCGGTCGTAGTCTCGGGATTGCCGAACATCACTCCGATCTTCTCGCGGATCTGATTGATGAAGATCAGGCAGGTGCGCGATTTGGAAACCGTTCCGGTCAGTTTGCGTAACGCCTGCGACATCAACCGCGCCTGCAATCCCATGTGGCTGTCGCCCATCTCGCCGTCGAGCTCGGCTTTAGGCACAAGCGCCGCCACTGAATCCACCACCAGCACATCAATCGCGCCGGAGCGCACCAGCGCTTCAGTAATCTCCAACGCCTGCTCCCCATAGTCAGGTTGCGAGACCAGTAAATTGTCCACATCGACGCCCAGTTTCTTGGCATAGCCCGGATCGAGCGCGTGTTCCGCATCCACAAACGCAGCCATGCCACCGGCCTTCTGCGCCTCAGCAACCACTTGCAGCGCGATCGTGGTTTTGCCCGAAGACTCAGGCCCGAAAATCTCAACTACACGGCCGCGAGGAAATCCACCCACGCCGAGCGCCGCGTCAAACGAAATCGCGCCGGTAGAGATCACCGCAATGGGGACGATGGCTTCCTTCGATCCCAGCCGCATGATCGAGCCCTTGCCAAACTGCTTTTCGATTTGCGCAAACGCCAGATCAATCGCCTTGGACCGGTCATCAGCCATGAAAGAAGCTCCTTCTAGAATTGCAGGATGTGTTTAAGCTCGGATTATATACTTGGATTGCAGCGAATAAAAGGCGAATCTTAAGAAGATAAGTGGAAAACGTTCCCAAATTGGTGCGGGAGCGAGGTTCCGACAAGCCTCTTCTCGTCAGATTTGACCACGGAGTGACGTAAGTGTATTTGATTTCAAAATCACTGGATTACCGGGTGCCGGAACGCTATACTGAGCGAAATTTCTGGAGGGTAGTATGAAGCGCTTACTTTTCGTCGTGGGTATGGTTTTAGCTCTTAGTTGGACTGGTATAGCCCAGACAAGCGCTGCGGATTCTCCCGCTACGAAGGAGGATGTCGAAAGATACCTCCAAGTGGTTCACTCTCACGACACCATGAAAAAGATGGCTGCGGCGATGTCTCAGGGCCTGCATCAGATGTTGCACGAGCAGTATCTAAAACACAAAGACAGCCTCCCGGCTGACTACGAATCCAAGATGACTGCGATGATGGATGAGATGTTTGAGAATATGCCCTGGGATGAAATGATGCAGGCTATGGCTCCGGTGTACCAAAAGCATTTCACAAGCGGTGATATCGACAGCCTAATCGCGTTTTATTCCTCACCCACGGGCGAAAAGTTGTTGCGAGAGATGCCTACCATCATGACAGAATCGATGCAAAGTATGACTCCGATCATGATGAAGTATATGGAGACCGTTCAACAACGGCTGCTGAAAGAGACAGACGTCATGATCGCCCAGTCCAAGAAATCGTCGGGCGCCAATACTCCCGTCACTCACAACTAAACCGGGACTCAAAGGGCTATCTCTACCTCATCACTCCACATGCGCGTCGAACACGCCGGTCTCTACCTGACCTGTACGCTTGACTTGGACGAACAGACGGTAATCTCCAGCTTTGGGAAAGCCGTAGGGAAAAGAAACTTCTGGTGACAACGATGCCACGGGCATGGCCATATCCGATGCCATGCTCTGCGTCTGCCCGTCGTACGCGGGCAAGCCTGCCTGAGCCAATTCGAGCGCGGCCATGGGTGCCGAGCCTGCCGGATGAACGTGAGCAAACACACTCAAGTCAGAACGCACAAACTCCGCATGGGCCGCCATCCCCATGTAAGGCTCGAGGTCTTGCACTGGTTTTCCTTCGGCATCTTCTACGCGAAAGCGGAAGTCGATAAGTGTCCCAGCTGTCAGCGGCGTTGCCGAGCGCTCCCAAATCATCTGCCCACCGTCGGGAAGCAAGGATTTTGTGCCCGAATTTGCATTTGCCAAAAGCGCCGATCCGGCCCATTCGGAATCGTCGCCGCTTACGGGTCTGCTTGAAATATCCGGGAGCTCGACTTCCCCAACCATCGTTGTGGGGAACCCGGTTTGATGGACTACGTCCGCGAAAATCTGATACCGGCCGGCAGGCAGGTTGGGCAACTGGATTACAAACTGGCCGCTGTCGGTTCTGTCCGGATGCAGATGCAGGAAGTGATCCATCTGCGGAACCCGGATCAGAAACAAGTGCATCAGGTGGTTGTGATCAAGAATAAGGTCAGCCAAGTAGTCGGAAGGAACCCATCCCCGCGGAAGCTCACTAGTCCGTTGCTTCGTCGGCAGCAAGCTCAAGAGCATTCGGCCTCCAGATTCCAGAGTGCCAGCCACTTGCGGAACCTGATAGACATTCGCATTCGCTACCACTTCTTCGGAGTCCCACCAGCGTTTGCCGCCATAGAGCACCCCGAGGGCGCAAATACCCGCCACGGCCAACACCACGCGTGCGCGGTGCCTGTCAGTTTCGGCCGGCTTGGCCCCAGGGACCAACTCGGCTTCCCGTGCGCCCGCCGTGGCGATCGCAACGGCCCCAAACGCCAGCAGCAAAGCCAAACTAAGAAGTACACCGCCCAAGCCTCTCGACATACGCATGGTGCGCTGAGAGATGGCCGGGACGGGCACGGAGAGTTCAGCTTTGCCCTTTGCGCCATCCACCTGTACGCGCACCTGGAGCGAGCCAAACTCCATCAACCAGAGATTGCCGGTGAAAAACTGTGGGTCTTGTTTTGAGCGCTCGGTGGTCTCAGGCGAGGGCGGGTATTTCGCTCCAGCCCCAGTGAGTCCAAGGGCCAGAATTCCCACCTGAGTAACGTCATTCAACTGACTTCGAATTTCGACTTGCGCAACCCCGGGAACGACCGGCGGCACCTTCACCGTAACAAAAAGATGATACGGACCGGCGTTACCTTCATAGTAGACATCAGGGCTGCCGACGTGGGCGCCAACCGGGAAAGCTGCCAGCAAAACCAATGGCAGAAAATATCGCGCATAGGACGATCGCGTCGCGCGACCTCTGGGAAAGGGATTCCTTCGCTTTTGCGCTTCGATTCTCAATATTCCTTAGCGGCGGACCTTCCGCAACCAACCTCCACAAGCCAGTCCGATTCGCGTAGTCAGGATGGCAAGGCCCAATGCCGCTGCCATCACCAACCAGAACTGCGTGCGGCTGGCCGCTGCCTGATAGAACTCATTCATCGCTG
The DNA here is from genome assembly GCA_035484735.1 of Terriglobales bacterium. GTDB lineage: Bacteria > Acidobacteriota > Terriglobia > Terriglobales > Acidobacteriaceae > JABCZH01. The sequence goes on along the minus strand of DATHOQ010000035.1, from coordinate 81,590 downwards.
TATGGGACGTCGGCTGCGTGAAATAAGGTATATAGCCGGTGCCGAAAAACCAGTTGCGGGACCAGGGCGACAACAGAAAATCTGCGAAAGGCCACTGCACCGCGACGAAGCCCGCGAGAAACACCGCTCCCAGGATTGTGGCCAGCGCCCATCGGTTTGTATCCCGCAGTTTGGCGCGGACACAATCCCAAAGGAATGCCGGAACGATGATCAGCAACGGAAAATCCAGCGGAACAAGGTGGGTCACGTGCTGATAAACCGGCCCCAACTTGGGTGTGGCCGGAAACAGGGGCAAGATCCACACATTTGCCATTGCAAAGATTGTGTACATCGCCGCAATGGCGGTACATGCCCAACGACGGCCTGAAGCGACGGCCATCGCAATCATCACTCCCGGAACCGCCCCGCACACGGCGGCGTAGCAGATGGCACTGTGCTCAAGAATACGATGATTGGCGAGGATGAGATGCAACAAGATGATGGTCGCGCCCAGATAAAGGAACAGAAATGCAAGCTTCTTCCTCGCCGCCTCCGAACTGCGGTTCATCGTCCCGGCCAGCAAGACGATGCCGCCCAACTGTACCCCGGTGACTCCGAGTACCAGGGACCAGTGCGGAGGACTATTCAGCTTGGCATCCAGACCGTAGGCAGCATGCCACCAATTGTCGAAGCCGGCCGAACTCAACATCACGATTCCGCCCCAAGCCGCTATGAAGGCACCGAGGGGAGCATGGAATCCCCAAACACGAATCGACGCTGCACGCTCGGATGCAACTGGAAGGAACGTCGTCCGCAGTATCATGTATCCGCAGGAAATCCCTGCCAGGATTCCGCACATGTAAATCACCATGTGCGCTGGAGTCCAAAAGCTGTCACGGCCAATCGATTGATGCCACGAGATATCCCAATACATTCCCACGGTGAAGCACGTCGCGGCACCCACCACCCCCAGTACTGGCCAGGGAACAGAGGCCAATACACCGGTTTGGTCTGGAGTGTAAAGAGAAGCTTGACGATCAACGGTAACGGAACCTGCCATATTGGATCCCACGCCCAAAGCCCGAAGCATCGGTATTATAACCCAGACAAAACCTGGCTCGAACCAGTTCACGGTCGGAGAATCAGCCTTAACTATTGGATCGTCAAGAGCAGGGGATTGAAAAGCGCCGCCGCGGCAGGTGCTCTATACAGGTACGGTTGGGATCGAACACCGCAGCACCCGGCATGACGATTTCTCCGCCACTCTCAACCGCATTTTGTAGTAATATTTGCGGCGTCTGATTCTGGAGGGTTCGATGGAGCAACAGATTGCAAGCAATTCCCCGAACAACACCCCGGGGGCTGTTAGTTCCCAAGCGCCGCATCACGAGGGTCGTGGGACTTGGGTATTGACGGCTTACGGCATTTCTGGACTCGCCCTGTTCGGCGTTCTTATCTATTACTTCTCCGTCTACGTGACGCGATAAACCGGCCCTCGCGCGCCGGTGATTCCCTTGTCCGCACGCGGGCGCGGGTCTGTCTGCAAACGTGCTAGAATTGGCCCGCTCAACGTTCGAGTTTTCTTCCGGACGCGACAAGACCTGACGGTTTCCTGACAGTCCCAGAAACGGATTAAGAGACGGATTGACTGTGGCCAAAACTCCCTCGACTACCGCCACCGTAACTTACGCTGATGCTGGCGTGGACATCGACCGCGCCAATCGCACCAAGAAGCGCATCAAGTACCTTGCCCACAAGACTTTCACTCGCGGAGTGCTGAGCGAAATCGGCGGATTCGGAGGACTGTTCTCCATCGACCGCGAAAAGTATCTCGATCCCGTTCTGGTCTCGAGCGTGGACGGTGTCGGCACCAAGCTGAAGATCGCGTTCGAAATGAAGATGCACCACACCATTGGCGCCGACCTGGTAAACCATTGTGTGAATGACATCGCCGTGCAGGGCGCGGCGCCGCTCTTCTTCATGGACTACCTGGCCACTGGCAAATTAGAACCTGAAATAGCGGAGAAAGTCGTCGAGGGCCTGGCCGACGCCTGCAAACAGAACGGCTGCGCCCTGATCGGCGGAGAAACTGCCGAGATGCCCGGCTTTTATCCCGATGGCGAATACGACCTGGCCGGCTTTATTGTCGGAGTGGTGGAGCGCGAGCGCATCATCACCGGAAAAACGGTTCAACCCGGTGATGTGATCCTGGGATTGGCTTCCAATGGCCTGCACACCAATGGTTATTCGCTGGCGCGCAAGCTATTGTTTGAGATCGCCCACTACACTCCCGACTCCTATGTGAACGAGCTCAAGGGAAAAGTCGGCAACGAACTCATGCACACTCATCGTAGCTATTGGCCGATGGTCAAGAAACTGGTACACGCCGATTGCGTCTCCGCGTTGGCCCACATCACCGGCGGCGGCATTACGGAGAATCTCCCGCGGGTTCTGCCTCGTGGTGTAGCGGCGGTAATTGACATGGGATCCTGGCCAGTATTGCCCATCTTCGAGCATCTGCAAAAGCTGGGCAATGTTCCCCCCGACGAAATGCTACGCACCTTCAACATGGGACTCGGCATGCTGATCGTAGTTCCCTCCGCGAAATTCAAGAAAGCACAGAGCGTGCTGGATAAAATCGGGGAAAAGGCTTATACGGTGGGCAGGATTGTGAAGGGCGATCGGAAGGTGATGTACACGTAGCGAGTCGTCCTTGGTTTACCAATTCTCGCGCAGGGCTGTGGTAACGTTACGAAGTCCGGCAGCTTCTTCAGGCGAGAGTGATCCCGCCAAGGAGAGCAGTTCTTCACGCCGGGAATCTCGCGCACTCTCGCCGCGAAGGTATACTTCGATTGCTTCGGCCAAGACACCCGAAATACCTTTTTCTCCACGTCGTGCCGCTAGCGCCGAGAGTGCGGTGCGATGTTCAGCCTTTATTTCCAAGGTTCTTATCATCGTCTTATCTTGATATCGGCACTTTGGCGCCACTCCGCAGGGATTGTCACCTTTTCAGCAAATCCACTGGCTCCCGCACATCCGTCACCCGAAAATACTTCGTCAACGCCGGATGCTTCTTGGTTACCGCTTCGAACATCGCATAAGCCACGTTGCGGTAGGAGGCATGACCCGCGGGAGTGGTTCTCAACTCCGAGATGTACACCACCTCCGCGAAATCCATCTTGAAGAACGTCCGTTTGCGGAAGCCCAGAGGAATAGCGTACTGGGCATTCTCTTTGGCTTCTGATCCTGGTTGCCGAGACAGCTGTTCCACCGCTTCTGCCGTCCTCTGCATTACCTCATCGTAGGCATCGCGTGTCCCCGCGCTTTCCAGTTCCGGCGGCGTGTCGTAACCGTGTTGGGTGGTGAATTCCTGCCCAATCTGAATGCAGCGCCGGTGACGATGCATATCGCGGAAGCCACCCACGTCCATCAGAATGTCGAAGCGGAACTGCTGCCCGGCGCAGAACGCGCGCTGCATCTCGTCATGTTTGCCGCGATGCCGCAGGCCCACATCGATGATCTCCCGCCGAATCCGTTCTCCCGCCGCCTCGACCGCCATGCGAATCTGCCGGTAAGGATAATGGCTGTGCTCATAGACCAGTGTTGCCGCCAGCTCGACTTCCAGAGACTCATCGTCCAGCAGATCCACCATCGGGGCCGTTGCCACGGGCAGGCTTCCCATCAACTCTTTTGCAATCTGCTTGAGTTCCCGTCGCGTCTCGATCTCGTAACGATTAGGGTCGGCATACTTCACCAGCGTGGGCGCTACACGGACCTCACGCAGTAATTCTTGTTCCGCGCGCGCGCCGAGTTCCGGCGAAACTGCACGGATCTGACTCACCAACTCCTGCATTGTCTCTTGATTAACGTTATATGCAGGCGAAATGGCGGCGCTCTTCAAGAGCTCTCCCAATCGCCGCACTTCGCGATGTGTATGCGCAAGCAAATGCGAAACCTGGCTCTCCAGCGTTCGTGCGTTGACGATTTCTCCCAGCGAAGTATTGGTCGCCAGCGGCAGGAGATAACGGGAAATGTCGAACCCCCTGGCCCGCAGGGTTCTCTCGTAAGCTTCCTGCTTCATGTCGTCTGGCTTGGGAGTGATGCTGGCGAGATACAGCGCCATCCGGTCGGAGAGCGATTCGTACTGGGCGAACAAATCCTGGATGGTCTGCTTATAGAGTGTTCGTGCCAGTTGATCGTCGCCGAAGTCGGGCGTGAAATAACCGCTCTTATTGAAATCCTGATAGCGGGTGGACCGCTCCTGGCCATCCCAGCGCTGCTCATCGGCCACGGCAATCGCCGCCAGAATGGAAAGCTTCTCGATTGCAAGCGCGACATGTGCCAGATCCGCGATTGAGCGGTGTCCATACTGAAAGTAGAAAGTGTTGAGGAATTTTTCGGCCTTCTGCTGGCTGATTTCCCTAAGCGATTCCTTCATGGAAAGCGACGAGCGGGAATACTTGGCCATGGCATAAGCCTGGATTTCCGGCTCCGCGCCATACACGGCATAGACTTCGACAGACGGTTCGCTCGTCAGCCCCTGATTTCCGTTCGCAGGGTTGATCGTCTCGCTGGCCTCAGGCATCGCTGACCCTCAGAACTTTTCGGTTTTGGAATCTTAACAGGTTGGAGCACTGAATCCAGGGTTTAACCCGCGTGGTTCAAGCGACTGAATCTTTCCTTTTCGGGAAGGAATCAGATAGTGTATGGACTTGATTCCTGCATGAGGCGCTTTGTTCCCACGGTCTTTGGTCTGCTTTTCTGCCTGGCAGGATGGGCGGCCGCCCAGTCTGGCGCGCCTTTCGTGGAGGTTACTCTACCTCCGTCCTATCTTCTCTTAGAAGATGATTCTCAGGCTTCGCCACCGGCGCAGACGGAGGACCGAACTCCCGCGGTCTTGATCGCGCCAGCGTCCATGCCCCGCATGTCGCCCGAGCTCACCATCCAGGCATATCGCGACCGGGTCGCACGGCAAGCGGCGCACCTGTCTGCGTATTCCGCAAATTCGGTAATTCTGGCTCAGCTTCCGTCGACTCAGCAGTTCGGGGAATGCGACTTGCAGCGCCTTTATTCCGCGCCGCACACGCTGGAGTTCAAGTCGGTCCGTTTCGTGGGAGACGGCTTCGTGAAAAGCAATGTGATCCTACGCTTGTTGCAATCTGAAGTGGACCACGTGCAGAAAGACGATCCCGCCGCAACCGCGCTCAGCGACGACAATTACAAATTCGCTTACAAGAACTCCACGCAATTGCAGAACCGGCTGGTGTACGTGTTCCAGTTGAAACCGCGCACCAATCGCCCCGGCCTATTCAAGGGGAAGATCTTTCTTGACGCGCACAATGGCAGCATGGTGCGAGCCGAGGGTAGAGTGGCAAAATCACCCTCTCTATTCATCAAGAGAATTGAGTTTGTCCAGGACTACAAAGAAGTAGGTTCCTTCACCTTCCCGGTACATATCCACTCCGAGGCCCAGACCCGCCTGGTGGGACGCGCGGTCGTCGACATTTACCACTACGACTACCAGCCGGTCTCCGACACCCAGACGGCGCAGTTGGCGACCTCCCATTAGCCTCGCGGTTTCTCCAGCTTTGCCCACGCGCCCGACGACCCAGCTATAATTCCCGCTTCAACCACTTTTAAGGAGAGACTCATGACGCTCTCAGGCCGGATCGCATTGGTAACCGGCGCTTCGCAGGGCATCGGCCGTGCCTGTGCTCTCAAACTCGCCGCTGCGGGGGCCGGTGTAGCTGTGGCCGCCCGCAATCAAGAGAAGTTGAACGAACTGGTGCAGCAAATTACCTCTACTGGCGGGAATGCTGCGGCTTTCTCCATGGACGTGGCCGAAGAAGACCAGATCAAGTCCGCATTCAAAGCTGCGCTCGCTCACTTCGGTAAGATCGACATCCTGGTCAACAACGCCGGCATTACCCGCGATCAACTGGTCATGCGCATGAAACGCGCTGACTGGGACGCCGTCCTTAATACCAACCTGACTTCGGCTTATCTCTGTACTCAGCAAGCGATCGGTTCCATGCTCAAGCAGCGCTGGGGGCGAATCGTCAACGTAACATCTGTTTTCGGACAGATGGGCCAGGCTGGGCAAGCCAACTACGCTGCTTCGAAGGCAGGTCTTATTGGATTGACCATGGCCATTGCGCGCGAAGTGGGATCACGCAACATTACCTGCAACGCCGTAGCGCCAGGCTTCATCGAAACGGCTATGACTTCGACCCTGGGTGAAGATTTCAAGCAGATGGCAGTGAAGAACATTCCTCTGGGACGCGTGGGTTCTCCCGACGATGTGGCCGGTGCAGTTGCGTTTCTAGCTTCCGAGGAAGCTGCCTACATCACCGGTCACGTGTTGAGCGTGAACGGCGGCATGCTGATGGGGTGAACCTTAAACACAGGGGGCACAGAGTACACAGGGCAATTCATGACGAAAACAAGCGAACGAATATCCTCTGTGAACCCTGTGCCCTCTGTGGTTAAAGGTATTGCGGTTTTGCGGGCGGTGACACCGGCGCAGATTGCCCAGGCTCGCGAGCTGTTTCTCGAATACGCCCAATCCCTTGGGTTCAGTCTGTGCTTCCAGAATTTCGATCAAGAGCTTGCGGGATTACCCGGAGACTACGCCCCTCCTGGCGGACGTCTTCTTCTTGCCGAATTCGACAACCAGTTGGCAGGTTGCGTAGCCCTGCACAAATTTGATGGCGACATCTGTGAGATGAAGCGGCTCTATCTCCGTCCCAAGTTTCGTGGCAAGGGCCTGGGCCGGATTCTTGCCGAGGCAATCATTGCCGAAGCCCGGCAGATCGGCTACCTGCGCATGCGCCTCGACACTGTTGGTCCCGTGATGAAAGATGCGGTAGCCATGTACCGCAAGCTTGGCTTTCGTGAGATCGCGCCCTATCGCGCGAATCCCATGGCTGGAACACTCTACCTGGAGTTGACTCTCTAAGCATGGCTCGCGATGTTATTCTAGGTATTCCGCTGAGGAACCACTCAATGAAGAATCTAGTTCTTTTTCTGCTGATGCTGTCGCTCACTTTTTCTGCCGCCGCAGCCACATCCAAGCCTGTCTCCTACAAGAGCGGCGACGAAACTGTGCAAGGCATTCTTTACACGCCTGCCGGCAAAGGCCCGTTTTCTGCCATCATTGTGATTCATGAGTGGTGGGGCCTGAACGACTGGGTGAAAGACCAGGCTACGAAGCTCTCGGATGAAGGTTACATCACCCTGGCAATCGATCTTTACCGTGGCAAGGTTGCTACGACCGCCGACGTTGCCCACGAACTGATGAACGGACTGCCGGAAGACCGCGCCAAGCGCGACCTTCATGCCGCCTTCGAATACCTGGCCTCACAATCGAACGTGAAAAAGGACCGCATTGGCTCCATCGGTTGGTGTATGGGTGGAGGGCTTTCGCTGGATGTTGCCCTTCAGGAGCCGACTTTGCGCGCAGTCGTTATCAACTACGGTCGCCTGGTCACCGACCCACAGTCCCTGAAACAAATTAACGCCTCCGTGCTCGGGCTGTTTGGCGCTCATGATCAGGGCATTACGCCGAGCGTTCCTAAATTCGAGAGTAATCTTAAGGAACTTGGTAAGAATGTCGACATCACAATTTATCCCGATGCAGGGCACGGTTTCGAAAACCCCATCAACAAGGACGGCTACCGCGCCGACGATGCGGCCGACGCCTGGAAGCGCACAGTTAAGTTCTTGGCCGCCACACTGAAGTAGCAGAAAACTAGAAGCGTTTGATTTCCCAACACGCGGGTTTGATTGTTAGCACTAGGCTTAGACGCCTGCTTCTGAGGCGACGAAATTCCACTTGCCAGACCGTATTACTCTGGTTACTATTCAGCATCGCGGAGAACCCACTTTGGCTTCCTTCTCAATGAACATCGGTGAGACCATCCGGAACTACCGACTGCAAAAGGGAATGTCGCAAGGCGATATCGAGAAGCGCACCGGGCTGCTGCGTTGCTATCTCTCGCGCGTGGAAAACGGCCACACCATCCCGTCGCTCGACACGCTTTCCAAGATCGCCGGTGCAATGGAGCTGCCGCTGTCCCAGTTCTTCTCCGAAGCTGGACACACCAACGGCGGCAAGGGTCTGCCGCAACTCTCCGATGATGAAGTCCGCTTCCTCAGCCAGATCCGGCGATACTCCGTCAGCCTGAATGACAGCGATCGCAAGCTGGTCCTGGCCATGGTCAAGAAAATGGCCGCGAACGCGAAATAGCCCTCGCGAGAATGTGACCTTCGTACCATCTTTAGCCGTGACCCACCGGTACCTCGTGCCAACCCCCGGTAGAATCTAGACTGTTCGCTGGAGAACTCTCGGTGACCATTGACGAAGAACTGACTCACCTCGAGTCACAGTTGCGCCGGCTCAAGATCGAGTACGAGGTCTATTTCAGCAACCCCACCAAGAAACCGCCCACCGACATCGAGTGGAAGGTGCTGAGTTTGCTGCGCAAGTTCAGCGACGGCGGGCGGCTGACCTTTCAGCAACGTTATCGCTACAACGAAATGGCCCAGCGTTACGCCATCTATAGCGACCTGTGGCGCAAGAAAGGCCGCATTCGCGAGGAAGGTTACCGGCGTCCCCAGGATGCGCTGCTTTCCGTGCAGGGAGTTCGTCCCGTCGAGGGAGTTCAGCCAGAGCACCACCCGGTGTACGGACTGGGTCATGCCGGCGCGCCTGCCGGAACCGCAGTTGCGCCAGCAAGAACGCAGGAACAACCGCTCACCATACAATGCTCCGACCCAGCCGCCGAACGTGAGCAGGTGGAGAAGCTCTACCAGGCTTTGACCGAAGCCAAGAAGAAGAGTGGGGAGTCGGTTGCCGGCAACCTCGATAGTTTTGCATCCTTCGTCCAGAAGAAGACCGCGCAGATCCGCCAGGAGAACAGCTGTCAGGCCGTGGAATATACGGTGGAAATGCAGGACGGCCAAGTCAAACTGAAGGCGCGGGCCAAAACCTAGTTCTACTCCCAAGCGCTGTCAGATCGTTTGCACCCGGTCGCTCCGTTGACCACTCACCGCTGATAGAATTTCAGCAATGTCCAAAATCCAGCGGGCCATTCTCAGCGTTACTGACAAGACCGGACTGGCCGATTTCGCCCGCAAGCTCTCCGGTTTGGGCGTCGAACTAATCTCCACGGGAGGCACCGCCAAATTGCTGCGCGACTCCGGCATTCCCGTGAAAGACATTTCCGAACTGACCGGCTTCCCCGAAATGCTGGACGGCCGCGTGAAAACTCTTCATCCCAAAGTACACGGCGGCATTCTGCATCGCCGCGACGATACTGCCCACCGCGCCGCAGTCGCCGAGCATGGCATCAAGCCAATCGACATGGTGGTCGTAAACCTCTACGCCTTCGAAAAGACCGCCGCCAAGCCCGGCGTAGCCTTCGACGACGTGATCGAGAACATAGATATTGGCGGGCCCTCAATGATTCGCTCCGCCGCCAAAAACTTCCAGGACGTTGCCGTCGTGACCTCGCCCGCTGATTATGCGGCGATTGCGGAAGAGATGGCGCGGTCCGGCGGACAATTGTCGTCCGCAACCAAGTGGTGGCTGGCACAGAAAGCCTTCGCCACAACGGCTGCGTATGACTCGGCGATTGCGTCAACGCTAGAGCGCGTCAGCCCCAACGGTGACATTGCCCGCGCTGACGACGTCTTCCCGCAGAATCTACGGCTATCTTTCCAGAAGATTATGGACCTGCGCTATGGAGAAAATCCCCATCAGAAAGCTGCCATGTACATAGACGGCTCTGGCGCAGGCGTCGCCAACGGCCGCCAGATTCAAGGCAAGGAACTTTCCTTCAACAACATCGTAGATATGCAAGCCGCCTGGGATCTGGCTCAGGAATTCGACGAGCCGCTTTGCGCGATTATCAAACATACAAATCCCGCTGGCGCGGCTACCGGTAAAACCTTGGCCGAGGCTTACAAGAAAGCTCTCGAATGCGACCCCGTATCGGCATTCGGCGGAGTGATTGGGGTGAATCGGCCCATCGATGGCGCGGCTGCTGAGGAAATGGCCAAGCTGTTTCTGGAAGTGATCGCAGCTCCGCAATTCGACGAAGCGGCAAAAGCTATCTTCAGCGCGAAGAAGAACCTCCGGCTGGTCGAAATCATCGATGCCCGGCAGAAATGGGTGCTTAAGAATGTCTCCGGCGGAATTCTAGTGCAGGATGCCGATATCCGACCGCTCCAGGAAAGCGACCTGAAAGTGGTCACCAAACGCCAGCCCACCGCCGAAGAAAAGCGCGCTCTATTATTTGCTTGGAAGGTCTGTAAGCACGTCAAATCCAATGCCATCCTCTACGCGCGGGACGGACAAACGCTCGGCGTGGGCGCGGGGCAAATGAGTCGCGTGGATTCCTGCAAAATGGGCGCTATGAAAGCCGTATTGCCGTTGCAAGGCGCGGTCGCAGCTTCAGACGCCTTTTTCCCATTCCCCGACGGAGTCGAAGAAATTGCCAAAGCCGGTGCCACTGCCATCATTCAGCCCGGGGGTTCGGTTCGCGACCTGGAGGTCATTGATGCCGCCGATCGCCACGGTATGGCCATGATCTTTACGGGAGTGCGGCATTTCCGTCATTGACATAGCAACCAGCCATTGCCAACTGCTAACGGTCCTTGTACCTCCGAATCTGTTTCTGACCCTTTCCAGGCACCGTTTTACCCAATCTTCGGTGACAAGGGTTTACAATATTCTGAGCACCCGCTGGCAGCGATTCGGCATCCAAGACGCTGTAGCTAGGGTGACCGAAGGTCTTTAATGAAAAGCTTTTACTGTGCTGTTTTTGTTTTATTCATCGCCATGAGTGCATGGATGGTGACTGCGGGGGCGCAACAAGCGCCGGCCCCTTCTGGTTCCGAACCCGCGAGTTCCGCGCCTGCGGCAGCGGCCAAACCGGCCACTCCAACTGCTCCGCGAAAAGTCGATCGCGCCGCCGCCTATTATCACTACACCCTGGCTCACCTCTATGAAGAGCAGGTGGCGATGTACGGGCGCAGTGAACTGGTCACCAAGGCCATCGAGGAGTACCGCCAAGCCATCGAGGCCGATCCCGGCTCAGAGTACCTGACCTCCGCTCTGGCTGAGCTTTATACCCGCGCGGGCCGCATTCGCGATGCCGTGCTCGAAGCGCAGGACATTCTCAAGCGCGACCCTAACAACCTCGAGGCTCACAAACTCCTGGGCCGCATTTATCTGAAGTCCTTGGGCGATGTCCAGGCTGGCAATGCTTCGGACAGCGTGCTCAAGCTGGCCATCGAGCAGTGGGATGAAATCGTCAAGTTGGAACCCGATAGCGTGGATGATCGCCTGCTGTTGGGCCGTCTCTACAAAGTCAACAATGATCTTCGTAAGGCGGAAGAACAATTCAAGATCGCCGTCAAGCTGCAGCCCGATTCCGAAGATGCCGTCACCACGCTGGCCCTGTTCTACACCGAAGAAGGAGACTCGACTCGCGCCGCCGAGGTGTTGAGTTCCGTCCCCGATGCAGCGCGCTCGGCCAAGCTGTATTCCGTGCTCGGTTATGCTTACGAGCAGCAGAAAGAATACAAGAAGGCGATTGATGCCTACCGCAAGGCTGCCGAACTTGATCGCGACAATCTTGATGCGATTCGCGGTCTCGCAGAAAACCTGATGAATGATGGGCAAACCGACGCTGCCCTCGAGCAATACAAGATCATCGCCGATGCCAACCCCGACGACGCTCAGACTTATCTGCGCATGGCCGAGATTTACCGCCGCCAGGGGCAATTCGACCTCGCCCTGACTAACCTGACCAAAGCCGAGTCCATGGTGCAAGACTCCATGGAAGTACCCTACAACCGGGCGGCGGTCTATCAGGCTCAGGGACGCTATGATGAGGCTGCACAGATTCTGCAAGACCTGCTGAAAAAGACCGACAAGACCGACAACAATTATTCGCAGGGCGAGAAGAACAACCGCGCGCTGTTTCTGGAACGGCTGGGAACCATTTATCGCGACAACGGCAACACTACGCTTGCGATTGAAACCTTTCGCAAGATGTTGACCCTGGGCGATGACAACGCTGAGCGCGGCTACCAGCAGATCATCGACAGCTACCGCGAGGCCAAACAATGGCAACAGGCCACCGACATTGCCAAGGAAGCCGTCGAAAAGCTGCCCAACGACCGCGATCTGAAGATGGTCTACGCGGCGCAGCTCAGTGACATGGGTCAACCCGATGAGGCCCTCAAGCAAGTGAAGTCACTGCTCAAAGGCACACCGGAAGATCGCGACGTCTACGTGCGCCTGGCTCAGATCAATAGCCGCCTCAAGCGCTGGCAGGACGCCGAAGACGCTCTCGACAAGGCTGCCCAGCTCTCCACCAAGGAAGAAGACAAACAGTACGTCGACTTTCTTCGTGCCTCCAATTACGAGCGTCAGAAGAAGTATGACCAGTCGGAACAAGTGTTTCGCAAACTTCTGGCCACAGACCCGCAAAATGCCGCCGTACTCAACTATCTCGGCTACATGCTGGCTGACCGTGGGGTCAAGCTGGACGAAGCTCTGATCATGATCAAGAAAGCGGTTGAGCTGGATCCCGCCAACGGCGCTTATCTCGACTCACTGGGCTGGGCTTACTTCAAACTTGGCAAATATGAACTGGCGGAAGATAATCTTACCCGCGCCTCGCAGCACATGGGAGCAGATCCCACCGTGCAGGCCCACCTCGGCGACCTCTATCAGAAAACTGGACGCCTGAAGCTGGCCGTCGCGCACTGGGATCGTGCCATCCAGGAATGGAATAAGACTGTCGCCGCGGAAGTTGATACCGACGAACTGGCCAAGACCCAGAAAGACCTTGAATCCGCCAAGGTGAAGCTGGCAAAAGAGAATTCAGAACAGAAGTAGCCGCCTAGCAAGTGCGTGGGAAGGTATTGAGTTCCAGTCTGGCCTAAAAACCTACAGCGGCCTCTGTCACCGTCGGATTCCACGCGACAACTTTATCGATACTGGTCAACTTAAATATATGTTCCACATGGCTGTTGACCCCTGCCAGCCGCAACTCTCCTCCCGCCTCCTTCACCTGACCGGCGGACATCACGATGATCCCAATTCCAGTGCTGTCAATGTGAGTCACATTCGTCAGGTCAAAGATGATCTTCTTCCGCTTCTCCCGTACCAGGCTCTCCATGGTCCATTCCAGGTGCTGGCAGTCTCTGCCAATCGTGATTTTTCCCGCTATCTCCAGGACAACAATATCGGGCGGCAGTTGCTTGGTCTGAATCTCCAGCATAAGTCAGCTCCTTTCGGATCTCTGCACTTCTGCTACCGGAAACCGCTGAACATCACTACATCAGTATCGCTGTAGCGGAGCGGGTGATCGCGATCTTCTTCCCGTCGCGCGACCAAGCATAAGCGAGGATCGCGGACGGTTCGCTCTCGAAGTGAGTCAATTGCACCGCAGGGCCTCCACCAAGAGGCTGCATATAAAGATTCGCTGCGTTTCCCACAGTGTGGATGTATGTCAGAGCGCCAATCATGTGGGGAGGGTCTGTCATCGGCGCGACCATCTTAGGGGTCGGGCGTTGGCAAGTCAATGCAGACGAGGATCTTAGCATGATTGCTTTATGGTGATAGCAATGCTAGCATTGACAGCATGGCGACACTCACCATTCGGCAACTGGACGAGAAAATCAAGACTCGGCTCAGGGTCCGAGCCGCCCATCACGGCCGCTCGATGGAGGAAGAAGCCAGAGAGATCCTCCGCTCCGCGCTGGTCGCCCAGCCCAACCTCAAGGACAATCTCGCCGACATTGTGCGCCGCCGATTTGCTCCTCTGGGCGGGGTTGAACTTGAGCTGCCGCCCCGAGACCCTATTCGCAAACCTCCTGACTTCGCAGAATGATCATCCTCGACACCAATGTTCTGTCCGAGTTGATGAGGAACCGTCCATCGCCTAAGGTTACAGCGTGGTTTCACGAACGCCCGTTGATCGATCTCTACACCACAGCGATCACAGAGGCGGAAATATTTTATTGGATTGAGTTACTCGAGCCTGGAACTCGCAGGCAAAAGCTGCTTATGGCGGCCGAAGCCCTGTTCGATATTGATCTGAAGGATCGCGTGATCGGTTTTGACGGCGATGCGGCGCGAATCTTCTCCCAGATTGCCGCCCATCGCTGTCTGCAAGGCAAGCCGATCAGCAATCCAGATGCGCAGATTGCAGCCATCGTGCAATTACACAGCGCCACGCTCGCGACTCGCGATGTTGCAGATTTCCGCGACTGTGGCATCGATGTCGTCGATCCTTGGGGAGTTGATCGCTAGAGCGGGGACTGCGTGTCTTTATAAAAGGAAGGGTCACTCCCCAGCGACTTGGCACCGATTCCAGACTGTGCAACAAAAGACTATGCGCGCGCGACCACTCCCAAAGCTCGCCATCTGTTTCCTTTGCTGCCTGCCGACGCTGTTATCCGCCCAACAAAAGTCCCCAGACGGAGAGAAAGTCATCGCTCTGGAAAAGAAATGGACGGAGAGTTACAAACAGCGTGACATCGGCATCTTGTCCTCTTTGCTGGCTGAAGACTTCATCATTACCATCGAGGATGGCAGCACCTACGGAAAGGCCGGCTACATCAGCCACAGTGCCGATTCTTCGGTCCACGTGGACGTAGCCGAGCTATCCGAGCTAAAGGTTCGCCTGCACGGAGACACGGCTGTCGTGACCGGCGCCTATCACGAGACCGGAGAATCAAAGGGCAAGCATTACGAATATCACGATCGCCTGACCGATGTCTGGATGAAAAAGGATGGCAAGTGGCGGGTGATCGCGTCGCACTACAGTGTCCCGCTGAAGTGACAAGGATTACGGGATCACGTAGAACGGCACATTGCTGGTCAGCGTGCCGCTGGGTGTGGTCACCGTGACGTAGCCGGTGGTCGCGCCGGGCGGAACTGTCGCGTCAATGAATGTGTCGGACTTGACCGTGAAGCTTGCCGGGATTCCGTTGAACGACACGCTAGTGGTTCCAGTCAAACCTTGGCCCATTACGCCGCTTACTGTCCCGATCCTACCCGAAGCGCGGACGAATGTAACGAACGGACCTAGGCCAACGTCCAGACTGAAAATGTTGCCGAATCCTACCGTTTCAAGATCCCCACCACTACTGGTAGACCCGTACAGTACTCCGCTGGTGGCTTGGAGCAGCCCGCCATAAGGATTTGCCCCGTCGGAACCCTCAAACGTATGCAATGTTGTCACGACGCCGTCGGGCGTCATCTTAAATACTGTTCCGCATCCCCCTGGCGCATTGCAACTGGGATCTCCGCCCCTCGGAGTTGTTCCGCAGAAGTTCCCGTCAGTCGCTTGCACCAATCCTGCAAAGGGTGTACAACCATCCGCGAAGTCGAAGTTGTGCAGCGTCAGAGTGCCCGATGAAGTAACCTTGAAAATCGTGCCACAACCGGCTTCGCCAGAGCCAGAGGTAGTCGTCCCGTACAAATTTCCGTCCGTGCCCTCTACTAATGGGGCAAAGGGCTCGGAGCCGTTAGCTTGGTCAAAGCTGTGGACAAGAGTCCAGTCTACCCGCTGGGGTAATCTTGAACACAACACCCCATCCGAAGGCCCCACCCAACTCGGTTGTTCCGTAGAAGTTGCCGTCGCTGGCCTGGACCAGGCCGGTACGCGGATTCCCTCCAGTAGGACAGTTAGTCTGGGGACAAAAACTGTAGAGCGTTGTCAGTATGCCATTCGGGGTAATCTTGAAGATTGAGCCTCCGCCATTAACGCCGCCATAGAATGTTGTTCCATAGAAGTTGCCGTCGACTGCCAGAACCAGACCGCCGTAAGGGTAACGACCGTCGGAGCAGTTGAGTCCTTGGGTGCAGAAGCTGTAGAGCGTGACAAAAGGGCCACTTCGGAGTGTCGGCGGAGCTTTGAAAATAGTACCGGTGCCGGTGTTGTTGCCACCGGACTCTGTTGTCCCATAAAAGTATCCGTCACTGCCCTGAACCAATCCGGCATTAGGGTTGTTACCGTCAGTGCAAGAAGGTTCTGAGCAAAATACATGCAGAGTTATCAATGCGCCGTCTGAGGTTGCTTTGAAAACCGTGCCCCACCGCCGCCGTCGCCGCCTCTTGACGTCGTTCCATAAAGGTCACCGTCAGCGCCTTGTACGAGTGACATCGCTTCGGGCAAAGCACCATTGTGCCAGTTGAATTCAACGAGCGTCGTGAACGTCTGTGCCGGCGCCGCAATCGCCGTCGCAGCGCAGACCACAACCACAGCACCCACCTTTTTCCAACAGTTAAGGTCGCTCATACTTACCCCCCTGTTTGCGGCGTTGGCAGTTTACTCCTGCGCGAGACACCGGCCAATAGGGTCAAAGGTATGCCCTCCGATCCAGCGGCTAAATGCTGACTGGCTAAATGCCAAGTGCTAAATGCTAACTGTGGACGTTCTGCTAAACTTTCCTATGCTCGCCGACTATGCGGTGCATGCGGACCAGTCCCGCGGACGCCGTTTCCCCGAGCCGCAGCATCCCTACCGCAATGACTTTCAGCGCGACCGCGACCGCGTCATTCATTCCCGCGCCTTTCGCCGTCTGGAGGCCAAGACCCAGGTTTTCACTCGCCGCTACTCCGACCACTTTCGCAATCGCCTCACGCACACGCTCGAAGTGGCGCAGATTTCCCGCACCATCGCCGCGCAACTTGGGCTCACTGTCGATCTGGTCGAGGCCCTGGCCCTGGTTCACGACGTCGGTCATCCTCCGTTCGGCCACGCGGGAGAAAAAGCTCTCGACACCATCATGCGCGCCCACGGATTCTTCTTCGACCACAACCTGCACGCCCTGCGCATCGTCGAAGACTTCGAGCTGCGCTACGCTGCCTTTCGCGGACTGAATCTGACCTTCGAAGTGCGCGAAGGCATCATCAAGCATTCGCACGATTACAGTCCCGACCAGTTCCCCGAGCTGGCCGAGTACTTGCTTGATCGCCGTCCGCCACTCGAAGCCCAGCTCATCGATCTGGCCGACGAAATCGCCTACAGCACCGCCGACCTCGATGACGGATACGAAGCCCGCCTGCTGACCCTGGAGACGATCCGCAGCGGCGTGCCGGTATTTGCGCGATTCTATGCGGACGCCGAACGCACTTACCCCGACGTGATGGAAAAACTGAAATTCAACGAGGCTATCAAACACATGCTCGACCGCTGGGTCGGAGACTTGATCCGAAACACTAAAGACCAGATCGCCAAAGCTGGCGTACACAGCCTCGACGACGTGCGCGACTTTCCACGTCGGCTGGTCGCACTAAGCCCGGAAGTCGAGGAAGAACGCCGCCAAGCCAAGGCATTCCTGTACAGCACGCTCTACTACAGCCCAACACTCGACCCCGAAAAAGAAGACGCGGCACAGATCATCACTCAGCTATTCGAGTTTTGGATGGTAAAGCCTGACCAGCTTCCTGCGAGCTATCGGGAATCAGCCGATCACACGCCGCTGCCCCGCGTAATCTGCGACTACATCGCAGGCATGACCGACAACTACATCTACGAGCAATACGAGAAATATCGCCAGTAAAACCGTTAACCACAGAGGACACAGAGGTTCACAGAGATCCTGAACCGGGTGTTTCTTCTGTGTATCTCTGTGACCTCTGTGGTTGAAGGTTTACTCAGGCTTCGCCGCCACTCTCGTCACCACATCAAACATCACGCGAAACCCGCGCCTCACTTCTTCCACCCGAATGCGCTCATCGTTGCCGTGCTCGGTGTCGTTTTCTTCCTGTGTGGCTGTATAAGGATTGAACCCGTACGCATAAATCCCCAACGGACGATAACGCTGGTTCTCGTCATACCCGCTGGTGAGTAACGGCGCGACGGGAGCGACGGGAAAGTAGTGGGCGGTCACTTGGCGGACAGCCTTATACAGAGCTGTATCTGTCGGTGAATAGTTGGCCTCGCGAAAGTCCGCAGTCTGCGGCTCCACGGTCACATTCGGATCGCCGACAACCCGGCGCATGGTTTCCAAGAACGCCTTTGGATTCCCTCCCGGCAGCAGTCGCACATCCAGGTTGGCCCAGGCTTCGGAAGGAATGACGTTAGTCTGCTCGGACCCGCCCAGCATGGTCAGCGAGATGGTGTCACGCAGCAGATAGTTGAGGTTCTCGTCGGCCTCAATCTCCCGCCGAAGCTTAGGGTTGTCCAGACTGCGGCGAATATTGCGAAGCATCGCCGCCCGCGCGGGAGGTTCGTCAGGAGCGATGGTTTTCAAGAATTCGTCGACCACCGGCAGCACTCGAAGCGGCGTTTTGTAAGCCAGAATACGCTGCAAGGCCCGTACCAGCCGGTTGGGCGCTGAATCGCTATTGGGACGCGAGCCGTGTCCCGGCTGTCCATGCGCCACTACATGTAACCACAACGGCGATTTCTCGCCGACATCCACACCCACATATTTCAGGCGGCCATCGGGTCGCAGAATGTTTTCTCCGCCTTCGTTGATCATGAACTCCGCATTACCCAACAAATCGCGCTGATGCGCAATGAACCAGTCAGTGCCGGTCCCGTCCGCTTCTTCATCGCTGACGGCGAGGAAAATTACGTCGCGATCGAGTGCGACTTTCTCGCGTTGTAACATCACCATGACCATCAAATGCGCCAGGCCTTCGCTCTTCATGTCCTGCGCGCCGCGGCCCCAGATGGCGCCGTCCACAATCTGCGCGCTGAACGGCGGCACTTTCCAATGCGCGGGGTCACTGGTTACTACATCCATGTGGTTCAGCAGAACGAACGGACGTCTTGGGTTAGCGCTGGTATGCGGAATCCTGGCCCACAGATCGGCGCGCCCCGGAGCATATTCAAAAATACGGTTCTCGATACCCTCCGCATCGAAGATTTTCTTGAAGAAGACCGCCGTCCGCATCTCGTTTCCCGGAGGATTGGTGCTGTCGATACGCAAGTATTCCTGTTCCCACTGCACCGCCTGGTCGGCATATTGCTTCATGCGATCCGCTTCGATGCGGTCCGACATGAGCGTCGTCTTGCCATTCTCCTGGGCGTGAAGTTGAGCGCCCATGAGCACGATCAGGACGAAGAAAGGCATGAGAAAGCAGACAGCGGGGTTCCTTCGGAACATTCGATCTCCAGGTAATTGATTACGAGGATGCACGCAGTTTTTATACCAGCTTTGCCAAAATTACTCCCATTTGCTCCGGTCAGAGACTACAATATCATTGTTATTTAAGGACTTATCTTGAGTTTAGTTTGGCATCGAACCTGTTCTACCAGAAGGCGGATGCGCGCATCTAAGCTGTTGTCGCGAGTTGAGACAGTAGAACCTTATATGCATCGGCAGCTTGCGCGACCAATGATTTCGAAAAATGCGCCACGCCCGCTAATGGCGTACTGGAGTGGAGCTCCCAGGAAGCTCCCTACCACCCCGGAGGAAGTAAAATGAAGAATCGTGCTCTGACCGCCTTGCTGATTGCAGTGCTAGCTCTGCCAGCGTTAGCGCAAACCAGTGCTGCTCCGTCCCCAGACCAAAGCCAAAACCAGGCCCAGGCCCAAAGCACATCCAGTCAACCGGCCGCAGTCACTACCGAAAGCGCGACTGGAAAACCATTGCAACCGCCTGCCCGCGAAGGCTTCTGGGGCCGGATGAATCCGTGGGCTCGTAAGAAGTATGTGCAGCGCCAAGTCGACCCAATCCGCGACCGCAACAATGAACTCGACGAGCTTACCGCCGCCAACAGCAAGATGATCAAAGACGTGGACTCACGTGCCCAGCAGGGCATCCAGCTCGCCTCGGCCAAGGCGACTGAAGCTGACCAGCATGCCATTGATGCCGGTAACAAGGCCCAGGCTGCGCAGCAAACGGCAACTCAAGCCAATACCCGCCTCTCCAATGTGGAACAAGTGGTAGGCAACCTCGACCAGTACAAGGCCACTAACCAGACCGAGATTCGCTTCCGTCCCGGCCAGAGCGTGTTGAGCAAGAACGCTAAAGCCGCTCTCGATGAGCTTGCTGTTCCGCTGAAGAGTCAGCGGGGGTATATCATCGAAGTACAGGGCTTTTCTTCAGGCCGTGGACAAACGGCGATTGCCGCGTCACAAAAGATGGCGGACTCAGTCGTCAGGTATCTGGTGCTGAATCACGAAATTCCCGTCTACCGCATTTATGTGGTCGGAATGGGCAATGCTCCGGTCAGTGCAGACGAAGCGAAGACCGTCAAGCGTACTAGTGGCGGCCGCGTGGAAATCAGCTTGTTGAAGAATGATCTGGAGCAGCTCTCTGCCAGTTCCACTCCGGCAGCCGCGCCCCAGCAGTAAGTTCTGGAACGTCTACGGGCTCAAGTCCCGTCGGCGGCCCTCCCCCCGAAAAAGCCCCTCCTAACAGGAGGGGCTTTTTGTTGTTCCGAGACTTTCGCTTACGCCGCGCCGTCGGTCTCATGTTTCAGCTTCTCCTCTTGGAAGTGGGCTACCAGAGGATCGATCAGCGGCTGGAGTCTGCCATCCATCACTTCCTGCAATTGATGGATGGTCAAGCCAATGCGGTGATCGCTCACACGGTTCTGGGGAAAGTTATAAGTGCGAATCTTCTCGCTGCGGTCGCCTGAACCCACCATCTGCTTGCGTTCTTTGGCAAGGGCATCCTGCTGCTTCTGCATCTCCATTTCATACAAACGTGAGCGCAGCACGCGCATGCCTTTTTCTCGATTCTTGATCTGCGACTTCTCGTCCTGGCAACTGACTACTGTGTTAGTCGGGATATGCGTAATGCGTACCGCCGAATAAGTAGTGTTGACCGATTGCCCGCCTGGGCCGGATGAGCAAAATGTATCAATGCGCAGGTCTTTGGCCTCAATTTTGATGTCTACATCTTCGGCTTCCGGCAACACCGCCACCGTGACCGCCGAAGTGTGCACTCTGCCCTGCTGCTCGGTAGCGGGTACGCGCTGTACCCGGTGCACCCCGCTCTCATACTTCAGCCGCGAGTACACACGCTGGCCCTGAATCAGCGCGATAACTTCCTTCAAGCCACCCACTGCGGACTCCGAAGTCGATAGCACTTCCACCTTCCAACGTTGTGTCTCCGCGAAACGCGTGTACATACGAAACAATTCGGCCGCAAACAGCGTGGCTTCGTCGCCCCCGGTTCCAGCGCGGATCTCCAGAATGACGTCTTTTTCGTCATTAGGGTCTTTAGGGAGAAGCAAGACTTTGAGTTCTTCTTCGATGGCGCCGACGCGCGCCTGCAACTTGTCCAACTCTTCCTGCGCGTAGGCCCGCATCTCTGCCTCTTTCTCAGTGGCCAGCATGGCCTTGCTCTCAGCAATACCGCGGGTCAGGTCTTTGTATTCACGATACTTCTCAGTCACCTGCGCGATTTCGCTATGCGCCTTGGCAGTCTTCTGGTACTTCGCCGAGTCATGGATAACCTCCGGCGACGCCAGTGCCAGCGTCAGCTCTTCATAGCGGGCTTCGATTTGGTCGAGTCGTTCAAACATGGTCGTTGGTCTCGTTCGTCTTTGGTACGCCGACGCAAGCCCGCAGGCTGCATCCCGCACCCGTTTTTATCTTAATTGCAATTTAACGCAGGATGGATTATTCGCGGGGGCCCCGCTAGGCGATGACCAACTCGCCGCCGCGCTCTTTTTCTAGCGACATCGCCTCATTCAGCGCCACGATGGCGCATTGCGCCTGTTCATCCGCCGGAGGCTGCGTGGTGATCCGTTGCAGCCAGAGACCGGGAGCCGTCATCAGAGCGAACAGCGATCCGCGATGCTTGGCGGCGTAGCGAATGATCTCGTACGAAAGCCCCGTGATCACCGGCAGCAGAGCAATACGCAGCGCGAACCGTGCCCAGAAGGTAGTCACCGGGAACAGCATGTACACCAGGATCGAAATGATCATCACCGTCATCAGGAAACTGGTTCCGCAGCGGGGGTGATAGGTCGAATATTTCTGTACCTCGCCGGTCTCGAGTGGATCGCCGTTTTCAAATGCGAATACCGTCTTGTGCTCGGCGCCGTGGTACTGATAGACCCGCCGAATGTCCGGCCACAACGACGTTCCCCAAATGAACAGCAGGAACAGAAGCAGCCGGATGACCCCGTCCACGAGGTTGAACATGATCTGTCCGCCTAACGCAGGCTCCACCTTCTTCAATTCCGTTGCCGCCAGCAGCGGCAAATACTTGTACATGAAAATGAAGAAGCCGACGGAGAAAACAATGTTCACCGTCGCGATCCAGCCGCTGATTTCGAATTTCTTTTTCTCCGGCTCGCCCGGCTCAGGCGCAGGCTGCAACTCATCGAGCGCCACATTGGCGGAAAACTTCAACGCCCGGAAACCCAATGTCATCGCGTGGCCCAGCGTGATCACACCGCGCATCACCGGCCATCCCATCCATTTATGCTTTTCGGAAAGCCGCTCCAGAGGCTCACTGTGCACAGAGACCTCGCCCGACGGTTTACGGCAGGCAATTCCCCAGGCATGCGGAGACCGCATCATTACACCTTCCAGCACAGCCTGCCCGCCAACCAGAGTTTCCTCGCCGCCCTCAAGCGCCGGCAGAAGTTGTACCGCGACCAGAAACTGCGACAATGTCCGCCAGAACTGCATAGGGATTGGATGATCCTTCAGGGAACTTCGAACCAACTAGAGTATGCCACAGTTCAGGGAAACTAGGGTAGATGCAAGTCGCGATGCTACCGTAGTTTACAGGCAGACATGAAGACCCTCGCCCAAACTTGTCAGCGAATCGCAGCTACCACCAAGAAACTGGAGAAGATCGCCATTGTCGCCGAATTCCTGAAGTCGGCGGCGGCGGACGAGGCTTCTGTGGCTGCGGTGTTTCTTTCCGGCAGACCGTTTCCGGTATGGGAGGAAACGACTCTTCAAGTCGGCGAAACGTTGCTCTGGCGGCTGGTTCAGGAACTATCTGGCAAGAGTGAAAGCGAATTGACCGCGTCATATAGAAAGCTGGGCGATCTGGGCGCAGTAGCAGGAGAAGTGCTGCCTGCCCGCAAGACGGTTGACGTCAACCACCCAACCTTGATCGAAGTCCAAACCACCTTCCGTGCGATCGCGGCTGCTCGCGGCCCGGCTGCAAAGAGTGCGCTAGCCAGAGAACTACTTTCCCAAGTCACGCCGCTCGAGGCCAAGTACATCATCAAAATCATGACCGGCGATCTGCGGATCGGTCTGAAGGAAAGTCTGGTCGAAGAAGCCATCGCCAAAGCCTACGGAGCTACTCTGCCCGAGGTGCAACGCGCCAACATGTTGCTCGGCGACATTGGCGAAACATTGCGCCTTGCCGCCCACGGAAAACTAGCCGAAGCTCACATGCGCTTATTCCATCCTTTGGGCTTCATGCTGGCCAGTCCAGCGGAGTCCTCAGAAGAAGCACTCAGCTATTTCGAGAACGCCCTGGTTGAAGACAAATACGACGGCATTCGCGCCCAGGCGCATATTTCCGGCGACCAAGTCCGTATCTTCTCCCGCACTAGAGACGAGATAACGGACTCTTTCCCAGAGCTACCCGACGCACTTGCAGGACTGCCGGAAGATGCCATTCTCGACGGCGAAATCGTGGCCTGGAACTCTCTTGAGGGCGATGCAGGCCGCGCGCTGCCATTCAGCACGCTTCAGCAACGCCTGGGACGAAAGAAGGTCAGCGAACAACTCATGCGCGAAGTGACGGTAGCATATCTGGTGTTCGATGTGCTCTACGCCAACGGCGAGTTGCTGATTGATCGGCTTCTCAGCGAGCGGGCTACACTGCTTGACGAGTTGTTGGCGAGGCGTTCGACTAGCACCCGGGCGAGGACGACTGTTATCCCGCAAGGAAAGTTGGCGTTCGGATCGGAAGAACCGAGGCTGAACCCTCAAGTGATTCGCGCTCCAGTATTTCACGCTTCGTCCGCAGCAGAACTCGATCAACTCTTCGAAGCCGCCCAGGCGCGCGGCAACGAAGGCCTGATGATCAAAGATCCCGCGTCGGTTTACACACCCGGACGCCGCGGCAAGTCCTGGCTAAAGCTGAAACGTGAATTGGCGACCTTGGACGTAGTCGTAACTGCGGTCGAGTATGGCCACGGCAAGCGCATCGGTGTTCTGAGCGATTACACCTTTGCGGTGTGGGATGGAAACCGGCTGGTGAATATCGGGAAAGCCTATTCCGGCCTCACCGATGTCGAAATCGCGGAAATGACCAAGTGGTTTCTGGAACACAAAGTCGAAGATCAAGGCTTCCGCTTGATGGTGAAACCGAAGATTGTTCTTGAAGTCGCCTTCAACAATATGATGCGCTCCGAACGCCACGAGAGTGGCTATGCACTGAGGTTTCCGAGAATCGTGCGATTGCGGCCAGATAAGCTGCCCGAAGACGCAGATACGATTGAGAGGGTGAGAGAGATTTACGAGAAGCAGAAACCTAGCAATTAGCACTCAGTGGCTATGCCCGTGATGCTCCGCCTCTCCCACCGGAATCACGCACCCATGCGCCACTTCGCAGACCACGTTTTCAAACTGAATGGTGGTGTGGTCGATGTGAAATTCTTCGTGCAACCGCTCCTTCACCTCGCGCAGAATGCGTTCACTGACCGAGGGCGGAATGTCAGCGATCGAAATATGGCATGACAGCGCCGCCGTCTCCGACCCGATGCTCCACACATGCAGGTCGTGCACATCGTTGACTCCGTCCACCGCGCAAATCGCAGCTGTCACACGTTCCAGTTTGATCCCCTGTGGCGTGCCTTCGAGCAGAATGTTCAGCGTCTCGCGCACGATGCCGAAACCTGACCACAAAATCAGCGCGCCGATCCCAAACGAAAGCGCGGGATCGATCCAGTATTGCCCGGTCGCCATAATGGCCCAGCCGCCCAAGATGACCGCTGCGGTCGAAACCGTATCGCCGATCTCATGTAGGAGAGTGCTGCGGATGTTGACGTCGCGGTGGGACTTGTAAAGCATCAGCGCGATGACGCCATTCATCACGACCCCAACCGCCGCCACTCCCATCATCAATCCGGCGTGCACTGGCTCCGGGTTTCGCAGTCGTTTGACGGCCTCATAGAAAATGAAAAATGCGATCACCACCAGAGATGCCGCATTCACCAGCGCCGCAAGCACTCCGGCGCGATGCCAGCCATAAGTTTTGGTGGCGCTGGGCGGACGCGCCTGCAAGTACACAGCCACCAGAGATAACAGCAGAGCCACCAAGTCGGAAAGGTTATGCCCGGCTTCGGAGAGCAGCGCCAGCGAATGAGCGCGAATGCCGGCGATGACCAACAACACAATGTAGGCAAGCGTTACAACCAGTGAAATCCGCAGGACCTTCGAGGTCCGTTCGCCGCCGTGGCTGGCATGCACGTGCATCTACCTTTAAGTCTAAGGCGGCGCGGGGCTAGGTTCAAGGCACCAAAGAAACCAGCATTGCGCTGCTCTCAAGACTGGGCTTCTTGGCGATCTTTGCGAATTCCTTTGCGGTGAAGAGCTTTTGACCGCAAAGTGCGCGAAGGATTTCGCTAAGTACGCAAAGAAAGCATTCTGGTTAAAATCGGTTCTGACATGCAAACTGCGGAAGTCGTCATCATCGGCGGAGGAATCGTCGGCTCGAGCATCGCCTATCACCTGACCGTCGCGGGCTGTAAGGACGTTCTGGTGATCGAGCGCGAAACCGCCCAGGGCAAGGGATCGACCGGCAAGAGCATGGGCGGAGTGCGGGCGCAGTTCTCCACACCGGTCAACATCCAGATGTCGCTTTACTCCATTCCCTTTTATGCCAGCTTCGACGAGCGCCTGGGATACCCGGCTGGCTACCGGTCACAGGGCTATCTGTTCTGCGCGACGGAAGAAAAACATCTCACCTACCTGCGAACCAACTATGAAAAGCAGATTGCCCTGGGATTAAAGAGCGTCCGCCTGATCACAACCGACGAAATTCGAGGCACGTTCCCGCAACTTCGTTCTGACGACATCGTGGGCGGAAGTTTCTGCTCGACCGACGGCTTCGTCGATCCCTACAGCGCCATGAACGGCTTCATGAGCTGGGCCGTCGACCATGGAGCCAAACTTTGGAAGAACACTCAGGTCACCGGCATTGGGCGCGATGGTCTGGGCGTTGCGAACATAGAAACTACGCGCGGCTCCGTGGCCACACGCAAAGTGGTTAACGCTGCTGGAGTCTGGGCGGCTGGCATCGCCCGCATGGTGAATCTGGATTTGCCCGTCGAACCACTGCGCCGCATGTTGATCCCAACCGAACCATTCGACCAGTTTCCTCACACCGCGCCCATGATTATCGACATGTCGAACGGTTTTCATTTCCGCCCGGAAGCTTTGGGATTTCTGCTGGCGTGGAACGATCCCGAAGAGACGCCGAGCTACAAAACCGACTTCGAACCTGCATTTATAGAGAAGGTGCTTGCCCGTGCCGCCGACCGCGTCCCCATCTTCGAGAATCTCGCCGTCAATCCCAAACGCGCATGGGCTGGATTGTACGAGATGACTCCCGACCACCACCCCATCCTCGGTGAGGCTCCGGGCATTCCCGGGTTCTTTCTCGCGAACGGATTCAGCGGTCATGGCGTGATGCATGCCCCGGCCACCGGCAAGATTCTGTCGGACCTGATCCTGACGGGAAAGACCGATCTGGTGGATGTGTCACTTCTCAGCCTGTCACGCTTCGCCGAAGGCCGGATGATCGAAGAGACCGCTGTGCTGTGATGCCAAGACCTTCAACCGCAAAGTGCGCCAAGGCTGGCGCGAAGATCGCAAAGAAACTCAGCATCTCTTGGCGTCCTTTGCGGCTTTGCTTTGCGAACTTTGCGGTTAGGTTTTGTGTTGAAATGTTCAAGTGCTCCTCAAAGACGCTCTTAATTCGGCGATTTCCGCACTCACCGCAGCCCAGGCCGGCTCACCGCGCCTGAACGCCGAGACACTGCTCATGTTTACCCTCGGGTGCGACCGCGCGCATCTCTTCGCGCATCCGGAACGTGCACTCACTCCGCAAGAGAAAATCAATTACCAGGAAGCAATCGCGCAACGCGCCATAGGAATTCCGACCCAGTACATCACTGGTCATCAGGAATTCTGGGGTATGGATCTTATCGTTTCCCCCGCCGTGCTGATCCCCCGCCCTGAAACTGAACATGTGGTCGAAACCGTTCTGACGCTATCGCTCGGAGCCAGTCCTCGTATCATTGACGTCGGCACCGGTTCAGGCTGCATCGCGCTCGCCCTGGCCAAAGAACTCCCGCTAGCTAAGATTCACGCGACTGACATCTCCCCCGCCGCTCTTGAGATCGCCCGCGCGAATGCTGCTCGTCACCGGCTCGACGCCCGCATTCAATTTCACCGAACCGATTTGCTGCTGGGATTCGAAACTGGCACTTTTGATCTGATCGTTTCCAATCCACCCTACGTTGGCGAATCTGAAGAAGACCAAGTTCAGCTCGAGGTCAGGAAGTACGAGCCTCGTAATGCAGTCTTTGCTGGCCCCACTGGGTTGGAAGTCGTTGAGCGCCTCATCCCGCAGGCCCATGCTGTTCTCAAACCTGGTGGCTGGCTGGTGATGGAAATGAGCGGAACAATTGCGGAAGCTATTAAGCACCGGCTAGCAGGCTGGTCAGAACTTCGAGTGATCAATGATCTGCAAGGCATCCCCCGAGTCGCTGTCGCTGCCCGTGCTCTGTAACTTGCGCCCGGCTCCTATGGAATAAGCACGATCCTATGACCGCGTCCGTCGCGTTGCCATGCGTTTTCAACCTCAGCGAGTGAAATCTGTTCCACATCAATGCGGAGTTCACCACGGGCAGTGCGCGTCAGGACTTGTTGGAAAGCGTCCATCAGAACTTCGGGAGATGGAATGCCGGCCGTACCCATGATGGTCAGTGGTGTACTGCGTAGCACGGCTGCGGGCAATGAGATGGTCGCACCGCCGCTTTCCCCAACTTGCACCAGACGAATCTCGGATTTAACCACCGCGAATTCCTTGCGAGTGAGGGTCGCCAGCAGAGCCTCGGTCGACTGACCCCACAAATAGTCGACGATGACATCAAAGCCGGTCCCTCCGGCTTCAGAGGCGAATGCGTCCTTCAGATCCTGGCCAGGCTTATCGATACGGATGATTGCGTCAGCACCGAGAGCAAGCAACGAACTCAGTACCTGCTCGTTACGTCCAGCAGCAACCACCCGCGCGGCACCGAGGAGCTTCGCAATCTGCACCGCAAGTTTGCCAGTCACGCCAGTCGCGCCGAGGATAAGCACGGTCTCCCCTCGCACCAGCTTTGCCCGCTGAGCCAAGGTAAGCCATGCCGACACGCCCGGATTCATTACGGCAGCGGCAGTCACGTCATCGATCCCCTGAGGAATCGCGAAGCACCGTTGTCGTGACACGACGGTGCGCTGCGCCATCGCGCCAAACGGCGGCCGAGGGCCACCGAAGTAAACTCGTGTACCCTCTTCGAGCCGGCCCACGCCATCGATGCCGCACACCACGGGTAGTTTGCGAGGACTCGTATAATGCGACCCGCTGGCGATTTGCTTATCCACCGGCTTCAACGCAGCAGCCAGTACCTGCACAATGACTTCGTCTTTCTCCGCGGTCGGTTCGGAAAATTGTACGAAGCGAGGTGGTTGGTCAAAAGCATGTAACACCGCAGCATTCATGAGTATTTGCCTTTCCCTTCTTTCCTACGTACTCTAGCTGCGTTTCACATTGCCTTGCTAACGGTAAAGTGGCTACTTATGTCGGAAAAGGGTCAATCTCGCGGACGCAGGTTTTCGGTGCCTGCGAACGTGGAGGATCTTCGCCGTCTCGTCGAGAGCGACGTGCCCGCGCTGGCATTCTCCTTCGAAAGAAGCGGCCCCGAAGACTGGGCGCCAGAGCACAGTCACGCGCGTGGTCAACTTTTTGCATTGACTCGGGGGCTGCTGATCGTGGAAGCGGGCAGTGAACGTTGGATGTTTCCTGCCCAGCGTTGCGCGTGGATCCCCCCTGACTGTAAACATGCGGCTCGTTCTGTAGGAGGCGCCGCCGGCGCGATGGTTTATTTGTCCGGCGAGATCTGTCGTGGATTACCCAGGAAGCCGTGCATGTTTAGCTCCTCCGAGTTATTGTTTGCCGTCGTTCATCGGGTTCTCACCTGGAATCCCCGGCTGCCGCTCAACTCAACACAGAAGCGCCTGCTTGCTGCTCTTCGTGATGAGATTCGGCGGCCCGAACAGCAGCCTTTACGTTTAACCCTGCCGACAGAAAAAAGGCTGGCGAGGGTAGCTCATGCTTTGCTCGAGGATGTTGCCAACCACCGCACCCTGGATGACTGGGCGCATTTTGCCGGCATGGCCCGCCGAACCTTCATGCGTGCATTTTCCGCCGAGGTAGGTCTGCCGTTTGGCCGTTGGCGACAACAGGCACGGCTATTCGCGGCGCTCGAAATGCTCACAAAGCGCAAATCCGTTACCGAAGTCGCGATCGCCGTCGGCTACGACAGCGTGAGCGCTTTCATTGAAATGTTCCGCACCATGTTGGGCAGTACGCCACAGGCCTACTTCCGCGGCAAGCAAAAAAGGCGGGAACTCGAATAAGAAAAGACAAGACACAACACAGATTGGATGTGTCGCCGCGTCCCGAACCACGGTCAGCATACTAGCGCTGGTAGTACGAGCATGGCATAGCTACCCTACGTGTCCAAATGCAGCTCAAGAGATTTCTCCCCCTTCTGTTTCGCGCCAGCTTGTTGGCTCTATTCGTAATGCTGCCGATTCTGACTGTGGCCCAGACTCCGACGGGATCGATGCGCGGCATAGTGCAGGATTCCAGTGGCGCCCGTCTGGCTCATGCAAAAATCGTTGCTCGCGCGCGTGGAGCTGCCTTCGAACGTCAGGTCACCGCCGACGATCGCGGAGAATTTCGGCTGCTCGACCTCCTCCCAGGAGACTATCGCTTAACCATAAGCGCCCCCGGTTTTGCCGAGGCTCACGCCGATGTGGAACTGATCGTCAGCTCAGTTCGCGATTACACCATCACCCTGAAGCCGGCCGGCGCAACAGAAACCGTACGGGTTGAGTCACAGCCTGCGTCCATTACTACTCAGTCGATTGATCTGGCCAGCGCCATACACCAGACCGCAGTCATGTCTCAGGATCTGGAAACACTGCCACTCAGTGCCCGCAGCTTTGCCAATATTGCATACTTGGCTCCAGGGACCGAGCCAGTCGAGCCTTCCGATCCCACCAAGGCGCGCATCACCGCGGTTTCCACCGGCGGAAGCTCAGGTCTCAACAACGTGCTTTCGGTCGATGGTGTAGATAACTCCGATGACTGGATCGGCGGGTTTCTGCAAAACTTCTCGCCCGATGCAGTCCAGGAATTCGCGGTGCAAACCGCCCAGGAAGACGCTGACACCGGAGGCACCACTGCCGGCTCTGTTGTCATTACCACCCGGCGCGGCACCGACGATTGGCACGGCAGCTTCTCATTTTTCGATCGCCAGGCTGCGCTTAACGCGCGCTTTCCCATCGAAAATCCGGCGCCCAATCCCAAACAGCCTTTTTCCCGGCAAAACTATGTAGCTACCAGCGGAGGACCGATCAAGAAAGATAAGGTTTGGTTCTTCGCCGCCTTCGAGTACGTTCACGAAAATGCCAGCATCGCGTATAGCGACGCCAGCCTTACGCAGTTCGATGCTTTATCGACTCTCGCGTCCGAAGGGTTGATCCCCGGCGTAAGTTCGATTCCGGTGCCAAACTTCGTTCCCATTCCGTTCCGTGACTACAACGGCTCGCTACGTTTCGACTTCGCGCAGTCGCCAAAATCGCAATGGTTCATGCGAGTCTCAGGGGACAGCTACCTGACTCACAACGCGCTGGTTCAGCAAGCTACTCTGCCTTCCACCGGTCTAACCACCCACAATAACTATTGGAATGCCGCCATCGGCAATACATACTCTTTCAGCCCCACCTGGGTGGGCACATTCACCTTTGGCGCCAGCGAACTGCACCTCACGCAGGCGCGAAACTCAGACTTGGGTTTTGCCCTGGCCTTCCCCTTTAGTTCGACGTCACTGACCGTCTCCGGCTTTGAAACCTTCGGTGACAATCAGTTCGCGACTCCGATTACTCTGTTCCCCGACTTGCGCAATCAGGAAAAATATCAATTCCGTTATGACGTCAGCCATGCTTCCGGGCGTCACACGCCTAAGTTCGGAATAAATTTCATTCACGAGCCGGTGCTCAGCGGCGCATTTCCGGGGAACAACGAAACGCTATTTGCGTTTCCACAAAACCCGACGTTTTACCTGACTCAACCACCTTCGGTCTTCACGGCGGACATGCAGGCCGGGGCCTCTACTTCTAATCTGGGCGGCAACTTCTCGCAAAACGTTCAGCGGCTCGGTTTGTACGCGCAGGATTCATGGCGTGTGACGCCGCGGCTCACGGTCAACTACGGCTTGCGTTACCAGACCAGCTTTGGACTGTTCGAAGGTTCGGGACGCAGTCAACTCGATAATCCGGCCTACCTCACATTGCAGGCGCTTGGCATTCCCTTGCAGCAGGGCGCGCCACATGACTATCGCAAGCAATTCGGGCCGCGCCTCGGAATTGCCTATGCTCCCGGCCACAATGGAAAGACGGTGATCCGCGCCGGCTTCGGTCTCTATTACGACGATCTGGCGCAGAACGGATGGGCCACCGCTTTTCAGGCAGTAAACCAACCCACCGGCCCCTGCACCTTCAACGATGTTCCTGGACATTATGCGTTAGTCGGCTCGGGCTGCATCCTGGGCGGCGCCGGGGCGGGAGGCAACCTCATCGCTTCCAGCTACAGGACCCCCTATAACATTCACGCCACTGGCGGTGTCCAGCATGCCTTCAATCAGAAGTGGAACATGAGCGCCGACTACACCCACGAGGAAGGCAACCATGGCTACCGCGGTTACAACTTCACCAGCGGCGTGAATCTTTTCACTCCGCTCATTCCTGCCACTGATCCCAACTACGCCGCCGACCAAGCCAGCGTGGTTCCTAACCTGAATCTTTTCAAGTCCGACAACCGCTCCAGTTACAACGCTCTCATGCTTCACCTGCAGGGCAATATGTCGCGCCGCTTCAGCCTGATTGCCAACTACACGCTTTCCCGAGCTTCGACTTGGGGCTGCGTCCTCGGCGAACTCTTTGACTACGTGAACGGGGTTTGCAATCCGCTGAACCCCTTCGGCCCCGGCGATTACGGCCCATCGGGAGAAAATGTCACCCATCGTTTCGTTCTGGCCGGCACACTCCACCTTCCCGGCGGCTTCGAAGTGACAACCTTAACCCAGGCGGAAAGCGCCCGTCCCGTCACCATCACCACCGCGGACAACAGCCAACGTATCTCGGTAAACGGCGTACCGACCAGTTTGGACGAGTTCCGTGGCACCCCTTACATCCAGGCTGACCTGCGCGTCAGCCGGCCTTTTAATTTCCACGACCGCTGGTCGGTGATTCCTTTTATCGAATTCTTCAACCTCTTCAACCGCAATAATCCGGGAGCCAACTACGTCGGCAACATCTCGACCCTCCCGGTGCCGCTGGCCGACCAGCAATCCGGCAACGTGACCGCGATCTGCACCAACCCCGCCTGTACGACTACCAAACCTGTCACCAGCCTCCAGCAATTGGCCATCCCAGCAGGCGCTTTGGGAGACTTCTTTGGTCCGGGCACCACCGTCGGTATCCCGTTTGCCGCGCAGATCGGGGCACGGGTGAGCTTCTGATGTCCCTGCCTATACCGACGCATTAAGGAAGAAAGACTCCATTGACCCAGGCCGCTCCTGAAGCTACGCTTCTTTCTGAGTTCGAGGATGCCTCACTCCCCGGGAGCCCTCGAAGTCTCGGGTGTCCTTACAAATCATTACAAATTTCGCACCGAATCGGAGCCTTACTGTGCTAAGATTCGCGCCCGTGGCTCGCTACAAGAGATTCTTGCCGCCTGCCGTAACATCCCCCACAACCTGGAAAACGTAAGTTCTGGATAAGGGACACCAAAAAGGAGAAATCATGATTCGAAAGTTCAGTACATCTTTATTGACCATCATCGCGTTACTGTCAGTCGCGAGTATTGCTGGTGCGGAGTCACTGCCGCTGTTGACCCGTCATGTGCGTGAAGCGACTCGCAATGGGCAAGCGCGGCTGGTTGGACACCTGCCCGCAAACCAGTCCATGCGGCTCGACATTGTTCTGCCCATGCACAACCAGGCCGGTTTAACTAACCTCTTGAACGAACTCTACAATCCCTCCAGCCCCTCTTATCGCCAGTTCCTTACGGTACAAGAGTTCACCGCGAAGTTTGGCCCCACGCAGGACGATTACGACTCCGTGATTCGTTTCGCGACCAGCAACGGCTTTACCGTGGTTGGCGGGACGCGCGATGCCATGGACGTGCAGCTCAAGGGATCAGTGGCGAGCATCGAGACTGCCTTCCACGTAACCCTGGGTGTTTATCAGCATCCCACGGAAAACCGCACATTCTATGCAGTGGATCGTGAGCCCACGTTGGATCTGCCTTTCCAGCTGTGGCACATCTCGGGTTTGGACAACTATTCGATTCCGCGTCCTGCCCTTGAGCATAGGATCGCCAAGAATTCCAAAGCCACTACCGGATCCTGCCCGCAGCAATCTTTTTGTGGAAGCGACATGCGGGCGGCATACTACGGCGGAACGACTCTTACCGGCGCCGGTCAGAACATCGGGTTGCTGGAGTACGCCGGATTTGACATTGCAGACGTGAACACCTACTACCAGAACGCCGGACAAACCAGGACCGCCGCGGTCACTGGCATTTCCACCGATGGAACCCCCTTGAGCTGCCTCATTAATCAAGGTTGTGACGATACCGAGCAGACCATCGACATCACTCAAGCCCTGGGTATGGCTCCGGGCACAACCACGGTGTACATGTACGTCGGCTCCAGCGATACCGCTTTGTTGGGCGCCATGTCTTCGGATATTCCGTTGCCCGCGCAGCTGAGCGCTTCGTGGATTTGGGATCCATCCGACCCCGGCACCGACGATCCCTACTTCCAGAAGATGGCGGCGCAGGGGCAGAACTACTTCCAGGCCTCAGGCGACGATGGTAAGTTCAACTCCGGCTACCCCACTTGGCCCTGTGACTCTGCCTACGTCACCAGCGTCGGTGGAACCGACCTGGAAACCACCGGCCCCGGCGGCGCCTGGAAATCAGAAACCGCCTGGAGCGATGGCGGCGGCGGCTTCTGGGCTGCCGACGATATTCCAATTCCCGCCTGGCAGAAGAAGACCGCTGCGGGTTGCTCTTCATGTTCCCAGACCTATCGCAATGCTCCGGACGTCTCGGCAAACGCGAATTTCACCTTCTACGTTTGTGCTGACCAATCCGGCTGCTCTGCTAACGAGTACGGTGGGACCAGTTTTGCGGCGCCCATGTGGGCCGGCTACCTGGCTCTCCTCAATCAAAAGCGAGCCTCGCATGGCCTCAAGTCCATCGGTTTCATCAACCCGGCTATTTACGCGGCTGGCCTGAGCAAGCAGTATGACAATGATTTCAACGACATCGTCAGCGGCAGCAACGGCTATTCCGCGGGCAAAGGCTTCGATCTGGCAACCGGCTGGGGTAGTCCGAAGGCCGGGAACAGTATTGTCGGCGATGTCCGATAGCAACGTTCAATAACCTGGAAAGCGGACTCATCGCTTAGCTGTCCGCAACCGGATTTAACAGCCCGCTCCGAAAGGAGCGGGCTTTTTTGACTTCCGGTTATCCCGTCCTTTGTAGGAAGAAAGACTCCTCGATTAGTCGAAAGACCCCGTTGACCTAGCCCGCTGTCACGTCTACACTTTGTTCCCAGTCCGAGTCTGCTCGAAGTCCCGGGTTCATCTCCGCTCCACGCGCTTGTTTTGGAAACAGACGTGAGAGAATTCTCGGGTCAGTCGATCGGGAAATCGAACAATCCTACACCTGAGGAACAACCTGTATGAAGAGAAGTCTGATTACTGGCAGCTTGATCACCGTACTCGTCGCGCTTGTTTGCATCAGCCTGGCCGGTACCGCATTCTCGCAAGGACCTGTTTATGACCCGTCAGCGCGCGCGATGTACAAGGCGCTGCCGCCGCACAGCTACTTCCCGAACGCAAGAAACACTGACCCCGCCGTCCAATTGCCACAGTGGACGTTCAACTGGACTTCGTCCTATGACAACCGCAACTTCAGCACGGTAATCGTTGGAACCGACCCCTCGAAGACCAATACCACCACCACCGTGACCGTGGGAATCATTCCCATCAAGATGGTCTATGGATCGACCAACGGAAACAAGACCTTCGATCCTAATTCGCCTACCTACTTCGGAAAGTACTCGACCACGCAAATGGTTGCGGACTCTCCCATCTTCAAGCCGGAATTTGACTATGTTCAGGGCGGCACCGACCTGGGCACCACGCAATACGAAGATGCTTACCAGCGCGGCGATTTCTGGGGCAGCGTAAAGACCAACACCAGCTATCACCTCCTGCTCAAGACCGTCATCGGTCCCGAGCAGACCTTCAACGTTCCAGCCTCAGAGGGAACCGTAATCTCCAACCCGTGGAGCGGCATCCCTACCGGCACAGCCGATATCAACTGGTTTGACGAACAGTTGCAAACGGTGTTGGAAAAGTACAAGACGCAAATCACTCCCGCAGTTTTGCCTCTGTTTATCACTGAGAACGTATACCTGACCGAAGGTGGCTGCTGCATCGGTGGCTATCACAGCGCCAACGCAGGTCCCCCGGGCGGCCAGACCTACAGCTACAGCACCAGCATTCAGCAAGCCAGCGTCCCGGTATTTTCACAGGACGTGGGCGCACTGGCGCACGAAGTCGGCGAGTGGATCATGGATCCGTTCACCGAGAATTCGTCTCCCTGCCCGAGCAACGGTATTCTGGAAGTCGGCGACCCGCTCGAGACCCAGACTAATCCTGAGTTCGGCGACTATCCATACACCATCGGCGGCTTCACCTTCCATCCGCAGGACCTGGTATTCATCACCTGGTTCGGCGCACCGCCAACGACTTCGTTGGATGTATGGAACGGCAAGACCACCAACGTGGTTACGTTCCAGAACGAGATCTTGAACGTTTGCCAGACCGCAACATAACCAGTAGTTCCGCATTACTGAAAAGCCCGCTCCCAAGAGGAGCGGGCTTTTTACTGGGTGAAGAGCGGATTATTTCCTGATCGTTGCAGGCTGGATTCTTCTACATCCACTAAGTTCGGGGATACGTACTCTGGCACACGAACCCGGCGAGTGGCTCATGGATCTGCCATTGGGCCGAAAGACTCCATTGACCAAGTTAAACCGTTGAAGCTAAACTTTGTCCGCATCTCGGGTCGGTCGCGAAATTCTTACAGCTGAGGAATGAATATGAACAAAAGCTTGAGTACCGGCAGCTTGAGTACCGGCAGCTTGATCACCGTACTTGTCGCGCTCGTCTGCATCAGCCTGACCGGTTCCGGTGTCGCCCAAGACATTTCAACCGCGCGTCCAATATTCACAACCTTACCCCCGCACAGTTACTACCCGGTGAAACCAACCGACCCTGCTGTGCAATTGCCGCAGTGGACATTCAATTGGACTTCCTCTTACAACAACCGCAACTTCAGTACGGTAATCGTCGGAGTGGATCCGAGGACCCCGAACACCACCACCACCGTGACCGTGGCGATCTTCCCCATCAAGATGGTCTACGGCGCGAGCAACGGGAACATGACCTTCGATCCCAGTACCCCGTACTTCGGAACCTTCTCCACCACGGAAATGATCGGAATGTCGCCGATCTTTCGTGGAGAATTCGACTATACCCAAGGTGGAACGGACCTCGGCAAGACGCAATACATTGATGCCTACCAGCGCGGCAACTTTTGGGAGGCCATCCAGCACAACCGCAGGTATCACATTCTTCTCAAAAAGGTAATTGGCCCCGAATTGACGTTCAACGTACCTGCCAACGAAGGCAGTGTCATCAGCAATCCCTGGAGCGGCATTCCGACCGGCACAGCCGATATCAACTGGTTCGATCAACAACTACAGACGGTGCTCGCCAGGTACAGCCAGATTCAGCCCAATATGCTCCCCCTGTTTATTACCGAGAACGTTTACCTGACCGAGGGCGGCTGCTGCATCGGTGGTTACCACAGCGCCAATCGAGGCGCACCCGGCGGGCAGACTTACAGCTACAGCACCAGTATTCAGCAAGCCGATGTTCCCGTATTTTCACAGGACATCGGCGCATTGTCCCATGAGCTCGGGGAGTGGCTGATGGATCCGTTCACCCAGAATCCATCTCCTTGCCCGAGCAACGGCGTTCTGGAAGTCGGCGATCCGCTCGAGAATCAAACCGACTTCGGAGACTACCCCTACACGATCGGCGGTTTCACTTTCCATCCTCAGGACCTTGTATTCATCACCTGGTTCGGAGCGCCGCCAGCAACCTCTCTTGATGTGTGGAATGGCGTCCAGGGGAACGTGGTTACGTTCCAGAATGAAACGCTGAACGTTTGCCAGACCGCAACATAACCAGTAGTTCCGCATTACTGAAGAGCCCGCTCCGGAAAGGAGCGGGCTTTTTCTTTGACACTTTTTTCTTGGACGAGGGTTATCTCTTGACCGTTGCGGGCAGGATTTCCTCCACATCCACTAAATTGGTGGGATACGAGCCGGACGGGTGGCCCACCTTTGCGTTTTTTGCAAAGGTGGGGAGAGCGAAATCAATCCCGCGAAAATGGTTGGGTTTGCGGAAAAGCGGCTTGAGTTGTTGATCCCCACCTTTGCACAGAACGCAAAGGTGGGCCACCCCCACCACCACCCTCACCCCGAATACAAAGGCGGGGAAAGCGAAATCAGTCCCGCGAAGATGATTGGTTTGCGGAAAAGCAGCGTGAGTTATTGATCTCCACCTTTGTACGGAACGCAAAGGCGGGCCACCCCGAACGCAAGGATGGGAAGAGAGCGGGATTGTTCACTCGTCACATACTTCCGTCCGGCGCTGCGCTAGAGTCGGCTCATGCCCGGCCAACTCAAACGCTACTACGGCAACGACCATCTGCACTTCATCAACTGTAGCTGCTACCATCGCCAACCCTGGCTGGGGAGCGAGAAACGGCGCGACCTATTCCTCACGGTGTTCGAACAAGTGCGGCGGCGTTACGGCTTCGTGGTGGTGGGATACGTGGTGATGCTGGAGCATATCCACCTGCTGATCGGCGAGCCGGAGAGGGGCGATCCGTCGCGCGTGATGCAGGCGATAAAGCAGGGCTTTGCGCGGCGTGTGTTGAAGCAGCTGCGAAAGCGCCGGGCGGCAGGGCAAAGAGGATTGTTCGACGACGAGGTGGAGCACGTGTGGCAGCGCCGATTTTACGATTTTAATGTGTGGAGCAAGAAAAAGCGGATTGAAAAGCTGAAGTATATCCATCGGAACCCGGTGAAGCGGGGACTGGTGATGGAGCCGGAGCAGTGGGCGTGGAGCAGCTATCGAAGCTATGCCTTCGGGGAACCCGGGGTGGTTCGGATTAACGAAATCAAGCCAGCGAAGAGGATGGTTTTGCGGAAAAGCGGCTTGAGTTGTTGATCCCACCTCTGCAAAAAGCGCAAAGGTGGGCCACCTCACTCTCACACGCTTTATCTCTTGACCGTGGCGGGCTGGATTTCTTCCACATCCACTAGATTGGTGGGATACGAACCGGTATAGCAGGCGGTGCAGTAAGTCGTCTTTTCGCCATCCCCGCAAGCTTTCTTCAATCCTTCAAGCGAGAGGTACGACAACGAATCGGCGCCAATGAATTGGCGAATCTCCTCGACTGACTTATTGGCGGCGATGAGTTCCTTCTTGGAGGGTGTGTCCACTCCGTAAAAGCACGGAGAAATGGTGGGCGGACAGGAAATGCGCATGTGCACAGCCTTCGCTCCCGCGCCGCGCACCATGCGAACGATCTTCCGGCTGGTAGTGCCGCGCACGATGGAGTCGTCAATCAGCACCACCCGCTTGCCTTCGAGCAGGCTGCGTACCGGGTTCAACTTGAGCCGCACTCCAAAATCGCGCACCGTTTGACGAGGCTCAATAAACGTGCGGCCCACGTAGTGGTTGCGGATCAATCCAAAGCGGAATGGAATGCCGCTCTCAGCGGCGTAGCCCATGGCAGCCGTCACTCCGGAATCGGGCACCGGAACAACAATGTCGGCTTCCGCGGGCGCTTCGCGCGCCAGTTGCCGGCCCAGTTCCTCGCGGCTCTGCTGCACCGCGCGGCCAAATACCAGGCTGTCCGGCCGCGAAAAATACACGTGCTCAAAAATGCAGCTCGACTGCGCCAGCGGTGCCGTATAGAAACGCGATGTCACGCCCTCAGGGCCAACCACGATCAGTTCTCCCGGCTTGACGTCGCGTTCAAAAGTAGCGCCGATCAGATCGAAGGCGCTGGTCTCGGAAGCGAAGACAATCGTGTCTTGCTTGCCGCCAGGCAGCGCCGGAATCCGCCCCATGGCCAGTGGCCGGAATCCGCGCGGATCGCGCGCCGCAAAAATCCGGTCCGGACTGATCATAACCAGCGAAAACGCGCCTTCCACTTTTCGCAGCGCGTCCGCCATCGCCTCGGGCAGCGTCTGTTCTTTGGAGAGCGCAATCAGATGAACGATCACTTCAGTGTCGCTATTAGTCTGAAAGATCGATCCCTGACCTTCCAGGCGGCCGCGAATCTCCTGCGCATTTACCAGGTTGCCGTTATGCGCGAGCGCCATCATGCCCTTGTTCGATTGCACCATGATGGGCTGAGCATTAAGCAGCGCGGAATCGCCCGCAGTCGAGTAGCGGGTGTGTCCAATGGCTAAAGTACCGCGCAACTGGGCCAGCACTTCCTCCACAAAAATATCCGCCACCAGCCCCATCGCTTTGTGAACATGCAGAGCCATTCCGTCAGAAGTAACAATCCCCGCCGACTCCTGTCCGCGATGTTGCAGAGCATGCAGACCGAGGTAGGCGAGCTTCTCCGCCTCAGGATGGGAATAGATCGCAACCACCCCGCACTCATCTCGAAATTTATCGGAAGCTGGCATTTGGCTTTCAGCCTTAAGCTTTTCTTCGCGATCTTTGCGCCTTTTCTTTGCGGACTTTGCGGTTAAGAGCTTTTCAATCCGCGGCAACCGCCTCAGTCCTTAAAGCCGTCTCGAGTGCGTTCTCATAGCCCTGGCGAAGTTCGCTGATACTCGCCGACACTACCACTCCGCCATCCAGCCTGATCTCCAGTTGCTCCGGCACCGTCTCCCCGATCACGTCCGCTGAGATGCCGTATTTTACCGCTACTTGTTGGATTCCCGAGAGGTTACTTCGGTCGCATGAGATCACCACCCGGCTGGCATCCTCGCCAAACAGCACAAACTCCGCCGGCAGCTCTCGCGTACTCAAGTCCACCTTCACTCCAACGCCCTTCGCGAACGCCGACTCCGCCAGCGTAACCGCGATCCCGCCTTCCGAACAGTCGTGCGCGGAATCCACCAGCCCGGCCCGGATCATCTCCACTAACCCCTTTTGCAGGGCAGCCTCGCGTTCCAGTTCCAGCGCGGGCGGAAACCCCCACACCGCGCCTAGGATCTCTTTCGCATACTCCGAGGATCCGAATTCCGACTCCGCGTCTACCCGATCTCCTGGCTCCGACCCGCGCAGCAGGACTACGGCCCGTCCCGGCTCACGGAAATGCGGAAACACGGCTTTGTGCACGTCATCCAGCGTGCCCACAATCCCCAGCACCGGTGTGGGATAAATCCCTTCGCCCAGAGTCTCATTGTAAAAGCTGACATTGCCACCGGTGATGGGCACATCCAGTGCTTCGCAGGCTTTGGTGATGCCATCCACCACCTGGGAAAACTGCCACATGATGTGCGGCTTCTCCGGATTGCCGAAGTTCAAACAGTTGGTTGCGCCCACTGGCGTAGCGCCGCAGCAGGCTACATTGCGGGCCGCGTCTGCCACGGCGTGCATGGCCCCTAGTTTCGGGTCGAGATAGCACCAGCGCCCGTTGCCATCAAGCGCCATGGCCAGCCCGCGCTGCGAACCTTTAATACGAATCACGCCGGCGTCACCGGCTCCAGGTCCCTCGACCGTGTTGGTCTGCACCATGTGATCGTATTGCTGCCATACCCAGCGCTTGCCGCAGATATTGGGGCTGGACAGCAACTGTTTCAGCTTGCCCGTCAGATCTCCGGATGTCGCCAGTTGGATATGCCCCGGCATCTCCCGCGGCACCGGCGGCTCCCAGCGCTCCAGCGGCCGCTTGTACACCGGGGCGTCATCGGTCAGTGCCTCGTTCGGAATCTCCGACACAACTTTCCCATGCTGAAGCACCCGCATCTTGCCGTCGTTGGTCACGCGGCCAATCTCAACCGCATCCAGCCCCCACTTTTCGAAGACGCGAAACACTTCGTCTTCGCGTCCCTTTTGAGCTACCAACAGCATGCGCTCCTGCGACTCGCTCAGCATGATCTCGTAAGGGCTCATGCCGGTCTCGCGCTGCGGCACACGATCCAGTTCAATCTCGGTTCCAACCTTGCCGCGCGCGCCCATTTCGCAAGTGGAGCAAGTCAACCCGGCCGCGCCCATGTCCTGAATGCCGACGATGGCCCCGGTCTGCATGGCTTCGAGACACGCTTCAAGCAAGAGCTTCTCGAGAAAAGGATCTCCGACCTGCACATTGGGACGCTTGGCCTCAGAAGCTTCGCTGAATTCCTCGCTCGCCATCGTCGCGCCGTGAATGCCGTCGCGCCCAGTCTTCGATCCCACATAAATGACCGGATTGCCCTCGCCCGCGGCCTTGGCATAGAAAATCTGGTCCCGCCGCACGAGTCCCAATGCAAACGCGTTCACCAGTGGATTGCCCGAGTAGCAGGGTTCGAATTTAGTTTCGCCGCCGAGGTTCGGAACCCCGAAACAGTTCCCGTAAGAAGCAATCCCGCTGACCACGCCTTCAACGATTGCCTGATTCTTATGAATCTCAGCCGGTGTGGCGCGGGCGCCCTCGCCCGCGGCCTTTGACTCCACAATCGGCCCGAAGCGCAGCGAATCCATCACCGCCACCGGCCTCGCACCCATGGTAAAAATGTCGCGCAAAATCCCGCCCACTCCGGTAGCCGCACCCTGAAACGGCTCAATAAACGACGGATGATTATGCGACTCGATCTTGAACGCGCAGGCCCATCCCTCGCCGATGTCGATGATCCCGGCGTTCTCTCCCGGCCCCTGCACCACGCGTTTGCTGCGCGTCGGCAATCGCCTAAGATGCACGCGCGAAGATTTGTAGGAGCAATGCTCGCTCCACATCACGCTGAAGATGCCCAGCTCGGTGATGGTCGGCTCGCGCCCTCCGAGCAGTTGTTTGACCTTCTCGTATTCTTCAGGCGTAAGCCCGTGCTCCCGAACCAGTTCGGGAGTGATGGCAGGAGTGGCAGCTGTGGTCATGGGGAAATACTATTGTCGCATTTTGGAGAGCGGCTGGCCAACGGAAGAATGCATCGACGAATGGGACACGGGACCGCTTCTCTTGTCCACTCAGTGCACCGAGGTGATTGCACAGATACTTGTGCACAGCAGTCCACAGCTTTCGCCCGTGATCCACAGTGAATTCACAGCGGCGGGATTGACATTCGCTTTTTATTCCCCGAATATCCAATCATAAGGAGTAGTAACTATGCGCGCCACATCGACGACCGCTACCCAAGCCACTAATATTGATATTTATTTCTGCGATGTTTTTCATGTAGACCCAAACCGCTTAGAGGCATATGGGGCCTTCAATATCTCGGTTGTGAACGACCTGCCGCTCTTCGTCGACCCTTTCCTGCTCTTTAATAGTACGAAATCGGAATATCGAGTACTTCATGACGAGATGATCCGATACCTCCAATTCCTGCGAGATAAGGCAGCGGTGGGGGCAGTGGATGAAGACCTCATCGAATACTGGTTCACCTTCCACGAGGTCAAGCAAAACTGGCTAGGGTTTTCTAAGAGCGGGAACACGGGGAGCGGGCTGGGCATCGACTTCGCACGAGCGCTCTATGCGAATTTGAACACAGTATTCAAAAGTTTCGGTCAAGAGACGATCACAAAGGGAAGCCATCTCGAAAAATTGACCCTTATTCGCTCAGGCGTAGGTAAGGACAACATTAGCGATTTCACGACAAACTTGATTAAGCGTTACCTGTTGGAGTACACGCAAACGTTTGCCCGCGATCACATTCCATCCGAGCTGTGTCACGGCTACAACGTGCCGAAGGTTTCCTTCAACTATGAAACCGCTATCTGGGAAAACTCAATGTTCACCCTACCCTGCTACAGGGGAGACTTTGTGATTCTCACCCCAAAGGACATCCTCACAAAAGATGAAACTTGGATCAATCGGCTCGATCTAATCGACAGCTTTGAGCTCATTGCGGACTCGCTACCGAATGGCGCGCTTCGTGCGCTCATCAATAGCTATTTTCGGGAGCACCTCCCAAAGAAGCCATCCGACAGGGAAGTAGTCGAGGCAAAAGTCAAAACGATTCAACAGTACCCGGAAATCATTGAATACTACATTCGAGAGAAGGAAGACGATGGTGATCAA
Source organism: Terriglobales bacterium (assembly GCA_035484735.1). Taxonomy (GTDB): domain Bacteria; phylum Acidobacteriota; class Terriglobia; order Terriglobales; family Acidobacteriaceae; genus JABCZH01. The sequence continues at coordinate 37,958 of DATHOQ010000035.1, read as the reverse complement.
GCACAGTCTGTTAGCAGCCGTAAGGTGCGCGAAACAGAACATTTCTTCATCGATCAGGTCAAGATCCTGTCCGAGCTTTTGCTGGGAGAGACTGAGTTTTATAGTACTAGGGGTGACACCTACGCTGAAGCCCGTGATCGTGTCCAATTCTTGAAAGATGTCATAGAGAACAAGGACGGTTATCGTTTCTTCTGGCGAGATGGGCAACCGATCAGGAAAGAAGATGACTTGCAGGTTTTGTATCGACTTACTTGGTTCGGTACTCCGTCCGACATAAATAGAGAGGTTAATAACGGTCGAGGAGCTGTGGACTTCAAAGTCTCCCGCGGATCGGTAGACAAGAGCCTGGTCGAATGCAAGCTGGCCAGTAATTCAAAATTGAGGCGAAACCTAGCCAACCAAGTTGCGATCTACCAGAAGGCAAGCGATGCACCGCGAGCACTGAAGGTCATAATCTACTTCACTGAAACCGAGCTCACGAAGGTGCGGAATATTCTGAAAGAACTGGGCCTGAGCGATGCCGAGAATATCATTCTGATCGACGCGCGACGTGACAACAAGCCGTCCGCCTCTACGGCCTGACAACGGTTCGCCTCTAGTCCGTGATTTTGAAGCTCCGTTCCCTGCGTTCTACAATCAAACGACCTAGAAAACCCAGGCAATGAATGGAAAACCGGAGTGACTCATGAAACGCACGCTCGCACTTACCCTGCTGTGCATCTCGCTCGCACCGGCCATCCACGCCCAAACGCCGACCGCGAAGAGCAATTTCTTTAAGACTTCCGACGGTACCCGCATTCACTACCTTGAAGCTGGCAGCGGCCGGGCCATTGTCTTCATCCCGGGATGGACCATGCCCGCATGGATCTGGCAGAAGCAAATCGACGCGCTCTCCAGCAAATACCACGTCGTCGCGGTCGATCCCCGTTCGCAGGGTGAAAGCGACAAGCCGCCCTACGGCCACCTGCCTGAAAATCGCGCCCACGACTACAAGGATCTCGTGGATCACTTGGGCCTCAAGCAGCCGGCACTCGTCGGCTGGTCGATGGGATGCGGTGAATTGATGAAATATGTCGAACAGTTCGGCACTGGCAACGTCGGAGCCGTGGTGCTGGTGGATGGCTTCGCCGCCGACAAGCCCGCCCCTGAAATGTACGCTGGCCTTTCCGGCTGGATGAACCAGCTTCAGCAGGACCGCGCAAAACAGGCTGATGGATTCGTTCGCCACATGTACACCAAGCCGCAACCCGAAGACTACCTGAAACGCGTCATCGCCGCGTCCATGCAGGTGCCGACCGACACCGCCGCCGTCCTCATTTACAACATGCTGGCTGTCAGCGGCTGGTCAACCGCGTTCGCCAAGATGGACAAACCCCTGATGTTCGCCTACCAGCCCGATAATCAGACCAGCGCCGATTTCCTCAAGGCGAAACTGGGCGATAAGGTGAGGCTCGAAAAGTTCGACGGCGACGGCCACGCGCTTTTCGTGGATGATGCGGACAAATTCAATCGCTTGCTCGACGAATTTATGAAAGGCGTTCCGCAGTCGTGAGCGAATGTCTTGGACCCCGTGACCCTCTGTGATCTCTGTGTCCTCTGTGGTAAGTGATCTTAGAAAGCTGCCATCGAATCGACTTTTAGTATCATTTCCTCCTGATGAAATCCGTCATCGTCGGCACCGCTGGCCACATCGACCACGGTAAAACCGCGCTGGTCAAGGCCCTCACCGGCATCGACGCCGACCGCCTGGACGAAGAAAAGCGCCGCGGCATCACCATCGACATCGGCTTTGCTCACCTTGAACTGCCCGCCCCCGGCGGCGAGACTCTTCGCCTCGGCTTCGTCGATGTCCCCGGCCACGAGCGTTTTGTTCGCAATATGCTGGCCGGAATCGGCGGCATCGATCTGGTCCTGCTTGTCATCGCCGCCGACGAATCCATCAAGCCGCAAACTCGAGAACACTTCGACATCTGCCGCCTGCTCTCCGTGCGCCGCGGCATCACCGTACTGACGAAGTCTGACCTCGTGGATCCCGAAACTCTCGACGTTGTCCGCATGGAAGTGGAAGACTTCCTTCGCGGGACCTTCCTCGACCCATCTCACGCCCCCATCGTCGCGGTCAGTTCCCTTAGCGGGGCAGGGATGGATGATCTGAAACGTGCTCTGGTGCGCGTAGCCTCCGAAGTCCCCGCCCGCGATTCCACCAGCCTTGCCCGTCTTCCCATCGACCGCGTTTTCTCCATGAAAGGCTTTGGTACAGTCGTTACTGGCACCCTGATTTCAGGTGCAATTCAGAAAGAAGCGGAACTCGAAGTCTTTCCCAAGGGCAAGCCCGTTCGCGTGCGCGGAATTCAGGTTCACGGCGCACCCACCGAACAAGCCGCAGCCGGCCAGCGAACCGCGCTAAATCTGGTTGGCGTCACTACCGAGGAACTAGCTCGCGGCATGACCCTCGCCCCACCCGCAAGTTTCAATACGACTTCTCGAGTCGACGTTCAACTTTCGATGCTGCCCTCAGCCAAGCCCCTCAAAGATCGTGCCCGCGTGCACTTTCATTCCTACACTTCTGAAACCATCGCGACTGTCGTGTTGTACGGCAAAAAGCAAGTTTCCCCGGGAGAGAGCGCCTTCGCACAGTTGCGGCTCACCGATTCCACTCTGCTGCTCCCCGGTGACCGCTTCATCATCCGCAAGTTTTCCCCCGTAATCACAATTGGCGGAGGTGTAGTCGTCGAGAATGCACCGCCATCCAAAATACGAGATGTCTCCGCTTATGCCGCCTATCTTTCATCGCTCGCGGGCGAATCTCGACCAACGATGATACGTGCGCGAGTTTTGTTCTCAGGCGCTCGCGGTCTAAGCATCGCCGAAGCAGTTGCCCGCACCGGCTGGACCGCAGATCAAGTAGCAAGGACAGCCCTAAATCTGACAGAGATCAGCCAAGTCAACCATGTCCTCATTGCAAACTCGGCTCTGGAGACCCTCCGTACCAAGCTCATTGCGACGCTCGATTCTTTCCACCGCCAGAATCCTCTGGTGCCCGGCATAAGCCGTGAAGAACTGCGCGGGCATTTCCCCGAAGCTTCGCCGGAAATCTTCGCTCGCGTCTTAGACGACACGATACGAGAAAAGAAAATCGAGCTCTCCGGCGACTTCGTCCGCTTGTCCGGCCGCGGCGTGGCCCTCAAAAACGAAGAGGCCGAATCCCAGAAGATTATCGAAGCTGCCTTCGCTTCCGCGGGCCTTATAGTCCCTGCTTTAAAAGACGTGCTCGCCGGACTGAAGGTGGATAAAGCGCGGGCACAGAAGATCGTCACCCTGCTGCTGCGAGACAAAATCCTCATCAAGATTTCCGAGGATCTGGTCTTTCATCGTGACTCGCTAGCCGATCTACGCAAACGCATGGCCTCAGAAAAAACGAAGTCGCCCAAGATCGACGTAGCCCGTTTCAAAGATCTCACCGGAGTAACGCGAAAGTATGCGATCCCACTGCTCGAATACCTCGACCGCGAACACGTAACCCGTCGCGTAGGAGATGAACGGGTAATCCTGTAAGGCGTTTGCGTTATCTGCGTTAATCCGCGTAAATCTGCAGCGACAGTTCTTGGAACGTACAATAGACCAATGCCATCAGTACGCATCATCGGCGCCGGACTTGCCGGATCAGAAGCCGCGTGGCAGTGTGCCCGCCTGGGCATCGAGGTTGAGTTGTTCGAAATGCGGCCCGTCCGCTCCACGCCCGCCCATCAGACCGCCGACTTCGCCGAACTGGTCTGTTCCAACTCCCTGAAATCAGACAGTGAAAACACCGCGCCGTGGCTGCTTAAAGAAGAAATGCGGCGCGCCGGATCGCTCCTGCTAGAAATCGCCCGTCAATGCGCTGTTCCCGCCGGACACGCGCTAGCCGTCGATCGCACTACTTTCGCCGCTAGAGTTACCGAAGCCATTTCCCGCGAGCCCTTGATCACCGTCCGCCGCGAGGAACTCGTACTGATAGACGAAGACCATCTCACCATCATCGCCACCGGCCCGCTGACTTCCGACGCACTCTCGCAGGAAGTCGCCCGCCTCAGCGGAGCTTCGCACCTTTATTTCTACGATTCCATCAGTCCCATCGTCGAAGCCGACTCCATCGACATGGCCAAGGTCTATCTCGCAGCTCGCTACGACAAAGGCACAGCCGACTACATCAACTGCCCCATGTTGCGGGACGACTACGACCGCTTCTATGAAGCGCTGACCACCGCCGAATCGGTCGAAGCCCACGATTGGGAAAAACTGAATTACTTCGAAGGCTGCCTACCCATCGAGGAAATTGCCCGCCGTGGCCGTGACACGCTTCGGTTCGGTCCCATGAAGCCCGTAGGCCTTAAGAATCCGCGCACCGGACAAATGCCTTACGCCGTGGTTCAATTGCGTCAGGAGAATCTGCGGGCGGATTCTTACAATCTCGTCGGCTTTCAGAACCACCTGAAGTTCGGCGAGCAAGCCCGCGTGCTGCGCCTGATTCCCGGCCTCGAGAACGCCCGCTTCCTCCGCTACGGACAAATCCACCGCAACACCTACATCAACGCCCCCACGCTTTTGCAAGAAACACTGCAAATGAAACAGCATCCCCAGGTCCTATTCGCCGGACAAATTTGCGGCGTCGAAGGCTACACGGAATCGATTGCCACCGGGCTGATGGCGGGACTCCACGCCGCCTTGCTGGCGATCGGGACCCAACCAGTCTCGCCGCCGCGGGCGACCGCATTCGGATCGCTCACCCACTACATCACCCACGCTGACCCAGCTAAGTTTCAGCCAGCCAATATCACCTTTGACCTGCTGCCGCCGCTTGAACAGAAGGTTCGCGACCGGAAGGAACGCCACCGTCAGCAATGCCAGTTAGCGCTTAAAGACTTCGATTGCTGGCTCGAAAAGACCAAGCCAACCCCAACCCTACGCTAACTTTCTGAAACAAAACCCACCTTATTTGCGTATCACCTCCCAGGCAAGGCGCCCCCGGCTTACGTTCGGGCGGCCCGACCGTCCAATCTTCGGCCATGATTCTGCGTGACCTCATCGGCGACGTTCTCCGCACCCTCTGGTCGCATAAGCTACGCACATTCTTGACCATGTTCGGCATCGCCTGGGGGATTGTTTCCATCGTCCTCATGACCGCTGCGGGCGAGGGTCTGCGCAAAGGCCAGGAAATCCAGTCCCAGACCCTTGGCAAAGACGTCATGATCGTCTTTCACGGCCGTACCAGCCTTCAGGTTGGCGGAACCCGCGCCGGTCGCACCGTGCACTGGGAAGATGCCGACATGGCTGCGATCCAGGCCCAAACCTCCGACTGCCAGTACACGATCCCCGAGTTGGAGCAAGAGGATGTTCGCACTCACAGCAATTACAACAACGCCGCTCTGCTCGTGACCGGCTCCCAGCCGCCGTTTCAGGACATTCGCAGTCTCGGCGTCGGGCAAGGCCGTTTCTACGACTGGGATGACACGCGCGAAGGCCGTCGCGTCGCTTTTCTCGGCAGCGACGCTGCCAAGCAGCTCTTCCCCGGCCGCAATGCCGTGGGTGAAAACCTCTATCTGAATGATTTTCCCTACATCGTGATCGGCGTGATGGAGAACAAAAAACAAGATTCCAGCTACGACGGTTTTGACATAAACAAGATTTTCATTCCTTTCGGCGCCATGCGCCGCGACTTTCCGGATAAGCCTCCGGGCACCTCGACAACTTTTGATCAATTGCTGGTCACGCCCAAGTCCTACGAGCAGCATGAAGCTTGCAAACGTGAAGTGCGTGTCGCTCTCGGACAGATGCACAACTTCGATCCCAATGACAAAGAAGCCTGCCCCATTTGGGATACGGTGCAGGAGGCCAAAGCCTTCCGCCAAATGACCGACGGCATGAAATATTTTCTCGGCGCGGTGGGCGTGGTCACTCTGTTTCTCGGCGGCCTCGGAGTCATGAACGTAATGATGGTCGCGGTGCGCGAGCGTACTCGCGAAATCGGTGTCCGTAAGGCGCTGGGCGCGCCCGCGCAGACCATCTTGAAACAATTTTTCTTTGAAGCGCTGATGATAGCCTCCCTCAGCGGCGGAATCGGACTAGCCATCGCCTTCGGACTTTGTTTCCTGGTGGACTTACTCCCCATGCCCGCATTCTTCGCCGGCCTGCTGCCCACATGGGGATCGGGCCTGTTGGCCTGCGGCTTGCTGGGCACGATTGCGGTACTTGCGGCGCTCTATCCCGCACGCAAAGCGGCGTCGATTGACCCTATCGAAGCCTTGCGCTTTGAAGCAGGAGGTTAAGTCTCTGTGAACTGGAGCCTGCCCCGAGCAAAGTCGAAGGGTGCCCGTTGTGGTTGAGCCTTTATGCTGATCGAAATCATTCGCGAAGCCTGGATCGCCCTGCGGCGCAACTACACTCGCAGCCTGCTGACCATGCTGGGCATCGTCTGGGGCATCACCACGGTGACGCTGCTCATCGCCTACGGCAGCAGCTTTCGTGACGTCATGGTCGGCGGCTTCGACGCTTTCGGCAAGGGCGCGGTCATCTGCTGGCCACAGCAAACCAGCGAACAACCTGGCGGGCAGCGCGCCGGAAAGAAAGTTGTCTTCGAGCAAGCCGACCTCGACATGGTTAAGGAGACTGCACCCCTGGTGAAACACGCCTGCCTCGAAACCGTGCGCCGCCCCGGCATTGCTTACGGAGATCGCATGGTTGGCACCGCCGCCGTTCGCGGAGTTTGTCCAGCCTATGGAGAAATGAGGAATGAAGTGCCGTCGGAGGGGCGTTGGCTCAACGATAGCGATGAGCTTGAACGGCGTCGCGTGGCGTTCCTCGGTGGACGCATTCGTGAGCAACTGTTCAGCGGACGTCCGGCGGTGGGCGAGACCATTCAGATCGGCGGCGTGCGTTTTACCGTCATCGGCGTGATGGCCCGCAAGATCCAACTCAGCAACTACTTCAGCAGCGACGATGAATCCACCTGGATCCCCTATTCCGCCGCCGGCGATTTGTGGAACACTAAAGACGCCGCTGTCATGATCTTCGAACCAGTGGCTCCCCAATTCGAAAAACGAGCTATGGCACAGGTGCTGGCAGCTGTAGCCACGCGCCAGGGATTCTCGCCCACCGACCCAAAAGCTATTCAAATGTTCGGGCGTGATGAATTCCGCCCGGTCATCGACGCTCTCACCATAGGCTTGCAAGTCCTGCTCGCCTTCGTCGGAACCTTGACTCTCGGTATCGGCGGCGTGGGTGTGATGAACATCATGCTGGTCTCGGTGGATGAGCGCATCCGCGAAATCGGCCTGCGCCGCGCTCTAGGCGCTCGCAAACGCCATATCAAGTTCCAATTCCTAGCCGAAACTCTGCTTATCATGCTCATGGGCGGAGCCATCGGAGTGCTGCTTTCCTATGTCATCGCCGCCGCCGTGGGCACTATGCCGCTGATGGGGCCGCTGTTCGAAGACGAGTCTGGTAAAGGCGACATCCATCTCCGCATCTCGCTTATGACCGTAACGCTTTCGACCCTCGTGCTTCTATTCGTCGGCGTAATCACCGGCCTTGTACCCGCCCTGCGCGCCTCGAAACTCGATCCCGTCGAAGCTTTACGCTACGAGTAAAGAACGGCCCAGATCTCCACAGGGTCAACGAACTTACGAATAAACAGCAAATGGCATTTGACCAGGCCCCTGAGTAAGCTGTACCTTGCTGCCAGTTCTCCCGGGACTCCGCGAGGTGCTTTTTGCCCATCTCCGCGATCGATGCCATCAGTCCGGCCTTCCATCACACCAAACAGCAACTTCTTCAGCCGCTCCGCATGGCGCAGTGGGCAAAGCTTGCTCTGGTGGGGCTTCTCGCCGGCGAACTCAGCTCGGGAGGATGCAATGGGGGCAACTTCCATATGCCATCCCATTCCGGCAGCGGGCAGCAGTTTGTGGCTTCCGGCTTGCCCAACATCGATCCCATGATGTTGGTCCCTTTGATTGGGATACTGATCGTCATTGGCACCGTCTTGTGGCTATTCTTCCTTTACCTGAGCAGCGTAATGCGTTTCGTCTTATTCGATAGCGTGATCTCCAAGCGCTGCGAGATTCGGCTCTACTGGGCGCGACGGCACAGCGCCGGGTTACGCTACTTCGTGTGGCAGCTGCTTTTACTTCTTGCAATGGTGGCTGGTTTAGCCATTCTCGTGGGAATTCCTGCCGCGCTCGCCTTCGCCGCGGGTTGGCTCAAAGATCCGCGTCAGCACACAGTTCCACTCATCCTGGGTGGCATGCTCTTATTCTTTGTGGTGATGAGTTTCATTGTGCTTTCCCTGGTGGTCCACGTTCTAACCAAGGATTTTGTGGTGCCCGCGATGGCGCTGGAGAACATCGGCGCCATAAAAGGATGGCAGCGACTGTGGCCCATGTTGAAATCGGAGAAGGGCAGCTACGCCGGCTATATCGGCATGAAGATCGTGATGGCGTTGGGAACCGCAGTGGTGGTGGGGATCATAACCGTTATTGTGGTCATTATTTTGTTGATCCCGGTAGGCGGCTTCGGTGTTATCGCCGTACTAGGCGGGAAGGCCGCCGGGCTGACTTGGAACCTTTACACGATTTCGCTGGCAGTCATTGTGGGATGCATTGTGCTCGCGATACTTCTATATGTGGTGTCTCTGATCTCGGTGCCGGCGATTGTATTCTTCCCGGCTTATTCCATCTATTTCTTCGCATCGCGCTATCCGGCGCTGGAAGCCTTTTTACATCCGACGCCACCCATCCCTCCCTATGTTCCACCACCCCCGTTTTTACCGCCGGAAGCAGAGCCGATTGGATAAGTGCGCCCGGCGCATCGGGAGGAGGCGCCAGCGTCGCTTGCGTGCTCCCGAAACAATGCCAATAATGCTTGCATCACTTCGGAGGAGACCGGTGGAGGCATTCGAACAGAAAGTGCGCGAGAGTTTTGGCCGGCAGGCATTGATGGCCACGATTGGCGCAGAGCTTGTATCGGTCACGCCAGGAGCTGTCGAGATCAGGCTGCCTTTCCACCAGAAACTCACGCAGCAGGATGGCTTTCTGCATGCCGGCGTCGTCACCAGCATCCTGGACTCTGCCTGTGGCTACGCCGCGCTCAGCATGGCCCCGGAAAATGCCGAAGTACTAAGCGTGGAATTCAAAGTCAACCTGCTGTCTCCGGCAATCGGAGAATTCTTCGCAGCCCGCGCCCAAGTCAAACGCGCTGGAAGAACCTTGACGGTGTGCACCGCCGACGGCTTCGCGCTGAATAAAGGAAACGAAAAGCTGATAGCCACCATGCAGGCCACCATCATGAACATGATTCCCCATGTGTAAGCAACCCTGACGCTCCCCAAGGTCGCGGTCTTCGGATATCATGGCCTGCCGTGACCACCCCGAAGGAATCCGCCGCAAGTTCGCGCCGCCGCGCAGTTCGCGACATCCTACTCTACGGCGTGTGTGGCGGCGTGCTCATCTTAGTCCTGAAGTTGACCGAATACCGCTTTCTGGTGGTTGAGCACTCGGTGGAGATTTACGGCGCGCTCGTGGCCACCCTGTTTGCCGGACTCGGCATCTGGCTGGGCCTAACCCTTACACGAAAAAAGCCAGAAGTAATCATCAGGGAAGTCCCGGTATCCTCGGCGGAGCCGTTCGTTCTTGACGAAGCCCGCGTCAGCGAGCTCGGCATTACTCCGCGTGAGCTGGAAATTCTCGGCCTCATAGCCGCCGGATTGAGCAATCGCGAGATTGCCGGCCGGCTTTTCGTCAGCGAAAACACGGTAAAGACACATTCCAGCCGGCTGTTCGATAAGCTTGGCGCCAAGCGCCGCACCCAGGCAGTGCAGATCGGCAAGGCTGCCCGGCTGATTCCGTGACCGCCACCCACCTGAAAGGATGATTTTTCGTTCGCCCAACGCAAAATCATCCGAAAGTATGACGACATCACGCGATTTCCCTGTACATTTCAATACCTGAAGGCAGACCAAGGAGGCTCATGAAACGCGTAACCGGTATTGGAGGAGTTTTCTTCAAATCAGAAAATCCACAGAAGCTCTACGACTGGTATGAGAAGCATCTCGGTATCCAGCGCGAACCGCACGGCCAGGGCGCATCGTTCCACTGGCGTGAATTGCCGGCCGCAGGCGGCACCGAGCCCGGTCCGGAAGCCCAGACAGCATGGTCTATTTTTCCGCAGACGACGAAATACTTTGGCCCAGGCAAGGCCGGCTTCATGGTTAACTACCGCGTCGACGATCTCAACGCGCTGCTTGAGGATCTGAAGAAGTCAGGTGTCGAAATCGATCCCCACCGCGAAGAAGCCGAGTATGGCCGTTTCGCGTGGATCACCGACCCGGACGGCAACCGCATCGAGTTATGGGAGCCACCAAAACCAAAGGATTGACCATGGGGAAGCGAACCGTAGGGCGGGTATTCCATACGATGTTTCTGGAGCACAGTACAGCTTCACCAAAAACGGAGGCTTAACTCGATGAAAAAGATCGTGCTCACTTTTGGACTGATTTCCGGCGCGGTGTCGATCGCAACCATGCTGGCGGCGCTCCCCTTTGAGGATAAGATCGGCCATGACAAAGCGGAGATCCTTGGCTATACCATCATCGTGCTCTCGGCGTTGCTGGTTTTCTTCGGCATAAGGTCCTATCGGGATAATGTGGGGGGTGGCCGCCTCAGCTTCGGGCGAGGGTTCGCGGTCGGCATCCTGATTACGCTGATTTCGAGCGCCTGCTACGTAGGCACCTGGGAAATCGTCTATTTCAAATTCATGCCGGACTTTGCCGTGAAGTACGCTGCCCAAATGGTGGAGCGCGCCAAAGCCTCCGGCGCGAGCGAGCAAAAGATCGCCGAGGCCGAGCAGCAAGCCAGAGAGTTCAGGCTGGCATACGACAATCCCTTGATCAACGTGGCCTATACCTTCATGGAAGTTTTTCCTGTCTACTTGGTGGTGACAACGGTCTCTGCGGGGATACTGCGGAAGAAGTGGGCCAGCCCTAACTCGCCCTCGTCTTAATCCAGATCGGAGTGCCCACAAATCCAAACGCCTTGCGAATCTGGTTCTCCAGAAACCGCTCGTACGAAAAATGCAGTTTCACTTTGCGATCCGTAAACAGGATGAACGTAGGTGGCGCCACGGTGGCTTGCGTCAGGTAATAGATTCTGACCCGCAGCTTGGCCGGGACCGATGCCCGGTCGAAGTCTACATCCTTGAGAAAGCGGTTCATTTCCGCGGTGGGGATGCGCATGCGCCGCTCGGCGGCGACTTTTTCCAACAGTGGCAGGATTTTGTCTGTCCCTTTCCCGGTCGAAGCCGAGATGAACAGTATGGGAGCGTATTGGAGGAATTTAAGTCCCAACCGCAGATTTTGCTCGTAGGCTACACGTTCCGCGGGCTTTTTACTCTCCTTCATACGCGCGTTCTTTGACTGGCCCACGGCCTTTTTCTGGCCGCTCATCACCAGATCCCACTTATTCACAATGATGATCACCGACCTGCCACTCTCGTGGGCATAACCGGCAATTGCGGCGTCGAGTGCGCTCACACCTTCGGTCGCATCAATCATCAGCAACGCAATGTCGGCAGCTTCCAGGTGCTTGCGCGCCATCACCACGGAAAGTTTTTCCGCCATCAGATAGGTCTTGCCCTTGCGCCGGATACCGGCTGTATCGATGAAGCGAAAGCTCCTGCCGTCGTGCTCCACGACTTCGTCCACGGCATCGCGTGTCGTGCCAGGAATAGGCGAGACAATCGACCGTGACGCCCCCGTCAAGCAATTCAACAGTGTGGATTTGCCCACGTTGGGATGGCCGATGATCGCGACCTTCGTCTCCCGGGGCTGCTCCGTGTCATCGGCATCTTCCGGCCCCGACTCTGCTGCCGGTGGTAACGCCTCAAACACCGCATCCAGCAGATCATCCAGCCCGCGGCCGTGTTCGGAAGATATGGGAAACATTCGCCGAATCCCCAAGCGATGAAATTCGTTTACCCAAGCCTGTTGCTTGTCGGTGTCAATTTTGTTGACTGCGAGAAACAGCGGCTTGCCCAGGCGCAACAGCAAGTGCGCGAGTTCGATGTCGGGAGCGGTAAGGTCACTGCGTCCATCCACCACCATGATGATGGCCGAGGCTTCCTCAAAAGCCACTCGCGCCTGGCGAAATATCTCCGAGGGAATGAATTCATGGTCATCAGGAATGATGCCGCCGGTGTCTACAATGCGCAGCTCGCGGCCGCGCCATTCGGCTCTTCCGTAGAGCCGGTCGCGGGTGATGCCAGGCTCGTCGCCGACAATGGCGCGCCGCGAACCGACGATCCGGTTAAACAGCGTGGATTTGCCCACGTTGGGGCGGCCCACGATCGCAAGCGTGGGGACGCCTGCCGTTGCCGGAAGGCTCATCGAATTAGAGTTGATTCGGGTCAATCCAACGGTTCGTGTGCGGTAGCCGGTACAGATCGTATTATAGAGGTTCCTGTGGCTTCCGCCTCCCAGCCCGTGGTTCCCGCCAAGAAGCAGTCCACATCGCTCTATAACTTCTTCGCGCCCGGCGGAGTGCTCTCGCAGACCCATCCGGCGTACGAATTCCGCCGCGGACAACTGCAAATGGCCCAAGCCGTCGAAGAGGCATTGTCGGAGAAACGTCACTTGATCGTCGAAGCTGGCACAGGAACCGGCAAGACTCTCGCCTATCTGCTGCCGGTCATTCGTTCGGGCAAGCGCGTCATCATCTCGACCGGGACCAAGAATCTGCAAGAGCAGCTCTTCAACAAAGACGTTCCATTCCTGGAGCAGGCGCTTTTCCCCAACGGCGACGGCAAGCTGAATGTCTGCTACATGAAGGGACGCAACAACTATTTGTGCCGCAAGAAACTCTACGATCTCACCGACCAGCCGGTCTTAAGTGGCCTGGAAGAGATTGAGCACTACCGCGCCATCGCCGCCTGGGAAAAAGTCACTCACACCGGCGACCGTGCCGAACTGGCAGCACTGCCCGAGGCCAGCATGCTCTGGCACAAGCTTGACGCCCGCTCCGACACTTGCCTCGGCCAGAAATGCAGTGCATTTGAGAATTGCTTTATTACGGAAATGCACCGCCGGGCGACGGAGAGCGACATCATCATCGTGAATCATCATCTTTTCTTCGCTGATCTGGCGATCAAGCAGCAAGCCGAATACGCGCCTGACGCCGGCATTCTCCCTGAGGCCGGTGCGGTTATTTTTGATGAAGCTCACGAGCTGGAAGACGTGGCTGGCAGCTATTTCGGCGTTTCGATAAGCAATTCCCGGGTGGAAGAATTGTGTCGTGATGTCGAAGCCTCGCTGCAGCGCAATCATGCGCTTTCGGCGTCGTTGTCCGGGGCGGTAAAGAGCTTGCGCGACCGCTCGATGTTCTTCTTCGCGTTGTTGCCGCAAGGCGAAGGCCGATTTGCTTTCGAAAACCGCCGTGAATTTCTGGAAGAAAATGGCGACGAGTTCCTTGCTCTACAGCAATCCTTCACGCGCCTGGGGTCAGAGCTGGAGAACCTGCCTTCGAAGCCGGAAGAGATTTTCAACTTTGTCCGCCGTGCTCAGGAGCTGCAAGTGCAATTGGGTTTCCTGATGGAGTCGGAAGACCGCAACACCGTTTTCTGGATCGAGCGGCGGCGTGGCGGGCGGGAGCGGCAAAACGTCTTTCTTCAAGCTACCCCGATCGACGTCGCTCCCATCCTGAAGACTTGCCTCTTCGACCAACTGGAGTGCGCCGTACTGACATCGGCTACTTTGGCTGTGGGCGGGGGCTTTGACTACATCCGAAAACGGCTTGGGTTGGAGCATGCCAGAGAGATTGTTTTGCCTTCGCATTTCGACTACGAGAACCAGGCGCTGTTTTACGTTCCTCCGGATTTGCCCGATCCGCGCACGCCGCAGTTCGCTGCCAAAGCGGCGGACTGCATCCGCCGTCTGCTCGAGATCAGCCGCGGCCGGGCGTTCGTCTTGTTTACCAGCTATGCCCAAATGAACGACGTCTACCAGCGATTGTTGGGCGACATCGAGTTTCCCATGCTGCGGCAGGGAGACGCGCCCAAGAGCGCGCTGCTGGAAGAGTTCCGCATTACGCCCAATGCGGTGCTGTTTGCGACATCATCGTTCTGGCAAGGCGTGGATGTGCAGGGCGAGCAACTTAGTTGCGTGATTATCGACCGCCTGCCGTTCGCCGTGCCCAGCGATCCTGTCGTGGCCGCCCGCGTGAAGTCGATTGATGCTGACGGAGGCAATGCGTTCTTTCAATATCAGGTACCGGCGGCGGTTATCACGCTGAAACAGGGCTTTGGGCGGCTGATTCGCTCGCTGCATGACCGTGGTTTGTTGGTGCTGCTGGACAATCGCATTTTGAAGAAGCAGTATGGGCGGGTGTTTGTGGAAAGTCTGCCGAACTACAAGAAGACCACGGATTTGAGGCAGGTAGAGGAGTTCTTCGGGGCGGTATAAGCGGCATCGACAGAACGACAATGGCGAACATCGAATCACTTATCCGGGGAAGCGAAAAGCTCACAAATATATTTGGTTACGGGCCAAGTTTTCACGATGCCGAGGTTCTTGACCTGCATTTTTGGCGAGGGCAAATCGACGCTGGTAAGGGTGTTTATGACCTTCCTGTCCTCACATTAAAGATTCACGTATGGGAGCTGACAAAAGAAGCGAACTCAAAGGGATACATGGTTCTCAAGCACCACACTCTCACGACGCTTCGATTTGCTAACGTCGAAGAGGACTTCGAAATGCATGGCTTCAATCACCAGAATGCAATCTTGGAACTCTCGATCACCAGCGTTGAGCGAACGAGGATCCCATCACACTGTTTTTCTGTCGAGATAGTCCCGGCGTTCGGGATAGGTGCATCGTTTCACTGTGCGCAGATTGAGGTGGTTGACGCCACGCCATGCGACGAAGACGGGTCGGCGAGGCCTTAAGTCGTATGTCAACTAAACTGCCAGTTTCATTCCAGCAGACAGCGCTTTTCGATCAAAAGTGAGGGTATATTCACTTCCTGCCGCGTGCGCCGCTCGCTCGATAATGCAGTCGGCAAAATCCGCGTTCCCACTCTTGAACTTTCGAACGGCCTGCTCAACGAGGTCTGGTCTTTCGAAGAGAATTTCCCTCCCGCGCAGCAGACTTTCGACGACATCTTCGACTTCCTTCTTACTGAAGTCAAAAAAGTCCTCCAACACCCAAATCAGTTCCACCAGAACAACTAATGAAACATAGCCCAGCGACTCGGAAGAAAGTGAAGCCATTAGCTTCATCACGATGGCGGTTTGCGCGGCATCATCGTGGGTGATGTATCGAACCAGTATGTTTGTGTCGAGGCCTATCATCGAGATCGCGCCGCCCGCTTTCTAATAGCAGCATTCATTTCTTCAATCGATACTGGTTTGCTTCGCCGGCCTCGATACTTTCCATTTAGCTCCTGAATGGAGCGAGTGGCGGCAATGATGGCAAACTGCCCTTTTTCGACTTCCACAAATTCGATGCGATCACCGGAGTCAATCCCCAAGGCGGCGCGAACCGGCTTGGGTATGGTGACCTGCCCTTTTGAGGTCATAGTAGCGGTGGCCAAATTTCGATTCTCCTGTATCCCTCTATTATTCCTTACCATACAGTAAGGAATGGCTGAACGTCAACCTTCGCAGGACGGTCGAGCGGCAGAAACCCCAGCCCCGAGACCCTCTGTGTTTAGGGTTTTGCCTGACAAGCCGCGATACAATGAAAATCACCAGCATCTCTGGAGTGAATAGCCCATGTTCGAAGTCACCGTAGAAGACTCGTTTGCCGCGGGACACTACCTCCGCAATTACAAGGGGAAGTGTGAGAATCCGCATGGGCATAACTATAAAATCCGGGTCACACTGGCCGGCAAGGATCTCGACAAAGCTGGACTTCTGCTTGATTTCAAAGATCTGCGCGAGGTGATGAAACACGTCATCGACCGGCTCGATCATCAGATGATCAACGATCTTGAGCCGTTTACACAGCTGAATCCTTCGGCGGAGAATCTGGCCAAGTACTTTTACGACGAATCAAACGCAAAGCTTAAACGCGTGACCAATGGCCGCGTGCACATAAAAAACGTTACCGTGTTCGAGACCGATAGTACGACGGCCACGTATTCCGAATAGCGCTTTAGCCAAAAGCTAAAAGCCAAGAGCTAACGGCTCGCCTCATGCAAATCACCGAGATCTACAAATCGATCCAGGGCGAATCCACCCACGCGGGACTACCCTGCGTCTTCGTCCGCTTGACCGGATGCAACCTACGCTGCTCCTGGTGTGACAGCGAATACACCTTCACCGGCGGCCATCGCATGAGCATGGAGGAAGTCCTCGAAGAAGTGGAGCAGCTCAGTCCCGGAGGACTCGTCGAGATCACGGGCGGTGAACCGATGCTGCAAGAGAAGGAAGTCGTCCCGCTCATGCAGCGTCTGCTCGACGATGGGTATACGGTTCTTCTCGAAACCAGCGGCGAGCGGCCTCTGCAGTCGGTGCCCAAGGGTGTGATCAAGATCGCCGACGTCAAATGTCCGAACTCCGGCGAGCCTGACACCTTCCAGATTGACAACTTGGACACTTTCAACTCGAACGACGAGATCAAGTTCGTGCTAAGCGACCGCACCGACTACGAGTTCGCGCGAGATTTCGTGACCCACCACGATTTGGCACACCGGGTCAACGCAGTACTATTCTCGCCCGCCTTCGCCAAAGACGCTCGCGGCGGGCGTGACACCTCGCACTGCGTGCTCGATCCCCGCGAACTTGCAGAATGGATGCTCGCCGACAACGTCCCCGCCCGCCTGGGACTCCAGCTCCACAAGTTCATCTGGGACCCGGCGCTGAAGGGAGTGTGAAAATTCTTGCACCACAGAGTCACAGAGACACCGAGGAAAAAGACTGCGCTGGCCGCGTGATACTGCCAGAACTCTTTCGTGATTTCCAATTCGTGCCTTTGTTCATGATTCTCTCTCTGTGTCTCTGCGCCTCTGTGGTGAAGACTTAACCCGATGAGAGAAACCCCATCTCGCGCTGTCGTACTGCTCAGCGGAGGCATGGATTCCTGTGTGTGCGCTGCTCTTGCAGTTCGCGACTTTGAGGCAGCGGCCGTCCACATAAGCTATGGGCAGAGAACCGAAGATCGCGAGCGACGGGCATTCATTGCAATCTGTGACCGCCTGGGAATCCGCAACCGGCTGGCGGTGCGCAACGATGCGCTACGCGTCATCGGTGGATCGGCCCTGACCGATGCTACGATTCCAGTTCCAGAATCCCATTCCATCGGCCATGAAGTTCCCGTGACCTACGTCCCCTTTCGCAATGCACATTTCTTGTCCGTGGCTGTGAGCTGGGCTGAGGTTTTGGGAGCCGAGAGGGTGTACATTGGAGCGGTCGAACAGGACAGTTCGGGATACCCCGACTGCCGTCCGGAGTATTACCAGGCGTTTAATCAAGTGGTAAAGGCCGGCACCAAAGACGGTGATATCCAGATCGTCACGCCTCTGATCGGCATGCGCAAGTTCGAGATTGTCCGGCTCGGCCTTGAATTGGGTGCGCCCTTCGATTTAACGTGGTCTTGTTACACTAAGGAGGATCGCGCCTGCGGAGTCTGCGATAGTTGCGTGCTCCGGTTGCGCGCTTTTCGTGAGGCAGGAACTGCGGATCCGATCCCGTATGAGGGAGTAACAAGTAGGCTGTGAACGACGCTTTCTTCGCCTTCCGATTGCCGATTCCCGAATCCTGGAATCGTAGATTGAAAGTCGAACATTTCAGTTGTCAGTTCCCTGGAGGCAACGATGAAGCAACGATTCCTGGTGCCCGTGCTCTTAATACTGATGGCCGCTGCATGTTCCCAGTTGGCATTCGCCCAGGCCACGGTGCGGGGCTTATGCACGGACGTTGATGGCAAGCCCATCACCGGAGCTGTCGTGCATTTAGCCGACGTCGACACCGGCCGTAAGTATGATCTGAAGACCAACAACAAGGGTGAATATTTTTCCCTCGGAATCGCCGCCGGAAAGTACAACGCTACGTTGCTGAAGGACGGCAAGGAGCTGTTTCACGTTAATGGAGTCCAGGTCGGTGCCGACGAAGTGGTTCAGGATTTCGACTTAAAGAAAGCTCTCGCCGCGACCGGCGGAATGACACCCGAGCAACTGAAGGCGCAGCAGGCTCAGAATGAGAAAGTTGCCAAGGAAAACCTCACCGTTAAGGCTTTGAATGAGAAGCTGTCCGCCGCCAAAACTGCCGCAGACGCCAAGGACTTCGATACCGCGGTCAAAACCCTGACCGAAGCCACGCAGATGGACCCGACACGCGACGTGCTGTGGGCGAACCTTGGACTCTACACCATAAGCGCGAGCGACAAACAAACGGACAGTGCCAGCAAGAGCAAGGGTTATGAGGATGCGGCCAGCGACATCCAGAAGGCGATCGATATCAAACAGAAAACGTTCGAAGCCGATCCCAGCAAAAAGACCCCGGACGCGACCAAGCAGCTCGCGACCTACTACAACAACCTGGGCAAAGCGGCCGGCAGTAACGGAAAAACCGACGAGGCGATAAAAGCTTACAACCAGGCTATTCAGCTGGATCCTGCATCTGCTGCCGTGTCCTACTTCAATCTGGGCGCCACCTTAACTAACGCCAACACCAAAGGCGATCCCCAAATGGCCAAAGCCGCTCTAGATGCCTTCGACAAGGCGATTGCGGCGGACCCGAACCGAGCCGATGCCTACTATTGGAAAGGAACCATCCTGATCAGCCAGGCAACCTTGAAAGATGACAAGATGGTCACGCCGCCAGGCACCGCCGAGGCCTTTCAGAAGTATCTCGATCTGGCGCCGACGGGATCGCATGCCGAAGAGGCTAAGTCCATGCTGGCCGCCGTCGGCGCGAAGGTTGAAACCAGCTACGGCACGAAAAAACCCAAGAAGTAGCTCGACGCCTGCAAGTATCCTAAAAAGGGCAGCTCAAACGCTGCCCTTTCTTGTGGTTACCAAGGTATATGGCCTTGACGTTCTTGGTAGCACCCCTGCACTGGTTTTCGCTAGATTAAGTTGTCGGTGCCATTGCGGCCCGTGCCGAATTCCGCCGCGCACCCACAACCAAAATGGCAGCTCCAGGCAGCGCTAGTACTTCATCCTTTTTCGAACCCTCCACCAGTTCGGGCACGGTGGCCACGACCGCGCTGTTGGGCGCTATGCTTCGTACTCACGAGCACGTCAGTGATCTGATTTTCTCCCCAGGACGTCCGCCGCAGGTGGAAGTATACGGCCGCCTGGTCGCAGTGCAGGTTCCGGGCTTTCGTACCCTCAGCGCCGATGACACGCGCCGCATCGCCGCCGATCTCATTGGCAACAACAAGCAGGCCATCACCATTCTGCGGGAACAAGGTTCGTGCGACGTTTCCTACGGTTTACCCGGACTGGCGCGGTTTCGCGTGAACGCCTTCATCCAGCGGGGCAGTTGCGCCGTCGTCATGCGCGTCATCCCTACCACAATTCCTGATCTGGCTACGCTCGGCTTGCCCTCCCAACTGGCGGAGATCGCCGCCATTCGCGACGGCATGGTTTTGGTCACTGGGCCCCGCGGATCGGGCAAGTCTTCCACTCTCGCCGCGCTGCTTGACCTCATCAACCAACAGCAGATCTGCCATATCATCACCATCGAAGATCCCATTGAGTTCCTGCACAACCACAAGTCAGCCACGGTCCACCAGCGCGAGCTGCATAGTGACATTCCCAGCATTTCTATGGCTCTGCGGGCGGCTCTGCGACAGGCGCCCAGCGTGATACTGGTGAGCGAACTACGCGATCGTGAGACCGTCGAAATGGTACTGGAAGCAGCCGAAACCGGACACCTGGTACTTTCCAGTATGAATACAGTGGATGCTGCGAAGACCGTGGATCGCCTCCTGAGCTTGTTCCCAGCAACAGAGCAGACAGCCACACGCAGCCGCTTGGCGAGGTGCATCCGCCAGATCGTTTCCCAGAAACTGATACCACGACGCGACACGCGCGGCCGAGTGCCTGTGGTCGAACTTCTCAAAGTCCTTCCCGGAACCCTGGAGTCCCTCGAAATCAGCAGTCCATCATCGACACACACGCTGTACTTCGACTGCGAAATCGGGAAGTTGGTAACTGCGGGAGTCGTGGATCTGGAAACCGCCATCTTACACGCAACCGATCCCGGGCAGCTGCGGCAGGACCTGGCAGGCGAGGTCGTTGGCTCAGAAGCTGGGATATCAGGTTTACCTCAGCGCTAAGAAATCAACATTCGAAATTTCCCTCCCGTCCCCGTATCATCTCCTGCTGGGAAAGAATCTCAATGGCTGCACCCGAGCGAATCTTGAGTTTTGAAGATGCCCGCCACGCCGTGGAGGAGCACGCTGCCCAGCTTCGCCCCCATGGGAAAGAACTGGTGGAACTGCTCGACAGCGCCAGTCAGGTCCTCGCTGAGGTGGTTTCGGCGGACCGCAATTTCCCGCCATTCCCCCGCGCCACTCGTGATGGATACGCCGTGCGCTCCGCCGATCTGGCACGGCTTCCAGCCAAGCTCCGTGTAATCGGCGAGATCAAAGCCGGGGCAGCGGATGTTGCTCTCACAATAAAGCCCGGCGAGGCCGCTGCAATCATGACCGGCGCTCCCGCGCCTGCAGGCGCCGATGCCGTGGTCATGATCGAATACACATCCCGGAATGGCGATCAGGTAGAAATCACGAGAGGAATCGCCGCCGGCGACAACATCGTTCCCATCGGCGCCGAGGCCAAGCGCGGTGACCGCCTGCTTGTCCCCGGAATGCGACTGGACCATGCCGCCATCGCAGTGGCCGCTTCGGCTGGCAAATCGCACTTGCTGGTTTACTCCAAGCCGCGGGTGGCCGTATTGTCCACCGGCGATGAGGTCGTGGACATCGACGTACCACTGGCGCACAACCAGATCCGTAATTCCAACAGCTACTCCTTGGCGGTACAAATCCAGATGGCAGGTGGAGAACCCGTGCTGCTGCCAATTGCTCCCGATGAGCCGGAACGTCTGCGTGAATTGATTGCCGAGGGATTAGAGGCAGACCTGCTCTTGCTCACCGGAGGCGTTTCCATGGGCAAATACGATTTTGTAGAGCAAGCCTTGCTTGACCTGAATGCGGAATTCTTCTTTACAGGCGCACGGATTCAGCCCGGCAAGCCGATCGTGTTCGGACGAATCCCCGACGGATCCCACAAATACTTCTTAGGTCTTCCGGGGAATCCAGTCTCGACCATGGTCACATTTGAGTTGTTCGCGCGGCCGATGATCGAAGCCCTTGCAGGAATGCAACCACGAAAGCTGATCTTCCTTCATGCCAAACTGAAATCCGAGATCAAATCGAAACCTGGTTTGAAGCGCTTCCTGCCGGCAGTTCTCTCCGGTGAGTTCGAGGCGGCGGAAGTTGAATTGGTCCGCTGGCAAGGCTCAGGAGACATCGCCGCGACTGCCCGGGCGAATTGTTATGTCGTGGTTGATGGCGGGGATATTGCAGCGGGTGAGTGGGTGCCGGTGCTAATGCGGTAAGCTGTGCCTGAGGTACGATGGAAGCGCCTATTATTGGGCTCAGGGCTATGCAGTGCGCACCCTCAGTTTCGCTGGCCGTCCTGCTCTTCTGTACCACCCTGTTCGGCCGATCCGTGACTCCTACGACTGAGCCTCAAACATTCCATATCAGGGGAACTATCAAGGATCCTGCCGGAGGCGCGGTCTTCAGAGCCAGGGTCGCGTTCCAGAGCGAACAACTGAGCAAGATTGTGCTTACGAATGATGCAGGGGCTTACGAAGCCGATCTCCCTCTCGGCGACTACACCATGAGCACGCAAAGTGTGGGATTCAGACCTTACCGCCGCCCATTATTCCGCGTAACCTCATCGACAAGCCTTGATTTTGACGTTACCTTGCGACCTTACGGAAGCTGCGACATATTGGTCTTTAATAGTTCGGGAAAAGTGACTCCCCAAGAGTGGGCGGCTGCTCAGCAAGACAGTTGTTTGCAAGAAGACTTTCTCCCCGTTCCGTTCGGTGACGTGCCACTCCAACTTTCCATCCGCTACGGAAGTCGCACAGCAACCGGAAACGCCTATTCTTACGCCGCTGAAAACACGAATCCGCGCAATACGCCCGTCTTCGTCGCGTATAACCTCTTCACTCTACAGGCCGATAGAGTCCTCTATGACTCTAAGGCCCACACCATCGAGGCAAACGGCAACGTTGTCGTTGTGAACGAGCCGGGCACAATCCAACGCGCCGACTCACTAATCTTCAAGATCGACAACGGCAAGGTGACTCCGACGACCAAGGCCGCAACGTTCCATGTTACAGGGACGATTACGTACAGCGAGGGGGGCGTATTTGCAGCAGCTGCGGTTGCAGAAGCTAAGGTCATCTTTCATAGCGTTCAATTCGACAAAACGACCATCGCTAACATCGCTGGCGTCTACGAAGCCGACCTCCCTCTTGGCGACTACACCATGAGCGCGAGGGGTCGGATGGTGAGGACTTACCAGAAAATGCACTTCAGCGCGACATCACCGACGACCCTAACTGTGAACGGCAGGGTCTATCCCATGCAAATGAGCTGCGATATGGTAGCGGGACTGGAAGAGAGGAAAGCGTTCTGCGGAGGCGAAGATTTCTTCCCGGTCCCTTCAGGGGGCGAGAAGCCGTTTCAATTGGATATTCAATATGGGAAGCGGGAGATTGCCGACCAAGGGTACGTCTACGGTGTAGGTGGTGGCGGAACGCCCGTCTTCGTGGAGTACAACCTCTTTGCGCTGCACGCGGATCAAGTCGTGTACGACAAGAAAAATCAGACAATCAAGGCCAGTGGGAATGTTGTTCTGTTAGATGAGTCGGGGCATGACAAAACGCGCGCCGACTCCATGACCTTCAAGATCGCAAGCGGCAAGGTCTCACCACTTCCGTAGCGAACAGACAAGTTGGCCCAATCTGACCCTTACATCAAAATAGCTCCTCCCTGTCGATCTCACGATCCCTCGTTCGACTAACCGGTAGAAACAAGAAAGACGAGGGTAGGGCGATGCAACACACATTCTTACGGCGCACCGAATCAATCGCAGGAGCAGTCTTCATCGGGCTCGGCGTCTTTGTTTTGTATGAGAACCTTGATCGAGCCGCCAGCCAGTTGAGCTACCTGTTCGGGCCTTCGGGGAAAACACTTGGGATACTGCCCACGGTCATCCTCGCCGCTTTGCGTGTGTTGCAGGCGTATGCCTCTGATCACGAACGGTTTGTGCAGGCACTCTTTCAGCACGCGTTGATGACATTCTGGCCACTGCTGTTCATCATCGCCGGAACGGTACTGTCGCGCGATGCCTTCCCAGACAATGCAGACGTCCCCACAAAAAAAGATCGTGGAATTGTCGATTTGACTATCCGTCGTTCGACATTAAAGTAGAAGTTATCGCAGACTCAAAACTACTTAAGGAGACACTACGATGCAATTCATGATGATAGTCAAACACCCCGAAAAGCAGGGCCCGCCACCCCAAGCACTCATCGATGCCATCACCAAGATGAGCGAAGAAGCAGCCAAAGCCGGCACCATGCGCGGCAGCGGAGGGCTCGCGCCCACTGCTCAAGGCGCCCGCATCCGGCTCTCGAAAGGAAAGCTGACAGTGACCGATGGGCCTTTCGCCGAGGCCAAGGAGGTTGTCGGTGGCTATGCCCAGTTCGAGCTGAAATCGAAAGAGGAAGCCATCGAAGGCGCGATGCGATTCATGGAACTTCACAAGAAGTATTGGCCAGAATGGGAAGGCGAGACCGAGGTTCGCCAGATGCTCGGGCCGGAAGGCTGCGCTTCCAACGTATAGAGGGGTCGCAGTACCAGCGGGGCGAAGCCTGAGAGCAGGCTTCGCTTACGCACATCCCAGACAATCTGATCAGTGCTGTTTCTTGCTTTCGATCTGCGCGACCCTCGCCTTCACCAGCTTCTTGATCAGTGCGGTCGGAAGCGGCTTGTCCGTGGGGAAGTGGATCGTCCCTTTCGATGTTGAGAAGCCGTTAAGTTCGCTCTTGAAGGCTTCTATCACTGCGGCGGTGGGGAACAAACTGCAATGGTTCGAAAATGCGGCGTACCACACCAGCATTTCTTTGTACTTGAACGCAGGAATCCGGTAGCTGATGATCTCGGTAGCCTTGGGTGGCGCAGCCGCCCGAATCGCCGCGCGAATCTTCTTCAAGGTGGCGCGCGCCGGCTTCGGAATACCAGCAAGGTACTCATCGACAGTATCCGGAGCGGCGGCCCTTTTCGCCACAGAACTGCGGCTGCGAGATTTCGCTTTGTTCATGTGCGCGATGCTATAAGAACTCTCGCTTTAAAGTCCACGTCTCAGGCCACAATGCGATGACTGCAGCGTAAAATAGGTACCGCATTCGGAGGGGATGAAGATGGTCCGACGGACAGCTGTTTCTTGCCTGTTAGCTTGCGCCTGTGTCCTGTTTTCTTTAGGGGAACCGGCGTTCAGTGACGAGCCCACGCATCATCACGATGCCAGCGAAAAGCTCGGCAACGTTTCGTTTCCAATCTCCTGCGCGCCCGATTCGCAGAAGCCCTTCGAGCGCGGCGTCGCACTCATGCATTCCTTCGGCTACGAAGAAGCCGAGGCCCAGTTCGTCGAGATCACGCAGAAGGACCCCGCTTGCGCCATGGCGCACTGGGGAGTCGCGTTGAGTTTGTTCCATCAGATATGGGAACGCCCCACCGAACCAACCTTGAAACACGGCTGGAGCGAGATGGAACAAGCTCAAAAGCTCGACGCCAAGACCGGTCGCGAGCGAGGCTTTATTTTCGCGCTTTCCGACTTCTACCGCGACTACGGAACTCGCGACCACATGCAGCGCGTCACCGCCTATTCCGAGGCAATGGGCAAGCTCTACCAGCAGTATCCCAACGACCTTGAGGTAGGCGCGTTTTACGGCCTATCGTCGTTGGCCGCGGAACCCCCGACCGACAAATCGCACGAAGCAAGAAAGAAAGCCGTGGCCGTGCTCAACCCGCTCTTCCTCCGGCAGCCCGATCATCCAGGCCTGGCGCATTACATCATCCACGCCTGCGACTCACCTGACATGGCTCCCGTGGGACTCGACGCCGCCCGCCGCTATGCGGCCATCGCGTCTTCGTCCGCGCATGCGGTTCATATGCCCAGTCATATCTTTGCCCGGCTCGGGCTCTGGCAGGAAGACATCGACGCGAACCTGAAGTCAGTGGCGATCGCTGATCCATCGCACGAGATGTACATGCACGGGCATGAACTGCATGCCATGCATTTCCTCATCTACGCGTATCTTCAGACTGGACAAGACGACGCAGCCAAGCGCGAGTTGGACGATTCAAAGCAGATTATCGCCAATGCCCCGAAGACCGGCGACGATACGGGCATGCTTGAGTACTTCGGCTTCGCCTCTGCTCACTTTCCCGCGATTTACGCATTGGAGATGCGCCACTGGTCCGACCTGGCTGTCCTTGAGCCCGCAGCCGGCGCGACCCCTGATCTCCAGAGAATCACCTACTGGGCTCGAACCGTCGGCACTGCGCAACAGGGCGACGTCGAAGCCACGCGCAACAATGCGCAGAAATTCGACGCCGCCGAGGAAGCGACGCGCAAGACAAAGAATGCCTATGTTCTCGATGGCCCAGACTTCCCTCGCGGAGAAGTCCACGCCTGGCTGGCTTTTGCCGAAAAGAAGAACGACGACGCCCTGCGCCAGATGCGCGAAGTAGCCGATCTGCAAGATAAGGTGGGAAAGCGCGAGGTTGACATTCCCGCCCGCGAGATGCTGGCCGACATACTACTAACGCTCAACCGGCCGCAGGAGGCCTTGGCCGAATACGAGAGCGCTCTGAAAACCGATCCCAATCGCTTCAATGGACTCGGTGGCGCCGCCCGCGCTGCCGAATTGGCGCGCCAACCAGAAAAAGCCAACACCTACTACGCCCAGTTGCTGAAGAATTGCAACGATGGGAAAAGTTCGGATCGTCCCGAACTCGCCCGCGCGAGAACCATGGTGTCAAAGAACGGAATGTAGGAGATCTCTTGCACCATCTGTGAAATGGCTGGATAGCTTCTAGTAGGATAGTTCCTTCGGATGCCTAAGAAGCTCTCCCACTACGACCGTGCCGGACACGCCAAGATGGTGGATGTTTCGGCCAAAGTCGACTCCCGGCGGACGGCCTCTGCCAGTGCCTTCGTCGCGATGAAGCCCGCTGTGCTCAAAGCCTTGCCGAAAAATCCCAAAGGCGATGCACTTGAAGTGGCCCGCTTGGCGGGAATCATGGCCGCGAAACGCACAGCCGAGCTGATTCCCATGTGCCACCCTTTGCCGCTGGCTCACGTTGATGTCACTCTGCGGCTATGCAAGAATGGCGTCGCCATCGCTTCCCAAGTTACAACCACGGCTACAACCGGCGTCGAGATGGAAGCCCTGACGGCGGTCAGCGTCGCCGCGCTTACCGTGTACGATATGTGCAAGGCTCTCGACAAGGGAATCGAGATTCGCGAAATCGTGCTTGAGCGTAAAACTGGCGGCAAGAGCGGCGACTACGTCCGCTCCCGTAAGAAGAAATAGCTGAATGTCGAACAACGTCAAAGTCCTGTTGGTGGACGACAATCCCATGATCCTGGGAATGTTGAAGGGCGCGCTCACTCCGTTGGGTATGGTTTCGACCGCAAACGACGCCGCCGACGCCCTGCTCAAAGCCGTGGACGATCCTCCCGACCTGCTGGTGTGCGACTACCGCATGCCTGGCATGGACGGCCGTCAACTGGTGGAGAAGCTCCGCAGCCGCCCGCGTACCGCCGGAGCCGCCATCATCCTGCTCGCCGCGAAGAGTGATATCGCCGAGAAACTGACTACTCCCGATCTGCCCATCGACGACTTCGTGGAGAAACCATTTTTCCTCCGCGAAGCCACACATCGTATCAAGCGCATCATCGACAAGATTGCATTAGAGAAGATGGCCAAGACGGCTCCTTCCGATGGCGTGTTGCGCGGCAGCCTGTTGCAGATGAACGTGATCGACCTGGTTCAGTCGCTGGAAATGGGCCGCAAGAGCTGCGCTCTGACCCTCACCAGTAAAGACGAGAAATGTGAAGTGTACTTCAAGGAAGGTCAGGTCACGCACGCCGCCTATGGTTCCCTGAATGGCGACCAGGCTGTCTTCAAAGTGCTGCGCTGGACCGATGGCAACTTCCAGGTAAATTTCGAAGGCAAGACCACCAAACAAACCACCACGCTCAACACCCAAGGCTTGCTGATGGAGGGCCTGCGCCTGCTGGACGAATCGCAACGCGACGGCGGCAAGGCGGCGGGCGAGGAAGAAGAAGATGTCCTCCTCGACTCCTGAGGCGCTGAGCGCGGTCGTCATCACGGTTAGCGATTCCTGCGCTCGCGGCGAACGCACCGATCTCTCCGGCCCTGCTGTCTCCGACGTTCTAAAGAAACACAATTTCGTGATCGCCGGAACCGAAACGGTTCCTGACGAACAGGCTGTCATCCAGCAAGCTCTTCTGGCCTGGGTGAGCCGCGTCCGACTAGTTGTAACCACGGGTGGAACCGGCATCGCGCCACGCGATGTGACTCCTGAAGCCACTCGCGCCGTCTGTGAACGTCTGCTCGAAGGCATCGCCGAACGCATGCGTGCGGAAGGCGCGAAGAAAACCCCGTTGGCCGCGCTCAGCCGGGCAGTTTGCGGAGTGCGCGGAAAGTCTCTGATCCTGAACCTGCCGGGAAGCCCAACTGGCGCAGTGCAGTCACTGGAATCGGTGATCGACCTCGTACCGCACGCTTTGCAGTTGCTCACCGGAAACACGCAGCATGAGTAGTCCGTTTTTCCCTGTGAACCTCCGTGTCCTCTGTGGTTAAGTCTTTTGTAGCCGGATCGACCAAATGCGGCCAGCGATGCCCACCTTCACGTACACTGCTAGATTCAGACTTTGAAGACCATTAAACACATTCTTACCCGTTATACCGTCTTCCTCTGGGCCTTGCTCAAGCCTTTGGGAGCTTGGGGCGTGCTGGCTGCTGCGGCCCTCGATGGCGGCTTCATCGGGCTTCCGGTAGACGCCGTGGTCGCTGGCTATGTCTACCAGGACCGCGCCCGTTTTCTGCTGTACGTCTTCATGGCCGCGACGGGATCGGCCCTCGGCAGCATCGTCATTTATGTGATCGGCTACACCGGCGGTGAGGAATTTCTGCGCAAGCGAATGTCAACCGAGCGTTTCGAGAAGCTTCATGCCGCATTCAACCACCACCCTTTCTGGGCGCTAATGTTCCCCGCCATGCTGCCGCCTCCCACGCCTTTCAAACTATTCGTGCTGGCAGCGGCCATTTCTGAGATGAGCTTTGTCCGCTTTCTGCTGGCTGTTTTCTGCGGGCGTGCCGTACGTTTCCTGATCCTGGGGATTCTGACAATTAAGTTCGGCCCGGATGTGGTCCGCCTTACCGGCGAGCTTTTCGGGCATCACTACTACTGGATACTGGCTGCGGTCGTGATGGGGATGATTGTGTGGCTCACACTACACAGAAAGCGGCGTCGCAGCCGCGAAGCGGCATCAGAATAAAGCCCACGGCGTAAGCCGTGGGCTGAATTGCCAAATCGATCAAGCTCCGCTAGAGCGAAAGAACCCTACGCCGCCGCCGCGTGGTCCGCCTTGTCAAACATATCGCTCAGTGATTTCAACAACACAGGCGTGCCAAACATCGCAGCGGTAAAGAGAAGATCACCTTCGACCGCGTGCCGGAAAAACGGCAGTCCAGCCGCGTACGACATCATTACGCCACTCAGGTTCTTGGGATACATATCCAGCCACGCCCAAGCTGTCAGATTGGTCAGCAGGAAGAACGAAACCGAACTGGCCAGCGCTGCGCCCACAATCGGCAGCGGCTTTTCGTGGCCGCGTAGTTTGGTCCCTAACCACAGCACACCCGCATACCAGGCAAAGCTGGCAAAGTGGTCCAGCGTAAAGGGATAGGAATAAACAACCCTGGTGAGCACGACATCCGAGGCAACCAGCAGCAGAAAGGGGATCCATAGCTGGCGGCGTGATCCGCGAGCCCCGAAAAACAGCAGCGATCCCGTCACCGGAGTGAACATCCAAGGATGCGGAATGAACCGCACCGCCACTCCAAGTATGACAAAAATATAGGCCAGCATGAAGCCTCCTCACCGTCTCTGATTGTGGCGCGCCCAACCTGCCCTGTCAAGCTGAGGCACCGGCCTACTTTGCAGTTCTTCCGATTGGGATTCTTTGAGTTCGTCTGCCAACGCTCTCCGCTACCACATTCAGGTTGCGATCTAATTCGACGCTCGCACCCAGAACGCCTCGGCCTGTGCTACCGGGATAGGCGTAGCGCAGGTCACGGAAGCGCACTAAATACCCTTCCGGCAGTTGCTCTGTTTCCGTCAGCGGATACTGCGCCCAATCCAGATATACCCGCCCCAGATACGACTTCTTCGCCGCCAGCGTCACCGGGATCTCTTCCGGCTTGTAGTAAATCTGCATCTCGCCGTTGGGATCGACCTCCGGAGTCAAAGACTCAACCATCATCACCGCAAAGAAGTTCTGCGCCTCAATCACGCCGCTCCAATGAAACGGACTCCACCATTCGGGATAAGCGGAAACGCGTGCGGGATTCTCACCTTGATAAGTACGTGCTTCAAGAGCATTGACAGCTCGCCGATGCTCATAGTCGCGAACTCCCCACAGCGAAACCAAGCCGACCAACGCCGCGATCGCGCCCCAACGGCCGCGCGGACCGTGGCTGCGCACTCCCAACTCTCTGTCAATCAAGCCAAAGAATGCAGGCAACACCAGCCCACCCACCAACAATGCGAGGATCACCGGGTCCGCGATAAAAACGATGTCCCAGGAATACCATTTCTCCGAAAATGGCCAGAACGGCCGCACTCCATAGTTGTTGGTGAAGTCGAGAAGAATATGGGTTAGGCCTGCTAGGTAGGCGAACCCGAACAGCATACCCCAGCGGGGCGGCAGCTTGGGATCTTTGATTTTTCTTCCCCGCAGCCGCCAGATCAGATAAATAAAGCCCACGACCAGCGCTGAAACCAACACCAACCCCAGAAACGAGTGCGTGAATCCGCGATGATGGCCAAAGCCAGACACCGGCCCTTTTATGCTTTCGAACACATCGATATCCGGAGCCTCGGCGGCCAGGATCATCGTGGCCGTGGCCAGGGCAGTCTTGCGGTTAAATCCGGCTCGTCCGAGGCAGGCGCCGGTCAGAAGGTGAGTTATGGGTTCCAAAGTTTGCGAAGCAGTATAGATGTAAACGTCAGCTTTGCCGATGCAGACTCTTCACTAAACTAAACGGCCGGTACCAGTATTGTCAGCGCGTCCGTGACCACGCTGATCTCCGCCGGCAGCGTACCCAGTAATTCTCCATCAGCTTCCACAAAAATACGGGATGGTTCTACCCTCGAACGGCAATTCACTCGCTCTGCATGCACCAGCTCGATCCCCGGGATTTGCCATTTCGCGCCCAAGAGCCCTCGCAACACATATCCCAAGTACGCCGCCCGGCGGTGTGTATGAAACAGCACCAGCCGCAAATCATCGCGATCGAGCGACGCGCCCGGCGCCAGCTCCCGCAATACGCCTCCAAAATGCCGGATGCGGACCGCTAAGAGTTGCGAGACCTCCGCACTCCGTGAAGGTTCTTCCTCCATCTCGATCACGAATTTTTCCATCTTATGCGTGAGCCACAGCCGGGTGGCCTTGGCATAGTAGGCCGCCATTCCCAGATGACGTTTCGCCATCGGATTCAACTTATAAAAAAGATGTGCGTCCACGCCGACTCCAGCGGTAACTGTGAAGTAGCGCGCTCTCTGTCCGCCCTCGAAGTCCTGGTACGCAATCCGCCCCACGGCGACCCGGCGGGGCTTAGCGCTCAGAGCGGCCTGCGCCGAGCTCATTGGGGAAAGCGGCAACCCGAGATCGTTCGCCAGCGAATTCGCTGTTCCCAGCGGAATGACCCCCAGGGCCGCGTCGCCACCGACCAACCCTTGCACCACGTCATGCACAGTTCCATCGCCACCGCAGGCAAACACCGTGTCGCAACCGTCGCGAAGCGCCTGCTTTACCTGCTCGGCAGCATCGCCAGGGCCCGCCGTCGCAGCCGAAGTCGCCTCAACGCCGCCTGCCCGCAGCACCGCCTGCGCACTCTCCACGTCGTTGATACGCCGCCCACGGCGCCGGCCGGAAAGCGGGTTGTAGAGCAGCAAAGCCTTGCGCATATCAGGGGATTCTACCGGAACACGCCCTACGCCTTTCCTCTCGACCCCCACTCCCACATGCCAAACATCGCTTTCTGTGGCAAAGCATGCCCAACTTGCCGGGCCAACATGCAAATCTGACCGCGATGATGAGCGTCGTGGGCGATGAGATAGCCAAAGAATCCAGCCACGTCTGGCTTGAACCCCTTCACTCGGCCATCACCTTCCAGCGCCGATTTGAGCACCACGCTTAGCGCTGCCCGGCTCTGCTCCAGACCCCTCAACGCCTGCACCGGGGTCACGCTGCTTCGGTCAAGCTGCTCCGGGATCTTGCTCCCCTTGGCCGCCGCCTTCAACCACATCACCCGCACATTGTGAATGTGGGCCACAATAGCCGAGACTGTCCGGCCTTTCCCGTCGGGCGGGTTCGCTCGCCAGGCATCCGCCGGAAGATTCTCAATCATGTATTGATTGATGCGGTCATTGGTGTCGAACGCAGTGAGCAAAGATTCAGGAAGAGTGAAGGTAACTGCGGCAGATTTAGCCATCGAAGGTCTCCAGAACTGAGGATTGTAGCTTATCGTAAGCGGGTTTCTCCGCGTTCTCTGCGCAACCCTCGGCGTCCTCAGCGTTTTAAGATTCTCGCCTATAATTTCTCCCATGCCCGCGGCCAAGAATAAAGATGTCGAGAAGAAAATCGAAGACCTCCGCGACAAGATCCGGCACCACGAATACCGCTACTACGCTCTCGACGATCCCGAAATCTCTGACACTGAATTCGATCAGCTCATGAACGAGCTGAAGAAGCTGGAAACCGAGCATCCCGCGCTCATCACCCCGGATTCCCCGACTCAACGCGTCGGCGGCCAGCCGCGCGAAGGCGTGGTCAAGGCGCCGCACTCCTCGCCGATGTTGTCGCTCGACAACACCTATAACGTGGAGGATTTGCGCGACTGGGAGCGGCGCGTCCACGAGCTCAGCGGCCGCAAGGACATTGACCACGTCTGCGAACTTAAGCTCGACGGCATGTCGCTGGCGTTGATCTACGAGAATGGCAAGTTGGTACGCGGCATCACTCGTGGCGACGGTACCATCGGCGAGGACGTGACCTTGAATGTGCGCACCGTCCGCTCCGTTCCGCTTTCTATTTCCAAAGAGAAGCTGAAAGCCTCCGGCATTCCCGCGGACTTCGAGGTTCGTGGCGAGATGCTGATGCCCATCGCTGCATTCAAGAGAATGAACGAGGAACGGGAAGAAAAAGGTTTGTCACTGTTTGCCAACCCGCGCAATGCGACTGCTGGAACCGTCCGTCAACTGGATGCCAGCATCACCGCCGAACGCCGCCTCGATTATTTTTCCTACGCGTTGCTCAAAGACGGCCGCACATATTTCGACCGTCACTGGAAGACTCTCGACGCACTCGATGCCGCCGGATTCAAAGTGAACTCTAGCCGCAAACTCGCCAAGGATTTCGACGAAGTCTGGAAATTCATCGAGCAACAGGAGACCCGCCGCGAGAATCTGCCCTATGAAATCGACGGCATCGTTGTCAAAGTCGATCGCACCGCGTTGCAGGACGAACTCGGCTACACCGGCAAAGCGCCGCGCTGGGCCATTGCCTACAAATACGCCGCGCGTTCCGGCATCACCCAGGTCGAAGACATTTTGGTTCAAGTCGGCCGAACCGGGAAACTCACGCCGGTTGCGGCCTTGAAGCCGGTTCCCATCGGCGGCACCACCGTCAGCCGAGCCACGCTGCACAACATGGACGAGATCGAACGTTTGGGCGTGAAGATTGGCGATTTCGTTGAGGTCGAGCGCGGCGGCGATGTCATCCCCAAAGTCACGCGCGTGGTCGAGGACAAGCAACATCCACGCGGCCACAAGGTGTTTCACATGCCGGAGAAGTGTCCAGTGTGCGGAACTCGTGTTGTACGCAGCCAGGGCGAAGTCGACTATCGCTGTGTGAATGCCAACTGTCCCGCCAAACTGCGTGAGACCATCCTGCACTTCGCCTCGCGCGGAGTCATGAACATCGAGGGTATGGGCGACGCATTGGTCAATCAGCTGACCGAGCGCGGACTAGTCAAGAATGTCGCCGACATTTACAAGCTCAGCAAGGACAATCTGCTCTCGCTCGAACGCATGGGCGATAAGTCGGCGCAAAACGTGCTCGATGAGATCGAGGCTTCCAAGAAACTGCCACTCGAGCGTGTGATTTACGGGCTGGGCATTCGCATGGTCGGAGAACGTACCGCGCAGTTTCTCGCCGAGCATTTTGGATCGATGGACGACCTCATGGACGCGAGCGAGGAAGAACTGCAAAACGTCGACGAAGTCGGGCCGCGCATCGCGAACAGCATCGTCGAATTCTTCCGTGAACCCAGCAATCGCAAATTGATCGACCGCCTGCGCGCTTCAGGACTGACTTTCACCGGCAAGAAGAAAGAGCGTGGCACCAAACTCGCCGGAAAGACTTTTGTTCTAACTGGTACGCTTACCCGACCTCGTGACGTGGTTAAGAAAATGCTTGAAGACGCTGGTGGCCGTGTGGCCGGTTCTGTCAGCAAAAAGACCGATTACGTGGTCGCCGGCGCCGATGCCGGCTCCAAACTGGACAAAGCCAACGAGTTAGGCGTTCGCGTGGTCAGCGAGAAAGAAATGGAAAAACTACTACAAAGCTAGTTGTTATGTTAGGTGGCAGTTCTCCACAAAACTTTACTCTCTTTTGACATTTTTCTGACAATCCACAACCAATACCCAATTACCCTCATTGGTGTGTTTTGCTGGTCATTTCCCCTCGCCAGCTAGGCCTCGTGTCAAATCAGGATCGGCCCTGTGATTACCGAGGCACTTTGCTGACTTTTTACGAAAGTTGGCGCACTGGGAGCATCGCGGCTCATCACTGGGCATTCGATTGTGCGCCTACGTCGCGGCGTTCATCCTGGGTGGGGTTCTTGTGCCCTTCGAATCCCCGCTCAGGATGACACCGCTGATTGCAGCGCACCCTTGATCCTCTCGTAGGTGATGTCCAGAGTTTCCGGCAGGATTCGCGTCTCGCCCACCACCGACATAAAGTTGGAATCCGCCACCCAGCGCGGCAGCGCGTGCAGGTGGATGTGTCCCGCCACTCCTGCTCCCGCCGCTTTGCCAATATTCATGCCCAGATTCACTCCGTCAGGTTTGTAGAGCTGGCGCAATACCTGCTCCATCCTCTGAGCAAGCTCCATCATTTCGTGGGCGGCCTCGGAGGGCAGCTTCTGCAACTCATCGAGATGGGCAAATGGCACCACCATCACGTGTCCGGGAGTGTAGGGATACGTGTTCAGCACAATGTAGCAGTACCGACCTCGGTGGACGATGCGGGCCCGGACATCGTCACCCGCATTGGGCAGGTCGCAAAAGATGCAGCCGGAGGTCTTTTGCGCCGTGGAGACGTAGGCGTAGCGCCAGGGAGTCCAGAGATAATCCATCGCAGGGCAGAGTAGCAGATGGCGTGAAGTTTCGGAACCCACCCCCCTCCCCCTTGGTCTTGTGGAATCACGGGTTTAGCGGGAAATTCCCGCCAAATCTTTGCCGGGAAAAGAGTTAGCGGCAAAATATCAGGAACAAACGAGTTAGAGAGTCGATACGACATGATTTCTGATGCGATGTATCTATAGACAAGTAATAAATTGTTTCGCGTAGTCGGATGCAAGGTCAAGAGAATATGCAAGTATTTACAGGTGGGAGTGCAGGAACGGGAATTAGAGCCCTAGCGTCTCGTCCGGTAAATGCATTGACTAGATCGCTGGGCCCGCCCAGGTTAGCGCCCCGAGACCGAGGCCATGGGTGCTGGATTAGGCTCCCACCTAGCTAGCCGACGTTACAGCGTAGCGTTCGCGTACGAGTTGATCTCACAATTCAGCGCGATTTCTTCAAACTGCGGGCTTGTCCATTCCATTTCTTTTCTCCTTCGTAAAGATCACTTCAGCCGGATACCGCCAACTTCTTCTTGCATGTCGACGCCGTTGCTGTCGTCCATCCACGCAGCCACGAAATAATTCGGGCCGTCCCAGGCGTCTCCGGTGTAGTAGCCCATCCCGAGGACCGGGAAGGAAAACGCCGTCGTCAATTGAACGTTGGGCTGAAAGCTTTTGCCACCGTCTGTAGAGATAGCTGCAAAAGCCTGGTACTCGACGTTTTTCGGATCGTTACGCCGATCCAGCCAACTTACGCCCACGAGCCCCGCCGGACTGACGGATAACCAGGGAAGGAATTGGTCGTGGGTAATTCCCGGGGCTACCGGGACTGGTTTCGACCAGGTGTTGCCGCCGTCGGTCGAGCGCAATACCTGTACTTGCATGAATGTGCCGGTCCAGTTGTACATGACGACGTATAGACTCCCAGCATAAGGCCCGTTACTGTTGTCGACACCGATCACCGGATAGTTCGTGACCGGAACGTTAGAATTGGGGATTTCCGATTGCAATATGGTTCCCATCAGAACCGGAGT
The DNA here is from genome assembly GCA_035484735.1 of Terriglobales bacterium. GTDB lineage: Bacteria > Acidobacteriota > Terriglobia > Terriglobales > Acidobacteriaceae > JABCZH01. The sequence goes on along the minus strand of DATHOQ010000035.1, from coordinate 2,142 downwards.
CGACCAAGTATTACCGCCGTCGTTTGATTTGGAGAACAACATATCGCCCTTGTTGCTGCTGCAAGGATTGCAGTACATCCAGGTCACGTACACCGTTCCGTCTTTGCCCACGCTTGTACTGGTGTAAAGATCGCCTGCGGGAGCTGTCTGCACGGGGACAGCCTTTACGCCTGTCCAAGTCTGGCCCCCGTCGTAGGAGTGGGCTACCACTACTTGGTTCTTATTTTGTTGCGGCTCGTTTAGAACGATGGCAGACATATATAGGCTGTTGACGTGGGGGCTTTGCGGGCCCGTGTCCACTGCCATCCAACTATAGAACGGGTCGAGGCTTCCGGCGCCCAGTGCGATTACGGGCTGAGTCCAATTGCCGCCGTTCAATCTCTTCTGGACGGCTACTAGTGTGTAACCCATCCCCTCGCTGTCTCCATAGCCGCTGGCAATGTACGCGGTGCCGTTCCGATCATAGGCGACGTTGGGCTGGCCGCCAGGCACGTACGTCCGGCCGTGGAAATCATTGATGAGCGGCATGCAGTAGCGGGACCAGGTCGCGCCGCCGTCACTGGAAAGGTGGAATCCCGCACCTCCAGGGGGTGGGCAATTTGGGTCAAGGCTGCCCAGCAGCAAGTTCAGGGGATTGAGTGGGTCGGCTACGATTGGCGCCTCAATGACCTCGTGGCCGCCCTCGGACGCCTGGGTGGGTGGCAACACGCAGGGAGCGGGAGAACATGACAGGTTGTCTGGGCCGGAGTCGCGTAGGCTGGTTGTTTGCGCCGAGGCAACGACTGCCACGGAAACAAAAAACGCTGCCATCACGATCGCGCGATAAACAATTTTCATCTCAGATCTTTTGCAGTCGCACGTGCGGACATCGGGCCGCCTCACTTCAACCGGATGCCGCCGACTACTTCCTGCATGTCGACGCCGTTGCTGTCATCCATCCACGCAGCGACGAAATAGTTTGGGCCATCCCAGGTGTCACCGGTATAGGTGCCCATACCGATGGTCGGGGTCGAAAACGCAGTCGTCAATTGAACGTTGGGCTGAAAGCTTTTCCCCCCGTCTGTAGAGATAGCGGCAAAGGCCTGGTAGTTAACATTCTTCGGGTCGTTACGCCGATCCAGCCAACTTACCCCCACCAGCCCGGCCGGACTGACGGACAGCCAGGGTAGGAATTGATCGTGCGTAATTCCAGGGGCTACCGGAACCGGTTTCGACCAGGTGCTGCCACCGTCGGTCGAGCGCCATACCTGTACTTGCATGAATGTGCCCGTCCAGTTGTACATGGCGACATACAGATTCCCGGCATAGGGTCCATTACTGTTGTCCACGCTGATCGCCGGATTGTCCTGGATGTAGACATTCGAATTGGGGATTTCCGATTGCACTACGGTTCCCATCAGGACCGGAGTTGACCAGGTGTTACCGCCGTCGTTTGATTTGGAGAACAACATATCGCTCTTGCCGTTGACTATGCAAGGATTGCAGTACATCCAGGTAACGTATACCGTTCCGTCGCTGCCCACGGTTGTACCGGTGTTCCCCTCGCCCACGGGAGCTGTCTGCACGGGGGCAACCTTTACGCTTGTCCAGGTCTGGCCCCCATCGTAGGAATGGGCTACCACTACTCCGTTCTTATTTCCTTGCGGTTCGTTTCCAACGACGGCAGACATATACAGGCTGTTAAGGTGAGGGCTTTGCGTACTGGTGTCCACCGACATCCAACCATTGAATGGGCCGCTGTCTCCGCCGCCCAGCACCACGACCGGCTGAGTCCAGTTGCCGTCGCTCAATTTCTTCTGGACGGCTATTAGCGTGTAACCGAGGCCATCGCTGTCTCCATAGCCGCTGGCGATGTACGCGATGCCATTTCGATCATATCCGACCATGGGATCGCCGCCAGGTACATACGTGCGGCCGTGGAAATCATTGATGAGCGGCATGCAGTAGCGGGACCAGGTCGCGCCGCCGTCGCTGGAAAGGTGGAATCCCGCGATTCCGGGGGGTGGGCAATTCGCGTCAAAGCTGCCCAGCAGCAGGTTCAAGGGATTGAGCGGGTCGGCCACGATGGGTGCGTCGCTGACCTCGGCGCCACCTTCTGACGCCTGGGTGGGTGGCAACACGCAGGGAGCGGGAGAACACGAG
>DATHOQ010000034.1:0-43061 GCA_035484735.1 Terriglobales bacterium | reverse complement strand
ACCTGGCCAATGCGATGGAGAATCCGAACACGGATACAGTTGTGATTCCGCAGTTAGGGGGCGCGATTCCGGGAGATCCGGCGACGGACTTCGTAGGCGCAAGTCTGATTTTCGCCAGCCAGTTGAGTTACGTGACTTTCAACGGCATCAGTTTCGAGATGGATAATTACGTTCCCTCGGCCACCGGATTCAACAACGACAGCAACGAAGAACTTCCGGTGCCGCAGGCCATCGATTGCGAGAGTTGCCAGAACGTAGTGTTCGATGGAGTGACAGTGCGGCATACGTCGGGCTCGGCGATTACGATTGCCTCGGCGGCGGGCAACGGCGGAACTCCAGCCAGCAACGACATCATTCAGAACTCGGCATTCTATGACCTGGGGTCAAGTGGCATCCGTATCGGACGCAATCCTTCGGGCAGTGACCAGTATCCCTACGTTCCACAATTTCTGACTGTGCAGAACAATATTGTGCAAGGGTATTCGCGGGTATTTCCGGATGGAGAAGGCGTGGCCATGGGGAACGGTCACGATGTCACAATTCAGCACAACGATATAAACGACGGCTATCATGCGGGCATCTCCATATGTACAAATGGATGCTACTCGCACAACCAGTCGGCGAACGGGATCAACATCATCACTCAGTACAACCACATCTGGAACGTGATGGAAGGCATCACCTCGGACGGCGGCGCGCTTTACTACAACATCGGTGGGGCGAACGCAAGCGGGACCGGAGATCAGATTCTCAACAACCTGATCCACGATGTGACCGATTCGTCGATCATCGACGCTGGCATACCTGGAACTGGATACGGCGGTCATGGGATCTACCTGGATTCCCAATCCGCCGGCGTACTGGCGGAGAATGATGTTGTCTACCACATAGCAGCGAGTGGATTAGTAGAGACCCAGGGTCCGGCAAGCGGGCAGCCTGCGAACACCTTCAACAACAACATCGTGGCTTATGGGCGGAGAGCCATGTTCGAGGAACAAAATCCCTGGCCGCAGAATTGTACTTACAAGTTGCGCGCCAATGTCGAACACAATCTTTTCTATTTTGACCTCAACGAGAACAATGACTTCTATCCAGTCAATGGATGTTCTGACTCCTGTGGTATGCCGTACAACCAGTACCAGAATTTCCAGGGAAACCTTTACTGGAGGACCGACGGAGGGTTCGCTGACGACCAAAACGGTTTTCAGATCTTGAGCGCGACGTCTCCACCGAACCAGTCCAGCAACTGCGGCAACCTGCAAAACCCGCAGTTCACAGGTTTGACATTTTCTCAATGGCAGACCGGCAATCCGCTGGTGAACGGAAAGCCATTGCCGATGAAAGAAGATCCGGACGGGACCGCGACCGTAAATCCGGGCTTCGGTGACTCCGGTCAGCCAACTGACTTTCTGTTGTCTGGTTCCCCTATTAACGGCTTCAATTACATCCTGACGAATGAAACTATCAACAATGCCGGCCGGAGCAATCCGTTGATCACGCCGCCCACTGTGCCTGACACTTTCCCCACATATTATTATTCGAGCACAAACTTCTAGGCTCTCAAATGTAGGTCATAGAGTCTTTCTTCTCTAGAGCTTTCGGCTACTTGCAGTAAGGCAGCGCACCCCATACTTTAGCTAGAGCAGCAGTTGTTAGTTGTTCTTCTAAGGCATTGATTAATAATGCCTTTGTATGCACTCCCCCAAATGAAAGAGGCGCGTCGGGATAGCAGGTCCGATGTCTACGCCGATCAATAACCGAGATGTGGGAGTTCAGTAAGGTTTAACATCAACGGGGTCAAAGGGGCTCGGTCCGGCATGCTACCGGGTTTGGGTCCTACCAGTCCGTTGTGAGAGTTAGAAACATGCGCATACTGGGATTGTCGTCTCTCAAACCCGATACCGCGGCAGCATTACTAGAGGACGGAGTCCCTACGGCTGCGATTGAGAGCGACAAAGTTGAGCGCGGGGGCAGTCGCGATCGTTCTGACGCTGCCATCCAGTCGTGTTTCGACAGCGTTGGAACAAGTTGGGAAGGCGTCGACATGGTCGCGGTGGCTACCCGGCCGTTCCGCAGTTGGTCTCGAAAATCTCTGCTGCGCACCAGGTTGTCTGCTCTGGGGCCAGTCGCCAGCGCATACTACGGTGTGAACGAACTCGGGGCGCTCACCCGTGAGCTGAATAGTCTGCGCGTGCTCCGTCGATCTGCGACAGGAAGCGGCCACAAAGTTCACGCTTTCGATCATCATCTCTGCCATGCCGCCGGCGCGTTTTTTGCCTCCTCGTTTGACCGCGCTCTGATCGTCACCATGAACGAGGATGGCGACGGCAATTCAGGCATGCTGGCTGTCGGCGAAGGAAATCGCATTCGAGTATTGCGCACCATCGCCTTCCCACATTCGCTGGCCTGGGTGTATTCGCAAATCACCCAGTTAGTCGGGTTCCGGCCGCATCGCGATGAACACAAAACCCAATGGCTCAGCTTGGAAGGCGAGCCCTTATACAAGGATATATTCCTGAAGATGCTTCAGGGGCGGGACCGCACGCGACCGCGCCTCGACTATAGCTTTTTCAATCGCGGCCTCGCCCATCAGCTGTCTTTTTCCGAGAAGTTCTATCACGAAGTTGGTCTGCCTGCGGATCCACGACAGCTTGAGGAGGGCCAGCGCAAGGCGCTTGCCAGCAGCATTCAGGCGGCATGCACCGAAGTGGTGAAGGATGTTGTCGAAGATCTGCGCCGGCGCGAGCGAATCCAGGAGGTTTGCTTCGCCGGAGGGCTTTTCCAGAATGTGTTGCTGGTTGCTGCGTTGGAAAAGCATCTGGGGATGAGCCAGGTATTTGTTCCGCCTGCCCCGGGGAATGCTGGCGCTTCTCTCGGAGCCGCCCGCTTGCTTTGGCACCAGGTGTTGCAGAAGCCTCGAAGCGACACTTCACCCCACGCGTATTTAGGACCGAGGTTCGACCGGTCGGCGATCCGCGATGTGCTGGAAAACTCGAAGAACCGCTATATATTTTCGAATACGGAAGAGCGGAAGCTCGATGTCGGAGTGCAGTTGCTGCAATCGGGCAAGATCGTTGCGTGGTTCCAGGGTGCGGCGGAGTTTGGGCCGCGAGCTTTGGGAAATCGTAGCGTTCTTGCGTCGCCTTGGGCGGCTTATGTCAAAGAAAATCTCAACGACTTTATCAAGCACCGGGAGTGGTTTCGGCCATTCGCAATTTCTGTTCCTGAGGAAGACTGCGACAAGTATTTTGAGGCATCCTCGCAGTGCCGCTTTATGAATTCTGTGGGAACGGTCCGGCCAGGCACAGAATGCTTACCGGAAAGCTTTTTGCTACCCAACCGCCAAGTACGGCTGCATGTGGTTGACCGGCGCAGCAACCCTGCGTTCTGGTCTTTGTTGAAGCGCTTCGGCGAAGAAGCTCCGGCTCCCATGTTGTTGAACACATCCTTTAACTTGTTTGGAGAGCCGTTGGTGGTGACACCGCGAGACGCGATGCGCAGTTATTTCAGCTCCGGGCTGGACGCGCTTATCATGGACCGGTTCATCTTGTCGAAAGCTGCGCTACCTGTTTCAACGGCGAATCTGTCCGCCCATCGCATAGGACTTGGAGCATAAAGACGGCATGGAACTAAAAGTCGAATCGAAACATTTGGGAGATGTTTGGGTCCTGGCGCCGCAAGTGTTTCAGGATGATCGCGGCTTCTTCACCGAGGTGTTCCGGGCCGATCTGTTCAAAGGCCTGGGTTTGCCCACGGAGTTTGTGCAGGACAACCATTCCGGGTCGGTGCGAGGTGTGCTTCGAGGATTACATTTCCAGTGGGAGCCGCCCATGGGAAAACTGATGCGGGTCACGCGGGGAACAGCGTTCCTGGTCGCGGTGGATATCCGCAAAGGATCGCCCACCCTGGGGAAGTGGTTTGGGGCGGAGATCTCCGCGGAGAGCCGCAAGCAAGTCTGGGCTCCGGCTGGCTTTGCCCGCGGTTTTTGCGTGCTCAGCGATTATGCGGAGATTCAGTATAAGTGCACCGGCATTTACAACAATCGCGGGGAGTCGGGAATTCGCTGGGATGATCCTGAAGTCGGTATTCAATGGCCGATTCGCGACGTGCAGCTTTCCGATAAAGATGTGAAGGCGCAGACGTTGAAGGAGTGGCTGGCAAGACCGGAATCAGAAAACTTCAAGTACGCAGATGTTCATACCATGGTGGGGAGATAAGGAATCAATCATGAAAATCTTGATCGCTGGCGGAGCAGGTTATCTGGGTTCGGTGCTGGTTCCGAAGTTGCTGGAACGCGGCTATGACGTGGACGTGGTCGACCTGTTTTGGTTCGGAAACCATCTGCCATCGGAGACTGGGATCATCCAGAAAGATATCTTCGACCTCACCGTCGATGATTTACAAAGCTATCAGCAGGTGGTTTTCCTGGCGGGCCTTTCCAACGATCCCATGGCCGAGTACTCGCCCAGCCAGAATTTCATCTTTAATGCCGCTGCTCCCGCATACCTGGCGTATGTAGCCAAGAAGGCGAACGTGAAGCGTTATGTGTACGCCAGTTCATGCTCGGTTTATGGCTATACCGACAATGAATTGTTCGATGAAACACGACCGGTCGCGTCGGCTTATCCATACGGAATTTCCAAGCTTCAGGGCGAACAGGCGGTCATGAACCTGATGGACGAAAAATTCTCCGTGATCTCGTTGCGCAAGGGCACAGTTTCAGGCTATAGCCCGCGCATGAGGCTGGACTTGATCATCAACACCATGTTCAAGAATGCGATTCGCAACCGCGAAATCACGGTGAACAATCCCTCCATCTGGCGGCCCATCCTCAGCATCGAGGATGCCAGCAACGCCTACATCCGCGCCATAGAAGCGAGCGACAAGATCTCCGGAGTCTTCAACATTGCCTCAGGGAATTACACAGTGGGAGAAGTTGGCGACCTGGTGAAGATGGCGATCGAGGAGCAACTGGGCATCTCGGTGCGACTCACCATTCACCACAAGACGGATTTTCGTAATTACAAGGTCAGCATCGAAAAAGCGGAGAACACGCTTAGCTTCCATCCCAACCACGACGTCAAGGGCATCGTGAAGCATCTGATCGATAACATGGATAGATTCCAGGATTGGGATAACCCGCAGTATTACAACATCGAGACATTGAAACTGCTAACCGAGAAAAGTCATTATCTGCGCACGCTGCAGGAAGTTGCCTAGGGACGGGATTTCGAAATGAGTGTATGTCGAGATTTATCTATGGATAGCTTGCCGGAGATGACGAACGGCAACGGTCGCCGGGTGGACATCCTTGGAGTGCGAGTGCGTCCGCTGAGCCTAGCGCAAACGGTGGATGAGGTTGAACGGGCGATCCGGAACGACGAACGCACCTACGGAGTCTTCATCAACGTCTATAACGTAATTGAGGCTCGCAGTAACCCGTCGTACTGCCAGACCTTGAACGATGCCGATTTTCCCATGCCGGATGGAATCCCACTGGTATGGGCCAGCCGTGTGCTGCGAGATCCGGTGCCCAGCCGGGTTTGCGGCCCGGATTTTTTGACGGCAATGAACCAACGGGCGGCGGAGAAGGGCTATACCGTTTATATCATGTGCGGTGGCGACCGGAAGGCGGAACGTACTGCCGAAGCTTTCCAGAAGCTGCATCCGAATATCAAGATTGTGGGAGCATGGACGCCTCCGTGGGGTCCGATTGAAGGCAAGAACAACGAATATATCCTGGGCGAGATCGCGCGTACTCAACCCGATATCTTCTGGGTAGGTCTGGGAGCTCCGTTGCAGGAACGCTGGGTGTGGACGAACCGCGAGCGTATTGAGGCGCGATTTACCGGCGCTGTGGGTGGAGCGTTCGACTACCACATCGGAATGCGGAAACGGGCGCCGCGCTGGATGCAGCATCGCGGTCTGGAATTCTGGTACCGTATCAGCCAGGATCCGAGCCTGTTCTGGAAAAAGCGGCATTACGCTGACTTCCACAAGTTTGTTTTGCCGGTGATGGTGCAAGCATTGCGGCGGTCAGGTTCGAGAGCAAACGGCCATTCCTGAAATGGCCTGAGCAAGTTAGTTAGAGAAACGGCAGTAGTGAACTAAAGACTTTTGCAGTGATAAGATTATAAATTCCAGGAGGATGTATGGGTGTCATCAGCAGCTCGGTAAACAAGTTACAAACCGCAGGCGAGTTATTCGGATTCTTTGGCAAGAAGCGTTGGTGGATTCTGCCGGTCATCGTGGCAGTGGTGCTTCTGGGCGTGCTCTTGATCGTTGGAGAGGCAACCTCGCTCGCGCCATTCATCTACACGATGTTCTAGCCAGCCAATAGTTTTTCACATCTCGTATTTGGATCAGCCAGCCGCGCGGTTTACTGTGCGTGCTGGCTGCTCGTGTTTAAGAGATAATCACTATCGCCTCGCTACTTCACCTCCAGCAACACCGGCCTCGGCCCAATCCGAAGCGCGCCCTTGGCTACTTCCGCTGTACTTCCATCTAATTCCTTCCTGATGGCGAACTGACGCTCCGGCGTGTAGCTTACGGAGTCTGTGCCTTCACTCCAGACCAACCGGCCGTGGTAGCTTCCGTTGTTCTTGCTGAAGTCGCAGAGCCATACCTTTCCTGACAGAAATCCCAGGTCCTTGGGGCCACACTCCTTGTCAAAGACTGCGCCCAGCAGCCAGGATCGCACTTGCTCATAAGCTGGCGCGGTCGGGCACAAATAGCCGATCTCGCCGTGAACGTTGGGAATGGTACAGTTCCACGGTTGTTGTTCGCGGGCCCACATCTGTCCTACCGGGCCTAGATCCCAGCCAAAAAAGATGTATTGCTTGACGCCGAGCGACGCGGTGACGATCAAAGATCGAGCCAGCCAGGCTGCCCGCATATCCCAGTCCGGCCTGCCATCCCCGCGCGTGAAGATGCCGCCGCCCGGCCACGCATCTTCGCTATCGTAGACCGGCTTGCCGCGCACGCTGGCATGCTTGTTCATGATTTCGGTGAGGTCGTGCACCATCTCCACATTGCGTTCGGGGCGGGGAAAGTATCCGTGGAACGTGATTCCATCCACCACCGACGGTCCGTACTTGTCGAGTGCAGCGAAGTAGCCTTCAGTCCAATCGTCAAAGTCCGCGGAACCGCGCGGAGAGCAATGGCAGGTGTTGGCAGCGAGAATAACAGCGTCGGGGATGACTGCTTTCACCACATCGTGAAAGTCTTTCGTCATTCTGGCCCACTGCTTGAAGGTCCAATACTGGGGATTCGCGGAACGAATGTTGGGAGCCTCGTTCCACATCTCCCAGTATTTGATTTTCTTTCCATAGCGAGTCGCGACGGCCGTGACGAAATCCTTGAAGGCTTTGTCGGAACCGTCAGCTTCGCCGCTGCCGACGACGGCATCGACATCGGCGGGGGGATCGCATAATCCGATGGAGTTCGATCCGCAATCGACGTCGGCTGGGCCGGCGCAATTAGCATCGGGGACGCCTTTGGCGCGGCAGCGTTCCCCACGGTTGGAAATCCATCCAGCGGTGTCGTAGACCGTGAACATGACGTCGACGCCGTGGGCGGCTGCGTCATTCACGACCTTATCGAAATCTCCGTCTTCACGGTTGTGCCCCCAGCGGTAGCAGGAATCGCTGGGATTGGCGCCGGCGGGACAAATTTCGATGTCATCCCAGGTAACGCGATCGCTCACCGTGCGGCGGATGCTGAAAGGCACGGTCGGCCAAGGCTCTCCACGTGTGTACTTATTCTGATGCAGGCCAAAAAAGCTTTCCTGGACTTGGGCTAGGCAGGGCAGGGAAGTCAGGAACAGGGCTATGAATCCGATTGCGAATGAGTTTCTTATGGAAGGGCTTTTTTGCGAATGTTTGCTCATGGATATCGCGAGTCTAGCATGGAGCGTAGCCTGCGCGGGATGCCGTAGACAGGGCTTTGGTGGTTGACCCGTGCCACGCAAGAGGGGATAATTCTTTTGCTCAGCTGTTGGTAGCGTTCTCCCCTTGCAGTTTGCAGGCGGGCAGGTCCAGCTTCTCTCGCGCGAGCAGGCCGCGACTCGCTGTGCATTTTAAGGAGATCTCAAATGACGAAACTCAATGGATGGAAGACGAGCTGTTTTCTCCTGATGCTTCTTGCCGCGATCGCCATTCCCGCTCACTCGCAAACTTTCACAAAGCAGGTAAGTTTCAATGGTAACGATGGCTATGCGCCAGACTACGTGAATCTTGTCCAGGGCCTCGACGGCTACCTCTATGGAACAACGAGTGCCGGAGGGAACAACAAGAACTGCTATGGGGGTTCTGACGGCTGCGGAACGGTTTTCAAACTCACGCCTTCGGGCATCAAAACCATCTACAATTTTTGTTCTCAGCCTGATTGTACTGATGGCACAGTACCTTATCCCGGGCTCTCAGAAGGATACGATGGGAACTTCTACGGCACGACGTCGGGCGGCGGGGCGAACAACGACGGCGGGACCATCTTCAAGATCACTCCCAATGGCGAATTGACCACGCTCTACAGCTTCTGCGCTCTGCCGAACTGCGCCGATGGTGCAAGCCCCTATGCAAGTGTGATTCAAGCCAGTGATGGCAGCCTTTACGGAACCACTCCATACGGTGGCACCGGTGGCGGTTATGGAACGGTTTACAAGCTAACGCCTAAGGGAGAACTCATCACGCTTTTCAGTTTCAACAGCGTCAATGGCAACCAGCCGAATAATGGCCTGATTCAAGCTACGGATGGAAATCTATATGGGACAACTCTGAATACCGTGTTTAGAGTCACGCTACAGGGCAAGCTGACGACTCTGTACAACTTCGGAAGTTCCCTTTACGGAACTTACGACTACAACACCCTAATGCAGGGCACCGATGGCAATTTGTATGGAACAACGGCGGACGGAGGCTGCAACAACGGCTGCCGCGGCACAATTTTTAGGATCGACGCTAAAGGACAATTCACAACGCTTTACTATTTTGAAGGAGATCAGGGACCTTACACCCCTTACGGGCGCCTCGTGCAGGCAACAGACGGGAACTTCTATGGAACCAGTCTGTTCGGTCAGGAGGCTAGTGAGGGTACGGTGTATGAATTCAGCCAGACAGGTGCGATGACAGTGCTGTACAACTTCAATGACTACGATAACGGTGTCAGTCCGCGCGGCGGGTTGACGCAGCACACAAATGGAGTCCTGTATGGGACAACATCAACCGGCGGCTTCCGGGGAGATTGTTGTGGCACGATCTATAGTGTGGATCTGGGGCTTGGACCGTTCATAACCTTCGTGCACTCTATGGGCACAGTTGGTCAGAGTGGGCCCATCTTAGGCCAGGGATTCACTGGAACGACATCGGTAACCTTCAACGGAATTCCGGCGAGCTTTACTGTTGTTTCTGACACGTTTATTAAAGCCACAGTTCCCGCAGGAGCCACGACTGGCTACGTGACTGTGACCACGCCCAGCGGCATTCTGACCAGCAATGTGCCGTTTCACGTGATTCCGTAGCCGTAAGACAGCAAAGGAGGAGAACATGATCAGGCGAGGAAACTGGAAGAAGGCATTCAGTGTTTTCATGCTCTGCGCCGCGACGCCAATCGTAAGCCAGGCGCAAACATTCAAAAAGCTCGTGGATTTCAATCTGCAGAACGGAGCCGAGCCCTTGGCCACGGTTCTTGTGCAAGGCCGCGACGGGAATTTCTACGGGACTACATATGAGGGTGGAATGGGAGACTATTGTGCGCTTCAGTCTGGAGGATGCGGCACGGTTTTCAAGATGACTCCGGAGGGCAAGCTGACCACGCTCCACAATTTTTGTTCCCAGAGTGGTTGTCCTGACGGGTCCCAACCTTATGCCGGGCTGGTTCTAACTGCGAATGGAGATTTCTACGGGACAACTCTACAGTACGGTGCCAATCAGGGTGGCACAGTTTTTCGGATTACTCAAGAGGGCGAGTTCACGACGCTGTACAACTTTTGCTCCCAGCCCTACTGCACCGACGGTCAAGCCCCGAGGGCCCCGCTGGTTCAAGCTAGCGATGGCAACCTATATGGGACCACCACGGGAGGCGGCGGAGGCGTCGACGGCGGCACGGTCTTCCGGATTACACGGCAAGGCAAGCTGACCACCCTGCTCAGCTTTGCCGGTCCAGACGGCTTTGCTCCAATGGGCGGGCTGATTCAGGCCACCGACGGTAATCTTTACGGGACAACCATAGGCGGGGGGACGGGTGCCTGCGGCAGAAACGGCGGTTGCGGCACGATATTTAAGATAACGCTCAAGGGAGAACTGAGCACGTTGTATAACTTTGACGAGTTTCTCAATGGGGCATATGGTCCCACAGCGGGGCTTGTTGAGGGGACCGACGGGAACTTTTACGGCACAAGCTATGATCAAGGCGGCAACGAAGGTGCGGTTTTTAGTATTACGCCCGCAGGAACATTCACGGTACTGCACACCTTCGGCTATACTGACGGAGCGTGGCCAGACGGTGCGTTAGTGCAGGGAACCGACGGTCTTTTCTACAGCACAACTGAAAGTGGTGGAACCTACGGGGTAGGTACAGTCTTCAATATCTCCTCCAGCGGCGCCCTGACAACGCTTTACAACTTTCCCGATCACGATGGTTGCCCTTTCGGTTGCGACCCGTGGGGAGGGTTGGTTCAGTCCACCAAGGGAGCTTTCTACGGTCTGACCACCGGAGGTGGCCCTGACAATGAGGGCACGATTTACGGCCTTAGCACGGGTCTCGGTCCGTTTGTGGCTTTCGTGAACGCATCCGGCAGCGACGGGCAGACGGGCGGCATCCTCGGTCAAGGGTTCACTGGAACCACCAGCGTTTCCCTCAACGGAATCCCGGCAAACTTCAAAGTTGTGTCTGACACGTATCTGACGGCGACAGTCCCGCCGGGAGCGACCACGGGCTACGTCACCGTAACCACGCCCAGCGGCACGTTGATCAGCAATGTGCCGTTCCACGTGATTCCGTAGCCGTTTTAGGAAAGATTCCCGCTCCCCGCCTTTGCAGAAAACGCAAAGGTGGGCCACCCGGTGTCCATTCTTGAAAATCATTCCGCATTGCTACGCCGGTATACACTCGAAGCCGAATCTGAAAGAATTGGAAGAACAATTCACGACAGAGGAGAAAGTAGTGGACTGGAAGAATCGAAACGTGCTGGTGACCGGAGGCCTCTCGCTGATTGGCTCTCACCTGGTGGACGCTCTGGTGAAGCGTGGAGCTAAGATTCGCGTAGTCGACGATCTTAGCAGCGGCAAGCTTGAAAACATCAGCGGCCATATCGAAGCCGGCCGAGTTAAGTTCATCCAGGCGGACCTGCGGGAAACCGGAGTTGCCGAGGCGGCGGTAGAGGACATGAGCGTTGTCTTCCACCTCGCGGCTGATCATGGGGGCCGCGGCTACGTGGATCTTCACCAGGCAGCCTGCGCCACCAACCTGTTGCTGGACGGCCTGGTCTTCCGCGCCTGCCACCGCGCCCAAGTGGAAAAGGTTGTGTATGCGTCGTCGGGTTGTGTTTATCCGAATGGCATACAGACCGACCCCAACCAGACACTGTATCTCACGGAAGACATGGTCGGCCCTCCCTACGATGCCGACAATATGTATGGCTGGGCGAAGCTCATGGCAGAAATGACGCTCCGCGCTTATTACAAAGACTGGGGGATGAAGTCGGCGAGCTGCCGCTATTTCACCGTCTACGGTCCGCGCGGAGTCGAGAATCACGCCGTCATCGCTATGATTGCCCGAGCCTATACCCGGCAGGATCCTTTCGTGGTGTGGGGAAACGGCGAGCAGATACGGAATTGGACCTACATCGATGACATTGTCGAGGGAACCATTCTGGCCGCTGAAAAGGTGGACGATGGCTCAGGGATCAATCTGGGCACGATGGAGCGCATTCGAGTCCTCGACGCCGTACACGAGATCGCCAACAAGTTCAATTACCAGCCGAAGATCGAGCTGCATCCGGAAATGCCAACTGGTCCACTCAATCGCGTGGCAGATAATGCGTTGGCAAAGAGGCTGTTAGGTTGGGAACCCAAAGTGATGTTCAAAGAAGGCCTGCGCCGCACCATTGAGTGGTACGTGGCTTCTTGCAATCAAGACGAGGCTGCCATGGCGCTGGATCGGCTGCTCACGGAACGATAACGTACACACTCTGTACGAACTCACGCTCTTATTTGGTAATGGTGAAGGTAAGTGGGTTCGAGGTGCCGCCGCCCGGCGCCGGGTTAGCGACTGTGACCTGTGCGGTGCCGGCTTTGGCGACGTCCGACTTCAGGATTTGCGCTGTCACCTTGCCAGGGCCCTCGTAGGTGGTGGTTCGCGGGGATCCGTTCCATGACGCCTGGGATGTAGTAACAAAACCCGATCCGTAAATGTACAAGGTGAAGGCCGAGCTTCCCGCCTTGATTTTGGAAGGTTCCAATGATGTGAGGCTGGGAACCGGATTGTTAATGTAGAACGTTTCCTGATTCGAGGTGCCCCCTCCCGGCGCCGGGTTGACCACCGTTACGCTGGCCGTGCCGGCCGTCTTAATGGCACTGGCAGGTACGTTCGCCTGAAGTACTGCACTGCTGACGTATGTCGTAGAAAGTTTGGTGCCGTTCCAATAAACCTTTGAGGTAGAGATGAAGTTGCTGCCGTTGACCGTCAGGGTAAAGGCCTGGCCGCCAGCCAGGGCTGTGTCCGGCGATAGCGAGCCGATGCCGGGCACAGGGTTCTGAACGGTAAAATACAAGCCATTGGAATTGCCGCCGCCGGGTGGCGGGTTGGTGACTTTTACCGTGAACTTGCCGACAGTCGCAATGTCCGAGGGCAAAATCTGGGCTTGCAGCACGGTTGAACTGACGAAGGTTGTGCTGCGCGGAGACCCGTTCCAACTCACTACCGCTCCCTGGGCGAACTTATTACCCCCCACTGTCAACTGAAATCCGGGACCGCCCACAATGGCGTCACTTGGAGACAGGGAAGTCTCGCTCGGGTGGGAATTTAGAGGCTGGAAGACATAGGCTGCACCTTGTTCAGTGAGCCCGACCTGGTGAAAGGGCGCGCCGACCACTTCAGCGTTACCACTCATGGAGAGAGAAAGGCCAAAGTAGTCGCCAGCGCCTCCGTCAGACGAGGTCAACTGGGAGCTCTGGTTCTCATCCGTCCAACCCTTGGCCTGCTGGGTGGGCTCGATGAATACATAGAGCTGACCCTGGTAGGCATTGTCGCCGACATTCGCTCCGACGGCTCCGGCCATGACCGTGGAACCGTTCAGTCCGACAGATGTTCCCAGAAGAAGCAGAGGGGAAAGCGAACCCGGAGTCAGCTCCGCGGTTTGTATGGTATCGATCCATCCACTGCTTGGCTCGACGAAAACGTACGCGGCACCGGCATAGTCACTCGGGGCACCCACCACCACGGTATTCCCGACGACGGCAACAGAACTGCCGAAATAGCTGTCAGCTGCGGCATCGGATGCGGTAAGCTCCGCAGTTTGCGTTGTATCTGTCCACCCGTTTCCCGGCTGAACGAAAACATAGGCCTTGCCGGCGCTGCCATAGCCATTGACGGTGGCTTCGCTTGCTCCAACGACCACGGTGCCGCTGTCCACCGCGACAGAATCGCCGAAAATGTCGTCAGCCGCGCCGTCCGAGGAAGTCAGCTTGGCAGTCTGCGTCATGTTGGTCCAGCCGCCGCCTGGCTCGACGAACACGTAGGAAGCGCCCTGCTGAAAATTGGAACCAATGCTGGCGTAAGGAGCTCCGGCCACCAGCGTATTACCGCTGATTGCGACCGATGCCCCAAAATCGTCGCCGACATAACCATCCGACGCGGCCAACTCAGCGGTTTGGGTCATGTTGGTCCAACCGTTAGCCGGTTGGACGAATACGTACGCAGCACCTTGATGTGGATTGCCCTGAACGGTGGTACCACCCGCACCCACAACGATGGTGTCACCACTGATGGCCACCGACGAACCGAAAAAGGCATTGGCAGCTCCGTCAGACGCGACCAGTTCGGCGGTTTGCGTCATACCGGTCCAGCCATTCGCCGGCTCCACGAACACGTATGCCGCACCCTGACTCGAGTTGAGTCCGACGGCGTGAAATGGGGAGCCAACCACAACAGTATTTCCGCTGATCGAAACCGACCAGCCGAACTGATCACCCGCCGCGCCGTCCGAGGCAAGCAATTCGGCGGTTTGTACCCAGGGATCGACAACAATTGGATAGCGCGCGTTACGGTCGTTCACGCGGAGCAGAAGGTTTTGGCCTTGTAGTTCAAGCCTTGCGGCTAATTCACGGCCGGTGGAATCGTGGGCCTGAAGGCCGGAATAGCGGAGTATCGGCTCACGCACGGCGTTTTTAAGCGTCAGTTGCTGGTCAGCATCTTCGAAAGCCACCAAATTTCCCGAGAGGGCCAACTCTAAAGTCAATTCGCGCCCCCGGGATTGCCCAGGTGGCCGGCTGATGGTAAAGCCTTGTTCCAGACCCAACGGCCCATTGATATACCACTCTGTCAGCCTCCCGCGCCGATACTGGATGCGATTTCCCTCCGCCTCTGGAACAGCTGTAGCTAGCGGGGTGAGCGCAGTACCGTAGCCGTAGGCGGTTAGGTTCATGCGCCAGATCGCCAATCCGGAGCGCACTTCGATTTCACTCGCAGTGAAAGTGGAGATTAGATGTTGTTGGATGTTCTCAGTCTGAAGTCCACACGGTTCTTTACGCACCGCGTACGCCGTCATGTCGCGCCCCAGCGCTGCCGAGATGGTTGACTGTGCCGCCTGTGGCAAGTCAGACAAGCCGCCCGTTGTTCCGTGCTGGCCGGAGGCCGCAGCCGTCGAAGTCAGGGCCACCAACACTGCAAACACGAAAACGGAGTTCATCCGCATAGACACACCCCAAACACAATCCGCCAACTGCAATTAATAAGCTTTCAGAAAAAACACGGGATAATCCCAGCCGCCACACCGGGAAAAAGGTCACACAATCTTGACCGCAAAATGGCTGGCGGTCAAGACTCAGAAGGACATCTGGTAGTGTCCTAATTGGACACTACCGGACATCCTTAAGGACGAAGCCCGCGCTGGCCTCGATGTTGCATAAAAGAGACTTTTGGCCTATTTTTGCCGTCTACTTTCGAGGATCGCCCGAATGTAGGTTTCGCGGATTGTCATCCCGGCGCCTGGTATGCGGAGGATGCGTCAGCGCACAGTCCAAAAATCCGCTCCTCCATCCACGGGCAGGAACGGCAAACCGCGCCGAGCACCGGGGTCGTTCCTCTCTAAGAGCTTTCAGCTACTTGCAGTAAATGCGGCGTGGGTCTAAGCTAGTGCGGCGCAGTCCGCAACCCGGATGCTTCATTGCCGTGCGGGCAGTTTTGTTGCGGGAAGAGCGGTTTGCCCCGGATCACGAAGAGGGGCCTCGAACATTTCATGCGGACCAGATCCAGGAGGATCTAGAATGCGATGCTCCCGGGCGTTTTCTGACGTGACCGAAACTGAAGATTCACAACTTGGGCAAAGACCTCGCGCGTCCCAGGCCCAGGGCGAACTCCGAACCAGCCCACTAGGTTTCCTGATTTGCTGCCTCGCCGTCTTGGCCTTTCTGGCTATTCCGCAGGCGCTCGTAGCTCAGAACACAACCGTCACGACCTACCATTACGACAACGGGCGTACCGGCTGGAATGCAAACGAAACCATCTTGGCGCCTGCCAACGTAGCAAGTGCATCTTTCGGAATAGTGCAGTCAATCGCTCTTGACGCTCAGGTGGATGCGCAACCGTTGATCGTTCCCAATCAAGAAATCACCACTGGAAACTTCCAGGGCAAGCACAATGTCGTCTACGTTGCCAGCGAGAACAACACAATCTATGCCATCGACTATGACACCGGTACCGTGCTCTTGAGTCCGAACTTTGGCGCTCCCGTGCCTAACCCCATCGGATGTACGACCAACCCGGTGGTGGGGATCGATAGCACGCCGGTGCTTGATTTGGCCACCAATACCATGTACGTGATGATTTACACGCTGGAGGCTAATGTTCCAATTTATCGCATGCACGCGCTTGATCTTGGCAGCTTAACGGACCAGATAGCGCCGGTGGTGGTGGCTGCGTCCCACACTCTGACGGACGGCTCGACTATCGATTTCAATGCCACATACGAGCGGCAACGCCCTGCGCTCTTGTTGGAGAACGGGAATGTCTATGCCGGCTTTGGAAGCTTTTGTGATAGGGGCCCCGACCTCTCTCGTGGTTGGCTGCTCGGGTGGACCGCCAGCTTCTTAACTCCACTGGCGATGAACGAGGTTTTCGATACTCAGGCGACGTCCCCTAATAACTACTTTCTTTCCTCGATTTGGATGTCGGGCTCGGGTATTGCTGCGGATCCCTCCGGCAATTTGTATTTCATCACCGGCAACTCCGACCCCTCGGGAACCACCTATGACGGGGTCACGGATATACAGGAGAGCGCGATAAAAACTTCGGCAGACTTGAGTCAGGTGATCGACCTCTTCACGCCCTCGGACTGGGGCCTTATGGACCAGAACGACAGAGATTTTAGCTCTGGGGGAATCATGCTGCTGCCTCCGCAGCCGGCGGCGACGGCGGTAGATAGCACAATCCCTAACAAGCTCGCTGTGGCTGCCGACAAGGACGGAGTCATGTTCTTGATGAACCAGGAAGATCTTGGAGGCTACGATCCCAACAACAACAATGTACTGGGTTCATATATGATCGGCAGTTGTTTTTGCGCGGAGTCCTATTATGTGGATCCCTTGGACTTGGCCGCGCGTGTGGTTGCCAGCGGCGGACCATCGGTTGGAATATGGAAGCTTGTGATGGCCCCCGCCGTCAGTCTTATCAATGTCGCGAATTCCGCATCGCTCTTCCCCACGAGGGACCACGGTTTCTTCACAACCGTCTCTTCCAACGGCATCTTGAACCCCATCATTTGGGTTCTCGGCAGACCAACCTACTACACGGCAGAAATCGATTTGTACGCATTCGATCCTGAGGCTGGGGGCGGTACGCTGAAGCAGATTTTCTTTTCCGCATCGCCGGGTACTTGGCCTTACCGCGGAAATGCGACCGTGATTCCGGTGGTTGCGAACGGCAACGTCTTCATAGCAACCGGTGGGCAACTCACCATCTTCGGTCTCAGCCAGGAACACACTCGCGCGCCAGCTAAGAGTGCGGCACATTAAGTGAGTCGCACGTCAGCAACCGTGCCATTTTCACCGATAGCGGCTCGCAGACCCCTTCTCTACGGAGGAGTCATGTTTTCAAGGATGATGGGAGAAGCTCCCATGTTCGGCGGCATTCCACTGTGCATGTTTCCGGCCAAATCCCGCCACTGAGAGACGGCGAATGGTGGTGGCGTGGAGATAGGCGTGGAGCCACACATGGGGTTGGAACACGAGGACGCCGGAGAACTGTCCCACAGAACCTGCGCCTGGTAGCCTCCCGAGCGCGAAATGGTCAAGCTGAAAACTCCGGGGCTGGGAGTCGAACAGCTTGCCGGGCAGGTGCCAGTCACAACCGTTGCTCCCGACAACCAGTCGACGGTCTGCGAGTAGGCAATGCCCCCGGTGCAATAGTTGCCGCCGATTGCTGTATCAGGAGTCGAGCATTCCAACGGTGGCGCAGACAGTGGATTCGGTGACCACAAGCCACCGTTCCCGGTGTTTTCGAATTCATCCCAGGCAAACCAGTACCCACGGTCCGCATGTGCCAGCAGCAAGACCGCAAACCAGCGTGCCACGAACGCCGCCTGTAGGCTGGGCTCGCCAACGGAATAGTTCTTTCCCCAACTGCCCTCGCCGGTGAAATAAGGCTTCGCAGCATCGGCTGGTGACAGCATTGCCTTTTCGGCGGCGACGAATTGCATGATTTTTTCTGGAGTACCGTTGTTAAAGTAGGAGTGTCCGCTGATTACATCGGTCGCATTCGCGCCCAGTGGATTGGATCTGCTCCAGTTACATTGGCTGCCGGTTGGAGGATTAGCGTCGCAATACAAGTAGTTTTCCAGGGTCGCCGTGCCATCATCAAACAACTCGCCGCCGGCATCGCCTTCCATAACTCCGGCGGTCGGATCAATTCCAGTTTGCGCATAATTCGCCGTGCCGCAGGTCAGGCCCAAACCGGTAATGGGATCGCTGGTATGTCCTTCAACGATGCATCGCATGTCCTGGGTCATGCGCAACATCTGCGCAAATGTACCTCGATAGCTGCAAGGGATGCCGGCACTGCTCCCGGGAGGAAAGCAAGTCGTTCCCGGAACACCCACGGTATCGGAACGATGGAACTCGCTCCAAATCTCGTAATACGTGATGTGTGCGTGGGCTGAAAGGTAGCTCGCCGCGGACACGTGGCCGACCAGAGCAGTGACAAAGGATCGCCATGCCAGATCTGTTCCACTGCCGTCGCTGTTGAGATCCGTAGGAGGATCGCACATACCGGGAGGTTGACCAAATACATTGGCGCGGTCACACACTAGGTCCGTGGGATTCGACGAAATCCAATTCGGAGTGCTTCCGAGAGAGATAAATACATCATTGATACCCTTGATTTTCAGGGCAGCCAGCAACTCGTCAAGGCCGGTAAAATTGAAACTATTGCTCGCCGGATTCATGTCCGCCCATTGCGTCTTGCACGTGCTCCAAATTCGGAAGGTACCCGCGCGAGCGTCGAACAAAGGGAAGTCGAGTGGCGCTGCATCACACGCCGCAGTGTGGGACTGGTGCATTCCAAAGAACACTTCCGCAGGCTGCGACGGCACTGCGACCACTGGGCCGGAGCCGCCGCTCGGGGGCTGTGGCGACGATGTGTTACTACTAACACTCCCGCCTCCGCAACCGCCTAACAGGGAACATAGCAGAATTGCAAACAGGCAGACTGCACCACCGAAAACCTTACGCATTTCCTCTCCTCCGACTACCGGACAGTACCCAAGTGGTGTTTGATCAGAATTAACCCGCGAGCCTAAGAAAAGTTGCGCAAGGGAATGCACATAACGAAATTATGGCTATATTAATCAATAGTTTACGATCATCCACGTGGGCATCCTAGTTCTCTTTATTGGCTGCGGACAATTCATCGAACCGTCTTTCAAGGTTTCAGGACCTAGACCCGAACAATTGCCATTCCGCCGAAACTTAAAACGATTTTACTCTGAGCAGTGAGACGAAGGCCTCTAGTTCGATAGAGTCGTTTATCCCATCCCATGGCGCACGGAGAAAATAGTCATTTCGACTCTTGACAACCATTCAAACGCGCGGCACTCTGTTATGCGCGACACTCCGGACGAACCCCCCTTTCACGTCCTCGTCCTAACGCTTAACTGCGGGAAAGAAACGATGAGATTAGCTTTCAGGATTGCTTTTGCCCTTTTGTTCCTGGGTGTCATTTTTCCGGTTGCAGGTCGAGGTGAAACTGCGACCAAGAAGACGCGTTTGAAGGCTGGCCAGAGCTACTGCTCCGGGGTGACGCCCTGCGTTCTGACCTCGCACAACGACAACAATCGAGACGGAGTGAATCCGAATGAAAGCGTACTGAAAGCCTCCACATTGAGTGCTACCAATCATCCGGTGCCGAAATGGCTAGCCATTACCGATGGCCAGCTCTACGCTCAACCTCTTTACATCCATCAGTTATCGATTGGCGGCGGTTTGAAGAACGTGGTATATGCGGTCACTGAGAACAATAGCGTCTATGCTTTCGACTCGGACAGTACCAGTTCTTCCGGAACGGTTTTGACCCAGGTGAATCTCAACAATGCGAGTGACCTCTCGCCTGGATCGACCGAGATCGCGGTGCCCTACACTGATTTGCCTGCATCCTGCACTCTGATTGCCCCCGAGGTCGGAATTACCAGCACGCCGGTCATTGATGTGTCGGTGACCCCCCCCGTGATGTATGTGGTTTCGAAACACGAAGACGTGGATAGTCAGGGCGTGAAGACGTACCGGCACAAACTGCATGGCCTTTACGCGGACACTTTGCAAGAGATACCGGGGAGCCCGGTTCTCATCGATTCCAACTTCGAAGCAAATTACGCACATGGATTGAATCCGCTCGACCATCTTCAAAGACCGGGGCTCGCGCTTATCCCCTCGAGCAATGGCGCTTCCAAGGTTTGGGTTTCGTGGGGGTCGAATTGCGATAGAACTCCATATTTCGGCTTTGCGATTGAATTCACTTACAACTATGGCGCGTCTGGTTTTAGCAACACTTACACCGTGGTGAATCTGGCGTCATCCTGCGTGGCGCAGCCATGTCAAAACGGTGTCTGGATGTCGGGCGCGGCACCGGTGGTGGATGCAAACGGAAATATGTACATAGCCGTCGGCAACGGAGCGGACGAGTTCCAGGGCGAAGGAGAGTACAGCAATAGCATTGTGCGCATCAATGACAGCGGCCTCCAGGATTACTACACGCCGCCGGATTACCATGGCCTGAACGTTGGAAAAACGGTTGTTGCCTGCACCAACCCTCATCCCGCGAGTTGTCCTAGCCCCTGCACGTTTGATAGCACCGGTCAGTACTGTCAGTTCACCTTGGAGCGCAATGACTGGGACTTGGGCGCCGGCGGAATCACACTGCTTTCACCATCTTTTAAGCTCACTAATCCGGAGATTATGGCGTCAGGCAAACAAGGAATGATTTACGTTGCCTACGCTGATAGCTTGGGACACATAGATTCTCAATCTGTGAATTCGACCGAATATGCTTGCACGCCATCCAACGCACCCGCTTCGGGCGCACTTGCCCAATGCTTCCAGGGGTACCCGGTGACGACGGATCCAACACATAACGACAGTGGGTTGCGAAGCTCGGCCGCATTTCTTGCCGGCAATCCGGGAAGTCCATACAACTTCCTTTATGCCGCCGCTATCAATGACGTCCTCAAAGTTTTTCTTTTCGAAAATCACGGTGGCGTCGGCAGATTCTTGACTACTGCGGGGACAGCGATTACGCCACATCTTTTCAAAGCTGGAGCGTCTCCCTCCGTCACTTGGAATAAGTCTCCTGGTGGCAACATCAAGGATGGAATTGTGTGGGCGATGGATACTATCGGACAAGGAAATGTCGGGGGGCCCGCCGCCAAGCCTGAGGTGATCTATGCTTACCGGGCCATCCCGACAAGCGAAACTCCCAACAAGGCGCTCGGCAAGGAGCTTTGGGACAGTTCGGCTTATGATTCGACCAATCCAGGTAACCCAGGAGCCGTGAAGTTTGGCTCGCCTACGGTTGTTGATGGCAAGATTTTCATGGGAGGCGGCGCGCCGGGCTACCAAGTAGGAAGCGCCAACTGTCCAGTACCGGGCCTTACACTACAGCCAACGGCGTGCGGCGCTATTGCCATGTATCAATAGATTTCTACGTTAACTGAGAGTCCATGCCTTGGAATTAGGTTTAGGAGGGAAAATGAAATGCGCTAAGTATCTATTTGCGGTACTGTGGCTTGGTGCCGCAGCGTGCGGCCAGAACGGGATTGCGATCCCTTTGCCCCCACCCAATCCGAAGATCCCCTACCCAAACCCGTTCAAACATATCGTTCTAATGATTCAGGAGAACCGCACGCCGGATACTCTCTTTCAGACCTTGCTGACTTATCCTGGCATTATTCCGGGTAGATACGATATAGCGTCGAGTGGCTTGGCTAAGGTCAACGGACAGGACGAACTGGTGCCGCTGAGACAAACAGCGTTGATCACCGACTATGACTTGGGGCACAGCCATCCTGACTTTGAGATTATGTGGGACAACGGAAAGATGGATGGCGCCAATTCCAACCCAGACAACTGCGTACCGAACTCAATCGATTGCCAGAACGGTGGTGCGGGCGAGTTTCTGTCGTATCAATATGTTCAGGCATCGGACATTGAGCCTTACCTGCAGTTGGCATCTCAGTACGGCTGGGCAAATTACATGTTCCAGACCAATCAAGGCGCAAGTTACGTGGCGCATCAGATTCTATTCACCGCAACCTCGGCGGCTACTGCTGAAAACGATTCCTTGGGCATTCTGGTTTCCGGAATTCCCAGTCAATCTCCAGGGGGGGATTACGTCGGATTAAGCGACACCGGTTGCCTCGCCCCGGTGGGGGAAATAAATACCGCGATCTCGCCGCAGAGCGCTCCCTTGGAGTTCGCTTTCGACAACAACCCGATCGGCACCTTTTGTTTCCAGCATGATTCTATGGCGACTCTGCTGGATGCGTCTCAGCTCTCCTGGAAGTATTACGCCATCAGTTCTGAAGACAACCCTTACCCGAATGATCCGACCAAGTTGGGCTACAACCCGCAAGGTTACATGTTCACCGCGCCGGCCTCTATTTACGATATTTGTATGCCGGATTACACGCAGAACCCACCGGTGTGTACCGGGCCAGAAAACACAAAC
Source organism: Terriglobales bacterium (assembly GCA_035484735.1). Lineage (GTDB taxonomy): Bacteria > Acidobacteriota > Terriglobia > Terriglobales > Acidobacteriaceae > JABCZH01. Next base: position 20,633 of record DATHOQ010000034.1, on the reverse strand, counting down.
AATATCGACCTAAAACCTTCCGATGTGCTGGGCGACATTAAAAACTGTAATCTGCCTGCAGTCTCGTGGGTAGTTCCGACTGGCCCAAATTCCGACCATGCCGGAGAGCCAGATGGCGATGGTGGACCGTCCTGGATCGCCGCAGTGGTCAACGCCGTCGGCAATGACAAAACCTGCGAGCAGGGGGCCGGTTATTGGTCGGATACGGCACTCATGGTGGTATGGGATGACTGGGGTGGCTGGTACGACCATGTGGCTCCAACTATTTTGCCGGGTCCACAGGGCGATCTCGAACTGGGTTTCCGCGTGCCGTTTATTGTCATCTCTGCGTACACTCCGAAGGCGCTCGTCTCCAATCTCCATCATGAGTTTGGCAGCATTATAAGATTCATGGAGGGTGTGTTTGACATCCCTGAGGGTGCTCTTGGATTTTCGGATGCCCGCGCCGACAACGATTTAGCCAACTTCTTCAACTTCCAGATGACACCGCGAACGTTCCAGACGATCCCTGCTAAGTATGGCCCAAAACGCTTCTTGGAAGAGCCGCGGAATGCTAGACCGCCCGACGACTACTAAGATCCCAGAACGCAGCTAGAGACTTTAATAGCGCTTTTCGCTGTTTTCGGCATTTGGACGGTTCGCCGCCCCAATCGATGGACTCAGGCGGGTGGAAGGCAATCCATTGTCAAGAGAGGCTTCGAGTGGCGTGACGGAAGAATTACAATGCCGAAGTGCGCGATGAAAACTGTGGAGTCGTAATGGGGACCAGGATGGGGGCGGAATGTCGAAGGTTTTGCTGATTGGTGCAAATGGGCAGTTAGGCAGCGATCTCAAGAGGGTCTTTGCGGCGGCCGGTGACGAGGTGGTCGCGTTAACCCATGCGCAAGTGGACGTCTGCAATTCTGCGGGGGTCGCGGCGGTGGTTGCGGAAGTTCAGCCGCAAGTCGTGCTTAACACCTCCGCATTCCATAAAGTCGAGGAGTGCGAAAAGAAACCAGAGTTGGCGTTCGAGGTGAACGGATCGGCTGCGATGAATCTGGCGCAAGTTTGCCGGAAAGCGGGCGCGACCCTGGTGCACTTCAGCACTGACTATGTTTTTGGCGGATACCCCCACAATACTCCCTTCGAAGAGACAGATCGTCCTGCTCCGCAAAATGTCTACGGCATCTCGAAGCTGGCCGGAGAGTATCTAATTGCTTCTAACACGGACCGCTATTTCGTGGTCCGAGTGTGCGGACTGTACGGGATTGCCGGTAGCAGCGGCAAAGGCGGAAATTTCGTCGAGAACATGCTGAAGAAGGCGCTTGCCGGCGAACCGGTTCGCGTGGTCGAGGACCAGGTCCTTACGCCCACCTATACCGTCGATCTCGCCAAAGCTGTACGCCAGTTGATCCAGACGGGAAAATTCGGGTTGTATCACCTCAGCTCCGAAGGAGAATGCTCATGGTACGAGTTTACCCGCCACATCTTCGAGTGCGCGGGGGTTAAGGCGAACCTAACCGGCTGCAAGACTGGTGATTTTCCCAGCTCAGTGAAGCGTCCGGCATATTCCGTCCTGAGCAAAGCGAAGCTTCATAAGCTGGGCTTATCCATTCCATCCTGGCAAGATGCGCTGCCGAGATATTTGAAAGAGAGAGGGCAACGAGGCGCGGCGGCGGCACCCGCGGTACAGGTCACCGCCTGAAGCTTTTTTCCTTGGTCTCTTGACTCCTTGCAGTAATCTTGATCGCTGCTTAGAATGGCGGCCCGGGTTGATTGATCATTCCGGCGGAGGAACTCATGAAGCGTTCGATCTCCCACGAATTCGCATGCTGCTATCTATTCCTTGTCCTTCTGACAGCATCCCTCGGAGCACAAACCAATGTGCTGACTTCGCGAAACGATATTTCGCGCGACGGCTTGAATTCCACCGAGACTGTCCTGAACCAGGGCAATGTCAATCCCACGAATTTTGGGAAGATTTGTTCAGCGGTGGTGGATGGTCAAGTGTTCGGTCAGCCGTTGGTGGTATTTGCGAAAGGCGGGAATATTGTCTACATGGTGACCATGAACGATAGCGTGTATGCGATCAACGGAAGTGATTGCAGCCAGGTCAGCCACGTGTCGCTGATCCCACCGAACGAGGAAGCGGTGCAATGCGCGGACCTGAACGGCACCTGCTCGGTGATCGTTCCGCTCATTGGCGTTTTGGCAACCCCGGTTATCGATCTCAGCACGCACACGATTTATGTGACCACGGAAACCGAGTCCACCACCAATTCATGTCAAACCAGCCACGCCGAGTCCTGTTTTATTCATCGATTGCATGCCTTGGACCTGGCAACTTTGGCTGAGAAGTTCAATGGCCCGGTCGCGATTTCTGGAAAATACGGCAGCGCCACTTTCAACCCGAAGCAGCACATTCAAAGACCGGGACTGCTCCTGTTGCCCGGCGTTTTGCCGAATGGAGACAGCGCGGTCTACAGTGGTTTTTCTGCGATTGCCGGATTTGGAAAACCGGGATCAAGTATCCCACAGGGCTGGGTGTTTGGTTACGACGCTGCAAATCTTGCGGCCGCGCCGTTGGCCTGGAGCAGCACGCCCAACGGCGAGGGTGGTGGCCTATGGCAGAGCGGCGGCGGTCTGGCGGCTGGGACCGATTCGCCGAACGGGCAGACCTTCATATACGTGGCCACTGGAGATGGAACGTTTGATGTCAATACTGGAGGTTCAGACTATGGGGATAGTTTCGTTAAGCTGACGACATCGCTCGCCAACGTCCCCAACGGCTATTTCACGCCTTTTAATCAGGCATGCCTGAACCCAGCAGACGAAGATTTCGGTTCGGGCGGGGTGATGTTGACGCCGGACATCACTTCTAATTTTTATGCGGTCACCGCTTCGAAGACGGGAACTATCTTTGTAATGAATCGGGTCAATCCGGGCGGATTCACCCCTCCGAAGAATCAGACTTGTCCAGCCATGGGTACAAACGCCAACCAGGAATATTTCCAAGGGGCGATGCAGCAGTACTTTACCACGCCAGCGTACTGGAACCTGCACCTTTACTACATTCCGACGAAGTCTCCGCTGAGCCGCTACCAGCTTAATCTCAAGTGCAATCCTGGTCCGATTTGCACTACAGGCTCTGATACCTCAGCGGTTACGTTCGGCTTCGCTGCGAATCCCGCAATCTCATCGTTGGGAAATGCAAAGGGTACGGCCATCGTGTGGGCGCAAAGTGGAAACGGCTGGCCACCCTCGGGAGACGGTCCTGCGCCAGCGGTGCTTTATGCCCTTGACGCAGAGCACGTAGATCCTCCCAGCACCGTTCCTGTGCTGTGGGACAGCGCGCAATGTCCTACGAGGGATGCGCCGGGCAATGCAACGAAATTTGTCGTGCCCACGATCGCGAACGGAATGGTCTACTTGGGAACAATGGATCCGACTGACTCCACCAACACCCGGGGTCAGGTGGACGTCTTCGGACTGACAAACGCTACCTGCAAGTAGTGGTTTTTCCGGGCTAAGATTTTCGGCGTTTCTATTGCACCCCTGTCATCTCAAAAGCCACGCCACACCCGCCCAAGGGGGACTTCGGGCAGTAAGTAGCATCGCCGCCCCACTGGGTGGTTCCGTAGAGATTGCCAAGGCCGTCCAGGATCAGAGGAGAGGCAACGAAACCGCCGTCCGTCTTTCCTGTGAAGCTATACAGGAGCTTGTACTGGAAGCCGTCAGAGAGAGGAATAATCTCGTAAACAGTTCCGTCTCCCGAAGCCCCGCCTTTGTAGGTTGTGCCAAACACATGACCGGCGGAATTGATCACAACACCGGAATAGGGGCTAGCGCCGTCGCCAGCATCGCCAAAACCATGCACGCTGGTTTCCGCGAAACCGCCGTCTTGTGGAAAGAACCTGAAAAGCGTTCCCAGGCCGCCGTGAGTGCCGCCAAGGAGGGACGTCCCCCACAGGTTTCCTTCGGCATCGAACACCAGGGTGCCATAGCAGATGGATCCATCGGGACGTCCGTCATTGATTCTGCCCCAGGGATGGATTGCCTTTTCCGTCCACGTGCCATTCGCGGGCATCAGCTCAAAAAGTAAGCCGCCTCCGTAGGTGAAACCGGCAGTAGTCTGGCCATAGAAATTGCCATTCCCATCAGGAGTGAGACCCGCGACCGGGAAATAGCCATCGTTGGTGTTTGAGAAATTGTGCATGACGCTGTATATACCTGCTGCGGTAACCTCGTACGCGGTGCCGCAGGGAGAGGTCTTGCCAGATAAGGGGCAGGTTGTGACGGTGCCACCGTAAATTGTCGTGCCATAGAGGTTGCCTCCCGATATGACGGGCGCGGCTACCGGATAAGCGCCGTCTGTTCCGGCTCCGAAACTGTGAACGATGGTCTCGGTCCAACCGCCACCGTGCGCCGGCGCTAATCTGTAAAGGGTGCCCTTGCCATGCGCGCCGCCCATCAGAGTTGTTCCATACAGATTGCCTGCAGGATCGAACACCACACCGCCGTATGGAGTGGCTCCGTCTTTGGTCTTACTGCCAAACTCGTAGAGCACGGTTTCCGTCCAGTCCCCAGTGAGACCGAGAGTAAGCTCGTAGACGGTTCCCGAACCCTTTCCGCCTGTCTGCGTCGTTCCGTATAAATTTCCGGCGCTATCAAAGGTCAAACCGGCAAAAACCGAAGATCCATTGCTACCGATGAAATCGTTCAGGACGGTGTCGGTTACCTGGGCAGCAGCAGGAGCTACCGCCAATAGAGTGCCTACCGCCAATAGAGCCAAACGCAGGGGCAGAGAAATGCGGATGTTAACGGGCATGTTGTCTCCTTAAAAGCAGTTTTCTGATAAAAACACGCAAACGGCCCAGGGGACACCAAGTTGGCCGACTGCATACTACGGTGTTCTTTTCGCTAATTTATTTATTCCAAAACCCAACTACAAAATTCAAAACACGATCCTCTAATTTGCTGCCAGTCCTAATCCGGTCACGGTCGTATTGTGCGGATTGCCGGCGGCATTGTCCGGAATCATTACCTGGGCCACACGCGGGCCAACCCCGGACGGCGTAAAAGTGATCTTGATGGTGCAGGCCGCATTCGGCGCCAGGGTAGAGGGGCAGCTATTGGTTTCCGCATAGTCGGAAGCATTCAAGCCACGGATCGTAATGGTCCCGAGCGTCATATTGGCGGTGCCAATGTTGGTCAAGACCAGGAACCGCGGTGTGCTGGTAGTGCCCACCGTCTGCTTGTTGAATGTATAGCAAGGGCTGGAAAGGCTTACGTTCGGGGCCGCGGGCGGGTTACCCAAAAGGCCGAAAACATCAAGTGTGTTCTGCGTGCCCACATAGACTTTGCCGTTGGCAACTACAGGCACCTGGAACTTGTTGGCGCAGCCTCCGGTATCTCGAGCTGCATTTTGCGCGCTGTTATAAAAGTTGTTGGCAAGGTTGGTGGCGTCATAAGCGTAGAGAATCGCGGGCAACTGGCCCGGCGTGAGGCCCAGGGCCTCCTGACGCAGTGTGGCCCAGACGATGCCGTTGGTGGTGCCATTTCCTGAGGTCGATGGGGTCGCGCCAATGGGGAAGACATTTGCGCTTTGGGAAACAGGAGTGGTCGAAAGCTCGTCCTTGGTAATCGAGTACATCTTCAGATAATCACCTACTCCATTGGGAGCGCTCTGGCCTGCGTAGTAGATCGCGGCCTTTGTACCCTCGCGCCAGTAAGCGGGGCTGCTCCAATAGCCAATCGGGGAGCCAGGAATCTCCTGAATAACATTGTCTGCCCCGGAATTGTATTTCCCCATATTGTCGCGATTGACAACATAGATGGGAGAGGCACTGGAAGGATCGCAAGGATCGCCGCCCTTACCTGACTCGATCAGTTCATCCGGATACGTGCCACCCTGATTCGGTATTATCACGGGTCCGGAGGCCGATACGTCAAAGTCATTTGCGTAACGGCATGACTGGTCCATGGGAGTGAAATAGTCAATGATGTTCAGATTGCCGTCCAGCTTTAGCAGGGAATCCCCATAGTCCCCGCCGCCAGTGTTGGCGTCAAAAGGCCCGTCGCCGGTGGAAGCATAGATATATCCTTTGCTATCGGCAGCCAGCCCGTTCCCGCTCTGCCACACTCCACCGCGGATGCCGTTGGGTGTGGTGTTGATAATCACATCTTGTTGCAAGGTGGTGGCGTCATAGGCCATCATCCAGCCGTGCGACGCCCCGGACCAGCCTATGTATACCGTCTTCGCGCCAGTAATGCTGTTGGGCTCCAGAAGCAAGCCGGGGCGCTGAACGTCTGCCAATGGATTGAAGGTAATCACGCCGTTCACACTCCCGGCGCCGGTACCGAGCACCGAACCCTGAATCAGGGTGGGCCCGCCAAACTTATCCGCTCCTGTGGTGATATCGAGCGCGTGCAGGTTTTGATAAGCCGTCTGCGTATTGTTGTTCCAGGTGCGGGCGATCAAATACATGGTCCCCGTGGTTATATCGATCACGGGAGTGCCGGTGACGCCGTAATACGGATAAACCGCGCAGCTGATCTGTTCGCCGCCATCACTCTCGCAGGGAACCGGGCCAATGCCGTTTGCCGGATCGGTAAAGTTGACCTGCCAAAGTTGGACCCCGGTGTTGGCGTCAAACGCAAACACGCTGTCCATTTCCGTCGCTACATACACCACCGTGTGCGTGCCTTGTCCGGGAATCTTCACGCCGTATACCCATAGCGGCTGGGCATAGACCTGGCCATCAACGCTCACCGAAAACAGCTTGCCGAACTTGGTGGAGTTCACATTGGCTGGAGTGAGGATTTTTTCGTAAGTGTTATTTCCCGCTCGAGTGTTGTAATACTGCTGCGTGAACACTCCCAACGCATTTTGGCCCACAGCGGGTGTCAAAGAGGCGAGGGTTAGAAAAAGGATCGCGGCTGGGGAGACAAGACGCACTTTCATAGATCGAACCTCTCCACGGGAGTGAACTGGCTACTGGGGGAACCGTCACTGACGGTACGAGCCACGATTGTGGCCTTTGTACAGAGGCTTGTCAAGATGCAATAACCTGCACTCGGAGGGAAAAACTCTTCCCTTTTTGCCGAGTGGAGTGTGGAGTAAGGGGGCCAGGTCTGATTGAGCGACCTCGGGTGCACCGTGCCTCGCCAAGGGCGCTAGAAACAGGCCTCAGCGACCGCCTGCAGTGACGTGACATTGAGACGGTCGATTTTGGCGTCCTTGATCAGAATGCCCTTTACTGCCATCTTCTGCCCCTTATGGATCGAGGGATTGAACGCCTCAGTACCCAACAGTTGATCCTGCTCCTTGCCCAGCGGTTTGACAGCCGCAGCCTTTAAGGCCGCCGACGAGGTTGGCTGGGTCTCGGACACGGCAGGTTCACCGGCGTTGGTCAACATCCACGTTCCAGATCGGCTTTGCTCCAAACAGCCAACCACCTCGACGATCTGAAGAGCGTTCTGGGGCGGACCCTCGCTGTCGATGGAATACTGTATGAACGGAGTAAACATTTCATCCCAGCTCTGGTTCGCTTCTCGGAAATACACTTCCTTATCCGGCCCAAGGTTGCGCGGAGTATCGGAAGCGCCCTGGTGATGCATCAGGTGCATGTTCTTCAGTGAATTATCGTAGTGGGCGGTGACCACCAGCTTGCTGCCTGCGGGCAGTTCGAGCGGTTTATCGAGTTCATAGGCCACCTGCCAATGAAAATCGTATTTCGGCACGCTCAACACGCTCTCCTCGCGTCCATCGGGATAGACAACGGTGTATTGGAAATCCTTGCCACGCAGATGCGCATGCGGTTGCAGCTGGTAAATCGTCACTGGATCGGTGTAGGCCGTGATCCCGGTCACTTCATAGTTCTCCGCGTACGGCGGAATCGGGGGAATGGCCACAGTGGTGCCCTCGGCCTTAGCGCCCGGAGCATCCGTCAGCAACTCCTTGCCTTCGGCGATGATGGTCTCTCCCGCCGCAGGTACGCGGAATATCTGATGCTTTGGCGGTTCCGGTTGAAACCAGAAAGCAAGCTTCGACTGATCGGTTTCCGGCTCGCCCGTTGTTTGATAATGAATGTTGAAGTTGAGGTACATATTCTTGCCCCCCTTCAACACCTTTGCGCTGCCGTCCGGGTAGGTCTCGAGAGTCGTGCCCGGTGTGTACACTCCGAGCATGTCGTACTCCGTGGGATTTACGGGATCCACAACCGCCGGTCGAGTGGCGATGGAACCGTTTGGAAGGCCGAGTTGCCTGGCGACGCGCGCGAGCCGGTCGAGGTCATCCGGGGTCACTCCATTGTCTAATGCTACCTCGGTGATCGCCATGTGGTGCACGACTGCGGGGTTGCCGGGCCGCACCTCGAGGGCAACGATCCACTTGTCTTCAGCGAACGGGACCTTGGCCATGTATCTAACGTAGGGAATTTCACCCTTAGGCGGCAGATGAAACTCACGCAAAGGAATTACCAGGTCGGGAGCGCGTCCGTTCGGGTACAGCCAGCCTTGCGGAAAATTTGGCAGCGGTGGCAGATCGGCATCGTTTCCTTTAGGCGCGCCGGCATTGACCCATGCGACCAGCGTGTCGATCTCCTGCTGGCTAAGTCGGGGATCGTTGCGGAACTTCATGCTGCGGCTGGGATCGGCTGGCCACGGCGGCATTTCGCGCTGCACAACCTGCTGCTTGATTGACTCGGCCCAGGGCCGCGCACCCTCGTACGATATGAGCGATACGGTCGAACCTATTTCACCCGGACGATGACAGTTTGCGCAATGACTAAAAAGAATCGGAGCCACGTCCTTGTTGAAGGTGGGCGCCGGGGCGCCGGCCGCAGCGCCGATCGCCAGGGAAGCAGGCGCAAACGCGGCGACTGCGCCGACTATCCACAGCAGTTGCCTGATTTGTCTCGGTATCGTCAAAACAACAGCCCAATCGGAAATGCTGCCAACTCTTTCACAGGATTGATCTAGCCTTCGGGGGGAACATTTCGGTTGCAAGTATAAAGACGATTGTGACCCGCCTCCAGAAAGCTGTCAAGATGCGAGAAGTGGCATCTCAGCGAACAAGTCGTGTGCTAGGATTCTGATAAATCCCCCCACTGGATCTCTCGATCTTAAGGAGCTATCGATGCGTGGATTCCTGCCGGTTGGTGTGTTGATCGCTGCAATGGCATGGGCACAAATGAACTCGGCGGCGCCTGCGGCTGCCCCCAAGGTTCAGGATGCCGGGGCTGCGGCCAACGTCGCACCCGATGCTGCCGTCTTAACTATTAAGGGGCTATGTGCCGAGCCAGCAGCCGAGCCCGCAACTCCTACTGACAACTCCGGCTGCCAGACTGTCGTCACCCGCACTCAATTCGACGAACTTGTAGAGATGCTGCGCGTGGAAAAGGACCCGCAAGCCAGACGCGCATTGATGACTTCGTTTCCGCAAACCTTGATTATGGCCCACGAAGCGGAGCGCCGCGGCTTGGAGAAAGAACCGCATGTCCAGGTGAGACTCAGATTTGCCCGGCTCCAGATTCTTTCGCAGGAGTTGATCCAACAGCTCAAGGAAGAAGCGGGGCAAGTGCCGGAAAAAGATATCGAAGATTACTACCACCAGAAAGCGGACGAATTCGAGCAGTTTAGTGTGGAGCGCATCGTCATCCCAAACCGGGCCCAACCGAAACCGGCCACGAAAGGGGCAAAGCCGCAGACTCTGGATGAAAGTGGCATGAGCAAGCTGGCACAGGCTCTACGCGTCCGGGCCGCAGCGGGAGAGGATTTCAGCAAACTGCAGAAGGAAGCTTACGATGCGGCCGGTTTGAGCGGAAATACTGCGCCTAATCCTCGCATGGAGAAGATGCGGTCACACGGATTGCCGCCGGGACACCTTTCAGTGTTCAGTCTGAACCCCGGCGAAGTGTCGCCGGTGATCAGCGATGAAACCGGCCACTACATTTACAAGCTGGTGTCGAAAGAAGTCGAGCCTTTGGAGGCGGTCAAGCTAGAAATCACTAAGACGCTGCGACGGCAGCGGCTCGAAGCAATGGTGCACCAGGTGGAGCAACCGTTTACCACTGATGTCAATCACGCTTATTTTGGAGCGGAAGGGAAGCCGGCTAAAAATTAGGCAACATGTGCGGAGGGGGGGTGTTTTTGGGCGCAGGAGATGTGTGACCCTGCCGCTCTTACTGAAGTACCTTGCCGATCAAGCCGAACGAGAGCCTCGCGCACGTCTGCGGGCTAGTTAGATCACATATATTTTCCCAAGTGTAAGGATATCCGAGATAATCGGAATTAATAAACATTTTGCCGACCGGTTGGATCGCTCCCCGGAAAGTATTCGTTTCTGAAGTAGTATTCGATACTCCGTACTGGTTAGAAGAGCAGGCTGGATCGTTCTTCTTCACGCACTGCGGCGTGACGTTAAACCAATATGTACCCGCGTTGATCGTAACTGGTGGATTAACCTTCACCGCGAGCGAATACTCAGGACCGTTTCCCTCTCGCCCCGTTGGTTGGAGATGCGCGACGCTCTGACCCGAAGCGACGAGGATTCCACCATTGCCTTCGCTGACGCCTACACGCACCTCCCAGGTCGCCACATTCGGATCAAGCTTCACAGTGCCATCAAATTGAATCTGAAACAACAACCCCTCAAGCAGCGCCGAGTGGTTTTGCGGAATCGTCACCGCGCCATAAGTCTTGACATCGTCGTAAACGAAGGTGTTCTCATTCGGGAACACAGCTGAGTTGGGATCTGTCTCGTCAAAATCGCCAGCATAGAACAAGCACGGCTTGCAAAGCGCTGGCGGGCCAGATTGGGCGGTGGCTCTAGGCGACAGCACACTAACAAACGCGAGGAAAAAGAACGCTGCAAGCGTAGCTTTCATGGAGGCCTCCCACGCGGGGAAGCTTAACACAAGGGGCATCCAGCTGGCCTAAAGCTAGGCCAGCTGTTCCCAGCTAACGTCGAGTGTTTTGCCCAATTTCTTCCATGTGCTGACGGACCCGGACTTGCGGCTGGTCTCGATGGCCGCGATAAGTGCGCGCGACACTTTTGATTTCTTTGCCAACTGTTCCTGGGTAAGCTGCCGATATTCACGCCAAATGCGGAGCGCGGGTTCTCCCCGCAGTCTGCGCTCAGTGATCTCCAATGGGATGAGTTCGTCATTGCCGTCCGCAAGACGCGCTTTGGCGGCATCGTAGGCCCGCACATCGGCAAGCATTTCCAGAATCATCGGACCGTCGCCCCCGCCATCTTTTGCTGGCGCTGCATCCACTTCCATGCGGTCGAGACGCTGTCGCGCAAAGAGCGCTTGGTCTTCCATCCCAAGATTTGCTGCGCCTTCTTTGGATCGGCAACCAGCGCGGGCGGATCGCCAGCACGTCGCGGCACGATCTTGTGCGGAACCTTCTTGCCCGTGACTTCTTCAACCATGGACATGACTTCTTTCACGGAAGAACCTTCGCCAGTGCCCAGATTCACGGTGAACGACGGGTTTCCTGCGATCAGGTGTTGCAAAGCTTTGACGTGAGCTTCGGCAAGATCGACGACATTGGTGTAATCACGGATGCAGGTGCCATCAGGAGTGGGATAGTCGGTGCCGTAGAGTTGAAGCTCGCTACCGAGCCCCGCGGCCGCGCGCAAGCATAAGGGAATGAGGTGAGGTTCCGGCTCATGACATTCACCGATTTCACCGCTTTCGTCGGCGCCGGCTGCGTTGAAGTAACGCAAGGCCGAGAAGCGCAATCCGTAGGCGGTGTCATAGGACTCGAGCATTTCCTCGAAGAACACTTTGGAAATTCCGTAGGGATTGACGGGCAGTCGCGGAGTCTCCTCAGTGATGGGCATCTTGGTGGGAGAGCCATACACCGAGCAGGTGGAAGAGAAGATGACGTATTTGATGCCAGCGTCGAGCACTGTGTTTAAGAGCGAAATGCCGCCTTCCACATTGTTACGGAAATATTTCCGCGGATTGACCATGGATTCGCCAACGTAGTGGTTGGCGGCAAAGTGCATGATCGCATCCGTTCCCTTCAGCGCTTCGGCCAACTTCCTGGAGTCGTGCACGTCACCGACGACCATTTCGAAGCCCTTGGTGAGATATTCGAAGCCAGTGGAGAGATTGTCGTAGATCAGTACTTCGAGGCCGGCGCTTCGCAAAACCCGCGCCGTATGGCTTCCAATATATCCAGCTCCGCCAACCACTAGAATCTTCACTGAAGAACTCCTCTTTTTAATGGGATCAACGGCGATGTTTATCAAACGAAAGGCAAAACTCCGTCACCACACGATGTGGGGACGGAGTTTATGGTAACAGACCGATCAGATTGAGGAAATCTGGCGCGCCCAGCGTCTATATCTCATGCAGGGTTAGCAGCCAGATCCTTTTTTGCAAGTGAAGACACGGGTCGCCCAGGTGCAACCACTGACTCCCGAGCCGCTGCAATTCGAAGTTTGGTTGCCATTCATGTACTCGTCGGTGGCCCAGAAGGTGAGATCGTCGTTGGGATCCGAGGCAACGCTCACATACTCGCCCCAGAACGTATCGGTTTCATCCTGTCCGGTGGTCCCGCTCTTGGAGAGGATCAGTTCCACGGGCCCCAGCTTGCCTTTGGTTGAGGTAATGAATACGGGAGACGGATCGTAGTTGAAAGAGCTGATGCCGGCAATGCCGGCGACGGTGAAGGTGATGCCAACGTTCCCATTGTGATCCATAGCCACGCTCGGCATGTAGGCTGAGAGGTGGTAGGTGTTGTCGGTCACATCGCCTTTCGCGGCGATGCTAGGGCTGGCGCCGGCAAGTATCTGGTAATAACGAACTCCGGTACGCTCAGTAGTCGCGTCTTCCTGGATGGTGTGAGCGACAGCTAGATACTCGCCCCCGCCGGTCCCCGTAAAATAACGGTATGCCAAACGGTACATGAGGCGATCGCCGACACTATCGCTATAGCCGCCATAGGGCTCTTGAACACAAACTGTGTTCCAGGGGCGTTGCGGAGTATAGCAAGCTGGAGTGAAGGGATCGTTTAACGGGATCAAGGTCGGCCCGGCGCCACTGGTGAACGCAGACCAGGTCCAGTAAGCCAGTTCATTCGACGTACAGGGCGTGCTGGTGCACTGATTGTTGGTTCCAGGATTGCTCGGATTCACCTGAGCGAGGAAATATTCTCCCTTCGTAGTACTGGGGATGGAAGTGCTTCCCTCGAAGTCCGCCGGCAGAAGGGTGTGGATCAAGCTGGCATTGGTGGTTGGGACATAGCTGGGAATATAGGTGTAGCAGGCCGGAGCATTGGACGAGAGTCCGGCGAGGATATCGGCTTTATCGAGCTTGCAGATCATGAAGCCAACAATGTTGACGTCATTGGTTGCTGGATCCTCCAGATCCCAAGCTACGTAAAATCCATCGGACCAGGTGCCAAACCTCTGGTAATCGGGAAAGTAGGTCTGGCCGTTCTTGTTCTTTGGGATCGACGGATTCAGTTCGTAAGCGTACACGTTCCAAAAACTTTGATTGCCAGAGCCTTCCAGGTTGTCGGCGGGAACGCCGCCAGCGGCGGCACTGACCCCGATGCAGTAGTAATAGGTACCCGCGTTGCCAGGGTTGAAGGTGTTGGCCAGAACAAACACGCTGTCAATGCGGTCATAAGTGGCAACGGCGTCGGCCGTGCCAGCTCCACAGTAGTTTTTCCCACCGGGAGCGAACAAGCTGGTGAGAGGCTGAGGGACGGCTCCGCTGTTTGCCGAATGGCTGATGATGCCGTTGCCAGTTTTTCGATCGAAAGCTTGCACCAGACCACCGGCTATTTCCAGGTACTGCCCGACGCCACTGGAATTGGTGGGGCCGACAGAGCCCACCGGATCTGCCTGGGAGCGTGGCGTGCCTCCGTCAGCCAAAATGGTCTTTGCATCTAGACCCTCGAATTGGCCTGACCATGAGCCCGCCGCGGGAGCTGAGGTAAAGAAGCCAACCTTCGAAGTTCCACCTGGACAGGTGCTGGCGAGATTGTTGCCGGCACACCAGACCTGCACTGGGGGCGCCACGACCGGGCAAGTGCCAGTAGGCAGAGAGCCGCTACAATTGTTCTGCGCAAAAGAGGCCACGCCACTCAAAGCGAGCAGCATCGGGAACATTCGGTACATTTTGGCTTTCATCTTTAAATCACCCCGCAGCTTGAATAATTTCACTAGTCACAATTCTTCGAGGGGCAGAATGCCCTTCTTAACGCAAGTGTTTTGCCACTCATTTTGCACTTCGGCGGCGCACTGTTACCCGCACAATCAACAACTTAGGGATCGTGGGCGTGGTGCAATGAGACTACGATGTGCATCCATTTGCAACCTAACACCCAGACCCTTTCTTGCAAGTGAAAACCCGGGTCGCCCACGTGCAACCGCTACCGACCTTTGCCGTGCAGTTGCCAGTTTGAGTGCCGTCCATATATTCGTCCACTGCCCAGAATGTTAAATCATCGTCGGGATCGGAACTGACGCTTACATATTCTCCCCAGAAGTTGTCGGTTTCGTCCTGTCCGCTGACGCCGCTGTCGCTCAAGATAGCGACTGGCGGGTTCAGATTTCCCTTGGCGGAAACGGTTATAAAAAACGGTGAGGGATCGTAGTCCATCGCACTCCCGCGTTTGGGGTTCCCGGTTACGGTAAAAGTGATTCCAATGTCGCCGTTGCTGTCCATCGCGACGCTGGGCATGGATGCGAACAAATGATACGTCGTATCCTGAATCTCTCCCAGGCGCGCAATCGAGGGACTACTTCCCGCGGCAATAAGGTAATAGCGTATGCCGGTACGCTGCGTGGTAGCGTTCTCCTGTACTGTCTGCGCAACTGCCAGATATTCTCCGCCGCCGCCGGCGTTGAGGTAACGGTAAGCCAGGCGATAATTGAGCCGGTCGCCCAAGCCGTCGATCAGCCCACCATAAGGTTCTGGGACACAGACCGTATTGTAAGGGCGCTTAGAATCGTAGCACCCGGGAGTGAACGGGCTTGCCGGAAAACTGATATAGGTCGGACCGGCCCCGCCGGTAAATCCGGACCAAGTCCAGAAAGCCAGCTGATCGGAAGTGCAAGGCGCTGTGGTGCACTGACTGTTGGTTCCAGGATTACTGGGATTCACCTGGGCAAGAAAATATTCTCCCGCTGTGTTGTTAGGAATCGGATTGTTGCCCTCGAAGTCGGCCGGTAGCAGAGTATGGATCAGACTTCCAGCGGTTCCGTTTGGACCAGTCACATAAGAAGGGATGTAGGTATAGCACACTGGTGGATTGGATGAGAGGCCCGCAATGATGCTGGCTTTGTCGAGCTTGCAAACCTCAAAGCCCACGATATCGTAATTCTGAGTGGTATCTTCCAGATCCCATGCGACGTAGAAACCGTCGGACCATGTTCCGAAGCGTTGATAATCGGGAAAGTAGATATGTCCCGCCGCGTTGTGCGGTATCGCGGGATTCAGAGAATAGGCGTACACATTCCAATGGCTTTGGTTGTTCGAGCCTTGCAGATTACTGGCGGGCACAGCACCGCTGGGGGCGCTGACGCCGATGCAGTAGTAGTACGTCGTCTGGCCGCCGGGATTGAAAATGTTAGCCAGGACAAATACGCCATCGATGCGATCGTACGTGGCGATGCCGTCCACCGAACCGTTGGCACAATAGTTTTTCCCGCCAGGGCTGAACACACTTGACATTAGTTGAGGACTCGCTCCGCCACCCGCCTGCTTACTGAGAATTCCGTGCCCGGTGCTGCGGTCAAAGGCCTGAACGTAGTTAGCGGAAAACTCCAGGTACTGGCCAACGCCACTGGAATTAGTGGGCCCCACGCCTCCATTGGGATCAGGCTGCGGTCTGGGACTCACGCCGGAACTCCGAATGCTGGCCGCGTCCAAGCCTTCGAATTGATTTGACCACGAACCCGCAGCCGGCGTCGAAGTAGAGAAGCCTACCCATGAAGTGCCGCCCGCGCAGGTACTGTTGGGGTTATTTCCCGCACACCAGGTTTGCACCGGCGATGGGGCTGCGCAGGTTCCGGTGGGAGGAACAACGGTGCAGTCATTTTGGGCGGACGCCGTCGAGATGCCGAGCAGCATAAAAAGCATGAGCGAAGCCCCACCGCAGAGATGCAGTGTTCTCTCATCGCTCGGCCGTCGAATTAGCATACGCGCAGTCGTCCCTCTTCTTCGAACCAGGGGGAGTTCAGTTTGCTCGCGCCGGCCCACTACTTAACTCGGATGGCCCTGACAATCTAGCACGGTCCAGCCAGAAAAAGACAGGAATAAGGGGACAAGACTACCAAGCCCAATTATCTACAATAGTGGTGGCCGCGAGGGTTGTGCGAGAGGTAGGAAGTAATGAGAGGAAGGTCTCTAGTAGCCCGCGTGCCGCGCTTTTTTGGGGGCCTGGGAATGCCTGTTTTTACAGACTGCCGTCGCCATCATACTGGCAGGGATCCCAAACGTTGGGGTCTCGCAACTCCTCGGTCAAGCCTTTGGACGTAGCCATATAAAAATACAACCACGCGGGAAGGCGCCGGCGTCGTGGAGCGAGGCCGTCGATCACGGCCTGTTTGTCGGGACGCAGGCTGAAGGCTTCAAGCATGTGAACGCCTTCTTGCTGGCAGCGGCCAACTGCCCACGAGAGCATGCGCGCCAGGAGTTGATGATTGCCGTTCAGTACCTGGAAGTCGATCAGACGGACTCTTTTCAGGTGGATGTCAGGCTTGTCTTGCCGAAGGAAAATCGCGTAAGCCAGTAGACGAGAGTTCTCTTCCACGGTCGCGATCCACACGCGTTTGTCGGCCAACGCGTACTTGAAATGCCATTGCAGACTCTCGATGGATCGTGCGGTCAAGAGCCGTTCGGGATAAGCGCGCTTCAGTTCCTCCCAGAATATGTCGAAGCGTTCGTCGAAGTGCGAGCAGGTTCCAACTTCACCGCTTTGACGTCGCGTCCAAGAATAAGCTCCTGCCAAACTATCACGCGTGGACAAGGCAGCAGCTGCGGGGTAGGACAAAAACGACGGCCACCCTTTTTTCTCGCAGGTGCTGGCCAGAAAACCCTGATAGTCAGTGATCCAAAATGCAGACTGATCCCACTTGCCTGCCGGTGTGCCCCGAGTCCGAAACATGCCGTTAAATTTCGCGGAAAATTCGTTGGCAGTGCTGATCACAAAAAGATCGACGGCGCGAACCTTGGCGCAACGCCGGAGGAAGAAGCCCGCGATCCCGCGGTAGGGAAGATCCATGGTCATGGCATGGACAGTAGAGGCAATGATCTCGCGGCCTTTGAAATGGCAGAAAAAGGGAACGTTGCCCATGTATCCGACAATTTCCTGCTGCTCATTCTCGGCCACCCAGCCCATGGGCCAATCGCCGATACGCTTACAGACAGGATTTTCGGTCCAGAGATGTTCCCACTCCGGGCGGCGTTTCGGTCGCAGGCCATTGCGAGTTTCCACGGCGGCGATGCCCGCGTAGTCGTCGAAGACGGCGGGGCGAATCTTTGCGCTAGCGGCTGCTGCTGGAGCCTTGGTCAGCGTGTCCACTCTTCAAAGTCTCTCGTGATTGGATCCTGACTCGATGAGGGGGGATCGAGTTGCTTGCCCCCGCGCCGGGAGACACGCTGCGAGTCTAATTGAGTCAGCCGCTCTGTGTCGAGCGGCAATGCGATGGGGTCTTCGGCCAAGCACATTTCATAGCAGTTTGGAAAACGCCATCGACGATCTAACCGGACGCCGGGGGAAGCCACCTCCTTGCGGGTTCTAAGTTTATGAAACAAAACTCATGTACTCTCGCTTGGAGCTGCGGTATGCTTTTCGTACAACTGTGCTGAGAAGAGAACCTATACGGGCCGCACAACTTTCTCCGGACCATAGGGTTTCAGGCTTTATGGGTGAATCGTGGCCGAACGATTTCCCGGTGATCACACGATTTTGCTAATGGAGGACACAATGCTGAACATTTCCCCTAAGCTACTTAAACGCGCTTCCATGTCCGTTGCCCTTGCAACGACGCTGTGTGCGGGAATGGCACTGGCGCAAGATACCACCCCTCAACCACAACCCTCTTCCGACGCGCAGATGGTGAGACCTAGCAGCTCGGAAACGAACACCATGGACCATTACCTCAACAACCATCCGGATGTTGCGAAGCAATTGCATGAAGACCCTTCGCTCATCAACAATCCGCAATGGCTGGCCTCGCACCCCAAGGTGCAGAGCTATATGAACAGCCATCCGGCGATGAAAGCCGATGCCGCAACCCACCCCGGAGAGTTTGTCAATCATACGGAGCGGCAGGACTTGACAAGAGACCACAAGGCGCTAAACGGGGTCGATGCTCTTGCACATGACCATCCGCAGATTGCCAATGAACTGAAGAACAATCCCAAGCTGATTGATGATCCAAAGTATCTTGCGCAACATCCTGGACTCGACAGCTACTTGGCGCAGCACCCCGAGATTCGCCAAGAAGCACAGGCCCATCCCAATGCCTTTGCCAAGGACGTGGAAAGGAACAACAAGTACAACGAGGATCGAGCCCACCGTGCCGCGGCACCGCCTACGCCGCCTGCGCGGACAACTGCCGCGCGCAAGTAGTTCGGCCCGAACGTAAGATTGCCCGGTGTGATGTCCATTCGGTAACTGTCGGAGTAAGCGATATTTCATCGTTCTTCCGGCTCTGACCGAATGGGCATTTTTTTGTCCTTTCCCGTTCGACTGAAGTCTTGCGACTGTTTCCGGTCGTGATCAAACTGTAAAGAACGCTGTTGGCAGCGATTGACTATCATCTTATAGATACAACAACTTGCAGAGTCTCCACTCTGTGGTACAGGTACCGCTTTCCCATACGAGCGGTCCGGTTCTTCGCAGCAAGCTCGTTCTTAGGGAACCTGTTCACCCGCTTCTCCTGGTGTCACCCTGACCTCGGAAAGTTTTGCTTCGGCTTGTCACAGCCACGGCAAGACGGGAACGTACATCGGGGAAAAAATGATACCGGTTCACAATAGTCGGACCTTTCGAGTTAGCGCAATCATTCTAGTAGTATTGTGCGTTCTTGCTGCTGTCGGCTGCAACGGGATTTCGTCCGCATCTGGGGGAAAAGGCGGCGCTGCGCCGACGTCGCCGCCACCTGCGGGCACTTACAGCATTTCTGGGACGATAACCCCCGCAGCGGGAGCCTCGGGCGCCACGCTTACCTTGAGCGGTACCTCCAAGGGCAATGCCACGGCTGATGCTGCCGGCAACTACACATTCTCCGGACTGGCGAATGGCACGTACACCATCACGCCCGCCAAGACCGGTTTTGTCTTCAGTCCTTCAAAGCAAACCATTACAGTGAGTAGCGCTAACGTTACCGGTATGGATTTCGGCAATGCGCCTTCGCAGTTGTGGAGCATTCAGGGCACAATTACGCCAGCGGGAGGCGGTAGCAACGCAACCGTCTCTTTGAGTGGCGCAAGTAATGGGACCACCACCGCGGACGATTCTGGTAACTACGTGTTCAGTGGCCTTGGCAATGGTTCGTATACCGTGACGCCGGCCAAAACTGGGATTGTCTTCACGCCTTACACTCAGAATGCCGTGGTTAGCTCGGCCAACGTCAATGGAGTTAATTTCGTGGGGACATCCGGATGTAGTGGCGGCCATGGGGCTGCCAACTTCTACGTTGCCACGAACGGCAACGATTCCTGGTCAGGTACGCTCGACTGCCCCAACCTCAGTAACACGGATGGACCTTTTGCTTCGCTTGCCCGAGCGCAGATCGCCGTTGAGAGCGTCCTGCAAAACCACTCCACTTCTGCAACGGTGGTGATGGTGCGAGAGGGAACGTATTATCTTCCGTTGAGTCCCACGAATCCGGGAACCTTGAACTTCACCGCGAGTGATTCCGGTACGGCAGCAGCCTCGGTCACCTGGGAGAATTATCCGGACGAAGTTCCGGTGGTGAATGGAGGCATACCGGTTTCCGGCTGGACTCAAGTGTCGGGTGCGCTCTGGCAAGCCCAACTGGCGGCCAACCCACTGCCCTTCGAGTATCTGTTTTACAACGGTGAGCGGCGGTTGCGTTCGCGATTGGAATCCGCGGCAGCCGGAACCGGCTACTACATGAGTGGCGGATCCTGTATCTCCAGCCAGAACCAGCAAATTGCCAGCACTTCGCAGTGCAATCTGGGAACGTTTCTGCGGGTGGCGGCGGAGATTCCACCTACCGGCCCTAATGCTAATTGCCCGTCTTATACCAATGGGACCCAGTCCAAATGCATGGACCGTTTTCAATACAACCCCGCGGACCCGATTGCCAGCTGGATCAATCTGAATCCGCCCAGCGGCAATCCTTGCAATACTTCGCATTCGGGCAATTATCCATCCGGCGACATCGAACTCACCCTGTTCGATGCTTTTACGGCGGATGTGATGCGCGTCAGTTGTGTGGACACGGCTGCGCATGTCATTTACCTGACCGGAGCCACACAATCCAGCTCCGCTTCGCAATATGACTTCTTTGGTCCGGCGGCGGGACATCGCTACGTGGTGGACAATACGCGTGACGCGTTCAATGCGGCGCAGGCGGCCGGGCAGACGGGGATCTGGTTTCTGGATCGTTCCACTTCCCCCTGGACGTTAAACTACCTGGCCAATGCGAT
>DATHOQ010000033.1:0-219287 GCA_035484735.1 Terriglobales bacterium | reverse complement strand
CCCCAGTATCGCAATGGTAGAGCTATAGCCAACGGTCGGATAAGTAGATTGGTAAGTGACCTGGGCAGTGTTCATGGTACGGACAGAGCTGACCGCAGACGACTCGTTGGCTGCGATACGCGCCCGCAACAAATTCGGAATAGCAATGGCGGCGATGATAAGAATGATCGCGACCACGATCAACAACTCGATCAGTGAAAAACCCTTCGGTTTCCGCGTGTCGTTTTCCCCCTTCATCGTTTGGACCTGGTCTTATTGAGCCGATACTGTTCCTTAGCAATCTATCGGCTAGAATCCAGAGAGCATTAATCACGGGCCCCGTAACAAAGATTCGACGTGTTTCAACTAAGCGATGCCGTGACAACGTCGCCGCTCCTGGCGGAGTGCTAACTGGAGGCTCGTGTGACCCAGCGGATGCGCAGACCCCCAGCCTATTGTGAGCATTACTGCTCAGCGTGAATCCATCCTCTTCCTACACAATCGAAAGTGGCATCGCGTCCGTCAACGACGACGCCAAGCGGCTTTTCGAAGCAAGAGGCCTAAACTTCGACTATGGACAAGAAGGAAATCAATTCTCGGGCGTTGACTTTCAACTTTGTCTTCTGGATTTGTGGGGTTGGCGGCCTGGTGTTGCTGATCCTGTTGGCGCATTTCGTCTGGAAGGTGTTGTGAAGCGGTGCGGGAAAGGCGATCGATCATGAAAAAGCATCTTGCACTATCGTTATGGCTTGGTGCGGGAGTTGCGCTGATACTCGCATTGGGAATGATGCCCGCTCCCACGATGGCGGCGGATACAACCGCGATCGTCGGAGATTGGGAAGGAACTCTTGATCCAGGTGCCCAACCCAAGAAGCAAATTGTGGTGCATATCGCGGTGGGGCTGGACGGAACGCTGAGTGGCACCATCGACTACCCTGATCAAGACGTTTCCGGAGTTCTGATCACCGCCATATCTTATAAGGCAAGTGCCCTGCACTTCGAAACCAGCCAAGGGGTTTATGACGGCATCGTGAACAAAGATAGTTCAGAGATCGCGGGCGCATGGAAGCAAGGCGGAGCGCCGCTGAGTCTCATTCTGAAGCGGACTTCTTAGCGTTCGAGATACCTTTTAAATAAATTTCTGAACATGAGCAGTTTTGAACAGCCCCCACATCGTGGGGAAAGTATTGTTTAGACCTGCTTTGACACAGCTGTTTCTCGAGGAGAACGAGACGGTTTGTGGGGGCAGGCATGGGTTAGCGTCGGTTCTTCTGCCGACATTCGACCCTTACGCCCGCCCCATTTTGTCCTTGCTCGCCGTTGCTACGAGTAGCGAGTCACCGGGCGCCCATAGCAGCAATGGCCAGGCAGAAGAAGCAGTCAATATCTGATAAATGGCTTGAAGAGATGAAACGTGAACAACAGAGTTGATCGCGCCATCGGGGAAGTGATAGAAGTAGTCGACAGGGTGATTGGGAAGGTCTACTCCCATGCCGTGGCCAACTGCCCGAGAGGCGTACCTGCAGCGGTCGACGCAGGCCATGGTCGATTCTGATCTTGCGAGCGATGGGGCCACGTCCGATTAGTGCCATCCGAGCGTACGGCGACAGACTATTTGGGAACTTTCTCCAGCGCCTTGGCACCTGGTCTGGCCGACGACTACTGACGTAGCACGGCAATTTGGGTCCTGCGATCTCCCGCCTACTTCTTCAAGATTGGATTGTAGCCGTCGCTTACCAGCTTGCCGCGCATGGCTTCGGCATCTTTGATATCGGCGTAGGGGCCGATCTGGACGTGGTAGAGTTTGTCGGGCTGGGTGTTGGCGGAGAACGCCGGGTACTGTTTCTTTTTGAGGGCATCGACCAGGGCGTCGGCGTCTTCCGGCTTGGTGACGGCCGCGACTTGTACGTAGTAGCCGTTGATGGGCGGCGCGACCGCGGGATCGGCGGGAGGAGTTGTGGTTGCGGGAGCAGGCGGAGTTACGGCAGGGTCCGCAGCGGGCGTGTCTTTGTTCGTATTCGTATTTTGCGCGGTCAGTTGCGCGTCGGCGTTCTTGTCCGAGACCGCTTTGTAGAAGGTCATGTCGGCGGCTGGGGCAGTGGGTTTGACCGCCGAGGGGCGGACGTTGTTGGCGGTCGTAACCGGGGATGGGGCAACCTCTGCCGCGGAAGGCTTCAGACCTGAAGTTCGGCCCAGTGAAAACCCCATCGAAAAGAATACCGCGCAGAGAGCCACCAGCCCGAAAAACAGGGCTAGCATCTTGCCGGTGCCTAAGGTGATTTCGGTGTCCTCGGATGCCGCCTTTGTCATTGCCACCTCGTTGTCGCTAGCTCTTGGCTGCTCCGCCTTCAGACTTTACCGCCATTAGCTTTTGGAGGCCGGAGAAGAAGTCCACCGGAACGGGGAAGATCACGGTGGTGTTTTTCTCCACGCCGATTTCGGTCAAAGTCTGCAAGTAACGCAACTGGACACTTACGGGTTCGGTGGCGAGTAATGCGGCGGCATCCACCAGGCGCTGGGCGGCGGAGAATTCACCTTCCGCGTGGATGATCTTGGAACGCTTCTCGCGTTCCGCCTCGGCTTGTTTGGCCATGGCACGCAGCATCGATTCGGGCATATCCACCTGCTTGACTTCGACATTGGTCACTTTGACGCCCCAGGGCGAGGTGTGGGTGTCGAGAATGCTCTGCAAACGCAGATTGATCTTTTCTCGATGCGAAAGCAGTTCGTCGAGTTCCTGTTCGCCGAGCACAGAACGCAGGGTAGTTTGCGCAAACTGCGACGTTTGATAGACGTAGTTTGAGACTTCCACCACCGCTTTGTTGGGATCGATGACGCGCAGGAAGATGACAGCATTTACTTTCAAAGTGACGTTATCGCGAGTAATGATGTCCTGTGGCGGGACTTCGAGAGCTTCCTGCCGGAGCGAAACCCGGACGATGCGGTCGATGGGAGCGAATACCAGAACAATGCCGGGGCCTTTGGCGGTGGTAAGCAGGCGTCCCAGACGAAAGATGACGCCGCGCTCGTATTCGGCCAGAATTTTGATCGAGCTCAAGATATAGAGCCCAACGATGACGATGACGACAGTAGTGAAACCGATCCCCAGATCCATCGGGGCCTCCAAAGCCTGCTTTTATGGAATGTTCCTAAGTCGGATTGTATCGCAGTTCAGGCAGCCAGAACGGTGACTCAGCAGGTTACCGAGCCAGGTCGACGCGTAGTTGCAGCCCATTGACTTGCCGCACTACGACGCTTTGTCCTGGGGCGACGTCGGCGGAAGCTGTTGCGTCCCAGAGTTCGCCGTGGACGAACACTTTACCTTGTGGCGAAAGCGCGGTTTGCGCAGTGCCGATCTCCCCGATCAAGCCTTGTGCTCCGGTGACTATTTTGTTGGCGCGGGCCTTCAGGGCGATGCTCATCAGAAACACTGTAATGACGCCCACAGGAATGCTTACCGCAAGTGCGGTCAATAAATGCACTCGCATCTCAGGGATGGGGCCGTCGACCAGCAACAGGCCGCCGAGAGTCAGAGTGGTAATTCCCCCTAGCGCCAGCACACCATGCGTGGCGAACTTAGCCTCCAGAGCGAACAAGGCGAAAGACGCGAAAATCAGGACCACGGCGGCGAAGCGCGTAGGCAGGAGATTGAGCGCGAACACGGCCAGCAGGATGAAGATCACTCCTACCGTGCCGGGTACAACTGCGCCGGGATGGTTGAACTCGGCATAAAGGGCCAGCGCACCGACGGCCAGGAGGATGAAGGCGATGTTCGGATCCATGAGATAAGCCAGGATGCGTTGCCGCAGCGTGAGATCGAAATTGACGACGGGCTCCCCTACAAGATTCAGGGTTACGGTTTTGCCGTCGAATCGCTTCACTGGTTTGCCTTGCATCTGCTTAAAGAGATCGTCTTCGGTGGGGGCGACGTAGTCGATCAGTTTCTGGGAAAGAGCTTCCTGCTCGGTGAAAGATTTGGATTGGCGGACGGCGCTTTCGGAAACTTCGACATTGCGGCCACGTTTGGTGACGACGGACCGCATGAGCGCGGCGGAGTCGTTCTCCAACTTTTCTTTCATGACATCGTCCATTTTGCCGCCGCCGATGGTGACGGGGTGAGCGGCGCCGGTATTGGTTCCAGGGGCCATGGCGGCCACATCGGCGCTTTCCAGGATGAAGAATCCGGCGGATGCGGCGCGGCTGCCACTCGGCGTTACATAAATAATGACGGGCACCGGCGAAGCCACGATTTTTTCGATGATGTCGCGAGTGGATTCGAGCAGGCCGCCGGGAGTATTGATCTCAATGAGCAGCGCCTGATCTTTCTTGAGTTGGGCCTCAGCGATGGCGCGGCCGATGTATTCATCGGTGATGGGGTGGATGGAGTCGTTGATGGTGATCTTCAGCACCTGGGCAGAAGTGAAATCAGCCAGGGTGAAGAAAAAGACGACAGTCAAAAACGCCGACGCAATGCGTGAGGCCTTCATCTTCATCGATTGGGCAGCGGCGGCGCTTCCTGCGCCAGCTTGGCTGCAACGGCGTTTTTCAGCGCCAGCGCAGCCGGGTTGCCCGGTTCCAAACGAAGGGCTTGATCGACTTCCTGCCCGGCTGCTGCTGCCTTATTGTCTCTCAAATCGAGCCGTGCCAGCACGAGAAATGGCTCCGCGAACGGATGCAAGCGCAGAGCCGCGCCGGCCTCGGATCGAGCTGCTACAGGGTCGCCAGCTTCGAGGGCAGCGGCCAATCCGGCATGGGCTTCGGCATTGGAAGGATTCAACGCAATGGCCTCGCGGAATTCGCGTTCGGCTTCAGTCAGGAAACCTTGCGTCAGTAGTTGATGGCCGCGGTCTACGTGAAACAGAGCATGGGTCGCGGCATCCGAATGGGACAGGCGCTGTTCGGCGGCGGCTGCGATCTTCAAGGCAAGCTGGCGGAAGGAATTTTCATCGTAGTCGGTCCGCAGCCGTTCCATGGGAATTTTCGAGCTGGCGGGTACAACGGAGTGTTGATCGGGAGTGTCGTCAATAGCGCCCAGAAGAGACTTGGCCTCGGGATCGTTCTCCCGCAAAGCCAGGCTCTCGCGAAGTTGCCGGGCGGCACCAGCGCGGTCGCCATTGCGATAGAGCTCCACGGCGAGATTGAAACGATAGTCAGCGTCGTTGGGATCGTCGGCTACCGCCTTCTGGAAGTCTGCCACGGCGAGCTTGCGTTCACGGTGATCGAGAACCACACCCAGATTGTTATAGATTTCCGGTAGGGGCAGGCGCTGGGCTACGGCGTCGAATGACGATTCGGCGCGGGGATAATCTCCCTCATAATAAGCGGCGAGTCCGAGATAGAAGTTGGCTTCTCCGGAATGCGAGTTCGCCTGAGAAACGCGGGACAACCAAGTGATGGCCGCTTCGTACTTGGCCTCACGATAATATGCCTCACCCAACCGCAGGCTGGCTGCGGTGTATTCGGGGCTAAGGCGGACGGCTTCGCGGAAGTACTGAATCTGCTGTTCGGAGGTGGCAGCAATCACACCTTTGACGTAACTCTCGAAAGCATCCAGGCGCACCGGAGGAGCTTCGGACAGAAAGGCCGAGCGAGTAGCCGTGAGACCGGGGTACAGGCTGTGCAGAATATCCCAGGACAAGGCTGTCTGGATGTCGATGAGTTGGACCAGGGGGCCGGATTCGTCGATCTCCGGTAGCAGGCGCGGACGGCGCATGTCCAGCAGTTGGGCCTTCACGGAAAAGGTTTGCCCGTCGAAGTTGTAGCCCCCCAGCACTACGTAATCGACGTCCATCTGCTCGGCCATGCGGTAGGTGGTGGCGCGAGAGGGCCGAACGCGAACCGGAATCCCCAGCCGGTCATAGGCGCGCAGACGGTCTTCGCGAGGCAGAACGTAAAGAGTAGGAGAATTCAGACGTTCCTGCAGGAGTTCAGGAAACGAATCGCCAATCCATTCGATTCCTGGCGCCTTAGACTGATTTTCGAAAGGGACGACCAGGACGGTTTGGCCGGCAGTAGGGGTTTCTTGGCCAACGGCGATGGCCGGGAAGCAGAACAGCAGGACGATGAGCCGGAAGAATTTCAAGACACTTAGATTATAGCGTGTGCCTATGTTTGTTCATTCTCCTGGCTTGTTAAGCCGTCTGGTGCGGACTAATATTCTGAACTAATGAAAGCCGCCGATATTCGCCGTGCAACGGTAAGAACAGCGTACCCGCATGCGGGCACGCGGAACCGGTTTATTTGCCTGCTTGCGGTTGTCTGTCTCCTGGCACCGGCGCTTCACGGCGAAAGTGATGGGTGTTTGTCACGCACAACACTGATCGGAGTGCCGGGAGCGAATGGGGAACCGTCCCAGGGTTTTACCGCTGCGGATTTTAAAGTGACAGTAGGTGGAAAGGCCGCTATCGTACAGTCGGCCACGCTGGCGGAGCGGCCGCCACGGGTCGTCATCCTCCTCGACGTAAGCGCGAACCACGATGAATCAACCTGGGCAGCCACGCTGAGGATGGTTGAAGAGTTTCTGGCGGGTTTTCCCGGTGTCGGTGATTTCACCTTGGTGACCTTCGATGACAAAGTTCAGCAAGTTCTTGGAGCCACGATTCGTGCCTCTTTGCAGGGCGCGCTTGGAGAAATGTCTCCGTCAGGAAAACCGGAGTCCGAGGCTGGCTTGGTCGAGGCCATCAAGAAAGGGAGTCTTAGGTTTTGACGGGTACCGCCAAGGCGATGCCGAGTTTCTGATTACAACCTGGGACCAGATTCACAAAGAGACCGAGCAAGCGCTGAACCTGCAGAGAGTAGAGGGCATCCGATTCTTTGGAGCTTCGTTCGATCAGTCCAGACGTCCGGGGCCGGTTCGGTTCGGTACGAGCATGACGGTCGAAAATTACAGTCCGCTCGAAACTGCAGCAAAAGCCTCTGGCGGAATGTGGATATGGTTCGATATGAGTAGCCAGGACCCGACAGCAGCCTCACGGAGTGCTACAGCGGCCGGGAAATCGGCTGCCGCCCGGGTACGTAACTATTTAGCGCTTCAATTGCAACTGACATCGCCGATCACGAAACCCGAAAAACTGAAGATCGAATTAGTCAGGGGCTCGAAGGTCAAGACACAGGATCAATCCGCAACTTACCCTCGGGAACTCTTCCCGTGCCAGTAGGCGCCGGTTTTTAATCCTGGCGAGCCCGTTCGCGAAATGGTGGCACTAGGTTTCTTTGTTTCTTGATTCAGTCCAGCCGGGCAGGTTCTGATCTCCAGTGATTAGGCGCGCACCGCGTTCGTAGGTGAAGTATGACCAGGCCCACTGGATCATCACCATGACGCGGTTACGGAATCCGATCAGAAAAAAGATGTGAATGAACAGCCAGGATAGCCAGGCGAGGAAGCCGGAAATGTGAACTTTGCCGAATTCGGCGACGGCGGCGGCGCGGCCGATAGTGGCGAGATTGCCCTTATTGAGGTAGTGGAAATTGCGGCGGGGTTCGCCGCGCAGCTCGCGTTTGATGTTGCGGGCGACGGTGCGACCCTCTTGCATAGCGACGGGCGCGACGCCGGGAATCGGTTTTCCGCTTTCATCTTTGAGTGACGCTAGGTCTCCGATGACGAAGATCTCGGGATGGCCGGGAATACTGAGGTCAGGATTGACCAGCACACGCCCAGCGCGGTCGGTAGGCGCTCTCAGCTTTTTGCCCAATGGAGACGCAGCGACACCAGCTGCCCATAGAATCACGGCGGCAGGAAGACGAGTTTCTCCCATGCGTACCGCGCCGGCTTCGACGCCGGTGACCATCTGCGAAGTACGCACATCAACCCCTAAGTGCCGAAGCTGTTCCTCCGCGCTGCACGAGAGATCTTCAGGATAGGCAGGCAGAACACGCGGGCCGCCTTCGAGCAGAATGATGCGGGTGCTTTTGGGATCAATGGACTTGAATTCCTTGGCGAGCACTTGGCGCGTAATTTCAGCTAGAGTTCCCGCGAGTTCTACTCCGGTTGGCCCACCGCCGACGATCACGAAGTTCAGCGGTTGCTGTGGGCCACCGCTGGCGGCCTGACGTTCGTCCAGCTCGAAAGCGAGGTAGACACGGCGGCGGATTTCGAGCGCATCTTCGATGGTCTTGAGGCCGGGAGCGAACGGTTCCCATTCATCATGGCCGAAATAGGCGTGGCTGGCGCCAGCGGCCACAATGAGGTAGTCGTAGGGAATTTCAAGGTCGGGGAGCTGCACGCGGCGTTGTTCGAGATCGAAATCCTGCACCTCGCCGAGCAGAACTTCGATATTGCGACGGCCGCGGACGATCCAGCGGATGGGTGCGGCGATTTCGCCCGGAGACAGCCCGGCTGTGGCGACTTGGTAGAGCAGCGGCTGGAAGGTGTGGTAGTTGCGGCGGTCGATGAGCGTGATATGAACTGGTAATCGGGCAAGATGCAGAGCCGCTTGCAAGCCGCCGAAGCCGGCGCCGACGATTGCGATTCGCGGAGTGGAGTCGGTTACCAATACATGCATCCGGTAAGAGACTGTTACTATTCTGAAACAAAAGAGTAGCATTTTTAGCGCGGTCAGACGCGAGCAAACACTTTGGTCTTGAAAGCTGTGCCAACGAAAACGGATCAGAGGGCGTGGATCAGCCTTCTTGTTCCCTCCGTTGCGGATGTGCTTTTCGCTACTTTGCTATTTGGGCTTAGTTGCGGGGCGCTCGGACGGTTGCTGCTGCGCGATGCCGGCATCGGTTGGCACATTCGCAACGGGCAGCAGATGCTGCTTACTCACGCCATCACTCGCACCGATTCGTTCTCTTCGACGATGAATGGGAAGCCGTGGTTCGCGTGGGAGTGGTTATATGACATTGTGTTTGCGGCGATCCACCATGCGCTCGGACTGAACGGCGTGGTTTTCTACTCGGCGGCGATCATTGCAGCGACCTTTGTTTTGACCCTGCATCTGGGGTTGCGGCGCGGCGGTAATCTTCCCATCACGCTCGTTCTTGTGATCCTGGCACTGGCGTCGTCGGCGGTGCATTTTCTTGCCCGGCCGCATGTGGTGAGCTGGCTGCTGACTGTAGTGTGGTTCGAATTGCTGGATTCGGCGGCGGATGCGTCGGGCTCGGAGCAGAAGAAACGTTTGCTCTGGTTGCCGGTGGTGATGCTGCTTTGGGTGAATGTACACGGCGGATTCGTGCTTGGGTTTGTGTTGCTGGCGGTATATCTGGTGGGCGGGGCGATTGAATACGGGACGAATCGAGAGCGACGGGACGAAATCGCAGCTTGGCTGAAGCGACTAAGCGGTGTAAGTGCGCTAGTGGTGGCAGCTAGTTTCGTCAATCCTTACACCTATCAGCTTCATCTCCACGTTTATCGTTATTTGACGGACCGCTTTTTGATGAATCGCATCAGCGAGTTTCTTTCGCCCGACTTTCATGGGGCGGCGCAGCAGTGTTTTGCAGTGCTGGTGCTGATCACAATTGTGACAGTGGCGAGCGCAAGGAGAAGGCCG
Organism: Terriglobales bacterium; assembly: GCA_035484735.1. Taxonomy (GTDB): domain Bacteria; phylum Acidobacteriota; class Terriglobia; order Terriglobales; family Acidobacteriaceae; genus JABCZH01. The sequence goes on along the minus strand of DATHOQ010000033.1, from coordinate 209,820 downwards.
AGCGCAACGCATCTTTTAGTCCTGCTGGTTGCTGCGTATGGCGGATTCTATGCCACACGCAGTTTGCCGACTTCGTCACTGCTAATGGTGTTGATCATCGCTCCAGTCATTTCTGAGAGTGTGGGCAGGTTGGGCGAGAACCCAGATGCGGCGGGTTGGTTGCGTGGGCTGGCTTCGCGGGCGCATTCTTTTGGTCTGCGCATGGAGACGCTGGAGAAGAGTCTCTATGGACATTTCTGGCTGGTGCTGGTGTTTGTTCTCGGTCTGTGGGCGTGCGCGCATCAGGGCCGGATAGGTTCGACCCAGTTCATCAATGCTTATTTCGATGAGAAGAGATTTCCGGTGGAAGCGTCGGAAACCATTGCCGCGCGGGGAATTCATGGGCCGATTTTCAGTTTGGACTATTGGGGCGGGTATTTGATTTATCGTTTGTATCCTGAGACGCAGGTTGTGGCCGATGATCGCCACGATATGTATGGCGATGCATTCCTCAAGAATTATTTGAAGGCGGTTTTGGTCCAGCCGGGATGGGATGGGGCTTTGGACAAGCTGCATGTGGATTGGGTGCTGATGCCGGCGGATTCGCCGCTAGCGAATATCCTTAGGTTGAAGGCGGGATGGGAATCGGTGTATGAGGATAAGACGGCGGTGTTGTTTCGGCGGGGGAAGTAAAGAGTAGGGTTCTCTTCCATCGCAACTCGTGGTAATTTCGTGGCGCGGATTTGAGGAGCGGAGGGCCTGTATGCGGTATTCGTGGATCGTACTGGTCTCGGCGTGTGCTGCGACGCTGCTGTCCGGCCAGGAAAAAACGGACGGCCCCACAACTGAGAAGGCGCAGAAGACATACAAGGAAGCGATGGATGATTTGCACCGCCATATGTACGGCGCGGCGATCGAAAGCTTCAAGAAGGCCGACAAGCAAGATGGCGGACACTGCCTGGCATGCCAGAAGAAGATGATCCAGTACGGAATTGAGCTCCGGGACTGGAAGACCGCAGAAACTGCGGCTGCGGAGGTTGTGTCGCAAGTGGAGGGTGCTCGCAACGCAGCCGTGGCACACTATCAGTTCGGCATGGTGCTGATGAACGAAGCATTGGACAAGCACAAAGACGAGTTCTTCGCGCGGGCGCATGAGGAGATGACCAAGGCCGTAGCCGCGGCGCCCAATTTTCCGGACGCCATTTTTACTGATGGCCAGATCCTCGCGCATCTGAAGCAAGACGATGCTGCCAAAGCGCAGTTTGAACAGGTTGTGAAACTGAAGCTGGAGGGCGACCCGGAGCGCGAGAGGGCACTACGCTACATCAACCAGCCTGAGTTGGCCCGGGCCAGAATGGCTCCGCCGTTTGAAGTCACAACAATCGACGGGAACCATTTGTCGCTCGACAGTCTGCAGGGGAAGGTGGTTCTGCTTGATTTCTGGGCGACTTGGTGTATGCCTTGCCAAAAGGCCCTGCCCCACATGAAGGAGATTGCGAAAAAGTTTCAGGACCAGCCGCTGGTGATTCTTAGCGTGAGCCTCGACAAAGACGAAGGGCAGTGGAAGGATTTCATTGCAAAGAACAAAATGACCTGGCCGCAATATCGTGACGGCGGCTTTGCTGGACCGGTTGCGAAGCTGTTTGGAGTGGAAGCGATTCCGAACACCTTCACGATTGATACTGACGGTGTGCTGCAGGAAGAGCATATCGGGGATGCATCCATCGACAAGTTGAAGAAGCTGTTAGTTCGGGCTCGGGAACTGCAGGGGGCGCAGAAGCCCGCCCCATAGCGACCGCTCATCGCGTGTCGATGTCGAAACCAAGGATGGCGTTGACTTCGACCGGTTGCTCTCCGCGAAATGCGGGACGGAATTTCCAGGCGGGCAGCGCGGCCAGGACTTTGGTAGTCAGGTCATGCGCGCCGGGTTCGATGACGCGCGGATTACGAACCAATCCTGAGCGGTCGAGAACACAGGCGATCACCAGCCGCGAGCGCTTGAGGTTGGCAGGGAGATCGGTGCGCAGGGGATGAGGAGCGGTCAGGTCTTCTCCGTACGGATGCGTGGCTGAAGTGGGATCGGCATATTCGAGCACAGCGGGTCCGAGCGCAGTGGCGATATAGATGGTGTAGACCTTATCGCCTTTGAGGGTGCCGTAGTAGTTGAAAGCGCCGCCGGAACGCGAAGTGCCGACGATGGTGATGTCGGGGCCTTCGTGACCGGTTGGGGTAGAGGTCCTCCCCGGAGCGGCGCCGGAGCCGCCGTCCGCGCCGAAGCTCGGCAGCGTGATGATGTTATTTCCACCGTGCACGGAAACCCCTGGTAGTGGCGGTTTGCCGACGGTTCCGGTGCCGGCTCCGCCGGAGCCAGGATAGGGAGAAATGCCGCCGTGCGCGGCTGTGTCGGTGCCCGGGCCTTCGCCGGATTTGGTTCCACCGGGGCCTTCCCCAGAAAAGCCGCTGCCCGGGCCTTCGCCGCGAGCGATGCCTTGTCCGCCTTGACCTTCTCCGATACCCAGTTTGTTTCCCCCAGCGGGAGAAAGCGCCAGAGAGCCGGCTCCAGCGCCGCCGGGGACGCCGACTTTTGATCCCGGCTGGCTGGAGACGACGATCCCATTGCCGGCAGTATTTCCGCCCGTGTTGCTGGGCGGGGCAGTTACCGATCCGGCGTCGAGGGGGCCACCTAGTCCGGTGCCGCGGTTTCCGTGACCCAAGCCGCCAGCCGAGCCCGCGCCAGACACCGTTGGCGGAGGTGGCACCACGGCCGAGCTTCCATCCAATCCTGCGATCGCTGAACCATGAAGTGAACCGCCTGCGACTTGCACTGGCGGGGGCACGACATTGGCGCTACCCAGGCCGCCGAATGAACGGCGGTCTGATGCCGCGCCGCTCACTTGCGCCGGCGGGGGCACGACTTGCTTTTGCAACTCGCCGGAGCCAAATCCTGGGCCAGTCGATTTGAGGTCGCGTGCCACTTGCGTGGGAGGCGGAGCAATCACGCTGGGCGCCGGCAGCGTGAGCCGCGGATTGAGGCTGGTTATGCGCTCAGGGGCGGACACCGGCGGCGGGACGACGCTGATGGCCTGCGAACCTGGAACGCGGATCGAAGGGATATCGCGTTGCGTAGCGGTCGGGGGCGGCGGAACGACAGTGGCGTTCATGGCTGGCGCCTTGCGCATTTTGTCTTGATCAATCTTCGGAGCAGGGGCGACTACAGTTTCATCCAGCTTAGGCGGCTGGAAAGATGGCCTCAAGCCCTCGGCGGGAGCGGGACCAGGAATTGGCTTGTACGCCATCAGGTTCGCTACAGCCGAGTTCGATGCCGGCAAGTTCAGTTTGGGGGCATCCACTATTTTCTCGCGTAGCACGTCGCCACGCGCCACGCGGATGACCTGGGTGGGGTGATGGGCTTCGTGTCCTCCGGCGCGCCCGGAACGGCCGGCGCGGGCGCCTCCGCGATCTTCAGTTTGGGGCAGTTCAGCTCCGGAGAAGTAAATGATGTCGTACTTCGGCATGGTCGGAGGCTGAAGGGGACGCAGACTGGCGAGGTGAGCGGGCAGCACAATTACGGCAATCAGCAGAACCGCTTCCACAATCCAGGCGAGCAGCAATCCGCGGTAGGGGAAAGAGTCGGTCCTGGCTTCACCGGCCAGGTGCTTGGGCGACTTGCTCAAGGCTGGCGCAATTGCGCTGATGAACTCGTGCCAGGGCGACGACCACTCGATCAGAAGCTTGAGGTCGGCGTTCTGGAACTCGTCTGTCCTGAGTTCCTCGTTCTTGAGTGCAACGCTCACGTCGTGCTTGCTCCCCGTGACTGGCCCATCACAATGTCGATTTCATCTCCGACTGCGGTTTGGCTGGAACGTAGCGTGCCGGCCGGTAACTCGAGAACTGAAGCTGCCCGCAGACTAACTTTGGCCACGCGCCATGGCCGCAGATTCTCTTCGATGTGGACCACGCATTTACGGGCGTCGAGGTAGATCACATCAATCGGAAATTTCATGGCGAAGGTATGGACTCCGCGGCAGGGAACGATCCACAAGCCATCTCCGGAACGAAAGCTCGCTGCCTTCGTTCCCATTAGACCGCGGAAGCGGGACCAATGGGTTGCGGCGAGCGTGACATGAGTGGCCAGAGACGCCTGCCGCGTCCGGTTGAACGCATAGCCTGTGGAACCGGGTAAAGACATCATAACTCCTGAACGTAATTCGTGTCGGGGGACCTTTTTACCGTGCCGCCTCGGGCATCAGGGTTCGGATCAACTGAATCACTGCCGGCCCGAGCGTGACGAAGATAATCGAGGGGAGGACAAAAAGTACGAGGGGGATCACCATTTTGATGGTGGTTTTGGCAGCTTGTTCTTCGGCGCGCTGGCGTCGTTCGGTGCGCAGGGAATCGGAGTGCACGCGCAGGGCCTGGGCCACACTGGTACCGAAGCGGTCGGTTTGAATCAGGGTTCCGACCAGGGAGCGAATATCGTCCACACCAGTGCGTTCCACCAGGTTGCGCAGGGCTTCCGCCCGAGGTTTGCCGGCGCGCATTTCGAGGTTCACGAGATGGAACTCATCACTCAATTCCTGATGAGCATGTTGCAGATCCTGGCCCACCCGCATCAGAGCCTGATCGAGGGCCAGACCGGCTTCCACGCAAATGACGGTAAGGTCGAGCGCGTCCGGCAAGCCCAGTTTGATGCGTAGCTGGCGGTTGCGGATCAGACGCTTGAGCACGAACCGTGGCAGAAAGAAGCCCAGGGCGGTGACGCTTACCAGCAGCACGGGCGAATTGAAACCGCTGCTTATCACCACCAGCGCGAAGCCGAATAGAGCGCAGGCCAGGCGGCTGCCGACGTAGACGGTTAAATGGCGCGGGTCGCGATAGCCGGCTTGGATGAGCCAGGCGCGGGCGCGGGAAGTCTCGCCGGGTGAAAGTGGAATGGCTTTGCTGAGCGGGTCGAGCGCTTGCTCAATTCGCTCCCGCATCGCCGGCTTTTCCTGCGGTTTTTCGCGTTGCCAGCCGAGTGCGCGCAGACGGGCACCCAGAACGGAAGATGGCGCGTACGCCGCCGCCCCGAAAGAAAAGATCACGGCGACGACTGACAGGAACACGAGAATGGTGAGCGCCAAAGCCATATTCAAACCTGAATCTGGATGATCTTCCGGATCACGAAATAGCCGATGGTTTGCAGCACGATCCCGCCGACAACCAGAGTGTGCCCGATGGGATCGGCGAACAGAGGGCGGATAAACATCGGGTTGGTGGTCAGCATTACTACGACAATAATAGGGGGCAAGCCCATCAAAAGTAGCATGGTCAGGCGTCCCTGCGCGGTGTAGACCCGTACCTGCCGCATGATCTTGAAGCGTTCCCGGATCACGTAAGAAAGATTATCCAGAATCTCGGCGAGGTTGCCGCCGGTCTCGCGTTGCAGCATGACTGCGGTAACAAAGAATTTTACGTCGACCAGCGGCATGCGAGCGGCAAGATTCATAAGGGCGTCACGGACCGGCAGGCCAAACTTTTGTTCTTCAAATAGCTTGCGGAACTCCGAGGCGATGGGCTCGGAGATTTCGTTGGCAATCAGTTCCAGGGCGGTGGTAAATGCGTGGCCGGCGCGCACCGCGCGAGCCAGAGTATCGATGGCGTTAGGAAACAACTCTTCGAATTTCTGAAAACGCTTGGTGCGGCGGTAGGAAGCGTAGGAATAGGGCAAAACTCCGCCCACCACGACTCCGACCATGACGAACAGGATCGCCTGATTGGGGGGCAGGGAACCAGCAACAAAGTATCCGATAACGCCGACGACCACGGCACTGACCAGACAGAGCAGGAGAATGTTTCCGGCACGAACTTTCAAATCCGCTTGTTCGAGAAAGATCTGGAAATTCGCCATGCGCTCGGAGCGGCGGAGCAAACTGTCGAGCGCGGGGATCTTACTCATCATTTCATCGCGCAGCAGAGCAAGCTCGTCCGTGCTTTGTTGCTCGGCATGTTGCACGGTGGCCAGGCGGTCACGCAGCATTCGAGCCTGGGCATTGCGCTGGTCGAGGAAGGAACCGATGGCGAATACCAGCAGCGCAACCAACAGGAACACCACCAGGGCGATGAGGGTCAGCATAGTTCTTGGCTACCGCAATTACGGTGGCTCAAACCTCCATTCGCGACTCGAATAAGTCGCGGCGTATGCGGCAACCGGAGGTCGCAAGGCGGTCGGCGAATTTAGGCTGGATACCGGTACCACGGAATACTCCTTTGACCCTGCCGTCTTTATCGATCCCCTGCCGCTCAAATACGAAAACTTCCTGCATGGCGATGATGTCACCTTCCATGCCGGTGACTTCAGAGACGGAGATCACTTTGCGTGTCCCATCCGCCATGCGCGCGATCTGCACCACGGCGTGGATAGCGGAGGCGATCTGGTGGCGCATGGCGCGCTCAGGCAGATTGAGATTGGCCATGGAGAACATGCTCTCCAACCGGGCCAGGGCATCACGCGGTGAATTGGCGTGGACCGTGGTCAGGGAGCCTTCGTGGCCGGTGTTCATGGCCTGCAACATATCGAAGGCCTCCTCGCCACGGACCTCGCCGACTACGATGCGATCGGGCCGCATACGCAGGCTGTTGATGACCAACTGCCTCTGGCGGACCGCGCCCTTGCCTTCGATATTGGGAGGACGGGTTTCCAGACGCACCACGTGTTCCTGCTTCATCTGGAGTTCGGCCGCGTCTTCGATGGTCACGATGCGCTCGGAATTTGGAATGAATCCCGAGAGCACATTAAGAAGCGTGGTTTTACCGGCGCCGGTTCCGCCAGAGACCAATAGATTAAGCCGGCCTTTGACCATGGCGGAGAGTAGCTCCAGCATATTTTCCGTGAGCGTCTTGTTCTCGATCATGTTGCGCGAAGTGAGGGGATCGTGGCCGAAGCGCCGGATGGAGAGGCAAGGTCCGTCGATAGCCAGCGGCGGAATAATTGCGTTCACACGGGAGCCGTCGGCCAAGCGCGCATCCACCATGGGAGAGGATTCATCGACGCGCCGTCCTACTCGCGACACGATGCGGTCGATGATCTGCATCAGGTGAGCATCGTCCTTGAAACTTAGACCGGTGGGCTCGATCTTGCCGGCACGCTCGACGTACACCCGGTCGTAACGGTTCACCAAAATGTCGGAAACCGTGGGGTCTTTAAGAAGAGGTTCCAGCGGGCCCAGACCGAAGATCTCGTCCAGAATCTCGCGCGAAAGGCGTTCCCGCTCGGCAAAGCTGAGTGGCACGGCCTCGCTGTTGACGGTGTTGCGAATCAGCAGAAGGACTTCGTCGCGGGCAGTATCGCTGGGGGCGCGTCCGAGTTTTTCCAAATCCAGGCGGTCGAGGATCTTGCGGTGCAGGTCAGCCTTGACCTGCTGGTACTCGCTCCTCTCGAAGGTCTGAAGATTCGCCATGAAAATGTCCGAAAAGTCCTAACTAAAATGTCTTCAACCTAAACTGTCTTGAACCTAAACTGTTTTGAACAAGGACCACGCCTTGCGTTTCACATCCAGATCATCTTCCGTCAAGCGCGCCGCCAGACCGGCAAACGACCGGGCAATCTCGGTATTGTTATGCTGAGAAAGCGGAACGCCGCGATCGATGGCAGTGGATACGGCGAAATACTGGTTGGGGATCTTCCATAGCAATTTTATTCCGGCAGCCGCTTCAGCATCACTCTCGCTGAAACCCGGAATCTTGCGAAAACGGTTCAGAATCAACTGAACCTTGTCGCGGCTGCCGCTCTCGCTCAAATACTGTTGCACTCGGGCTGCGCTCCACAAGGAAGCGACGTCGGTGTGTGCCACCAGGAGAACGATGTTGGCCAAGTTAGAAACCAGCCGGGTGGTGGCATCGATACGCGAGGAGTCGTCCACCACTATGTAGCGAAAGTGGCCGATCAGCATGTCAAAAAGTTTGGCGAACTCGGCGTTCGAGGGCTCTGCCGGTACTGGCGTAGTGGGACCAGCCAACAGTTGTAGACCCCCAGCGTGGCGGGTCATAAAACTTTCCAGCAGGGAACTGTCCAGGCGATGCAGATTACGGATGGCGTCTCCCACGCTGAACAGGGGTTTCAAGTTCAGATGGAGAGCGCAGTGTCCGAGCGGGGCAATGTCAACCAGGGCGGTGCTGCCGTGAGCGGATTGCAAGGCCAGAGCAAGGTTTACGGCAACCGTTGTACCGCCACTGCCTCCCTTAGCGTTGACCACGGTGAACATCTTGCCACGCATTTCGTCGCGCCTGCTTTTTCGCTGGGCGGTGGTGAGGCGCACGAAAGCTTCGAGCAAGTCGGTGGTGGTGGTGGGTCTCTCCACAAATTCACGGGCCCCGGCACGCATGGCATTGACGATGATTTGCGGCTGAGACAGGCTACCTACGGCAAACAGGGCCGAATCCGGCAACTCCTGGTGAAGCAGTTCGATGGCATGCAAAGCGTGGCTAGCGTTGTCGGCGGGAATATCGACCAGAACCACGTCGGCGTTTGCAGCTTGAATACGCCGAGTCACCGGATCGGTGGCCGCAACCGGGAAGCTGGCACAAGTATGTGCGGTGCGAGCAACGCTGGTGCCGTCCACCAAGACTTGCAGGACGGCCCGTTGTTCGCTGTCCGATGCAACAATCACTACTGAAAGCTCAGGCATGTTACTGCTGCTTCTCCTGCAAACACTTCGCTTGCAAAAACTGAATCAGGTCCCGAAAGCCTCATCGCACAACCTGTCATCATTTGCCGCTGTCGGCCGGCTTCTTGGGGTCAAACTTCTCCTTATTCAGGAACGGCTCCGGATACTTGGGGCCGGGGGGGCTCTGAGTGCTAGGCGAGATCCGGTGCACCGTACACAGCACCATCAACTCCGTTTTGCTCTTTAGCAGGTTGCGGCTGCGGAACAGATTTCCCAGTATCGGGATATCGCCCAAGCCGGGGATTTTGTTATAAAGGTCGGTCACGCGGTTGTCGAGAAGGCCAGCAATCACGAAACTCTGTCCATCCTGCAATTCGAACTCAGTTTCAGCGCGACGTGTGCTCAACGCGGGCACAGTAAAGCCAGAAATGGTCAAAGCGTTGGTGAAGTCCAGCGTGCTGACCTCTGGCGCCACCTTAAGGTGGATGTTGCCATTTGGCATGATTACAGGAGTGAACTGTAGCTTCACGCCAAAGTCCTTAAAAGCGATGGTAACCGCGGCAAATCCCTGGCCCGGCTGGACGATCGGGAAAGGGAACTGGCCACCCGCCAGAAAACTCGCTTCTTTTCCGTTGATCGCGATCAGATTGGGTTCAGCTAGGATCTGCAATAGGTTCTTTGCCTGTAGCGCCTGAACCACCACACCGAAATTAATGTCACTGCGAAAAAGGAACAGGTTCAGCGCATTGGTAAGGTTGATGGTTGGCGGCGTCGGAGCCGTGGAAGTGGTGGTGCTGCCACCGTTGGTGGTGGTCGTGGTGCTGGTGGTGGAAACCGATAGTCCGCCAAACTGGCCGGTGGTCAGCGTTCCGGTAGTGTGGCCGGAGCCTGGGAGAATGTATTCAGCGCCCAGTTGGATAGCGGCGTTGCGATCCACTTCCGCGAACTTTACTTCGAGCAGTACTTCCTGTGCCCCCACGGGACCAAAGGTGAGCACGTTAACTACGTTCTTGGAATAGGCTTCGGCAATCATGCCGGCACGCTTGGAGACGTCCTCGGTTGACACATGGCCGGAGAGCACAATCGCAGAGCGAGATGGCGTGACCGTGATCTGTTCATCGGGAAAGACGGCCTTCTCTTCTTCCGTGGCGGCGCTGACGTCCACATCTACACGCAGATCGAAGCTGCGGGAACGATCCAGTTCATCCCAGATCAGCAGTGAGACCTCGCCCGCGGAACGGCCATGTACCAGGATTTGCGTGGGCGCGACCACAATGGGGTCGGCGACGGCCGCATCGGTCACTGAAACTCGCTTAATGCGCTCTGTGGTGTTGATCAGGATTGATTTCCCGACGAGCACCCGCAACGGAGCCGAGCCTTGTGATTCCTGCGCCGCAGTCTGCGCGGTTGCCTCCGGACCCCTGGCGGCAGGCTGCTCCTGAGCTGGTGGTGCGGCCGTCTGTTGTCGCGCCGGAGCCAGGCCCGAAAAGCTCAGTATGCTCACCGCAATCAACAACCGTCTGTGAGTTTGCATCGTTCGGTTCTCCCACCTGCGGGAGTGAATCGCCATGTTTCCTACCCTCGAACCTGGACTTATGCTCAGAACTTGTCCTCTTCTTTTTTGTCCCCTTTGTAAACCTCGACCGTAAACACGGCGGGCGGCGGGGGAACAATAGAGACGGGAGCGCGCCTTGGCCGGGACGGAGCCGGTGCCGCAGCCGGAGTGGTGACTGGCGAATTCTTGTACAACGACGACGACCGGGCGGCTGCTAATTCTTCCTGCCGGGTGTCCATGGGATTGCGAAGAGCTAACTGAATATGCCCCTGATTGCTGGCCAGGGTTAGTTTCTGAGCGTCATCCGGTGAAACCAGCAAAGTGATTACAGGAGTAGTTTGGGGATCGCCGGCAGAGTTGCGTTCCAGCCTCTGCCCGGTGGCGATAACGGCGACGTTCTCCAACACCGTGGTGGTTTGTGGCTCGCTGGATCCCTGGGGACTACCGGTTAGCAGCACATCGACTCGTGTTCCGGGTAAGACGAAGCCCGACACGGAGGTAGTGTCATTCACACGCACAGATACCGCGCGCATGCCGGGAGGAATCAGGGACGGCAAACCAGATCCGGCGTTTTCTCCCGCCAGCTTGCTGGTGGTAATGAACTCGCCGCGGGCGATAGGCGAAACCACACCGCGACCAATGACTTTGTTCTTAAAGTGAAAGACACCCAATGGGAGGTCGGCGGAAGCGAAGCGCACGAACTTGATGTCCTTGTCGTCAATCTTGGTTCCCACCTGGAGATCGTCGGCCGCGACCAATATCTCTTCCCCCGGCGCCTGGTTGCCACCCCGGCTGGACTGCAGATTCTTGTAGACGGCAAGGCTCACCAGGCCGGCAACGGCCAGTGCGACGAAGCCAATCATCAACAACCGGTTGCGATTCATTACGGCTCCTCAGGAACCAACTCTTACCTGACACCAGCCACAAAAGCCCCAGTGCCGTCAGCCACCGCATGCCAAATCATGCGAAGCTACTGCTGAATCGAGCTGGCGACGGAGGAAAACACGTTATTTGCGTTGGCCCCGATGAGGCGGATCGTCCCCACTACGATGACCAAAATCACGGCCAGCATCACCGCGTATTCGGCGATGTCCTGGCCTTCATTCTGTTGCCATAGGCGACGGAGAATCTGTTTCATTTCCGGCCCTCCTTTAAGATGTGTCTCGAACGTGTGAATACTCACCTGCACGGACGATACTCTCACCGCACCGCCGCACGCTAGTGTGGTTGCGTGTTCCAAATCAATAGCTTGCGAAGAGGAAGGACGCATATTTCGTGTCCCCGCTCCATGATACCCCGAAGCGATGAGGGTTGGAGCGACAATTTGTTGCGAAATGGCCCAGAAAAGTAACTTGAGGCGTAACCAAAGTTTAGTTCGCGAAATTGGTTGTGGACGGTTCAAGAATGGCATTTTTCAGTGGCTGCCCCCGGAAGCCGCCCGCGTTAAGACCACAGTCTGACTGTCGGCGAAGACTTCTTTCCACGCAGGCAACTGTCGCAAGGCCAAGGTTAGAGGCGCATCCGGAGGGAGCACCGCGGTCTGAATGCCCCATTGGTCCAGCGGATCTCTCCACGACTTGCCCTTCAGATAGTAGCTGGCGGCGAACTCGTCCATGAAGGTGTCGCCGTACAGGTCGGCGCGACCGTCAATGTAAACCCTGTAAGCCGGGAAAAGTTTCCAGATGAAATACCCTCCCCAGTTGTAATGGTTGAGCAGCGGACCTGCGGTCCGGGAAGTCATCAGGAAGGAAGCCGCAGCGGCAGGGAACTCTTTGGCTTCAGTCTCGGGTTGGCGAGCGACCACATAGTGCAATCGCGCAATCGTAAAGAACAAAAAGCCGGCGAGGAGAATTGCATTGGCGATGAGCTTGGGCGGAGTAAGCGGGTTTCGCGGAGAATCGAGCAATGCCGTCTTGCCTTTGGATCGCAGGCAAGCTTCGATCATCCCGCTCACCAGCGGGACGGCTACCAACACATAAATCGGAATGTGACGCACCGAGCGCAGGGCGGCATAGGTAGTCACCGTGAGCAGCAACAGTTCTCGCGGACGTAAGCGTCGCGGAGAGAGTGCAGGAAGTTCGAGTGTTGCGAGCATGAGAAAAAGTGTGGGCAAGTAGCGAGGCTGGTGGAAGTCGGGCGACAACCATTCTCCGATATAGGCCAGCATGGCACGCGAATGCAGCGTCTCGAAGGGATAGCGATACATTTGCATCCCATAGGGATTCATCGGGACGACCGCGACGCAAGCGGCGGTGACGAGTGCCAAGTGGCGAAACCGGGCATGGGAAAGTTGAGGCTGTTTGTAACCAAAGGCTATATCGAGGCCGTCGCCGATCAGGAACAAAAGCAGGAATGTGATGCCGACGGCGAATCCGGCGTGAAGGTTTACCCAAAGCATCGTGAGTAGCGGCATCCACCAAAGCAATCTCGGGCGTTCATAAGAACGTTCCAGGAGCAGTAGAAAGATGCTGGCCAGTAGCAACGTGAGCATTTGCGGCCGCACGCCCCAACACGGGATTGACGCCACCGCGCCCCAAACCGTGACCACTCCAGCGATGTAAGGCCTGCCGGGAGAGCGGTGAAAGATCAGCAGGAATGCAGTGGCTATAATCAAGGCAAAACCAGCGATCAATCCGCCCCATCCGGCCATGCGATACAAAGAGAAAATGAAAATCTGTGATAGCCATTCGTGGTCGACCCAGGGCTGGTCAAACCGGGTGAAGGAGTAGGGATCGTGGTGGAAGACGTGATGATTCTGGACGATCAATTGCCCGGTGCGCAGATGCCACCACACGTCAGGATCGGTAATGCTGCGCGCGGACATGACGAACAGGCCCAGAGCCAGGATGAAGATAAATGCGCGGCGGGTCTGGAACAGTTCTTTCATGCAATGCGTGGATCATATCTGATCTCTGGTCATAGCTGGATGTAGAATCACGGAGCGCTCGGCGCAAACTAAATCGGAGCGCGAATTCTAGGCCACAAGACTCGATGGGCCACAAACTCAACCATGCCGCGGTTTGGTTTTTGCTGGCGATGGTTCTTCTACAGAGCTGGGTCTTTTGGAGCGTCCGCGGCAAGGTGCTGTCCGGCTATGCCGACTTCACGGCTTTCTACGGAGCCGGGCAGAGCGTGCGGCAAGGACAGGGCAAACGCTTATACGATCCGCAGGAACAATGGAGAGTGCAACAAGAATTCGCGAAGGATGTCGCCATCCGGCAGGGGCCTTTGCCCTATTTACGTTTGCCGTTTGAGGCTCTGCTGTTTCTGCCGCTCACCTTCTTGTCCTACTCTACGGCGTACCTGTTTTGGCTGTTGCTGAACCTGGGAGTGGTGATCGCGGTCGCGTTGTTTCTGCGCAGACATCTTAGGCCGCTCCAGGAATTCCCGGTTTGGCTGCCGATTCTAATGGCGTTGGGGTTCACTCCGGTGTTTCTCACGTTGCTGCAAGGTCAGGATACGATCCTTCTATTGCTGTTCTACAGTCTCGCCTATGTTGCCCTGCGTAAGGGCGACGACTTTCGCGCGGGATGTTGGTTGGGCCTGGGATTGATCAAGCCGCATCTGGTGTTGCCGTTTGTGGCGATCGCTCTCCTGCGCGGCAAATACAAAATCGCTGGCGGATTTGGATTGGTAGCAATCGTTCTCTTGGTAGTTTCTCTGGGAGTGGCGGGGAGTGGGTTTCTACATTATCCGGGCTACCTATGGGAACTTGAGCAACATACCGAACGCGGATTGGTGCAGCCGCGTAATAATCCCAACTTGCGCGGGCTGGTGGAGGGATTCGGATCCGGGTTGGCGCCATCGGCTGTACTAGTCGGCTTGATCGCAATACTGTCAGCGGGATTGATGGTTTGGGTGAGCATGCGGGGCCGAGATAAGAACAATGGAGCGTCAGAAGGTCGAATCGCGGACTTGATCTTCTGCCAGGCGGTGATAGTTTCGTTGCTGGTTAGCTATCACGCGTTTGCCTACGACTTGAGTCTGCTGCTGTTGCCGATTTTCCTGCTAACGAGGCAGTGGCTTGAAAGTGGAGTTGGCAGAGCCCGGTGGACGTTGTTCGGTCCGGTTGCGCTGCTTTTGTGCGGTCCACTCTTTCCCTTGCTCTGGTTGCAGTGGCACGCGCTGAGTCTGGTTGCCATCGTGTTGCTGGTTTGGGTGTGGGGTCTGGACCGTGAGATGGCCCACGAATCGGCGGAAGCGGCGTCGTCAATCGGTTGAAGGGGTGCGTCCCGCATGACATTGGCAAATCCCGCGCGTGGCAGAACAAAGCCGTTGCTGGCGAGCGCTGCTTGCTTCGCAGCTGTATTCACCCTGGTGTTGAACCGCAATTTCTACGAACGAACTGCAAACGACGTTTTCCTTTCTGTGCTGATGGCCAGCGTGATGATCGTGTTTGTTTATATCAGGCCATGGCGGGAAGTCTGGCTTCTCGTGGCGGTGTTTGTGCTGCTGGTCGCTGGACAGATGTTAGTGTGTCGAGTCTCCCTGAGCGCCGCGCCCGCGGGGGCGGTCTTAGGCGTGACAACCTTGCTCCTTCTGGGGCTACGAAGAATCTGGAGTGTGATTCTCGAAGAGCGAAGCCTGCTGAGTCTCGGGCTGCTTCCTCCGTTGCTGTTCGTGATATTGGCCTACTTTAGCCCGAGCCTGTTAGACGCGACGGACCGACTGCATCCGAAGACGTTGGATCTTTATCTATACGCCTTCGATGGCAGTTTGGGGATGCAACCGAGTTTCGTGGTGGGCCGAGTGGTATTGCAGTCCTGGTTACTAACTCGGGTATGTGTGTTCTGCTATTACGCGCTGCCCTCTGCCTTGATGCTGGTCTATGCACAGCAGTTGGTGCGACGCGGGAGGGCTGCGCTCTGTGTGTTTCTGGCGTTCTTCCTCGCGAGCCCGGTGGGAATAATCCTCTACAATCTTTTTCCTGCTTGTGGACCCATCTATCTTTTCCCCGCGCAATTTCCAAAAGAACCAATGACGGTGTCGCAAGTTCGGGAGTTGTTCCTCCAGCCCGTGGCACTGACTGGCGCCCGCAATGCGTTCCCCTCTCTGCATATGGCTTGGGCGCTGCTCGCATTATGGTGCGGCCAGGGGTTGTCAGCCGGGACTAGGATTCTCCTTATGCTTTTTCTCGCCGGAACGGTGCTGGCCACCCTCGGATTGGGTGAGCACTATTTCATTGATCTGGTTGCTGCTGTCCCGTTCTCATTGATGGTGAGGGCGGCCACTGCGGAAGGGATTCCGATTGGAGATCGGAGGAGATTTGAAATTCTGCTTTCGGGATTGCTGTGGATGGTTGCATGGGTTGGACTGCTTCGGTTCGGTATGGGAATCATGAGAATGACGCTCCTAATTCCCTGGACGCTGGTCGTTTGTAGCATCCTTTCCTGTATAGTTTGGCAGGCTCGACTGCCAGGTCTTGGACGCGACGTGAATGTCGGGTCGCCGTAGTGTGTGTCTTCTCTTCAACGTGCCAGCAAATTCCACCCTGCGATTGTTCTTTGCCCTGCTCTTGGCGGGCAGCATGTGGTTCTACGTACAGCATGTACTGATTCCGCATCAGCAGGCCGAAGCTGCGCGTGACGGTATCCCGCGCGGAAACCTTTCGGATCTTTATCCTCGCTGGCTTGGAGCGCGGGAGTTACTCGTGCATCATCGCGATCCCTATAGCACGGAAGTCACGAAGGAAATTCAAGCCGGATATTATGGGCGGCCGTTGGATCCGGCATTGCCGCACGATCCCAAAGATGAGCAGGGGTTTGCTTATCCCGTGTATGTGGTGTTTCTGTTGGCTCCGACCATCACGCTGCCGTTTGCAATTGTGCAGACGGGATTTCGGTGGCTTCTAATCGCCTTGACCTTGGCTTCAGTGCTGCTGTGGTTGCGCACGTTGCGCTGGAAGGTTTCAACTGAGACGGCGGCGATCCTGCTGGCGCTCACCATTGGCAGTTTCCCGGTATTGCAGGGGATGAAGCTGCAGCAGTTAAGCTTACTGGTCGCGGGATTGATTGCGATCAGCGCGACGTTGCTGGTCGAAGGCCACCTCTTTTCCGCTGGAGTTCTGTTGGCACTGGCAACCATCAAACCCCAGCTTGCACTGCCGATTTCGGTATGGTTCTTGCTTTGGGCATTCAGCGATTGGACGCGCCGCCGTAACTTCTGGTGGGGGTTTGCCGGCACGATGGCCGTGCTTGCCGGCGGGGCGGAGTATTTGTTGCCAGGGTGGGTGGGACGTTTTCGTCAGGCGATCGTGGCCTATCGGCAATACAACCAGGGCGCCGCTTCGGTGCTCGACATTCTGATCACTCCGCAATGGGGTAAGTGGCTGGTCATACTGATTGTGGTGGCCCTGGCGATTGTCGCCTGGCGGTGTCGGGATGCGGTGTCGGGATCATGTGTACATAATCAGTTCACGGTCCTGATTCTGGCGGCGACGGTGGTAATCATTCCCAAAGCCTCGCCGTACAACCAGGTGCTGCTATTGCCCGGAATCTTGCTTTTGTCGTGGCAAGTGCGGGAGCTGTGGAACCGGGGATTACTCCGGAGGGCGGCGGTTGCGATTTGCGGATTGGCGCTGCTCTGGCCATGGCTGGCGGCGATGGCGCTGTTGGCGGCGTCCATCTTTTTGCCTGCGGAATCCGTCCAAAGAGGATGGGCCTTGCCGCTATATACAAGTGTGGCGATTCCGGTTGCGGTTTTGGCGTTGCTAGTTTGCAGCTTTGCCGATGTTGCTGAATCCAACTAGGCGATGCCGGGGAGGGTGCTCGCCTTGCATTCCCGCGGCACCCGCGTTAGGCTTCTCAAACCACTCATTGTGCATATTGTTCGGAGGATCAGATGAGCCTCAAAGTTGAAACGCGGCAGGTAAACGGGATCAGCGTGGTTACCTGCCATGGCCGCATCGTGCTGGGAGAAGAAGCCGCAGGGTTGCGGGAGACACTCAAGAAGGTGCTGACGACGTCACGCCAGGTGGTGCTGAATCTAGCGGGCGTTGACTACATTGACAGCAGCGGGTTGGGTACGCTGGTGGGGGTGTACTCGTCGGCGCGCGCCGGGGGCGCGGACATCAAGCTGACGGGCGTGGGCCAGCGGCTGCGGGATGTGCTTCAGATTACCAAGCTAGTGACGGTGTTCGAGGTCTATGATACCGAGCAGGAGGCTCTGGCGTCCTTTGATCGCAGCCGCAAGTAACGCCCAGGGCTGCCTTCAGGTCTTCCAGCGGCGGGAATTGAACAAAATCGCACTCTCCCCTTCCCACCGCGCTTCGATGCTGGCATTATTCTCATAGTACTTCTCGCGGGTCGAGGAGTGTCCGGGCGCACATGAGCTTTCAGACCATCGTCAATCCTCCGCCGGAGTCGAGTTCGGGTGTGTTCCCGACCCTTGTATTCGTGCAGGGGAATGAGCAACGCATCATCAATCTCGACCACAGCCCCTTCAGCGTGGGGCGCAAAGTGGATAAGGATCTGGTGATCGCCGATCCGCGCGTGTCGCGCGACCATGCCCTGATTGTTTCGGAGAACGGACAGTTCAGCGTAGTTGACCAGGGCAGCAAACACGGAACCTTCGTCAACGGCGAGCGCATCCAGCAAAAGAATCTGGAACGCAATGACCGCCTGGAATTTGGAGTTCGCGAAGTCGCCTACGTCATTTTCAACCCCCTGCACGGGACCACCAATTCGGCGCGCGAATTCCTTAGCCAGATTTCCGGGATGCACATCTCGGACGAGACCACCGATCTGGAAAAGCTGATTCTGTTTCTGGAGGCTGCCCGCAAGCTGAATACGGTGGGCGTACTCGATGAAATTCTGATGACGCTGCTCGACGTGACTCTCAAGCTGACTCGTGCCGAGCGTGCTTATGTCTTCATGAAGAATGAGCAAGGCGAGCTGCGGCTGGCAGCGGGCCGTAACTCTAAGAGCGAGCCGCTGCTGGAAGACACGACCATTTCTCACTCCATTCTGGAAGATGCGCTGAAATCGAACTCGGAGTTCGTGCTTACCGACACCAGCCGGTCGCTGGATTTGACCGGGCGAAAGAGCATTGTGGCTTACGATCTGCGCACCGTAATTTGTGTTCCGCTGCGCAAGCCGCAGGT
Organism: Terriglobales bacterium; assembly: GCA_035484735.1. Classification (GTDB taxonomy): domain Bacteria; phylum Acidobacteriota; class Terriglobia; order Terriglobales; family Acidobacteriaceae; genus JABCZH01. The sequence continues at coordinate 191,540 of DATHOQ010000033.1, read as the reverse complement.
GCAGACCACCCGCGACACTGATTCTCCCGCGCCTGCTGTTGCAGCTGAGGCTATGGGCGCGTTATATGTGGACTCGCGCTTTGCTTCGAGGGACATTTCCGGCGTGAGCAATGACATTTTGCACGCCATCGCGACTGAAGCGGCTTCGCTTATTGAGAATGCGCGACTGGTGCAGGCGGAAGAATCTTCGCGACGCTATCAACAGGAGCTGTCGATTGCGGCTTCGATCCAGCAACGCCTGATGGCTGTAACTATCCCCGAAGTGCCGTTTGCCCGGCTGAGCGGAAGAAACCTTTCCTGCAAAGAGATCGGCGGCGACTTCTTCGATGCGGTGCATACCGACGCCGGCCTGACCGTGGTCCTGGCCGATGTCAGCGGAAAGGGAGTGTCTGCCGCATTGCTGGCGTCCACCCTGCAAGGGATGATTTATTCGCAGCTCACGGCGGGCATGGCGTTGACTGACATTGTAACCGCGGTCAATCGCTTCTTTACCGCCAAGCACATCGGCGAGAAGTACGCCACGGTACTCATTGCCTGCATCAGCGGCACCGGCCAACTGGAGTATGTGAACTGTGGCCATATTCCGCCTCTGGTCGTTTCGGCCGGGAAAGTCGAGCGCCCTTCCGACGCCAATCTTCCAGTAGGTTTGCTGCCGGATGCCAAATACGAGAGCGCTCATTATCAATTGAAGCCGGGTGATCGCCTGGTACTGGTCACGGACGGCGTGACTGAAGCGGAAAACGCCAAAGGAGACTTCTTTGAGGACTCGCGGCTCGAAGTGGCGGCCAAAGTCGGGGGCCTGGAAGACATTTTCGCCGCCATCTCGGATTTTTGTTGTGGAACGCCCCTAAGCGACGACTGCACGGTAGTGGAGTTGGTCTACACAGGATAGGTAGCTGCCGGTTTTCACATGTTTTCTACGACGACGGAATAATCGGTTCCCTCCCAGCGTTGTTCTTGCCGCCAATAGAAGGTGAAGACGATCTTACGGCCCACGGGCAATTGATCGGAAGGAAGGTCGGCGACGCAAGCGCCTAACCCCGTGTCATCGGAATCGATATCGTGCGCGGTCTTCCAGCCATCAAAGCTCCAATGCACGGTTGCCGGCGCGGGCAGTACGAGCCGCAGGTTTTTGCCCACTCGCATGGCTTTGCACTTATTGTTGAATCGCCATCCCCAATATACCGACTTCCTTTTCTCCACCTGGTAGCGATGCACCGGCTGCGGCGGTTGGTCGAAGATCTTGCCGTCGCGCAGCGAACGCCGCAGCTTGATGTATTCCGAATGCGCCCACACCAGTGGACAAGCTGAGCCTGTGCCCTTGCCGGTAAACAACTCCGCCTCGGGCAGATCAGGAGCGTCCCAAACCTGTTCGGGGAGCAGGTGACAGCCGGCGACCGAGCCTTCCATCACAGCCAGAAGTGCTTCCGCGGCCTGGCGATTGCCAGCGGCCAGTTCGTAATGAGCCCGCTCTCCTGCCAGAAGGGGCCACGGGCGGCCGATACCGGTGCCGTCAAACGGGGAACCATCTTCATGCTCGCCGTAGCCATCGCCGTTGTAGCGATACCAGCATGGCCCTTGGGGCAGCTTCACCTGCAAGACTGCGTCGATTACCTTGAGCGTATTCAAAATGCGGGGATCGTTCGGGGCACGCAGACCGAAGCGGACCAGCGCCAGCGCATCCGGACTGACGATTTGTGCGGCGAGGGCACCACTTTCTCCTGGAGGCCGATTCTTGATAGGCACGAAACCTTGAAGCGGCGAAGCAGCCCCGTTACTGTCCAGCGGGGCAATACGTACGTAGTAGCCTTCGACCCCGACCTGGCGTGCCAGGTCGGTTCCGGTTACATAGGTCCAGCGTTCGATATTGTCATTCCAAGCGTCGGCGGCGTCGCGCAGATAACCGCCAATCTTGGTTTCTTCCACTGCATCCGCGAAATCGGCGGCGGCGAGCAGCCCCGAAATCTCCACTGCAAGCGTGAATGGAGAATAACCCCCGTCCTCCTCCCAGCGATCCTGCTGGGTGACCGGACCGTTGCGGAGGATGAAAGCGGCCGCGCGATAAACCATCATCCACCATCGTTTCAGCTCGCCCGCTGGTACGTGCATCTCCCGCCGCAGGGTGTCCACCAAAAGGATGGGAAAGGCCGCTTCGTCCATTTGCACGCCCATCCAGTAGGGACGGCCGTCGAGCCACAGATTCTGCGCCCAGTGCCCGTCGGCCTCCTGGGTGGACTCCAGATATTGCAGGACGCGAATGGCATCGGACTTCGCTCCCGCCGCTAGAAATCCGAACGCAGTTTCCACCAGATCACGCGGCCACACCAGGTGGTAGCCGCCGAGATCCTCATCGCCCTTATTGAAGCCCCAGGGAATGGAAAGGCTGGCGATGACTCCTCCCAGAAAATCCTTGGACTCATGAGTGCGCAGGGCGGCGGCACTGCCACGGTAAAGATCATGCTCGCGCCGGGGTTGGTCCAGAGGCAACAGCGTGTCTTGCCACTTCTGCCAACTGGTCGCATATTGGTCGCGCAGCACATCGAGCGGCTCCGATAAGCTGGAACGCACTTGTTGTCCGGCTTCTGTCGATATTTCGCCAAAGCCCAGCGCCAGGACGAATTCTCCATTGCAAGCGGCCAGGTCGATCTCTCCGGTCAGCGCCAGGTTGCCACTCTCCGCGCGAGTGTAATCCCAGGTTAGTTGATAATTTTGCGAAAGGTCCTGCCATCCATCCGAGTAGCCGACGAATCCCACCGACATTTTCCGCCATGGCGTCGAGCAGCCAAAAGCCAGTGCGGTGTCCTCGCGGTGAGCGAACAACATGGGTACGCTTTTGTAATCTCCCACCCAGCCAGTGTTCCCGCCTCCGTGGTTCGCGAGATGGGGAGAGAGCAGAGCATAGAGGCGGTAATCCTCTAGCCTGCCTTGTTGCGGGACAAACCGAATCTTCTGCAAGACCACATTTCGGAAGGGATCGGTAAAGACTTCTTTTTCAATTTTGTAGCGGCCCTGCAATTCCGTGTTAGTGAGGTGATAGAGAGGAACCCCGGGCGTGATCGGGCCGATTTCGCACCGGCAATGCCGCTTCTCTTCGGAGAAAAAGCGGCTGCCGTCGGTGACGATCAGCCCCAGGTCACGGGTGCACGCCTGGTCTACGCGGGGATAATAAACTTCATTCAGAATGCCGTGGCTGGTGGTGAACCATATCTTGCTGTTGCGGCTTAAGGCAGTGCCGACTCCGGTCTTCGCGCTCGAGGTCCAGCGTGCCGGAATTCCCGGCCAGCCGGGGGCGTATCGTTCATCGCTCACTGGGATTCATCCTTACTTTTAAGGGGCTGCGTTCTCGCATACTACTAGAAGAGTTGCCGGGCCGACGAATACTCCGCTCGGGACTGCTCATGTTGATGATTATTTACGGCGTAAGATACATTGTTCCGATTTAGCAATGACGACCGGCGTTCAATCCGACCGCTTTACGACACTACGTATGAAGATGGTGGCGGCACAACTGCGCGCCCGCGGGATCCGGGATGAGCGCGTCTTGGCCGCCATGGAAAAGGTTCCGCGACACTTATTTGTCACAGACGAATATCGAGACAGCGCCTACGACGACCATCCGCTTCCCATCGGTGCAGGGCAGACGATTTCGCAGCCCTACATCGTGGCGTTCATGTTGGAGGTTCTGTCCCTCGACGGCTCAGCAAGCGTTCTTGAAATCGGGACGGGCTCCGGTTATCAGACCGCCCTGCTGGCGGAATTGGTTCGGCAGGTTTATTCGGTCGAGCGGATCGAGTCGCTCGCGCATGGGGCGGCGACGATTCTACGACAGCTGGGATATGCCAATGTTAGCTTGCTTGTGGGCGACGGCGGCCTGGGATGGGTCGAATACTCGCCTTTTGATGCCATTGTGGTTTCAGCAGCCACGCCGACGATTCCTCAACCGCTACTTGAACAATTGCGCGAAGGCGGACGCATGGTCATTCCGGTCGGCCCGGCGGATGCGCAGGAGTTGAAGTTGGTGCGCAAGCAGGAAGGCCGCGCAATGGTTACGAACCTGGAAGGATGTCGATTCGTGCCGCTCGTCGGCGAACACGGGTACGCCGACTGAGAACCGTCGATCTGTTTTACAATTTCAACGTGGCGGTGCTTCACAATCTACGTGTCACGCTGGAGATGATCAAGTGGGAGCACTCCGTTTTCGTGCTGCCATTTGCGCTGTGCGGAGCGATGCTGGCGGCCAACGGCATTCCCGGCGGACACGCGTTGGCATGGATTATCGTCGCCATGGTTTCGGCACGGTCGGCAGCGATGGCCTTCAATCGCGTGGCGGATGCTTCGATCGACGCCTCCAATCCGCGTACCCAGACTCGGGCGCTTCCAGCCGGGACGCTCACCCACAGCTTTGTGGCGGCGTTCGTCATTGTTTCCTGCGGCGTCTTTGTCCTGGCCGCCTCCCAACTCAATCGTCTTTCTTTGCTGCTCGCACCGGTGGCGCTGGGTGTGGTCCTGCTCTATTCCTACACCAAGCGCTTCACCCGCTGGTCGCACCTGGTTTTGGGATTTGCCATGGGCATTGCGCCGTCGGCAGCGTGGATTGCGGTGCGGGGATCGCTTGATCCGCGCATTCTGTTGTTGACCGCCGCGGTTACATTCTGGGGCGCAGGCTTCGATGTGCTCTACGCCTGCCAGGATTACGACTTCGACCGGAGCAGCGGACTGCACTCGATCCCGCGTCATTTCGGCATCGGCAGATCACTTTGGATTGCGCGTGGTTTTCATCTGGTTATGCTGTTGCTGCTGGTCAGTGTGGTTGCGGTGTTCGGATTGGGAAAGCTGGCAATCGCAGGCGTTGCCGTGGTTGCTTTGCTTCTGCTGTACGAGCACTCCCTGGTTTCCGCGGACGATCTGTCCAAACTCAACGCCGCGTTCTTCACCATGAATGGAGTGATCTCGGTGATGTTCTTTTTGTTTGTGGCGGGGGATTTGCTGTGGCGGCGGTGAGATCGGCGAGCGTTATGCGCCCGAGCTTGCTCATTGGTTTTTACCGCCGAACAGGGCAGGCGAATCCCGCCCTGTCTTTGACCAGAGACGACGTGGCGGGCCACTCTCCGCGTTAATTCATTTGTGAGAGTTGCTGGTAGAGGGCCACACCGCCGATGATGAGGATCAGCACTCCCGAAGCGGCGCCCAGCCACTTCACGATGGGAGTGATCTTGTTGAGTTTCTGCATGACCTCGATGTGGTCCTTTTGCATTTGCGATTCGGACTCGCTCAGGAACAGTTGTTCGTCCTCATGCATGGACAGAGTACTCCGGTAGATCAGGAGAATGACCAGGGCAGCGGTGATAGCTCCCCATAGAATTAGCGGCCACAGCAACATGCCCATATGCAACCTCGATGCGGATCGACTTGGATCCGGCGCTACCGGTGCAAGGTTACCAACCACCGCCGACACCGGCGAATCGGGGCAATTATATCCCCGAAAGGCAAATGATGCCGCTTTTGTTTGGTGATTGCGACCGGGAGGGGGCAGGGGCATCTAAAGGGTTGTGGGCGTTAGGTCTTTTTTGGAGGAGAATTGGCCCCTGGCTGTGCTATATAATTGGGAAGAGCACTTTTAAGGAGATACACAAATGTCTACGACAATGAGCCCGACTACACCGACCGCAACGCCTGAGGTTGCAACACCCAAGGCAGCGCCGGTTACTTTGACTCCGAATGCCGTCGCCAAGGTCAAGGAGATCATGGCGCAACAGAACCCGGTTCCCGCTGGGCTACGCGTGGGAGTGCAGGGCGGCGGTTGCTCTGGCTTCTCCTATGCGATGTCGTTTGAAAACTCGGCTGGAATGATGGACAAGACCTTCAACTTCGACGGCCTTAAGGTGTTCGTGGATGCCACCTCGGTCATGTACCTGAATGGCTGCATCGTGGACTACGTCGAGACGCTGGAAGGCGCAGGGTTCAAGTTTGAGAATCCGAACGTGAAGAGCACCTGCGGATGCGGCTCGTCATTTAGCGTATAAGATTTTCTGTATGAAAGCCCCACCGTTTCGCGGTGGGGCTTTTTGTTTGTTGCAGGTTCCTCGTTTGATAAGTTCCCGGTGGGAAAAAGTCGTGGGATAATCCGCATTATGGAAACCTCAAGTCTCGATTTCTTGTACTTGGAGCGTGATCCATTAACCAAACAACCTTCTGCCTGCGTCTACGTAAAAGCAGGCGGCAGCCAAAACTACGCGGGGATGAAAGCTGAGAAATTGATTACTGCGAATTGCCGGAGCTTTATTGAACTGGATGCCGAAATCAGAAGGTTGCATGCGGAACTGGAGGAAATCCGCTCCCGGGTCAAGAAGAAGTTCTATAAGGCGCAAGCCACCGCTGCAGGCGCGTAAGCGGTTGCTCTGAGTGCTAATTGCGACAAATACCATAAACACCATCGAACTAGTTGACAATTAAGGCCGCGCATGATATCCCTGCCGTGGTCAGTTCAATCTCACAAGTCAATCTACAGGATTGCGGGACAGCACGATGCAGAAGGAAGATGTCTGCGGTGTTGGTTTCACGTTGATATGTGACGTGGGTCACAGATTAAGCCCAACCGTGTTGCGAACTTCTCGTGTCCCAACCATGAAGTCCCGCAGCGCGGCTTATCGCTACGATCCACCCAGAAACGTCGAAAGGACCAGCCGATTCAGGTCCAGTCCAAATTTTCTAACGACCTTGTTCTTACAAACACTGAGGAGCTAATCGCATGCCCGAGAAAGCCGAAGTCCGTCATACGCTGAGCGAGCAGCAGGCCCGCCAGCTCGCGACCGTCACCAAGACGGTCCCAATGATGGAGGTGATCACGCCACGCTGGCTGGTCACTTTCCTCTCGTGGGTGCCCGTCGAGGCGGGCACCTATCGCGTCAACAAAGTAAAACCCACTCGGCCAGGAACACGCACGATCGAGTGCAGTCCCGATGAAGAGGTTGACCTGCCCGAGATCTATGTCGATTACGAGGAGAAGCCGCGCGAGTACACGTTGAACGCGGTGACCACTGTTCTCGATGTGCAGACCCGCATCTCCGACCTGTACCGAAGCCCGCACGACCAGATCCGTGAGCAATTGCGCCTGATGATCGAGAAGGTCAAAGAGCGCCAGGAGAACGAACTGGTCAACAACACGGAGTACGGGTTGCTGCACAATGTTATCCCCGACATGCATCTCAAAACCAGGAAAGGTGCACCCACACCGGACGATCTGGATGAGCTGCTGGCCAAAGTCTGGAAGGAACCGGCTTTCTTCCTCGCTCACCCGCGCGCCATCGCCGCATTCGGCCGCGAATGCACGCGCCGTGGGGTTCCGCCTCCGACTGCAACCATGTTTGGTTCACCATTCTTGACCTGGCGCGGAGTTCCGCTGGTTCCTTGCGACAAACTCGCCATCAAGGGCGAAAAGACGAATATCCTGCTGCTTCGCACCGGCGAGAAAAAGCAGGGTGTGATCGGGCTCTTCCAGCCTGGACTTCCCGGCGAAGTGTCGCCCAGTTTGTCGGTTCGCTTTATGGGCATCAATCACAAGGCGATTGCTTCGTACCTGATTTCGCTCTACTGCTCGATCGCGGTCCTCACTGAGGATGCCATCGGCGTGTTGGAGAATGTGAATGTCGACCAATACCATGAGTACAAGTGATCGCGTAGTGGAGGAAGTGCCAACGGCGGATGCAAATGCGCCGCCGAACCCGTTCACCGGTCTGGCCTCACTGCCTAATCCGGACGTGATCGCCAGACTGGCGAATGAGTTTTTCGTGGCGCTGCCAGGGAGTGGTGCGCTTCCGAGCAGTGTGGCCGGAGCGCCTTCGCCAGACACTGGTCCCGTGACTGAGACGGTAATCGCAGCTCCGAAGTCCGCCGCAGGACCTTACTTTGATGGAGCGCGCGCCACACCGTTCGGCGCTATTCCGTCTTTTCCGTCAATCAGGGATGCGTTCTCTTTCCCCAACGTGCCCGGCGGGGCAGCCCCGCCGGATATTTCGGCTCCGCCGTCATCGCCCCAAGTCGGTCAATTAAATGAAGCCGACTTGCGTGCGATTCCGGCATCGCTGGCGGGCTCGACCGCGCTCGTGCCGGGCGCTCCCGGTACCGTTCCACCACTACCGGTCGCCTCGCCCGCAGGTTCTCCCGACGGAGCGAAGCTGGCCGCTCCGGCTGATGTTCCCACTGTACCGCCGGCAGGCGAGATGTTTTCCTTCCCCGGCGTTCCGGCGATGCCTTCGTCGCCGCCAACCTCTCCGCCGGGCGGAGCGGATATGGCTGCCATGTCGGCATCTTCGGCCGGTGCGACACCTGCGCCCGGTTCTTCACCTTACTTTATGGAAGGTGAGAAGGGTGCATCGCCAGCCGCTGCGCCGGTGTTCCCGACTCTCAACGAGATGTTTTCTTTTCCTCGCGTGCCCGCAATGCCGGGCGTGGCGGGCGTTGAATCGATACCGAACGTCCCTGCCGCTCCCGGCTCACCGTCTGCAACTCAGCCGGCAGCACCAGATTTTCACGCGAGTCCTTCCTGGCAGGAAGGGAAGTCACTCGAACCCAAACTTCCCGCAGTTCCAGTGACAGACATGCCCTCCTCATCTGCGTATGTCCCTGATGCGGGGAACGCTGTTTATCCGGGCACGGCTTCGTTTCCATCGTTGAGCGCGCTGTTCTCTTTTCCGGGCGCACCTGGAGCGCGGTCGGCACCGGGCATGCCGGCGCTGCCTTCGTCACCGCCTGCCATTCCCACAACTGAAGCTGATCTGCGGGCCGCCGTGCCTCCCTCGACTGTGCCGGGCCTTTCGGGATCGCTTCCCGATGCGGAAAAAGCTGCGCCTGGATCTAGAGCGGGCACCACGACACTGCCTGCGGGCGTGGAGTCGTTTGAGTTCCGTCCGGATCTGTCGCCGAGAGAGCTCGGGGTCGCCAAGCGTCCCCTCGATCCCCGGCTGATTCGCCGCGATTTCCCTATCTTGCAGGAGCAAGTACACAGCCGGCCTCTAGTCTGGCTCGACAATGCCGCCACCACGCAGAAGCCGAATGCAGTGATTGACCGGCTTTCCTATTTCTACCGGCACGAGAACTCCAACATCCATCGCGCCGCGCACACTCTTGCCGCGAGGGCCACGGATGCCTATGAAAGCGCGCGCGAAAAGTCGCGCCGCTTTCTGAATGCTTCTTCTACACGTGAAATTGTCTTTGTTCGTGGCACCACTGAAGGCATCAACCTGATCGCCCAGGCATGGGGTCGCCGCAATGTTCAGAAGGGCGACGAAGTGGTCATCACCTGGCTGGAGCACCACGCCAACATTGTCCCCTGGCAGATGCTGTGTTCGGAGAAAGGCGCGCGGCTGCGGGTGGCGCCAGTCAACGACCGCGGCGAAATCATTCTTGAGGAATACGAAAGGCTGCTGGGGCCGCGCACCAAGATCGTGTCATTCAGCCAGGTATCGAACGCGCTGGGGACCGTCACGCCGGCGCGCGAGATGGTCGAGATCGCGCATCGTTACGGGGCGCGGGTTGTAGTTGATGGGGCACAGGCTGTATCCCACATGCCGGTGGATGTGCAGGCGCTCGATTGCGACTTTTATGTTTTCTCAGGACACAAAGTCTTCGGGCCTACCGGTATCGGCGTAGTTTACGGCAAGCTGGACGTGCTCGAGGCAATGCCGCCGTGGCACGGCGGCGGCAACATGATTGTCGATGTCACTTTCGAGAAGACTACGTACCAGAACTCGCCAGGGCGGTTTGAAGCCGGTACCGGCAACATTGCCGATGCCGTCGGGCTCGGCGCGGCGCTCGACTACGTCGAGGAGGTGGGCAGAGAAAGCATCGCCGCTTACGAACATGAACTGCTCAACTATGGGATCGCTGGACTGCTCACTGTGCCTGGTTTGCGGTTGATCGGAACTGCTAGAGAAAAAGCAGGAGTGCTATCTTTTGTTCTCGACGACGTTCGCACCGAAGATGTGGGCGTTGCGCTCAACCAGGAAGGCATTGCGGTGCGGGCGGGCCATCACTGCGCGCAGCCTATTCTGCGTCGTATGGGTGTCGAGGCCACGGTACGCCCGTCGCTGGCGCTCTACAATACCTACGAGGACGTCGATGCCCTGGTTGCCGCGTTGCTGCGGATACAATCGGGCCGCGGACATCGCAATTTGTAGGGCGGATCGGCGGCCGGGCGAATCACAACTTGCTTGCAGGCTTATCTGTTAAGCGTTGCTTCCACACAATTTGTCGCAGGATGCCGTGCCACACGATGGCGTCGCGTGATGGCAGTTTGAGGCGACGCACCAGGCGGCGGATTCTTTCTTCTACGTCAGCGATGGGGCGGCGTGCGAGATAGCCGCTGCCGCGCATGGCTTCGAGCAGCTTTAACGTAATGCGCTCCAGTTCTTCGGCGGAGGCTAGCGTGGATTTCTCCTGGGTCTTTGCGGCCTTTGCGGCTCGAACTAATTCATAAAGGCACACGGCGACGGCCTGGCCGAGGTTCATCGAAATATTCTTCTCAGCGGTGGGAATACGCATGAGGAAGTGGGCATGGCTCATCTGTTTCGCAGTCAAGCCGATTTTCTCTGAACCGAAGAGGATGGCTACGCGGCCGGAGCGCAGATATTTGCGAATGCGGCGCGCGCCTTGCTCCAGGCGCTGTAGGGGATGTTCTACTTTGCGATGGCCCACGGCGGAGGTTGCGACTACGAGCGTGCAGTCCGATACAGCGTCGGCGACGGTCTTATATTGTTCAGCGGCGGCGAGCACGTCAGCTGCGCCGACTGCGGAGCGGGCTTCGCGAAAAGCCGGCGCGTAGGGATTGACGACTCGCAGATGGAAGAATCCGAAGTTGCTCATAGCGCGAGCAGCCGCGCCGATGTTCAGAGGATTGCGGGTGGAGACCAGCACCACACGGAGACGGTCGAGTTCGGTGGGAAGTGGCAAGAGGATTATTTTAAGCTAGCGGATTAGATTCGGATCATCTTTGCGTACTTAGCGAGTTCTTTGCGTGCTTCGCGGTAAAGCTTTTAACCGCAAAGGGCGCAAAGTTTGTCCGCAAAGGGCGCAAAGAAAAACGATCCTTACGCGCTGGCCTTGTCGATTAGCGGCAGAGGCTCTTCTTCGGTCTTTGCTGTTGCGGCAGCTGTGTCGAGTTCCAGTTGCTCCTGGCCGCTGAGTACGGTTACGCGGCCGCGATAGGTCTTCAAGTGACGCTGTGCGGTCTCGAAGGCCTCTTGAGCTTTGTTGAGACTCTTGCCCACGTTATCGAACTGGTTCTGGAAGAAATCGAATGACTTTTGCGCCTTCGCCAGTTCCACCCGGCTCTTCTCGAAACGGCCTGCCATCTCATACCACTTGTGTACCAGCGCGATGGTCTTGAGCGTCATCAGCAAGGTGTTGGGTGAAACTGGGAACACATGCTGCTCGTTTAGCCAGTCGGCGAGATCGCGATTGCGAATAGCTTCCATGTAAAGAGTCTCGCTGGGCAGATAGAGCAGGGCGATGTCGGTGGTACCGTTTTCGGGTTGAATGTAAGCTTTGACGCGCTTGCCCTCAGCCTTCATCACGCGAACAAATTCATGGCGGGCTTCTTCAATCTCAGCTTCGACCGTGCTCTCAAAAAGCGCCAGGACTTGCTCGCGAGGAAACTTGGCATCAATTGGTAGACGGCGGTCGGGGAAGTTGATGACTGCATCGGGACGTCCGCCGCCATCGGGCAGGGATTTCTGAATCTCGAACATGTGGTCAGGAAGAAAGTCGGCCAGCAGGCGCTCGAGGCTGGCTTCGCCAAAGGTACCGCGAAGATGAGGCAGCTTGAGCAGATTATTCAGATCGTTAATGGAGTGGCCGAGCGCTCCGACTTCGCGAAGCTGTTCTTCGGCGGCCTTCAAATGCTGCTGTACTTTTTCGAAGTGGGCGAAGCCTTCTTTGATGTTCTGATCGAGTTTTTGCTGAACCTGATCGGTGATCGCCATGAGTTTGGCGTCAACGCGGTCTCGGATCGAATCCAGACTCTGCGCCGTCTTCTGATTGAGATTGTCGAACTCGGTCTTGAGCTGAGAAGTGGTCAGCGCGAGGGAAGAAGTCAGTTCGGTGCGGGCCTCGGTGAGTCTTTCGGCCTGCTCGCGACGGCCGGCCAGCATCTGTTCTTCTACCGCGTTCCGCATCAGGCTGAAGCCTTCACCCAGCCGATCCGATACTTGCTGGCGGAGATCGCCTTTGGTTTGCTCCAGCCGTTGGGCCATATCTCCGATGGTGGCGGAGAATTGTCCGGAAAGGGCTTCGGTCTGAGATGTAAGGCGTGTTAATGCCTCAAGTTGCGGTGAACCCCCAAACCTCCGCTGGAAGAGTAGGGCGAGCAAAATGAGGATAGCCAAGTCGAGGACGATCAAAAGGACAATTGGTAAAGAGAAGACCAATTCGTTGTGACTCCGCTGTGAGTGTCTAGGCGGATTCTAGTGCGTATCGAGGAAGAAGCAAAGTGGCAAGTTAAGGTTCGTGGAATCCCACCTCTTCGCAAAAAGCGCGAAAGGATGGGGCGCCGATCGTTGAATTTCTCTCACGCGAACAAAATCAAGACGAAGAGGCCGGTGACTCCCGTGACGCGGCTCAGCATCAGGAGAAGACCCTGGGGCGGTTCGTCGAATTGATGCGGGTTGAATCGTGGATCTTGCGAGGCGAGGCGAATCAGATCGGGGTCGCCGTAGTAGCGGCCGTTGCGATCGACAACCACGGTGCGTCCGGCGTGCAGGGCGTCGACAATTGCCGAAGGTGAGTTATCGCCCGCGAAAACATAGGTGCGGCAGATGCCCAAGGGGCCGAGTCCGTGAAAGTCAGAATCGCCGACGGCCGTGAGCCGTTTGCGGGCGTAGAACTGCTGGAACTGGACATAGGCCGGAGGGCGAACGTAGCCGAGGGGATGCAGAACCTCGGAGCCATCAAGTTTGCTCATGGCGTTGGGGTCGAAGGCTCCCCAGTACTTGAACACGGGATGAGCTGCGATGGCGACGCCTCCCTGGCGATGAACTTCGTCGATAGCTGCGGCAGCGGGTTGCCTCCAGTCGACGCTGTGATCGATGCCGATGGCGAGCAGGTGATAGGTTGGCGCGATGATTTCCTCGCCTATCACAATGGTCGGGCCCCCGATCCGGTGGGAGAACCAACCTCCTACTTTGGCGACCCAGACGTGGTTGTGACCGGTGATGGCAATGGCGTCCAAGCCTTGCCGTTGGGCTTCCAGTACTATGTCCCAGGGAGCGAGCGGTGCCCAGCTCAGAGGGAAAGGGTGAACGTGAAAATCGGCTGCCAGAACGCGATAGTTTCCCAACATCAGCGGTGGATTCTTGGGGACGGTATCGGAATAGGTGCCAGCGATTAGTGACACTGCGATAAGAACTGCTGCAAGCCAGCGCCTTGCGTTCATAAGCCCAGGCTCCTGACGATCTCCGACCAGAGCGACCCGCCGCCGAAGATGATCGCTGCCAGAGTCCAGGAAATGGCCCGCTGCACAAACAGGTCACGCGCGGCTCTCTGGCGCGTGGTGCGAAAGACATAGCGAAAGAAGCAGAAGTCGATATAACACGACCAGAGGGCGATCGCAGCGAGGACGTACCCATCCCAGCGCGGACCGGTCCAGCGGAAGGCGTTCACTGGCGAGGCTAACGCCCAGATGGCGGCGAAGCTGACCATCCATAACAGCCACGGACCAAAACCGGCAAAAAACAGATCAAGGGAGCGAGAGAAGGACGGCAAAGTATTTGCAAAGGCTTTCGAGCGGACAGCCGCCAGGGCCAGCACCTCGATGAGTATTTCCAGCCCGGCATAAATGGTTGCGGGGACTACGAGGCGCAGGGTCAGTCGGCCGGAAGCAGCAAATGAAACTGTGCAACCTAGGACGAAAACAAAAAGCAACGGCCGTCGCAGCGCTAGCCACTTGCTGGGGGCTTCCGGCGATTTCGCGAGTTCTTGATAAGCCGCGGTGGGAGAGAACATGACCCGCAAATCAGACGACCACGGCGATGCCGAAGTTCCGCCGCTCACGAAGTCACCGCGAGGACATCTTCTGTCTTACCGCTTTTGAGGCTGCGATAGGCGGCGTCCAGAATCTCCTGATTACGCCAGCCTTCGTCGCCGGGCACGGGGAACTTGCTTTTGCCCTCGACTGCGGCAGCGAAGGACTCGACCTGTCGAGTGTACGCAGCCTGGTTGGTTACGTTCTGGGTTTCGATGACCTCTCCGGCACGCCGCAGTTCCAACTGAATCGGACGTTCTACGTTGAAGGCGTTGTCAGCGCGCAGGATCCCAGTCTCGCCCACCAATTCGAAAGGAGTGCGGTACTCGGCACGGAACGAGACGCTGACCGTAGCCAATGTGCCGCGGGCAAACTCGAGAATCATCGCCGCTCCGGCTTCAACCTCTCCCGATTGCGAGTCGGCGAAGCCACGCGCGCTTACGCGAACGACTTCGTCTTGCAGAACGAAGCGGAGCGCATCCACGCAATGCACACCTACGTCGGCAATCGGACCGCCGCCGGAAATGGACAGATCTCCGATCCAAGTGCGAGGATGCCCGCTCCCCCCCGGAAAGGAAAACTCAGAACGTGCGAAAACTACTTTGCCGATTAGCCCTGATGCCAAACGGTCGCGCAGGCGTGCCGTACTTTCCTCAAAACGGAAAACCTGGGCGATGCCGAGCAAGACGTTTGCCTTGGCGGCAGCCTCGACCATCTGACGACACTGGTCAGCATTTATGGCCATAGGCTTTTCACATAGCACGGGCTTGCCATGTTTGACGGCCAAAAGTACATCTTGCAGGTGGCAGGCGTTGGGAGTAGCCACTAAAACGGCGTCCACCTGGGGGGAACGGCATAGGGCTACCGCGGAATCAAACGCCAACGGAATGTTGTACTGACGGGCTGATTCGCCGGCTTTGCCCGCAGTGCGGCGCGAGAGGGCAATCACGCGGCAATTTGTGGCAGACTCGAATCCCGGCATCAGCCGCTTGACCGCATGCAATCCGAAACCGACGATTCCAAAGTTGACCATGAGGTTGGCAACCCTGAACTTCCTGGGTTACATCGGCGAAAGCTTGGCGGTTCTCCGCCGGTGCGACTACTTACTGACCGCGAGTCCAACCGGAACGGTAATTACAGAGCTTGATTGGGGACCGACGGTGAGTGTGCCAGTACTGCTGTCGATGGAGAATTCGTTGACGAAAACCGATCTCTGAGTGAGCGCATACAGAAAAATGCCATTAGGGTCGCTCACCAGCAGTATGGGTGTATTGAGGCCAAAAGGGGAGCCCGTAATCGCAGTCGGAAAACCGGTGGTTGAATCAATGGAATACGCGGTGATGTCATTGGTACCTTGGTCAGCGATATAAATGTACAGGCCGGAGGTGGAAACCGCGATGGAAATCGGGCCGTCGCCGGTATCGAACGGCGATCCAGCGACTTCGGTCAAGGCGCCAGTGCTCGAGTTGGCGAAAAGAATTGAGACGGTATCATCGGCGGAGTTGGCCACGTACACGAATTTGCCGCCGGGGTCTATCGCGATGGCGAAAGGCCCAGTACCGACAGAAATGGGAGCGCCAGCTTGCTCCAAGAGTCCGCTCGCGGAGACGGTATAAGCAAAAACCAGGGCCAGGTTGCTATTTACCACATAGAGAAATTTTCCCGAAGGCGTGAGTACCAGCGCAACTGGATTGGGAGCGGTGTGGAATGGAGATCCAGTCACCTGGGTCAGCTTTCCGTTGCTGGAGCTAATGGAAAAAACGGAAATGCTGCCAGAGAGCTGATTGAGCACGAATAACATGTCTCCGGCGGCGGTCATGGTCATGGCTATAGGGGTCACGCCGGTAGCGACTCGGGGCGGAACTTCCGTCAGGGAACCTACAGTTTGGTCGATATTGAACAGGGAAACGGTGTTCTCGATTCGATTCGCGACATAGAGAAACTGTTTGGAGGGGTGGATCAGCATGGCCCCGGGAGAGTTTCCCGCCGGGAAAGGAGATCCCACCACGTTGGTGAAATTGCCTGCACCGTCGATTCGGAATCCATCGATTACGTTACCCGAGGGAAGACTGACGTAGGCCAGATGGCTGACGCCCGAAGGAGTAGTGGGGTTGGGGTTAATGGTGTAGTTAGAACTGCCGCCACAGCCGGCCAATCCCGCCAACAGTGAAATCAGCAACCAAAGCAATGTTACTTTACGCTGCATCAATAAGGGCCTTCGAGAAAGATGTTGCAACCGGCGCCGTCTCCGTTCACAGCCTGGGATGATGACCAATTTGTCCGAAGTGGAAGATCACGCCGGTGGAAACCCGGATGTTATTTTGTGTCTGACCGAATGAGTTGCCATTTATGTAGTCCGCTTGCACGACGCGAAAAGTGATGCGCGGACTCCAGTCCCAATCATAACCGCCGCCGCCGGCAATGGCGCGGCCTACGCCCTGGAAGCCGCTCTTGGTTCCGACGGTAATGTCTACCCGGTCCTCCGCTTTCCCGATGAAAGCGTGCACGAAAAATTTCGACTTGTCACGGCGCCAGTTGTACTGTGGGCCGATCATGTAATTGAAGTCTCTCAACTGGGAGCCGTAATGGCCGCTTAAGTCGAGTGCCACACTCCATTTCAGGGTTATGTTAAAGGTTCCTTCAGCATTCCAACCGTTCAGATTGGCGTCATGGGCGAAACCGAACGACTCGCTGTCCAGACGCTGGTAGGAGTATCCTCCAAAAACTTCCCAGCGGGGAGCAACGCCAGTTTGCGCGGCGGTGAGTACCGGCGCCAGGAAAAGCAGTAAAGACAGTACTATTTTGCGGATTAGCGCGAGTTCAATAGTCATTCGTATGAAAGTGTAATTTTTGCCGGGATTCCCTTTGTTTGAAGACATGTAACTATAGCAGGTTGCCAAGGGATCTGGCTTTATTGGGAGATGAAGAGCTTGAAACGCTGAGATCGCGGACAACATCCGCGGAGCACGCAGAGAAGGTCACCGCACTGTAACGCAGCGGCTACTTCTCGGCCATGGCTCCTACCAGCGATTCGAAGATCTTGAAGCCATCGGTGCCGCCGAGTGCGCTTTCGCTGAAGCGTTCCGGATGCGGCATCATTCCCAACACATTCCGGCCAGGACTACAGATGCCGGCAATGTTGTCGAGTGAGCCATTGGGGTTGGCTTCTGGCGTAGCTTGGCCCTTGGGGTCGGTGTAACGAAAAACTACGCGGCGGTCGCGGCGCAGTTCGGCTAGCGTGGCATCGTCACAAAAATAGTTGCCCTCCATGTGGCCGATTGGGATGGTTAGCACATCACCTTCGCGGCAGGCGCTGGTGAACGGCGTGTCGGTGGTTTCGACGCGAACGTGCACAGGCTTGCAGACGTATTTCAGTCCGACATTACGGATCAGAGCGCCGGGCAACAATCCTGCCTCGCATAGAATCTGGAAGCCGTTGCAGATGCCGAGCACCAGCCCGCCGGCATCGGCGAACTTGCGCACCGATTCCATGACCGGAGAAAACTTGGCAATTGCGCCGGTGCGGAGATAGTCGCCATAGGCGAAACCTCCGGGGACGATAATGACGTCGCAACCCTGCAGGTCATGAGAGTCGTGCCACAGGAACGTGACTGGCTGGTGAGCGACGTGGCCGATGGTCCAATGAGCGTCGTGATCGCAGTTCGACCCGGGGAAGATGATGACCCCAAATTTCATCTGGTTTTCCTCGCCGTGGGGATAGGTTGAGTTTAACATGAGGAGGTGAGAGGCAGGGAGCAACGTTGAAGGCCATATTTCTCATGCTTCGTATTCTGGTCGCCACGTCCGTCGGCGTTATCGTCTTCGGGGTTTGCCTTTTTCTGCCTCTGGGTGTCATGAAGATTGCTAGCGGAGCCCCTGGAAAATTCGCGGGCGCTTTTCTAATCGGTTTTGTCGGCTTTCCCCTTGGTCTCGTAGCCGGAGTGGGCATGGGGATTCTGGTGTTTCTTAAGATCCAATTCCGGCGCAACCTATCGAAGATAGCCTTTTCGAATCGGGGCAGTTCGGTGCGCCCCATGCTATAATTTCAATTCGCCTGCATAATATTCGAGGCATTCATGATCTACTCTACGGGCGAATCCAGCGCACTGCTATCGGTTGCAGACAACGTCATTTAGGATGAGGTAAAGCCATGTCCGGCCACTCAAAATGGGCAACAATCAAGCATAAGAAGGGCGCGCTCGATGCCAAGCGCGGCAAGATTTTCACCCGTCTGATCAAGGAAATCGGCATTGCTGCGAAGAACGGCGGTGGCGATCCGGATACCAATCCACGACTGCGAGGCGCCATCCTCGCGGCCAAGGCCGAGAACATGCCGGCCGATAACATCAAGCGAGCCATCCAGCGCGGGACCGGGGAATTGCCGGGTGCAGTTTACGAGGAGTTTTCGCTGGAAGGATACGGCCCGGGTGGAGTGGCGATTCTGCTCGACATCAATACCGACAATCGCAATCGTACGGTCAGCGAGATTCGCCATGCTTTCGGCAAGAACGGTGGCAATATGGCGGAAGCGGGTGCGGTGTCATGGATGTTCCACAAGAAAGGCGACATCGTGATTCCGAAGACGGCGGCCAAGGAAGATGATCTGATGGCGATTGTGCTCGACGCCGGCGCCGACGACTTGAAAGACGAGGGCGAGAACTGGGAAGTGTTGAGCGAACCGTCGGCCTACGAGGTAGTTCTGGAAGCTGTGAAGAAAGCCGGTATAACGCCCACTTCCTCCAGCGTCACCATGGTGCCGCAGAATTACATCAAGCTGGAAGGTCAGGCGGCCAGCACCATGATTAGACTGCTGGAAGCGCTCGAAGACAGCGACGATGTGCAGAACGTGCACGCCAATTTTGACATCGATGAGAAGCTGATGGAGGAAGTGGCGGGATAACGGTGCTCGGAGTGCGCAAGATGAAGATCAAGCCGCCTGCGGGCGGCTTTCGTTTTGGCGTTGAGACAGAACGATCATGAAAACCAGAATCGATAAATTGATCTTCGAGCGCGGGCTGGCAGCATCGCGAGAGCGGGCGCAAGCGATGATTCTGGCCGGGAAAGTCCTGGTAGACGGACAGAAAGTCGAAAAGGCGGGGGCGGTGGTGGAAGTTGACGCGGAAATTCGTCTGCTGGGCGAAGATTTAAAGTATGTAAGCCGCGGAGGACTGAAGCTGGAAAAGGCACTGGAGCATTGGAAGATCGATGTGAAAGGGGCTATCTGTCTTGACGTTGGTGCTTCGACAGGTGGCTTTACGGACTGCATGCTGCAACAAGGAGCTTCGCGCGTGATTGCGGTGGACACGGGGCACGGCCAGATTGATTTTCGACTGCGGCGGGATCCGCGGGTGCGATTGCTGGAAAAGACCAATGCCCGTTATCTGACTCGCGAACAACTGGGCGAAACCGTCGATTTTATCGCCATGGATGTGTCGTTCATTTCGGCGACCTTGGTGCTTCCGGCCGTGATTGCGGCTGCGTTCCCTGTGCCTCCGTCGGGACGGCAGATTGTCGTGCTGGTCAAACCGCAATTTGAAGTCGGGAGGGAGTTGGTGGGTAAAGGCGGCATTGTGCGGGATGAAGTGGCGCAACTGGGAGCCGTGGAGAAAGTGCGGCTGGCGTTGGTAGCTCAGGGCTGTACACGGACTGAGACGATCGACTCACCCATTCTCGGAGCAGAAGGGAATCGCGAGTTTCTGTTGCGTGCGATGTTCTGAGTACGGGGAAAGAGCTTCCCATCGCAGAGTTCGCAGAGAAAATCCGCACAGGACGCAGAGAAAATATAGGAACAGTTCGCGGATCTCAGTTTCTAGTTCTCGGTTTTCGGTACAATGCAGCTTCATGGTCAGCAGCAATTCATCTACAGGGAAAGCCGCCGCTATTGTCTCCAAGCCGGGGAAGCCGGAGTTGGTAGAGGTTGTGCCTCAACTGCTTGGCTGGTTTCGTGAACATCGCTACCAGGTGGTCGTCGACGAGGAAACCAAACCGCATGCGCCGGGGATTGAAGTCGTCCGGCGCGAAGATTTAGCTTCGCGGCCACTGAACTTTGTGGTGGTGCTGGGTGGTGATGGCACGTTGCTTTCCACATCCCGGGCTGTGGCTAAGGCTGGGATCCCGGTCCTGGGAGTGAATCTGGGATCGTTAGGTTTCCTGACCGAAGTTCCGCTCGACCAGCTGTATCCTACGCTACAGGGGATCGAGAACAGTTGCTGCAACGTCGAAACCCGATCCATGGTGCACTGTGAAGTGGTGCGCAAAGAGCAGGTCGTCTCGAGCTACGAAGCATTGAACGACATTGTCGTGGGCAAGGGTACGATCTCGCGTCTGAATAGTTGCGACGTGTACGTGGACGGGGAATTCGTCTCCGCATACAAAGCCGACAGCCTGATTATTTCGACGCCCACGGGTTCCACCGCTTACTCGCTCTCCGCCGGCGGACCCATCCTGATGCCGACAGTCAATGGGTTTGTGGTCACTCCGGTTGCGGCGCACTCCTTGACGCACCGGCCATTGGTGGTACCCGATACTTCCAGCATCGAATTGGTGGTCAATACTGGAGAGGACGAGGCGTATCTCAGCGTGGACGGTCAGGTCGGCATGCCCATGTACGACGGCGACCGGGTGCGCTGCCGCAAGTCCGAGCACCAGGTGAAGCTGTTGCGGGTGCAAGGTACTTTCTTCGATGTGCTGCGCACCAAACTGAAGTGGGGACAACGGTAAAGCCCAGGAATATTCATCCCATGAAAATTATGCGTGCACTTCTGGCTTGCTTCGTTTTGACGATTGCGGCCCCGGCGCAGTCCAAAGCGGTCGCTGACTTGATCGTCACTCATGCCAACATCTGGACCGGGGATGACGCGCGTCCGCGTGCGCAGGCGGTCGCGGTGTTTGGGGATCGGATTATCGCGGTGGGCTCGGATGCGGATGTTGAAGCTCTGCGTGGATCGGAGACTCGAGTCATCGACGCCGGCGGCAAGCTGCTGCTACCCGGTTTCAACGATGCGCATGTCCACTTCGTCAGCGGCGGTGAGCAACTGGATAGCGTGCAGCTCAACGATGCGACCAGCATTGATGAATTCGTCCGGCGCATCGCCGCTCAGGCGAAGAAAACTCCCAAGGGGGAATGGATACAAGGCGGCGATTGGGACGAGACCAAATGGCCCGGCTCGGTTTTGCCTACGAAGGAGATGATCGATGCGGTCACGCCGGATAACCCGGTTTTCTTGAGCCGTTACGACGGCCACTCTTCGCTTGCGAATTCTGTCGCACTGAAATTGGCTGGAGTGACGGCCCAGACGCCTGATCCACCGGGCGGATCCATCGTGCGGGATGCTCAAGGGACTCCTACGGGAGATCTCAAAGACGCTGCCACGGATCTGGTAGCAAAAGTGATTCCGCCGCCTTCGCATGATCAGCTTATGCGGGCAGTGAAACGTGCGCTGGAACACGCGGCGTCCGTGGGCGTGACCAGTGTGCAGAACATGGATCCCGACTACGCGGACATCGCTGTTTACGCGGAGCTGTTGCAGGCGGGCGAACTGACCACGCGTATCTATGCTGCGCCTTTGATTACGCAGGTTGACGATCAGGTGAAGATCGGGATTCGCCACGCTTTTGGTGGGCCTTATCTGAGGATCGGCGCGGTCAAGGCATTCGCGGACGGGTCACTGGGATCCCGCACGGCTTATTTTTTCGAGCCATTTCTTGATGAACCGGGGAATCACGGCTTGCTCTCTGGTGAGATGCAGCCGCTTTCCCTGATGCGCGACCGCATGATGAGTGCTGACGCAGCCGGGATCCAGATTTGCACGCACGCCATTGGGGACCAGGCGATTTCGATGATCCTGGATTTGTATACTGAGGTTGCGAAGGCGCACGGCGAAGCCGACCGGAGGTTTCGC
This sequence comes from Terriglobales bacterium, assembly GCA_035484735.1. Classification (GTDB taxonomy): domain Bacteria; phylum Acidobacteriota; class Terriglobia; order Terriglobales; family Acidobacteriaceae; genus JABCZH01. The sequence goes on along the minus strand of DATHOQ010000033.1, from coordinate 169,625 downwards.
ATTGAGCATGCGCAGCATATGGCCGCCAAGGACTTCGACCGCTTCGCGCAATTGAATGTGATCGCCTCGGTTCAGCCGTTTCACGCGATTGATGATGGACGCTGGGCGGAGGCGCGCATCGGCCACGACAGGGCCAGCCGGACTTATGCATTCCGGACGTTTTTAAATCACGGTGTACATCTGGCGTTTGGAACCGATTGGGATGTGGCGCCGTTGAATCCGATGCTGGGGTTGTATGCCGCTGTGACTCGGGCCACGCTCGATGGGAAGAATCCCAGGGGGTGGTTCCCGGAGCAGAAACTGACGGTGGAGGAATCGGTCCGGGCTTACACCATGGGCTCGGCATACGCGGAGTTTCAGGAGAAAGAAAAAGGCTCGATCACACCGGGCAAGCTGGCCGATATGGTCATTTTGAGCGATTACATTTTCTCCATCGATCCGGCGAAGATTCGCGATGTGAAAGTATTGAAAACGATTGTGGGCGGGAGAGTGGTTTGGGATGCGTCGCGTACGCCGCCGTACTCGACAGGCAACTAGCGGTTGTCTTTTTCCCTGCCTAATTCCTCCAGCACGCGGATCGTTTCGCTCGGGTCTGGGCGAATCGTGTAATCTGGGCTCACATTGGCGCTGCGAATCAGGCCTTGTTGGTCAACGACGTATCGTGCGGGCATCGGCAGGCGAAAAGCATTCTCGCCGTTGAATTCATCCAACTTGCTTCCGAACTGCGCGTAAACCGTCTTGAGGTAATCAGGCAGTACAAATACCAGGCCAAATTGAGTTCCTACCTGCAACTCATGGTCCGAGAGCACATCGAAACCCAGATTGAGGCGGCGATGGACTGAGCGCCCATATCGCTCTAATTCCGGCGAGATCGCCACCAGGTTCGCCCCCAGCCTGTGTATGTCGGGCAAGGCTGCTTGTAGAGCCTCCAGCTCCATGACGCAATAAGGTCACCAGTGGCCGCGGAAGAACGTGATTACTAACGGGCCCTTCGCGAGGAGATCGACAGACGAGACGGGGTTTCCGTCCTGGTTGTTCAGGGTGAAGGCCGGCGACCGGTCATCGCTCCTCAGCGCGCGTTCGGCCAATCCCGATTGGCGCAGTTCTTCCGTGGCCCGATGAAAGATCTCGATTACCGTCTTGGGAGCATTGTAGGGTGGGCCGCCAGACTCAAACTTCGCTTTAAAGTCGTCCAGTTTTTGTTGAAGAGTCATCGAAGGCACTGGGTATTTTATACCACGCCAGCCGATCAATTTTCGAGTCGCAGCAGATCAGCGACGGACTCTCGCCGGCGGACCAGCCTGACGGTTTTTCCGTCGATCAACACTTCCGCCGGTCGAGGGCGAGTGTTGTAGTTCGAGGCGAGCACCATTCCGTAAGCGCCGGTGTCAAGTACGGCCAGCAAGTCGCCTTCGTTCGTGGTTGGTAGTTCGCGGTCCCGCGCCAGGAAGTCCCCGGTCTCACACACAGGGCCGACGACGTCGACGGTCTCATGCGAATTGTCGCCGGGTGCCTCGACGGGAATGATTTGGTGATACGCGCCATAGAGAGCGGGACGGAGCAGGTCATTCATGGCGGCGTCTGCGATCAGAAATGTTTTCCCGTGGTTCGTCTTCTTAAAGATCACTCTCATCAGCAGGATGCCAGCGGAGCCAACAATCGAGCGGCCGGGCTCAAGCAAGAGGTGCACATTCAAACCAGTGAGCGGCACCGCGAGGGCTTGAGAGTACGCTGCCAAGCGTTCGGTGAAATCGGATGTCTCGTCGTCGTAGTGAATGCCCAGTCCTCCACCGGCGTCTACATAGCTGATGATATGGCCGTTGCTTCGCAACTCGCGCACCAGTTCTGCAACGCGCTCCATTGTCTGTGCAAAGGGCTTTACATCCAGGATCTGTGAACCGATGTGAACACTCACACCCGCCACGGTCAGGCGGCGGTCTGCGGCCGCCAGCGAGTAGAGGCGCATGGCGTCGCTAATCGGAACTCCGAATTTGTGCTCTCGCAAGCCGGTGGAAATGTAGGGATGAGTCTCGGCGGAAACGTCAGGATTCACGCGAAAAGCGATGCGTGCGGTTTTCTTGAGACGGCCGGCACACTCTGCCAGGGTGAATAGTTCCGATTCGCTCTCTACGTTAAACAATAGAATGTTGGCGGCGAGAGCGGCTTCCATTTCTGGCCGGGTCTTGCCCACGCCCGAGAAGACCGTCTTTCTGGCGGCGGCTCGGCCCACACGCAATACGCGTTCCAGTTCTCCGCCGGAGACAACGTCGAAGCCACAGGCCATCTTTGCCAAGAGCCGCAGAATTGCGAGGTTTGAGTTCGCCTTTACCGAGTAACAAACGGTGTGAGGAACCTTACGGAAAGCCTGTTCGAAAGCTCCTGCCCGATCACGAATTGCAGACGCCGAATAGACGTAGAGGGGAGTGCCGAAACGTTCCGCCAAATCCGGGAGCGGAACTCGTCCGCAATGAAGAATAGACGATTGAGAGCGGCCTGACTTCACCTGTCGATAAAGGAATTCTGGAAACCGCCCGCCAGCTCGTTGCTCCGCGCGATTCACTTGCGTTTTCCGGCAGGTCCCTTGACGCGAATCACCACTACTGTCTCGTCGTCGAAGGCTTCCTCTCCCGCAGCATGTTCAGCCACCGCCTTGAAGATGGCTTTGACCACGGCATCGGGCGGCGCACCTAGATTCTGGCTCACGACTTGATCCAGGCGACCGCGTCCAAACATGCTGCCAGCGCGATTGCGAGCGTCGAGAATACCGTCGCTGAAAAACACGAACATATCGCCGGGCTTGGCGCGGAAACTCAGCTCGTCATAGTCGGCGTCGTCGAACAACCCCGAAGGCAATCCGGCGATCTCGATGAGTTCGATTTTGCCGTCGTGGCAGTAGAGCGGGCGCGGCAATCCGGAGTTAGCGATGCGCAAAGTGCGCGTCTGATCGTCCCACAGGGCGTAGATCAGCGACACAAACTGGGCCTCGATGCGGCGTTCTCCCAGCGAGAAGTTCAGCGCTGACAGCATCTCGGCGGGCGAAGGTTCGATGGGGGCGTGCGAGCGGAGAATACCGCTGACCAACGCTGCATAAATCGCAGCCGGCGCGCCTTTTCCACTGACATCGCCGACGATAATCGCGGTGCGGGAAAGAGAATAACTGACGAAGTCGTAAAGGTCACCGCCAATGGCGCGCGCGGGCATGGACTTGGCGGCAATGTCCAAGTGCGCAGGTTTCGGCAGAGTCTGCGGTAGCAGCCGGAATTGCAATTCGCGGGCCAGCGCTAAATCCCGCTCGAGGCGCTTTTCCTGGCGGGCAATTTGTTCATATAACCGGGCGTTTTCTAGAGCGATGGCAACTTGCGCGGCCAGTGTGGTGATGGTGCGCCGGTGATCGTCGGTAAAGAAGCCGCGGCGCGTGTGCTCCAGATCGAGCACGCCGATGACATTGTCTTTGTAGATCAGCGGCACGGCCAGCTCTGAGCGGGTCTCAGGATTGAGTTGGATGTAACGAGGATCCTTACTGACGTCCGGCACCAGCACGGCTTCTTTGTGCTCGGCGGCGTAACCCACCACACCGCGTCCCTTCGGAACCTCATGCTTAAGGTGCACGTTCTCCTGAAAGCGCAGAGCAAACCGGTGTTCCAGTTTCTGTCCAGTGGAATCGAGCAACAAGATGCTGAACATCTGATAATCGATCAAGCGGCTGAGCAGTTCGGCGATCCGCTTTAGAAGTTCGTCGACATTCAGAATGGAAGTGAGCTCGCGAGCGATTTCGTTGAGCAAAACCAGAGTGCGCGCCTGGCGCGTGGTGCGGGTATAGAGACGCGCGTTTTCGATGCCCACTGCCATGCGGGATGCGATCAGCGTCAGCAGTCGTTTGTGCTCTTCGGTGAAGTGATTGGGGAGCGGTGACTCGAGGTCGATCACGCCGATCAAGCGGTTCTTGACGATGAGCGGCACGGCGAGTTCGGAACGTACATTGGGGACTGCGGAAATGTAGCGCGGATCCAAAGAGACGTCGTGCACCAGGATCGCTTCGCGGCGCTGGGCGGCAATGCCGGTTACGCCCTCGCCCACCTTGATTTTCAGACGCTCCGCGACCTCACGCGAATATCCCACCTGAAAGCGGAAGCGCAATTCCTGTGTCTTTTCATTCAGCAGCAGGATGGCAAATATTCTGTAATCAATGACTTTGCGGACCAATTCGGCGACCCGGCGCAAGGTCGTGTCCAGGTCGAGGGTGGTGTTGACCACGTCTGCCACTTCCAGCAGCAGAGGCTCGACTTTGATTTGAAGCTCGGTGTCTTCGACGACTGTTTCCACATCCCTATGATATCAGTCGGGCCTGTGGAATCGGTCGTGGAGTAGGTGGGGATTTAGGTTCAGATAGGGTTTAGCCTTGTCTGGGCACGATGCAGATGTCAGGCAGGTTACGGTATTTTTCGGCGTAATCAAGACCGTAGCCCACGACAAATTCGTCAGGAATGGAAAATCCCACGTAATCGGCATCGATGGATTGCTTTCTTCGAGAAGGTTTATCGAGCAGGGCGGCGATGCGCAAGGACTTCGGCTGGTGTCCCATCAGGACGCGCTTGAGGAAGTTGAGAGTCAGGCCAGTGTCGAGGATGTCTTCGACCAGAATTACGTTGCGGTCTCGCATGGATTGATCGACGTCTTTGGTGAGCCGGACCTCGCCCGTCGAGTCCCACCCGTGTTGCAACTCCTGTGCTGGGCTGGGGCGATTGCCGTAGCTCGAAACTCCGATAAAGTCGAAACTGGTGTCCAGGTGTACCTGACGGGCGAGATCGGCAAGAAAAATGGCAGCGCCTTTGAGCACGCCGATAAAAATCACAGGTTGGCCGGAGAGATCGCGAGTGATGTCGGCGCCAATCGCGGCTACACGAGAGGCGATTTGCTCGCGAGAAATTAGAACCTTCAGCTCCGGCATGGGAGTTCATATTAGACTAGCATCCAGCAAATAGCATTCAGCAGTTAGCATTCAGCATTCGGTCGGGCAAGAGTCGAAGGGGAGTCGGCAACGCTTTAGGATTCGTGAATGCTGACGGCTGAGTGCTGAATGCTACTTCAGTTGGAAGCTAGGAGCTAGCAGCCCTCATGAAACTCGACGGCATCAAAATTACCTGGTTAGGGCACGCTACTTTTCGTGTTGAAACTCCTGGGGGTAAGACGGTCCTGATCGATCCCTGGGTCGCGGGTAACCCCAAGTGTCCTGAGAAAGAGAAGAACCTTGCGAAAGTGGATGTCATGCTCTGCACTCACGGACACGGCGACCATATTGGTGACGCAGTCGATATTGCCAGAAAGCACGACCCGATCGTGGTAGGGATGCCTGAGCTTTGCGGCTGGCTCGAAAGTAAGGGTGTCAAGCGGGTCTCAGGCATGAACAAGGGTGGCACACAAAACATCGGAGACATCAAAGTCACCATGGTTCACGCGGTGCATTCCAGCGGGATTGAGGACGGCGAACGAAGAGTTTATGGCGGAGAAGCCTGCGGCTATGTGATCGAGTTTTCGAATAGCGTGAAAATTTACCATGCCGGCGATACTTGTGTGTTTGGCGATATGGCGATCATTCGCGAGATCTATGCGCCCGAGATTTGCATGTTGCCGATTGGTGATCATTACACGATGGGCCCGCGCGAAGCCGCCTATGCATGCAAACTGCTGAAGCCAAAAACCGTCATCCCCATGCACTACGGCACTTTTCCCGTGTTGACCGGTACGCCGGCGGAGTTGCGGAAGCTGGCGCCGGATATCAACGTGCGGGAGATGAAGCCAGGGGAAACGATTTCGTAATAGACATTGTGGGGACGGGCGACGTCGCCTATCAACTTTGTAATTCAGGAGCGAACTTGGCGCAATCGAAAGAGAAAATTCCGGGCTGGCGAATGGGCGGCATCACTGCCGGCCCGGTCGAAGACTACTTGTACTCCATGCTTCCGCCGCGAGATGAAGTGCTCGCCGAGATTGAAGCGGAAGCGGCAAAGCGCGATATTCCCATTGTCGGGCCAGTGGTGGGCCGGATCTTGCAACAGTTGGCTATCATGATCGGCGCCAAGACCGTATTTGAGATGGGATCGGCCGTGGGTTATTCCACGATCTGGTGGGCACGAGCCGTCGGCAAAGAAGGCCGCGTGTTCTACACCGATGGTGATCGCAAGAAGGCCACGGAGGCGCAAAAGTATTTCAAGCGAGCCGGAGTGGCGGATCAAATCACCGTGGGAGTCGGCGATGCTCTGGAATTGCTGTCGGAACAGAAGCAGGAATTCGACATCATCTTCTGTGATGTGGACAAAGAGGACTATCCGCGCGTTCTCCGGCTGGCGGTTCCGCGTGTGCGCAAAGGTGGCCTCTTTGTGACCGATAACGTGCTGTGGAGCGGGCGAGTCGCAGATAAGAAAAATGCCGAGCCTTCGACCAAGGCGATTCGGGAGTTCAACCGGCTGCTGTATAGCTCGCCTGATTTGTTTACGACGATCCTGCCGGTACGGGATGGAGTTGCGGTGGCAATAAAGAAGTAATCTGCAAAGTTATTTGTGGCTTCGCTCGAGTTGTCGCAGAAGTTTACGGCCGCGTGCTTTCATGGCGGGTGTTCCAGATTCTGTGAGTGTGGTCAGCAGTTGTTTTATTTTCGGGATTAGCTCATCGTCGGCGCCGGCCAGATCGGCGAGGGCTTGCATGGCGCTGGTCTTCACAATTGAACTCTTGTCTTCCAGATGACACTTGAGCGCGGTGGTCGCGCGTACCCGGTCTTTTGTCGACAGAGCCAATCTCGGGACCATTTGGGCCAAATGCCAGCGCAACTCCTGCTGGGTTGCTTCGTCGAGCAGGCGCAGCAGCTTAGCCTTGAAGGGTTTCAGCAGATCGGGTCGGCGGAGCGTCACTTTCTCCGCGGCGTCGGCTGCGCGCATTCTGATGAGCGGGTCTGAACTCCAGAGTCCCTGCATCAGCTCGGGGAACAGTGTGTGCCGCCTGAGTACAAGCGCCGCAACCTTGTTGGCTTGGCCGATGGAACGGCGATCGCCGCCGCTCAGCTCGTTCAGAAGCGGATTTGGTGCGCTCGTCTGCACGGCTATCACGGGTAGTTCAGATCGACTTCACCGGAATTAGCGTCAAGTCTTCCACTAGTCCGACTTCCTTTTGCAAGAATGGCTCGGCGTAGGTAACGCCACCCAGTATTCCGTAGAAACGCGCCATGGCTTCTATGCGGGAACGAATCTCAGCTTGGGCAGGAAAGAGGTCCTTGCCAGCTTCCTGATCGCTGAACTGGGTCTTGTAGGCCATCAACGATTGAAAACGAGTTTCAAATTGTTCGGTGATGTCCACAACGAAGGTCGGACGGACGTCGTAGTAAAGCGTGGCGTAGATGATTTTGAAGGGCCGGTGCGGAGGAAGTTTTGGAGCGTCGGGATATGATTGGCTGAGGGCTTGATTCGTGTCGAGCTTCGCTAACCCCGCCAGGAAGCAGGCTTCATATCCCAACACACTCGCGGTGTAGTGGTCGGGATGACGGCCCAACCAGTAGGGGAGAATCACCACTCGCGGGCGTTGCTGGCGGATGACCTGCGCAACTTTGAGGCGATTTTCCCAGGTGTTTTCCACCCGGCCATCGGGGATGTCGAGCGCGTCGCGCCAGGAAACTTTAAGGATTCGCGCGGCTTCTGCCGCCTCACGTGCGCGGTCTTCCACTGTGCCGCGGGTGCCCATCTCGCCGCGGGTAAGGTCGAGAATGCCGGCGCGATGTCCGCGTTGCGCCATCTTCAGCAGCGTGCCGCCACAGGTTTGTTCAACGTCATCGCGGTGGGCAGCAATGGCCAGAATGTCGAGTAGCGGCGAGGTCACCTAGCACCGCATCTCGGGGAGTGTGGTATCGAGTAAACCTGCATGTTGAAGTATTTCGTCGATGCCGTTGAGGTCCATTTTACCAACCCGTGCTATCGCTTCCGCTCTGCGTCGAAAGCTTGGGTGTGTCAAAAATAGCTCTATCAGTCTACCGCAGGTAACCGGTGTACCTGTCACGCGGCACAGATTCGCAAGCGCGTACACCGCGGTCCTCGGATCCCCGGTGAGTTCGACCGACTCACGATCCGCCTCATATTCGAAACGGCGTGAGACAGAATAGGACGCCAGGGTCAGTCCAAGCATCAGCGCCAAGTCGACGATCGGCCGAGAGGGAAGCAGAGAAGACGGCAGGATGAGTAGAACGAAAGCCGGAACCAAAAAGAGCAGCGCCACAATTAAGAGCTTCCTGTTTCCGTGCCTCTGCTTTGCATGCCCCAACTCATGGCCAATCAGGTAGTCGAGTTGGGATCCGCGCAGAAATTCGCCGTAGTTATCAGTGACAGCAATGCTTCGCGCTGAACCGTAGGCATTGGTTAGGTGTCCCTTTCCGGCAGGAACGACATATACGCGTTCGAGTTTGACCCCCATTTTCTTGGCTAGTTGGAAAGCGCGAGTGTAAGCCTGTCCCGACTTAACCTTTCGGAGGGTCAGACCTTCCGCCGCCCTAAAGCGCAGTTCGCCAACCAGCGCCGCAATGCCGGCGATCAGAATCCAAAGAATTCCAAGCCAACGTTTTTCGTATATGAACTCAAAGCCTGTGGCAATGAACAGAAGTGCGATAGTTGGAGAAACCGTGGCCCACAACGCGAGACGCAGGATGTCTGTGGATGTCCATCTGTACTTAAGAATTGTACTGCTTGTAACACAAGCGATGATATGAGCGCTGCCGATACTCAGAATCGGCGGAATCCAGAAAAGAAGGACGCCAAAAAGTGGAGTCCTTCCGGGCGGTGGTTGCAAGTCCCAAAGCGCCCACCATAAGGCTACCGTGATCAACCTCAAAGCCCGGGCTGTCCTACGTGACTCCAGCCATCTCTTTGCGGCATCTGTCTCGCCCGCATGCAAAGCAGAATATCGGGACCACAGAGTGGTGAGCAGCGGCAAGAGAATTACGGCGATTGCTATCCGACTCGACACCGAGTCTGGCCGCACGATTTGCTCCCACAGACGAGTCACACTTTCGGCAGATGGCGCATCTGATTCATCTCACTCCAGATTCCCCTGCTCCAGCACTACATTTTCCCGCACGATCAGCCGGTGCGCGGCCATTTCTTTCAGCGTTGGCAGGACGCGGCTGACGTGCTCATCGGTGTCTACGAAGATGATAATCACCGGCAGCTTTCCGCCGGCGTCCACCAAGTGCGAGGTCTCTACCCGATGCCGCCCTAGGAAACCAGCGGCAGCGTGCAACGCGATCGCGGCATAGGCGTTTTCCTTCCGCAGGTAGTTTAGGATCTCCATGTGCAGCGGTCGATTGTGCCACTTGTCAGCTTCGTTGAGGTAGATGGTGACCTGCACAGCCATGGCGTCTGGCATTTTATATCACCCGCGCTAGCGCCATCCCGGTCAGCGCTCCCAGAAGGCAGAGAACGTTGTTAGTCACGATATTGGTGCACATCAGCAGCCATTGTCCCTGCTCGAAATAAGCCATGGTTTCAAAGGCGTAGCTGGAGAACGTAGTGAAGGCACCGCAGAAGCCGACCACAACCAGCAACCGCCAGCGAGGATCGATGAGCACGCGCTCGCTGGCCCAGACCATGAAGAATCCCACAATCAGACTGCCACTCACGTTGATGAAGAGCGTCCCGTAAGGAAACACCGGGCCCAAGGCTTTGGCGGCGAAGCGGGATATCAGGTAGCGGGCGTTGCCGCCGACGATGGCACCGAGAGAAATTAGCAGGAAGTCGTTCTTTAGAAAGTTCGGCAAGATGGAGTCTCCCCTACAAAGTTTGTAGGAGTTATCAGCCGGGGCCGTTTAGTAAATCGATCCGGGCGGTTGAGGCGAACTCCATCGCCTAATTATTTTTACCACAGAGGACACAGGGAGCACAGAGGATTCTTGAGAGCAGCACTGACCGAAAGTAACGCTGGCAGTCAGCAGTGGACGGGACGCACGGGCGAGGAAGCCCGCGCCTACGTTCGCATTACTTCTTTCTTTCGACAAGAAAATGCGCCAGTGCCTTCAATGTCTCGGCGCGTTTGCCATAGCTGTCCAGGGAACCCAACGCTATCGAGACGAGGGAGTCTGCCTTCTTCAGCGATTCGTCGATCCCGAACAGGGCGGGGTACGTGGCTTTCTCAGCTGCGGTGTCTTTGCCCGCCGTCTTGCCCAATTGCTCGGAAGTCTGGGTGACGTCAAGGACGTCGTCAACGATTTGAAATGCCAGGCCGATGGACTGAGCAAACTCGCGCAGTTTGCGTACGGCGTCTTCGTCGGCTCCAGCATACAGACCGCCACCCACCACCGATGCGGTGATTAGCGCCGCTGTCTTGGAGCGATGAATGTATTCAAGAGTTTCAAGGCTAGGCTTCTGATGTTCGGCCTCCAGATCGACGACCTGGCCTCCGATCATGCCGTCGATGGTGCCGGTGCCGTGAGCAATTTCCTCGATGATTCGCACTCGTGCCGCCGCCGGGCAGCGTAACCGTGCCAGCACTTCGTAAGCCTGAGTTTGCAGCGCGTCGCCCGCAAGAATCGCGATGGCCTCGCCGAAGACTTTGTGGCAAGTCGGCCGGCCGCGGCGGAGGTCGTCGTTGTCGAGTGCCGGAAGATCGTCGTGGATCAGCGAATAGGTGTGCAACATTTCCAGGGCTGCGCCTAATTCCTCGATTCCGTCGGGCAGGGAACCGGCGACCATGCGTCCAGCTTCCATGCACAGGATCGGACGCAAGCGCTTGCCTCCAGCAAAGACGCTGTGGCGCATGGCGGAATGAATGGAACTCGGATGGCGGCTGGCGGCGGGCAACAAGCGCTCTAGCGTGGCGTCTGCCAGCGTGCGCCCCGCCTCCAGAGTGTCGTTGAGCATGACGGTGAGTATAACAAGGGGGTGGGATTTCTCGGCCGAGCAACCCTTTATCGCAGGGATCGCGGAGAAAAAAATGCACGGAGAGCGCGGAGACTACCCTTACTTAGGCGGCTGCGAAATGCTTCTTGCTGACGTTGCCCTGGGCCGCGCGCACAATGCCCGTGATGTCATTTGCCGGGCACACGTCGGATGCTCCAGCTTGCAAGGCCGCGGCCCACAAGGTTTCATCGGCTAGACGATGAGTGCAGACGATGCGGGCTCCGGGGAAATCGTGCGAAAGATGCTCGACCTCCGAGAGTGGAGCGGCCTCAATGTCAAGGATGGCAACCTCGGCGCGGTTCTTGGCGATGCGGTTACGCACTTCACCCACCGACTGAACCCGCTGAACGGAAGAAAAGTTCTGCGACAGCGCGAAAACTAGAGATTCGGCAACTCGCGCATCGCCTTCGAGGAGAACAACAGTAAGCGATTGCATAGCACCCTCTGCCTTCTTTTGATGCCCGTGAGCGCACCGGGATGCGGCTATTTACGCCCGGACGGGATCTCGGTTAAGGACTCAAACGATTCGGCTTGAAGCTTCCCGTTTTGCTTCAGCAGAATTTCCACCTTGCCTTCGGCTTGTTCCAGCTCTTTGCGACAAGTTGTGGATAGTTGCATACCCTCTTCGAACAGGGTCAGAGATTTCTCCAGGGGAACTTCTCCCTTTTCCAGTTCCTGGACAATTTTCTCCAGGCGTAAGACAGATTCCTCAAACTTGGCCACGGGGATTGCTCCTGAGCATATTCTAATCCTCTTGGCAACTGCGCCCAGAAAAAAAGCAGTTTTTGTATTTAAATCGAAGTGGGCCCTGATGATCCCAGCGCTTCCAGCACATCTACCGCGGAACTGTAGCGCCCCTGGGGCGCGCTGATCTGCGCCCCTTGAGTCATTTGACGGATCGCAATCAGCATTTCGCGGGCGATCGCAATACCTTCTTCCCGTGCGGCCTCCGGCGTCGCGGCCCGGGACATGCGTTCCAGAATCGAATCAGGCACTGAGACTCTCAGTTCATTCTTCATGAACTCGGCGTTGCGCACGCTGACCAGCGGCCAGATTCCCGCCACCACCGGTATCCGGCAGTGCTCGATGCGGCGCAGGAAGTTCTCCAGCAGGCTCAGGTCAAACACGGGCTGGGTTACAGCGTATTCGGCGCCGGCTTGGACCTTATATTCGAAGCGCCGGATCTCTTCATCCATGTTCGGCAGTCCGGGATTTGCTCCCACGCCGATCACAAACGACGTCCCTGCGCCGAGCGGGTTGTTGCCAATGTCCACACCGCGGTTCAGATTGTGAACAATGTTCACCAACCCGATGGCATCCACGTCGAATACTGCCGTGGCGTCCGGATAGTTGCCCATCTTTGGCGGATCGCCGGTGATGCAGATCAGGTTGCGAATGCCGGTGGCGGCAGCGCCCAGTAGGTCGGACTGAATACACAGCACATTGCGGTCGCGGCAGGTGTAGTGCAGGATGGCCTCAATGCCGACTTCCTGCTGGATGAGCAGCGAAAGCGCCTGATTGCTCATGCGCGCCGAGGCGCGCGGGCTGTCGGGAATGTTGATGGCGTCCACCCCCACCGACTTCAGGAAACGCGCGCCTTCGACTTCCTTGCGAATGTCGGTGCCCTTGGGCGGAACAATCTCAACCATGGTGACGAACTCGCCCCTGGCCAGCTTTGCGCCCAGCCGGGAGCGCTCTGCTATGGGTACAGTCGGAGCGGCAGCAGGCCCGGCGGGTTTAGTCGCGGGTGCTGCACTGACTCGGGCCCGGGCCTCTCCCACGCGCAGCGCCGACTTCATGACGCGAATGTGGTCGGGAGTGGTTCCACAGCAGCCTCCCACCAGGCGGACTCCCGCTGCGACGAACTTACGGGCGTAGCTCGCCATGTATTCCGGGGAGCAAAGATAAATGTTGCGGCCTTCGACCGAGCGAGGAATGCCGGCGTTGGGTTGCGCGGCCAGGGGCAGGGAAGTAAGCGCACGCATGCGCTCGATGGTGTCCAGCATGGCCACCGGTCCCACGCTGCAATTGCAGCCGATGACGTCGGCTCCCCAGTCCGCCAAACGGGGAGTGAAAGCTTCGGGAGTCGAACCGTCCAGGCAGTTGGCGTCTTCGTCGATGGTCACTTGCGCGACTACCGGAATCTTGGGATTCACGTCGCGGAGCGCGAGCATGGCTTGATGAAGCTCTTCGAGATAACCGAAAGTCTCGAGAATTATTAGATCGACTCCGCCCTCCACCAGCGCTGCAATCTGATTGCGAAAAGCCGAACGTGCTTCTTCAAAGGAAGTCTTGCCCAATGGCTCGATGCGAATCCCCAGCGGTCCCACCGACCCGGCGACCCAGACGTCGAAACTCTTGGCCGCATCTCGAGCAATCTGTGCACCCGCCAGGTTAATGTCTCGAACACGGTCGGCTAGACTGTGCCGGCCCAAACGGAAGATATTAGCGCCAAAGGTATTGGTCTCAATGATTTCCGCGCCCGCCTGCAGGTACTCCTTATGGACTCCGCGAATCAATTCCGGCTGGGTAACGTTCAGCTCGTCGTAGCAGCGGTTGATAAAGATGCCCTTGGAGTAGAGCAGCGTGCCCATTGCCCCGTCGCATAAGATGGGCGACTGTTTCATCCTCGCCAATAGATCAGTAGCCATTTAATTGAGAATACAAGATGAGTATTGGTTTTGCATCCTGACGGCGCGCAATCGGGTGTTTCGTCGCTCACAGCTAAGACAACCCGGGGAATCTTCGGCGGCAGTGCTCTGCTATAATCCCGTTTCTTGCATCTAAATCTTTGTCCCTCATACTCTCTTGGAGTCCCGGGTTTGAAGAAAACCTTGATTGGTTTGGCGGTTCTGATGGCTGCCATGGTGACCCTTGCGGCCTGCGGCGGCAGTAGTAATTCGTCCAGCAGCAAACACTTGAGTGGGCTCAAGTTCCGAGCTTTTGTTTCCAACTCGTTGTCTGGCGGAGCCCCCGTTATCAATATCGTCGATGCCACGCGGGATGTGCTTTCGCCTTCGAGCATCAGTTTGTTCGGAACCGTGCCCCAGGCGGGCCTCATGGCAGTTTCCCCCGACCTTCGACTCACCTTGGTGTTCAGTCCTCCAGGAGACATCGCAGTAATTGACAACACCACTGAAAGTCCGGCCTCGGGGGTGCAGATCGTTAGCTTGCCGGGTTTGACGGAGAGCATAGCCATTGCCAACACCAGCGCGACCGCCTACGCGGCAGTACCGGACGCGCCGGTGGCGGGGCAGGCCCCCGGTGCCGTGGTCGTCATCAACCTTACCAATGGAACGTTGCAGGCAACCATTCCCGTGCCGGCGGCACATTACCTCGTGCTGAGTCCCGACGGAAGTAGTTTGCTGGTGTTCAGCGACAACTCGAATAACGTCACCGTGATTGCCACCGGTTTGATTGGCACCACCAACGATCCCCGGCAGCCGGTGGGCGGAATCTGTTGCTTCGATCGTCCGGTGTGGGGCGTTTTCGCCGACAGCGCTACAGCGTACATTTTCAATTGTGGAGCGGAATGCCCCGGGGGTGTTGCCGCAGGGATCACCACGTTCGATGTAGGTAGTCCGGCTCCGGGTCCGACCGTTGCCTTGAGCGGCGCAACTTACGGGATACTTAACGGCGGCGTGCTTTATGTTGCCGGTACACCGCCCCACACCGCTTGCAGTGCAGGCGCCGCCGGGGCGCCATCCTGTGGCACGCTCAACCTCGTCGCCGTGAGTTCGATGAAGGTGATGAACTCCAGCCCGATCACTATTACCGACGGCTATCACAACCGCATGGCAATGGGGTCAAATGGGCAGTTGTTCATCGGAGCGAAGAGTTGTACCAGCATTGGCGTTATTGGGGATGAGATACGCGGCTGCTTGTCGATTTACAACACCAGTAACTCGGCGGTAGTAATTCCGCCACAAATCGGAGACGCCACCGGCATTGAGCCTATAGCTGGGCGCAATATCGTCTATGTGTGCGAGGGAGGCGTGTTCCAGGTCTTCGATACCACCACCGACAAACTTCTCGTGCAAGTGAATCCGCCCACTATCGACATCGTGGGATTTTCCATAGACGTGAAAGTAGTGGACCCGCCGCCGTCGACTTGCACCATGGATTGTTCGCCCTAGCGCGCCGCGCGTGTCCCCTCCATCACCAGTTGATGCACACTTGCTTTCTGCACCGCAGGCTGCGAGAACGGCCATGCAAGAGTCGAGTTCTCGTACCAGGCCTGCCACTGATCGCTGTAGTACGGACTGAGGAAATTTCCCGCCTCGCCTGTCACCAGGTTCAACGTTGAGTGGTCCAGGTCACCCAGGTCCACGGTCATGCGCTCCGAAGGGCCGTGAGTTCGTGACACCGCCTTCACCGTGAGTCCGCTGCCGGATTGCTCGCGTAGTCCGGGGCCAGTCCAGCGCCGAAGGACAGGAATACGACCCAGGATGGGATGCTCGATGTCCACTGGATTGAAGCTCCCCCATTTCCAAGCATTCAGATCGGCGGGAGCATCGGTCGCAATGACCGCGCTCTCGACCGCTGCGGTTAGTAACTCGTCATAGTTAGGATAAGTGTCGGGCAGCCAACGCTTAGGTTGGCGCTGAACCACGCTTTCCAGCCAGACGGTTGCCATCATCCAGTGGTAACTCTTCCAGCTAAATGTGGATTTATCCTGTACGGGATCGGTCGGCACTGAACCCAGCTTCGGTTCCAGTAGCAAGCGCGACAATTCTTCTCGTCCGCGGACGGCAATAGTCGGAGCCGGGGAATCCGCGCTCATACGGCCATCCCATTGCCGCAGAATTTCAGCCGCAGCCTTGGCGCGGGCGGAAGGTTTCTGGGCGTGATCGATTGCGTAGACAAACTTCTCGGCAAAAATGCGGTCCAGATCAGAGTAGATGTCGGTTTGCAACGCGAGCATGTCGGCGGCGGAAAACTTCTTGCCCGATTCCAAGACTTTGTAAATGCGTGCCGCACGCCAGGGAGCTTCCCACTGAGAACTGATCGAATAAGCATATTTGTCCGGAGAGATTCGACTGTTGGCGGTGGCAATGATTCCCGACGGCGGATTGAAGACACTGGGCAACTTGTCGAACGGGATGTAGCCGGTCCACTCGTGGGCGTCGTCGCTGCCATTTTCGGGCAAGCTGCCGTCGCCGGAGGCGCGGATAGGGATCTTTCCGGTAGCGTGGTATCCGATGTTGCCATCCACATCGGCATACACAACGTTCTGACTGGGAGCATCAAATTCGGAGAAGCCGCGCACAAACTGTTCCCAGTTTTGTGCTGAGTCCACGGCGAAGAAGGGATTGCGGACTCCGTCGTATAGAGTCCAGCGCAACGCCAGCTTGCGGGTTTCGCCGGGAACCAGTTCGGTTATGATCGGTCCATGCCGCGTGACCGCCACGTCGAGCGTCACGTCCGGCTGACCCTTTACATGAATTACTTCGTGACGCTGCTCGGGCGATTTCCATCCATCAGGTGTCAAGTATTGTCCGCTGTCATTAAAAGTCTCGACGTACACATCTTCAACAGTGGGGCCAATGTTGGTGAACCCCCACGCGATGTGCTGATTGTGGCCGACAATCACGTAGGGATAGCCGGGCAGTGTGACGCCAGCGACATCCAAGTTTCCGCATGCAGGACTTCCGCAACGCAGATGAGCCTCATACCACAGATTGGGCATTTGATGGCGGAGGTGCATGTCGTTCGACAAAAGCGGCTTGCCGGTAACCGTGTGCGCCCCGGAAACCACCCAGTTATTAGAACCCTGCACCAGCGGACGATCGTCGAAGAAGTCTGCAACTTGCTGTTGGAGCCAACGTGGTCCGGCGTCAAGCTGCTCAAGCTGGGGAAGAATCTCATTACGAACGGGCTTTGGGTTGTAGTCCAGAGCCAGCCTCGCCACTGAACTGTCTGAGTCCGAATCGTCATCGTCGTCTGTATCCTGCACCAACGTGGGACGCGCTACCGTCGGACGCCGGTCGCGCCACGAGGAGTTTACATACATGTCAGCCGTCAGATCCGGCCCCAGCTTGGCCAAAACTTTTTCACGAACCAGCGCTTGCCGAGGAGTGGTGCTCAGTTCCTGCACCATGTACGCGCCGATGAGCGCCGAGTCCTCCGGAGTCCACGGCTTTGGGGAATAGTGAAGAATGTGGGGAATGCGGAACTCAATCGGCAAGCGGTCGCGATGAGACTCGATAAAAGCGTTTACTCCGCGGGCGTAGGCTTCGAGACGCGCGCGATCATCCGCGGAAATGGTCTCGATCGTCTTGCGGGCCGCGAGTCTCATCCCCAGAATTCTCTGCTGGCGGTCATGTTCAAGAACATCGGGCCCAACCACCTCGGCCAGCTCTCCTGCCGCGTATCGCCGCATCCCCTCCATTTGGAATAATCGATCCTGGGCGGTTACATAACCTTGCGCGAAGAACAGGTCGTCAACGTTGGCCGCGTCAATGGTTGGAATGCCGTGATTGTCGCGCAGAATCGTTACCGGGGCCGTGAGTCCCGCGACTTGCAGGTTGCCATCCAGTTGCGGTAAAGCGGAGCGGGCGACGGAATAAAGCCCTCCGAGAATCGTCAACGCCAACAGCAATAGTGCCCCGACCACGTAGAGGATCACATGGGAAAGCCGTGTACGGGAACGGGGTTCAATCAAGACGGACGTGGCCATGAAGTCTCGATTCTAGGGCTTGGCAGCAAGGGAAGACAAACTGAAGAACCAAAGCAGTTGGCGGCATTTCCCAAAGCCCAGTATCATTCAGTTTGCCTGTCGCCCGGGGGCAGAACTCCGGGGAATCGGCTACCGCCCATGCTGCAAAAGCGCATTGACGATCAACCCAGCATCTCGCGTGAGATGGTTCGCGAGGCGCAGCAGATCCTGCATCAGCACCTCAAACGGGTGGGCCTGAAACATACCGCGCAGCGCGACACCATTCTGCAAACCTTCCTTGAGACCCGCGATCACCTTTCCACCAACGAGTTGCATCGGCTGGTGCAGCAGAAAGACGCGCGTATCGGCTTTACGACGGTTTACCGCACTTTGAAGCTATTGGCGGAATGCGGATTAGCCAGCGAAGTCGCCTTCCACGATGGCATTGCCCGCTTCGAGCACCAATATAATCGGCGCAGCCACCATCACATGGTGTGTACCGAGTGCGGTGGCTCAGTGGAGTTCTTCTCACCTGAAGTGGACCACCTGGAGCAGGAGATCGGACGTAAGCACCACTACGCTACCACTCGCCACACCTTTCAAATCTACGGAGTGTGCGAAGATTGCCGTATGAAGAAGCCGCGCCAGGTAATCTGAAAGAACCATGTCCATTTCCTGCACTCAATGCAGCGCCGAAATGCCCGACTCATCCCCGTTTTGCCCGGGCTGTGGCCGGAGGATGATCGATGCGCCCGGCGCTGTCGCCAACATTGGTTTGCTCAAAGAGAACGTTGCCGGTGCGCTAGCCTACTTCACCTTTGTTCCAGCACTGATTTTCCTGGGAATCATGCCATTCAAGCGCAACCACTTTGTGCGCTTCCATTCTTTCCAATCCATCTATCTGCTAATCGCGGGCGTGCTAATTGCCCTAATCATGAGGCTGATATTCCCATTGCTCACGCTGATTCCCTGGCTGGGATATCTCTTAGCCTGGCTGATCGTGCTGCTGGGTTTGTTGGCATGGGCGCTGCTCTGGGCGGTCGCGGTGGTCAAAGCCTTTCAGGGTGAGTTGTTCAAGCTGCCGCTGATTGGTGGTCTGGCAGAGAGAGCCTAGTCGACGTCTGCATTTTTCTCACGCGAATCTGTTACCATGCGCACGTCGTCGCACGCGTGTCCCGTCGTTGGCATTCAAATCTAACGCGAGGTGAAGAACCATGGCGTTTTGCATAGCATGTGGCGGTCAGGTACCGGCGGGAGCCAACGCATGCCCCGCGTGTGGACGCGCTGTTGCCGGGGCGCCGGAAGCGGCCAGTTCCGCTCCAGCCGCCGTGGGCGGACTCACCGACAATGTTGCCGGTGCGCTTGCTTACGTGACCATCATTCCTGCCATCGTATTTCTGGTCATGGAGCCTTATAACCGGAACCGCTTCATTCGCTTCCATTCCTTCCAGTGTATTTTTGCCGCCGTGGCCTGGGCCTGCCTGTGGATTGTACTGGGCATCGTGGTGCGTATTCCCTTTTTCGGATGGCTGACGATTCTGGTCTGGCCGCTGATCAGCCTCGGCGGTTTTGTGATCTGGCTGATCGTAGTGCTGAAGGCGTATCAGGGCCAGAAGTTTAAGCTGCCGGTGATTGGCGACATCGCGGAGAAGCAAGCGAACGCCTGATTGGTCGCCGCTACCACAGAACCTGCCCATTCGAGGGGACGAAAGACTCTTCGCGATCTTTGCGAGCACTTTGCGTCCTTTGCGGTAAGGAGCTTTGAGCGCGAAGGCATCGCTAAGGCCGCGAAGAAAACCCTGACTCAGGATTTTGTGACTCGCCCCTCCTTTGTATTTGATTTTCCTTCTGACGCCTTTTCCGGTAGTCTGTTTCACTTGGCTCAAGCGAGGGGGCGGCGGGTTTGAGAGTTCGGGTGTTTTATCACGACAAGTGTTTTGACGGTGCGTCTTCGGCGGCGCTTTTCTCCCGCTTCTACCGCGAACGGATCCGCAGCGACGTGGACTTCGTCTTCTCCGGTCTCCTGCATCGTGCCGGCTCTTTATTCAATGAGAAGGACTTCGATGGCGACGAAAATGCCATCGTCGATTTCAAGTATTCCAGCTCGCCGAAGATTACTTGGTGGTTCGATCATCATCTCAGCGCGTTCCTGACTCCCGCCGACGCGGCGCATTTCGAACAGGACCAGAGCAATCGCAAGTTTTATGATCCCGATTTCAAATCCTGCACCAGCTTCATTGCCACCGTTGCCCAGCAGCGCTTCGGCTTCGATCCAACGCCGGTGGCCGACCTAGTGCACTGGACCGACATCGTCGACGGCGCGCTTTACGCCGATGCCCGCACCGCGGTCGAAATGCGGGCTCCGGCCATGAAGCTGACCATGATCATCGAGTCCAACTCGACGCATGATTTCCTGCCGCGACTCATTCCCTTACTGGCGAGCAAGCCGCTGGGAGAGATTTTGGAAGAGCCGTTTGTGGCGTCCCTGTTGCCGCCGCTGCTCGAGCGTCATCAGCGGTCGATTGCCATTCTGCGCGAGCGCACCGAATTGAAGGATGGCACACTATTCTTCGATGTCTCCGATCTTGAACTCGAGGGCTACAATAAATTCGTACCTTATTATTTGCAGCCGGAGTCAATCTACAGCGTGGGTTTAAGCAAAAGTAGTTTTCGGGTGAAGGTTTCGGTGGGATCGAATCCCTGGGCGCCTTCGCCTCCGGTAGTCAATCTGGCCAAGATTTGCGAGCGCTATGGCGGTGGCGGGCACGCGCGAGTAGGCGCTATCTCGTTTGACGTGACGCAACAGGAAGCCGCGCGCAAAGCCGCACAGGAGATCGTGGCGGAATTGCGGGCCGCTGTGCGTGGGTCTGGCGGGTGAGCCGTGATCGTGCATAACACTGCCGAGTCCGCGCACCATCACGACCACAACCTGCAGGCACTGCGGGCGGTTGCCTCATTCGAGTTGGCCAAGGGTCTGCTGGTTCTATTAGCCGCGATGGCGGTAGTGTTCATGGTGGGCCGCGATCCCGGGAATTTCGCGGACGGGATTCTTCGCCTTCTACACATTAGTCCCGACCATCACTTTGCCCAGTTGTTTCTTGATTGGGCGGACACCTTGACCGATGCCAAGCTATGGACCGTCGCCGCCGTGGGCAGCGTCTACACGATTCTTCGTTTTGTGGAAGCTTACGGACTCTGGTACGCCAGAACCTGGGCGGAGTGGATTGCCCTGATCTCTGGAGGATTGTATGTGCCCTTTGAGATCTACAAATTGTTTCACCGGCAAAACCTGTTGCATCTCTCCATATTGGTGATCAATTTGATCATTGTGTTGTACATGGCTTATCTGCTCAAGACCGGCAAGGGCCGCCAGTACCCTCGTCACTCGCAACGGTTACCAACGTAAAACGCTATCTTCTTTAAAAGCGGGTCCACGTGACTTGCGTCATCCCGGGTTGTTACAGCCGTAAGTGCTGCCCCACCAATGAGCTATTGTGAGTTTCCTCCGTACGGTGCATTCTGCTGGTGTACCCGAGAACAGGGATGCACTGGGAGGCAAAACATGAGTGATTCTACCCGGCAAGATAAGTTACAAAGCGCCATTGGATTGGTCGCTGAATACGTCGTGACAGGAATGATCATGCTGATGACAGTGGTTACAACACTGCGCATGTTGGGAATCTTGTCCTAAGAGTTACTACTCCGGAGTGGGGTGCCTGAGAAGAGGCCTGGTGCGGGAAAGCAGTCCTGCGCTGGGCCTCTTGGCGTTTGTGGATCGCAAGACTTACAAAATCGACCGCACCACTCCGCCATCCACGCGCAACGCAGCTCCGTTGGTTGCCGAAGACAGCGGACTGCACACAAATGCCACCAGCGCCGCGACTTCTTCTGTCGTAGCGAAACGCTTTAACAATGACGTAGGACGCATGCTGCGAAAGAACTCTTTTTCCACGGCGTCGGGCGTCGTTTTCTGTGCCGTCGCCAGTTCCTGAACGAACCGGCCCACACCTTCTGATCCAGTCGGCCCCGGCAGTACTGCATTAACTGTGACATTGGTTCCGGCCGTAGTCTCAGCCAGGCCGCGCGAGACTGCCAGTTGTGCCGTCTTGGTCATTCCGTAATGAATCATCTCGGCTGGAATTTGCACCGCGCTTTCACTTGATATGAACACGATCCGTCCCCAATCGCGTATCTTCATCCCCGGCAGATAGTGACGGCTGAGACGAACTCCGCTCAGAACGTTCACTTCGAAAAGACGCTTCCAATTGTCGTCGCTGATCTGGTCAAATGTCTTTGCCTCAAAGATTCCGGCGTTATTCACCAGGATGTCGGCGTCTGGAAACAGACGCGCCAGTTTCTCCGTTCCCTCGGCCGTTCCCACGTCCGCAGCGATGCCCTCGAACTTGCCTCGTGACACGGTCACCTGAAGTTTCTTGACGGCGGCGCTGACCCGCTGGTCGGTCCTCCCATTCACCACTACGAAGCAGCCTTCCTTGGCCAGCGCTTCAGCGATAGCGAAACCGATTCCTGCGGTACTTCCTGTGACAACTGCCCGCTTGCCGACTAGTTGGAGGTCCATTCCGTGTTCGATGCTGGCCAGGAAGAGGTTGATTCAGGAGCCGTTCCAAGGCACGCCTCGGAAGGCGTGCCCTTTCAAAACTCTACGCTGTTAGTCTTGCCGGCCTACTGCGGCAGCCCCACGTATACCGCATTTGTAACCGGCGTGTTCAGAAGACTCGTAACTGTTGCAGGGATGTCTCCCGCTGCATCCAGTTCCGCGGGCGGGCCGAAGCCGAGAAGCTCAGCGCTTGCTGAGTGAATCACGCCATCGACCTCGGTAAAGTCGGTCAATCCGGCAACTTCGCTCAACGCTGGAACAATCGAATCGCTTTCCTGGTTGAAGATTTCGGGCCAGCCGGTCGAGGTCAGGTGCGCGGCTAGGTAATCGCCGAAGCAAAAGATGCGGATGGCCTCGGCCACGGTAGAAGAGTTCAGTCCGTCCAATTGGCTTTGCGACTCCAACCCCTGAATCAGCGCGGTCGGTAACGGATGAGAAATCGGATTTTGTAGCGCCAGCAGCGCGGGGCTCAAGCTGCCGCCGAAGCCATCACCTTGCAAGTCGCCGACCCCTCCGGTCGTGGTTGCGCCATTCATGAAAGTTACCGAGGTGAAACTCGGGCTACCGGAAGTTGCCAGAATCCCACGCACACATTCGTTGTTATTGTCGAGAAGATGCGGCGCCAGCGGCGAACCCCAATGCGGAGTTCCAATGGTGATCATTTTGTGGACTCCGCCCAGCCCAAAGGTGGTGTTACCGTAAAAACCCTTGACCTGAGGAAAGGTGCGTGTGATGTCACCTCCCATGCTGTGGGCCACGATATCAACCTGGATTGCGGTCACCGGGATACCAACGGGGTTGGCGCCAGTCTTGAATCGATTCACGAAAGCCGCCAATTGTTTGAGCACGACGGGCGCGTTGTAGGCAAAGCCCAGCGAGTTGGCCTGAGCGCTTTTCAAACTTGATAACGCCCATGAAGGATACGAAGGTTTGTAAGACTTGATTTGCCCGCCAATCACTTGCGAATAGTTGGCAATCCCGATCGTGAAGCGCGGATCGGTGATCAGGGGAGTGAAATCGTCCCAGGAAGCGGGACTGCCCCAGAGGCCATGAATCAATCCCAACGGCGGCCGCAGCAGCGTTACCGGTGTATTTGAGAAAAGCCCGGTGTCGATGGCCAAAACGTTAAGTGTAATGAAGCGGTCGATCGAGTTCGTGTCCTGTCCTTCGGGACGAGGAAAATCCACGGGCGCGCCGTAGATGGCGAATGCCATCGGTCCTTGCGACGTGCTTACCGCCGTGACGGTGAGTTGGCTTAAGGTGAAACTGCCAGAGCCAATCGCGGCCAGACCTCCATCCTCGGCGGCGGATGTGCTTTGCTGGCCCTGATCATTGATGACCGTGAACGTAAATTGTTCTCCGACGGCGTTCGCGGGCACACGCAGAACCACCTCGCTTGCGCCATCGGCGGAGCTGCCTTGCACCGGGCGTCCTTTGGTCGCCAGGATATTGACGTTGGTGGTCACCATGGGCCCGCTGAGCAAGGCCGGCACAGGATCGAGTAATGTCAATTGTGGCGGATTCTGGGCGATCACCAGAGCAGGGAAGAACAGTCCGGTTACGACAACGATGAGGGCTGAAAGGACAGGAGATTTGCGAGCACTTGAGAATTCTTGGGAGAACAACATATCGACCTCGGATTGGGAGACTATGATCCGTAGGCAAGGCTAGCCTGGGCGCTGCCACCCCTGAGGATCGTCCAGCCTGTTTATCACAAATTTGGGTGCGGGACAATGGAATCCTGTCCCGCCGCTTGCGTTCAGGCAAAGCCCGGACGGGGTGCCCTTGAGAGTAAAATTTTTAAGCTAGGTTCAAGACCCTTCAGCTTGAGCGAATAAGGTAAATTGGGACGGAATGCAGGGGGACGAAATGCGTGTCCTCGTTGTGGAGGATGAGCCGCGGTTGGCGGAAAATGTCGCGCGTAGTCTCCGCGAGGGCGCGGGGTATGCAGTTGACATTGCCCATGACGGTCGGGAAGGACTGTTTATGGCGGAATCCAACGAATACGATGCAGTGTTGCTCGATCTGATGTTGCCTCAAATGGGTGGAATGCAATTACTCCAACGCATACGCCGAGTCGGCCAGCGCACACCCGTCCTTGTAGTGACGGTGCGCGATGAGAAGGAATCTGTGGTTGCCCTCCTGAACGCCGGGGCCGACGACTATCTGACCAAGCCTTTCGATCTGGGAGAACTGTTGGCGCGAACCAAGGCGCTTATTCGTCGCGGCAAAGGACACTCGTCTCCAATACTTGCGGTGGGCGATTTAGAGTTGAATACCGTCGACCGTAGCGTGCGTCGCGGAGGGCGGTCCATAGGGCTCACGGCCATGGAATACCGTGTGCTGGAGTATCTCGCACACCGGCCCAAAGCGGTCGTCTCAAAAACCGAACTCCTGGAACATCTCTACGATTACAACTGGGAGAAATTTAGCAACGTCATCGAGGTGTATATTTCGGGTCTGCGGCGCAAACTGGATGACGGTTCAACCCGCCAATTGATTCACACGCTCCGTGGTCAGGGTTACATTTTGCAGGATTAGGCAGAGAGAAAAGACGTGACCGTACTGGGCCGGCGGCACAATTCGATCAAAGGTTGGCTGATCACCATTGTCGTGCTCTCCCAAACGCTACTGGCGGTCGGGCTGTTACTCACTGGAATCCTATACACAAAGCGGCAGGCGCTCTCGACGCTCGATAATCACATTCAGGCCCACGCTATGAGCGTTGCCGCACTGGTGAGATACACGGAAGCTGCCGACGGCAGCCTCTACTTCGATGACTCTCTCGTGCCTCCCCCGGTTGACCCATCCCACCCCGATTGGTATGCGGTCTGGACCGAAAAAGCGGGACTTCTCACCCGTTCCGCGAATTGGCCTCCCGCATTCGAGATGCCTCCCAACAGCCCTGATCATTGGTCCTTCAAATGGGACAACATTCGTTATCGCGGCCTGCGTTTATCTCGGGTTCCGGTGCTGGACCGCGAGGAAGGCGACACGTTTCACCCGCGAACGCTAACTATCGTATATGCGGCTCCCACCGCCCGCTTGGACCAGCAAGTTAAACAGTCGGAGTTTTATATCGCACTCTCGAGTCTTTTGCTGCTTGCCGTAACCATTCCACTAGCGCTATGGGGCATTCGTCGAGGACTCTCGCCGTTGCAAGAATTGGCGGAAAGAGCTGCTCTGGTATCGACAGAGACCTGGGAATTGCGTCTGCCGGAAGAAGTTCAGCAAGTCAGGGAACTGCGCCCCCTGGCCGAGTCGGTGAAGACCATGCTGGATCGACTGCGCCATTCCTTTGACCAGCAGCGCGAATTTCTGGGCAACAGCGCCCACGAACTAAAGACTCCGGTAGCGGTGTTGAAATCCACGTTGCAATCGTTGTTGCATCGGCCCCGGACGCTGGAGGAATACCGGGCTGGAATCGAACATTCGCTGGAAGACCTGGAGCGTTTAGAGGAACTTTTGCAATGGATCATGCGGCTCGCCCGCGCGGAGCAATGGGCGAGGGGTGCCCTGCGTCGCGATTTAGAGGTCATCGACATCAGCGCTACCTGTGAAGATGCCATCGAGCGGATTCGCGCACTGGCCGAGAGTCGCAAAACGACGGTTCACTTCGCTAAGAGTGGCCCGGTGCCGTTTAGGGCCGACCCCGAGGATCTTCAACTGGTGTGGATCAACCTGCTGGAGAATGCAGTTCGGTATAGCCCGGAGGGTGGATCCGTGGAAGTCGCAGTCTCATGGGGCGACAACGGGGGCGCACAGATAATCTTCGAGGACCATGGTGCCGGCATTGATGCGGCTCAGATACCGCACATCTTCGAGCGCTTCTATCGCGCGGATCCCTCCCGTAACCGGGCCACTGGCGGCTTCGGTCTGGGCCTGGCCATCGTGAAGGCACTGGTGGAAGCCTATGGTGGAATGATTACGGCGGAGAGTACCCTTGGCGAGGGTACCCGAATGACGGTGGTACTGCCGGCCTCTCCCGGCACGGATTCTGCAGAGAGCATCCTGCAAACGGCGGGATCTCCGAACCATGTGCAGTTGATATCCTGACAAACGCGGACCGCGATCACCTAACCCAAACCCATTTCGCAAATCTGACGAGTCCGATAACGAAGGAAATACAGCCGCCAAGGCCGGCCATTATGCCGACGAGCCACCAGGCCATCGCCCACGCGCCGTCCTCGGTGATATCGACGATTTTCGACGCCGTTAAGGCGGCTATGCCGCCGCCCATGCCGCCGAGCAGCCATCCCCACCACGGCAAAGGAGCCTGACTTATCAGCATGGATTCACCATGTTAGGGACTTTCGCAGCGAAGTGTTTAGCGGTTCCGCAGTTCATAAATTCTCAAGGTAGCCTGATTGCAAGCGTTAGCCCACGGTAGTTAGCTACCACCGCTGGGCCTTATCGCTTGACCACCATAAGGACAATGAGAAATCCGAGTACGGCGATAAGAACAATTGCCAGCACCGACCCTAGCGTTTGAGATAACTTGGTCTTGGCCATGCTTTACTTTCATCTGGCTGCTGTGTAGGGAAAGTTCACCTGACCTTCTCGATCCGAGGGGCCACAGCCTCCATCAATTTGTAAATACCGAGAGAAGTTTTGCTTCTCAAGCTCGCGCTCACAAGCACAACCGAGCCAGAAGTCAAGAGCCTGGGAAGTTCAGGTCGCTTAGAGAAAACAAGGACACGATGGTGGGGCACGATCTTGTGGCGGAAGTGAAATTGACGATGCACAAACCGGCAAGCTGTTGTTTGCGGCGATGAGGCCCACGCAAACATCAGCCGCTCGCGAGAAAGTCGGCGTGAATGCTGCCGCTGGGGAGTGACCCCGAGGGAAGAAAGACCGGGCGCTCAAAGCCGCCTTGGAGCTCTTTTGCGTGACCGCTGTCTCGAACGCAAACTGGGCCGCGTAAAGGTCATCGGTGGCAGAGATGACCGGGAATAGAAGCACCAGGATGCAGACGAGCGTGGATAGCTGCACCGCCCCACCTTGGGGCCGGTTGCTGCGTCGCCAACAGCTTAGCCAATAGCACGCAGCTAAGTTGCAGAGCGCAAACCACAGTATGTTAAGAAGAGCTTCCATAATCCTTAATAGCTCGGGGGAGGGTCGAGTGGATGATACAAGCCCAACCTTAAGCCAACCTTAACTGAGTTGGGTTTTAGAACAACCCGTGAGTGCGGCAGTACTGTCGGTGGTGAAGGGGTCTGAGCAAAATGGACACAGGGCGGATCGCCATAACTCCTAGCGAGAGCGCCGGTTGACGCCCCGCAGCGTCCAAGTACAATCGAAGCAGCAGGCCCCGTAGCTCAGTTGGATAGAGCAGCAGTTTCCTAAACTGTTGGTCGGCGGTTCGACTCCGCCCGGGGCCTCCACTGCTTGGTTGGGCCAGCCCTTTATATTTACCGCAATTCTTGACATCCGCGCTATAATCCTTGTCCGACGGGCGGTTTGGGCTGATCAGCGTTTTCGGTGGAAATGGGCCGATCTCCTCCTCTTCGTCGCCTACTGCTCTCTCTGGCCTGAGTGACGCTATAACCCGAAATCTAAATTGGTCGGAATGCCTCGTGCAGGAGGGTATATGTTGCCTACGAGAAGATCCTCGGCGATTGTAGTTTCTCTCTTAGTATTGTCTATTCTGTTAATACTGGTTCCCGCCACGACGGCCGACAATCCGCCGCCATCTTTCGCGAATCTCGAAGCGGCCCAGACGAACCCGATCCGACTTTCCGCTGACAGCACAAGCCTTTTTGCGGTGAATACGCCAAACGATACGTTGTCTGTGTTCGATGTGACCCGGCCCGACAGCCCCAATTTGCTTGATGAAATCCCGGTGGGAGTGGGACCGGTCTCGGTGAATCCGCGGACCCAGGACGAAGTCTGGGTGGTCAATCAGGTCTCCAACAGCGTGAGCGTGGTTTCTATATCGCAGGGTATTGTCACCGATACCATCGAGACCGGAGCTGGCACCGAACCCATGGACGTAGTATTTGCCGGCACCAACCAGGCCTATGTCAGTTGTTCCCGTAGCAATACGATCGCGGTTTTCGATACCAACACGCATGCTCTGATCACCACCCTGCCGGTGTTCGGGGGCAGTCCGCGCGCTCTGGCCGTCAGCCAGGATGGAAACACTGTATATGCCGCCTTCGCCATTTCGGGGAATGCCACTACCATTATTCCGGCCAGCCTTGCGCCACCACCACCCCCGCCCAAGAATAAGCAGTTGCCCAAGCCACCACAAGTCGCACTGATCGTCGCAGCTAACGATCCGAACTGGACGCAGTACATCACCTTCAAGATGCCCGACAATGACGTGGTTGCCATCCAGACAGGGATAACTCCTTCCGTCTCCGGCTATTTTTCCGGAGTAGGTACGATCAATCTGGGACTTGCGGCGAATCCGGTAACTGGCGATCTGTTTGTGGGCAACACCGATGCATTGAACCTCATCGCTTTCGAACCTAACCTGCGCGGGCACTGGATCAACAGCCGCCTCACTCGGATTCAAACCAGCAGTGGCCAGGTCACGCCTTTCGATTTGAATCCGAACATAAACTACAACATCCTCCCTAATCAGGCCGCGCTGAAAACAGCGCTGTCGCAACCCACAAATGTGGTCTTCGACCCCAGTGGCAATTTTATGTACGTGGCGGCATTTGGCACGGACCGTATAGCCCAGGTGGACACGAACGGGAACGTGTTGTCCTTCGTAGAGGTCTCGTTGCCTGGCGGTTCCGGCCCCAACGCAGATCCCAAGAATAAACGCGGCCCCAGAGGATTGGCCCTTAATGCGGCCGCCCATACCCTGTACTCCCTGGACCGGCTCTCGAACACGATTTCGATTATCGATACCTCGCGGATGAGTGAGTCTGACGAGGTTCCAGTGGGGACCGACCCGACACCGCAAACCATCAAACAGGGACGCGGATTCTTATACGATGCCAAGCTCTCGGGAAATGGCACCGGCGCCTGCGCATCCTGCCACGTTGATGGAGACATGGACCATCTGGCGTGGAACCTGGGCGATCCTGATGGCAACATGACCCATTACAATCAGGACGGTCACATATTCAACTTCCACCCCATGAAAGGGCCCATGACCACACAGACTATGCGGGGACTGAATAACCTCTCTCCGTACCATTGGAGGGGCGACCAAATCAACTTTGCGGCTTTCAATGAAACTTTCGATAAGTTGATGGGTGGTTCCGAGCTTTCCGATTCGGATATGACAACCTACACCACCTTTGTCGATAGCATTCTGTTCCTGCCTAATCCTAACGAGAACCTGGATCGCACCCTTCCTAACTCCCTGGCAGGCGGAGACCCGGTCAAGGGGCAAGCAAATTTTATTAATGTCCCGGGCACGCTCTCTGGAATTACCTGCAACGGTTGTCATAAGTCGAACCCCGGCCCGGGAACGAGCCGGCTTGTGACCGCAATACTACCTCCGCAGCCGTTGAAAATCCCGCACCTCAGGAATATTTATCAGAAACAGCTGTACACGAGGCACAACACCGCCAGCATCGACGGCTTCGGATTTGACCATGACGGAAACATGTCCACCTTAGCCGACTTCCTGGATCAATCGCTCTTCCCCGGATACAGCAACCAACAAAAAACCGACATCAATGCCTATACGCTTTGCTTCGATACCGGGACAGCCCCAGCTGTCGGGTTCACAATCACGCTGACATCCGCCAACGTGAACAATTCCACCGAGCAAGGCTTTTGGGCAACGCTCCAGTCGCAGGCCTCAGCCAGCAATATCGATCTGATTGTGAGGGGTACGATCCAGGGGCAAGTCACCGGGTTGTTGTACGATCCCAACAGGAACACCTACGATGACAATAACCATGGCCGGTACACTCAGACGCAATTACAGAATTTTATTGAGAACGGTGACACCCTGAGTTTCATGGGTGTGTATCCAGGTACTGGAGCGCCGTAGTGATTGGGGAGGAAGCGTGACCAGTTAGCTTCTAGCTAGACGCTGCCCGCTCCATCCTAGAGCCGCACCACACTGGTTACCAGCGTAACCTCGTCCTCCCAACGTTCTCTGCTATACTGTTGTTGACGCTTTTGCTCGGTTTGCTCGTCAATGCGGTGGTCCTTTCAGTTGGATCAGATTCATCTCCGCTTTTCCTGCCCGCCGTTCAGTTCAGCGCCAAATCTAAAAATGAATGTGAGTGGCGTGAAGACTTCAGACGTGTGTCTGAGTGTGTGACAACAAGCCCCTCCAGAAAGAAAAAAGTTTAAATGACCACATTTTCAGAACTGCCCTTAGCCGCTGCTCTGCAGCGTAAGCTGGCGGCAGCTCAATTCGTTACACCAACGCCCGTCCAGGTGCAAGCGCTTCCGCCGGCTCTCGAGGGCAAAGACGTACTGGCAACTGCCCAGACCGGCACCGGAAAGACGCTTGCGTTCCTGATTCCGATCATCGAGATGTTACTGCGCGAGCCTGCCAATCAGGTCAATGCGCTGGTTCTCCTGCCGACCCGCGAACTCGCGATGCAGGTTCATGAACAATACGAGGCGTTGCGCGTCAAGACCACTCCTAAAGCGTCGCTGGTAATCGGCGGCGTGAACGAGAAAGGCCAGATCCAGGGTATCCGGGTTGGTGCAGGATTGATCATCGCCACTCCGGGACGGCTACAGGATTTCATCTCCCGAAACTTGGTTGACCTGCGGCACATCAAGATCCTGGTGCTCGATGAAGCCGACCGTATGCTGGATATGGGTTTTCTGCCAGCTATCCAGCGCATTGTTGGAATCTTGCCCAGACGCCGCCAAACACTGTGTTTCTCCGCCACACTCGAGCAGTCGGTTGCCCGCCTGGTGAATGACTATATGCGCCAACCCGTGCGCGTTGAGTTGGGTTCAGTACTCAAACCGGCGGAAAGCGTGGACTTGAAAGCCTACGAAGTGCGTCCGGGAGAGAAGATGGATGTGCTCCGACATCTGCTGTATTCCGAGAAAGGTCAGACCCTCATTTTCACTCGCACCAAGCGTGGCACACAACGGCTGGCCAGGGAACTGGCACGCGACGGATTCAATGCTGCCATGATTCACGGCGACCGCTCGCAATCGCAGCGTAACGAGGCATTGAGTGGATTTCAGGAAGGCCGCTTCCAGGTGCTGGTGGCGACTGACATCGCTTCGCGTGGCCTGCACGTGGACGATGTGGCTCACGTCATCAACTACGACCTGCCAAAGATGGCTGAGGACTTCATTCACCGCGTCGGACGTACCGGACGCGCCGGCTCTTTAGGCCGGGCTTCTTCCATTGTTACAGGTGTCGAAGTGATTGAGCTTCGCAACATCGAACGCACCCTTAAGTTGCGGATGGAGCGTATGCAGATCGACGCTTCCGCGTCGGATCGACCGAAGCGCGTGATCCAAAACACCCTCGCTTCACGGACCCTGACCCGGTTGCCGGGCGAAGTGTTTGTGTAGCTGCTGGGCGAGTCAGATCCCTAACAAAATGCCTTCGCGCTTAGAAGCGCGGAGGCCTTTCTCTTAGCCGCTGACCTAAACCTTTATGGTCTGGCGCACTTTTCCCTGCTCAATGCGCGGGCCGGTAGATAAGACCGATGACGATGCCGGTGATGACCCATTCCACCGTGGTTGGAAGACAGGATTCCAGGAAATCCGCTTTTTACTTGGGTGACAATCCTGATCGAATGATGAAATCTCGCACCATTTCCTGATGCTCGACACTCATTCTGGTGAAATGAACACCTTGGCGGTCGTCGTTTACCCAGGCCACCACGCCCATGGCTTCAATGCCGATTGGCGGTTCGGGCAGCCGAATAGATAGTTGCACTGTCTCGCCACACGATAAGCCTGCAACTTCCAGCTGTACCCCGCCCTGGCTGAGATTCCAGGCCGTGCCTGTTACCTGTCTGGAGCCAACTGTGCACACGACTTCGGTTTGTAAAGGAACACGATTGTATTGGCGGCGATTCTCCCGCCAAGGGCTCTGTAGTGTGCCATACAAACTGGCCAGCTTTAGTCTGTCGATTGGCTTCGGAAGAACGAATGTGACGCCCATGGCGAAGGACTTATACATGGTGTCGCATTTATCCTGCCCGGTTAATACGATGATTGGTGTGCATTTATTCATCGAGGATTGTCTCACCAGTTCCGGCAGTTTTAGGCCGTCCAGATCGGCGAGTTCGATGTCCAGAAAGATGCCGTCGAATCGTTCCTGGTTTACCAGCGTGGCCGCCTTCAAACCATCGCTGACCGGGCATACACTACTCTTTAATGGGTCTAGGACCTCGCTCATCAATCCCAGACTCGCTGGATCCGCGTCTACTACAAGGAAGTTAGACGACTCCATATTCGCCTCATTTCCTGCCGCAGTCATGCCGCTTTCCGGCAACTTCTGCGGGACTACACATACGTCTCTGGGGAATAAGGGTAAGTATTCGTTCCCGGGAATATAGGCGAACTGAAAATATTATTGGTCTGGATACACGATAGTAACCCCCGGTAATCAGCTCTCTCGGTAGGTCAACAAAAGAGTTTCTATGGTCAGGCTTGTGGCATCGTTGCAGTGGTGTCCAGCATTTGTCGAATGCGGCTGGCCAGTGTATTTAAGGGATACGGCTTTTGCAGAATGGCTGCCGACTGATCGGTGAAGTTCTCGTTAATGGCTGCGTGATCGGGAAATCCTGAAGTGAACAGGATTTTGATGCGTGGGCGCATGCTCTTAATCTGCTGCGCCAGTTCGGGGCCTCCCACTTGCGGCATGACTACGTCGGTCAATAACAAGTGAATCGCGCCTTTGTAGCGTTGTGCGACTTGCAGAGCATCGTTGCCGTTGTTGGCCGCGACTACGATGTAGCCCTTGCGCTCCAAATACTCCCTCACCATGTCACGGATGTCATCTTCGTCTTCCACCACGAGGATGGTCTCCGTGGCTTTGATTTGGGCAGCCACAACCGCTTGGGCGGTGGTGGATGCCGGCTGCTCGCCGGCCTCGGGCAAATAGATGCTGAAGCTGGTGCCGTGACCCACTTGACTGCGAAACGAAATCCAACCGCCACTCTGCTCTACCACGCCATAGACGCTGGCCAGACCGAGTCCGGTGCCTTTACCCAACGCCTTAGTGCTGAAGAAGGGCTCGAAGACGTGACGCTGAGTTTCCGCATCCATTCCAACTCCCGTATCGCTCACGGTTAGTAGCACACACTTTCCGGGCTTGGCCGGCCCAGAGCTCGCATCCTGGGTTTCGTTGTTCCGGGCCGCCTCGATTTGGCTCGCGTTGATTTCACGATTGCAGGTGGCAATCGTCAGCCGGCCTCCGTGCGGCATCGCGTCCCGCGCATTTAGGGCCAGGTTCAGGATCGCTTGTTCCATTTGCCGCTCATCCACCTTGACGCGCCACAAGTCCGGAGCCAGTTCCAAGTGCAGCTCAACGCTCTCTCCGATCACAGGTTCCAACATCTTGCTCACTTCGCCGGCCACGGTATTCATGCTGACCACACTCGGTTGCAGCACCTGTTTACGGCTAAAGGCAAGCAAGCGCTGAGTCAGAGAGGCGGCACGGCTCACCGTTTCTTTGATGCCGTAGGCGTCCGGGTACAACAGATCATCGGGATTGAGATGCCGCAGCAGCCGTTCATCGTGACCTTGGATGATCATCAGCAGGTTGTTAAAGTCGTGAGCCATGCCGCCTGCCAGCTTGCCGATTGCCTCCATCTTTTGCGACTGTCGCAGCTGATCCTCCAGATGCTTGTGCTCGGTGATGTCGTAGAGCACGCCTTGCATCAGTGGAGTGCCTTTCGGCGCGTCACCCAGCTGTACGGCTTCGTCCCGGAACCACAAAACCTTGCCTTCGCGGCTCAGCATGCGATACTCGGTCCGCATCTTTCCACCGTTGGCGACGAACTGAGCATCAAACGCCAGAACATGCTCGCGGTCGTCGGGATAAATGTGATTGATCCAATTCGCCGAGTTCTGTTTCCACTCGGCGGGAGAAAACCCAAGAATCGATTGAATCTGCGGGCTGACGTAGTGCCATGGACCCAGGACGCCAACTTCGGCGATGTAAGTGATCGCCGGAAGACGCTCCACCAGGGTGCGGTACCTGGTTTCGGCGGCGTGCAGTTCGGCGTCCGCATGCTCACGTTCAATGGCGATTCCTGCCAGGTGGGTAGCAGATTCCACTATCTGCGAGTGCTGTGGATCAGGCTCGCGAACCTCCCGATAGTAGACCGCAAAAGTTCCCAGAACCTTGCCGGCACGGGAAAAGATCGGGGTTGACCAGCACGCTTTCAGACCGTGAGGCAGCGCCAGGTGGCGGAAATCTTTCCACAGAACGTCGTTGGCGATGTCGCTGACCGCCACTGGTTTCCTAAGATGCGCAGCCGTTCCGCAGGATCCCACGTTGGGACCGATGATGCATCCGTCAATCGCCCGGCAGTATTCGCGCGGAAGGCTGGGAGCCGCGCCGTGATGCAAAATCGAGCCCTCAGCATCAAGCAGCAGCACCGAACACAGCATTTCGGGGAATTGCTGTTCCA
Source organism: Terriglobales bacterium (assembly GCA_035484735.1). Taxonomy (GTDB): domain Bacteria; phylum Acidobacteriota; class Terriglobia; order Terriglobales; family Acidobacteriaceae; genus JABCZH01. The sequence goes on along the minus strand of DATHOQ010000033.1, from coordinate 134,876 downwards.
TGAATCTGCATAGGCATTCCAGCACTTCCGGAAGTGACGCTTGCGAGGAGATCAGCTCCAGAACGGTCTTGTAGAGCCGGACTAATGCTCCGGACTCCTTGTCATCCTCAATCCTGACCTGCCGGACCCCAGTGGACATAGGTAGTAGCTGCTGATTCGACGTCTGTCGTCTGGGGGTAACGACGCGTGAGGCATGGGACCATCCTCACCACGCAACGCCATTATGAATGAGATACGACGTTACCGGCACGTTACCGGGGTAACAGTCGGGAGTTCGATCGCGGGACTAGGACAGAGCTCCACTGAAGAATATTTCGGTGAACTGGGTGGCGATTTGCTGGCTGTTCAATGCGCCTTCGGGTTTGTACCACTGGTAAATCCAGTTGATCATCCCCAGCAAGGCGAAGGTAGCGGCGCGGGAACTTACATTTCGCTTGGACGGCCGCGATAGTTGGACTTCAGACACCACTTTCTCCACGAAATGAACGTATTCCTTTTTTCTGGCGTTGATGCGCTTGCGCAGCGACGGAGGCAGTGGGTGGTTCTCATGCAGTAGAACCGTGATCTCCCGATCACGCACACTCAGGATGACCTCAACGTGCAAACGAATCAGCGTGCGTAGCCGATCTTCCGGGTCGGCGATGCCACGCACGCGATCGACCACTCGCTCCTGGGTGATGTTCAACGCATGATTCATCAATTCGAACAAAATCTCGTCTTTACTTTGAAAATGATGGTACAGACCGGCCTTACTGACCTTGAGGGACGTGGCTACGTCGTTCATCGAAGTCGCATCGTAGCCCTGTTGCTGGAAGAGGCGGGCAGCAGTCCGCAGGATCTCCTGACGAGAATCCAGTAGCGTCTCGCGAGTCATTGCAGGACAGGATAATACAGTGAAAGGGGAAACTGCTAAGGCCGCCGGGCAACTCGCTAAAACAATTGCACAGTCACACGCTTTTGGCTATGCTATTCGCATCTTTTGGGGCGTCACTGGTTCGACCGTTTTCCAGCTCCTAACCATTTGAGGAGGCCTGTCTATGCGTTACCAGATTTCCGTCTTGCTCGCCCTCTTGCTGTGTATTCCCGCGTTAGCTCAAAACGACCACGTCGCCCAAACTGCGGGCAAACCCGTCATCCTTGTCTCGGGACTGGGAAGCGGGCACCATCCCGTCTCCACCAAGAATCCTGAAGCACAGCAGTTCTTCGATCAGGGATTGCGTTTCATTTACGCCTTCAATCACGATGAAGCTGCGCGCTCGTTCCAGAAAGCCGCCGAGCTGGACCCCAAACTGGCCATCGCCTATTGGGGAATTGCCGAGGCCGTAGGTCCAAACTATAACGACCCGGCCAGCGACGAGCGCTTTAAGCGGGCCCATGAAGAGATTCAGAAAGCCGTGGATCTTTCGGCCGGTGCCTCGCCCAGTGAGCAGGCATATATTCGGGCGATGGCCTTGCGTTTTCCGGCCGATCCCAAAGCGGATCGCCGTAAAGCTGCCGAGGAGTATCACGATGCCATGCGCGGCGTGGTGAAGACGTTCCCCGACGACCTCGACGCGGCCACGCTTTTCGCTGAGTCCGGCATGACCCTGCATCCCTGGGGCTTGTGGCATGTGGATGGTACGCCGGAAGCAGGTACGGAGGAAATAGTCGCCACACTGGAATCGGTAATCCGGCGCGATCCTAATCATCTGGGTGCGGTTCACTATTACATCCATGCGGTGGAAGCTTCGCCCAATCCCGAACGCGCACTCGCCGGCGCAAATAGACTGGCCTCGTTGGCGCCTAATGCCGGCCACATTGTGCATATGCCGGCGCATGTCTACATCCGTACTGGGGACTACGAAGCGGCGGTGAAGACCAACGAAGAAGCCGCAGCCGTGGATCGTGCTTACCTCAAAGCCAGTGGCGAGCAGGGCATCTATTCCATGATGTACTACAGCCACAACCTGCATTTCATCGCCATGTGCTCGGCCATGAACGGCAACTACGCGGAAGCCAAGAAGAATGCCGACATGTTAGCTGAGCACGTTGGGCCCGCGGTGAAAATGATGCCGCCGCTCGAAGGATTCATGACCATTCCCATGGCTGTGAATCTCCGCTTCCATCGCTGGGATGACATTCTGGCGATGAAACAGCCTGACCCTGAAATGAAAACAACCACCGGATTCTGGCATTTCGCGCGTGGCATGGCGCTGGCGGGCAGGGGAAGGCTCGAGGAAGCCGAGGCTGAGTACAAGATTGTGTCAGACGCGGAAGCGGCTACCCCGCCTGACGCCATCTTTGCCATGCCGATCAACAACAAGACCAAAGACATCCTGAAGATTGCGGAAGATGTTCTGGGCGCCAAGATTGCATTGGCCCGGAAGGACAACGTACAGGCGATTTCGTTGCTGACTTCCGCAGTCGCCATCCAGGACACGCTGAAGTATGGCGAGCCTCCAGATTGGTTCTTCCCGGTGCGCGAATCGCTCGGCGGCGTGCTCCTAATGAATGGTGACGCGGCGGGTGCGGAAAAAGTATTTCGCGCTGATCTGGACCGGAATCCCCGCAATCCACGTTCGCTCTTCGGATTACAGCAAGCTCTGAAAGCTCAGGGCCGCAACTACGATGCCGGCTTTGTGGAAACCGAGTTCAATGCTTCATGGAAGGGCGGGGCGACGGCGCTGAAGGTGGAGGACCTGGTGTAGTTCGTGCGCCGGGCGGCGGAGCTACTGTTCTGTGTCCCGAGTGGATGGATTGGGCAAGCGACAGGCGTTGATTGCAGCCTCCAGTTCTCGTTCTAATGCTGCGCCTATGGTTTCTAGTTCTGTTGCACTCATTAGCTTCTGCATGCCCTCAAAAAGCTGCCGTTCCTCTTTGCGTATATGTTGAGCAAGCGCGGTGGCAAAAGAGGAAAGTGCGGTTCGGTCGAGATCTCTTGACTGTGCTCGGGCGAATAAGTCCCGAAGTAATCTGTGCTCTTCGAAAAGCTCTTGCACCACCAATTGCAACTCTGGAAAATTCGCTGCCGCGGGAAACACTTCTTTTTCTTCCGCCGCGAAATGGATTGTGATCTCTTGCTCGAAAATCTGCGCCATCTCCGCCTGCCAGGGTTCTGGATCAATTGGGCCGGCCTGAAGAGCCCGATCCAGGCGCACACACAGTGCCAGTGCGTGCTGGTGTTGGCGCGAAAGCGGGATCAGCCTCTTATCACGAAGCATCTACGGACATTCTATCGGTTCTTCACAGCGCGGGTTGCTGCTGGGTCATGCAATGCATTGCGCCAAAGCCCCAGATCAGGTCGCCGGAATAGATTCCAACGATCTCACGGTCAGGAAACAAATCGGCCAGAATCTCAAGCGCCACACGGTCGTTGGGATCGTTGAAGACAGGCACCAGCACCAGTCCATTCGCGATATAGAAGTTCGCATAGCTGGCGGGCAGACGTCGACCTTCAAAGATAACCGGCCCCGGCATGGGAATCTCGACAATCGAAAGGGTCCGGCCATCCTGATTCGTAGCCTCGCGCAAGCGTCGAATATTGTCGCGCAACGGCTCATAGTTAGGATCGTTAGGGTCAGACTCGACGGCAGTCACGACTGTGTCCGGAGAGACGAAGCGCGTTATGTCATCGACGTGACCATGGGTGTCGTCGCCGGCGATGCCTGAGCCTAGCCAGATCACCTTCTTGATTCCCAGGTGGTCGGCAAAAAGCCTTTCGTAATCTTTGCGCTTCATGGCAGGGTTGCGTTGTTGCGTTTTGCTGAGTAGGCATTCTTCCGTGGTCAGCAGCGTACCATGGCCGTTGACGTCGATGGATCCGCCTTCGAGGACAACTCTTAGCTTTCCAAACACAGGCCGAACTTCGGTGGCGTCAGTAACATTCGCCATCAAGCTGCCAATCTTCTCGTCATACTTCCAATTTGGGTATTTCGCCCAGGCATTGAATCGCCATTTGACGGCGGCTAGTCCATCTGGAGTCTCGCGCCTGGGATTGTCCGCGCAGCACTTCACAAAGCTGCAGCCGGAGTCGCGGGTCCAAACGCGATCGGTGGCCCAGCGGTGGAAACCAATATTATCGCTGAACGCGTTGGCAAGAGTGAGAGTCTTGCGAGCGCGCTTCTCTGATGAGGTATCGTTGACGATCAGTTCCACGCGCTCGTGGCGGGCCAAGTGACGAATAATTTCCGCATACACCCAGGGAATCGGCTCGAATTTGCCCGGCCAATCGTCTTTGTAATGCGGCCAAGCCAGCCAAGTGGCGGCGTGCGGCTCCCATTCGGCGGGCATGCGCAAGTTGTTAGTCATGGGTTAATCGATCAACCGATTGGTAATGGCGGCGTAACTGTCGATACGGCGATCGCGCAGAAACGGCCAGTTGCGGCGAATATCTTCAAGCGCGTGAATGTCTACCTCGCCCAGCAGAATCTCTTCTTTGTCGTGAGAACCTTCTGCGATGACTCGCCCGAAAGGATCGCACAGAAACGACCCGCCCCAGAATTCCAGGCCTGCCCCCGGAGCAGATTTGCCGCGAATGTCTCCAGTTTCAAAACCTACGCGATTTACCACTGCCACATATACGCCATTGGCTATTGCATGCGAGCGTTGGATGGTACGCCAGGCGTCGTGTTGGGCTTCGCCGAACTCCACCTTTTCCGCGGGATGCCAGCCAATCGCAGTCGGATAGAAAAGTACATGCGCCCCTTGCAGCGCGGTCAGACGCGCGCCTTCGGGATACCATTGATCCCAGCAGACCAGCGTACCCACGCGGCCCACGCCGGTGTCGAAGGCACGGAAACCGAGGTCCCCAGGCGTGAAGTAGAATTTCTCGTAATAAAGAGGATCGTCAGGAATGTGCATCTTGCGATACAGGCCGCGCACTCCGCCGTCAGCGTCGAAAACCACCGCCGTATTGTGATAGACGCCGGCCGCTCGCTTCTCGAAAAGCGATGCGATTAGCACGATTCCCAAATGTTTGGCCACTTCCGACAGTTTGGCCGTGCTAGGCCCAGGAATGGGTTCCGCCAAATCAAACAGAGCATGGTCTTCGCGCTGGCAGAAGTATTGGGTCTGAAAGAGTTCCGGAAGACAGACGATCTGGGCCCCCTGTGCCGCAGCTTGGCGCACGCGGTCAATCGCGCGTTGCAGGTTCTGCTCAGGATCGGACGTTGCCGACATCTGAATCAGGCCAACACGAAATTTGTCGGGCGGCAAGGGCATAGACTCGCACCAGCGAGAAAATAGAATACCAGTTCCGGGTTGCCGATTCCTCAGTTCTCATCTGAGTTGGTAGCAGGGCACCGTCACGTTCTAGTAGAGTAGTACTTCGAGCAAAATGGACTCGGGGACACAAGCATGAAAAATGGCAATCACGACGGCAGCAGTGGAGATCGCAAGCTCCACAACCAGGTCGAAGACCGGCTGACCGCACCGGAGCTGCTCGATTTGACCAAAGTGCGCTCGATTGACGGTCTGGTGCGCGCGATCGCCCAGACCGCTTTTACCGGCCGCCACTTGGGTGAAGTGGTCGATGTGCTGGAAGCCATGGCCCGGGATGAAGAGTGCTTCGTCGTTATGACTCTGGCCGGCCCCATGACCGTCGCTAAACACGGGCTCATCATCACGGAACTGATCGACCGTGGCATCGTCAATGCCATCGTTTCAACCGGGGCGTTGATGGTTAACAACCAGGCCCAAGACCAGGCATATGACGCGCTCAATTCCGAAGGGAATCTGGGCGAATTCGAAGAAGTGATGTCGGTATTAGAAGATTGGGACCACGCCGACGTGATGTGCTCTTACAAGTTCAACCACGCCCTTGGCGCGCATTTGGCGAAGCACGCGAAAGAGCAGCGGAGCATTTTGAAATCAGCCTACGAAAAGGGCGTTCCGGTTTTCGTGCCGGCCTTTACCGATTCAGAGCTGGGTCTGGACGTGGCGCTGAATAATCGCATGCGCGAATCCACCGGCCGCCACAAGATCAGGTTTGATCCGTTCGAGGATTTGGAGCACTTTGCCGCGACTTTACTGCGGCAAACCCGCCTGGGAATTTTTACCATTGGCGGTGGCGTTCCGCACAGCTGGTCGCAGCAGTTCGGATCGTTCATTGAGCTGCGCCGTCGGCGCATGAATGAAAACATTCCGCCCAAGCGCTATCACTATGGGGTGCGGATTTGCCCCGAGCCGGTGCCTAGTGAGGCTATTTCATGGGCCAAGTTCGTGCCTCCGGCCGAAGGCGGGAAGTTCGGCGAAGTCTTTGTAGATGCCACCGTGGGTCTGCCTATCATCGTCGCCGCCGTTCTGGAACGGCTGGGAAAGTCGTCGCCAAAGAAAAAGGAAAAGGCAGCGGCGCGGAAATAGGCTAATCCAAGTTTACTAATCGAAGATTAGCACCGCTGACGCAATCACCGTAGTCCAGAGCCCCCGCTTATCACCCACCGCGGACTGAGTCACATTCGCCGTCCGCACGATCTTGTTAGAAATCCGGTAGATTTCTTTCTTTTCGTCCCAGGAGCGATCAGGATCGAACTCCACATTCAAGGTCGTGGCTAGCATCTCGGCAGCTAGTTCTTCGGCGTAGTCACCGGCGGCGTTGTCGGTTTCCCCGAATGAGTGATGTTCGCTCAAATAGCCGTAAGTATTCCGGTCTGCAGGAATAGCTACACCAATACTTGAGGCTAACAGGCGATGGGGCTCGCGGGTGGAATTCTCAGCGACCACGGCGAAAACCACTTCGCCGGGACTTAAATACTTCAGCCCCGTAGACCGCGGCACCAATTTGCAATTCGGAGGAAAGATGGATGAGACCCGCACCAGATTCTGGGCGGCGATGCCGGCGTCGCGCAATGCCAGCTCGAAAGATGTGAGACGTTCCCGATGCTTGCCGACCCCCTTTGTAAAAAATATCTTCTTGGGGACCATGTCTTTTCCCAATTCATTTTCCTCCGCTGCCGTGTGGGTTGATCGTCAAATTTAACACAGCGCATCCCACAGGCAATATGAAAATTGGGTTACAGGGGAAAATTCTTAACGGAACCAGAAGTCGGCGTCCAGCGAGTCACTGGATTGGGTCGGCTGGAGTCAGTTCCGGCACGATGACCAGCAGGTCGTAGCCGTAGATCATCCGCTCCATGCCGGGGTCGAGCGCACCGAACTTGCTGAAACGCAGCTTACGAAGATCGTATAGCGTCCAGCCATTCGAAACCTGGTTGTCGATCGCCGGTTTTAGCCAGTGATAGTCCGGATCTTCGTCCATCACGAATTTTTCAAGCTTGGTCGGGCTATCGTAGCCTGTAAATACACGGTGCGTGCCCTTGGCCCCCAAAATGCAAATATGGAGCGAAGAGCTTCCTTGCCCGTCCGCTATTTCGGCGATGTAGTTGCCAAGATCACGCTGGTGAAGCGGGTTAAAGCCCTTGTAGAGGTGCCAATCCCCGAATTTGAGTAGTACTTTCTGCGGGCGATTACCGGCCTTCTCCAGGTCACGCCGAAAGTTATCTTTCATAAGCTGGGCGCGTTGGCTATTGGAGTCGGGTGTGCCTTGCATGTTCTTGATGTAGATTTCGCGGCTTTCAATCAATTCGTGGAAGATGGCATTCGCTTCCGTGTTTTCCTCACGTTTCAGCACGGCAGCGGCCTCTGCGAGCTCGGAATCCGAAGCTGCGAACAGGAAAAGTTTGGATGGATCTCCGGCCTTGGCGAGCACGGTGTCCTGATGCTCCTCGTCTTTAATGCGGGTGAGGAGCGCGGTTGCGGGGGGGCCGGGATGCGTCGCCAGTATCAGCTCGATCAACCATCCTGACGAGCCAATGAACTCTTGATCAAGCCCCCAAAAGTGAAAATCGGGAACATGAGCGGCCTGCGCACAATGCGCGGCCAGATCATTTTCCTGCTGGATGTCCAGGAAAGCGACACTATTTGGGTACTGCCCGCCGAGTGCAGCCATGCGGGCCAGACGATCAGGTTTGCCAAACAAAGACGAGACAAACTGTGCAGCTTGCGGGCTAGCCTCGACGGCCATAGCCGATAGTCCCTCGGGCGCCATAACGTCGCAAACTGCCGTCGCGAATTGAGGAATCTCGCGTGTAATGTGGTCTTCGCCAATAAGCACATATTGCGCATTAGCGATGGCGTTTTCCAGTACGGGAGCGGCATTGCCTATGAACTTGCCATTCTCCAAACGCAGGTCATAGCGGACCTCGCCCAGTTTCTGCTCGATGGTGGGTAGCTGTTGTGGTGGCGTTCCAACTGGCACCTGTGCGGAAACAAGCTGTGGCGCGAGAAAGGCCGCGAAAAGTAGGGAATGGGAGATTTTCATCTTAAGAGTTTTAGGATGTACAACATTTGGTACGTCGAGGAAATAGTCCCAGTTCCATAAGAATTTACCTGGAACGAAGGAACGCTGATCTCGACGCGACCCTGAACGCGCGGCTACTTCGCGGCAGTAACCGAACTAACGGCAATAGTCTCGCCGTCAACCGTGCCCTTGACGGTAGCCTTCTGGGCGGCCAACTTGCCGAGCGTGGCGAGCGTCGCTTGGTCGCTGCTGTCCAGGGTGTAAACCTTGTCTCCCACCACCAGCGCGTATTTCGATCCCTTGCTCACGCAGGTGCGCAAACACGACGCAGGGTCGCCTTCCATCATGTGGGTGGCCCCGCACATGGCATCGCTGACGGTGCCGGTGAAGGTCTGGACTTTGGCCGCGAAAGCCGTAGCCGTGAGCAGTAAGGCGAGTAGCAAAGTGGTCGATGAAACCATGAAAGTCTTAGCACCGAATCGCATGAATCTTTACTCCTAAGTAATGTCGTTTCGAGATAGCCTACCAAACCCTAAGCCGGAAGTTGTAAAAACCTGAGGATTCTGTCATAACTGATGGCCAGATTCGGATCAAGCTCGATGATCCACCGTCGTACACATGCGGATCTGTTCTTGGCCGTTATGCTCATCGGCCCACTGCTTCTGGTAGAAGGTTGCGGCGGTGGCACGGCCAACCCTGCTACCAACCCTCCCAGCAGTCCTCCGAGCACTCCCGCGACAAAGACAATCGCTCAGATTCAGCTTGCCGGTCAACCGGTGAAAGTTTTCGATCATACAAAAGATCAGCAACAGCCGTTTAACATTCCTGACTCGCAGATTACAGCTTGGAGAGAAGCGGATGGCACCGTGGACCTCATGATCCCCCACAAAGAAAACTATCGCATGCGCGGACCTGATCTGGAACATCTGACCATCGACCCCAATGAGATTTACAGCAGCGCGCAGAGTGCGAGCCAGATTCCCGAGGATCTTTACAACTACAGTCATTGGTTAATGGGACCGTACAGCCTGGATGGTCAACACTTCTATACGCTGGCACACAGCGAGTGGTATGCCTGCTTGTTGCAAGACAATTGCGAGCTAATTGGCACGAATGGTATGGGAGTGACGTTTAACAGTTGGGTGAACACGGTAGATTCCCTGGTGTCTGCAGATGGCGGAGCCTCCTGGCAGCTCAACGTGGCCAGTGGCAACCATGTGGTGGCCAACCCCGGATATTACTGGACAGGATCGGAGGCACTTTCGGACGAGATTTACTTGTATGCGCTAAATCACACCGGCATCTTCGGACCTAGCAGGGTCATTAAAGAAGGGACCTACTACTACGCCATCGCTTCTTACCTTCTCCGCGACTTCACGAAGATCAACCCGGCGCAAGGCGTCTACATGGCGCCCGTTGACAAGACTGGCTACGTCCTGATTCGAACCAATGACATTACGAATCCAAATGGCTGGCAAGCATGGATCAGCGGCAGCACGTACGGACCGGTCTCTCAGGAGAATTTCGGCGTGTTCCTGCCGCAACGCGATGGTAAGTCCCTCAATGCCCCGTCGCCACAGATCATCTTTGACACCAACGCTCAGTGCTACATCTTGATTCACACCATCTTCGGCGGAAGTAACGCGGTGTACTACATGACAACCAAGAGCTTGGCAAATCCGTCCTGGAGCGAAAGCACGCCTATCCCCGGCACGCTCCAATTGATCACCGACCCAGCCGGGCCCGTGCAAGGGTTCAACGACGGCAACTATCCTTCAATTCTGGATTCGAGTTCCACCGGATTCAATTTCGAATTTACCAGTGGCAGCCCGCTGCTTTTCTACAGCACGGCCCCCGCACAATACGGAGGCGATAACCTCGCCAGAGACGTTTATCGCGTGCAGTTGTCAGTTACCTATCAGTAGGGGAGAAAATTCAGTCCTTGGCATCGAATCGCAGGGTCACGTCTACCGTCTTGTCCTTGGGGTTGACGGATTCGTGAATGGTGATATTCCAGTCGCGAAGTTGCTCGTCTGCCTGTGCGGCAAATTGCCGCGGATAATCCGAGTTGTAGGTGTCGCCGGAGCGCAGCGTCCATAGAGTTTGCATTCGTGCAGTGGTCGGCGAATCGAGTCCGTGAATGTCCAACTCTCCCATGGTGTAGGCATCGCCCTCGCTGATAGTGATCCCGTATTTGGCGGTGAGTGCTTTGTCATCCACTTCGCGGCTGGTTTTGATCGCCGCCACCATGTACCCTTTTGTTCCATAAAGGTGTTGCAGCCCCGCCACGTCAGTTTCCAGTTCGCCTACGTTGACCGGTTCGCCTACTTGCGCTTGAACCAGCTTCCGCAGCACGTCGGTGGGAATGACCTTATTCCCCGAGATAGTAAGCTCGGCCAATTTGTACTGCGATCCGGGGCTGGGCCGGAAGATCACATCAACCGTCGTTTCTTCGGGATCGTTCTTCACCACGCTGGCTTCGGGATCGCCGAGCATCGCCTTCAGATATCCCTTCTGTAAGTAGAACCGCAGGAAATTCTTTTCAGCTTCTGCGCGAATCGCGTTACGAGAGTATTCTCTTCCGCCAAGCTTCTTGGCCGCAGCCTGGAGCTTGGGGAGCAAGCTCGGATCAACCCCTTCGAACTTCACATCCCGAATGGTGATGGGCCGGCCAAGCACGCTAAAGTCAAACGCTTCGGTGGGGCCGCCTTCGGTGCCGGCCCGCACGTAATCAGCACGCCCTTCCACCTTTTCTTCAATCAGCATGGCTTGCAGGGCTAGCGATATTTGGTCGACGAGGTCTCCCCGGATCGGCAGCTCGCCGTGGAAGAGCGGAACCCGCGCATGCAACTCCTCTGCCAGCTTGCGATCGGAAAACCAGACCAGGTTTTCAAACCGTGCCGGGACAAAATCCGTCGAGTCTTTAACGTGAAACTCTCCCTTGGTGCCTTTGGCGGAATAGTCGAAGGTGAAACCAACATCGCTAAAGGCTCCGCTGTCACCGAGGACCCGAACCCCGCCCCTGAAATCTTCCTCATGTACGGTCTCGCCGATCTTCAGGCCGGTGGCGGCGGCAATATCTTCAGGCTTGTAACGCTGGCTGCCGGTGATTTTTAGGGCGACAAGCTGATATGCCGAGGCTGGGAGATCCTTGGGAGCCGGCTTGGAAGTTTGTGCGAAAGCGTTGCCAGCGCAAAGCAGAACACAAACCCAGCGCAGAGAACACCGAGGGCCGCGAAGGTTCGCGAGAGCAAGCATCGCGCTCACGATTTCCCCGCGACCGCATCCACGCCCTTAATTCTCACCGCGATATCAATGAACGCCCGGGCGGCGCGGCTGAGGGATTTGTCCTTGCGAAACACCAGCGCCAGATCGCGGCGAATCGTGGCGTCGGAAATCGTAATGGTGGCCAGGGAATTGGCACGCACATCCTCGATCACATTGGAGCGGGCAATGAAACCCACACCGGCATCGGCAGCCACAAAGCGTTTCAGCAATTCGCTGGAGTCCAGTTCCATAATGTACCGGGGTTTCAGTTTGCGTTCGTAGAACAAGTCTTCCAGGGCATCGCGAGTGTGCCCACCTTTAGGCACGACCAGCGGGAACTTCGCTGTTTCTGAAACTGTCGCAGACTGCTTCTTGGCCAGATGGTGCTGCGGAGGAGCGATAATGACGAGTTCGTCACGATGGATCAGCACCACCTTCAGCCGGGTGTCGTCCACCGGAAGCGACACCACGCCAAAGTCCACCGAGTTATCGATCACCGACTCCAGAATCTTGGCATAGTCGGAGCGCCGGATACTGATGTTCACGTCCGGATACTGTTTTTTGAACTCCGCAAACACTTCCGGCAGAATATGCAGGCAGGTTCCTTCATTCGCTCCGACGACAATCTCACCCCGCGGCACGCGCTCGGTTTCGGCAATGCCGGATAGCATCGCCTTGCGCGACTCAAGTAAGTCTTCAGAGAATTTCAGGAATAACTTGCCGGATGCCGTGAGCGACACTTTCCCGCCTGAGCGGTCCAGCAATTTTGCGCCAACTTCTTCTTCCAGCAAACGAATCTGCGACGAGATTGCCGGCTGGGTGCGGAAGCGTTTGTCCGCCGCCCGCGAAAAGCTCAGCAGCCGCGCCACGGATATAAAGGTTTCGAGCTGGTCAAAGTCCATAGCCACACACAGCCGTCGTCATTCAGCATACCGCGAGGAGAGTCCTCAGTGCTGAGCGCGGCCGAGTGCCGAGTCTAAAGCTGTGCTTGAGCGGCTGCAAATCAGGCGGCCACGGCCAAGTTCCGTGTCGCCGTGGTCTTGGTCTTTAGGATCGCCGCCACCACTAATCCTGCAACCATGTAGCCGATGAACTGAATGCTCATGTACGCCGTCGTATAGCTGGTCGGAAACCCGTACCAATTCCAGTAGGGAAGATTGGTTGTAATCGCCGCCATGAGGGCAGCGATGGTCACGAATCCTATGCGCGACGCGAACGTCGCCAGGCTGGTTTGCGCCAGCAAAAGAGCCAATAACAGTGCCTCAGCCAGTTCCGTCAAGAACTCCGTCATCAGTTGACCCGACGTCAGCGCCTTCGCTCCCGGCGGATGATAGATCAATATTCCCGACGGGTTCACCGCCAGCTTTTGCTCATATTGCTGCGTGGCGTAGTTCTGCTCTTGCTGCGTGGGATTCGGTCCTAAACCCATTCCCGGGAACGCATACAAGCCGGAAGTTGTGCCCAACTGTGCTTGCATCCCACTCAGCACAGCCTGCTCGTTGGGAATCTCCTTGATCCCCGTTCTCCCAAGCGGCAACACCACATGGGCAATCGAAGACCACACAAACATCGCGATGCCACCCAAAATCCCTGCCAATAGAACGCGCTTCATAAGGAATCGCCTCCGGTCGGTTGGCTATTATGAGCCAGCCGAGGCGAATGTCAAACGGAAATATGATGGATAAAACGGCTTGTTCCGGGAGCGCTGGCGTTGTAGCATGGCGACTGCCTAATATGGCGCGCTTCTCCCCCTGCGCCGCATAGTCCCTTGGTTCGGAGGTTCCCATGTCCCAATCGCGTCTAGTTCGCTTCGGCAACGTTTTCGCCTGCACCATTCTTGTGTGCACGCTGGCGTTTGCAGGGGATCAGAAGTCTCCCACCAAGCTATCCGATCTTCCGCCGGAAGCACAGCATGCTATATCGGCGGCGTTGGCGCGTCATTCGGCAGGGATCCAGGACTTTACGCTTACGGCTTCAGATGGCGTGAATGATGCCTTCTTCGGATATTCCGTGGCGATTGAGGTAACACGGTCGTGGTCGGAGCAGCTTACGGCGATCAAAACCTGGGTACAGCCTATGTGTTCGTCAAGCCGGCAGGCGGATGGACAGATATGACCCAGACTGCTGAGCTAACTGCGTCTGATGCACAAGCTAATGACCTTTTCGGGTGCAGTGTTGCCATCAGTGGAAACGCTATAGTCGTCGGTGCGAGTGCGGCCACGGTTAATGGGAACCCAAACCAGGGCGCGGCTTACGTTTTTGTCATGCCCACAGATGGTTGGACTAACATGACTGAGACCGCCAAGCTGACGGCATCGGACGGCTCTGCCGATGCTAGCTTCGGTTCAGGTTCAGCGATAAACGGCAATACTGTTATCGTCGGAGCACCATTTGTGGTTAACGGCAATGTCGGACCTGGAACCGCCTATGTATTCGTAATGCCCAGCGGTGGTTGGACAGATATGACACAGACGGCGGAACTGACCGCGTCCGATGGCACGGATCAGGATTACTTTGGATACTCTGTGTCCGTCAGCGGCAATGTTGCCATCGTTGGGGCTAGGCAAGTTGGCCAAAGGCCGGGCGTGACGTACGTCTTTGCGGAGCCAGGGACGGGTTGGACGAATGCGACCGAGACCGCTGAGCTCACCGCATCGGACGGAGTTGTTGGCGATGCTTTCGGTACGTCGGTGTCCCTCAGCGGCGATACTGCTGTGGTTGGGGCTCAGTACCATGGGGCAGATCACGGGGCGGGCGCAGTTTACGTGTTCGTGAAGCCCCCCAACGGCTGGGCCAACATGACGCAGACAGCTGAATTGACCGTTAGCGGCGGCAAACCGACGTGCTTCGGCACTTCGGTCTCGATCTCCGGTGAGGTGATCTTGGGCGGAGCCGAGTGCGCCCATGAATCTGAAGGTGCAGCTTTTGTTTTTGTGGAACCTGACGGCGGATGGCAGAACACATCGAAGTACAAACTAAGGCTATCGATTTCCTTTAGTTATCAAGGTGATTTGTTTGGAGGCAGCGTGGCCATCAGCGGCACCACCGGCATCATTGGGGCGCCCTATGCTCCGACTTCACCGCCGTGTGGGCTTCACGGATGTCAGCTTGGACCGGGTGAGGCATTCGTGTTTGTTAAGTAATAGTGGAAACTCTCGGCAGCAAAACTAGATCGTCGTCCCCAATTTCCGCTCCCGCACCTGCTGTCGTCGCCGCCGCCACTCTTCAGAAGAAAAGATCTTAGGCCCAGCTTCAATCAAACGCGGCAGCATCTTAAACACCGACACCGGATTCCACTTCGAACCCTCCCGAGTTGCAAACCCCCGCCGGTTAAGTTCCTGGGCAATAGAAGAATAAGGTCCATCCTGAATCATCAACTCCATCATCGTCACCAGAACCCTGGCTTCGTCGGGGTCTTCTTCCAATCTCAAACAATCATCGCCAACCCGCAAACCATAGGGTGGGCCTACGACTCCCGGCGCGGCCTCGCCCGGCACTTCGCGCTGCCACTCGATGGCCGTCGCCGTCCACCCTTGCTTCTGAAATTTCTCAATGTCTTCGAGACTAAGTGGACCCGAAACCGTTTGGCGGATGCGTTCAGTTTGCATAGCAGCAAGCCCTCCTGCCGCCCAAAAATGCAAGGGCGAACAGGTTCCCGGCTGCAAGAACCTTGCCAAGCCGCCCAGCAGCTAAAGCGTTTTCTTTCGATGACGAACCACCCGGCCGCCTCGCACCACCATGTCCGCTCATGGGATTCGATGTCCGAAACCGCCTCCGAAACAGAGCTGATTGTCATCCTGAGCAAGCGCACTTTGCGTAGCGAAGGATCTGGGCGAGCCGCGCGAAGGGTCGCGTTTTCTGCGACCCAACAATCGCGCGTTTGGCTCGCTTCCCTATAAGTCACGCGCCCCACATTGACATTTCTCACCGCCAGTTCTATGTTGGCCCACCAGACGCATGAACATTGTCAAAGCAACCCGTCGCTACGAAACCTGGCTGGGCGAGCACACCACGCTGGTGAGACCCGATCTTCGCCTAAAGCACCAGCGCATGGCGGATTCGGCGTTCCCTTTTTTCCGCGCCACCTTCTATCGCTGGATGCAGATCTGGCCGGAGGTTTGTCCCGACCTGGCCAAGGCGCCGCGTGTGCTCGCTGTCGGCGATCTCCACGTGGAAAACTTCGGCACCTGGCGTGACATCGAAGGCCGGCTGGTTTGGGGCATCAACGATTTCGACGAAGCTGGCACGCTGCCCTACACCATCGATTTGGTTCGGCTGGCCACGAGTGCGCTGCTGGCCTGCACCGAGGGTCATCTGCGCCTCGAGAGTAAAGATGCCTGCGCCGCTCTGCTGGATGGCTATCACCAGTCTCTGGTGGAGAGTGGCCGTCCCTTCGTCCTCGAAGAAGAACACAGATGGTTGCGCCAAATTGCTACCAACGAACTGCGTGATCCCGTGCACTTCTGGGCAAAGATGGATGCACTCCCCAAGATACCCGGAAAGCTTCCTCGCAAGCTGCGCGCATCGCTGGATCGCCTAATGCCCGAACCCGGCCTCGAATACCGCACCGTGCGTCGAGTCGCTGGTTTGGGCAGTCTGGGCCATATTCGGGTAGTGGCTATCGCGCAATGCCGCGGCGCCAGAATCGCCCGCGAAGCCAAAGCGTTGACACCGTCGGCGATTCTGTGGGCGAGCGGGAAAAAAGGAACCGGGAAAATCCTGTATCAGACCATCATCGACCGCGCCGTGCGCGATCCTGATCCCTTTGTGCGGCTCCACGGTTCCTGGGTCGTCCGCCGGCTTGCGCCCTTCTGCTCGCGCATCGAGTTGGCGGTCTTGCCCCGCAACCGGGACGAGATTCGTCTGCTCTTTGCCATGGGATGGGAAACCGCGAACGTTCACCTGGGCACCCGCGAAGCGCGCCGAGACATTAGCCGGCATCTGGACCGGCTGAAGCCGGTGCAGCTTTTGTCCGCCGCTAAAGATATGGCCAAGGCCGTGACCAAGGACTGGCGCGAGTGGAAGGAAGCACAGGAAGCGTGAAGGCCCTCATCAGAAGCCCGAAGCCTCCGCAGTGAAATGGGTCTGCCGTTCTCCAGCCGCGAAGCGGCGCAAGAATACAGCCCAGGGCGCAAGCCCTGGGTAATGCGAGAAACGAGCCAGCCGCGGAGCGGCGTAAGAGAATCTCGCAGTAGTGGCGCTACGCCGGCCTGAGCATGCCTGCGCCAACGCATTCCGGCGATTCAAAGCTCGGGTTGCTGGCACTTTCGCGCAGCAATGCCCGAGTCAGTTCGTCCAGGATGAGCTGTAGCGAATCCGGACTCTCATTGAGCAGCCGGCCCATGCTCTCCCGATGAACCGCCAACTCGCCGATCTGGCGTGCGCCGCGAGTATCCGGTTCAACCATCATAGGCAGAAAAGGATGTGGCGGGCGGCGTCCCAGCCGCACGCGACGGCTTGCCGTAGTCGCAAACGGGAAATCCAGGCTTCCTGTCGTCATCCAGTGGATGACCAACTCTTCTACGTGAGCCGGGCAACAAGCGCCAAACATTCCTTGCCGTGCGGCAAGTTCTTCTTGCCATTGCAGAATCTTCAGCTTGTCTTCCCAATGGCTTTCCGTGAGTAGAAACCACACCTGAGCATGAGACTTTTCTTCACCGCAAATGGTGCAAGCTTGAATTCGCGGTGCGTACCTGGGAGCATTATGCCTCATTCGATCCCCCGATCGCGTTCTGAGTCCGGTCGTAGTTCCCGATCGCGGTGGCGTTAACGGCTTCGTCCAGGCGCACTGAAGCTGCTGGCTTCTTTCTCGTGGGATGCGCCATTGGCACCGCCACCACCCCTCGCTCCTGTTCAAACGATAAGGTCAAAACGGATGCGCAGGGACCGCACAGCCAGTAGTGTTCAAGATGACGAAACAGCCTGCCGGTTCCTGCCCCGCAGGCTGAGGGCGACGCTTCGGCAACATCCACTTCCACCAGAAACAGCTTCCCGTCCTCCATCTTGCGGAAGCGCCTCAGACATCCCGGGTTAGCGCATCGGTTCAACATGCCGACTGTCCTGTATCTACGCTGCAATGCATGTCTAGTGCCAGAAAGCCGGGAGTGAACGAAGCAGCGCAAGTTGTTGGGAGTATTCGGGTTGCTTGTCCACTGGAAACCTAGGCTGTCCGCCCACGGTGACGAAATGATCGAGTATTGCCGAAAGTTCGGCACACCCACAGTGTCCTTGAAAATGGAAGTTTCCGCCCGCTACCCGCTATGATCGTTAGCTGAACCTCCTATGAGTAAGACCGTTCTGATGTGTCCGCCGACCTTCTTCGATGTGCGCGAGGCCAAAAACCCCTATATGGGCCAGCCCATAGACCGCAAGAAAGCTCAGCAGCAATGGGATGGCCTGCGGCGCTCGTTGGAGGATGCAGGGCTAAAGGTGGAACTGATAAGTCCGGTGAAAGACCTTGAAGACATGGTCTTTGCTGCCAATCAGGTTTTTGTCGGCCAAGCCCGGACCGGAGAAAAGTTCATCGTTCCCAGCCACATGCAATACCCCTCCCGCCATCAAGAAGTAGCCTTCTACGTAGACTGGTTTCGCAGCCGCGGATACAGGGTCATCGATCTGAACCTCGGGGCGGAATACCTTGAGGGCCACGGCGATTTGCTCTGGCATCCCGACCGCTCGCGCATTTGGGCTGCCCATGGTTTTCGCTCCACCCCTGGCGGCGTAGATAAATTTTCCGCAGAGATGGCAAAAATGGGCTTTCCGGTCACCTCACTTCAACTTGTGGATGAATACTGCTACCACCTGGATACCTCGTTGTGCCCTCTAAATAACGATGCTGCCCTGATCTATCCCGGCGGGTTTTCCTCGAAATCTTTGGCGGCGATCCGCGCCGGCTTCCCGCGAATCTACGAACTGTCTCGCGACGAAGCCGTGCAATTCATGGGCAACGGAATAGTTGCCAATGGGCGCTTTCTGACGCCACGCTTGAACCAGCATTTGTCCGAGATCCTGAGCAAAGAAGGCTTGAGTCCAATTGTCGTGGACACATCCGAGTTCGAAAAATCCGGCGGCAGCGCCTTCTGCATGAAAGCCTTTCTGGATTAGGCGAATTCTTCGTCAATCCCCTATGATGGATTCGAGATCATATATCCGAGATCATAGATTCGAGGTTATCCCATGGCAGAACCAACTTATGAAGAATTGAAAGCACGCTTGGCGGAACTGGAAAAGAGTCCACGCCGCACCGGCAGTCTGGAATTCCGTGTCGGTGAAAAAGGCGGCGTGAGCGTGTACGGATTGGGCCGCTTTCCTGTAACCCTGTACTACGAGCAATGGCAGCGTTTGCTCGAGGCGTCCGAGAAACTCCGCGAGTTTCTGGAAGAGAACAAGTCCAAACTCAAACTCAAAGAATAAAGATTCTTGAGAACTAGAGTCCTAACCGGGAACTGGCAACGAATTTGAGAGAAGACCCAACTCGCCGTGACGCTCTGCGCTTATTGTGCTTGGCGCTCACCGTGCCCTTGTCCTCGTTTGCCAAATCATTTCCCATGTCTTCCGATTCCATCCTGACCTTGCCGCCGCCCCCCGCGGATGCCCGCGTGGCTTACGGCGCCGATCCCAATCAGTTCGGCGACCTTCGCCTGCCCAAGAGCAAAGGCCCGTTCCCGCTGGTGATGAACATCCATGGCGGCTTCTGGAGAGCAAGATATGACCTGGCTCACGCCGGACATTTATGTGCCGCGCTGACCGCGACAGGGATTGCCACTTGGAATATCGAATACCGCCGCGTGGGCAACCCAGGCGGTGGCTGGCCCGGCACCTTCGAGGATGTGCGTAGTGCCTATCGCTTTCTGCCCGAGCTCAGGAAACGCTACAGCCTCGACGCCAGTAAAGTCGTAGTGATGGGTCATTCCGCCGGAGCCCAGCTTGCCCTTTGTCTGGCTGCGCACGATGCTTCCCTTAAGAATGTCGTCTCACTAGCCGGGGTCGTCGATTTGCAACAAGCCTGGGAGTTGCATCTCAGCGGAAACGCTGTGGGTGAACTTCTCGGCGGTACGCCGAGCCAAGTGACGGAGCACTATCGTGAAGCTGATCCTATGCAGCTTGCAATCGACCATTCCATTACCCAGTGGCTCATTCACGGCGCTGCGGACGATGTGATCCCTTCCAATTTCAGTCGAAACTATGCTCAACAAAAAAAGGGGAAGGGCGAAGACGTGCATTATCTGGAGATTTCAACTGCAGGCCACTACGACCTGATTGATCCCCATTCCCAAGCATGGCCCAAGGTCGAGGACACGGTTCAGCATCTCCTGGGCTCATAATAAGCGCGTCTTTCCTGACGATGCTGCCCCATGACCTTGGTAATCTTCTCTCCCTCGGCCCAGACCAACATAATGAAGTGGCCATGGCCGAGCAGCGTAAGAACAAACGGACAAAGATGGTCCTACCGGTAAAGGTGTCGATTTCCGGTGCCACTCATCTTGCCCACACCTTTGATCTGACTTACGTGGGCGCCCGAATCGGCGGCCTGCACGCGGATCTCAAGCCTGACCAGGTCGTCTCTTTGCAGCGCGGCTCGAAGAAAGCCAATTTTCGCGTGGTCTGGGTCCAACAAATCAACCCCAACGAAGTTCAGGCCGGAGTTCAGGCAGTCGACATGCAAAGTAATTTCTGGGGAGTTGATCTCTCCGAGCAGGAAAAAGAAGGCCGCAACGTCGACGCGCTTATGTCTCTCATGTCCGCCAAGAAGGCCTAGGCGACATTCCTCAGTACCAGTGCCGAGTTCTTCGATCCAAATGCGATGCAATTGCAGATGGCATGTTCGATCATCTTCTTCCGCCCTGCCTGCGGCACGTAATCGAGATCGCATTCCGGGTCAGGCGTTTCCAGATTGATCGTGGGAGGAAGCTGGCCGTTGCGCATGGCAACAATCGTCGCTGCCACTCCCGCGGCGCCACACGCTCCTTGAGGATGTCCGATTTGCGATTTCAATGCCGACATGGGAACTTGCGACGCATGTTCACCCAGCACTAGCTTCAGCGCCCGCGTCTCAATGCGATCATTTAATTGAGTAGAGGTCCCGTGCAGGTTCACGTAATGCACGTCGTCCGCTGCGATCCCCGCCTCCTTCATCGCCAGGCCAATCGCCCGCGCCGGCTCTTCGCCGCATTCCTGCAAGCGCACGCGATGAAAAGCTTCGCAAGTCGACCCATATCCACAAATCTCCGTCAGCATCCTGGCTCCACGCGCCCGCGCGTGTTCGTACTCCTCCAGCACAAACATCCAAGCCCCTTCAGCCAGCACAAAGCCATCACGATCCACCGAAAACGGCCGCGACCCCCGTTCCGGACTCTGGTTCCACGAGTCCGTCAAGATTTTCATGAGTATGAACCCCTTCACGATTCCGAGAGCGATGGGTGCGTCGGCGCCGCCGCTCAGCACCATGTCGAGCCGTCCAGACTGAATCTGCCGCATGGAGTAGCCGAAGGCGTCGGTCGACGACGTGCATCCCGTGGTGATGATGTGGCTTGCCCCGCGCAGACCGAAACGCACATTCAGTTCGCTCGACACCGAGCCCATGACCCCGGTCGGCACACAGAACAAACTCATCTGCTTATATTGCCGGTGGTAAAACAGGCGGTACTGTTCTTCGGTAAACTCCTGCGATCCGCCGCCCGAACCCATGATTACGCCAAAACGCCGCTTTTCTTCGAGCGGCAGGGAAGCGGTGACGATGCCGGCATCGTTCAACGCCTCGGTACCCGCCGCAATCGCCAGAGGCAACACCCGTGACACATGTTTGCGGTCGCGCTTCTCCACCCACGCGAGCTCATCGAAGTCGCGCACTTCTCCGGCAATCTGTACGGGAATATCTGATGGGTCGAAGCGCGAGATCCGTCGCACACCGCTCTTTCCTTCCAGCACGGCGTCGGTAAACGCAGCATTGCCCACGCCATTCGGACTCACCACTCCCATGCCGGTAATGACCACACGTCGTTTCATGGCTGTCTGAGATGCAGTTTAGCAGGCAAGTGTGCAGTCTTCGCAACCAGCCATGTCAAATGTTTGTCACAAGCCAAAACCTAGTAACCACAGAGGACACAGAGGCCCACAGGGGAAAGCAAAGAATTCCTGTGATCCTCTGTGCTCTCTGTGGTTAACGCCTTCGCCGGGGACTGTATAATTCTCGTTCTCCGGAGGATTCTTGGCCTACGACGATCTACGCGACTGGATCCGCGCGCTCGACCGCGCCGGCGAACTAAAGAAGATTCGCGCCGAGGTTGATCCCAGTCTCGAAGTCACCGAAATCACCGACCGGATCAGCAAGTCCGGCGGCCCCGCGCTTCTTTTCCAGAACCTCAAAGGCCATCCCGGATCGCAACTGCTCATCAACCAATTTGGCTCCGCCCGCCGCATGAATCTCGCTCTCGAAGTCGATAAGCTCGACGAAGTCGCCGACCGCATTCGCGCCTTCATGGATGTCAAATCCCCGCAAGGCTTTCTCGACAAAGTAAAAATGCTGCCCATGCTCGCCGAGATGGGCAAATTCTTTCCCAAGACCGTCGCAACGGGCCCCTGTAAAGAAGTCATCAAACGCGACAATTTCTCGCTCGACGAATTTCCCATTCTCAAATGCTGGCCCCAGGACGCCGGTCGCTTCATCACTCTACCTTGTGTGATCACTCGCGATCCCAAGACCGGCAAGCGCAACGTCGGCATGTATCGTCTCCAAGTCTTCGACGCGCGCACTACCGGCATGCACTGGCAACGCCAGAAAGTCGGTGCCGAGCATTACCGGGAAATGCTTCGCGCCGCCGCAACGAAAGACTCAAACGCATCCACCGCCGTCGATCTAATGGCCCGCTCTTCCGGCGGCTCCGTCCTTGCCGACCACACTCCCGCCGGCAAAATGGAAGTTGCCGTCGCCATCGGCACCGACCCGGCCATCACTTTTTCCGCCATCGTTCCCGCCCCGCCCGACGTCGAGGAATATCTCATCGCCGGATTCCTGCGCCAAAAGCCTGTGGAACTGGTGAAGTGCGAGACTGTCGACCTCGAAGTCCCCGCCTCCGCTGAAATTATTCTCGAAGGCCACGTTCACCTCGACGAACTCCGCGCCGAGGGCCCCTTCGGCGACCACACCGGCTTCTACTCGCTCGAAGATCTTTATCCTGTCTTCCACCTCAGTTGCATCACCCATCGCAAAGACCCCATCTACGCGACCACCATTGTCGGCAAGCCTCCCATGGAAGACGGCTGGATGGGGAAGGCCGTCGAGCGCATCTTTCTTCCGCTCATGCGCCTCACCATTCCCGAACTCGTCGACATCAACCTGCCCGTCGAAGGCGTCTTTCACAACCTCATGATCGTCTCCATCAAGAAGTCCTATCCCGGCCAGGCGCGCAAAGTCATGAACGCGGTCTGGTCGCTCGGCCAGGCCATGTTTACTAAGTGCATTATCGTTGTGGATGAAGACGTCAACGTGCAGGATATCGGCGAAGTCACGCTCAAGGCGCTCAACCACATCGATCCCGAGCGCGACATCCAATTCACTCTTGGCCCCGTCGATTCGCTCGACCACGCCTCACGCCTGCCCAATTACGGATCGAAGATGGGCATCGACGCCACTCGCAAGTGGCCCAGCGAAGGCTTCACCCGCCCCTGGCCCGACGAAATCCAAATGGACGAAAAGACCAAAGCGCTGGTGGACAAGAAGTGGAAAGAGCTGGGGCTGGACTGACCGTCCGTATGGGGCGGACACTCTTGTCCACCGCTTCTGAATTTGATCTCTGACAGAACTACCCAACCGACGGTTGCACCATTTCTCGCGCGCCTTTTGCGCGAGAAATGGGATTCCACGAGCGCCTCGTGCGCACCGTGTTGCATATCTCAGCAGCGGTGCACAGCATCACGGCGTGAACTTAAACACAGTTCCACAACATGAGAAGCCGTTCACGAAATAGGTCGTTCCATAAAGATTACCCGCAGCATCCCGCAGGAGGGTTGACTGCGGTACTCCTCCATCTGTGCCATCCGTGAAGCTATAGAGCACGGATTCATTTCTTGCGGCATCCAGTTTAAAGATTACTCCTGTACCACTTGCACCACACGAGGGTGTAGTGCCATATAGATTTCCGGATGCATCCAGGGTCAAATTAGCCAAGCCCGGAACACACCCATCCGAAGTGCCTCCGGTGAACATGTAAAGGACGGTTTCAACACCCGTCGAAGGGACTAGATTGTAAACGGTGCCCTGACTTTGAATACCGCCAAAAGCAGTGGTGCCGTAGAGCGTGCCCGCGGAATCGCGGATCAAGCCGGCATTTGGGCCCGATGCGTCGCCTTCAGTGCAGCCGAAATTATGAAGAACGGTCAACTGTCCGTTACTGGCGATCTTGAATAGGACTCCGCACCCCCCTGATCCGCCATTAAACGTCGTACCATAAAGGGCGCCGCTGCTGACCATCGGATTCCACGGAGGAAGTCCTCCATCGCTAGCCCCAGTGAAGACGTGCACGGTCGTTTCTTTTCCTGCGGGAGAAATTCTGTAAATGACTCCACAACCTGCCGTCGAGTAGCTACATGATTGGCCGCCGTTCAAAGTAGCACCGTACAAATTGCCGGCTGCGTCGCGAACAAGGTTGCCGTAGGCGGGAGAAGCACCGTCCCCTTCAGCGAGCCCCTTGAAGCTGTACAACACGGTTTCATTGCCGGAGGAATCAAGCTTAAATACTACGCCAAATCCAAAAGCTCCCCCTGCAGAGGTCGTGCCGTACAAGTTTCCGGATGAATCCAGGATTACCCCGCCATACGGGGTAGCTCCATCAACACAGTTCGTCTGGGCACAGAAGCTGTAGAGTACGGTTTCGTGCCCATTACGATTCAGTCGATACACAGTTCCGCCATTGAAATTAAAAATGCCGCCTGATTGGGTTGTACCGTACCCGTTACCTTTGGCGTCGACTGTGAGGCCTGAACTTGGATACGCACCGTCGCTTTGCCCGTTAAAAGACAGGATCGTCTTAAGAGTTTGGGCCTCACCGGAATGGCTGGTGAGGGTGACGGCCATGACTATGGCTGATGTAATTACAATCTTATGGAACATGCTGAGCAAACGAACCAGGGTGAAAGGCTTTGTAAGATTATTCATAAGATACGGTGGTCCTTTCCGCCGCCTTTGCTTACAAGGACGATGCAGCTTACTATATCGGCCACGGTCTCACAAGAGATTCATTTGGCTTGAGTGGGCCGTTCGGCAACGTTCTCAGAGCGATGGTTAGCGAGAACAGCAGGCAAATCACGTGCAGCGTGCAGGATGCGAATGATCTGTAGTGGTTTATTCTCCGGGCGGTACACGAATCAAGTAATTCGAGTAAGGTGCACTAATAAACCGGCCGGGTGGCCCGCCCCTTATTTCGAGGGTTTGGTTTGAACTGGGTGCCCCGTTCCTTGCCGTTCTTTGGCAAGGGGCTGGTGCTGGGCCCCTCAGTTGGGGCGGTACATACGATAGCCAGAGGCGTAATTTGACACTGCCCCCGAAGCTTCCTAAACTGTGCCTATGGAAGTGCCGCTTCAGCCCGACAAGGAAGCCCGGTTGGCGCAAATCGCCGCTCAAAAAGGCCTCAACGCCGACGAACTGGCGCAGCAAGTTATCAGCCGCTATTTGGAAGATGACACGCGCTTTGTCGAAGCTGTCAATCTCGGCCTGGCTGCGGCACAGCGCGGAGACTTCGTTGACCACGAGGATGTAGGCAAGAAATTGAAGCAAATCCTCGGAGGCTGATGCGCCTGCGTTGAGGCGTTCCACGAAAAGGCTCCCAACAATCTGTCATCCTGAGCGAAGTTGTCGTTCGCGTTGCGAACGACAACGCAGTCGAAGGATCCCATTCCTGAGTGCAGTGAGATGAACTCCGCGAGGCATTCTCACGATGCTGTCGGGTTACCGGGGAGAACTCCCTGAAGCGCTCGTGCTGGGTTTGGGGGTGCAGGGGTCCTTCGACTCCGTGGCCGTTTCGCTTCGCGAAACGGCCACTCCGCTCAGGATGACAGGGATCATCGATAGCTCAGGCTACGTCAGCAAGTGCCAGGCTTCGCGATAATCCTCAAACAGGCCAGCACCGCGGCGGCCACCGTTAGGGAAGAGGCGCACCTGGCGGCGAGGCAGAAATGCTTCGAGAGGGAGTACGTACCAAGCGTCTGCTGGCACCACGTAGCCAACCAACATATCGATCTCCTCGGGCGTGTAATGTGGGTTGCCGCGCGATTCGAAGTGCGACACGGTGAGACTGTATCCCTTGCCGCGCGTTCTCTGTGTAGATTTCACCTGCACACGCCAGAGACGTGTGCCGGTATCGACGACAAAGTCGTAAGCATAGCTGTCGCCGTATGGTTTCGAAACGCAAAGGCCCAAGCGCGAAGCCTTGAGTAAGAAAGCCATCTCCGCGATCTCGCCGCGAAGCTTGGCAGTGCGCGTGGCGCATGAATACCCGTACCTTCTGTCGAATCCGTGCTGCTGCGAGTTGATGGAATCTGTCGCCATAAATACGAAAGCGCCAGCTCGCGCCGGCGCTTGATCCTTCCTTTAAGGTGTTGGGAAATGTCCGCTGCACGGGCGTGAGCCTGCCCTGAGCGAAGTCGAAGGGACGCCCGCGCCTACATTCTGAGAAACAAAAAGGCGCGGGATTTAGGCCCGCGCCGACTGAACTGCTCTATACATCCAGAATAGCAAATTGGAAAGGCAAGTGAGACACGAAAACGAAATTTATATTTCCATGCGAATGATCGATATGCGTGGAAATGGTCGATTTAGACCCCTTGACAAGATTTTCGGCGGGGCGTCCCGAAATGGGTTTGAGGACAGAAAAGTTCGGAATCGGGAAATGGACTACATATTTTTGGCAAGCTCCCCACTGTCTGTCATCCTGAGCAAAGTTGTCGTTCGCACGCGAACGACAACGCAGTCGAAGAGCCTGCCCTGAGCGCAGCCGAAGGGACCCCATGCATGCGTGCAGTGAGATGAACTCCGCGAGGCATTCTCACGATGCTGTCCGGGTTACCGGGGAGAACTCCCTGAAGCGCTCGTGCTGGGTGTAGAGGTGCAGGGGTCCTTCGCCCCGTGGCAGGTTCGCTTCGCGAACCCGCCACTCCGCTCAGGATGACAAAGCATGTTGTGCTTCGCGAACCCGCCACTCCGCTCAGGATGACAATCGTGTGTGGAGTTCTGATGCTCCCGCCATTACTGCTTCAGCTGTTTCTCAATTGCCGAAGTCACTTCCGGAGAATCAGGAGTGACTTTCGACTCGAAGCGCTGCACGACCATGCCATTGCGATCCACCAGGAACTTGGTGAAGTTCCACTTGATGTCGCCGTTGATGCCGGCGGGCGTGTCTTTGGTCAGGTACTGATAGAGCGGCGTCTGGTCATCGCCCTTCACTGACACTTTGCTGTACATGGGGAAAGTCACGCTGTACTTGCGGGTGCAGAAAGTCTTGATTTCTTCGTTGGTGCCGGGTTCCTGAAGGCCGAAGTTGTTGGCAGGGAAGCCGACAATCACGAAGCCCTGGGCCTTGTATTTTTCGTAGATGGCTTCGAGGGCGGTGTATTGCGGAGTGTATCCGCACTGGCTGGCGACGTTGACCATGAGCACGACTTTGCCTTTGAACTCGGCCAACGGCATGGGTTTGCCGTCAATGTTGGGGAGGGTGAAGTCGTAGATGTTGGATGCGGCGAAAGTTGTTCCTGCCATGAGAAGTACCAGTCCTAAAAGAAGATAGTTGCGGGCGTTGCCGGTTCGTGCAGTCATTGTTTCTCCTTAAGATTGCCGCTGATAGCCCGACGAGAGTGATATCAGAATAGTGGATGGGACTGGGATGGGGCAACTCTCCGCGTACTCCGCAGCTGTTCTTTGCGATCTCTGCGTTTCAAGGTTTGACTTTGCCGGATCTTGCTCAATCTTAAAACGCAGAGGTCGCAGAGGAATGGCCGCAGAGAATGCATAAAAGCTGTTCGGAATCGGACACTTGCTCCCACGAGTGAACAGAAAGCTACTTTCTGCTGTGCCGCGAATTCTATCTAAGTCTTTTTGTCTGTGATGCTTGTCTCGACTTGCCCTGTGGTCGCGGGCGTGCCATTCTAAGCAGCAAATGGATATCGCTCGCCCTAATATCGCCCGCCAGAAACGTCGGCGGCAGATCATTTATATAGCAGTCGGAATTGTGGCGCTTGCCCTTGTGACCATGGGGCTGTCCCGGCTCAAGCCGGCCGCGCCCACGGTGGAACGTTCGACCGTCTGGGTGGATACGGTGAAGCGCGGCTCGGTTCTGCGTCAGGTTCGCGGACTAGGCACGCTGGTTCCCATGGAAGGCTCGATCCAGTTTCTGCCCGCAGTCACCGAGGGCCGGGTGGAAAAGATTCTCGAACTTCCTGGCGCCCAGGTGAAAGCTGACACCATTCTGCTGGAGATGAGCAATCCGCAGCTTACCCAGGAAGCGCTCGATTCTGAGTGGAAGCTGAAAGCCTCTGAAGCGGACTACAAGAATCTGCAAGTCGCGCTGGCCAGCCAGGTGTTGGCGCAAAAGTCATTGTCGGCGCAGGCGCAGTCGGAATATAGCCAGGCCAAGATGCAGTCGGACATCGACAACGAATTGGCCAAGCTGGGAGTCATCTCGCAACTGAGTCAGAAAGTTTCCAATCAGAAAACGGATGAACTTTCCACCCGCAATGACATTGAGAAGCAAAGGTTGACCAACAGCAGCGAAGTCCTGATCGCCCAGTTGCAAGCCAAGCAAGCCGAGGTCGAAGAGTTTCGCGCACTGGCAGAACTGAAAAAAAGCCAGCTAGATAGGTTGCGAGTGCGTGCTGGCATTGACGGCGTTTTGCAAGAACAGACCCTAAAGATCGGCCAATTTGTAACTCCCGGGACGACTCTGGCGAAAGTCGTTCAGCCGCAGCGCCTGAAAGCCGAACTGAAGATCGCCGAAACCCAGGCTAAAGACATTCAACTAGGCCAGCCGGCCTCCGTAGACACCCACAACGGGATAATTCCTGGTCACGTTGTGCGGATTGATCCGTCTGTTGTTAATGGAACCGTGACTGTTGATGTTGCTTTGGACAGTGCGCTCCCGCAGGGAGCGCGGCCGGACCTGAGCGTGGACGGGACCATCGACCTGGAGAAGATGCAAAATGTGCTTTATGTGGGACGTCCGGCTTTTGGGCAGGAGCAGAGCACCGTCGGCATGTTCAAGCTGGAGCCGGATGGAAGCAACGCGGTGCGCGCCCAGGTGAAGCTCGGTCGCAGTTCGGTGAACACGGTCGAAATTCTGCAAGGCTTGAAAGAGGGCGATCAGGTCATTCTGTCCGATATGTCGCGCTGGGACAACTTCGACCGGATTCGATTGGAATAGCAGCCCTGTGCTCCTCTGATTTCTGTGGTTATGGGTTAAGAAAAGACATAACCACAGAGGTCACAGAGAGGCACAGAGATCAAAAGATTTGAAAGGAACTTCGATGGCTGACGCGGGAACCATGATTAGCATGGAGAACATCACCAAGGTTTTCTACACGGATGAAGTCGAGACCCATGCGCTCTCGGGAATTCACATGCAGATTCGCAAGGGCGAGTACGTGTCGATCGCGGG
Organism: Terriglobales bacterium; assembly: GCA_035484735.1. GTDB lineage: Bacteria > Acidobacteriota > Terriglobia > Terriglobales > Acidobacteriaceae > JABCZH01. The sequence goes on along the minus strand of DATHOQ010000033.1, from coordinate 105,695 downwards.
CCCTTCGGGATCGGGCAAGTCCACGCTGCTGGCGCTGATCGGACTGCTGGATTCGCCGAGCGACGGAACTTATGTACTGAACAGCCACTCGGTGGCGAATCTCGACATCAGCGAACGCTCGCGCATTCGCAACCGCGAGATTGGATTCATCTTTCAAAGTTTCAACCTGATCGGCGATCTCAACGTGTATGAAAATGTGGAGTTGCCGCTGACTTATCGCGGCATGCCCTCCGCCGAACGCAAAGAGCGGGTGCACGTATCGCTCGAGCGCGTAGGCATGAATCACCGGACGAAGCATTATCCTTCACAGCTCTCTGGAGGTCAGCAGCAACGCGTGGCGGTGGCGCGGGCGTTGGCTGGAACGCCGTCGATTCTGCTAGCTGACGAACCTACCGGAAATTTGGATTCACGCAACGCCGAAGCAGTGATGGACCTGTTGCGCGATCTGCACCGCGAAGGCGCGACCATCTGCATGGTGACGCACGATCCGCGTTTCGCGCGTCACGCCGACCGTCAGATCCACCTATTCGATGGAAGGGTCGTCGAGGAGAGCGTTGAGGTTGGCTAATGGGATCGCTGGTGCAGGATGTTCGCTACGCCCTGCGAATGTTGCGGAAAAGCCCGGGCTTTGCCGCTATCGCCGTGGTCACGTTAGCGCTAGGCATCGGCGCTAACACTGCCATCTTTACTCTTTGCGATCAGGTCCTGCTGCGCCGTCTGCCGGTGCGTAATCCGCAAGAACTGGTGCGGCTGGAATACTCGGGTTCGGACACTGGACGCACGAGTTCTCGCGGAGGATCGTCACGCGCATACTTCTCTTATCCGATGTACCACGACCTCCGTGATCGCAATACGGTATTCGGGGGAATGCTGGCAACCTATTCCACCCAGGTCGGCGTGCAGTGGCACAATCAGCCTGAACTCGCAAACACCGAACTGGTGAGCGGCAACTATTTCGATGTCCTGGGAGTGGGCCCGGCGACGGGACGATTGCTATTGCAGTCCGATGACGTTACGCAGGACGCCAATCCCGTAGTGGTCTTGAGCTTTGGCTACTGGCAGCGCCGCTTCGGGGCTGATCCTAGAATTCTCAATCAGTCGATTTTGATCAACAGCCACCCTTTCACCGTGGTCGGTGTGGTCGCGCCTGGTTTTCGCAGCGTGGTTGTAGGTGATGCTCCTGATCTGTTTGCGCCCATGATGATGAAGCCCGAGATCACTCCGGGCTGGAATGACCTGGACAACCACCGATCCAGATGGCTGAATATTTTCGCCCGTCTAAGCCCCGGGGTGAACCGGGCGCAGGCGGAAGCCGGCATTAATATTCAGTGGCAGGCGCTACGAGCCGAAGAACTCAAACAGATACAGGGCCGGTCAGCATTGTTTGCGCAACACTTTGTAGCCGGCAGCCATCTCTCGCTGCTCGAAGGGGCGTTGGGCTTTTCGCCTTTGCGCGAAAACATTCGCACGCCGCTGCTCATTGTGATGGGCATGGTAGGGCTGGTGCTGCTGATCGCCTGCGCGAATGTAGCGAGCTTGCTGCTGGTGCGGGCTGCCGGGCGGATTCGGGAAATCTCGGTGCGTTATGCATTGGGAGCGCGGCGGGGAAGAATCCTGCAACAGTTGGTGGTTGAAGGAGCCATGCTCGGCGTCGCTGGGGGCACGTTGGGATTGCTGCTCGCGCCCCGGGTATCAGGGTTGCTCGTGGCGATGATGTACACCGATTCCAATCAGCAGTTGCCCTTTTCGGCGAGTCCTGATTTTCGGATTTTCCTTTTCAACTTCGGGATCGCGTTAGCTGTCAGCCTACTGTTCAGCCTTGCGCCTGCGGCCCAGTTCTGGCACCCGGACCTGACGCCTACCCTCAAGCAACAGACCATCGCCGTCGCTGGCGGCGGCCAGGGTTTTCGGCGGGTCTCGGTCGGCCTGCAGATTGGCTTGAGCCTTTTGCTGCTGCTGGGCTCCGGCCTGTTTCTGCGCACGCTGTACAAACTTAAGACCTTCGATGTCGGCTTTGCAACGGATCACCTTCTCACCTTTGGCCTCGATGCCAAGCTGGCGGGCTACGATCCGAAAGATGTTCCCGCCTTGTCGAAGCGTGCGCTGGAAACGCTCTCGTCCTTGCCCGGCGTGAGTTCAGTGGCAGCGACGAATGATCCGGAACTCTCCGGCAACAACGAGGGCAGCAGCATTACGATTGCCGGCTACACGTCCAAGGAAGACGAGGATATGAACGCGGAATGGTCAATCATCACCGCGGACTATTTTGCGACGTTAAAGAGACCAATGGTCGCGGGACGCAACTTCACGGCTCAGGATGGACCCGATGCCGCCAAGGTAGCCATCGTCAACAGGAGTTTCGCGCAGCATTTCTTCGGAAGCCCGCAGCAGGCCCTCGGGCACTATCTCGCCAGTAAGGGTGGCAAGGACGCCAAGCCCGACATTCAGATCACCGGCGTAGTGCAGGACGCAAAGCATGAGGGTGTACGCGAAAACATAAGGCGCAGTGTTTTTATTCCTTATCTCCAGGCGACGGAAGCAGGTCAAGTTCCGCTCCAGTTTTATGTGCGGACCTGGCAGAGTCCGGAATCAGCCGAGGTCGGCATCCGCAGTGCGATGCAAAGGTTGGACTCGAAGCTGGTGATCGACACCCTGATCACTATGGACCAGCAGATCGACGACAGCCTGAGCACGGAACGGATGATTGCGCTGCTGGCGGCGAGTTTCGGCGTGTTGGCGACTTTGTTGGCTGCGGTCGGCTTGTACGGAGTTCTGGCTTATGCGACGGTGCAGCGCACGCGGGAGATTGGAATACGAATCGCGCTAGGTGCGAGCCGTGGAGCTGTGGCACGCATGGTGCTGTCTGAAGTGGCTCGACTCGCCGGCATCAGCATTGCTGTTGCGCTGCCGTTGGCGCTTATTCTCGGTAGGCTCATCAAGAGCCAGCTCTTCAGAATTTCCAGTGCTGATCCTTTGACTCTGGTCGCCACGACATTGCTGACGGGTCTCGCGGCGCTTTTAGCGGCGTGGATTCCCACGCGCCGGGCTACGCGAGTTGACCCCATGGTGGCCCTGAGATACGAGTGAGTTTATGGAGACCTTTCTGCAAGATGTTCGCTATGGGCTGCGGATGCTGGTGAAGAATCCCGGCTTCGCCGCGGTGGCCATCCTGACCATCGCGGTCGGGATCGGATCGAGCACCACCATCTTTAGTTGGATTCGCACGGTGCTGCTCAATCCGCTGCCCGGCGCCAGTCAGCCAGAACGCGTGGTTGCGCTGGAGATGCTGACTCCTTCCGGCGAATGGACGCCTACGTCTTATCTGGACTTCCGTGATTTTCGTGACAATACAAAACTGTTTGATTCCATGACCGTGACTCAGCCGATGGACCTCGCGGTCGGTGACGAGAAACAAGTCCAGCGGGTGTGGGGAGAAGTGGTTTCAGGCAACTACTTTGAAGTACTGCGGGTGAAGCCGGCACTCGGTCGTTTTTTTTCCAAGGCCGAGCAGGGCGATGAACAGAATGCCCACGCCGTAACCGTCATCAGCTACGCGATGTGGAGGAATCGTTATCACTCGGACCCATCGCTGGTGGGCACAACCGTGCGCATCAACCGTTATCCCTACACCATTATCGGAGTCGCGCCCGAGGACTTCCACGGGTCCATGCCCGGCCTGTCGCTCGAAATGTGGGCTCCCGCCACCATGTTTGGGCAACTCAGCTCCACCGGCGACTGGATGTTGCGTGACCGCAAGACTCGTATGTTCCGGGTGCTGGCCCGGCTTGCGCCGGGAGTGGGGATCGAGCAGGCTCGGGCTGAAGTTCAGGCCTTGGCTCTGCATAACGCCGAGGTCGATGCCGACACCAACCAGGGAATGAGCGCCACGCTCCTACCTTTATGGAAATCGCACTACGGTATTCAGGATTCGTTGCTGGCCCCGCTCAGCATCCTGATGGGCGCTTGCGGGGTCGTGCTTTTGATCGTATGCGCCAACGTTGCGAATTTGCTGCTGGCCCGTGCGGTCAGCCGTCAGAAGGAACTCAGTGTGCGTCTGGTTTTGGGAGCGCCGCGCTCGCGGGTGGCGCTCCAGCTTCTCACCGAGAGTTTACTGATTGCGGTGGGTGGGGCGCTGGCAGGCCTCATGATCGCGCAGTGGCTGGGTGGATCGCTGCAATGGCTGGTGCCCGCGTCCGCAACTCCCACCATGCTTCGCCCGCCGATTGATTTTGGCGTGCTTCTTTTCACGGTTGGGCTGGCTTTTGCTGTGGCCGGGCTTGCCGGAGTTGCTCCAGCCATGCACTCCACGCGTGGCGACGTCAACGTCATGCTCAAGGAAGGCGGACGCAGCGGAACGTCGAGCATCCGCTCCCAACGCTTGCGCGGGCTACTGGTCACCTCGGAAGTTGCACTCGCGGTGGTGGCTGTTATCGGCGCGGGACTGTTTGTGAAGAGTTTTCAGATGGCGCGATCCATCCAGCCGGGCTTCAATCCTCATCAAGTGGCGATGGCCCAGATAAATCTCTCTGCCGCCGGCTATGACGCGGGCCAGGCCGATTCCTTCTGCCGCCGTCTGCGCGAAGCCATGGAGCGCCAACCGGGAGTAACCGCCGTCAGCTATGGCGATTATGTGCCGCTCAGCATCGGATCCGGCTCGTGGGAGGACCTGCAGATTCAGGGCTACGTTCCCGGGCCCAACGAAAATATGAAGCTCTACCGCAACCTGGTTGCGCCCGGCTACTTCGAGCTCATGAAGATCCCGTTGCTCGAAGGCCGCGACTTCAACCTGCAGGATGACCGGGAGCATCCGCCGGCCATGATTGTGACCCGGGAATTTGTGCGCCATTTCATGCCGAATCAGGAGCCAATCGGCCAGAAAGTGCAAGGCTGGGGCAAGTGGTTCACCGTGGTCGGCGTGGTCGAGGACAGCAAGATTCTTCGGCTCACGGAAAACACCGCACCCTATTTCTATGTTCCCATTCGCCAGATCTACCGGCCGGAAATGGGGTTGAAGTTTTTTGTCCGCACTTCGGGGCCGGTGAATGATGCAGTCACCGCGCTGCGGCGCGAAGCCAACGCGATTGATCCCGCGGTGCCGGTGTTCAGCGCCATGCCTTTGGAGGAATACATTGGGGCCTCGCTCTTTGCGCAAAGAATCGCCGCCAGCCTGCTGGGCACACTGGGTTCGGTGGCGTTGCTGCTGGCCGCCATCGGCCTTTACGGCGTGATGGCGTATTCCGTGGCACAACGAACCAACGAGATCGGCATTCGAGTGGCGTTGGGTGCGCAACCGGTACATGTGATGCGCATGATTGTGCGCGAGTGTCTGACGCTTGCACTTCCCGGACTGCTCCTCGGTTCATTCCTGGCAGTGGCGCTGGCCCGCGTAGTATCGGCGTCGCTGGTCGAAGTCAGCCCGCGCGATCCGGCCATCTACGCCGCCGCAGCGATTTTCACTGTCTTGGTCGCGCTATGCGCGGCCGCCAATCCTGCGCGCCGCGCGGCGAAGGTCGATCCCATGGTCGCGCTGAGGTATGAGTGATGGAAACTTTACTCCAAGATGTTCGCTATGCCTTCCGCATGCTAAGGAAGAGTCCCGGCTTTACCGCGGTGACGGTGATCACGCTGGCGCTGGGTATCGGCGCCAATACCACCATCTTCAGCGTGATGAACGCGACTCTCCTCAAGCGACTGTCGTTCCCTGATCCGAACCAGTTGGTTTTGGTGTGGCAGACGTTGGGCAAGAATCCCGACGACTACAACATCGTTTCTGCTCCCAATTATTGGGACTTCGAGCAGCAGAACCACGTCTTTACCGGGATGGCACTCTTCGACTCGGCAGGACGAGGCTACAACCTTTCCGCCGGCGGCAGCAACCGCGAGCCGGAGCAGGTCTCCGGGTTACGTGTGTCCGCTGGGTTCTTCAATGTGCTGGGCGTGCAGCCTTTCCTTGGGCGCGGTTTCCTGCCGGAAGAAGAAATCCGGGGAAAAGACCATGAGGTGATGCTGAGTTACGGGCTCTGGAAACGCCGGTATGGCGCGGATCCCGCGCTCGTCGGCAAGACCATCAAAATCGATGGCGAGGATTTCACGGTTGTGGGCGTGATGCCGCGAGAGTTTCGTTGGGAGTTCTGGAGCAGCCCGCGTGAACTCTGGGTTCCAGCCGGCTATACCGAAGGTGACAAAAATCGAAGTGCGAACAGTTTTATCGCATTTGCCCGCCTTAAGCCGGGTGTGACGGTCGCCCAGGCGCGGGCAGAGATGGAAGGCATCGGAACCCGGCTGGCGCAACAATATCCATATCTCGCCAACATGAGCGCCACGGTGGTGTCCATGAGCGACTACGGTCTCGACGACCTTCGCAGAATCGTGTGGACGCTGCTCGCCGCCGTTGGTTTCGTGCTGCTCATCGTGTGCGTGAATATTGCCAATCTGCTGTTGGCGCGTGGCGCCACGCGTCAGAAAGAGTTCGCTTTACGGCTGGCGCTGGGCGCGGGTGCAACACGCATCGCGCGGCAGTTGCTCACGGAAAGCATGTTACTGGGTTTGCTGGGTGGAGGATTCGGCCTGGCTTTGGCGGTTTGGAGTACGCGCCTGCTGCCGGCCATTATTCCCGCAGAAAGTCTGAACATTCCACTCCGTCAGCTCGATACCATTCCTGTCGATCGCTGGGTGATGGGCTTCGCGTTGCTGGTTTCTTGCGTTACCGGCGTTCTGTTTGGTCTAGCGCCCGCGGTGCATGCTCTACGTGGAAATGTTTCCGAACCTCTGAAGGAAGGTGGACGTGGCTCTACTGCGGGTCGCAGCAGCCGTTTACGCCATGTTCTTGTGGCCTCAGAAGTGGCGCTGGCGCTGGTTGTACTTTCCGGTGCGGGGCTGATGATCGAAAGCATGGCGCACCTGCTGGGCGTGGATCCTGGATTTGATCCAAAGAACGTTGTTGCCATGGAGATGTCGCTGCCGCAGGAAGATCTCTACAACGGACCTCCCGGGCACCCGCGCTTCTGCCAGGACCTGGACCAACGCGTCAGTGCGATTCCGGGCGTGCTCGCGGTAGGAGCAGTGGGGCATCTGCCCCTGCAAGGCGACGCCGGTCGAAGCTTCGCCGTCGAGGGACAACCAGATCCGGGTCGCGGACACCGGCCGGGCGCCCACTACAGCGTCGCCTGTCCTAACTATTTCAAGACCATGGGTGTGCCTCTGCTCGCGGGAAGGGAATTCACTCACCAGGATACGGTTGGAGCACCCGGCGTCGTAATCGTCAATCAGACCATGGCGAAGAAGTTTTGGCCCAAAGAGGACGCGGTAGGCAAGCGCATTTTACTCAACGACTCCTGGTTGACCGTAGTGGGTGTGGTCGGTGATGTGCGGCACTGGGGACTGGACAACGGAAACGAGCCGCAATTCTTCAGGCCCTACACCCAGGCTGCCTGGCCAATCATGAATATTGTGGTGCGGACCGCAGCGGCGCCCATGTCGTATGTGCCCACGGTAAAGAAAGCTCTGAGCGAAATTGAACCGGACCGGCCAGTATCGGAGAGCGAAACCATGGAGAATATTGTGCAGGATTCGCTCGGGTCGAGGCGTTTCCCGACGTTTTTGTTGTCGGCTTTTGCCCTGCTGGGGCTGGTTCTGGCCGCAGTCGGCATTGTCGGCGTGGTGAGTTATTCGGTGGCACAGCGTACGCATGAGATCGGTATTCGCGTGGCGCTGGGGGCGCGGGCGGCCGATGTGCTGAAGTTGATGCTCAGCGGAAGCATGACGTGGGTTGCAGTGGGTATTGGGGTTGGGATCGCGGGATCACTCGGCCTCACGCGATTACTCGGGACGTTGCTCTATGACGTGAAGCCATCGAACCCGATTGTGCTCGGAACCGTTGCATTGCTGCTCACGTGCGTAGGTCTGCTGGCAAGTTACATTCCGGCGCGGCGAGCGGCGAAGGTTGATCCCATGGTGGCACTGAGGTATGAGTGATGGAAACTTTGCTCCAGGATATTCGCTATGCCTTCCGTATGCTAAGGAAGAGTCCCGGCTTTGCCGCGGTGGCGGTGATCACGCTGGCGCTGGGCATCGGCGCCAATACCGCGATCTTTAGTGTGGTGAATGCGGTGCTGATTCGTCCTCTGCCTTATCCCAATGCCAACCGTTTAGTGATGATTTGGGAAAAGCGCCTGCCTGACGGCGAGCAGGAGAACACCACTTCGCCCGCAACGTTTCTGAGCTGGAGAGAGCATGCCAATGTATTGGAGCAGACCGCTGCGTGCTTCAACTGGACGAAGGTCCTGACCGGCGGCGCAGCGCCAGAGCGGCTCAATGTGCAGGAGGTGAGCCCCAACTTCTTTGCTCTGCTGGGTGTGAACGCGGCAATGGGCCGCACTCTGCTGGCTTCTGAGGACAGTGTGGATGGCGCCAACGACGTGGTGGTGCTCAGCTTTGAGCTGTGGCAGCGCCGCTTTGGTTCCGACCCGCGAATTGTGGGCCGTAACATTGTGCTGAATGGCAAGCCGCAAACCGTGGTGGGCGTGATGCCGCGTGGGTTCAAGTTTTTTGTGAAGCACGGGTCTTTCGGACAAGAACAGCCCGAAGTGTGGCTTCCGCTGACTTTCTCCGAGAAAGATCCCAGCTTTCATGGACGCTATATACAGGCCGTTGGCTTATTGCGTCCGGGAGTGACGTTGCCGCAGGCGCAGTCAGCCATGACCAGCCTGGCACTGAGCTTGGAAGCTCAGGATCCGGAGTCGATGAAGAACTGGACGGTGAACCTGGTTCCGCTGCGGACTCAATTTGTAGGTGCAATTCAGCCTGCGTTGCAGGTTCTGCTGGGGGCGGTTGGGCTGGTGTTGCTGATCGTCTGTGCGAACGTGGCTACGCTGTTACTCGCGCGATCAAAGTCCCGAAGTCACGAAATTGCCATCCGGGTTGCGCTGGGCGCAAAACCGTGGCTGGTGATTCGGCAAGTTCTCACAGAAAGCTTCTTGCTCGCAGCGCTGGGCGCGGCAGCGGGATTACTGCTGGCACGCTGGAGCGCAACTGCGCTGCTGGCACTCGCTCCCCAGGGTCTGATTCCGCTGGAAGGCGCACAAGTTGACTTGCGGGTTCTTGTCTTCACTGCGGGGATCGCCGTGTTGACCGGTTTGCTCTTCGGAGTTGTGCCCGCGGTTCAGGCTGCTCGGGCTCGCCCAAATGCCGAACTGAAAGAAGGTGGCCGCAGCGGTTCCGAGAGTGTTCACAGCGGGCGAGTCCGGAATAGCTTTGTGGTAACGGAGATCGCGCTGGCGTTGGTTCTTCTTGCCGGCTCGGGACTATTGATTCGCAGCTTCGGCCACCTGATGGCGGTCGATCCCGGCTTTCAGTCTAAGGGAATATTGACGGCTCGCGTGGAGCTGCCGAGTTCCAAGTATAAAGACGACGCGAAGATCTCCGAGTTCTATGCGCAATTGTTGGAACGCATCCGACAGTTGCCGGGAGTGCGGTCCGCCAGCGCTGATGCCTACCTGCCATTCGCTGGGGGCATTTCCAGTACAGGAGTGGAAGTGGAAGGCCGTCCACCGCTTCCGGCTGCCGAACAGCCTGAGGTCGATGTCGCGGTCGTCGAACCGCATTTCTTCGAGACGCTGGGAATTCCACTACTGAGGGGAAGATCGTTCACTGACCGCGAAGCCCGGGAAGTCAGCCACACGGTTGTCATCAGCCAATCGATGGCCAGGAAACTGTGGCCGAATGAAGACCCTGTCGGAAAGCGCGTCACCATCCACATGAAGGACGTGGACGTGCCGAGCCAGGTGATCGGCGTGGTGGGCGACGTCAGACAAGCCGGCCTCGATACCGAGGTTAATGCCACGGCATATTGGCCCCATCCCGAACTCGCTTACAACTTTATGACGCTGGTGATTCGTACCGACGGCGACCCGCTGGCGCAGGCGCCTGCGGTCCGGCAAGCGGTTTGGAGTCTGGACAGAGATCAACCGGTGGCTGACATCAGGTCCATGGAGGATCTGCTCTGGGTGTCGTTGGCGCGGGCTCGATTCAGTACGGTGGTGCTGGGAGTGTTTGCCGGAATGGCGCTGCTATTGGCCATCACCGGGATTTACGGCGTGGTTTCTTATAGCGTCGCCGAACGCACGCGGGAAATCGGGATTCGCGTGGCGCTGGGCGCGCAGCGGACGGATGTCCTGCGCATGGTTTTGCGGCAGGGCTTGATTCTCGCCGGATTCGGCATCGCCATAGGAATGACGGTAGCACTGGGGGCGACGCGATTGCTGACCAGTTTGTTGTTCGGGACCAGCGCCAGCGATCCGGCCACCTTTGCCAGCGTTGCGGGTCTGCTGATCGCGGTGGTCTTGGCGGCTTGCTACGTGCCGGCTAGAAATGCCATGAAGGTCGATCCCATGGTTGCGCTGAGGTATGAGTAAGGAGGAAGACAACATGACGGGAACTCTTCACGATCTCCGATACGCAACGCGCGGTTTGCGCAAGAGTCCGGCCTTCATGGTGGTTGCGGCGCTGACGCTGGCACTTGGCATCGGCGCGAACGTTGCCGTCTTCAGCGTGATGAACGCCATCCTCCTGAACCCGAGTGGCATTCCGCATCCCGAAAGTGTGATCGCGCTTCGGGCCAAGTATGCTTTGGCCGACCTCTCGAACATCAGTATTTCGGCGCCGGATTTCGGCGACGCCGTGACCGGCAAGGACGTTATCACTTCCGCCGCCGTGCTACAGGCTGCAAACTTTAATTACAGCAGTAATGGCACAACGCCTGAGCGATTGGTAGGCGCTAACGTCTCGTGGCAATGGTTCGACGTATTCTGGGCTAGCCCTTACCTGGGACGAGTTTTTCGTCCTGAGGAAGATCAGCCTAATGCCAATCATGAAGCCGTGCTTTCCTACCACACCTGGAAACAGCGATTCGGTGGCGACCCTGCCATCGTGGGAAAGAGTCTGCTTCTAAACCAAGAGTCCTATCAAGTGGTGGGTGTGATGCGTCCGGATTTCGATTGGCCTAACGGCACGGAGTTGTGGACGCCGATCGGCCTTCCTTCGAGCCAATATTTCGATCGCAAATTCCGCCATAACGAGAGTCTTTTTGGGGTGGCTCGACTGCGCCCCGGTGTGGACGTCGCCCAAGCCAACGCGTATCTACGTCTCAAGTCGGCGCAGGGAATCGCCGCGGAAGGGCATAAGAGCTACGCAGAAAGCTCCGGTTGGGGCATGTTTGCCATGCCGCTGATCGAGTTTGTGGCCGGCAATTTACGAAAGCCTCTACTCATTCTGCTGGCAGCTGTCGCGACGGTGTTACTGATCGCGTGCGCCAACATCGCCGGCTTGCTGCTGGCTCGCGCGACCGGCAGACAGCACGAAGTCTCCATTCAAATCGCCCTGGGAGCAGGGAATGGACGATTGGTGCGGCAGGCCTTATTGGAAAGCCTCGTACTGGCAGCGACGGGAGTCTCGCTCGGTCTTATCCTCGCTCATTTCGCGATTCCATTGTTACTGTTATTTGCGCCTGCGAGTCTTGCGGCCAATCTCACTGTACAAATGGGCGGTCCGGTATTGCTTTATGTGACGGTGATTGGGGTCGCTTGTGTGCTTTTGTGTGGAACCGTGCCGGCTTGGCACATGACCCATAGCCGATGGTTTCAGGTGTTGCAAGAAGGCGGCCGGTCGGGCACTTCCGGCAAGGTGCGACAACGCTTGCGCTCTACGCTTGTAGTCGGCGAGATCGCTCTGGCGATGTTGCTTTTAGTGAGCGCGGGACTTTTGGTCCGCAGCCTGGCACAGGTCGAACGCCTCGATACAGGTTTCGAGCCGCATAGACTGATGACTGCCGTTTTTTCGCTTCCTCCTGCTTACAAAACCAATGAGCAACAGTCGGCATTTCTGGCGGCTGCTGAACAAGAACTAAGAAATATTCCAGGAGTGAAAGATGCCGCGCTCGCCGACGCGCTGCCATTTTCGGCAAACGGAGGTTTATCATCTTTCGAAATAAAGGGGCGGGTCACGCCGCCGGACGACCCCGGCCCACACGGCAGTATTCGACTCATTTCTCCGGATTACTTTTCTACTCTTCGCATTCCCCTGTTGCGTGGCCGGTTCTTTACCTCAGAAGACAGGGCGAAAACCGAACAGGTAGCCATCATCGATACCACGCTTGCCCATCAATATTGGCCGAATGAGGATCCCCTGGGGCAGCATATTGGTTTTGGCGGCGACTCTCCCTGGATGACGGTTGTTGGAATCGTGGCTCACGCCAAGAGTTCGTCGCTGGAGGCCGATGTCAAAGAAGGCTTCTATTTCCTTCCGCTGTCGCAGAGTCCGAATCAGACTGGCGAGATCGCCGTCCGCACGGACAGCGCGAATCCCGAAAGTATTGCCAGCTCCATGCAAGCGGCAATCCGCCGTGTGGATCCTAATCAACCGCTTTATGCCTTGCAGACCATGGAGGAGCGCGTCGACGGTTCGCTGGTCGGCCGTCGTTTTCTAGTGGTACTGCTTTCGATTTTTGCGGGACTAGCGCTGTTGCTGGCCGCATTAGGTCTGTACGGAGTGATCAGTTATTCGGTGCGATTACGGACCCGCGAGCTGGGCATTCGCGTGGCCCTAGGGGCAGAGCGCGGAGACGTTCTGCGGCTGATTCTCGGTCAAGGGGTGCGGCTGGCTGGCCTCGGTCTGATTTTGGGGATAGTTGCAACTTTCATCGCTGGACGCGCACTTTCGAGTCTGCTCTACAACGTGAGCCTGTTTAATCCGCTCACATTGTTATTGACTTCGCTGTTGCTGTTGGCCACGGTGCTGATGGCCAGCTATTTGCCGGCGCACTGGGCAACTAAGGTGCAACCGATGGTGGCGCTGCGTGACGAATAAGGGTTGAATTGAAATGGAGAAGTTGATCCAGGACGTTCGCTACGGACTGCGCATGTTGCGGAAGTCGCCCGGCTTTACCGTGGTGGCCATCGTGACGCTGGCGCTGGGTATTGGCGCGAACACTGCGATGTTCAGCGTGATCAGTGCCGTGCTGCTGCACCGGCTGCCATTTCCTGAGCCGGAGCGGCTGGTTCGCGGCTTTGGCAAATTCCCGTTGAACGATCGTGCGGCCGTTTCGCCGCCTGATTTTGCCGACTTTCGGGCGGAGAACCGAAGCCTTACGCAGCTTGCGGCCATGGCCATAGAGGACTCAACCTCGAACCTTACAGGTGGCGCGAGGGCTGAGCAGGTACGCAGCAATATCGTGTCATGGAACTTCTTTGACGCGCTTGGCGTGCCTCTCAAGTTTGGCCGAAGCTTTCAGCCCGCCGATGAACAGGTCAGCCAACCACAGGTGGCGATTCTGGGCTACGGCATCTGGCGTCGCGAGTTTGGTGGTGATCCCGCTGTCGTCGGCCGCACTCTCAACCTGGACGGTCGGCCTCTCAACATTGTGGGTATTTTGCCGTCGGATATTCCCTTGCTGTCGGAAGCGCAACTCTGGCTGCCCATGCCCATGCTCGCGCAGGGGATGAGCCATCGCGGCGGTCACTTCCTGGCAGTTGTGGGGCGGCTGAAACCTGGTTTCAGTCGGGGACAAGCGCAGAGCGACGTGGACGCGATTGCGCGTTCGCTAGCTCGGCAATATCCGGAAAGCAACACCGCCTGGAGTTTGAATCTCTTTGATCTGCGCGATGTCATCGTCGGCCCGGTCCGCCCGGTACTCTTGCTGTTGGTTGGTGCAGTCGGACTGCTGCTGCTGATCGCTTGCGCCAACGTGGCCAACCTGCTGCTTGCGCGGGTGACGGGACGTCGCAAAGAAATTGCTGTCCGGGCGGCATTGGGTGCGAGCCGCGGGCGTATTGTGCGCCAAATCATCACGGAGACAACGCTGTTAGCGCTGGCGGGAGGCGTCCTTGCGGCGCTCCTGTCGGTGTGGGGAGTTTCGCTATTGCGAGCAGTGGCCCCCGCGGATCTGCCACGCTTAGAAGAAATACGCGTAAATCCAGGCGTGCTGCTGTTCACCGGCGTGATTTCTATTCTGACCGGCATTTTGTTTGGAGCCGCTCCTGCATTGCAGCTGTCAGCCGCTAAGGTCGCAGACAGTCTCAAACTGGGTGGGCGCAGTTCGGGAACCGCTACTCGGCATAAGCTTGGCCGCGCACTGATGGTGGGCGAAATCGCGGTATCGTTTGCGCTGCTGGTAGGGGCCGGACTGGTGGTGAAGAGTGTTTGGCGGCTCATCCATGTGGATCCAGGATTTCGTAGTGACCACGTTGCGACCGCGCGTATCAGTCTTAGTGATGCAACGTATAAAGAGGATGCGCAACGGGCTATTTTCTTCCGCCAACTCGAGGAACGCATCGCCGGATTGCCGGGAGTCGAACATGCCGGAGCCATTTCCGAGTTGCCGCTCGATGGGCAACTCAACGATAGCTTCTTCCGAATTCAGGGACGAGTCTACGGGCCGAACGAGAACGAAGATGCCAATTTCCGTCACGCCACACCTGGTTACCTCAAGCCTATGGGCATTCCACTGCTGGCGGGGCGGTGGTTCGACGAGCGAGACGGGCTCAATTCGCCCGGAATTGTTGTCGTCAACCAACCGTTTGCCGACCGATATTTCCGGGGAAAGAATCCAATTGGCGAGAGCCTCGTAATCGAAGGATCCTCGAAGACCATCCAGATTGTGGGTGTGATTGGCGGGGTGAACCATTTCGCGCTTAATGTTCCGCAACCTCCAGAAATGTACGTGCCTGAGGCTCAGGCGCCGTCGGACGCGATGAACCTGGTGGTGCGCGCGGCATCCGACCCGCAAGCTCTGGCCTCGGCGATGCGTGAGGCGGTGAGTTCGCTGGATCGAGGTGAAACTCTGTCGGCTGTGCGCTCATTAGACGATGTCGTCCAAGGCTCGATTGCTCAGCCAAGGTTTTCCGCGCAACTGCTAGGGCTGTTCGCTGTCCTCGCGTTATTACTCGCCGCTGTAGGACTCTACGGCCTAATCGCATATTCGGTCTCGCAGCGCACGCAAGAAATTGGCATCCGTCTGTCGCTGGGCGCTCAACGACGCGACGTGCTGCGACTCGTTCTAGGGGAGGGAATTAGCCTGGCACTTGCCGGCTCGGTGATCGGTCTCATGGCAGCATTGGGACTCACTCGTCTGCTTGCGAGCCTGCTCTACACGGTTACGCCGACCGATCCCGTCACTTTCGCGGCGGTGGGGGTGTCGTTGATCGGTGTTGCGCTCTTTGCCTGCTACATTCCTGCGCGGCGGGCGACCAAAGTCGATCCCATGGTGGCGCTGCGAAATGAATAAGGGTTGAACTGAAATGGAGAAGCTGATCCAGGACGTTCGTTACGGCTTGCGCATGCTACGGAAGTCTCCTGGCTTTACCGTGGTCGCCGTGGTCACGCTGGCGCTGGGCATTGGCGCCAATACCGCGATGTTCAGCGTGATTAACTCGGTGCTGCTACATTCGCTGCCGTTTCACGATCCCGACCGCATTATGGTGGTGTGGAAGACCATGTCGAATGGCCAGCCAAACGCTTTCTCCACGCCGGCGTTTCTGGAAATGCAGCAGCAGGGAGACATTCTGGCGCACATGGGCGCTTTCTCCGGCGTTAGCTACAACCTGGCAGGGAAGGATGTTCCGGAGCGCGTCTCAGGCGGAAAAGTGAACTACGATTTGTTTCCCATACTCGCGGTGCAGCCGATTCTTGGCCGTGGATTTTCACCAGAGGAAGATCACCCCGGTGCGGGTGGATTCGTCATCCTGAGCCATGCGATGTGGCAGACACGGTTTGATTCGAGCACCAGCATTCTGGGGAAAGTTGTCAATCTGGACGGAGCTCCCTACACCGTGGTCGGCGTTATGCCGCGCGGTTTTCATGTGCTCACAGACCAGGAACTGTTTTGGGTTCCGTTACAAATGGAGACTGCGAACGCGCAGGCCTCCGCACGCAATCTTCATTGGCTGTTTGCGTTTATCCGGCTGCCTCCAGGAAATACGCAGAAACAAGAGGAGACGGTATTGACCGCAATCGCTGCGCGATTGAAGACGCAGGATCCTAAAGGCGAAGGCGGCTTCGGTGTCACGCTAATGCCCATGGGTGTGTTCCTGAACGGCGACGTGAAACCAGTTTTGTTATTGCTGATGGGAGCAGTGGCGTTCGTCCTCCTGATTGCCTGCTCCAACGTAGCCAATCTCTTGCTTGCACGCGGGACTATGCGGAGGCGGGAGCTCTCCATTCGCACCGCGCTCGGCGCCGCACGCAGCCGGGTGATCCTGCAACTGCTGACTGAGAGCGTACTGCTTTCGACGTTGGGCGGGGTTTTGGGATTAACACTGGCGTGGACTGCGATCAAGGTGCTGGTTGCAATTCATCCTGCTAGCATTCCTGCCGTCGATACCGTTGCCATTGACCTCAGCGTCCTGGGTTACACAGTTCTGTTGTGCGGTGTGGTCGGCATTTTGTTTGGAGTTTTTCCAGCACTCGATGCTTCCCGGGTAAACGTCAGCGAGACATTAAAGGAAGGATCGCGAGGCAGCACCGGAGGTTTCGGCAAATACCGTGTGGTGCTGGTAGTTACTGAAACCGCTCTGGCTTCGATTCTGTTGATTGGCGCCGGCCTCTCGCTCAAGAGTTTGTGGCACGCGGAGAGTATCGAACCGGGATTCAACCCGACGAGCGAATTGACGTTCCGCATCGCCTCGCCGGCACAATACAAGGGCGAGCGGATTCCGCTTTTCTATCAGCAAGTGTTGGAACGGGTGCGGGCATTGCCGGGGATTCAGTCCGCGGTGCTGGCAAGAAACCTGCCCATGAGCGGCTCTGATCCATCGATGGCGATCTCGATTGAAGGCACGCCGCCGCCGCCGAATCAGATTCCCATTGTGACGCGCTTTCGCGCCATCGGTCCGGAATATTTCGGCGGCTTGCAAATTGCGCTCAAGAGCGGCCGAGAGTTCAACGATCACGATACGGCTGCGGCGCCCAAAGTCGCGGTTGTCAGCGAGAGCCTGGCCAAACTTTATTGGCCAAAAGAAGACGCAATCGGCAAGCGGCTCAAGCCTGAAATCACCGGTGGCGAATGGTACTCGGTAGTGGGAGTGGCCTCCGATGTCCGGCATTGGGCGGCTGATGTCACCGACGTCGAACCTACGGCGTATTACCCCTACACCCAGGTACCAGAGGCATTTCTTCCGCAGCTCGAAGGCAGCATGAGCATCGCGGTACGCAGCGCCAACAGTACAGGCCAGCTCAGTTCGATTCGCGCGGCCCTGGCCGAGGTGGACGCGACCGTACCAGTTTACGGCGTGAAAAGCATGGAAGAAATGGTTTCCGATTCCGGGTCGCTGCGGCGTTTCGATATGTGGTTGATTGGGACTTTCGCCACCCTGGCGCTGACATTGGCTGCTGTCGGCATTTATGGAGTCATGGCTTACTCGGTCTCACAGCGCACTCGAGAAATAGGAATCCGCATCGCCCTCGGCGCACAACGCACGAATGTTCTACGCCTCATTATGGGCCAGGGAGCCAAACTGGCCTTGGCCGGTGTGCTAGTCGGAGTTGCCGGAGCACTCGGCCTGACACGCCTTATGGCGAGTTTGTTATTCGGCGTGAGCGCGCGAGACTTAGGAACGTTCTCGCTCGTTCCCGTCATCGTGCTGGCGCTGATTCTGGTCGGTTGCTACATCCCGGCTTATCGAGCCACCAGGCTTGATCCGTTGGAGGCGTTGCGGGAAGAGTAGTCTGCGCCTCAGATCAAAAGCTCTTGGCCGCAAAGTTCGCGAAGGTAACGCAAAGGACGCAAAGAGTCATAGGGAGTGACACATGATTCAGTTACGCAATATTGAACGCACTTATAAAACCGGCGCCGGAGTCACTTACGTGCTTCGCCGTATCAACCTCGACATTCGCGACGGAGAGTTCATCACTGTGATGGGCCCCTCCGGTTCCGGCAAGTCCACTCTGATGAGCATTCTCGGCATGCTGGATGATACTTGGGCGGGCGAATACACGTTCCTCGATCAGGAGGTCCACAAACTCGACCGTAAGAAGCGCGCCGAGCTGAACCGGAAATATATTGGGTTCGTTTTCCAGAGCTATCACTTGCTCGACAACTTGACGGTTTACGAAAATCTGGACGTTCCTTTGTCTTACCGCAATATTTCCCGCGGCCAGCGTGCCAGCATGGTTGCCGAGATCCTCGATCGCTTCCAGATCGTCGGCAAGAAAGATCTTTATCCCAGCCAGCTTTCTGGTGGACAACAGCAACTGGTGGGCGTGGCTCGCGCGGTGGTCGGCAACCCGAAACTCATTCTCGCCGATGAGCCTACTGGCAATCTGCACTCCAGCCAATCGAAGGAAATCATGGACCTGTTCAAGAAGTTGAATGACGGAGGAACCACCATCATTCAGGTCACACATTCGGAGGTGAACGCCGCTTATGGACACCGGACGATTCAATTGTTCGATGGCTGGATCACCAGCGATCCGGCAAATCCACAGGCGAGGATTCCAGCGGTAGCAACGCCGTAAGCGCCAGCCAAATGGACACATTGATGCAAGACGTTCGCTACGCGCTGCGCATGTTGCGCAAGGCACCGGCTTTTACGGCGGTGGTTGTCGTCACATTGGCGCTCGGCATCGGCGCGAATACCGCTTTATTTTCCGTGGTAGATGCCGTGCTGCTGCGCCCGCTGGCTTATCAGCAGCCGGAGCAACTGGTGGCGGTGAAAACAGACATGCCGGGGATCAACCTGACGGATAGAGGCATGTCCCAGCCCGAGTTGGAGGACTTTCAGAAACGCTCCGGAGTGTTCACGGAAATCTCAGCGGTATGGCCTATCAGCGCCAACATCACCGGACGGGAGAAGCCAGAGCGCGTGGAAGCCAACGCGGTGAGCACAAACTTTTTCACGCTGCTGGCCGCGAAACCGGCCTTAGGACGGGTTTTCAACGACAGCGATTCCCGCCCAGGGTTCTCGGAAGGTGCGGTGATCAGTGACAGTTTGTGGCACAAGATGTTCGGGGCCGATCCGCATGTGCTCGGGCAAGCGGTCCGGCTTGATACCGATCTCTACACGATTATCGGAGTCATGCCGCCCGAGTTCCGGCATCCGGGACGCACGCTGCGTCAAGATGTCGAAATATGGGTGGCCGCAGGCTATGCCGCGGATCCGTTTCCGCATCCTCCCGTGCGCACGCAGCGCTTTATTCCGGGGGCCATTGCGCGTTTGCAGCCGGGCATGACGATGGCTCAAGCCCAATCCCGGCTCGATGCTTTTGCGGCGCAATTGCGCGAGCAATATCCGACGGATTATCCCGCGGCAGCGCGATGGGGACTGCGACTCGTTCCCCTGCAACAGGAAATAGTGGGCAACATAAGCTTGATGCTTTTCCTGCTGCTGGCAGCCGTCGGGGCTGTGCTACTCATCGCCTGCGTCAACATAGCCAGCCTGCTGCTGGCGCGATCGTCAATACGAAACCGCGAAATCGCTATTCGTCAGGCTTTGGGGGCGGGCACCTGGAGACTCGTCCGGCAAACGTTGACCGAAAGTGTGGTGTTGTCGCTTTGCGGCGGACTGCTCGCGGTACCCCTGACTTTTTGGTTGAAGAACCTTTTGCTGACACTTGTTCCCGCCAATCTTCCTCGGCTGGCCGAAGTAACTGTGGATGCCCGGACGCTCTTCTTTGTCGCGGCGGTCTCCGTCATTACCGGATTGTTGTTCGGCTTGGCGCCGGCTTTCCAAATGTCGGATTCGCGGCTGGCAGAGAAACTGACGGAGGGATCGCGCGGCGTTGGGATTGCCTCACGTCAGCATCGCTTCCTCAGGGCGCTGGTGGTGTCTGAATTTGCGCTCTCTTTGGTCCTGATGGTCAGCGCCGGCCTGTTGCTGCGCAGCTTCTGGAGAGTACTGGAAGTGCAACCCGGCTTCAACTCCGACAACCTGGTAACGGCACAATTTTGGATGCCGGTGCCCAACGATCCCAAGAACAACCCTTATCCGACGCAAGAGAAGTTCAATGTGTTCATGGGCGAGGTCCTGCGGCGTATCGGCGCGTTGCCTGGAGTAAAAGAGGCTGCCATCGGTGGAGGGGTTACGCCTCTTCTCTCCACACTGCGTAATCCAGTTGCCTTCGCTATCGCGGGACGGGTTGCCGCTCCTGGCGAAGTGCCGACCGCCGAGTTGGGGGTGGCGACGCCCGATCTGTTCCGTGTGATCGAGACTCCGCTCATCAGCGGCCGCTTCTTCGCCGAAGCCGACGATGATAAGGGCGAACCGGTCGCGTTGATCGACCAAACGGCGGCGGAACGCTATTGGCCCCATGAGGACCCGCTGGGGAAGCAAGTGCAACTGCAATTTGGAGCCAAGCAACCTTTGCGGAGAATTGTTGGAGTCGTGGGGCGAGTCCGGAGCGACGGCCTTGATGCGCCCTACGCGCCTCACGTGTTTCTGCCTTCGAGGCAAATCGCGGTGAATTCTGTAACGGTTTACATACGGACGGCGGCGAGTCCCGAAGCGTTGGAAGGGTCGATCCGTCGTGAGGTTCAGGGAGTCAATCCCGACCTGCCGGTGTACGCGGTGCGCTCGGTGCGCAGCATTGTCTCCGACTCGCTCGCGTCACGCCGCTTTGCCTTGGAAATTCTGGTCTTCTTTGCGGCCACAGCTTTGCTGTTGGCGGCGATTGGCATTTACGGAGTGATGGCGTACTTCGTCAGTCAACGGGTTCGGGAAATCGGAGTGCGAATGGCGCTCGGCGCCCAGCGCGGCGACGTGCTGAAGCTGGTAGTGGGACAGGGAATGTCACTGGCGCTTATGGGAGTTGTCATCGGGCTGGCCGCGTCTGTTTTGCTGATGCGGTTGATCGCAGGGCTGCTGTTCGGAGTGAGTTCCACCGATCCTGTGACTCTGCTGATCTTTACCGCGTTGCTGGCCGCGGTTGCGTTGCTGGCGAACTATATTCCCGCAAGTCGAGCCGCGCGCATCGATCCCATGGTCGCGTTGCGTCACGACTGAGGTAAGGACATGGAAACTCTATTACAAGATATTCGTTACGGACTACGCATGTTACGCAAGAGCCCGGGATTTACCTTCATTGCCGTGGCCGCGCTGGCTCTGGGCATCGCCAGCACCACCGCAATTTTCAGTGTCGTGGATACGGTTCTCCTCCACCCGCTGCCTTATCCCGACGCCAACCGTATTCTCAGCGTCAGGGAATCCGACCCCGGCACTGGCGACAGATTTTCTTCGTCTCCCGCGAACTACCTCGACTGGCAGGCGCAGAACCACGTCTTCAGTTACATGGCGTCGTCGCGCGGAGCGCCGGTGAATCTCACCGACGGCGAACGTCCGGAACGCGTGCGAGGCGTCATGACCTCCACCGACTTCTTTCCGCTGTTCGGCGTGCCCCCGATCCTTGGTCGAGGCTTGTTGCCCGACGACAACCAGCCCGGCAACGATCATGTGGTTGTCCTCAGTGGCAGCCTGTGGAAACGTCGCTTTGGTTCTGATCGCAACCTGGTGGGCCGCAATATCACGCTCAACGGCGAACCCTACACCGTGGTCGGGGTGATGCCTGCGACTTTCAATCCCGACGACTACGGAGAGCTCTGGCTGCCTTCCGCCTGGGGTGTGCCAACGCATCCTCTTTTGCCCAACCAGGATCCCCGTCCACTACGCGACCGGCACTACATCGACACCTGGGCGCGCCTCAAGCCTGGAGTAACTCTGCAACAGGCGCGCGAGGAAATGACTGCCATCGCTGCCCGCCTGGAGAAGCAGTATCCCGATTCCAATAAGGACACCGGCGTCAGTCTCATCGGCATGCAGGACTGGCAGGTCGGTGACATCCGTCCGACGCTCCTGCTCTTGCTGGTGGCGGTGGCGTTCGTGCTGCTCATCGGGTGCGCCAATGTTGCCAATCTTCTTCTGGCGCGCGCAACCGGCCGGGTAAGGGAAGTCTCAATCCGAGCGGCATTGGGTGCAAGCCGTTTGCGCGTGATTCGACAACTGCTCACCGAGAGCGTCTTGCTGGCTCTGATGGGCGGAGTTGCCGGAGTCCTTCTCGCTGCCTGGTGTGTGCCGGTTCTGTTGGCGATGAGCCCTCCTGACATCCGCGATTTCACCGCCATTGGCGTGAATCGCGACGTCCTTGGCTTCAGCATCATCGTGTCGGTACTCAGTGGAATTCTGTTCGGCCTCGCCCCAGCGCTGCACGCCTCGCGCGGAAATCTGAACGAATATTTAAAAGAGGGAGAACGCGGCAGCACTGGCAGTCATAGCAAGACTCGTTCTGTGCTGGTGGTCGCGGAAGTCGGACTGTCCCTGATCCTTCTGGCCGGCTCCGGCCTGCTGATCAAGAGTTTCGTACGCCTGATGGAAGTGAATCCTGGGTTTGATACCAGCCGTCTTCTGGTGTTCAACGTGGGGCTTCCGACTTCCAGCACTCCGGCGCAACAGGACGACTTTTATCATCAAGTGGTAGAGCGGCTACAGGCGCTGCCGGGAGTGCAATCTGCCGGAGCGGTAAGCCGGGTTCCGCTCTCGGGCGGTAATAGCGACCGCGGCTTCGAAGTTCCCGGCAGCAGTAAGAAATACAACGCCGATATTCGCATCAGCACTCCCTTGTACTTCCAGACGATGGGCATCCCGCTGCTGAAAGGCCGAAGCCTGTCCCAACAGGATGTGCACAGCTCGGTTCAAGTTGCGGTGATTAACGAAGCGCTGGCACGCGAGGTGTTCCCCGGACAGGACCCGATTGGCAAATACATCGTTAAGTTCGAGACAGTCGATGGTCCGATCCAGATTGTCGGTGTAGTCGGCAATGTACGCCACGAGGACCTGGAAACGGCGCCGCACTCGGAGATTTATTTGTCGTTTGGGCAGGCGCACTGGCCCTCTGCATTCATGGTGGTGCGCAGCAAGACTTCCGATCCGCTGGCTCTTTCGGGCGCCGCTCAGAATGCAGTTGCCAGCGTGAACAAAGACATCCCGCTGGCCAACCTGCGTAGCATGCAGGACATGTTGGCCAGATCGCTCTTGCGGCGGAAGTTTGCCATGTTGCTGCTTTCGATCTTTGCCAGCCTCGCGATGCTGTTGGCCGCCATCGGACTCTACGGCGTGATGTCATATACCGTCTCTCAGCGCACTCACGAAATCGGAATTCGCATGGCGCTGGGGGCGCAAAAAGAAGACGTGTTGAAGCTTGTCGTGGGGCAGGGAATGAGGCTGGCCGGGTTAGGGGTCGTCCTTGGGTTCGTTGCCTCCGTCGCTCTGACTCGCTTCATGTCAAGCATGCTGTTCGGAGTCAGTGCCCGCGACCCCATTACATTTGGCGCGGTGGCGGCGTTGCTGGCTGCGGTCGCGTTACTCGCAAACTATGTTCCGGCGCGCCGTGCGGCCAAGGTCGATCCCATGGTGGCGTTGCGTTACGAATGAGAAAGAATATGGAAACCTTATTACAAGATTCTCGTTACGGCTGGCGGATGCTGGCCAAGTATCCCAGCTTCACCGTCATTGCAGTGCTGACCCTGGCTCTCGGCATCGGGGCCAGCACCGCCATTTTCAGCGTTGTGGACACTGTCCTGCTGCGTCCCTTGCCTTATCGGGATCCGGGCCAACTGGTGGTGGTCAGTGAGACTTTGCCACAGATGTCGGCCGATGAGATTGGCGTATCAGCGGGAGAATTTCAGGACTATCGCGACCGCAACCGTTCATTTTCGCAAGTCGCTGCCTATGAGAGCGCGGGGTTCAATCTAACGGGCGACGGCCAGCCTTTACGGGTGAACGCGGCTAAGGTCTCAGCTTCCATATTTTCCCTGCTGGGCGTTTCGCCGGAACTGGGCCGGGTGTTTACCAGCGATGAAGAGCGTTACGGCGCCAGCAGTTCAGTCGTGATCTCGCATGCGCTCTGGCAGCACCAGTACGCGAGCGATCCCAGCATCCTGGGAAGAACGGTCAAACTCGACGAGAAGCCGTTTACGGTCGTCGGTGTGATGCCGGCCTCGTTTCGTTTTCCTTTCGATGGAGCCCCGCTCTCGGAAATGGCTGACGTGTGGACTTCCGAGGCGTTTGATCCTCATCTGTTGAAACCCGAAAACCGCACGCAGGAGTTTGGGGTGGGACTGATCGGGCGGCTCAAGCCGGGTGTCTCGCTGGAACAGGCGCAGCAGGATGTTGCGTCCATTGCGGCGGTGTTCATGCAGCAATACGACTACAGCGGCACGGTAAAGGTCGTGCCCAAGGCATATCGGTTCGCAGCCTACGCCATGCAGAAGGCACGTCCCCTGGTGTTGCTCTTGGCAATGGCAGTGGCGTGTTTGTTGTTGATTGCCTGTGCCAACGTGGCGAACCTGTTGCTGGCTCGCGCCAGTCATCGTAGTCACGAAATGGCCATCCGCAGCGCCATCGGCGCGAACCCCGGCCGGTTGCTGCGTCAATGTCTGGTGGAGAGCGTGCTGCTCGCTTTTCTGGGAGCGGGGGCGGGAATCGCGATCGCCAAAGCTGCGGTTGAGGGCTTGCGTCGGTTCGGCCCGGCGGATGTACCACGCCTGCACGATGTGACGCTGCATCCCAGCGTGCTGCTGTTCACTCTGGGTATTTCGCTGTTATCGGCGATTGTTTTTGGCTTTGCTCCGGCCTGGCGGCTTTCGCACGTGGCGCCACAGGCTTCACTAAAAGAGTCCATCCAGACCGGGCCTGCACGCGGAACCCAACACTTGCAGAATGTCGCGGCGATCCTCGAAATCGCGGCCGCGCTGGTGCTGTTGATTAGTGGCGGATTGCTGGCGCGAAGTTTCATCCGTTTGCTGAATTCGCCTTTTGGATTTGATCCGAACGGGACCTTCGTCGTACGTACCCTGTTTGATCGTAGCCGCTACCCTGATCCTGTTAGGCGTAACGCGGTTCAGAAACAGCTGCTCGAGAATCTCCAGCATCTGCCGGGTGTGACTGCGGCCGCTGCCGCCAGTCATCTGCCGTTAAGCGACACGAGGCAAATCGGGTTCCGGTTAGAACACGCCGCCGCTGACGATTACCACTGGGCGGAGAACTCGCTGATCAGCCCTGGGTACTTCCATGCGATGGGAATCTCACTACTGAAGGGCAGGGACTTCTCCGAGCAAGATGTTCCCGATGGGTCCAACGTCGCCGTCATCAATGAGACCCTGGCGCGAAAGTTCTTTCCCGGCCAGGACCCCATCGGCCAACGCTTTCAATGGGGAGATCGCGCGTACTACACAGTGATCGGGGTGGCTGCTGATGTGCACATTTCGGCGCTCGATGCCGACCCGCAGCCCATGATCTATTACTCCATGTTTCAGGTGGAGACGGGCAACAGCGGGCGCACCGCGTTTGTATTACGCAGTAACGCCGGCGCTCAGGGTTTGTTTGCCGAGGTACAACGGCGAATCTGGGCTGCCGATAAAGACCTTCCTCTCTACCAGACCAGTACGCTGGCAACCCTGGTGTCGGAATCGCTGGCGCAACGCCGCTTTACGCTTCTGCTCTTGAGCAGCTTCGCGGGCATTGCACTGACTCTGGCTGCGATTGGACTCTTCGGAGTGATCTCGCAACTGGTGGCGGATCGTACCCGCGAGTTCGGTGTACGCATGGCCCTGGGTGCGAATCGCAGCAGCATTTATTGGCAAGTACTTCGCCGCGCGGCCGAATTGGGGATCGGCGGTTGCGTCCTGGGTCTGGTGCTCTCGCTGCTGGCGTCGCGACTGTTCGCAGCCAGCTTGTACCAGGTCAGCCGCTTCGATCTGCCGACCATGCTGCTCTTGCCGTTGTTGTTGCTCGGAGTGGCATTATTCGCAGCCTACTGGCCGGCTCGCCGTGCTACGAAGGTCGATCCCATGGTGGCGTTGCGGTACGAATAAAGGTGAACGTGCAAACACTGCTCCATGATCTTCGCTACGCTCTGCGCATCCTGCGCAAGAGCCCCGGTTTCACCACGATCGCGGTGTTCACGGTGGCAATCGGACTCGGAGCAAACACTGCAATCTTTGCCGCCATCCGGGCGCTCGTGCTTCGCCCGCTTCCATTTCACAACTCCGACAAAATAGTTCGCCTGTGGGAGGAGGACAAGAGTCGCGGTGTCGAGCGTGGTTTGCCATCGCCTGCCACCTTTATTGACTGGCGTGAACGCACCCATACATTCGCGCAAATCTCGGCTTGGCGGACCTGGTTCTGCACCCTGACTGGTCACGACAATCCAGAGCAGGTTTGGGGCGTGCGCACATCGGCGAATTTCTTCCGGCTGCTGGGTGTCGTACCTGCCATCGGGCGTGCCTTCCTCGACTCGGAGGAACAATCCGGACAGGATGGCGTTGTGATTTTGAGCCACAGCCTCTTCCAACGTCGGTACCACGGCGATCAGCAATTGATCGGAAAGACCATCGACGTCGATGGCAAAGCGCTGATGGTAATCGGTGTGCTTCCCCCCGAGTTCAGCTTGTTTGGGACCAGCCGCTCTTACGATTTGTGGATGCCTTTTGCGATTGATCGCGCAGGCCTGCGCAGAGACGATCATTCCATCATGGTCTTTGCCCGCGTGAAAGATGAGTTCACGCTCGCGCAAGCTCAGTCGGAGATGGATGCGGTCACTCAGCAACTGGCGCTGGAGCATCCCGAGATGGGCTCGACTGCCTCGGCTCGAGTAACGCAATTCCGTGCGGACCAAACCGGGAGGTTGAAGCCGCTGTTGCTGATCCTGGCTCTGACCGCAGTAGTAGTTTTGCTGATTGCATGCGCCAACGTTGCCAACATGCTGCTTTCGCGCGGCATGGCGCGCGAACACGAATTGGCGGTTCGCCTGGCTCTGGGAGCGAAGCGAGGACAGTTGGTGCGCCAACTCCTTACCGAGAGCGTGCTCATGGCCCTCGCAGGAGGAATTCTGGGATTGTGCCTGGCCGGCGTCGCGCTGCGATTCCTTCCTTCCATCCTGCCGACCAGTGGCTCTGAGTCGGTTCCTTACGTGCGTCTGATCCGCATCGATGTACAAGTGCTCGGGTTCGCGCTGGTGGGGTCGTTGCTCACAGGAATTATTTTCGGATTGATTCCTGCCCTTGAAGCCACTTGCTTGAGCTGGAAGCACGGACTCCAGATTCAGTCGCGCAACTCTGGCATCGCCGCAGGCCGCGGACATGTGCGCAACTTGCTCATTGGATCCCAAGTCGCCCTTTCGGTCGTGTTGCTGGTGGGAGCGGGTTTGCTGGTTCGCAGCTTTGTCAAAGTGCTGCATGAAGACCTGGGATTTAGTTCACGGAATGTCTTGACCATGCAGACCTGGCTCTCTGAATCGCGCTATCCCGACGAAGCTCAAGTTAAGGGATTCTGGAAGCAGGCTTTGCCCCGCATCGCAGCCTTGCCCGGAGTTCTCTCAGTGAGCAGCATTAATTTTCTTCCCCTGAGCGGATGGGGAGACCTGGTGAGTTTCGATTTTGCCAGCCATGTCTCGAAAGACAGCAGCGATCAATTGCTGGCGCAGTATCGGATCGTTGCCCCTGATTATTTTCGCACTATGGGGATGCCGTTGCAGCGCGGCCGCGAACTGGGCGAAAGCGACGACGACTCAGTTCCTGCCGTCGCAGTGGTCAGCGCGAACCTAGCGCAGAGGAATTGGCCGAATGAAGATCCCATCGGAAAACAAGTGCGCTTGGAGTTTTCTCAGGCCGTAGCGCCGTGGCGTCCCAGGGGAGGGAAGACCTGGGCCACAGTCGTGGGCGTGGTGGGTGAGGTACGTGAATGGGAGTGGGCAGGGCCGCAGGCGGGAACTTTCTATTTATCTTTTGCGCAATATCCATCGCGCCTGGCCCGCCTGGTAGTTCGTAGCGAGACCGAGCCCTTGAGCTTGACTGCGACGGTGAAACAGCAACTCTGGAGTGTCGACAAAGATGTTCCGGTCAGCGAAATCAAGAGCATGGACGAATTTGTTTCGGAGGCAGTTTCCGACCGCCGGTTGAACGCTTTTTTGCCTGCAATCCTCGCCGCCATCGCCCTGGCTCTGGCAGCGGCCGGAATCTACGCGGTCGTTTCGTACCTGGTGGTGCGGAGAACTTATGAAATCGGAGTACGTTTTGCGCTGGGCGCGCAGGCTCGCGACGTCTTGAAGTTGCTGATGTATGAATCAGCAACGGTCGTGGGCTGGGGCTTGCTGGCTGGCTGCGTGGCTGCCTCGCTGGTTGCGCGCCTGCTCAGAAGTTTTGTTTACGGAATTACCACCACCGACGCCGCAACTTGGATCGGAGTATTGGCACTGGTGGCCGGCGCAGCCATGCTGGCAACTTATGTTCCAGCGCGGCGAGCAGCCAAGGTCGATCCCATGGTGGCGTTGCGGTACGAATGATCTCGAACCCGATAGGAGAAGCAATGATTAAGGGAAGTGTTAATCGTGTATGTCCATACAATAACAATAAGATACAGGCGCTATATCTAGTGCTACTTGCAAGTATGGTTTTCCTCGTCACGGCTTATGCGCCGGCCCAGAACCTGGTCGACTACTCGAAGCCGGCTTCACATTTTCCCTACCTCGTGAGCCCGTATGTAGCCCATCAGGTGCCGCCGCCGAGTTTCGGCAATACGCAACGAATCGAAGCTATGCTCAAGGACGGCAAACTCCGGTTGTCGCTTAGTGACGCGGTCGCTCTCGCACTCGAAAACAATCTTGACCTCGCCATCGCCCGCTTCAATCTGTCGATTGCGGACACGGACATTTTGCGGGCGAAGTCGGGTGAGAGCGTGCGCGGTGTAGCCACCGGATTGGTGCAAGGAACTCCTGGCGGCGGAGTCGGAGGTTTCGGCAGCGGCGCGCCTGGCGCAGGAGCTGGCGGCACTACTGGCGGCGCGGGCGGTGCGGGCGGTGGAGCCTCAGGATTGGTGCAGTCCACACTCGGCACCGGCACCAACATCGACAACTTCGATCCCATCATCACGGGTGGCATGGATATTGAACACGCCACCTTCCCGCAGTCGAGCATCATTCTGAACGGTGTCCAGTCTTTGCAGCAAAACTCTGGCATTGCCAATTTCGGGTACACCCAGGGATTTGCATCGGGCACGCTGCTAAGCGTGGGGTTTAATAACGATCGCATCACCAACAACAGCCTGTTCAGTATTCTTTCTCCGGAAGTGGACAGCGCCTTCCGCTTTTCTCTTCGTCAACATCTGCTGGCTGGCTTTGGTTTTGGGCCCAACATGCGCTTCATTCGCATTGCCCGTAACAATCGTGAGATCTCCGACGTGGCCTTTCGCGGACAGGTCATCTCCACGGTTTCGCAGATTCAGAACATTTATTGGGACCTGGTCAACGCCTACGAAGATGTGAAGGTGAAAGAGCGCTCTCTGGAATTGGCGGAGAAAACACTTTCCGACGACCGTGAGCAGGTAAGAATTGGAGCCATCGCTCCCATGGAAGTCATGAAGGCGGAGAGCGAAGAGTCTGCTCGCAGCCAGGATCTTTTGCTGTCTCAGAACGAGCAGCAATTGCAAGCACTGCTCATCAAGAACGCCATCACCCGCGATCTGAGCGATCCGGTTCTAGCCTCAGCGGAAGTGATTCCCACCGATACCATGAGCATTCCCGATCAAGAACCGGTCACGCCGATTCAGGACCTGATTGCCGATGCGCAAGGACACCGTCCAGAGTTGGCGGAAGCGCGAATCGATCTCACCAATCGTGAAATCACCCGCAAAGCTACAGCCAATGCCTTGAAGCCGCAGGTGGATTTGGTGGCGTTCTACGGGGCCTATGGTTTGGCCGGAGTACAGAATCCAGGTTACGCGGGTTCCCCGATTTGCGCGAACCCACCCTGTCCACCGTTGCCTTCGTCCGGGTACTCCAATGCATTTACCGATCTGTTCAAAAACAATTCTCCTGACTATTCGGTTGGTATCAACGTGAACATTCCCTTACGCAATCGCGGGGCTCAAGCTGACCAGATTCGTTCGCAGTTGGAATATCGGCAGGCGCAATTGCATCTGCAACAACTGCAGAATCAGATTGGCATCGAAGTACGCAATGCCCAGTTTGCTCTGGTGCAGAACCGTTCCCGGGTGAACGCCGCACGCAAAGCCCGAGATCTTGCGCAGCAGACTTTTGACATCGAGCAGAAGAAAAAGGCTCTGGGCGCGTCCACCAGTAACTTGGTACTGCAAACGGACCGCGATCTGGCGCAAGCCGAGTCGAACTTTGTCGCCGCCGAGTCAACCTATGAGAAATCGCGCGTGGAATTGGATCGCGCCACCGGCCTGACTCTGTCCCACGCCGGCATCGAAATTGAAGACGCGGTGCACGGCACCGTGCAGCAAGTGCCGACGTTCTCGGGCGTAACGCCGCGCACCATTGCTCGGGGGCAAGAATCCAAAACGGAGCAAAATTGAACCCCGTGCAGAGTACGACTGCGGAAAAGGATAGAATTCATCCACGTTCAACTGTTATGCCTGCGTCCAGCCATTCCGGTTCGCGCCTGCTGATTGCCGACGATCAGCGTGATGTGCTCGAAGCCTTGCGACTTCTTCTCAAGCCCGAGGGGTTCTCGATCGAGACTGCTACGTCACCCGCCGGCGTGCTGGATGCTCTCGGCCTCCGCGAATTTGACGCTGTTCTTATCGACCTGAACTACACACGCGACACCACTTCCGGTCAGGAAGGTCTGGATCTTCTTTCACGAATTCAAGCGGTGGACAGCACGCTGCCGGTGATCGTAATGACGGCATGGAGCAGCGTCGATCTGGCGGTCGAGGCCATGCGCCGCGGCGCCCGTGACTTCGTCCAAAAACCCTGGGAGAACGCCCGCTTGCTCTCGGTTCTTCGCACGCAACTGGAACTGGGCGGCGCTCTGCGTCGCAGTCAACGCCTGGAAGCCGAAAACCGTTTGCTGCGGGCCGAAGGACTTCCCAAATTCATTGCCAATGCCGAGTCCATGCAGCCTGTGCTGCGTTTAATCAGCAGCATCGGCCCCTCGGACGCGAACGTGCTGGTTACCGGCGAACATGGTAGTGGGAAAGAAGTCGTCGCCCGCACGCTGCATGCGCTTTCCAACCGCGCATCGCGCCCGCTGGTCGCCGTCAACACGGGCGGCTTGCCCGAGGGCATCTTTGAGAGCGAACTGTTCGGTCACGTGAAAGGCGCTTTCACCGACGCGAAGACTGATCGCATCGGCCGCTTCGAACTGGCGCATGGGGGAACGCTTTTTCTCGACGAGATTGCCAACATTCCGATCTCCCAGCAGGCCAAACTGCTGCGCGTGCTCGAAAGCGGAGAGATGGAGCGGGTTGGCTCTTCGCAAACCCGCCGCGTGGATGTCCGGATAATCTCCGCGACTAACGCTGATCTCGATCAGGAAGTCACCGCCGGACGTTTCCGTCAAGATCTTCTGTTCCGCCTGAACACGGTCGAGATTCAGATACCCGCGCTGCGCGATCGCCGTCAAGACATTCCTCCCCTGGCCACGTACTTCCTGAGCCGCTATGCCGAGCGTTATCGCAAGCCGGTTAAGACTTTCGATCCTCCCGCCATGCAGGCGATGTTGGAGTATCCCTGGCCCGGTAACGTACGTGAACTCGACCACGCCGTCGAGCGCGCAGTCCTGCTATCGAGTGGGGACGCCGTGCGCAGTAGCGACCTCAGTTTGAAGGTTCCGCAGGCCGGAACCCAGCGCATGGAAGAACTGAGCCTGGAGGAAGTCGAATCCCTCTTGATTCGCAAAGCCGTGGACCGCTATGGTGGCAATATCAGCCAGGCGGCTGAAGCACTGGGATTGAGCCGTAGCGCACTGTATCGGCGTCTGCAGAAATATGGAATCGGAAGCAGCTAACCCGGTCCGTCCCGCAGCCGCGGTTACGCCTTCGCCCCAGCCTCGCACTCACCCCCGGCCGAAATCCAAGCGCCACCTGAGTCATGAGAACCGCATTCTACTGCTGGCGCTGGGCTCCGGTGCCGCCGGAGTTTTACTCACCTTGGTGCTGCTCTGGACTGGCGAGCACGATCCCAACACCCGCTGGAGCCTGACTTCCATTGTCGTATTGTTGTGGGTGGGTTTCGCTTTCGGATTGCGTGCAGCCGTGATCCGGCCTTTGCAGACTCTTTCCAATATGCAGTCCGCCTTGCGCGAGGGAGACTTTTCGTTCCGGGTGCGCGGCGCCAAGTCGGGCGACGCACTCGGCGAACTGATGCTTGAAGTCAACACGCTCTCCGAGTTACTGCGCGAACAGCGTTTGGGCGCGATGGAGGCTGGTGCGCTCCTCACCACGGTGATGACCGAAATCGATGTCGCTGTTTTTGCCTTCGACGGCGAGCAGAGAGTCCGCCTGGTAAACCGCGCTGGCGAACGCCTCATGGCCCAGAACGCTGAACGCCTGCTGGGCAAGAGCGCCGAGGAACTCGGTATGCTCGAATGCTTGCAGGGAGAATCCGCGCGCACGCTGGAAAAGGTTTTCCCCGGACAGTCCGGACGTTGGGGAGTCCGCCGCTCGGTATTCCGGCAGGGGGGCAAGCCGCATTATCTGGTGGTTCTCGCTGACTTGAGCCGTGCTCTGCGCGAAGAAGAGCGCCAAGCCTGGCAGCGGCTGGTGCGGGTACTCGGACATGAATTGAACAATTCGCTCGCGCCCATCTGCTCCATCGCGGGCAGTCTTGAAGATCTTATGAAGCGTGAAGTACGCGCCGCCGATTGGCAAGACGACATGCGCCGTGGGCTACGCGTCATCGCCGACCGCTCCGACGCCCTCAGCCGCTTCATGCGCGACTACTCCCGCCTCACGCGTCTGCCCAAGCCCGAGCTTCGCCCCATCGACCTGAATGTGCTGGTGAAGACTGCAGCGGGCTTAGAGACGCGCACCGCAGTCGAGATCGAGCCTGGACCATCGATCACCATGAACCTCGATTCCGATCAACTTCAGCAAGCGCTGATCAACCTGATCCGCAACGCCGTGGATGCTTCGCTCGAAGCCCGAGGAAAAGTTAGTGTGAGCTGGACGAAAAACGGGAGTTGGGTCAATCTCGTCGTGCGTGACGAAGGCCCCGGCATTGCCAACCCTGGCAATCTCTTTGTGCCGTTCTTCACTACTAAACCCGGGGGGTCGGGAATTGGCCTCGTCTTGAGCCGCCAGATCGCGGAAGCCCACGGCGGTACGCTTTCCTTGCGAAACCGCGACAAGGAAAAAGGCTGCGAAGCTGTCATCCAGTTGCCGCTCTCTACCTGAAGTCCAGAGAAAGGCCGACAGCAGAGGCAACTCCAGCCACCATCAGTTACAATGACTCGCCCTTTGACATCCAGAATTTGCAATCACAATACCGGAGGCAAAATGAAACAGCTGCTGCTATGTTTGCTCGTAGGCTTGACGTTCGCCGGCACCCTGCGCGCGCAAGACCAAGACGAAAAGGCCAAAGACCCAGTCCTGCAAGATTCGGACAGATTCTTTCTGCCCAAAGACACGCTGTGGGGATACGCCCAATTCGACCTTGCTCCCCCGCACAACGAAATCGATCCGAACTTGTGCGCCAGCAACGCTGGTACCTACGGGGGCGTCAATGCGCCTTGCAGCCTATTCGCCCGCTACATGCTCTCCGGGCTGCTCGAGGTGCGTCCCTTCGGCAAGGGCCAGCTGCGCCGCTTCATGGTTTGGGGACAGCCGTCGTTCCTATTCGGCAAGACCATTCCGCAGACGCTTTATACCTGGTCACCCGATGCAATTGGAATCGAGCATTCCTGGGGTGCCGCGGTTTATATCGCCAAAGGGTTCGATGTACGCTTTACCCAGCATTTTCCGTTCGACCGCCTTGGCGCACGTGACAAAACTCTCGGCGCTGCCGACTTGGGCAACAACGGTCCCTGGGGAAGATATAACGCTATCGGAGTGAGGAAGACTTTTGGCACGAGGAGATGGTGAGAGATCCTGGTGGGTTTTCGACGGTGGTCTTGCGTCCTGGAGGGAATTTAAATCGGGGTCTCACGGGCAGGCGCCAACATTCGATCTACATGCCCGCTCCAATAAAACCACGGCCACAGGAGTAAGCGCAGC
Source organism: Terriglobales bacterium (assembly GCA_035484735.1). Taxonomy (GTDB): domain Bacteria; phylum Acidobacteriota; class Terriglobia; order Terriglobales; family Acidobacteriaceae; genus JABCZH01. The sequence goes on along the minus strand of DATHOQ010000033.1, from coordinate 71,703 downwards.
TAATGGCGCGCCGACAAGGAGCCAAAGGCCTCGCTTTCCCTCAACCATAATGCTCGCCAGAACTATTATTACCCAAAGCCCACTGAGCCAAAGGCTCACCTTGAGCATGGGATCGAAAGGGTACATGCGCGGCCCAAAGCAGCTTGCTACCGCGACCACTAGCGAGGTGATGAGCCACCACCGGAGTTGGTCACTGACCTTCAAGACATCCTACCTACACCCCGAACTGTGCGATCGAACTCCAGACACGAACTGACCAGCCATGTCCTACGCTACGCCGCGGCCGCCGCCACCGGCCGCCTGCGTTGAAATAGCCAGATAATCAGCGCCACGAATCCGCCGAAAAGCACCAGCGGCAATACGAGAATCAGCAGCATCCAACCGGCTCCTCCCAGGGAGGTGACATCGCCAGCGATTTTGGACTGCGGGTCACGCTTTACCATGCCGGCAATCGCGGCGACATCGCCCGCAATCTGGGTGCCGGTCTGCATCCGGATGTCGCCTACCACGGTCGTTACACCTCCCGCCAACTGCGCACCCTGCTCCAACACCACGCTGCCGCCCACGGCCACCACATCTCCCGCGACTTGCCCACGAATGTAGATGGAACAGCCAACACAGACGAGGTCGCCGGCTTTGTCCTGCGGCTCAACATAGATATCCCGGCCGATGTGTACCTGGTCAGAGCTTTTTTGGGCAACCAGCGGAGTTGAAAAGAAGACACCCACGGCGGCGAGCATCACAGCATAGCGGCAGATTCGAGGCATACATTTCCCCCGGCACTCTTGTGCTCACCTAATAGTACGCCGCTTCAGTCCTCAAAGTTCCGCCTTAAATGCATGTAATTTCATGGATTTGGATGCCTTGTCTTGAGGCAATAGTTCCGTACATCTCCGAACGCCGTCACCCCAATGTGGCCAATCGACATCCAGCGCTCGAGTGTGTGGTGTCCAGTGCGATGGAGGATATAGGAGATCCCAACCGAGGTCATCGTTCCCGCCGCCTCCAGGGCGGCAAAGCCAGCGGAGTTATTCACCACCACGTCGGGCAGAAGAATCTCCTGCCGTCCGCGAGCCTGAAAGTTGCGCGTGGAGGCATAGTCCATGCCACGGGTAACCGCGACGCCGGAGAACAACAGAATGTTCGTGCGATCCCAGAAGGCGTGCACGGGAACTGGTCGCGGAGCGTCAGGAATGGCTTGCTCGGTTCGCTGTGTGGGTTGCGTTTGAGCGTTCGCCAGCGGACCGCAGATCGTTAGACTCAGAAGAAGCTGCAGCCCCAGCAATTCTTTCCAACCCATTTCAACATTCTAACGGTGAATGCCGCGACTTCGAAATTACTGAAGAAACACTACGCCTGCTGTTTCCCCTGTCTCCTACTCACCCTTTATAATTGTGGGTTCCTGAACTCTTGCGGAGGATGTGAATGGCAGTGTCTTACAACGGTCTTGCTGTGCCTGCCGATGGTGCAACCATCGGCTACCTCAACGGGCGCTATTCGGTTCCCAACAATCCCATCATTCCTTTTATAGAAGGTGACGGCACTGGCCGCGACATTTGGAAGGCATCGGTGCGTGTGTTCGATGCTGCGGTAGAAAAGGCTTACAGCGGCAAGCGCCGCGTGGCCTGGTACGAAGTCTTTGCCGGAGAAAAAGCTTACTCCAAATTCAAGAACTGGCTTCCGGATGACACCGTTGATGCCATCCGCGAATTCCGCGTTGCCATCAAAGGCCCGCTGACTACGCCTGTCGGCGGTGGTATTCGCTCGCTGAACGTGGCCCTTCGCCAGATTCTCGATCTCTACTCCTGCGTTCGTCCGGTCAGATATTACAAAGGGACTCCGTCGCCGGTGAAAAATCCCGAACGCATGGATATCGTCATCTATCGCGAGAATACCGAAGACGTTTATGCCGGCATCGAGTGGGAAGAAGGTACAGCAGAGTGCCTTCGGTTGATCGACTTCCTCAACAAAGACATGCTGAAGGGCAGCAAGAAACAAGTCCGGCTCGATTCCGGTGTCGGCATCAAGCCCATTTCTGTTGGTGGCACAAAGCGACTGGTGCGTGTGGCGATTCAGTACGCGCTGGACAGTGGCCGCAAGACTGTGACCCTGGTGCACAAGGGAAACATTCAGAAGTTCACCGAGGGCGCGTTCCGCAAGTGGGGTTATGAACTTGCCACCGAAGAGTTTCGCAGCGAGGTGGTCACCGAACGGGAGAGTTGGATTCTCGACAACAAAGACAAAAACCCCAATATCACGGCCGAAGAAAACGCCAGCCTCATCGAGCCCGGCTTGGAGTTCGCGGCTGAAGCTTTCCGCCAATCGGTATACCAGGAAGTTCGCGACGTGCTCGACACCATCTACTCCACTCACGGCAAAGGCGCGTGGAAGAAGAAACTAAAGATAAACGACCGCATTGCCGATTCCGTCTTTCAGCAAGTCATCACGCGGGCCGACGAATATTCCGTGCTGGCAACACCTAACTTGAATGGCGACTACATCTCCGATGCTTGTGCCGCGCAGGTGGGCGGATTGGGCATCGCTCCCGGCGCCAACATCGGCGACGGTTACGCCATCTTTGAGGCTACCCACGGCACTGCGCCCAAATATGCCGATAAAGATGTGATCAACCCGGGTTCGGTGATCTTGTCTGGCGTGATGATGTTTCGCCTACTGGGCTGGAACGAAGCCGCTGACCTGATCGAGCAAGGAATGGAACGCACCATCGAGCAGAAGAAAGTCACGTATGATTTCGAGCGGCTGATGCCTGGCGCCACCAAAGTCAGTACCAGCGAATTCGCCGGTCACATCATCGAGAACATGGACACCGCCGTGCTGAGTGGGACGCGATGAATCTTAACCACAGAGGACACAGAGGAACACAGAGTTCTATTCCGGTGCCCGCTGTGCTCCTCTGTGTCCTCTGTGGTTAAGATTTTACATATGCTGGAAAGGACTCTTCATGCGCAATAAAGTCACCATCGTAGGCTCTGGAAACGTAGGCGCCACCGCCGCTCACTGGATCGCCTCCAAAGAATTAGCTGATGTCGTCCTCATCGACATCGTCGAAGGCGTGCCTCAGGGCAAAGGTCTCGATCTGCTCGAAGCCATGCCTATCGAGAAGCGCGATTCTCACGTCATTGGCACCAATGATTACGCCGACACCGCCAACTCTGACATCGTAGTCATCACCGCCGGCATTCCGCGCAAGCCCGGCATGAGCCGCGACGACTTGCTCAACACCAACCACAAAATCATGAAAGATGTGGTGAGCAAAGCCGTTCAATATTCGCCGAAATGCATTCTCATCATCGTGTCGAACCCGCTCGATGCCATGGCCCAGGCCGCGTACAAAATGAGTGGCTTGCCCCGCGAGCGCGTGATTGGCATGGCCGGCGTGCTCGATTCCGCCCGCTTTCGAGCCTTCATTGCGGAGGAACTGAAAGTCAGCGTCGAGAATGTCACTGCTTTCGTTCTTGGCGGACACGGCGACACCATGGTTCCCCTGCCGCGCTACTCCACTGTCGCCGGTATTCCCATCACTGAATTGATGGACAAAGCCACAGTCGAGCGATTAGTCCAGCGCACGCGCGATGGCGGCGCCGAGATCGTGAAATATCTCAAGACCGGCAGCGCTTACTATGCGCCGTCGTCGGCTGTTGCCGAGATGGTCGAAGCCATCCTGAAAGACAAAAAGAAGATCCTGCCCTGCGCCGCGTATCTCGAAGGCGAATACGGGATCAAAGGTCTCTACGTCGGTGTGCCGGTGAAATTGGGGTCGAAGGGGATCGAAAAGATTATTGAAATCAAACTCACGCCTGACGAACAGACAGCGCTTAACAAGAGTGCCGATGCGGTTAAAGAGTTGGTGGCTGTGATCGGCGTGTAGGCAGCAGGCCCCTACACTCTCTCCACCACCACCGACTTCAGCACCGCATCCTTCACCGGCTTGTCATTTCTTCCGCGTGGAGCACTTACGATTTTCTCGACCACGTCCTGACCCTCGACTACCTCACCGAAAATCGTGTGCTTGCCGGTGAGCCAAGTAGTCGGTGCCAACGTAATAAAAAATTGCGAGCCATTGGTGTTTGGCCCGGCGTTGGCCATGGCCAGCTTGCCGGGCTGGTCGAATTTGTGGGGCGAACTTTTGGTCTCGTCTTCGAACTGATAGCCGGGACCGCCCATGCCCGTGCCCGCCGGGTCGCCACCTTGAATCATGAAATCAGGGATGACTCGGTGAAAAATGGTACCGTCGTACAAGCGGTCTTTGCTCTTCTTGCGGCTGACGGGATGTGTCCACTCCCGCTTACCCTCGGCTAATTCCACGAAGTTCGCCACTGTCTTGGGCGCTTCTTTTTCGAACAGGCGGCAGACTATTGTGCCCTCGGAAGTAGTAAAAGTTGCATAAGTTCCAGGTTGGCGTGCCATGAAAATCCTTTCCGTAAGTTACTTTGCACCTTTAATCGTGATGTGAACAATCTTGACCGGACGGTAAGGCTTGTCGTCAGAATCCCGCCCCATGCGGGCGATTTCTTTCACCAGCGTCACGCTGGCATCGTCGCATTGCCCGAAAAGCGTATAGCCACCATTCAGACTGGCGTAGGGAACTTCAGTGATAAAGAACTGCGACCCGTTGGTGTCCGGACCGGAATTCGCATAGGCCATGCGTCCGGGACGGTCAAACTTATAGTCCGGAGAAGTCTCATTCTTGAATTGGTAGCCGGGATCGCCGGTGCCGTTGCCCGCGGGATCTCCGCCCTGAATCATAAAGTTCGGGATGACCCTATGGAAAATCGTCCCATCGTAAAGCGGCACACCATGCTTCTTCTGATGAGTGACGGGACTGGTCCAATCTTTGGTGCCGTCGGACAGCCCAATAAAGTTCGCAACCCCGATCGGGGCTACGTCCGGAAATAAAGTGCAGGTGAGTTTCCCGGCCGTAGTTTCGATGATGGCCGTAGGCTGGACCCCAGCCGCGGCGAACGCCGCCTGTGACATCAAACCGAACAAAATAATAATCGTAGCGAGAACTGGCTTACCCATGACTCAGCTCCTTGAAGTTTGATAGCAGAATTATGAATTGTACGACACGAGCGCTGAATTTGCCTTAAGGATTGTACCGGTTCGGTTTTCTTCGCGAGCTTTGCGAAGACTTTGCGCCCTTCGCGTTTAAAAGCTTTGCTTCCGCATCTCGCGGCTCACCCGCTCCACATCCGCGAATACCCGCAGCACATTTCCTCCGAGAATCTTGTGGATGTCCTCAGCACCATATCCCCGATCCAGCAGTCCCTGTGTGATCTTGGGCAGGTCGGCAGCCGAGTCCATGCCCTCGGGCGTCTGTCCGCTTACGCCGTCGAAGTCCGATCCCAGTCCCACGTAGTCGACGCCCGCTACTTTTGCAATGTGATCAATCTGGTCGATCAGCACTTTGAACGGCGGCCGCGGTATCTTTGCCATCCACTGGCGCTGGATGCGTTCCTCATCCATGTAAGAAGGCGTCTTGCCCTCGGCCTTCAACTTGTCCATATACCCTTTGACAGCGTCGTCGCGTTCTTTCTCCTGCGCCCTATTGGCATCCCAATAACTCTGATCGTCGAAGCCAGAATAAAAATTCACATCCACCACGCCGCGATTCTTCGCCACCGCCCGTAGCATGTCGTCGGTCATATTGCGCGGCGCATTGCAGAGCGCCCGGGCCGACGAATGTGACGCGATCACCGGAGCTTTGCTTGCCGCGATTGCATCCCAAAACGTCTTATCCGCCACATGAGAAATGTCCACCATCATTCCCAGGCGATTCATTTCCAGGACAACCTGCTTGCCGAAATCGGTGAGCCCATTGTGATGTTGAATCTTGGGATCGTCAATGTCACCGGAAGAGTCTGCCCATTCGTTGGTGTTTGACCAGGAGAGCGTCATGTACCGAACTCCAAGGCGATAGTAGTCGCGCAGGACGCGAATGCTGTTCTCGATGGAATGGCCGCCTTCAATGCCCATCAATGCCGCCAGCTTCTTTTGTTTATGAGCACGTTCAATGTCGGCCACAGAAAAGGCCATCATCATCCGGTCAGGATGGCGCGCCGCCTCCTCATAAACGGTATCAATCAACTCCAGTGTGTGTTTAGCGTAGTGTCCCTGATTGGTCTCAGGATCCACCCAAATCGAAAAGAACTCCGCACCCAGGTTGCCGGCGCGAGCTTTATCCAGGCTGAGGTGACCGATGTCCTTGGGGTCGCTGTTGCCGATATCGAAGTTGTCGTCGAGAAAACGCTGCGGTGTGTCCGCATGAGTGTCGACCACGATTGCCGATTCGTGGATTGCCCGCGACTTCGCGCTGATATTCGCGCTGATAGTAGATGGATTCTGCCCAAGAGCAACGGAAGAAAGCAGGATTGCTGCCCAGCCGAGAAAGCACAAACGCACTACGGACCTCTGAAATGCATTCATAGGATTAAGGCAAGAATTCTATACGCTGGGAAGGAAAAACGGGAATTGCCGCTGCGGATAACCTAGTTTACTGCTCGGTACTGTTGATCGCGACAGCTTCCGGTAGCGGGCCATCGGAGGACTGGTTGCCCGTCTGCGCGCCGGCTGGGGTCCGCGATTCGCGCCAGTCGGCGTAGTTGCCCGAGACCGCCACGTGGAACACCCACTGTCGCCGTTCCTCTTCGGGCTCGATCAGACCCTGATCTCTAAGCGGCATCATATATGCCTGCATCCACGCAATTTGTTCGCGGGTCATGCCCCGGCGCTGAATGTCCACGGTGATTCCAGCCAGGTGAGACGATGCTGTCTCGCCTTTCTCCGGCGCCGCGTTGCGGTTATGGCGGCGCAATTTCTTCTGCACCTGCACCGTTCGAACCGCGGAATTCACCTGAATCTGATCATGAAACTCGTTGAAATACGCTCCGCTCAAGTCTTGGAGAAAATCGCGCGTCCACGGGCGGCAATAACGGCGGTCAGGGTCAAGCTGAGGATCGATGCGCAGCGTCTCCCCTTCGGGAAGCGAAACCAGATCGCCACTCGCCACCAGTCGATCCAGTTCAGCCTGGTTCTGAATACGCGGCAACTCTAGCCGGTCGATCTCCGCGTTCTGACGTAACAACGAATCGCGGGAAGGCCGAAACACCGGATTCCATCGCGTGCGACGCAGGTGCAGCCGGTGCTTGCGATGAGGCGATTGCGTGGGCACATATTGATGCAAGCCGAAAGCCTGGACACACACCGCCAATGTCAGCAGTGCGGCCAGAACGACTTTTTGTAGTCTCGTTCCCACGAAGTGGTTCAACTCCTCGAATCCTCTGTATTGGCTGGGTTGGCGCTCATTCTAGCGCACCCTGCACGCCGACTGTCTACGAAATATGCAGTCTGGTTACCAAAGAGTTGCCTTGACCACGGTTACTTTTGGTTACCCGCAGCCGCGGCACAAGCACTCACTGTCTATGTAGAGCAGATGAGATGCCGTTTCTAAGGCCTGACTCATCCGTCCAAGTGGCTGGATCACAAGGCGTGGAGTGTCTCACATCTGGATAGGCCGGCGCCAGTAGCACAAAAATTGGCGCTCTCACTTGCGGAAAAGGTCACCGATGGCTTGTTTCATCACCGCACCGCCGACCTCGGAAATCGACCTGGTCAACGGGATGTCCTTGGGGCAGGCTTCCACACAATTCTGCGCGTAGCCGCATTCCTGGATGCCGCCATCGCCCATCAACGCTGTCAGCCGCTCACGCTCGAGCGCCGCACCCGTGGGGTGAGTGTTGAACAGCCGCACTTGAGCAATAGTCGCCGCGCCCACAAAGCCAGTTTCCTCGTTGAACTGAGGGCAAACCTCCATGCAGCAGCAGCAAGAAATACAACGCGACAATGGATAAGCCGCTTCCTGTTGTTCGGCGGTCATGCGCGGACCGGGGCCAAGGTCGTAAGTCCCATCGATCGGAACCCATGCCTTCACCGCTTTGAGATTCTCGAAAAGCACCTGGCGATCGACCGCCAAATCTCTCACCACCGGAAACTTTGAAAACGGCTCCAAGCGGATGGGTTGCTCGAGCTTATCCACCAGCGCCGAACATGCCATGCGGGCGCGGCCATTGATCAGCATGGCGCACGAGCCGCAAACTTCTTCCAGACAATTCGAATCGTAAGTGATGGGCGTAGTGGGCTTGCCATCGCGCGTGACCGGGTTGGCGGCGATGTCCATCAGGCAGGAGATCACGTTCATCCCCGGCTTATGGGGGAGATCGAATTCCTCCCAGCGTGGCTTGTCAGCGGGAGTCGCTTGCCGCCTGATCTTGATGATTACGCTCTTGGCCATTAGCTCTTAGCCCTTGGTTAAAGCCTATGCATTCTTCTGTCTTCCCTGTGCCCTCTGTGGTGAAAGCCCTTTTCAGTACTTTCTCGCCCGCGGCGGAATCAACGAAACATCCACTGGCTCAAACTCAAATTTCGGCTCGTCTGCATCGGGCGCAAAATATGCTTTCGTGGTCTTCAGCCAGTTCTTGTCATCGCGCTCTGGGAAATCCGGCTTGTAATGCGCCCCCCGCGATTCGTCCCGCATTGCGGCTCCCTGGGCAATCACCCGCGAAAGTTGCAGCATGTTGTAAAGCTGGCGTGTGAATACCACGCTGGTGTTGGCCCACTGCGTGCGGTCGCTCAGATTAATTCGCCGGAAACGCTCCAGATACTCGCACAGCTTAGCATCCGTCTCTTTCAAATTCTTGTTGTAGCGGATGACTGTGCAATCTTTGGTCATCAGTTCACCCAGTTCACGCCACAAGCGGAACGGATTCTCCTTGCCCTCGGATTTCATCAGCAGGGCGTTATTGTCTTCCTGCTGCTTGCGCTCCGTCTCGAAGTGTCCGTTGCTGGCAGCGGCTTTTAGGTTGCGGGCATATTGAACGGCTGCCGGCCCGGCGATGAACCCGCCGTAAATGCACGACACCAGCGAATTCGCCCCCAGCCGGTTGGCACCGTGATACTGGTATTCGCATTCTCCGGCAGCGTAAATGCCGGGAATGTTCGTCGCCTGGTTGAAATCCACCCACAGGCCGCCCATGGTGTAGTGCATGCCAGGGAAAATCTTCATCGGCGTGTCGCGCGGGTCATCGCCCACAAACTTCTCGTAGATCTCCAGAATCCCTTCCAGCTTGCGGTCGAGAATCTTGCGATCAACATGTGTCAGGTCGAGATATACCATCGGCTTACCGTCGATCCCCAGATTGTGTTCAAACACAACCTTGAAGATGGCGCGCGTCGCAATATCGCGCGGTACCAGGTTGCCGTATTTCGGGTACCACTCTTCGAGGAAGTACCAGCGCTCTTTCTCTGGGATCGCCTTCGGCTCTCTTTTATCGCCCTGCGCCTTCGGCACCCACACTCGCCCACCTTCGCCGCGCGCCGACTCCGACATCAATCGCAACTTATCTTCGCCGGGAATGCAAGTGGGATGGACCTGAATGAACTCGCCGTTCGCGTAGAAGCATCCTTGCTGATACAACGCCGACTGCGCCGATCCTGTGCAGACCACTGAATTCGTAGATTTGCCAAAGATCGCGCCATTGCCGCCGGTGGCAATGATGATAGCGTCGGAAGGAAATGTACGTACTTCCATCGAACGCAAATCCATGGCGCAGATGCCACGGCAAATGCGGTTTCCATCCAGCACCGCCGAGAGAAACTCCCAATGCTCGTACTTCTTGACCTTGCCCTCGGACTCATACCGCCGCACCTGCTCATCGAGCGCATAAAGAAGTTGCTGACCAGTAGTCGCGCCCGCAAAGGCGGTGCGGTTATATAAGGTTCCACCAAAGCGACGGAAGTCGAGCAGGCCTTCGGGAGTACGGTTGAAAGGCACACCCATGCGGTCCAGCAGATCAATGATTCCAGGCGCAGCCTCGCACATGGCCTTGACCGGCGGCTGATTGGCGAGAAAATCGCCGCCGTAAACGGTGTCGTCAAAGTGCTTCCAGGTGGAATCGCCTTCGCCCTTCAGGTTTTTCGCAGCATTGATTCCGCCCTGCGCGCACACCGAGTGCGATCGCTTCACCGGAACAATGGAGAACAGGTCTACCTGCCCGCCCATTTCCGCGATCTTGATCACTGCAGCCAGTCCTGCCAGGCCGCCGCCAATCACCGTGATTTTAGGAGCTGTCGCCATCTAGATTTATCAATGAACAGACACTGTCATCTGCATCGCCCCACCCGGGTCCATCGGCGCAGTCAGGAACGAATACATGGTCACTGCACCCACTCCAACAAATATCAGTCCGATTGCCAGGCAAACATACCCGAAGCGCCGGCGCGCCTTATCACCGACCGTGATGCCCCACTTGGCCGCAAACAGCCAGATCCCATACGCGAAATGCCATGAAGCGCAAACAATACCCACCGCATAGAAAGCCACGGCCCAGGGGTTCTGAAATTCCGCTTGTACTTTGCCAAACGCAGCATCGGGATGGCTCAACAGGTGAATTCCGGTGAAGCGCAGATGCCAGGTATGCCACACCATGTAGAAGAATGCGATGGCGCCGGTCCAGCGCTGCGCGTTGTACATCCAATTGCCCGCCCACGGGTATTCGGCAACATTGCTCTCGCCGCGATACCAGATGTAGAACCCATAGAGCGCGTGGTAGAGAATCGGCAGCCAGATCCCGAACAGTTCCAGACCAACCACAAATGGGAAGCTACTCAGGAACTCAACTTGCTTGGCGTAGGCGGCGGGACCACGTGTTGCAAACGCGTTGGAAACGAAATGCTCAACCAGGAAGGCGCCGATAGGAACAATGCCGCTGAGCGAATGCAAGCGCCGCAAGAAGAAGGAATAACCCTGGCCTGCCCGCAACGGTGCAACGCCTCCCCGAACCTCGGTTGGAGACGCGGGTCTAGCCGTCGATGCCACGAACGCTCCTATGAGTGCAATCAGATTAGGATAACTTTTTATTATCTTGTCGAGAGAGAAGGGAAGTCAAGCAAGGGACAGTGAAAAGAAAAGAAGTATGGCGGGTTTCCCGTGATCCTCTGTGCCCTCTGTGGTTAAGGTTGTTGACGGTGCTTCGCCTATCCGCCAGCAATCGCCCCGATAACAATAAACGGCTCTTTCCCAGAGACCACCGCCTCGGGCAACGGAGCATCCGGCGATTCGTGGGACAAATCCTCTTCGCAAGCGAAGAAACGCAGAAACGGTCGCCGCTGGAGCGTGACGTGATCTCGGATGGTTCCGCGCAGCATGGGATAGCGAGCCTCGAGTGCATCGAGAACCGAGCGCTGCGTGACCGGGCTGCCAACTTCAAGCTCCACGTCACCGCTGACGTGTGCCAACGTTCGGAGGTGGGGCGGAAGTATGAGGCGGATCATAGTTAGTTGAGTATTTCACTGCTCAAACACCTAATTCCAGTGATGCGAGTGCCACCAGATTTGTTGGATATCGAAAGTGACCCCGCGGCAGAGGTAGATTGGTGTGTTTTCCTCGGCCATGCCGAAGGGCTGGAAATGCTCGAAGGCCTGAAACGAAGTGCAGTTGTCGCGCACGTCTTCGAGGCTCCACTGGATGACGATGAGGTTCTTGAAGACCTGGGGAGGCGGACCCCAGTACCAATGGTTCTGATGGCGAGACCAGGCGCGTGGCAGCCCATAGTGAGGCCCGAACTGGTCAATCGCCCCGGCTTCACCGTAGTTGCCGGCCCAGATACCGGTCTGGGTGCGTTCGTCGGGCGGCAGCGAGTCATAGATGTCGGCGACTTCACGCACCATCTCGGGCCATCCAAACTGATCGGCAACCGATTGAGGTAACCGCGACTCATGCCCAACTTCGGTCTTAGAGAGTCTGACGCCGATAGCATCTTGATAAGCCATAAGACGTTCCGGCGGCAGCATCCACGTGACCAGCGGGATGGCGGGAAGCGTCGCCAGTCCGATCATTGCGACCACGGCTGCACGCGTCCACGTGGTACGGGTCGCGAGCCAGCGCTCGATGACGACAGCACCGCCGGCGAAAAGCATGGGATAAATCGGGAATACATAATAGTTCTTGGCGTGCGCGACTTCCATCAACAGGAAGAAGACCATAAAAGTCAGTCCGAGCACGCGCCAGCGCCGGTCGCGGAGGAACCAGATGAGGCCCGAGAGCCAGACCGGCAGCAGGAGCGGGTGCATGTCGAGGATCTGTTCCTTCACAAATGCCAGTGGGCCGAGCACGATGTTCTTGTGTTCGCGGCGGACGTTGGCCAGATCCTCGATGGTGGGGAAGTGATGACGGATTTGCCAGATGATGTTGGGAAGGAAGAGCGCGAGAGCAATGGCCCCGGCGGTCCAGATCCACCGTTGGCGAAACTCGCTGCGATGGTGCGTCAAGAGCAGGGCGACAGTGACCGCGAATCCGAACGATAGTGTGGAGTGTTTGTTCTCAAGGCCCAGACCGGAAAGCGCGCCGAACCACAGCCAAAGCCGCGAGTCCCCGGTACGCAAAATGCGAGCCACGATCCAAATGCATCCCATCCAGAACAGCGGCTCGAAAGCATTCATGGTGAGGAGGCTGTCCACCAGCAGAAAGGCGGGGCAGAGCAGAACGGTGACTCCGGCGAGAAGCTGTGCATACCGTCCGCCGCCGAGTTCGCGTGCGATCAGAATGGTGAGTGCGACCAGTGCGGCGCCTGCGAGCGCGGGCAGGATTCGCAGCGCCGCGAGCGAACCGCCCATCAACAGTGCGACTTTTGTATAAACGGCGATCAGGGGAGCGGCATCGACGTAGCCCCAGTCAAGATGGCGGGCCATGTCCATGTAATAGAGTTCGTCGCGAAAATAGCCGTACCGGAGAACGCTGGTGAACAGGTGTAGCAGTAGCTTGGCTGAGCAGAGGCCAGTCAGAATACCAACTGCCAGTGGCGAAAGCGCCGGTCTACTGCACTCCAGGCGTAGAGGATGAGAGGTCGACTGACAAGCCTCTGCCGTCTTGGATGTCATGGTTAGATTGATTTTATGCGAAGAAGCCAGTCATTTCCCTCGTCATCCCAGCGTCTGCACCTCGACCGAAAGCACCGCCGGCAAATCCCGCACAATAGGATTCCAGCTATCCCCGGCATCAGCCGACACGTATACCTGACCGCCGCTGGTGCCGAAATATACGCCGCACTTGTCGAGCGAGTCCACGGCCATGGCATCACGCAGCACGTTTACGTAGCAGTCTTTCTGCGGAAGCCCTTTGGTCAGCGGCTCCCATTCGTTTCCACCGGTGCGGCTGCGGAACACACGCAGCTTTCCCTCGTGTACATAGTGTTCTGAGTCGCTCTTGATCGGCACCACGTAAATCGTCTCCGGTTCGTGCGCGTGAACGTCGATTGCGAAGCCGAAATCCGTCGGCAAATTCCCGCTGACTTCCTTCCAATTGTCGCCCGCATCGTCCGACCGCATCACGTCCCAATGTTTTTGCATAAACAACACTCCCGGACGCTTGGGGTTCATCGCCACATGGTGAACGCAGTGTCCGATCTCGGCATCCTGGTCGGGGATATATTGGGACCTCAGTCCGCGATTGATCGGCTTCCAAGTCTTACCCCCGTCGTCGGTACGGAACGCACCCGCGGCTGAGATGGCGATGTACATCCGTTGCGGATTGCTGGGATCGAGAATAATCGTGTGCAGACACATACCGCCCGCGCCCGGCTGCCACTTGGGACCGGTACCGTGGCCGCGCAGACCTGGAAGTTCCTTCCAACTCTCGCCGCCGTCGGTCGAGCGGAAGATAGCGGCGTCTTCCACGCCGGCGTAAACCGTGTTGGGATCTTTGAGCGAGGGCTCCAGATGCCACACCCGCTTGAACTCCCACGGATGCTGCGTCCCGTCGTACCACTGATGAGTGGTCAGCGGCTTGCCGGTTTCGGCCGATGTGTCGTAGCCAAACTTGTTGCTCGCCTTAGCAGGCCATTGTGGGAGCGGCTCTCCGGGCGGCGTACCCGGCTGATGCCAGGTCTTGCCGCCGTCATCGGAGCGTTGAATGATCTGTCCATACCAGCCGCTCGACTGCGACGCATAGATGCGATTCGGATCAGCGGTTGATCCCTTGACGTGGTAAAGCTCCCAGCCTGCAAAATGTGGCCCACTGACATCCCATTTTTCGCGTTTGCCGTCCGCCGTCAGAATGAACGCCCCTTTGCGCGTTCCCACCAGAACCCGTACTTTGCTCATTGCTTCACTCCTTTAAGTTAAAGCCGTTCCCGGCAAGTTGCTCCGTTGGTGGAACGAAAACATCAGGTGCGGATGCCAGTGCCCGACACTGTCGCCCAAATAACAGCGTCCTCAGCCGACGCTTGCGACAACGCGCCCACCAGGACCATTAGCGTGAAAGTCCCGAATGCGATCGTCCTGCCCATCTTTCGGTTCATAGGCTCTCTCCTTTGATACGGCGGCAACGGCGGCGCGCTGAAACTAATGAACTTTTATCCCCACACCTTCCGACACGACCGTCCAATGCTGGCCACCATCAGCGGATATCTCGAAACGCGTGACCTGTTTTTCCGGCGAGACGAACTCGTACACATCCCGACAGGCAAGCTTTTCCCCCTTATCACCCGGGAGCTCATAGTTATAGTGCCAAACACTCCCCTCGATGGTTGCGACTTCTTCCAGCGTTTTGTAATTCTTACTGATACCGAGATGCTTATAGGTCTTTCCTGTGTCGTCGTATGTGAAGATCGAAAGATGGTCCGCTGGCTTGCCTTCCCCCGGAACTGTTTTTTCGCTCAGGTACTCGCAGACCATGTATCCCCGATCAGCCGTCCAGGAGCAGACCGCATCGAACGGTGCCGACCCGGCGTGGCTGTAGGGGGTCTCTTTGCGTTGTGCTTGTACTTTCCAATGCCCCTCCCAAATATTAATCCGGTCGCGCGGATCGGGCGCATTTGAGGAACCCGAGGTCGCGGCCCCTGCCATCAGCCCAAGCGCCAGGACTGACATCGTGGAACTTACCAACATCCTTATACATTTGCGGAATCGCATTGTTGATCTCCTAATTTCGTCGAGTTGCCCTAATTCATTGGTAGACGAAAAATCTGGCCGTTGGACACCCCACCCTTCAGCCTTGTGGAGGGTGGGATCCCATAGGCACCCTCAGGCCGCTTTCGCGGTCTGTGTGCGCATCTGTTTCATGAATTCGCGCATGCGGGCAATGTGGCCCGGGGAGCGCTTGTCCATCCAGGCCTCAAAGCGTATGGCGGCTTTTTCCAGATTGGCGAGGAATTGTTTGTTGGCCCATTGTTCGCGTCCTTCGTTGATGGTCGGCTTGATTCGTTCCCAGACGCCAAAGAATTCGCCGCTGGTTTCGAAGAACAGATCGTCGTGCAGCAGACCGTAGTTCAGCAAAGCGCAGGCCTGCTCCCAATAGCTGACGACCATCATAAAGTTGGTGCCGCCTTCTGTTCCCGGGGCGGCGATCCGCATCGCGTCGTTCCAGGTGTCCGCGTAATAGTTCTTGAAGAACCAGTCGCGTGCCTGCCGCAAGCGGGCTTCGCGCCGTTGGTCAAACACCTGTAGATGAAGTTGTGCTTGTTCGTGGGTGGGTTTCGTTTCCATGATCGTATGTCTCCTTATGTTTTGTGTTTAGAACTCGAATCCGAGCGATAGCGGTCAGTTCGGCAGGCAGGGCATTTAGCCCTGATACGCCTGCTCTAGCTTCTTAATGTCGAGCTTGTCCATTTTATGCATGGCCTGCATGACGCGTTTGGCCTTGTCAGCGCCTTTGTCCCCCAACATCTTACCCAAGACGGATGGAATAATCTGCCAGGACAAGCCGTACTTGTCTTTCAGCCAGCCGCATCTGTCCTTTTTCCCGCCTGCGGAAAGCTTGTCCCACAATTCGTCCACTTCTTGCTGCGTCTCACAGTTCGCGAAGAGAGATATGGCTTCAGTAAACTTGAACAGCGGGCCGCCGTTGAGGGCGAAGAACTCTTGTCCATCAAGGCTGAAGGTCGCCGACATGACCGTCCCTTTCGGCCCCGGCCCTGCTTCTCCGTAGCGTGTGATCGATCCCACTTTCGAATTCTTGAAGAGGGACACATAGAAATTCATCGCTTCTTCGGCCTGGTCATCGAACCACAAGAACGGCGTGATCTTTTGCATTGGCTCTCCTCTCATTCTCCCGGTAGACCGGGGAGTTCCACTAGCGGCCGAATTTCGACCGTGCCTTTGCGGGCGCTGGGAATCTGTCCGGCAATCTCGATCGCCTCGTCGAGATTCTTGGCTTCGACCATGAAGTAGCCGCCGAGTTGTTCGCGGGTCTCCGCGAAGGGCCCGTCTGTCAGCAGCCGCTTGCCGTTGCGTACCTGGACGCTGGTCGCCGTCGTCACCGATTGCAGTGGGCTGGCATCCAAATACTGCCCTTTCGACTTGAGCTGATGACAAAGCTGTGTCGACTCCCCGTAACACTCCTGTCGCTCGCTCTCAGTCCAGGCGTTCTCGTCGGCATAAATCAGCAACATGTATTTCATTTCCGCGCCTCCATCAGTAAATCGAACGGCGAATGTGGAAATCGACAATACGAAGACTATTTCTTCTTCGCCAACTGGGTCCGCAGACGTTTCTCTCGCTCTTGCACTTCGGGCGTGTACGCTATGGCGAACTCCTCCGGCTCGAATATCTGGCGAATCTCGACTTCGGCGCCTCCGTTGAACGGAGCTCGCTTGAGCCATTCAACCGCCTCCTCCATCGTCTTCGTCTGCCACAGCCAGTAGCCCGCAATGAGTTCCTTGGATTCGGCAAATGGCCCGTCGATCACCGTAGTCTTGCCTTCCGAAAATCGGACCCGCTTGCCCTTGGAACTGGCGTGCAGCCCGTCAGCTGCGAGCATCACTCCTGCTTTTACCAGCTCTTCGTTGAACTTCCCCATTTCCGTAACCAGTTCCTTGGCAGGTAGAACGCCTGCCTCAGAATCCTCACAGCCTTTCACAAGCACCATGAATCGCACTGTTTGCCTCCTTCGAATTTCAAGCTCCATTTTGGATGCTTCCATCGGTATATCGAACGCGGATTCTTCAAATCGACACCTCTGCTAAAAAATATCTACAATCGAGTATGTCCAGCGACGCAGCCAGTGCTGTAGAAGCAGTCTACCGCTCCGATTGGGGTCGCATCGTGGCTGCTCTGATCACACTCGTCGGCGATTTCGACCTTGCTGAGGAATCTGCGCAGGAAGCGTTTACAGCCGCCGTCGATCAATGGCGGGTTTCCGGCGTACCCGAGTTTCCACGCGCCTGGATCATCCAGACCGCCCGTCATAAGGCCATCGACCGCATTCGACGCAACCTTCGGTTCGAGGAAAAACTCGAATCCTACGCAGTTTCAGGCCTAGTCCGCACCGTCGAACAGCCGGATTACGACTCGACCGATATCCCAGACGACCGGCTACGCCTGATCTTTACCTGTTGCCATCCTGCGCTCGCGTCCGAGGCGCAGGTGGCGCTGACTCTCCGCACCCTATGTGGCCTCGAGACCGACGAAATCGCACGCGCATTTCTGGTTCCACCGGCGACCATGGCGCAACGCCTGGTCCGCGCCAAACGCAAGATTCGCGACGCCGGTATTCCGTATGTCGTCCCCGAGACGGAAGACATGGCCGCTCGTCTCGACGCTGTGCTCACCGTGATCTATCTGGTATTTAACGAAGGCTATGCCGCCACCCGCGGCGGCCCGCTGGTCAGGACAGACCTCTGTACTGAGGCCATCCGCCTGGGGCGTCTGCTGAGGTCGCTGATCGGTCCGCAGCCTCCGGCTGAACTGACTGGCCTGGTTGCCCTCATGCTGCTGCACGACGCGCGTCGCAATGCCCGGATCAATGAAGCTGGAGATTTAGTTACTCTCGAAGAGCAGGATCGGAGCCGTTGGGACGAAGCACAGATAGCCGAGGCTGTGCCACTTGTAAACCAAGTTTTTCGCGATGTAGTGGGGCCCTTCGCTTTACAAGCTGCAATCGCGGCTGCGCACTGTCAGGCGGCCCGGGCCGAAGACACAGACTGGCCTCAGATCGTCCGCCTCTACAATCTTCTCGAGCGTGTGCAACCGTCGCCCATCGTGTCGCTGAATCGCGCTGTCGCGGTAGCGATGGCGGATGGTCCTCAGGCTGCGCTTGTGTTGGTGGATGCAATTGCCGCCACTAGCGATCTCGAAAACTATCATCTGCTGCATGCTGTCCGCGCCGATTTGTTACGCCGGATCGGATCCTCCGCGGAAGCAGCCAAGTGCTACGAACGCGCCCTTGTGCTAGTCACTAACGACAGCGAACGGCGATTTCTCGAGCGGCGGTTGCGCGAAGTCCGGCCGCCGGCAGCGTGAGCCTTATGAACAGTGTCTTCGCACCGAAAAAATAGGGTGCCCCATCCTTGACGTTCTTTGTCAAGGGTGGGATTCCACGGTTGTTTGCCGCTTGGGATTTTCCTGAAGGTGACCTACCCTCGCCCCGCCCACACCAGAAACTTCTGGAACGCCGCCCCGCGATGGCTGTACTTGGCCTTTTCTTCCGCGCTCAACTCGGCGAAGGTTTTCTGAATCTGCGGAAAAAAGAAAAGCGGATCATAGCCGAAGCCATTCGTTCCTCGCGGAGCATCTAGAATTATCCCCTCAGCCTGGCCGCGAAACACTTCCAGGGTCTGCCCATCCCGCGCCGCCGCGAGGACACAAACAAACCGCGCCGACCGCTTTTCCGGCAGAACGCGCTTCAATTCCCGGAGCAGTCGCGCGTTGTTGGTTGTGTCGTCGCTGTTGCTGCCTGCCAGATGAGGCGCTTCAGCGGCGTAGCGCGCCGAATGTACTCCGGGAGCGCCGCCCAGCGCATCCACTTCGAGTCCGGAGTCATCCGCTAGCACAACTTCTCCCGCAGCGTATCGGCTGTAGGTCTCGGCTTTCTTGCGCGCGTTGGCCTCGAAAGTCAGACCATCTTCAACCACCGGGGGCAGGGAAGCGAAGTCAGGAAGCGGCACTACTTCCACTCCCAATGACGCCGCCGCCCCGGCAAAGTCCCTTAGTTTCCCCGAATTAGAAGTTGCAACCAAGACCCGCTTCACAACCGTGTTCCTCTGTGACCTCTTGTGACCTCTGTGGTTAGATGTTTGTAAACCGGCTCGGCCCTGTGACAAATTCCCGGCGATTTTACAGGAAATTAACCTCCCTGAAACCTTGCTGTCGCCGCAACTCGCTAGACTTCGAGCATTCGAGGTGGAATAAACCCGGCGCTACAGGGGCTTGCACGAGAGACGGCGTGCCAGCCCCTTACCGCTTTCTGGCCCACGAACGCACGATCCTCTTCATTCGGCTGAGTCACTCAGAATATAAAGGGGATTACTGCAATCTTAGGCGGGAGCTACTTCTTCTGCTGAATTCCGCTGCTGCCGGAGCGCCTGCAAGAATTCTTCCTGGCTCAGCGACTCATGCCCGCGCAGCAGTTCGAGCAAGGGATCGTCCAGTTCCTCGGTTTCTGAATTCGGCGCTTCAGCCTGGCTATCTTCCGTTAACGCCCGTGGCGTAATCAACAACTCCGGCAGAGTTCCCGGACGGCTGCTGAGAAATCCTATGAAACTTGTGACCTGAGCTCGTTCATCGGTGGTTCGCGCCGCGAACTCAATACCCATGCCGAATCCCGGATGCATCACGCGCACTGTGCCCTCGGCCTGCGCTTCCATGCCTTCCGCCCGCAACGAGAGTGTGATGCCGGCCCGCTCCGGAAATGGCGACTCTGTTTCCACATAGCAGCCGCCCACACTAAGATCGGTCAGCTTGCACTGCGTTACCGGCTCCGGATCGGGTGGTGGAGGTTCGGGCGCGTTCGCCGCCACCCAGTTTTGCAGGGTCGTCCGCAAGGTCGCGGGTAGATTTACAAAATGCACCCCTGCTTGTCCGTTGGGATTCGCCCAAGCAATCTCACCACGAGCATCAATCTCTTTGCCGTCTGGAAGACTGAACTTCACATGGATGGCCGCCGCCGCACGCACCGGCTGCGCCGCCAGCAGGTCCAGTCCGTCCTCGCTCAAATCCAGCAGGATGCCTTCCGTCTCCGGATCGTCCTCAACTTTCAACTGCACCGGAACCTGCACCGGAACCCGGAAAGAAGACCTCCGTTCGCGCTTCAGCATCACAGTTGCGGCCCGCAGACCGGCTTCCGCCTGCTCAATAGAAAATGGTTTGTACAGCACGAAATTCGCGCCCTTGCCGAACACATTGCGCAGTTTCGATTTGTCGCTCAGCAAGGCTACGGTGACTACGTGGTTTCTCGGGGCCGATTGCAAGACAGTCTGCAGCACCAATTCGGCGCTGTGGGGGTCATCGAAGTCAACAATGACCGCGTCGTAATGCTGTTCGGTGAGCTGGCAGATTCCTTCCGAATATCCGCAACGCACCGCTTCCACTCCCAATCCGGATAGAACTCCGGTCAGAGTGGAGGCGGACTCATCGTCTTTGGAAACCAGAAGTGCTTGGAACGTCATAGGCCGCTCGTAACGGCGCCGCTGGAATGCCTAATTTCTAGGGCCAGCGCGGCGAACTGCTGCGAGGCTTGCCGGAAGCGCTTCCCGCGCCGGCGCCTGCGGCTTTCGCTTGCGGCTGCTCATCCATTTCGGAGAGCACCGCGCTATCGTCTTCATCATTCTCGGCGAGCAAAGGGGCAACTTCCCGCAGCTTCTCCGCCGCCTGCTGCAACATCTCAATCTGCTTTCCCAACTGGGCGAACTTGGCCTGCTTCCGCCGCAGAACCTCATGGATGTCCTTCATACAACCCCCTGTGGCGAATTTACGGTCGCTCCCGGCAAGGGTCAATTGCATTCACCCGCAGGACAATTACGACAGTAACCGCTTACTCCGGGCCTTTTCGGCGTGGGAAAATACCTGAGCGGCTCTGGTCCAGCCGAGTGTTTCGTCTCCTCCTTGGTCCTCTCACCAGATCGCCTCGTATCTGACGGAATCTGCGGGTTTTCTGGCGCTGATCGCCACTTTTGCCTGGCAATCTCCGAACTTCTGACCCCTTCTGATCCCGGATCTCAAGCTATGTCAGGCGGTTACAGGTTCGCGTCGGATAGCCAAGTCGTGCCATGCCCTGGCACGAAGGTGGGATTTACTGCCAGCCGGAAAAATCTTATCTTGTCCGTGAGCAGTTCTGGGGGAGGGCTGTTCGGGCGTCCCGTTACTCGAAAGAGTTCGGGACGCTTCTTATTTGTGGACGGTGTTTTCCTTAGTGCCACCTCGTGTCCTTCGTGGTGGAGGATTTCCTATTCAATCCGGAACCTGACCATTCCCACCCAGTCCCTACCTTTACACCCGCAACGGAATCATGTTCTAGTTCTTGCGACAACTCTTATCTCCACGGAGCCAGTATTTGAAGCCCAAGGACCTGCTGATTCTTCTGCTCCTGACCATCGGAGCCCTCCTGATTCATGGCTACCATCCTTGGGTTGAGGACTCCGAAATCTACGTGCCGGGAGTCTTGAAGACTCTCCATCCCGAACTTTTCCCCTTCAACGCGCAGTTTTTCGAGACCCATGCCGGTTCAACCGTTTTTCCGAACTTCGTCGCAACCTCGGTCCGGCTGAGTCAACTTCCTCTCAGTGATGTGCTTTTCGTTTTGCATGTAGCTTCCATCTTTCTGTTCTTGCTGGCCTGCTGGCAACTCATCAGCCGATGCTTTCCACATCCCAAAGCTCGTTGGGCGGGGGTCGCACTGATCGCCGCACTCTTAACCTTGCCAGTGGCCGGGACAGCCCTCTACATCCTCGATCAATATCTCAACCCACGAAACCTGACTGCCTTCGCCGCAATATTTGCCATCGTGAAAGTGATCGACAAGAAATACATTCAGGCGGCATTGTTTCTCATCCTTACCGCAGCCATCCATCCCTTGATGGCGGTCTTTGCTTTCTCCTACTGCGTCCTGCTCGTGGCGGCGGAATATGCGGATGCACACTTCGCTGCTATCGCCTGCCTGTTGCCCTTCGGTCTTTCGCTCGACCCGCCGTCCTCCGCCTATCATCAAGCCGCGCTGACCCACGGGTTTCACTACATCACTCGTTGGACCTGGTACGAATGGCTGGGCGTCTTGGCGCCCATCCCGATCTTGTGGTGCTTCAGCCGTCTGGCGCGCTCAAGAGATCTGCGAAACCTCGATCTCCTGTGCCGCGCGTTGGTCGTCTACGAAGTAATCTACTTGCCCATGGCCGTGTTGCTCTCGACAGTTCCACGCTTCGAATCTCTGGCGCGCCTCCAGCCCATGCGATCTTTGTGGCTACTGTACGTTTTGATGTTCCTGTTCCTCGGCGGATTCCTCGGCGAATATCTCTTGAAGAACAAAGCCTCGCGATGGCTCGCTCTCTTTGTTCCGTTGGGTGCGGGCATGTTCCTGGCGCAGCTCGCGCTTTTTCCCGCCAGCCAGCACATCGAGTGGCATGGGGATGCTCCGACCAATCCGTGGTCGCAAGCTTTTCTCTGGGCCCGCGATCACACTCCCACCGATGCTATCTTTGCTCTCGACCCCGAAGTCCTGAAGCTGCCCGGTGAGGACGAACAGGGTTTTCGTGCCATTGCCCAGCGCAGCCGGCTTGCAGATCGCACCAGCGACGCCGGCGCCGTCTCTATGTTTCCCGCTCTGGCGGACGAATGGTTCCACCAAGTGCAGGCACAAACCGGCTGGAAGGATTTTCAAGCGCAGGACTTTCAGCGTCTGCACACAGACTTCGGAGTTACCTGGGTGGTCTTGCAGTCCCCCGGAGTGCCGGGATTGGACTGTCCCTACGGGAATCCAGTGGTCCAAGTTTGCCGCTTGTGAACACAACTAAGCGCGCCAAAATGTGTTTAACTTGCTAGAATATCGCGATATAAAAACCAAATGGCTCGGAATGTCATCTTAATCGGGAAGGTTCCCCGGGGATGGCTTTCTCTTTTGTGGCTGTCTCAATTCCAACGGTAGCTGATAAACTTGATAAGATTGCCAAATTTTCACGGGACGAATGGAAAACCTTGGGGCTCCGCTCGCTCAACCAGGCAATCCCAAAAGGATCCGTGCTAATGGCATGTGCGCAAACAGTAGAGGAAATTGCCCCCTTGTTCGACTACTGTAGATGGAATTCACAACTAGCTGAGTTGTCCAGGCAATATGCTGCAAACAGTCCCTTGCCCCATGTTTTTCTGGGGGACTTTCTCGACGCCGCCGTCGCCGGCGCGATTGCGCAGGAGTTTCCCCGCGCCGACACCGCAGCCTGGATCCAGTACAAACACCACAACGAGAACAAGCTCGGCATGGCCAAGCGTGAACTCTTTCCGCCCCGTCTGGGAAGTGTGACCGATGAACTGAACTCTCCACGCTTCGTCGCATGGCTTTCGCAACTGACTGGCATACCAAACCTGATTGCCGATCCCGGCCTCGAGGGCGGCGGATTACATCAATCAAGCCGCGGAGGCTTCCTCAATCTCCATACCGATTTTTCTCATCACCATTACCACAAGAACTGGCGTCGCCGGGTCAACATCATCCTTTACTTAAATGACGCCTGGCAGTCGGCCTGGGGCGGAGCCATCGAGTTCTGGGATTCCGGGATGAAGCAGTGTTTCTCCAAGTATCCGCCTCGGCTCAATCATGCCGTGATCTTCAATACCGACGATCGCTGCTTCCACGGCTTTCCCGAGCCTCTCACCTGCCCTGAGAAAGAGACGCGCAAGAGTCTGGCCTTCTACTACTACACGGTTGAGCAGGATGCAAAAGCCGCTCCTCGGTCCACTAACTATCGTGCCCGCCCCAGTGACAGCGTGGCCGAATCGGCCATGATCTGGCTCGATAAAACCGCGGTCGACCTCTATTCACGAGCCAAAGCCCGCTTCGGATTTTCCGATGAATGGGCCAGCAGGATCCTCGGAGTCATCTCGCGAAAGAAGTAGTCGGACACTCTGTCCTTCAATTCATCTATCCCCACCACGACCGGAGAAGAAAGACCCCAGTCTTGTTCCGTTTTCGTAAATAAACTCATTCTCTTTTCGCCCCGATCGCGAATTGGTGTACAGAGTTGCGTCTGCGCCGGTTTGTGTCGCCGCAGGCCGGTCGTAGTCAACCTTTTCAGGGAGGGGAAACGCGTGAAAACAGCCATTTCTTCATTGACATGCAAGGATTTGTGGGATAACCTTTACTGCCGTACTACGGGGCCCCGTTCGAATCTATCCGCTGTGGAGGTACCCAAAATGTTCCGCTTCGTCCCTTTGCTCTCTTTGGTTTTCCTGGCTAGATCAGGAGACTGACGTGAGTGTCTTTTGTCGAGCAGCCATAATCTTGTTCGTCCTTGCCGGGATCGCTATTTTCGCCCCTGGCCAGACCTCCTCACCGGCGACCGGTTCCAGCGGCCTTGGCGCATCGTCTTGCTCGCCCGCACCCTGCGTCTTCACACCCGTGCAGACGTCCGACGGCAATTTCGACACACCCATCGCAGCCGACCCGATGCACCTACAGCACCTCATCACGGGCAACGACAATCTCGACTGCTACCCCACCGCCTCGGGTTTCAATGTATCTGCCGATGGCGGCTCGAACTGGAGTGACTTGGTGTGCATGGTTCCGATCT
This sequence comes from Terriglobales bacterium, assembly GCA_035484735.1. Classification (GTDB taxonomy): domain Bacteria; phylum Acidobacteriota; class Terriglobia; order Terriglobales; family Acidobacteriaceae; genus JABCZH01. The sequence goes on along the minus strand of DATHOQ010000033.1, from coordinate 47,140 downwards.
TCAACAACGGCACCGAATACGTCCCCATCGGAAGTCCCATCCTGGGGTACGACCACAACGGAGTCGCATATGTAGGCGGTTTTTACTTCGATGATAGCGGAGAATCCCAGTTCGGCTTTGAAGGGTTTGAAAAATCCAGCGACGGCGAAAACTGGAGTGCTCCCGCTCCGGTCGTCATTCGCCGCAATAGTGACCCCTATTATTGCTGGATGGCCGTGGACGCCAACGCGAGCAGCCCCTATGTGAACTCTGTTTATGTCTCTTGTGTAATGAGTGGGCCGACCACTAGTCCCCAGGTTGTGGTTTCCCATTCCAATGATGGCGGGGCAACCTGGCACCAGGTAAATGTCGCGCCAGCCCAGAACTTTCCCGATACGGACCTCTACACCACCATGACAGTTGCCAAGGACGGCACGGTCTACCTGGCATGGCAGTATTGCAACATGGATAATGCCTGCGATAACGGCACAGTTTACATGGTGTTTTCCAAATCGGGCGACGGTGGCAATACCTGGTCCAAGCCGGCATTAGTCGCGCCAGCGACGCTCATCTATCCTTTACCGAACACGAAGAGTGTCTTTGTCCCGGACGGTCCTGTGATCGCCGTCGACGCCAGCAGCGGCCCGCACACCGGCAATTTGTACGTCGCGATGTATAGCTGGACGGGCACATTTATGCAATTGCAGGTGGCTCGCTCCACCGACGGCGGCGATACGTGGTCCAGGCCCGTTCCCGTGTCTCCGGGCGTCACGCACGATCAGTTTTTGCCGTGGATTTCCGTCAGTCCCACGGGGCTGGTAGGAGTAAGCTGGCTCGACCGCCGCAACGATCCCAAGAACACGGACTATCAAGCCTACGCCGGAATCTCCTCCGACGGCGGACTGAGTTTCGAAAACGTGCAACTCACCACCGCCTTCTCCGATCCGAACAAAGGCACGGCTAACGAGGGCGTCGGCGATTACACCGGCAACACCTGGGACAGCCCTAATTACTTCGTCGCGGCCTGGATGGACAACAGCAATAGTTTCTATATGGAGGACTTCGTCGGCGGCATCCGGTTGAAGTGAAGCGGGTCGATGTAGGCGTGGGCGTCCTCGCCCGCGCGGTTTCGAAGGAGATGACGTGAAGGCAGTCTATCGCGTGATCGGAATTGCGGCTGTTCTCGCCTCGGCGACTGCTATCGCAGCAGGTCAAACGAGCAGCCCAGCCCGTGACTCGGGAGCCCCCGGCTCGCTCTCTTGTTCACCAGCGCCTTGCATTCTGCCTCCGATGCTCTCCTCGGAGGGCACAAGCGCTAACATTTTCGCTCCGGTCGCTGCGAATCCGAAGAATCCGACACAGTTGATCGTGGGCAGCCAGGACGGCAACTGCGGCCACTTTACTCAGATCGGCTTTCATGTGTCGAGCGATGCCGGGTCGACCTGGAGCACGACGTGCCTGACTTACTTCAATGAGTTCGGGCGAACATGGGAGCCCCTAAGTCTCCCCTTGGTGGGCTACGACTTGATGGGCACGGCCTACATCGCGGGGTATTTCCAGGATACTGATGGCTTAGGGTACTCGCTTATGGGCATCGAGACGTCAAGTGACGGTGTTACCTGGAGTACGCCTACTGCGGCTGTGGGAAACGGCGGCTCCGTTATCTTCTACGCTGCGCTTTCGGTGGATCAATCCCCCAGCAGTTCTTACGTCAACAGCGTCTATGTCGCTGGAGTGAACCTCAACGGGAATGAGCTCCTAGTTTCGCGGTCACGCGACGGCGGGAAAAGCTGGACTCAGGCACTGGTGGCAACGGATCCTAGCTCCATCGATTACGATCCCAGTCTTGCCGTGGGCAAAGACGGGACCGTCTATCTGGCCTGGATGCACTGCCCTCCCCATGGCTCTGGCGTCTATTGCGCCAACAGTATGGAGAACGTGGCACTCTCCAAGTCGAGCGATGGGGGTGTGACGTGGTCAGAGCCAAAGATAATCACGAGAGTCCTTGAAGTGCCCAATCCTTGCAATTGCTACCCCTTCGGCGCAATACCAAACACCACGGTCGGCGCGCCTAACACGCCCGCCCTCGGAGTGGACAACAGCAGTGGACCGTACTCCGGACGCCTATACGCGACCATGTTCGAGTGGACGGGAACCTACATGCGGGTGCTGGTGATTCATTCATCGGATGGTGGCAACACGTGGTCGAGACCGGTGCCGGTGGCCCCGGCCAGCGAGACGCATGATCAGTTCTTCCCATGGATTTCGGTGAGCCCGACTGGACTGGTTGGCGTGAGCTGGTTTGATCGGCGCAACGATCCGGCCAACGTTGACTATCAGGCCTATGCCGCGATTTCTTCCGATGGCGGCGAAACCTTCCAGCAGAACGTGCAGCTGACGACTGCATTTTCGAATCCTGACGATAACGGCTACGACGGCATTTTAGGCGATTACGCCGGCAACACCTGGGATGGCCCCAACTATTTCGTCGCCGCCTGGATGGACACCAGCAACGGGGTCAACAGCCAGGACTACATTGGCGGCATCCGGGTGAAGTGAAGCGGGTCGGTGGAGGCGCGGGCTATGGGCGTACGTCTTTGGCAAAATCCGTTTCAATTAATGGTGCAAACCCGCTGACGCATTGTCGCCCGATGAGGGGAAGACCACTGCTTTCCCGGCCGGTGGTTTTTGTCACCAAACCTTAGTCACGTTTTCCTACAGTAAAAACCCGATTCCTAAAGAAAACCTAGTTTTGGCAATATTGGTTCGGTAGCCCTCCCGAATATGCTTCTTAATTTGCAATCTTGGCGCGAGAGATTTGACCAGGCGAGGACAGATAACAATGTTCCCCTGGTGCATGAATTACTGGATGAGCTTGCGGCAGCGTATCGCAAGATCAGCCAGCGGGAGACTCGCGGTTTCTTTGCCCGGTTTGTCACTGAATAAGGCTCATAGCTCCATCAACCCGAGACCACCGGTTCCGCAAACCGGTGGTTTTTTCATGAAGAGTCTTTTCTCCAGAATACCGAGTCAGTGGAGACTTCCACGCAAATTCACAGCCCAGTTCCATAGGTCGCACAGGATAAAGGAACTGGTTATGAAGGAGACTCTGCCTGCACCGCTCCGTGGTATGCTGAGGGGTCTCATCTAGCATCTTTCCGCCGTACCCCTTATGGGAGTCGGTTCCTTGCGAAATCTGACAGCACGCGTGCTGTGCAAGGAGCCTGGATGGCCACCAAGTCTTTCTCTGTCCGCTCATCAGTTCCTCTCTCCACGAACCTAAGGAAAGACGGCGATGAGAATGCCATAAGAAACGCGATTTTGCTCGGGCTCCCGCGCAAAGAATGCGACGCAGTTTTCTCTAATCTCACCTTAGTGAACCTGGAGCTGCACGATTTGCTACAGGAAGCAGGGCAGGAGATCGAATTTTGCTATTTTCCCAATAGCATGATGGCGTCGGTCCTAAATGTCATGGCCGATGGCAAAAGCGTTGAGGTGGGGCTGGCAGGCTGGGAGGGCTTCGTCGGATTGCCGGTGGTCGCGGGATTTCGTAGTAGCGCCAGCCGGGTAGTGACCCAAGCCCAAGGAACCGCGTACCGGATAAAGGCCGACGACATGCGAGAGGGTCTTCGCGGTTGCCCGCAATTGACGACCAGCCTCATCCAATATTCTCAACGAGCGACCATGGAGGTCACTCAGATCGCCGCATGCAATCGGCTTCACGAAGTCGATGAACGGCTTTCGCGGTGGCTTTTGATGAGCCAAGACCGCATACGCATGGATGTTCTCCCACTGACCCAGGAGTTTCTTTCACAAATGCTCGGCACGCGACGCGCGAGTGTGTCGGTTGCTGCCAGGATTTTACAGAAGGCGGAATTAATTCGGGTCGGTCGCGGCAATGTCTCGATCCTCAACAGGAAAGGCTTAGAAGAAGCCTGCTGTGAATGCTATGGAGTGATCCAGAAACAGCTGGAAAACTGGCAGAAAGAATCCAGGAATTAGGTTGCGGTAGCGGAGCATTTCCTAAAGCGCGCTAGCGTACAGTCAGACACCGACTATCGGGGGTAGTATTCGAGGCGCGCTGGGCGGCCCCTTCCCCTGCCGTTTGGATTGAACGGTTGCCAGACGTGGCACGCCGGCACCCAGCGCCTCTTTGATCTTTGAAGTGGGGTGCTGACGAGAGAGAAGGACTCGGAATCGTCAGCACCCCGGCTCCCACAGGTGTGGACGCGAAACCTTCATCGACTCTGCTGCCCGTATTGTTAAGAAGCATGGTTTGTGAAAACCACAATTCCGCCTGTAATTTCCTCTCTACCCGATTTACCTGAACGCCAGGTGCCCTGGCACGCCTGGCAGGTGGGTCCGAGACAGGTCCCACGTTTGCCAAAAAGCGACAAACGTGGGGCACCAAGATGGATAGGAATTCTTCCCTCGCGAGTTATACTTCCCCAGGAAACTGGGCCACCTGCCAGCGGCTGTTATTAGGAGCTTGGTATGAGCGTTACGCAGCGCGCGTCGATGGCAATATTTTTGCTGATTTCGACGGGCTACTTAGCTATTGGTCGCGCCCGTGCGCAGTCGGAACATCCGTTCCCACAGGAATCTCCAGCGCGAAGGGCTGCAATGAAAATCGGGTCGCCGTCACAGGGGCCAAGCCTGCCGCTCTCAGCGCCTGGCCCCTTCAATTCCGGAGCAATAGCCTGCTCGCCCGCGCCCTGTGTGCTGCCGCCAACCCAGGCCTCCGAGGGCGGAGCCTTGGTCAATACCCCTCCTATCGCAGCCAACCCGCTAAACCCGAAGCAACTGCTGGTAGGCAGCAATGACTTTAACTGTCCCGGAAACGAGAGTTCAGGATTCCATTTATCCGCCGACGGCGGATCGACGTGGACTGTCACCTGTATGCCCGCCATCATCACAGAGGATTACGTGTACGACCCTGCTGGCGAGCCACTGGTGGGCTACAACGGGAACGGCGATGCCTACATCGTTTCGACCTACATCGACAACGAAGAAGGTGTCTACGGGTTCATCGCCTTTGAAAAAAGCAACGATGGAGTCAACTGGAGTAAGCCCAAGGTGGCACTCTCCTTTCCCGCGAGCTTCGCCGACGAACCAGGGTTCGCGATCGATGGCAATCCGAACAGTCCCTTCCTGAACAATCTTTACGTTTCGGCCAGGATGATCGGCCCGCCCGGCGTGCAGTCGGAAAATCAAGTGATGGTGGCGCATTCCGCCGACGGTGGCAAGACCTGGGGCCGCTCGAAGGTGGAACCCATTCAGACCTATCCTGCTTTTGAGGATTTTACTAGCCTCACTGTGGGCAGGGATGGAGCTGTGTACCTAGCTTGGCAGCACTGTCCCGGCACCGGTCCAGACGCGAGTTGCCAGAACAGCAAAGGCTTCATTGTTTTCTCGAAATCGGTGGATGGCGGAGTTACTTGGTCGCGTCCGGCGTTAATCGCCGAGGCCACGATCGCACCCGCCCCGTGTAACTGTGGTGCAGGAGTACTGCCCAATACTACTGATGACGTATTTGTTGACAACTATCCCGCGATCGGTGTGGACAACAGCGACGGGCCGAATGCGGGGAACGTTTACGTCTCGATGTACAACTGGACCGGTTCTTACATGCGAGTACAGGTCGTCCGCTCGACCGATGGTGGCAATACCTGGTCGAAACCGGTGCCGGTCGCGCCCGCCCAGTACACCCACGACCAGTTCTTTCCGTGGCTTTCGGTGAGTAGCACCGGGCTTGTAGGCGTAAGCTGGCTCGACCGCCGTAACGATCCTGCCAACATCGACTATCAGGCGTTCGCCGCTATTTCCTCGGATGGCGGAATGAGCTTTGGCGAGAATGTGCAATTGACAACGGCCTTCTCAAATCCCAACGTGAACGGGTATCCCAACAACGAATGGATGGGCGATTACCCGGCAACACTTGGATCGGCTCAGACTTTGTCGCCGCCTGGATGGATAGCAGCAACGGCGTAGACATGCAGGAGGTAGTCGGCGGCATCCGCTTGAAGTGAGTACCGGCGCCCAAATTCGCGTCCCGGTTCTCTTAAGACAGGCCGCTGTTACCGCGCCTGAGAGCGCAATTCCTCGGCCGAGCTCTTCGCCGACTGCGATATCGCCTCAAAAGCCTTCGCTGGTTGCAGTGCAACCACCGGCTCTTTGATGGAATATTTCAGCAGTACCCAAAGGGCGCGCACGCCGTCTCTCCAGCCAATCTTTTTGCCTTCTTCGTAGGTGCGTCCCTGGTAGCTGATGCCGACTTCGTAGATGCGCAGGCGGCGCTTGGCCACTTTGACGGTGACTTCCGGCTCAAATCCGAAGCGGTTTTCTTCGAGCGGGATGGCCTGGATGATCTCGCGCCGGAAGACTTTGTAACAGGTCTCCATGTCGGAGAGGTTAATGTTGGTCAGGCAATTGGACAGCAAAGTCAGCAACCAGTTGCCCACCGAATGCCAGAAGTAAAGCACACGATGAGGAGCGCCGCCCATGAAACGCGATCCATAAACCACGTCTGCTTTACCTTGAATCAGCGGTTCGAGAAGTAAGGGATAGTCTTTGGGATCGTACTCGAGGTCGGCATCCTGAATGAGCACGAAATCGCCGGTTGCCTCTTGAATGCCGCGACGCAGGGCCGCCCCCTTGCCCAGGTTACGAGGTTGCAGGAGAACCTTGATCTGCGGATGCTGGGCTTGCAATGCTGCGAGTAGTTCCCTGGAACCGTCGCATGATCCATCATCGATGCAGATCAACTCGATCTCGAGCGGGACCGATAAGATGCGATCCACGACCTCGCGCAAGGTCGCCCGCTCATCGTAAATAGGGGTTACAACCGACAGTTTCATTGGCATTTCACGCAAACTGCGCTCCCAGCAGTTTAAGGCCAACCAGCGGCGGCGCAAGCAATAAAACTCAAGCAATAAAAATAGGGCCGGACAAGCCGGCCCTATGGAATATCCCGATGGTTACTTCGTCAGGACAGTTACGCTCGGGTGAGACACGTTTGACGCTTCGTTAATGACGTAGATGGACGAGCCGTTGGTGACGGCGACGGTATTTGCGCCGAAAGTGCCGGTGCCATCCGCCGCGAAAGTAAATGGCGTTGCAAAAACGGGTTGGTTCTCCACCAGATAAGGCGCAGCGACAAGGTTTATGTCCTGAGTCCCGGAGAACTTTGCGGTATTGAGGTGGAAGTTTCCGACCTGGTTGATGACTGAATAGTCGACGTCTTCCTCGGTGCCGACGGTGTAGCTTCCGCCTGAAGGACGAGCGCTGGTTTGCGCTGACATCACGCCCGACGTGGCAGGGAAGTCGTTACCCGCGAGGAATGCGCTGACCCCGGGAACGCCGGTTACCAGGTAGCCCACAGGAGTAATGAAATTGCCGGTGAAGGAAACTCGTCCGGTTACGGAATCGACCGTGTACCCACCCAGCACTGCCCATTCGGAGGCGACACCAGATTTGTACTGGAAGAGTGTGCCTCCGGTGATGGTGCTGATGCCGTCGAAAGTGCCGGTGGCAATGCTGGCGATAGGAGCGTCGCTGACTGCCAGACCGACGCCATGAGCGATGTAGCTACCCGAGAGGTTGGCGGCGGTGAAAGGACCGTTGGTTGCCAAAGCTTCTCCGGCAACGATTGGATTGGGTGGCAGTGGGTCGGTCGAGGCAAAGATCGCTTCGGTAGAGTTGACGACATAGAACACCAAGTGCAGATTGTAGGGAGCGATGGTGAACGACGCGGTCCCCCTGCCACTGGTGTCAGCGCTGGTGAATGCACCGGAGCCGCCGGTTAAGTCGGAGCCAGTTGCGCCGGCGTCGTCGTAGTCAAGCGCGAGATTGCTGAAGGCGCCGGCTGCGGCGGAAACAGATCCGACGATTCCGATGCGACCTCCCGATGGATCGGTGCCGGAGAACAAGAATGCGTACATTCCGCTGAGGCCACCGCTAAAGGTCGAGGTGTTTTGCAGCCGGAGAATGCCCGAGCCGCGGGTTCCGGTTCCATTGCTGTCATCGAACTCGGTGATTTGACCTGTGGTGAATGCGCCTGAGCCGTTAACTCCGCCAACGCTGTAGCGAAATGCAGTGGTGCCGCTGGCGGTGGTTAGATTCACGCAGCCACGGTTGTCAGCGCCCAGGGAATAAGTGCCGCCAGTGATGACGAAGTTCTGTGCGCCTGTAGTACGGTTAGCGTCTTCCTCGCCGCCGGTGATGTTGCCATTTCCGTCCGGAACGAAGCTGCCAGCCAAAGCGACTGGGCCGTTGATGTCAAAGCCTTTGAGCAGAAAGGCAAAGGGAACAGTTCCCAGTTTTGATTCGACACCGGCGCTGCAGCCTTGCGCATTGTTAATTTGAAGGCTGAGGCCGCTTGAGGCGGCTGACACTGTAAATGAATCAGTCACCCGGAAGGTAAGAGCGTTGATGGTAGGCGTGGTAGGTGTACCCGTAATCGCGCCCGTGGCAGGATTGAGTGACAGGCCTGCCGGCAAAGTACCCGACTGCAACGACCACCGGTAAGGCAATGTGCCGCCGTTTGCCTGCAAGTTGAAGGAGTATGCGGTACCGGCATTATCCATGGGCAGGTAGGTGGTTACAACACCGGGCGCGGAGCCGGTGTGAATGCTGAGTTGACCGGAAAGGGCACCCACGCTTTTGGTGTCGGTCACCTGGAAAACTAAGGAGCCGGCGTTTCCCGATGAAATGGGAGTTCCGACAATTATGCCGCTGCCGCTGAGAGATAACCCAGCCGGAAGAGATCCCGACTTCAACGACCACGTATATGAACCTGTTCCACCGGTCGCTTGCAGCGTAACGGAATACGCCGCGCCAACTTCGCTGGTGGGTAGGGAAGCCGTAACGACTGAAGGTCCGGCGATGACTTGGATGTCAAACTTGCCGGAATCGGCGATGCTCTGATTGGCGTCTCTCAGCTGAAAGACGAGCGAGCTGACAGTTCCTGACGTCGTAGGTACGCCAGTAATTGCGCCGGTATCAGCGTTCAAAGACAAGCCACCAGGCAGGGTGCCGGATTTCAAAGACCATTGATAGGGCGCCGTGCCGCCGGTGCCTTGCAAGGTAACGGAGTACGGTGCGCCGACTTCGCTGCCCGGCAGGGAAGAAGTCACAAACCGCAATGTCACGGGGTTGATCTTGATGCTAAGCGCGCTGGAGTCAGCAATGGAGTCCTTGGCATCGGAGACCTGAAAGACGAGCGCGCCGAAGGTGCCTTGTCCAGTGGGTGCGCCGGTGACGGCGCCCGCTTTACTCAAGGACAAGCCGGCGGGCAGCGATCCAGATTTCAAAGACCAGGAATAGGGTTGCTTACCCCCGGTGGCTTTCAGATTGGCAGTGTAAGCTGCGCCCATGGTGCCGCTGGGAAGGGAAGTCGTCACAATGCTGGGTAAGGATGTATCGCCGCCTCCGCCGCCGATAGTGCTGATTGCACCACCGCCGCAGGCTGTGAACTGCAGCGAGAAAAGAAACAGGCAAGCAAGAGAAACAAGGGACACGCCACGATTCGTCATGAGATTGAATTCACCTGAGATGGAATTTTGCACGTTACTGGTGTGCTCCGAACTGTTCAAACCGATGTTTAGGATCGAATCGGGGGACCTGCTGAGGGAGAAAGCCTCTTGAGGGAGGAAATACTACCTGTGATTGTCGGAGATTGGCGGACTGCCGACAAGAGTCGTACGCCTTGGTTGAGTAGGATCGAACGCGTGGAGTCTTTCGTCTCTATAGAACCACACTGTGCAACTGCGCGTTTGGGTTGGCGGCTGTAGGCTTGAATTAGGAGCAACGGAGGGGCTCGGTCGTGTGATTGAAATGGGATCCCAGCAAGCGGAGTTCAATCTTCCGATCAGATTGCAAATCGAGCTCTTTGTGGGGAGGACGACATCTTTTGAACCGAGGGGGCTGCCGGTGGTGGTGGTGTACCGCACTGTCCCGGTGAGGTGTCAAGAAACGTCATGCGAGGCGGTTGTCCCACTAGAGTCTTTAGTCCCTAAGAGCTTCAGCCCCTTGCGATGACATGGCGCAGCCGTTATCGTTGCGCCAGTTCTTGGACGTGCTCTCCCCATGGTGCGTTGGTCAATTAAACGAGTAAATCCCCCTTTAGCACACTGTGAACTGCTGGGCAAACTGCCCGGTTCGGATGTGTAGAGATTTGCATATTTGGTCAGGAATTATTGCGAAGGCCGCAAATTAGCCGTCAGTGCGGGGAAGTTATTTGCCGTTTTTTCATTTGCTTGTATGATTTTGGTCCCGCTTCCTGCTGATGAAGACATGTGGCGGAGCGAGTGCTCTTCCGATTTTGAACTTGGAGAGCCACTAGGGCCTAATCCTCTGGCGATTGCAGTTCCCGCAAGACCGTGAATTGCAAGCAGAGTGGGGCAAGTTCAGGGGTCACGAAATGTGACTGAGAGGGCGGAGCTACATCAGTTAGCGAAAGTTCAAGTCTTTACCTGGGCAGCAGATTGGCGTAGCATCAGCAGCAAAGAGCAAGCGGGGCAAGGCTTCTGTCAGAGTCCAGGCACGGTATGCTGTGCCGCCAGGAACAAACCCGAAATAATTTGACGGTCATGAGTCATTTGAGAGGAATTATGAAGACGAATCGCAGATTTCCAATCTTAGTTGCAGGAACGCTGGCGGCGTTGTTGATGGTGTGCGCAGCGCAAACCGGGCCGCAGAGCAATGCGCCCGTGAACATGGCATCGGCCAGTTCGCAAGCGAGCAACGTGCCGCAGTTTCAAGAGCGCGACGCACGTTACCGGATGGTCGCCGGCGATGTTTTCGATGTGAATTTCGACTTGACCCCTGAGTTCAATCAACAGGCAGTGAGTGTCCAGCCGGACGGGTTTGTGACGCTGCGTGGAGTCGGAGACGTCAAGGTCGCGGGACTGACCACGCCGGAATTGCGTGAGACGATCCGCAACGCCTACGCCAAGACGCTACATGATCCGATCATCTCGATTACATTGCGGGAATTTCAGAAGCCATTTTTTATTGCTGACGGTCAACTTGGCCACCCTGGAAGGTACGAAATGCATGGTCCGCTGACCTTGTCGGAAGGCATTGCGCTCGCCGGCGGATTTCTGGAGAGCTCGAAGCACTCGCAGGTGGTGCTGTACCGGCGGGTGAACGATCAGTGGACCGAGGCTAAACTCATCAATGTGAAGAAGATGGAAAACAACCGGGATATGAGAGAAGATCCGCTTCTACATCCTGGGGACATGTTGTTCGTACCCAAGAACCGTTATTCCAAGATAGAGCGCTACCTCCCGACTCCCAACGTAGGCGTGGCAGCATATGCTGCCCAATACTAGGAAATCCAAGAAGAACAACAACGAGGTCCGACTATGAGCAATCAAGAATTGATACTTCCCGGTGGGGCGCAACCTTCCAGCTTCACTCTGCGGGATCTGATGGCGATCGCGTTTCGCCACAAACGTACGGCGGTCATCTGCTTCGCCGGGGTTCTGCTGGGCACGGTGTTCGCGGTGCTTATGAATCCCTACCGCGCATCGATCAAGTTCATGATCTCGCATGAACGCATGGATCCGGTGGTGACACCGCAGCAGAGTGGTCCCGAAGCGCGTCCGCCGGAGGTTTCGGAAGGAGAGATCAACTCTGAAATCGAAATTCTAAAGAGCGGCGACGTGGCGCGACGGGTTGTGCTCGCGGTCGGTTTGGACAAGAAAAAATCGCTTTCTGAATATATCCTCGGGCCGGCAACCCAAGAGGAAAGGACATCGAAGGCGGTTGACCGTTTGATGGGGGACCTCAAGATTGAGCCGGTAAACAAGAGTCAGGTGATTACCGTAACGTACACCTCGTCCAATCCCAAACTGGCAGCCAAGGTGCTTCAGGCTCTGGGCGATGCGTATATGCAACAGCACAAGGACGTATTCACTCCACCGGGGCAGGTGGAATTCTTCGACAAAGAAGCCCAGCGTTATAAACAAGACCTGACGGCGGCGGAGGCGGAGATCGGGAAATTCTCCACGCAGCAAAATGGCGTGTCGCCGCACGTCGAGAAAGACATCGTTTTGCAAAAGCTGAGCGATTTCCGGTCGGTATTGCAGCAAACGAAGGCCGATTTGGCCACGGCAGACGAGAGGATCAGTTCGTTACAGAAACAAGCGGGAACCACGCCGCAGCGCATGACAACTTCCACCTGGAAAGAAGACAACTTTCAGGTACTTCAGGGATTCGAGAACACGCTGATGACGCTGCAGTTGAAGCGTACCGAGTATCTGATGAAATATCAGCCGGACTATCCGCTGGTGGTGGAGGTAGACAAGGAGATTGCGCAGACCCAAGCCTCGATCGCGGCGGCGGAGAGCAAGCCCATCCAGCAGGAAACTACAGACCGCAACCCGACATACGCATGGATCAATGAAGAATTAGCCAAGACTGCGGCGGAGCGTAGCGGGCTACAGGCGAAGTTGGCTGCGACTCAGGCTACGGTTGACCAGTACGAAGTGCAGGCTCGGGACCTGTCGCAGAAAGGGCTTACCGAGACCGACCTGTACCGCACGATGAAGAACGACGAAGAAAACTACCTCCTGTACCTGCACAAGAAAGAACAAGCACGGATGACGGAGGCGTTGGACAACGCGCAGATTGTCAACGTGTCCATTGCAGAGAGACCGGTCGTGCCCACCGCACCGTTTAGTTCTCCGGCGCTGATTATGGTGATCGGTGTCTTGGTCGCGGCGACGCTGACCATGGGGGTCGTGTTTACTCAGGAATACCTTGATCCATCGTTCCGTACACCCTCCGAAGTGGCTACCAGTCTGCCGATTCCGTTACTGGCGGCAGTCCCCTACCGCCTCAATGGGTTTCACGGTAACGGCAATGGGAACGGGAATGGGCACGGATCGAGCGGGGGCCGCAATGCGCATTCCCCCGATGAATCAATTTCGATGAATTCCTGACTTAGTTTTTAGCGACGAATCAATTGGACCGGATGCCGGTTTCACCCCCGTGCGATGGGCTCCGTATTCTTCAAACAGCAAGCCAACCAACACTCGATATTTTTAAGCACGATCTCGGCCGGTAGGCCAAGAAAGAGAGTCGGGGCATCATGAGCAGAAACTTTGAACTCTTGAACCAGATGGGCAAGGGGGTTGTATTGCAACCAGAGGTTGTGTTGCAACCAGAAGCGGGGGCAAGGCCGGTTCCGGCGGCAGATCCGTCGAGCTTTCTTCCAGCACTGGAACTCGATGGAATCGCCCGTGATGAAATCACGAAACTGGTTCATCGAACCTTTCTCCTGGCTGGAGCCGAGGGACCACGTCGCGTGGTATTTACGTCCACGGAATCGGGAAACGGGGGGACATGGGTGTGCGCGCACGCCGGCGAGATGCTGGCTTCTCAAGTCGGCCGTTCGGTGTGCATTGTGGACTGCAATTTGCAGTCTCCCTCTCTGCATCAACAATTCATGGTAAAGAATCACCACGGACTAGCCGATGCATTGCAGGGTGATGGCCCTATCCGCGAATACGCGACTCAACTGCGCCAGAATCTCTGGCTGGTAAGCTGCGGCGGATCCAGCGAGAGTGCGCTGGGGTTTCTGACTTCGGACCGGATGCGCCGGCGAGTTGCGGAGTTAAGCGCTGAATTCGACTATGTCCTGTTCGATGTAGCGCCGCTCAACACTTCAAACCACGGCGTTGTCCTGGGGCACCTGACGGACGGGGTGGTGATCGTGTTGAAGGCACACGCTACGCGGCGCGACTCAACCCGGGAAACGATTCAAGGGCTGCAAGCCTCAAGAGTAAAAGTGCTGGGCGCAGTATTGAATCAGCGGACCTTCCCCATTCCAGAGAAAATCTACAACCGCCTGTAAGCGCCGGCGTGGCCGGCCGGGACGAGAATCCAGCCTCAAACCCCGTTCGGCCGCGCCAAACTTTTGTTCCCACCGGCTGGTTTGCCTGTTGACTGGCCAGTTTTAGCTAAGCATCTTGCTTGATCCCAAGCGTTGCCACCACAAATCAACTGTTGAGAGGACTTTCGGATGGGCACGATGAAAGGCCAAGTGCTAAGCAGCATCACCAAGCTGTGCGACTTGGTCCTCCTGATTCTTTCCTTTACGATAGCCACGCTGCCTCATATCGGGGCCTCCGGTTCAGTCTCACTCGTCCAATTCCTCCATCTCAAGATTAAGCTGCTCGATCTGGTCATCTTCTCCGTCCTTTTGGGGACTTGGCAGGTGATCTTTGTGATGCTTGGGCTATACGGCTCTAAGCGGTTGGCGAGCCGCAAGAGTGAAGCCGTGGATGCTTTCAAGGCGACAACACTCTGCGCGGTAGTCCTCGGGTTTGCCTCCTTCCTACTTAACTTCCAGTGGGTAACACCGAATTTCGTGCTGACTTTCTGGGCGTGCAGCACCGGCCTGGTCGTCTTCACGCGGATGGCGGTCAGGACCTGGTTGCGACGAGTGAGGATACACGGGCGCGACTCGCGCAATATGTTGATTGTTGGATCCAATGGGCGCGCCATTGAATTCGCTAAGACCATCCAGTCGAAACCGGAACTGGGCTATCGTATCCTGGGTTTTGCCGATGTGGAATGGAGTGGTATCGAGGAAGTACAAAACCACGGTTGGTCCGTAGTGTGCGATTTCGACAGTCTGCACTCATTCGTTCGGCGCAGTGTGGTGGACGAGGTCGTGCTCACGGTGCCGATGCGTTCGTTTCACGATCTCGCGTCCAATATTGTCGCCATGTGCGAGCAGCAGGGCATCGTGGTACGAGTGCTTTCGGATTTGTTCAATTCGAAGATCAAACCGTCGAAGGCCGACGATTTCGAAGGCTCTCCGGTTATCACGCATTACGGCGGAATGGTGGAGGGTTGGCCCGCAACCATCAAGCGTGCGATTGACTTCACATTATCACTGTTACTCATGATTGCAGTGGCGCCAGTGTTGCTGCTGGCCGCAATCCTGATCAAGCTTACGTCTGCCGGTCCGGTGTTCTTCATACAGAGGAGAATCGGCCTGAACAAGCGGGTTTTTCACATCTACAAATTCCGGACGATGGTGGCGGATGCGGAGAAAAAGCTGCGGGACGTGGAACACCTGAATGAGGTTTCCGGACCGGTTTTCAAAATCAAGAACGATCCGCGGCTCACCCCGGTTGGCAAGTTCCTGCGCAAGACCAGCATTGACGAATTGCCGCAGCTCATTAATATCCTGAACGGTGATATGAGTCTGGTGGGTCCGCGTCCGTTACAGATGCGCGACTATGAGCTGCTCACGGAAGCGGGCCAGGATTGGCAGCGATGCCGCTTCAGCGTGCGACCGGGGATTACCTGTTTATGGCAGGTGAGCGGCCGCAGTTCTTTGCCATTTCACAAGTGGATGGAACTGGACCTGCAATATGTGCGCAATTGGTCGCTTTGGCTTGATGTGCAGATTCTGGCTAGAACCATTCCGGCGGTTTTCCGGGGAATCGGCGCGGCCTGACGTTTCGCGGCCCAACCGTTCCCGGTTTGTGTAACGCGATCCCAACCATGAATAACGGATTTAACGATGTTTCTTCGGCGCCGGAGTCCGGAGTCGTGGATATCGAGCAACGATTCGAATGGAACCAGACGACGGTGTGTGACGATGCTCGCGAACAATGTTTGCACGAGTTAATCGAAGAACAAGCCGAAAATCGCCCAGAGCAAATAGCGGTAGTCGGATCAAGTCGTCGGCTCACCTATCGTGAATTCAACGTAAGGGCCAATCAGTTAGCTCATTATCTGCGAAGCTGTGGAGTAGGCCGGAACGAGCGAGTTGGAATTTGTCTCGATTCCTCGGCCGAACTCGCAGTCGCCGTGTTCGCGGTCTTAAAGTCGGGCGCGGCGTGCCTCCCGCTCGATCCCAACTATCCCAAGGACCGCCTGAAGTACATGCTGGACGACAGCCAGGCACGGGTAGTGATCACCGAAGCAGGCAGACTTTCCACAGCGGTTCCGAAGGGCTGCGAAGTGATTCTCCTGGCCGACGCGGCGAGTGAAATTTCGGACCAGCCGCAGACGAATCCAGGAAGCGACATCACAGCTGAGGATATCGCGTACGTAATTTATACCTCGGGTTCCACTGGAAAGCCCCGAGGAGTGCTGCTCACTCATGCGGGGCTGGCGAACTACAACGCCAACGCGGCTCGCATGTATGCCATCACGCCGAAAGATCGGGTACTGCAATTCTGTTCTATTAGTTTTGACATCGCAATCGAGGAAATGTTTATCACCTGGCTCAGTGGAGCCACTTTGGTCTTCAAGACCAAGGAAATGCCGCTGGCGGTTACGGAGTTCTTGAAGTGGACTGAGCAGCATTGCATTACGGTTTTGGATTTGCCAACCGCTTATTGGCATGAGTGGGTTCATGAATTCTCTCAACTGGAAAAGGTGGTCCCAGCCAGTTTGCGGCTGGTGATTGTTGGCGGGGAGAAGCCATCTTCGCAGGCATATGCGAAGTGGGTGAATTCGGCGGCGAAACGCGTGCGCTGGATCAACACCTACGGTCCGACTGAGACCAGCATTTGCGTCACTGCCTTTGAGCCAAAATATGAGGCGGGTGAGCCGGTTCCAGAGAATATTCCGATTGGGCGCGCGCTGCCGAATGTCCAGGTTTATCTGCTCGATGCCGATCTCAAGGAAGTTCCAATCGGCGTAGCCGGCGAGTTGCATGTAGGGGGAATGGGAGTCGCCCGAGGTTATCTCAATCGCTCTGAGTTGACTGGGGAAAAGTTCATTCCCGACCCATTTTCGTCGAAGCCCGAAGCGCGGTTATACAAGACCGGTGATCGGGCACGGTATCTGCCTTCGGGCGATATCGAGTTCCTCGGCCGGGTCGACGATCAGATCAAGATCCGCGGTTTCCGGGTCGAGCCTGGCGAGATCGAAACACTACTGAGTAAATGCCACGGCGTCCGTGACGCCGCAGTGGTTGCGAAAGAAGATGCGAGCGGCGGCAAGCAACTGGCTGCCTATTTCACCGCTATCCCGGGATCGAAACCGGTGGTAGCCGATCTTCGCCGTTGCCTGCAAGAACAACTGCCGGATTACATGGTGCCCTCTGCTTTTCTTGCTTTGCCGGTCATGCCGCTGACTCCGAACGGCAAGATTAACCGGCGTGAATTGCCGGCGCCAAAGTTCGAGACTTCGTCAGCAACGTTTGCGATTGCGACTGATCCGTTGCAATCCCAGTTGGTGGGTATCTGGGAAGAAGTGCTCGGCAGGCGGCCGATTGGTATACGCGACAACTTTTTTGAGTTGGGTGGCCATTCCTTAACCGCGGCCAGACTCATGCATCGCACCGGGCAGGCGTTGGGCAAGACCTTGCCGTTGGCCATGCTATTTCATGCTCCGACCATTGAGCAACTGGCGGCCGCGCTGGGTAAGGACGAATGGTCACAGCACTGGTCATCGCTTGTGCCCGTGCAAACCGGGGGCGCGCAGCCGGCATTTTTTTGCATTCATGGAGTTGGCGGCAACGTGGTCGGTTTCAATCGCCTGGGACGCCATATGGCGCCGGACTATCCGTTTTATGGCTTGCAGTCGCAAGGCTTGGACGGGAAGAGTCCATGCCTTACCAGCATTGAAGCGATGGCCGCGCACTACATCTCCGAGATGCGCAGTGTTCAGCCGCATGGCCCTTACTGCCTGGGTGGATTTTCTTTCGGCGGTCTGGTTGCCTACGAAATCGCACAGCAACTTCGCGCCGCCGGCGAAGAAGTAGGCTTGCTGGTGTTATTCGATACTTACCCCGGCGATGTGAAGGCCGGAACAGTTTCCTTGTTGAAAGCGCTGCTCAAGCCATCATGGAAGCATTGGTTGCAGGACGTGCCGTGGGCTTTGGAAAAGAAGATCCGACGGACTTGGCGAGGTCTGCACGTTCCCCGCGCTTTGTGGGATGTCCATAATGCAAATCGTGCGGCGGCATCGAAATACGTGTTGCAGCCGTATCCGGGTAAAGTGACTCTGGTACGCGCCACGGAGAAGCCTTTGGAAGGTTCGTTCGATCCTCATGCTTTGTGGAAGGATCTGGCGGGCAGTTTGGTGGTCCACGAGATTGCCAGCGATCACTACGACATTTTGCTGGAGCCGCAAGTCAAGAAGTTGTCTGATCGTTTGAAGAGCTGGATTGGCGCAGCCAAGTCCGAGTACGAACACGCCGGCATGCAGACGTCTTAACCTGGCCCTGGAAACCTTTCAACAAGTTAAGTAAAGACCAACTTTGCTAGAGACAGACATTCAGGAACCTGAGACCCCGGCGGAGCAAAAGCCCGCGAGCGGGTGGTTTGCTACCACACTGGAGCGTGTATTTCCGTCCCGGTTTCTTGGTATCAGTCACGAGACAATGATGTTGCGGTTCGTGCCATGGCTTCACAAGGGAGGCTGCGCGGTTCTCGATCAGGCGTTGATCTCCGGTTCCAACTTTGTGGTGAGCATTCTGCTTGCCCGCTGGCTGGTTCCGGAGCAATACGGGGCCTATGCGGTTGCTTTTGGGTTCTTCGTTCTACTGTCCCTGGTTTATGGCTCTCTGGTATTGGAGCCGATGGCTGTGTTCGGCGGGTCATCTTACCGCGAGAGTTTGCGGGGATATCTTGGCTCTTTGATCTGGATTCATGTGGCGATGTCGCTGGCGATTGCGGCGGCGTTTGGTGCGACTTCATTCATTGCCTGGAAAGTAGCGCCGGCGGGCGGGTTAGGCGGAGCGCTGGCGGGAGTGACCATCGCGTCTCCCTGCGTGTTGTTGTTTTGGCTGGCTCGCCGCACTTTCTATCTTGAGCTGTCACCGGCAAAGGCCGCAGTTGGGGCGTTGGTTTATTTCACCATCAGCCTGGGCTTGCTGTTTGTGGTGTATCGGCGAGGACTACTTTCGCCGTTCAGCGCATTCGTGCTAATCGGGATAGCGGCGCTGGGAACCGGGATATATCTTCTAGTTCGGTTGCGGGGGGAACTACGCCCGGGCACTTTCGATCATCCGGTTGGCGTGGTATGGGGACGGCATTGGCGCTATGGACGCTGGGCGTTATTGAGCTGCGTAGCCAGTTGGATTCCCGCCAATATCTACTACCCGCTTCTGGGTTCATTCCGAACCATGGCGCAGTCTGGACAACTGAAAGCGCTGATGAACTTTACTTTGCCAGTCGAACAAGTGAAGCTCGCGCTCGGTCTGCTCTTTCTGCCCTACGCAGCTTCCGTGATCGGACGCGAAGGCAAAGCCAGCGCGGGGGCTCTGAGCCGAAGAATGACGCTGGTCGCGGTGGGCGTCGCTATCGTGTATTGGGCAGTACTTTTTTGGTGGCAAGGGCCGGCGTTTCACGCGCTCTATTCTGGACGCTATACGGAAGTCGCCCATCTGTTGCCGATCGTCGCGCTGGGTTCGATTGCATGGTGTGGCAGTTTTGGTTCGGCGATCGCTTTACGGGCCATGGAATCTCCATCTTCGGTTTTTGTGGCATTTGCACTCGCTACCGCGGCCTCGTTGATTATCGGGATTCCAGCCACTTGGTTTTACGGTCTTTCTGGAGCTATTTGGGGCACCAATGTGTCAGACTTGCTTTCCTGGGTATTCCTGGTGTGGATCCTGCGCCGCAAGATGACCGGGCGTTCGCTTGGAATCGAGCGGTTCGCCGCATGGCGCGGGAGACAGCAAGCGAGCGCTGTCGAAGGCGTGTCCGACTAAGCCTTAGAACGGAGTGAGCGCGTGGATGCTCACCTGCAGCACGTAGCAACGGGACTTTACAAAGGACGGGACTGAGGAATGGCAAAAAAGTTTCATGATTTCGAGCTGCCCAAGCGCGGACTCTACTCCAAGCAGCGGAGTAAGCCGAATAGCGCCTATCGCAAGCTGCGCCGGAAGTTATCGAGAACCGCGCTGCGAAAACCTCTTATCTGGTTTCGGCATCATGGATTCCGCCCAGCCGATGTTTTTCTTGGATCCTATCCACGGTCAGGGACTACCTGGTCTCGATTTGTGCTGCTGGAAATCCTTACCGGCCATGAGGGTGGGTTCGATGAAGTGAATGGCATTTTGCACGGAGTCGGCAATCACGCAACCGGAGCACCGGTGCTTCCCGGCGGCGGCCGCTTGGTGGCGACGCACGAGCAGTACCGTAAGCAGTATCACAAGGCAGTCTACCTGGTGCGGGACGTGAGAGATGTCATCCTCTCCGAATTTGCCTATACCACAGCCCTGGAGTTTTTCCAGGGGGACTTGGATGCATTCATCTCTCAGTTTTTGCTCAAGAAGGTGAACCCCTTCGGACCGTGGCAGAAGCACGTCGCCTCATGGTTGGACTCTCCCATCGCCAACACCCCAAATTTATTGGTCGTTCATTATCGAGACCTTCGCAAAAATCCGCTTGACGGATTTATGCGGATTGCGAAGTTCCTGGGTGTCGAGCGCGACCCAGCCTTGATCCAGCGAGCGATCGAGCACAACACAATCGACAAAATGAAAGAGAAGGAGCGGATTGCGCCACAGAGGGCTTCCGTAAAAGGCCGGTTCGTGCGCAGCGGTGAAGTGCAGGGATGGCGAGCCAAGATGACGCCCGAGCAAGTGCAATTTATCGCGGAACATGCAGGAACCGTATTGCAGAGACTCGGGTATCCGCTTTCCAGCGAAACGGCTGCCGGGGACCGCGTCCTTGAAGTCTTATCAAGATAGGTGAGGGAGAGAAGGAATGCAGGGTAACGTAACCAGTCGTCCGGCGAAGAGTTGGTTTTCGTGGAGCATGATCGCGGGAATGTTCGCGGCCACGGCGTTTGCCTTTGCATTCATGCCCATATTGCCGGCCTCCTCTTACGATGATGGGACCATCCCCATTCTCGCCGATGCGGGATTGTTTTTCGTACTGCTTTGCATTGTCGTGGGTACGGCGATCGTGCACAAGCTCGAAGAACGACAACTGATTTTTCGGCTGGCCCTCACGGTTTGGTGGATGCTATTGGTAAACGAAGTATTGTTCAGCCGCGTCAACGCCAGCTGGGGAAAAGGATTTTCGCTGTATGCCTATGCGGAAGGCGCGATGTGGTTGGTATGCGGAGCGGTGTTATTTGTCCTGACCTTGCGCAAGCCAATGTATTTGCTTCAACTATTCCGAGGCAGTTCCAAGTGGCTGACGTTCTTTGTCATGCTTTGCGTGATTTCGATCGCCTGGTCGCCTGGCCCAGCGTATGCGATGGCGTGGGGCTTCAAACTGGTATTGGCGGTTTGCCTGCTGCAACTTTGCAATAGCATGATTGAAAATGTTTCTGACATTCAGTTGTTTCTGAAAGTTACCGTCGTGGCATTCCTGTTCTTGACCATACTACCCGTCTATTACGCCACCAAGGATCCCGACGGATTTTGGTTTGAAGGCAGACTGAATGCTGACCCTGACCTCTTGAGCCCATTAGCAGCGTCGCTGATGGTGATGTCGATGATGCTGTATGCGATGACCAAGAAACGAGTATGGGTAGTCACCGGGATGATCGGCGCCGTAATCATGTTGATGGGCTTCGGGAAAGCCGGGGTCATCGGAGGTTTCATTGCGGCGGCCATTTTCACGCTTTTGCAGAAGAAGGTCGTCCGCAGTCTCGGCCTGTTGCTGGGCTTAGGCGTTTTGGCAATGCTCATTATTTCGGTCACGCCGCTGGCTAACTACCTTCAGACCTATCAGGGTGGTTCCACCCTGACCGGGCGGACCGTGATCTGGGGCATGGCGATCAGTGCGATGAAGACGAGTCCGATTCTGGGCCGCGGTTATCTGGCTACGTATTTTTCATGGGCGAACACCAGCGGATTGAAAAGTGGCGCCGTCCACGTTCACAACGGTTTCCTGGAAGTTGCCTACAACAATGGAGCGCTTGGCGAACTGCTGTTGCTCACGGTTCACTTCATGATGCTGCGCAACATTTTCAGCTCGATGAAAAACTGCAAGCTCCTGCGCAGCCTCCGGCCTGACAGCCAGCAAGCCTGGCATGTATACCTAATGACCATCGGATGCCTGGCTTTGTATGTCCATACTTTTCTGCAAGGTTTGCTTGGCGGACACTTTGGGGGAAGATGTATGAGCCCCTACATGTTGTGGCTAGGGTTGGTTATGCTGACCACAGTGACCCGTCGCGTGAGCGAAACCATGCTGCAGCGAGCAAGGCTGGCGCGGGAACCGCTTTTTGCTGTCACCGGCCTGGAAACGTTCGACTTGGTACCCATACAAAACTAACCCTTTTTCTCAGGGGATGTCCGAAACTATCTGAACTCAATGAAGATCGCACTGGTTCACAACACGTACCTCGAGCAGGGTGGGGAAGACGTTGTGTTTTGGCAAGAGCGACGGCTACTGCAAGAGGCCGGACACCAGGTTTTGGAATACCAGCGCTTTAACCGGGAAATGGAGCAGTATTCCGTGGCGCGCCGCCTGACGATGATTGGGCGCACGGTGTGGGCGTCCGACTCGTATCGCGATTTCACCAAGTTGCTGCGGGACAACCGTCCCGATGTCGTGCATGTGCATAATACATTCCCGCTGGTCTCGCCCTCGATCCTGTGGGCCTGCCGCAAGGAACGCGTGCCGGTTGTGCACACCCTGCACAACTACCGGCTGCTTTGTCCGGGAGCAAACTTCATCCGCGACGGAAAGCCGTGCGAGGATTGTACCCAGGGCAGTATTTGGCAATCAGTTGCGCATGGATGTTACCGGGGTTCACGCCCTCAAACTGCGGCGGTGGCGTTGATGCTGTCCGTACATCGCGCCAAGAAGACGTGGACGCACACCGTCGACCGCTACATCGTGCTCACCGAATTCGCGCGCAGCCGTTTCGTGAATGCCGGCTTCGCGTCCGAAAAGATTTCGATCAAGCCCAACTACGTCGATCCCGATCCTGGCAAACGCAGCGGTGACCCCTCCTATGCTCTTTTTGTGGGACGGGTATCGGAGGAAAAGGGAGCACCCACCTTGTTGAAAGCGTGGCGTCAACTCCCGAAGCATTGCAGCCTGCGAGTGGTTGGGGACGGCCCGTTCAGCGCGGAAATGGAATCGCAGGTCAAATCGGAAGGGTTGTCCAATATCAGCTTTACCGGACGCTTGCCGCGGGAACGCGTGATCGAGGAGATGAAGGGCGCGCGCTTTGTGATTTTTCCCAGTCAGCTTTACGAGAATATGCCCCTGACGATCATCGAGGCATTCGCGTGTGGAGTCCCGGTGCTGGCTTCAAAGCTGGGAGCCATGCAGGAAATCGTCAGCCAGGACCGTACCGGACTCTTTTTTGAGCCGCGCAATGCCGACGATCTGGCACGCACCGCGAAATTGGCATGGGAGCAGCCGCAGTACATGCGTCAACTGGGCGACAACGCCCGTGCAGAATATGAGGCCAAGTACACTGCGGCAGCCAATTATCGTCAGCTGATGGAGATCTATCGCCAGGTAATTACCAGCAGCGCCGAAGATGCTGGTACGGAGCGAATCGAAGAATTCGAAGAAGTGTCGTCGGTTTGAGAATGTTATCGCCGGTGCGGTCTAAGTGTTTATTATGCAATGAATTGCAAGGTTTTCTTCAAGGCGTCGGTCCGAATGGCTTGTTCCGCTGAGCTAATACTTTAGACTACAGTGAAGCATGGATAGCCAGACCGAACGGCTTCGCAGTAAGTTGTTGTGATCGACAGGATGCGCTGCTAGTCTCCGGCATTCCTGGCCCGATACTCCCTGGGAACTTTGGTAAACGTTGTGCAAGATTTGGAGGAATGGGTTTGAAGTCGTCTGCCCCCAACCCGAGAGAAGAAAATCCGTTCCCAAGTTTGACGGCGGAATCACTGTCTGGTGCTAAGCCATCCGGGAACGGAGATCTGCGGCAAAAACTATTGATCACCGAATTGGTGAAGGTCAGGGCGGAGCTGATGCCGGATGGGCTGGCACTGGTATCAAACACCCAGACCGTGACTTATCGCGAGCTTGAAGTTCGCGCGAATCAGCTCGCCCATCACTTGCGCAAGCTCGGAGTCGGGCCTGAAGTCATCGTGGGTCTGTGTCTGGGGCGTTCGCCGTTGATGGTGGTCGCAGCTTTGGCGATTCTGAAGGCGGGCGGAGCGTACATCCCTCTAGACCCGGATTATCCGGTTGAGCGTCTCCGGTTTATGTTGGAGGATGCCAAGTCGGCAGTTTTAATTGCGCGGCAGGATATTGGCGTACGGATTGGCAGCGGACGTTGGAAGACTCTGGATATCGAAAAAAGAGCGCTCCAGATCTCGGACTATCCTGAAACTGCGCCGGAGATGAATTTCTCCGGAGACAATCTGGCGTATGTCATTTATACCTCTGGTTCGACGGGCCGCCCCAAGGGTGTTCAGATCACTCATCAGAGTCTGTTGAACCTGGTCCAATGGCACCAGCGCGCGTTTGCAATTTCTCCTTCTGATCGCGCCAGCCAGGTGGCAAGCGTTGGATTCGACGCGGCGGTGTGGGAACTTTGGCCTAATCTTGCAGCCGGAAGCAGCGTGCATTTTCCGGATGAAGCGGTGCGCGTGGCTCCTGAACCGCTGCGGGATTGGCTGGTGGCGGAGGGGATCACAGTAAGTTTCGTTCCGACTCCTCTGGCGGAAGCTCTAATTTCATTGGAGTGGCCGCGCGAAACCGATCTTCGTCTCCTTCTGACCGGCGGAGATGCCTTGCATTTCTACCCGCCGGCACATCTCCCCTTTCAGCTGATTAATAATTATGGGCCGACGGAATGCACTGTGGTAGCCACGTCGGGTGTGGTGGCTTCCGGCGGTCCCGAGGATGGGGCTCCGCCGATCGGAAGGCCGATTGACGATTTCCAAATTTACATTCTTAATGAGCACCAGCAACCGGTTTCGGATGGCGCCACCGGAGAGTTGCACATTGCCGGGCGTGGCGTCGGCCGGGGCTACCTTAACCGCTCCGATCTGAATGCGCAGAAGTTTGTCGCCAACCCTTTCAGCCAGACACCTGGGGAAAGGATGTACAAGACCGGGGACTTGGCGCGCTACTTGCCGGATGGCCAGATCGCGTTTGTAGGACGCATTGACGAGCAGATTAAGGTCCGGGGTTATCGCATCGAGCCGGAAGAGATCGCCACACTTTTGAATCGATGCTACGGCGTCGAGGCCAGCGTGGTAGCTGCCCGTGGAGAAAACGGCGATACGCGATTGATTGCCTACGTGGTGCCGACTCCGGGTGTGAAGCTTGATCACGATTCACTACAGGCATATTTGAAAAAGTATTTGCCGGACTACATGATTCCCGCGGCATTCGTGCGGCTCGACAAACTGCCGCTCGGTCCCACCGGAAAAATCGAGCGGGCGATGCTACCCGCGCCCTCGCCGGAAAATACAAGTGAAGATAAGATCCTCGTCGGTCCCTCCACCCCGGTCGAAACCCGTGTGGTGGCGATTCTGGCGGAACTACTGGGAATCAAGAAAGTGGGCGTGCACGACAATTTCTTTTTCCTGGGGGGACACTCTTTGCTCGGTACCCAGTTGATTGCGCGGGCGCGCGATTCATTTGGCATCGAGCTGCCGCTACGCACCGTATTCGATTCCCCAACCGCTTCGCAACTCTCGGCCGAGATCGAACGCCTGCGGCGCCAGACCCATACCAACGCTGCCGATTGATTTCTATGGTTACGCAACCAGCCACTGGGGCTCGCGGGGATACTTCTCCAGCGCACGAGCAACCCGTTTTGAGCCTGTACCAGTTGCTGGATCCGCAGGTCTTGGCCGATCCCTATCCCCTATATCACCGGCTGCGCAATGAAGATCCAGTCCACTGGGATCCCTTTCTGCACGCCTGGGTGGTGACGCGCTACGAAGAAGTAGTTCGCGTGTTGCAGGACTTTTCCGCCAATCGCACGTTCACGCCGCAGCAATTGGGAGAGATGGGGCTTTCCCAGTTGAGTCCCATCGCAGCAGTGATGGTGAAGCAGATGCTTTTTATGGACCCTCCTGCTCATACCCGCCTGCGTGGATTGTGCTCTCAAGCCTTCACGCCCCGAAGGGTCGAGATGCTGCGTTCCCGCATTCAGGGAATTGCCAATCGGCTGATCGACACCCTATTGTCTGCGGGGCGTATGGACGTGGTCAGGGACTTTGCTGCGCCCTTGCCCGCCACCGTAACTGCGGAGTTGCTGGGCGTACCTGCGTCCGACCACATACAGCTGAAGGAGTGGTCAGCCGATTTCGCCGAGATGCTGGGTAATTTTCAGCACAACCCAGATCGCACTCAGCGCGTGCTTCGCAGCGTGCAGGAGATGACGGAATACTTCCGGGCTGCGATCGCCGAGGCGCGACTGCATCCCGGGGATGGGCTGGTTCACCATCTCCTCCTCGCAGAAGTGGATGGCAATCGTCTCAGCGAGGAAGAAGTCATTGCCAACCTCATTGTCACCATGGTTGGCGGCCAGGAAACTACGACCAACCTGATCGGCAATGGACTGCTCACACTGCTGCGTAATCCCGAAGTCATGAGGCAATTGCGGTCGGATCTGTCATTGATTCCTTCCGCGGTCGAAGAATTGCTGCGTTATGAAAGTCCGAGCCAACACACGGCGCGCATCGCTCCCGCGGATGTTGAACTTGGCGGCAAGAGCATTAAGCGTAAAGACGCGGTGATTGCAGTGATGGGCGCAGCCAACCGCGACCCGCAACGCTTCTCCGATCCCGACCGCCTGGACATCACCCGCAAAGACAATCGCCATGTGGCCTTTGGAGCGGGAGCGCACTTCTGTTTTGGAGCTCCGTTGGCACGGATGGAGGCGCAAATTGCGTTTTCTGCACTGCTGCAACGTTTGCCAGAATTGAAGTTGGAACCCGACTCATTGACTTGGAGAAATAATCTGGGCCTAAGAGGCCTGACCGCACTTTGGGTCAGTTGGTCGGTTGGGGCTCAGCCGGCAGTGAGGACCAGCGCTTGAGTACACAACTCGCACAGAACCCGAGGGAGCTAAAACCGGGCGGTGCGTGCCCGCTCGATACGTGTGCCTCCGTGGCCGCAGCCGCGCCTGAGCCTGGGCAGGCGTATGCCCCAGTGTCTTTCGCGCAGCAGCAAATCTGGGTGCACGCGCAGTTGGTGTCGGAAATACCGATCTATAACGAGCCCATCACCTTCCATCGGAACGGAACCCTGGATGTGCAGGTCTTGGAGCGGGTTCTGACGGAGATAGTTCGTCGCCATCAGGCGTGGAGAACCGTCTTCCGCGCGGTGGACGAAGAGCCAGTTCAAGTTGTACAGGCGGCCATGCCGGTTCGTGTACGCATTGCTGATCTGCGGGGCTTGCCTGCTGATGCAAGGGAATCGGAGGCGCGAAGGCTGGCGGTCTCGGATGCTTTGCGGCCCTTCGATTTATCGCGTGGTCCGTTATTCCGAACCTTGCTGGTGCATTTCAGCGACACCGAACACCGGTTGTTTCTGACCCTGCATCACATTATCTTTGACGGATATTCGATTTACCGGGTACTTCTCCCCGAGCTAGCAAGGCTCTATAAAGCCTTTTCCGAGAATAGACCAGCGGACCTTCCGGAACTGCCGATTCAATATCCTGGTTTTGCGAGGTGGGAGCGAGAGTGGCTTCCGCAAGGGGCACGTCTGGCTGGGCAACTGGCATATTGGAGAAAGCAGTTGGGTGGAAACCCGTCCATTCTGCAGTTGCCGACGGATCAACCCCGGCCGCCGGCGCAGAGCTTTCGGGGCGCCATTCAGCCTGTAGGCTTCTCTACCGAGCTTCGCGACGCCCTGAAATTGTTGAGCCAGCGGGAGGGCGCGACTCTTTTCATGGGGATGATCGCGGCATTTGCCGTGCTCTTGTCCCGCTATTCGTCCTGCCAGGATGTAAGCATAGGAACGGTGAGCTCAGGGCGTAAGCGCTCCGAATTAGAAGGTTTGCTGGGATACTTTCTGAATCCCATAGTGCTGAGGAACAACCTTTCTGGAGATCCAACTTTTCGCGAGTTATTGCGCCGGACCCGAGAAGTAACGCTGGATGCTCTATCCAACGACGATGCCCCGTTTACGCAAGTTGTTAATGAGGTCGATCCCGACCGCAGCCTGAGCTTCAATCCATTATTCCAAGCGCTTCTGACCCTGGAACCTCCAATGTCAGAGAGCCAGGATGGATGGACGGTGGCGTTGACCCAGTCCGAAATAGATACCGGACTGTCGAAGTTGGATTTGTGTCTGGAACTCGACGATCGCGCCTATGGCCTGGTGGGGCGATTCAAGTACAGCAGCGACCTGTTCGAGCCCGCAACAGTTTCGCGAATGGCGGGTCACCTGACAACTCTGCTGGAAGGAATTGTCTCGAACCCTGACCAGCGAATATCCCGCCTGCCGATGCTCACGGAGAGCGAACGGCATCAACTGTGTGTCGAGCGGAACGATACCGGAGCAGAGCTTCCGGCCGCAACTTGCGTACATGAGTTGTTCGTTGCTCAGGCGGAACGCACACCGGAGGCCGTCGCGGTGGCCGACGGAAACTGTCAACTCACGTATCGAGAACTTCAAAGCAAAAGTGACAAGTTGGCCGCCATTCTGAAGGCTCATGGCGTCGGCCCGGAGAAGCCGGTGGGACTCTATCTTGAGCCCTCTTGGGAAATGCCGACGGCAATCTTGGCGGTCCTGAAGGCGGGAGGGGCATGCGTTCCGTTGGATCCAAGTTATCCGGTTGGCAGGCACTCCCACGCGGTAAAAGAGACTGGCATGAAAGTGCTGCTTACCCAAAAGCGGCTGCGCGGCCAAGTCCCGGCAAACGGCGTGGAGGTAGTGTGCGTTGACGACGAAGACATTTACGCTGGAACCGCGGAGCCGGTGCAGTGTGAGCTTCGAGCTCACAACCTGGCCTTTGTGATCTATACCTCCGGTTCGACTGGAAAACCCAAGGGCGTGCAGCTTACACATGGGAACCTGATCCACTCAACTGCCGCGCGGCCCATCTACTACGGTGCGAGTCCGGCGAGATTTCTGCTGTTGTCTTCCTTCGCTTTCGACAGCTCGTTAGCCGGAATCTTTTCGACTTTGTGCTACGGAGGTACGCTGGTATTGACGTCCGGTTCAGTAACGTCGAATCTGACGCAGCTTGCCAGCTTCGCTGAACAGCAGCAGGTTTCACATTTGCTCTGCGTTCCGTCCCTATACAGTTTGCTTCTGGAACAAGCGAAGGCTGGGCAGTTGGCATCGTTGCGAGTGGCCATCGTAGCGGGCGAAGCGTGCCCGGTTGATCTGGTCGAGCGTCATTATAGGAAGCTGCCACGCGCCGTCTTGTTCAACGAGTACGGACCTACAGAGGCGACTGTTTGGAGCACGGTATACAGGTGCGTAGCAGGGAAATCCGAGAAGCTGGTGTCGATCGGCCGTCCTATTCCAAACACTCGCGTGTATGTTCTGGATACTCACGGGAATCTCCTGCCAACCGGGGTTCCTGGCGAGCTTCATATTGCCGGCGGAGGAGTGGCTCGCGGCTACCTGAAACGGCCTGAGGAAACCCGGGAAAAATTCATTCCTGACATTTTCAGCGAGATGGCCGGGGCTCGAATGTATAAGACTGGAGACCTGGTTCGCTACTCGTCAGACGGAAACCTGGAGTTGCTGGGACGCCTGGACCATCAGGTGAAGATCCGCGGTTTTCGCATAGAGCCAGAAGAGATTGAAGCGGTCATCGCGGAGTACAGCGGCGTACGGCAAGCGGTGGTGGTGGTGCGCCAAACCGACGCGCATGAACCGAGTCTGGTTACATTCCTGGTCCCCGTCTCGTTCTCAGACTTCGATGCGGACAGCCTGAAACGGTTTCTCGGAACCAAGTTGCCGGGAGCGATGGTTCCCTCCAGCTTCGTCGTACTCGAAAGATTGCCGTTGATGCCCAACGGCAAAGTGGACAGGAACGCCTTGTTGGTGCCAGCGCAGCCGGTTTCGGAAGGGTCATCACTTCCGGCCCGGGGCGAGGTGGAAGCCAAGCTGCTTGAGATCTGGTCAGGCGTCCTCGGAAAGAGCGGATTCGGCATTACCGAAAACTTCTTCGATCTTGGTGGGCACTCGCTTTTGGTCGCGAAGTTGTTGCTCCGCATCGAGCAGCAATTTGAAAAGCGATTGTCGTTGGCAAATGTTTTCCAGGCACCCACGGTCCGGCAACTGGCAGAGATGCTTGACGGCAACGGCCTCATGAGCCATCATGCGGCGGTCGTTCCAGTTCAGGCGCATGGTTCCAGGCCAGTTTTGTACTGGGTGCGAGGCGGTTCCTTCCTGCTCCCACTGGCCAAACGTCTGGGGCCGAATCAACCGATCCTGGGGCTACATCTTCCCGCTGCGGATGCCAGCAGGCTTCCAATACCCTACAAATTCGAGGATATTTCGGCCGCTCTGGTGCGCCAGCTGCAGGAAGTGCAACCCGAGGGCCCGTACTTTCTTGCTGGATTGTGCGTCAATGGAGTGATCGCGTACGAAATGGCGAGGCAACTCACGCAGCTGGGACATGAGATAGCCTTGCTGGCGATGTTTGATGCTCAGAACCCGGCATACTACGAAAACTTCGCACATCAGAGTCGCACCGAGTTGCTGTTGCAGCGGACGGGACATCATCTTAGGAATTTCCGTCGGCAGAAACTGGCGGATTACGTGAATGACCGCATGACTGGTATTCAACGTAGAGCCAGCGTTCGCTATTGGCGAGTGCGCCATGCCCTGGGTTTGTCGGTCGACAATAAGCATCTGCAGGATTTGGATACGATTGTGCACCCAGCTTCTTTTGTCTATCGACCGGAGGCTTACGCTGGCGAGGTCGTATTTTTTCAGTCTACCGACTGGCCTCACGGGCAATATTGGAATTTCTGTGCCAGTTGGGACGGACTCATCGGCCGCGGCGTTCGGGTGTTCAAAATCTCCGGGGGCCACGAATCGATGTTTTATGAAGAAAATGTGGACCTTTTGGCGCGCGAACTCGAGACTTGTTTGTCGGAAGCGATCAAGGGCCACGCTCCGGCCGTTGAGCAGGTCGCCTAATGGAACTTTCTTCGGGGTCACTGCGCGAACTCGTGGTCCCATTGAAAGCTAAAGGCCGTTTCAGGGCTGCTCCGCCCCGTGTCCGCGAGACGGTTTTTGAGGACTATCCGAAAATCGCAGAGTTGGAATCGCGATACGGGCTGCATCCCAAGAGTTACGAGGAATGGAAGCACCTCTGGGTGCACAACCCGGCGTATTACGATTTCCGCCACTGGCCGATTGGTTGGGTCTGCGAGAACCAACAGGACGAAATCGTCGGCAGCATCGCCAATATCCCGCTGGCTGTCGAGTTTGCGAATCGACCACTGGCGACTGCAACCAGCCGGGGACTGGTGGTGGATGCCCGATATCGCGCCTACTCGTTTTCTCTGTTGAGTCATTTCTTCGGGCAGAAGGACGTCGATCTGTTTGTGAACACTTCGGTGAATGAGAAAGTGTCCCGCTTGCACCAGTTGTTCCGCGCTGTGCAAGTGCCGGCGGGAACCTGGAACCGTTCCGCGTTCTGGATTACGAATTACTCGGGATTTAGTGCGAGCCTGCTACACAGAAAAGAATTCTTCGGACCGCAAATGTGGAGCTACCCCTTGGCTGCCGGCCTATTTGTTCGGGACCTATTGGCGAACAAGGGTAAGCGAACCAAGACCGCAGCTGCCCAGGTCGAGTGGTGCACACAGTTTGACGAGCGGTTCAACCGGTTCTGGGAGCAATTGCGAAAGCGCAGTTCTGGGCGTGTGCTTGCGGATCGTTCGCGAGACGTGCTCGAATGGCATTTCAAGTATGCTTTGCAGAAGGGCGAGGCTTGGCTGCTTACCGTCAACCAAGGCTCCAGACTCGCCGCCTACGGGATTCTTTGCCGCCAAGACAATCGCGCTTTCGCGCTCAAGCGGATGCGGCTGGTAGACTTTCAATATTTGGATGAATCACAGGACAGGGTAAAACCTTTGCTGGCTTTCGCTTTGGAAAGGTGCCAAAGGGAGGGCATCCACATGATGGAAGCCATTGGTTTCTCATCCGAAAAGCAACAAATCATAGACAGTATGAATCCTCACTATCGCGGCCTCAGCTCCTGGCGTTATTTCTATCGTACTAATAAGTCATCTTTGTCGGCCAGCCTGCGAGAAGCGAGTGCTTGGGATCCTACCTGCTATGACGGGGACAGCAGCCTGTGACCGTTAAGGCACCGAGCGTCCCAGATAGCGAGAATGAACGAATGCCGCAGCTGACCACGCCCCCGTTGCCGAGTGTTGCAGAGACGACACCGGCTTTTAAGCCTCGTCCGGATCCCTTATTTGTTGTGGGAATGTTTCGCTCAGGAACTTCGCTGCTCTACGCCCTTCTGAACCAGCACCCCCAGATCGCATTGATGTATGAAGGAGATCTGGCGCATCTGCAGGCCCTGTTCTGGGTTCCGCGCGATACTACGCGCTGGCTGAAACGATGGGAATTTTGGAATACGGCGCTGGCCCGGCATAAATTCGACACCACCGTAATTCCCG
Source organism: Terriglobales bacterium (assembly GCA_035484735.1). Lineage (GTDB taxonomy): Bacteria > Acidobacteriota > Terriglobia > Terriglobales > Acidobacteriaceae > JABCZH01. The sequence continues at coordinate 14,673 of DATHOQ010000033.1, read as the reverse complement.
ACGGTATCAGGGATCTCCGGACGGCGGTCGAGGCTGTATATACCGAATATGCCCGCCAGAAGAAAGGGGCAATCATCTGGGGATGCAAGTCGCCTACCTATCATGACGAAGTGACGCGGCTTAGCAAAACGTTTCCCAACGCTCGGTTCATCATTATTTGGCGGGATTTGAGGCATGTCTGTCGCAGCATCCTGGAAGCGGCGGAAACCTCTCCGTTCTTTAATCGGGCAGGGATGACGTTGCGCGCCATTGTGGGCACTGAGGACTTGAAAACCCAATGCGATTCCCTCATCAAGCGGGGAGGGCGGGTTCACCAGCTCAATTACGAAGATATGGTGCGGGATCCCGAAGGCCACATGAGGGCGATTTGCGAGTTCCTCGAGCTTCCCTATGACAGCAAGATGAATAACCTGGCGGGTGCGGATCGCGGGGCAATCGCTGATCTTCGTCATCATTCGCTGGTGAAGGGCGAGAAAATCCTTGCCACCCGAAACGGGCACGAAGGGCTGCCCCCGGAACTGCAAGAGAAAATTGAGCGCTACGTCAGGATGTGGCGAGAGCGCGATGACGGAGTTTGGCCGGCCTATCCCCAAGCGCTCGAGACCAACCCGGCAACCCCATCACTTTGGGAGAGAGTTTCGGACCGGATCACCTATAGCTGCCTTCAGTTTACTCATCATTTTGCTCCGGTCATTTTCTCGTTTGTTCCGGTTGCGGTTTGGAAACGATACCGAAGCTACATCGCGGCCAAGAGAATTCGTCGTCTGCTGGCAAAAGCCACTCCGGAAAAGCGAGAACTGATACGCAAGGCCACGCGCGGAAATGAACAGTTGCTCAAGGATATGGGCATTGATTTAGACGAAATTCTAAAGAAGGCCCCTTAGAACGGTAGCCCCGACCTCCCTCCCCCCGCCACTTCCCCTCTCTCTGGCCGCATGACAGTGGACATCTCATTGCAACAGCCAAAGCTCCACGTGTTTTCTACCTCTCCGCAGTCAAGCTCTGTGGATCGAGCAGACTACGTCGCCAAAGTGATTGAGGTGGCGCGTTGGAGTGAAGAAGCGGGTTGCGAAGGGATTCTGGTGTACACCGACAACTCACTGGTCGATCCCTGGCTGGTGGCGCAAATCATCATCCAGAACACCGCCAGGCTGTCGCCATTAGTAGCCATACAGCCGGCGTATATGCATCCATACGCAGTGGCCAAGATGGTGAGTTCTTTGGGGCACCTCTATGGTCGAAAAATATACCTGAACATGGTGGCTGGCGGATTCACCAATGATTTGGCGGCGTTGAACGATACCACCCCGCATGACAAACGGTATGCCCGGTTGGTCGAATACACCACTATCATTCAGGAATTGCTAAAAGGTCCGGCAGCGGTGAATTATCGCGGCGAATTTTACGTTGTGGATAAGCTGCGGATGACCCCTCCGCTTCCGCCGGAGTTGGCGCCGGAAGTTTTTGTGTCGGGCTCCTCGCCGGCAGGTTTGGCGGCAGCGCAGGTACTGGGTGCGACGGCCGTCAAGTATCCGCAACCGGCCGAACAGGAACCGGATTGCCACGACGAAGCGATCAAAACCGGCATCCGGGTCGGCATCATCGCGCGGAAGTCAGAAGAAGAAGCTTGGCGGGTTGCGAATGAGCGATTTCCTGGGGACCGCAAAGGTCAGATCACCCACCAGCTCGCCATGAAGACATCAGACTCGGCCTGGCACAAACAACTTTCACAAATGGCTGCTACGCCAGGCCAGAATGACAGTCCCTATTGGTTGTGGCCTTTCGAGAATTACAAAACCTTTTGTCCTTACCTGGTGGGAAGTTACGAACGAGTCGCGTCGGAGCTGGCGAAGTATCTCGAACTCGGTCATCTGACATTTATTCTGGATATTCCGGCGGCCAAGGATGAGTTGGAACATATTTCGGTTGTGTTTTCGAGTGCGCGCCGGTTGGTGACCAAGTGACCCGGCTTTTGCAGAACTGGATTTCTCAAAAGGCGCAACAGAGCCCGGAAGCAGTAGCCGTGGTGATGCAGGAAGAATCTCTGACCTACGGCGAACTGGAGGAATCCACGAATCGACTGGCGCGACTCTTAAAGGAGGCCGGGTGCCAGCGAGGAGATCGCGTGTGCTTTGCGATCCCCAAATCTCCTGCCGCCATTATCGCCATCGCAGCGATTCTAAAAGCTGATTGTATTCACGTACCGATCGATACCACGAGTCCGGCTCCGCGAGTCTCGAAAATCATACGATCGAGTGACCCGCGTTACATTCTCGGAGTGGATGCTTCTTCCAGCCTGCTGGAAGAGCTGTTTGAACAGGGTGAGTTCAGGGACTCGGTGGGTGTGGGGTGGATGGAAACCTCCGGCGCCGAACATCGTAACTTCAGCGCGAAATTTCAGTGGACAGATGCCGACACCTACTCCGCTGAACCTTTGGAATACAGTCAGCACTCCAATGATCCGGCGCACATTCTCTTTACTTCTGGATCCACGGGTGAGCCCAAGGGAGTGGTGATTACCCACGCCAACGTCCTTCACTTTGTGGAATGGGCGATCCGCCATTTTGGAATTAATGACTCGGATCGGGTTTCCGGTCATCCGCCTCTGCATTTTGATCTTTCCGTGTTTGACATTTTCGGGGCGTTTGCCGCGGGAGCGCAGCTCCACCTGGTGCCGCCAAAACTGGGGTTGTTGCCCAATAAACTCGCGGATTTCATTCGCGATTCTGAGCTCACGCAGTGGTTTTCGGTGCCCTCGGTGCTGAATTACATGGCCAAGTTCGACGTGGTAAGTTCCCATGATTTCCCGGCATTGCGGCGGTTGCTTTGGTGTGGAGAGGTGTTCCCAACGCCGGCTTTGATGTACTGGATGAATCGCCTGCCCCATGTCAGCTTTACCAACCTGTACGGGCCCACGGAAACGACCATTGCCAGCAGCTACTACAGCGTTCAGGCCTGTCCGGCGGATGGAACACAACCGATTCCCATTGGAACTGCCTGCGACGGTGAGGAACTTCTAGTGCTGGACGACGACCTGCGACCAGCGCCGGCGGGGGAAGTGGGAAATCTCTACATTCGGGGAGTCGGGCTGAGTCCCGGCTATTGGCGTAATCCAACTGCGACCAGCGCCGCGTTTGTCCCCTATGGTGAGGGAGACCGAATATACCGGACCGGAGACTTGGCGCGGATGGGGCAGGATGGTTTGATTTACTTCATAGGGCGTGCTGACACCCAAATCAAGAGCCGAGGTTATCGCATTGAGCTGGGTGAAATCGAAGTTGCTTTGCACGATTTGCCGGAAGTAAAAGACTGTGCGGTGGTGGCGCTTCCTACCGATGGTTTTGAAACTAATCTAATTTGCTGCGCTTACGTGGGGCGCGACCAGAGCATTACGCCTCCCGGTATTCGCGTTCAATTGAGCAGGGTATTGCCGCCGTATATGGTGCCGTCGCACTGGATGGTCCTCACACAATTACCCAACAATGGGAACGGGAAGATAGACCGCCGGAAGCTGCAAGAACTATTTGCTGTCGAGCTACAGGCGAGCCGGGCGTCACAACCTCTGGAGAGTAGTCCAGGTGCTTCGAGTGAGGGTGCTGAAAGGTTACCGCCAGGTGATTCGCTGCGTGTTTCGGTTCAGCCGCCGACGGTGCAGGGCTCGAGATGAATATCGTGCTAGCCGCGGAGGAGTCGGCAGGGTTGCGGATGCTGCGCAGCCTGGCGGCCAGCAAGCATCGCCTGGTGGGTGTGTTTGCTGCGCCACCGAAAGACAGTGCCGCCGCCAGCGTGTGGAATGTTGCCAATAGTCTGGGCCTGCAAACGCGGCCTGCAAGCCAGTTGAAAGATGCGTCTCTTGGCGAATGGCTGCGATCCGAGCAGATCGATGTTTTCCTCAACATACATTCGCTCTACCTGGTTCATCCGCAGGTGCTAACTGCGGCAAGGCTGGGTGCGTTTAACCTGCATCCTGGGCCGCTGCCCCGCTACGCCGGTCTCAATGCCGTAAGCTGGGCGATTTTTCGGGGCGAGCAGGAGCATGCGGTAACCGTTCATCGCATGGACCCTGAAATCGACGCTGGCCCCATTGTTTACCAGACTCGGTTTCCGATTGAGGCAAGCGATACCGCGCTTTCGCTCAGCTTCAAATGCGTTCGCGAAGGTGTGGCCCTGATGCAGCGCTTGCTTGAGGTGGCGGAAACAGGAGACGAACTACCTCTTTCCCCACAAGACTTGGCGGTGAGAGAATACTTTGGCAGGGAAGTGCCGGAACAGGGGCAGCTTTCCTGGTCATGGCCAGCTTGCAAAGTAGTAAACTTTGTACGGGCTTGTGATTACTTTCCATTCACCTCTCCCTGGGGGCATCCGCGAACTCGCCGCGGTGCGCAAGAATTTGCACTTGTGAAGGCGAGCCGGACCGGAAAGCCATGCGGCGTTTCACCGGGAACTGTGGGAGATTCTACGGATTGCGGAGTACAGGTTGCCTGTCAGGACGAGTGGGTTCTGGCCAGCAAATTGCAGGTTAGTGGTACATACCTGCCAGCGGCAGGCTTCTTGCGGCCAGGGGACCGCCTCGTCAGCTCGTGATCGATGTCCATATGACAAACAGAGAATTCGAAGGCGCAAAGGCACGCGTATCCGAGTTGTTTTCGCGTATGCATGTCGAGGTACCGTCGGTTGAAACCGACTTGTTCGATTCGGGTCTTCTGGACTCGCAGAAACTGGTCGAACTTCTTTTCTTCATCGAGCAGGACTTCGAGACTCCGATTGATATCCAGGATTTCGAGATCGAAAACTTCCGCTGCATCGAGAAGATTGCAGCACTGCTTGTTCAGCGCAAGAATCGGGACAGCCTCCCGCAGCTTTCTCAGGCAGGTGGATCGCCAGTTTAGCCAGGGATCCTCACATTCATGGACATTGCGTGCCGGAAGAAAACGCTGCGGCTGCTTTCCAATGGTGTTTACATTATGACGGCGCGAGATGGCGATCATTTCGGAGCGGCTACGGTGACCTGGTTGTCGCAGGCATCGTTCAAACCTCCACTGCTGATGGCCGCGATACAACCTGGCAGCAACCTGTTCAAGTGTCTGTCGAAGAGCGGGGCCGCAGTGGTGCACATCGTGGACTCGAGCCAGCAGAAGATCGCGCAGAGGTTTTTTGCCCCTACATCCGCGGATGAAGGCAGCCTGAATGGTGAGCCGTTTCGGGAAGGTAAGACGTCGGCGCCGATACTCGAGAACTTCGGGGCCTACATAGAGTGCCGCATCAAGCGTATTCTAGAGGGAGAAGGTGACCACGCCGTTGTGGTGATGGAAGTACTTGACGCGGAGTGCCGCGCTGCCGTCCAGCCTCTCACCATCCGCGATTCACCCTGGGAGTACGGTGGTTAAGACGTTACCCCGGGAAGCAGTCGCAATAATGCAATACTAGAGATTAAGTTCAAGGAACAAAAAGGAGAGCAATTCTTATGTCCGTGGCTAGCACGCCGCCAACCCAGAAGAAAGGTTTTTTGCGCAAGCTCGGCAAGGCGATTTTTTGGTTTCTGATTGTGTGTGTGGTCTTTGAGATCGGGTTGCGGCCTTTTGGCTTCGGCCGGTACGTGATTTATCGGCCTGATGATCGCATGCTTTGGCTTCCGATGCCAGGCACGAACAAGCTAACCGAGATGAATCATCGTCCCGAGACTATCAGCCCACAGAACTTCCGTTATCGCGAGGTTTTGTCACTGCAACACCCGGGCGTTTACCGCATTTTTGCCTTTGGTGATTCAACCACCATGGGATGGGGCGTGGATGACGATTCGAACTACAGTTCACAACTGGAGAAACTGCTTAACGCCAAAGGCTGCTCCGGTCTGAAGTTCCAGGTCATTTCGGCCGGAGTGAATGCGTATCCCAATGCCCTGGTTGAGGAACGCGCGATGAAAGTCATCGAGGATGGCTATCAGCCCGATGCCGAGATCGTTTCCTACAGCGCCAATACTGGTTTCGAGGGAATCCCGGATCTACAGGGAAAAGAACGGGAAACCTTTCTGAAGAAAGTGGAACTCAAGTCCATGGCCCGGCGCAGCGCGTTGTATAACTTCCTGATTGAGGATCTGCTGCGCGGGGTCGCCTACTATCGTTTTCGAGAAGTGCTGATGCTGGGAACATGGGATTCGGCCCGTTCAAGCCCGGATCTGCCAGCGGAACATTTCTTAGCGCACCTGGAGAAGGCCAAGCAAGTTGCGGATGCGCACCATTCGCAAATGATCTTCCTGCTGGTTGGATCCAAGGGCGAGCCGGGTCCGGCGCACCCTTATCAAGCCGCGATGGTCGAGTATGCCCGCGCCAACAACGTTCCTCTCGTGGACATTATTCGGTTGATGCGAGACCAGAACCTCAATGATATGTTCCTGGACCACGTTCATCCCACGGCAGCGGGACATACGTTGATTGCGGAGGAGCTGTTCAACACAGTGCAGGGCACAGAGTCCTATCAGAATGCTTGCCGGATGACGTCCACTGGCACGGCCGTGACCTCGCTCACGACTAACGGTGCTGCTAGTCAGCCGTAGTTTGTTTTTACGACCAACGAAGGAGAACGCAATCTTATGTTTAAACGGATGTGGCAAGCCTGGAAGCGCCTGGCGCATAAAATCGGCAACTTCCAGTCACGAGTGTTGCTAACCATTTTCTATTTTGTTTTCATCTGGCCATTCGGATTTGGCGCACGCCTGTTCTCGGATCCTCTGCGGATCAAGAAACTTCCGACGCAATGGCTCGATCATCCTAATGAGGCCCAAGACTTACAGTGGGCCAGAAGGCAGTAATTGTGGATATTCTGGGGATCTCTTGTTATTACCATGACGCCGCGGCAGTGCTCCTGCGCGACGGAAAAATCATAGCTGCGGCTGAAGAGGAACGCTTTTCGCGCATTAAGCACGACTACGGCTTCCCGAAGATGGCAATCAAGTATTGCCTGGAGATGGGCGGGATCCAAGGGCCAGATCTCGACTACATCGTGTTTTTCGAGAAACCTTTTCGCAAACTCGACCGCATTCTGATGACCGCGTTTCAGACCTATCCTCAGTCGTGGAAGGTCTTCCGTGAGTCCATGATGACCTGGACTATGGACAAAATGTGGGTCGCATCCACGCTACAAGCCGAGCTTGGCGATGTTAAGAAAGAGAAAATTCTGTTTTCCGAGCACCATCTTTCGCATGCCGCCAGCGCATTTCTGTGCTCACCCTTCGAGGAAGCGGCGATTCTGACCATCGACGGCGTGGGCGAGTGGGTGACGGGTACGTATGGTGTGGGGCGCGGCAATGACATCAAGCTGATCAAGCAGATGGAATTTCCTCACTCCCTGGGATTACTGTACAGCGCGTTCACTGCGTTCCTAGGTTTTGAAGTGAACGAAGGTGAGTACAAGGTCATGGGTATGGCCCCTTATGGCCAACCCCGCTACGTGGACAAGGTCTGGAAGGTGGTCCATCAGAACCAGGATGGCTCGTTCGCGCTGGACATGGATTACTTTTCTTTCCATCACTCGACCAACCGTACCTACAGTAAGCGTTTCGAAGCGTTGTGGGGTGACTCCCGGCCGGTGAACTTGCAGTTCTTCACCGAAGCCACCGGATTCCCCAAGTATTTCGGAGACCCGCCATCGAACTACCGCGAGCTGTGCAAGCTAAACCAGCACTTCGCGGACATTGCTTCCAGTATTCAGAAGGTAACGGAAGAATTGATCCTGGGGATGGCTCGCAATGTCTACAAGCAGACCGGGATGAAAAAGCTTTGCATGGCGGGCGGAGTCGCGCTGAACAGCGTTGCCAACTCACGAATCCTGCGGGAAACCGAATTCGAGGAATTGTACGTCCAGCCGGCCGCGGGAGACGGCGGCGGTGCCCTGGGTGCGGCCTTGTGGGCTTACAACACCTTGTTGGGGCATCCCCGAGACTTCACCATGAAGCATGCCTACTGGGGCCGCGAGAACTCCGAGGCCGAGATCAGCGATTTCCTGGTGGAGAACAATATTCCGCACCGCCGACTGAAAGACGAAGATGAACTCGTGGACAACGTGGTTGGTCTTTTGACCAATGCCAAAGTTGTGGGCTGGGCGCAGGGGCGATTCGAGTGGGGACCGCGTTCACTCGGGAGCCGTAGCATTCTGGCTGATCCGCGCAATCCGGAGATGAAGGACATCGTCAATGCCAAGATCAAGTTCCGGGAGCCGTATCGTCCGTTCGCTCCCTCGGTCCTTGCCGAATCTGCGGAGAAGTACTTTACTCTGCCCAATGCCACCAAGCACTATCCTGCGCGCTACATGCTCTATGTGGTTCCGGTAGAGCCGGCCCAGCAAAGCACTCTGCCGGCAATTACGCACGTGGATGGCACCGGACGGTTGCAGACGGTCTTCAAGCATGAGAGCCCGCGCTACTATCATCTGATCGAGCGCTTTGGCCAGGCCACCGGCGTACCCGTGGTTTTGAATACCTCGTTCAATTTGCGGGGTGAACCCATTGTGAACACGCCAGCCAACGCGTTCAGCACATTTTCGAAAAGTGAAATGGACGCATTAGTGATGGAGAATTTCATAGTCGAGAAATCGTCGCTGTAGTCGGGTCTATCCCCAAGCCCCGGCGCAACGTTGGGATGCAGTGCCGGTTCCTATTGCCAGGAACCGGCGGAGGTTCCCTACCTCACTGCGAGTTAACAATACGGCAAATCAGACCCGCGTACACTTCGGCAATTTGTTCCCAGAAAGTTCTTGGAGGCCCTATGTATTTGAATGTAACTAGTCTCAGCCTATCCCCCGTTCTGCGCGATGGGCGCAAGCCTGCGCTGAGGATTCAATCACGACCCTTTTTCACCATGCTGGCACTTGGTTGTTTGTTCCTCTTCACTGCCACGATGAGCCAGGCACAACAGAACAACACGATTGGCACCATGGCCGGCGGTGCGCCGACCAACCTAGTCGCAACGCTTGCGGCGATTCCGAATCCGACCGGAGTAGCTGAAGATGCGAGCGGCAATCTGTATATCGCCTCCCAATACAACTACTACGTGTACAAAGTAAACCCTAGTACTGGAGCGTTGTCGATCTTCGCCGGGAACGGATTTTTCGGGTTCAGCGGTGATGGTGGCCCGGCCACGAGCGCTGCATTGTCCGCGCCGGTTGCGGTCGGAGTGGATAACAACACGGGAAAGGTATACATCATCGACAACAACCGCATCCGTGTAGTCACGGACGGCAAGATCAACACCTTCGCGAACTCCACGGGTGTACTCTGCGTTCCGAATACAGGCGCCTGCGGCGATGGCGGGCCGGCCATTAACGCCAAGTTCTATGACCCTCTCGCCCTCTATGTGGACGGCGTGGGTAACGTTTTCATTTCGGATACCGGTGATGACCGGGTTCGATTCGTCAACACTCAGGCTACGGCAGTGACTGTTACCGGGATAACGGTTCAGCCCGGGAATGTGGCCACTCTTGCCGGCAACGGCTTGACATGCAATGGACCAACTTATCAATGCGGGGATGGTGGTCCGGCCACCCTCTCAGGATCGAATGGCGCCAGGCTCGACCTTGCCCAAGGCGTGGCCACTGATAGCGCCGGCAACCTCTACATTGGGGACACCCGCGATCAGCGGATTCGGTGCGTTGTCAATGTCGCGGGCGGTTGTCCTAACACGCAGTACCCGAATCCCGTCGTCGGCGAGATCGTTACCTACGCGGGGAATACCGGCATCTTCTGCCCGGTACCGACTAACTCCTGCAACGATGGTCAGTTGCCATTCAATGCGCGTTTCCATAACCCCACCGGCGTCTGGGTGGATAGCGTTGGAAACCTGTACGTTGCGGATCAGTGGGACTACAAGATTCGTAAGATCACGACCGGTTCCAATGCTGTAGTCACAACCGTAGCCGGGACCGGTGTCGCGAGCTTCGGAGGGGATGGAGGCAAGGCCACAAAAGCCTACTTGGATGGTCCCCTGGGCGTGGTGATTGATTCAGCGGGTACCATGACCATTCTCGACAGCGGAAACGGACGGATTCGGCAGGTGGTGAATTCCATTATCAACACAAAAGCAGGCGGCGGGTCCATTGGCGACAGCAGTCCGGCCACGGCGGCAGAACTGGCTAATCCGGTGACAGCGGCCTGGGATCCATCAGGCACAAACTATTACATCGCCGATGCTGCCAACAACCGTATCCGCGAAGTGACAGCCAATGGAAATATCGCCACCGTTGCGGGTAACGGTGAGCCTAGTGTCTGGGAACTTCTCAGCTGGGGCGACGGAGGCAGCGCGCTTCTCGCTACCTTGCTCAATCCTACAGGCGTTGCAGTCGATGCGAGTGGCAACATTTACATCGCGGACAGCGGGGATTCAGTGGTTCGAGCGGTGAACACACAGGCCACGCCGATTACCGTTCTGGGCGTGACCATTCAGCCTGGTGACATCGCCACCGTAGCCGGCAGTGGACTCTCTTGTGAGAATCCTACGGCTCTGTGTGGTGACACAGCGCCTGCCACCGGTTCGGGGGCGAGACTCACTGACCCTGCGGCGATAGCACTCGACGGCCACGGCAACCTGTTTATCGCCGATTATTACGACAGTCGAGTTCGCGAGGTACTGGCTGTGGCTGGGACTTGTGGTGCCTATTCGGGCCTTCAGGTGGGTGACCTTTGCACCTTGGCGGGCACCGGGACCAACGGCAATACCGGTGACAATGGTCCGGGGAGCAAGGCTACACTCCACTATCCGTTCGGTCTTGCTGCCGATAGCGGCGGCGATGTCTATATCGCGGATTCCTTGAATCATCGCGTCCGCTGCGTAATCGGCACTATCGGGGGCTGCGGGGACACTACCGGCAAGGCCGTCGGCACCATTATCCCGTACGCCTTCAATGGCAAGGCCACATTCAGCGGTAACAATGGGCCCGCTCTGCAAGCTGCCAGGGCAATTCCGCAAGAGTTGGCGCTCGACTCGGCGGGAAATTTGTTTGTCAGCGGAGGCCCTATCTTGTTAGTGCAGCGCATTGATGCCGTTACTCACCAGGTGATCACGGTTGCGGGAAACCCCAGCAAACCCACAACTCTTGGCTTCGCTGGGGATGGAGGCCCGGCGACGAAAGCTACATTGGATAATCTGGGTGTTTCCGTAAACAGCGAGGGGAATCTCCTGATCGCTGACCAGGGTAACAATCGAATTCGTGAAGTGGACATGGTGCCTGTCGGTCAGTTATTGCAGACCAAGCTGACCTTCCCCACCACTCCGGTGGGACAGACAAGTTCACCCATGTCAGCGCTTTTAGGAAACTCCGGTTTGGCCACACTTCCACTCACAACCACGATACTTGGGGGCGCCGATCCCGGTGATTTCAATATTGTTAGCAACACCTGCGTCACTCAGTTGGCACCGCAGTCTGAGTGCTCCGTGGGCGTCACATTCACTCCGACTAAGACCGGCACTCGAACAGCCACGCTGACCATCAACACCAGCCTGGGTGCGCAAAATGTGAAGCTGGTAGGAACTGGCGAATAGCTTTTGACACACGGCCTACGTGTGACTTGGCAGAGAAAGAGCTTGTTACGTCTCTCCACAAGACCGCAGGCCGCCTGTTCTGTTGTGAACAATGATTCTTGCTGTTTCAGCTGCCGGGGCATTTGTCGGGTCCCAACTCTGGTAAGGTATTCAAGATTCGCTTCTGACTGCGAAGCAGGCGCTGGCGTAGCTCGGTTGTCCGCGCCCAGCGCGGAGCGCCTTCCCAGGAACCGCGAAGCTGACCTTCGGCCTCAACTTCAAACACCGCCAAATTGACTGGGACGTCCTCGCCGGAGAAATAGCTGAACTTCAACTGCGAGCCGGTCACTTTCAAGCCAGTCTCTTCGGCAAACTCGCGTACCATCGCCTGTTCGGTGCCCTCCCAAGGCATCGCGATTCCTCCCGGGAATGAGAGTCCGCGACCATCACTGCGTTCGATCACGAGGAAGCCATCATTGGTTCTCATTACGCCAACGGCTACTCTTAAGGGTCCAAAAATCGGTAGACGGGAATAGACCGCCAAGCCGGTTCGAGAGAGTATCCAAAACGCATACTTTTTCAGTACGTTCACAATGGTTACACTTGATATTAGACTGAGAAGCAGTATCAGAAACTACTTTCCGGGAGAAACGTTCCATGCTTGACACCTTCGTGAAACACTTGGACATGTTCTGCTGTCCCAAGTGCCGTGCTTCGTTGCGCATCGATCAGGAGACACTGATCTGTGAAGGGTGCAACGCCATTTATCCGAGCGACCGGGGTATTCCGTTACTTTTCCATCCCCATGACGCCAAGGATCAGGCGCGGGACGTGACCGACGTGGTCAAAGCATTTTATGAGGAGAATCCCTTTCCGAACTATGACGAATTCGATTCCAAAGAGAGTATGGCGGAAAAAGCCAGCCGTGGTGTCTTCGCCCGTCTGCTCGATGATCAGATTCCCGGAGGGGCGCGGGTTCTTGAATGCGGATGCGGCACCGGACAGTTGAGCAACTTTCTGGGCATGCGATGGAATCGCACGGTGTTCGGATCAGATCTATGTCTGAACTCTTTACGGCTCGCCAAAGGCTTTCGCGACCGCTGCGAAGTCAAGAACGCCGGTTTCTTGCAGATGAACCTATTCCGGCCGGCATTCAAAGAAGAAGTTTTCGATGTTGTCATCTCCAATGGGGTGCTGCACCACACCAGCGATCCGCTCGGTGGTTTTCAATCGATTTCTCGCCTGGTCAAGCCGGGACGGTTCGTCATCATCGGTTTGTACAACACGATTGGCCGGTTGGGAACGGATTTTCTACGTTTCCTATTTCGCATTTCCGGAGACAAGCTGCGATTGCTGGATGCTCATCAGCGGAACAAAAACTATACTGAGGCGCGAAAGCGGGCCTGGTTTATGGATCAGTACAAGCATCCGCATGAAAGCAAACACTCCTATGAGGAAGTGTTGCATACCTGGTTCGAGGCCAACGGGTTCGAATTTCTCTCCGCTGTACCCAAACCGGACTTAGGAGCGTTTACCCCCGACGAAAAACTGTTTGAAGCGCACGACCCGGGTACCAAAGCCACGCGCTGGATGACGGAAATGGGGTTAATGATGAAGCTCGGGGACGCTGGCGGTCTGTTCATCATGATCGGCCGGAAGAAGGGTACAGCCCGAACCGAGGGAAGTACCGTGGCTCGCAATGCTACCGCTAACGCAGGCAAACCTGATTATGTCAGGGCCTGAAGGAGTGGTCGGGAAGCGGGTGCAAGTTCTTCGCGGTATATTTGTACGTATTGTCTGTGGAGGAAGGCTAGTCCGGTTGGAAGCGTAGGGATGGTCTGATTCCCGGTTTGGGAGAGGAACCGATCCGAATAGCAACATGTACTTCCGAGAGCTGTGAATCTGAAACTTCGGCACGTATGATTTTTGGCAAGGTTCGAGCTGTATTTTTGTAAATTCGCCTTTGCGAGCGTGCCATGTCCCCCATGATGCCTGCCCCATGTGTCACGCGAACAGCGCGTTTGGCCTTTGCTGGCTGCGTATTTGCGTTTTTGATGGTGGTTTCCACCGCGCGAGTTGCCAGGGCTGCGAATGCTTCGCAAGACCTTACCTCTGAGGTTCGCGCCGGCGAACTGCAACCGGCGTTTTCCGCGGAGTCGGCACCTGCCAGTTTTTATGTCGCTACGAACGGAAGTGACTCCTGGAGCGGGAAGTTGTCGGCCCCGAATTCCCAGCATACGGATGGACCTTTTGCTTCGCTTGCCCGAGCGCAGATGGCCGTTGAATCGTTGCTCAAGAGCCATCCCATTGCTCCCATTATCGTGATGGTGCGGCAAGGAACTTACTATCTTCCGTTAAGTCCCACGAACCCGGGAACCTTGAACTTCACCGCGAGTGATTCCGGCACGGCAACAGTCCCGGTCACCTGGGAAAATTATCCATCCGAGGTTTCGGTGGTGAATGGAGGCGTACCGATTTCCTCGATTTCCGGCTGGACTCATGTGTCGGGTGCGCTGTGGCGAGTTCGATTGCCGGTGAACACGCAACCCTTCGAGTATCTGTTTTACAACGGTGTGCGACGGCTGCGTTCGCGATTGCAATCCGCGGCAGCCGGAACCGGCTACTACATGAGTGGCGGGTCCTGTATCTCCAGTCAGAACCAGCAGATTGTCAGCACTTCGGAGTGCAATCTGGGAACGTTTCTACGGGTGGCTGCGGAGATTCCACCTACCGGCCCTAATGCTAATTGCCCGTCTTACACCGATGGGACCCAGTCCAAATGCATGGACCGTTTTCAATACAACCCCGCGGACCCGATTGCCAGCTGGATCAATTTGAATCCGCCCAAGGGCAATCCTTGCAATGCTCCGCCTTCGGGTAAATATCCATCCGGCGACATCGAACTCACCCTGTTCGATGCTTGGACGGTGGACGTGATGCGTGTCAGTTGTGTGGACACCACCACCAATATCATTTACCTAACTGGGGCCACACAATCCAACATCCCCGCACAGTATAACTACTATGGTCCGGCGGCGGGACATCGCTACGTGGTGGACAATACGCGTGACGCGTTCAATGCGGCGCAGGCGGCCGGGCAGACGGGGATCTGGTTTCTGGATCGTTCCACTTCCCCCTGGACGTTAAACTACCTGGCCAATGCGAT
>DATHOQ010000032.1:0-141377 GCA_035484735.1 Terriglobales bacterium | reverse complement strand
GACGCCTCGAACCCGAAAGAGGACGCCATCGAAGTGATGGCCACGGTGATCGAGCCGCTGCCCAACGCCATGTTTCGGGTGGAATTGGAGAACAAGCACCAGGTTCTGGCGCACGTTTCGGGCAAGATGCGCAAGAATTTCATCCGTATCCTGCCAGGCGACAAAGTGGCGGTAGAGCTATCGCCTTACGACCTGAATCGCGGCCGGATTGTATATCGCTATAAGTGAGTTTGCTGAAGGCGCATCGCCAACAGCTGAAAGCTGGGTTTATGAAGGTACGAGCATCGGTAAAGAAAATCTGTGACAAGTGCAAGGTCATCCACCGCAAGGGTGTGGTGCGGGTGATCTGCGAGATTTCCAAACACAAGCAGCGACAAGGATAAAGGACAACTATGGCCCGTATCGCAGGCGTCGACCTCCCACGCACCAAGCGCATCAACATCGCGCTGACCTATATCTACGGCATCGGCGTTTCGCGCTCCGCCCGCATTCTCGACGAAGCCAAAGTCGAGCCCATGAAGAAGGTGCAGGATCTCGGCGAGGACGAAGTCAACCGCATCCGCCAGGTCATCGAAGCGGAAGGTCTGGTCGAGGGCGATCTGCGCAAGGACGTCTCGATGAATATCAAGCGCCTCATCGAGATCGGCTCTTACCGCGGCTACCGCCACCGTCGCAATCTGCCGGTTCGCGGACAACGCACTCACACCAATGCGCGCACCCGCAAGGGCCCGCGCAAGGGAACTATCACTCAGAAGAAGAAGACGGCGAAGGCATAAAATCAGCCGATAGCGAAAGGCATTATGGCAAAACCAGCAGCAGAAACACCCGGCGGCGGTGCAGCACCGGACAAAAAGGGCAAGAAGAAAACCTTCAAAAAGAAGGAACGCAAGCACGTCTCGCATGGTATCGCCCACATTCAGGCGTCGTTCAACAACACCATCGTGACTATCGCCGACCAGGCCGGCAACGTGCTTTCCTGGAAGAGTTCCGGTTCCCTGGGATTTCGCGGATCCCGAAAGGGCACGCCATTCGCCGCCCAGCAGGCTGCCTCGAACGCCGCCAGCATGGCCCGCGATCACGGTGTCCGTAGTGTTGAAGTTCGCGTCAGCGGGCCCGGTTCCGGACGTGAGTCCGCCATCCGCGCTCTGGCTGCAGCCGGCATTGAAGTGCGCAACATAAAGGACGCAACTCCGATTCCGCATAACGGTTGCCGTCCGCCAAAGCGCCGTAGAGTTTGAGAAAGCTCTTGGCTATTGGCTCTTAAGCCTTTAGCCAAAAGCCAATAGCTAAGGGCCAAAGGCCCTCATCGTCCGGGAAGAAGGGTGAAGCCAAACCTGTAAACCGGTCATCTAAAGGAGAACAACTTGGCCCGTTATACCGATCCCGTATGCCGTCTCTGCCGCCGCGAGGGCATTAAGCTCTTCCTCAAAGGCCCAAAATGCTTCAGCGATAAGTGCCCCCTCGAGAAGCGTAACTTCGCTCCCGGCCAGCACGGTAAGGACCGCAAGGCGAAAATCGTCGGTTATGGTCTGCAACTGCGCGAAAAGCAGAAGACCAAGCGCATGTACTTCGCCCAGGAAAGCCAGTTCCGCAACTATTTCGAGAAAGCGGCGCGTGCCCCGGGCGTAACCGGTGAATTGCTGTTACAGCAACTGGAGCGCCGCCTTGACACCGTCGTTCATCGCATCGGCTTTGGCATTTCTCGTCGCCAGGCCCGCCAACTGGTGCGCCACGGCCACGTCCACGTCAATGGCCGCAAGGTCAACATTCCCTCTTACCAGGTGAATGTGGGCGACGAAATTACCATTCGCGAGAGCAGCCGCAAGCTGGCGATTCTCGAGCAGGCTAAGGAATTTGCCAGCCACCAGAATGCGCCAGGCTGGCTGGAAATCGATCGCGAGAACTTTAAGGGCCGCGTGTTATCACTGCCCAAGCGCGACGAAATTCAGTTGCCGGTTAACGAGCAGCTGATTGTAGAGTTGTACAGCAAGTAAAACGACGAACGACAATTTTGTTCTGGTCCACTTTTCGTGCCAGATCGGCCGGTTGTAGGCGCTTGACCTGAAGTGGGACCGCTTCAGGGAGCCTCGACCGAGCCAAACGGCCGAAGGAGAGAAACAACATGCTTTGGAAAGGTTTTCAAAAACCGAAACGCTTGGCGGTTGATACTTCAACCCTCACCGACAAGTACGGAATTTTCTGGGCCCAGCCGTTTGAACGCGGATTCGGTACGACTATCGGCAATGCTCTGCGCCGCGTGCTGCTGTCGTCCATCGAAGGCGCGGCCGTAACCGCGGTCAAAATCGACGGCGTGTTGCACGAGTTCCAGTCGATTCCTGGAGTGGTTGAGGACGCAACCGACATCATCCTCAACCTCAAGCAGATTCCTTTCAAGCTCAGTGGAGATGCGCCCAAGGCCATCTATCTGCGCGCTGATCAGCCCGGAATTGTGACCTCGGGGATGATTGAGGCCGATGCCGACGTGGAAGTGCTCGACAAAGACGTCTACGTTGCCACCGTGAGCGAAGGCGGCAAGCTTGACATGGAAATGCGGCTCAAGCGTGGCCGCGGCTACGTTTCCGCCGACAAGAATTTCGAAGATGACCTCGGCATTGGCTTTATTCCCATCGATTCCGTCCACTCTCCGGTGCGCAAGTGCAACTACACCGTCGAGGCGGCGCGTCTTGGTCAAATTACCGACTATGACAAGCTCACTCTCGAAGTCTGGACCAACGGTTCCATCACCCCGGCCGATTCCATTGGACTGGCCGCCAAGCTGGTGAAGGACCACATGAATATCTTCATCAACTTCGAGGAAGACATCGAGACTTCAAGTTCCAGCGAAGAACGCAAGCCGGAAATTCGCAACGAGAACCTGAACCGTTCCGTCGAGGAACTCGAGCTTTCCGTGCGCAGCTACAACTGCCTGAAAAACGCGAATATTCAGACCATCGGCGAACTGGTGCAGAAGA
The DNA here is from genome assembly GCA_035484735.1 of Terriglobales bacterium. Lineage (GTDB taxonomy): Bacteria > Acidobacteriota > Terriglobia > Terriglobales > Acidobacteriaceae > JABCZH01. Next base: position 138,405 of record DATHOQ010000032.1, on the reverse strand, counting down.
CCGAAGCCGAAATGCTCAAGACCAAGAATTTCGGCCGTAAGTCTCTGAACGAGATCAAGGAAATTCTCTCCACCATGGGCTTGAGTCTGGGGATGAAGATCGACGAACAAGGCAACGCAGTACCCGGCCCAACTTCGAACCAGGTTTTGCCGGCGTCGGCGTACGGTGATAACGATCTGTAAGAGATTCATGGCAGACGGGCGTTCGCGCCCGTCTTCCAAACTTATGTAGAGACGTTGCTTGCAACGCTCAGACTCGAAAACAAGGATTCTCCAATGCGCCACAAAGTAGCCGGATGGAAACTGGGACGGAACCCTTCGCACCGCCGCTCCCTGCTGCGGAATTTGGTCACTTCACTCATCATTGAAGAGCGCATTGAGACCACCGTCCCCAAAGCCAAGGCCATGCGCCCGTTGGTCGAAAAAATGATTACTCTCGGCAAACGCGGCGACCTGGCTGCTCGCCGCCAGGCACTCGCCTTCCTGATGACCAGCGCCGCTGTGGATAAGCTATTCGACGCCATCGGCCCGCGCTTCGGAGACCGCAACGGCGGTTACCTGCGCATCGTTCGCACCGGCTGGCGGAAGGGTGACGGCGCTGACAACGCTTTCATCGAACTGCTGGGCAGCGAAAAGGTGCTCGACGAAAAGCGCCAGAAGCGTGCCGAAGCGCGTTCCAAACGTGCAGAGGAAAACAAGCGAGCCATGGACGAAGCCGAAGCGCAGGGCGGCGTGGAACACCCAACTCCCGGCGCCGAAGGCGAAGACAAGGTGTAGTACCAGCAAATTCCAAGCCCGCGAAGCGGCCTCAGAATACAGCCCACGGCGCAAGCCGTGGGTTTTTCGTCTAAGGCATAAGGCCAAAGAGCAGCTCGTTCATAGTACGCGATCGGCTTTCCGTCGCCAATAATACATGGTATATTGATTGTATTATGGCCACCGAAAAAACCATCAGCTTCCGCGCCGACGCCGAAAAGATTGATGCACTCGATTCCCTTGCCGCGGCCCAGGACCGCCCCCGTAGCTATCTCATCAACGAGGCCATCACTAACTACATCGAAATGCACGCCTACCAGGACGCACTGGTGCGAAAGGGACTCGATGACATGCGGAAAGGCCACGTCGTCAGCCACGAAGAGGTCGTTAGGCGGCTGAAGAGCAGTGGTCGCGCGAGCCAATGATCGTATGGACCGAGCAGGCAACTCAACAACTAGATCAAGCTCACGATTACATCACACTTTCCAACAGTGAGAGGGTTGCCGCGCAAGTCACCATGCGCATTGTCACCAGCGTTCAAGGGCTCGCTACATTTCCCATGTCAGGCAGAGCGGGCCGGGTACGCGGCACCCGAGAGTTGGTCATTTCGAACTCTCCTTTTATTGTCGCTTACAGCATCGAGAATGAACGCATAGTGATCCTCGCCATCTATCACGGCGCGCAGAAGTGGCCAGAGGCGTTCTAATGGCAAAACAGTCTCCAACAACTTGGCACCCATTCGTACATGTCCTTGCGCGGGTCACCGCCGTAATCTAGCCCCTTCCCAACCGCGCGCTAAACTCTCCTTAGCATGGAGTCCAACCGCACACAAATATGGATCGCCGTGGGCGCTGGCGTTTTGCTGTTGCTCATTTTCTTCGGCTATCTCATGTGGCTAAACAACCAGGGGCCGGTACTGGCACGTTCCGAAGATCGCGATCCCCTGTCTGGTACTCCCAACACCATTTCGCTGAACCCGCTGCGCGACCGCAACTCCGAACGCGTCGCCGCAAAATATCTGGACGCCATGCGCAATGGCCAATGCAAAGAAGAACTTGCCAAGTGGGAACATGACTACCGCCGCAAATATGCGGCTTTCATTTGCGACTCGGAAGCCAAACACCCGCTGCTTTCGTGGAAGGTGGTGGACTGGGAAGACGCGCCACCTCTTCGCATCCTTCACTACCGTGGCAAACGCCGCACCAACGAGGGAGAGTCAGCCACCTACAAAGAGCTATTTTCGGTCACACTCGAAAACAAAGACGGCGCGTGGGAAGTCACCAAGTACGACGCCATGTACTGAACTCCTGAAACCCTCCACGCGGCCACTGCTTTCTCTGTGATACAAGATTTCCATGAGGGAAGCCCGCGGTTCCAATTTGATCGCCTTCGGCGCGACCTCATTCCTGAACGACACTGCCAGCGAGATGGCGTACTGGGTTCTGCCCGCATTCCTGGCGTCGATCGGCGCCGGTCCCGCCCAGTTGGGCATCATCGAAGGCATCGCCGAGAGCGTGGCTTCCTTTACCAGACTCTTCTCCGGATATCTTGCCGACCGCGCGCCGCGCCGCAAGCCGGTTGTCGTCATCGGATACTTTGTCGCTAACGCAGTTAAACCGTTACTGGCGCTCGCAAGTTCGTGGAGCCAGGTTCTCGGCATTCGCTTTACCGATCGCTTGTCCAAAGGAATTCGAGGCCCCACGCGCGACGTGATGCTTGCCGACTCGGTACCCTCGTCGCGCCTGGGCGCCGCCTACGGACTGTTGCAGTCCATGGACTCTGCCGGCGCCATCGCCGGACCGCTGCTGGCGCTCATGCTCCTGCCGCATTACGGTCTGCGCGGCGTATTCTGCTTTGCCGCCATTCCTGGAGCGCTCTGCGTTGCGGCGGCGATGTTCGGAATTCATGAAGTAAAACGAAAGAGAACCGAAAATCCCGACCATCAACCATCCGCTCCTGCCAAAGCATTCGAGCATTTTCCCGGCAAGTTCTATTTCGTGCTGCTGGCGGTGACGCTCTTCTCCCTGGGAAATTCCAGTGACATGTTTTTGGTGCTGCGAGCGCAGAGCCTCGGTATTCCGGTGACCCATGCGCCATTGTTGGGACTCGTATTCAATGTTACTTACACGCTGTTTTCCTGGCCCGCCGGCCGGCTGAGCGATCGCCTTTCCCGCCGTGCGCTGGCAGCCGCTGGCTACCTGGTCTTTGCGGCGGTGTATTTCACTTTCGCAGTTGCGCCCAGCGTTGCTGCGATCTGGTTCGCCATGGCTTTTTATGGATTGTTCTACGCACTGACCGAGCCAGTCCTGAAAGCGCTGGTCGTTGGAGTCGTTGCGCCTGAATTGCGGGGCCGTGCTCTCGGGGTCTATTCCTTCGTCAGCAGTGCGGCCATCCTGCTCGCCAGCCTGATCACAGGAGAATTGTGGAAACATTACGGTCCCAGAGTTCCGTTTTACTTATCCGCTGGAATCGCGCTCGTCTCGGCGGCATTATTGCTGATCTCGCGTGCTACGCATGCCGGCAAGACACGAGCCGTCTGAGCGCTTGGACGTCCACTGTTCGTCTACAAATCATTAACCACGCACCGTAACCGGAACTTCCTCGGCCATCCTCGCGCTCTTCGACCGCAGAAAGAGAAAGATCACAATCTGCGCAGTCAACGCTGCCGAACTGTCCAACAGCACGTCGCTGATTGCTCCCGTCCTTGACGGCAGATACGTCTGGTGCCACTCGTCCATACTGGCCACCAGGGCCGACATGAAAAACGCAATTGCAGACCAACGCAACGCCCACAATGACGGCAATCTCAGCGTGATCTTCCACGCCCGGAACAGGAGAACACTCAAGATGAAATAACCCACGAAATGGCCACCCTTGCGAATGTAGTGGTGCCAGACTGCGAATTGCCGCCAGCCCATACCAAACAAGAAGTGAAATATGGGATAGAGAAACCGGCCGGTATAGTCCGACGAAAGGTAAGTCGTCGACTCAATAGCGATCACCACCAGCCAAAGGCCAGCCGCGAACCAGACTTTTAGGATGTCTTTGTGATGGGGAGTCAAGCCTGAACTTCCCCCGCGAATGGCAAAAACATGCTTCCTTTCAAACTTGTAGCCTTATTCAACCGCGTAGTTCGGAGCCTCGCGCGTAATCATCACGTCGTGGACATGACTTTCTCGCAGTCCAGCTCCGCTGATGCGCACGAATCGTGTCTTCTGTAATAACTCCACAATGCTGGCGCAGCCGCAATACCCCATGCCCGATTTCAGTCCGCCTACCATCTGATGCACAATCATGGCCACCGATCCGCGGTAGGGAACTCGTCCTTCAATTCCTTCCGGAACCAGTTTGGCCAACCGGTTGGACTCTTCGCCTATTCCCGAAAGAGCCGTTGAAGCCTCGCCCTCCGAGTTCTGGAAATAGCGCTCGCTCGATCCCGAAGCCATCGCTCCCAGCGATCCCATGCCGCGATACGACTTGAACGTTCGGCCTTGATAAAGAATCAACTCGCCAGGGCTTTCGTCCGTCCCCGCAAATAGCGATCCAATCATGACCGCTGCCGCGCCCGCTGCCAGAGCCTTGGTGATGTCCCCGGAATACTTGATGCCACCATCCGCAATGATAGGAATGTTGGCGTCCTTTGTTGCACGGTAAGCTTCGGCAATCGCCGTAATCTGTGGCACACCCGCGCCGGTGACCACTCGCGTGGTGCAAATCGAGCCGGGTCCGATGCCGACTTTTATCGCGTCTGCCCCCGCTCTTGCCAGCTCGCAGGCGCCGTCAAAAGTAGCCACATTGCCCACGATCAGATCCACTTCCGGCAGCTTCGACTTCACTGCCTTCACTGCATCGAGCACCCGCGACGAGTGACCGTGAGCACTGTCAATCGCCAACAGATCCACCTTGGCGTTAGCCATCTCCTGCGCTCGCTCCAAAAAGTCGCCGCTCGCCCCAATTGCCGCTGCCACTCGCAGCCTGCCGTGCGTGTCCTTGGCCGCATTCGGATATTTCAACTTCTTCTGAATGTCTTTAACAGTAATCAGGCCCTTCAAGTTGTACTTGTCATCCACCACTAACAGCTTTTCCACGCGATGCTCATGCAGGATCTTCTCCGCATCTTCCAGCGTCGTTCCCACCGGCACCGTGATCAAGTTTTCTTTGGTCATTACTTTGCTGATGGGAATGTCGAAGCGAGTCTCAAAACGCAGGTCGCGGTTGGTGAGAATCCCCACCAGTTTTCCATTCTTAGTAATAGGTACGCCGGAAATCTTGTACTGGCGCATGACTTCCAGCGCCTCAGAGACTTTCGCGTCCGGTCCCATGGTCACCGGATCGACGATCATCCCGCTTTCCGAGCGCTTCACTTTGTCCACTTCATTGGCCTGCTGATCGATCGATAGATTGCGATGGACAATGCCCACCCCGCCCTGTTGCGCCAGCGCAATCGCCATGTGCGACTCGGTCACCGTATCCATGGCCGCGCTGATGATGGGAATATTTAGCCGGATATTGCGCGTCAGTTGGGTCTGGGTATTGGCCAGCGCCGGTACAACATCGGAGCGCGCCGGCAGCAGCAATACGTCATCGAAGGTAAGCGCCTCAGGAACCGGAAAATGAATCATAGTGTTCTCAGCCGTGAAGGGATGATCTCTATTCTAGAGACGCCGGCAGGATTGGGCAAATGCGGTGTCCTGCGCATCGTGAGCCAAGGATACCCGTGCCATGCGCACCTCCCGCCGTTTGTCTTTTACCCCCCAGCGGCGTATTATTGTCCTTGGAAACTGTTGTGTAAGAAACCGATTTTGGCGAAGCACACCAGTGGGCGCAAGCCCACATTTTAGTTTGTGCTGCTTTCAAAACGGGCCGCGCCGTCACTAAGTTATTGGTTTCATGGTATTTGACATCGAGCGGGTTCGTGAAATTGCCGCCCAGGTGGGCGCCTCCAGCGGAGTGGAGGTAGTCGAAGTTGACATGCGCGGTTCAGGCAACGCGCGCATGTTGCGTGTCTTCATCGACAAGCCCGGCGGTGTCACGCACGAGGATTGCGCCAACGTCAGTCGCGAACTGAGTACTGTTCTCGACGTAGAGGACGCGGTTCCCGGTGGTTCGTATGTGCTGGAGGTTTCGTCTCCAGGCCTCGACCGCAAGCTGTCGCGACCGGCCGATTTCGAGCGCTTCACCGGCAGCCGCATAAAGTTAACGACGCGAACACCGGTGAACGGCAATAAACATTTTGAAGGCCGGCTGCAAAGTTTTCAGGACGGTCGCTTGACGTTGGAACTGGGAACGCCAGGAAAGAAGCCGAAGCCCGGCAGCGTTCCCGTAAAGATTGAAATCGAGTTCAGCAACGTCGAGAAAGCAAACGTAGTACCAGAGATTTAGCTAAAGGCTAAAAGCCAATAGCCAAAAGCGATTTACTTATGGCAAGCGAGCTTTACAACACGATTGACGCCCTCAGCCGGGAAAAAGGCATTGATCCGCAGATCGTCGTCACCGCGGTCGAAGACGCCATCGTGGTCGCCACCCGCAAGTATTACAAGACCCAGGAAAACCTCCGCGCCCAACTCGACAAAGACACTGGTAAGATCCGGGCTTTCTCGGTGCGCACCGTGGTTGAAACTCCCGAGCAGGTCGAAGACCCGCTGCTCCAGATCACACTCGACGACGCTCGCAAGTCTGATCCCAACATCGAAGTCGGCGGTGAGATTCAAACTCCCAAAGTTACGGAAGGAATTCTGGGCAGGATTGCGGCGCAGATTGCCAAGCAGGTGATCTTTCAAAAGGTGCGCGAAGCCGAACGCGACACCGTCTACAACGAGTACATCGGACGCGTCGGCGAGATCGTCAATGCCACGGTGAAGCGAGTCGAAGGCCCAGATGTGATCTTCGATCTCGGCAAGGCCGAGTCGCGCATGCCCCGCAAAGAGCAATCTCGCCTGGAATCGTTCGCTGTCGGCGAACGCGTACGAGTGGTGATTGCCCGGGTTGAGCGGGCGTCAAAAGGCCCAGCAGTCGTAGTCTCCCGCGCTGATCCAGCTTTGGTATCGAACCTTTTCCAGACCGAAGTACCGGAGATTTACGACGGCACCGTGGTCATTCGCGCCATCGCTCGCGAAGCCGGCGAGCGCACCAAGATTGCCGTCCTGTCGAAAGACAAGGATGTGGATGCCGTCGGCGCCTGCGTCGGCATGAAGGGCATGCGTGTGCAGTCGATTATTCGCGAGCTGCGCGGCGAGAAGATCGACATCATCGAATACCACGAAGATCCGGTGACCTTCGCTGAAAAGGCTTTGCAGCCGGCCAAAGTCAGCCGTGTCACCATTGTCGACTCCGCGGATAAGCACCTCGAAGTGGTAGTTGACGACAGTCAGCTCTCGCTCGCCATCGGTAAGAAGGGGCAAAACGTTCGCCTCGCAGCCAAACTGCTCAACTGGAAGATCGACATCAAGAGCGAGGAAGAGAAGCGCCAGGAAGTCGAGCAGCAGATGTCGCAGTTGGTTTCGGCTGCGCCCACTCCGCTGGAAAGTGTTCCCGGCTTGGGTGAAGGGCTGATCGAGAAATTAGGTGCCGCGGGCGTGACCACTGTGGAAGCTCTGGCGGATATGACGCCGGAGCAACTGGAAGCCATTGAAGGTATTGGCCCCAAGACGGTGGAAAAAATCAGCCTGGCAGTGAATAATTATTTCTCCAGCCTGGAAGCAGCCGCGGCTGCAGAGACTCCCACAGAAGCGGTTGAGGGAGAGACAACGGCTGAGGCGCAAGTGGAAGAGTCAGCCGAACCACCGGTTGCGGCCGCAGGTGAGGAAACTGCCGAGGTCGCTGAAGCGGCGGCAGTTGCCGAGACTGAGCCTGACCTGCCGTCAACTGAAATTTCCGAGGCTGAGGTTTCTACGGACGAATTGGCGGAGGAACAGCCTTCCTCCGAGCGGCACAAGTAAAGTTTGGTGGGTTCACACTGACACCGTGAGGTTGATATGAAGACTTAGCGGGATACTCCGGAGGAAGCACAGCGGATGAGCAAGGTTCGAATTAACGATCTGGCCAGAGAACTGGAAGTCAAAAGCAAGGCGATTCTCGACGTTCTTACCGAAGTCGGAGTCACCGAGAAGAAGACTCATTCCAGTTCCATTGAAGATCACGAAGCCGTTAAAGTGCGCGCGCATTTCCGTGCGAACGCAGGTGAGGCGACGGGATCGGCAAAGCCGTCACGCTCCATCCGCTCCGAAAGCGACGAGATCAAGACCAAGATCGACCTTTCCCAGATTTCTCGTCCCGGCGATGTTCTGAACGCCATCCGAAAACAACAAACTCCCGCAGTCGCTCCTCCTGCTGCGCGTCCTTCCACGCCAGCACCTGTGGCCGCAACCCAGCCTGCAGCGGCTCCAGTAGCCGCGCCCAAAGTTTCCGCCCCCTCAGCGCCAGCGGTAACACCTCCAACAGCAGGATCAGCCGTTACAGTCAGACCGTCTATTGCTACTCCGCCAGCGTCCAGTATTCAACCTCCAGCCACTGCACCGGTCGCGCCAGCAGCTTCTGCACGTCCGCCCGCACCACCGCCAGCCCCCCCTGCCGCGCCGCCGCCAGTGTTATCGGCGTCGCCTGTAGGTGTAAGGCCGGCAGCTTCCACGTCAATACGTCCGCCCGCCCCTCCGCCGCGCACCATCATGCCGCAGACGGGCCCGCGTCCGGTTTACAAAGCTCACGTTAGGCCATCCGCTCCGGCTCCGCAGGCGTCGGGAGCGCCGCCGGCGCGTTCGATTCCTGGACGCCCTGTGCCCGGTCAACCCATTTTCCAGCGTCCACGTCCGGCTGCGCCTACCGGGCCGCGGCCGGCTTTGCGCCCCGGCGAACGCCGTCCCATGCATCCCACGCGTACGGCGCCTACGGGAAGCCGTCCGCTTGGAGTCGGCCCAGGAATGCCGCCTCCGGGCGCTACCCGTCCCGGCAGCCGGCCCGGTGGTCCTTCGCGCAGACCGGGCCAGCGTTATGTTCCGCGAGGCATAAAAGAAGGCCCGATGAAGGGCTTCGTGCCGCCGCCGCGGCTCTCGCTTTCCAATGAACCGCAGCCCATTACCCGCAGCATTACGATCACTGAAGGAATTAGCGTCAAAGATCTTGCCGAGAAACTTGAAATTCGTGCCAAGGATCTCATCGGACGCCTGTTGACTCGTGGCGTCTTCGCCACCGTCAATCAGACTCTCGATACCGAACTCGCAAGCGAAATGGCGCGCTTCTTCGGCGCTGACACCAACGTCATTACCTTCGAGGAGCAAGCCGCGAAAGATGTTGCCGACAGCGCGGCCGGTGAAGATGGGTCGGTCACCGAAACCGTTTCCCGTCCTCCCGTGGTCACGATTATGGGCCACGTCGATCATGGTAAAACTACGTTGCTCGATGCCATCCGCTCCACCGACGTAGCCGGAGGCGAAGCTGGCGGCATCACGCAACATATCGGCGCCTACAAAGTCACCATTCAAGACAAGCAATCACCGGCTTACGGCCGCCAGATCGTTTTCCTCGACACGCCCGGTCACGAAGCCTTCACTCGCATGCGTTCCCGCGGAGCTAAAGCCACTGACATCGTTGTCCTGGTCGTGGCGGCCGACGATGGTGTCATGCCGCAAACTCTGGAAGCCATCGATCACGCACATGCCGCCGAAGTGCCCATCATTGTCGCCGTCAATAAGATCGACAAGCCCGACGCCATGCCCGACCGCGTTAAGAAGCAACTCGCCGATCGCGGCCTCATGCCGGAAGATTGGGGTGGCACCACCGTCTTCGTAGATGTCTCCGCCAAAAAGAAAACCAATCTGAATCTTCTGATGGAAATGATCTGCCTGGTCGCAGATCTCCAGGAACTCAAAGCTAATCCTGATCGCCCGGCCACCGGCGTGGTTCTCGAAGCCAAACTCGACCGCGGCCGCGGCCCCGTAGCCACCTTGCTCGTACAGAACGGCACTCTTAAGACTGGCGACAATTTCGTCGTCGGCAATGTCTACGGCAAGGTGCGCGCCATGTTCGACGATCGCAGCAACTCGCTTGCTAGCGCGCCTCCATCCACTCCCATCGAAATTCTGGGCATGGAAGGTTTGCCTCAGGCTGGCGACCAATTCGTTGTCGTCGCCGATCGCGACAAGGCCCGTGGCATCTCTGAATACCGCGAGCAGAAGGCCCGTGAAGCCACGCTGGCCAAGAGTTCCCGTGTTTCACTCGAAGGCCTGGCCGAACAGATTAAGACTGCCGGCGTCAAGGAACTGAACATCATCCTCAAAGCGGACGTCGGCGGCTCCGTCGAAGTATTGGGTGACTTGCTGGCCAAGCTTTCCAATGACAAAGTCCGTTTGAAACTCATCCACTCCGGAGTTGGCGCCATCACCGAAACCGACGTGCTGCTGGCCTCGGCATCGAATGCCATCATCATCGGCTTCAATGTGCGCCCGGAACGCAAGGCGCAGGAACTGGCGGAGCAGGAAAAGGTTGACATCCGCATGCACTCCATCATTTACGAGCTGCAGGATGAGATCAAGCGCGCCATGAGCGGCCTGCTGGAGCCGACGTTTAAAGAAAACTACCAGGGCCGCGCCGAAGTCCGCGAGACTTTCCGTATCCCCAAGGTCGGCACCATCGCTGGCTGTACCGTCAGCGATGGCCTTATCAAGCGCGATTCCGAAGTTCGCCTGCTGCGCGACAACGTGGTCGTCTTCAAGGGCAAAGTGGCATCGCTCCGGCGCTTCAAAGACGATGCTAGCCAGGTCACCAACGGCATGGAGTGCGGTATTTCCATCGCCAACTACAGCGACATCAAGGTCGGCGACGTAATCGAAGCCTTCGTCACCGAAAAGATCGCCGCCGAAGTGATCGCGTAGGAGCAGTCGTTGGTCCTTCGTCGTTGGTCGCCAGTCTTACCGAAGGGGTTGAGCCTACTGCAAACGACCAACCACCGATGATTGCCTTTCTCACCCTCGAACTACACATCGAGGCCGCCCAGTCCCTCAAGGACAAACGGCGAGTGCTGCGCAGTCTGAAAGACCGCCTGCGAAACAGTTTCAACGTGTCTGTAGCCGAACTGGATGCCAGTGGTCTGTGGAACCGCGCCACAGTCGGAGTAGTCGCCGTATCCGATTCGCGAGATTATCTTGATGGATTGATGAAAAACGTGGAACGCCAGGCGAACCGGATCACCAACAACGCTGGAGCCGAGGTCGCCGACTCCTTCGTTGAGTATCTTTAGAGTCCCTTTGGCATTGTCCGGCCCATGACTGAAGTACTCCCGGCGCTCATTCCGGGGCACACGCGACACCCATTTTCTGATATTCTCATTCGTTTTACTCCGAGGGAAAACCGTGGAGCAGCGCGCACGCAAATATCATCGGGAACGGCTCGGAGAAGCCATACGAGAGGAAATCGAAACCATCGTCGAAGGCGAGCTTGGCGACCCGCGCATTGGGCTGGTCAGCGTTACCAGCGTGGTGCTCGCCCAGGATTCGCGCTCGGCGCGGGTCTTCGTTACGCTCGACGGAAATGACGAAGAAGCGGAACGGTCGTTGCAAGGACTGACTGCGGCCGTCGGATTTATCCGTCGTGAAGTCGCGGAGAATTTGCACCTCCGCCGTCCTCCCGAGCTGCATTTTCAATTGGATCGCTCGCACCAATTCGGCGCCAGAATTGACGAGCTTTTGAACCGTACCAATAGACGGAAGAAGAAGAGTTAGCCTGAACATGCTCGACGAAGTACTCAAACATATCGATCAGCGCAGCCGCTTCCTGCTGACGTCGCACGCTCGCCCCGACGGAGATGCCGTGGGCTCCGCCCTCGCCTGCGCCCAGATTCTGCGCCTGATGGGCAAGCACGCCGAAGTGGTGTTGCGCGACGGCGTTCCCCGCATCTATCAGCCGCTGCCCTTCGCCGACGCCGTCATCCACGCCGATCATGTGAATGGCGACTACGAAGCAGCCATCATTCTCGAATGTGACAGCATCCAGCGCACCCGGCTGACCGGCTTGGAAAATCAATTTCTAATCAGCATTGACCATCACCTCAGCGGTCGTCCCTTTGCCCACGTGAACTGGATCGATCCTCATGCCGTCGCCACGGCCGAAATGGTCTACCTTTTGGCCCGTGAGGCTGGGGTGACGATTTCTCCCGAAATCGCGACTTGTCTCTACACCGCTGTACTTACCGACACTGGTTCCTTCATGTTCGAAGGCACCAGCGCGCGCACCTTCGCCCTTGCCCGGGAGTTGGTTCTGGCCGGGGCTGATCCCGCGCACTGCGCGCGGAACGTCTATTTCGCGCATTCGACCGCCAAGCTGCGCCTGCTGGGCGCAGCCCTGTCGAACCTTCACCGCGATGGCCCTCTGGCATGGATTTCCGTCACCCAGCAACAAATGGACGCCGTCGGCGCCCGCGAAGAAGATTGCGAAGGACTGGTGAACTACGCACTCTCCATTCAGGACGTCGAGGTCGCTGCATTTTTCCGCGAGCTGCCTGATGGCCGTTATCGCGCCAGCTTGCGCAGCAAAGGCCAACTGAACGTGGCTTCTGTGGCCCAGGCATTCGGCGGCGGCGGCCACAAATGCGCCAGCGGCTGTTCGCTCGACGGACCGCTCTCAGCCGCAGTCGAGCGCGTCGTCGCGCAACTTCGTGCCGATCCTTCCGTACAATAGTGGGCCATGGACATTTCATTGGTGCGGCAAGCCGCTTCTTTTGCCGGAGCGCTGCTTATTCTGGTTGCCTACGTCGGCCAGCAATGGGGATGGATGGATTCGCGCAAAGCCGCTTACAACATTCTGAATACGACCGGCTCCGGCATCCTTGCCTACATCGCCTTTCATCCCTTTCAAGTCGGCTTCGTTGTACTCGAAGTCACCTGGGCACTGGTCAGCACTTACGCGCTTGTCAAACTGGTACATAGAAACTGAAAAGAAAGAAAGAAGGTTTATCCGTGTGGATCAGTGAAAATCCGTGGCCCGGGGGTTGCCGTTGAACTCGCGCAGCCGCACTGATTTATTTCTGCTCGCCGGGTTCTGCGGGTTTTTGTTTTTCTACGGACTTGCTTATTTCGGTTTGGTCGGCGCCGACGAGCCGCGCTACGCCCAGGTTGCGCGCGAAATGCTCGCCCGCCACGACTGGATTACGCCCACCCTCGGTGGCAAGCCCTGGCTGGAAAAACCTCCACTGTATTACTGGCAGGCCATGCTCGCCTACCGCCTGTTCGGAGTCAGCGACTGGGCTGCCCGGCTGCCCTCGCCCGTCGATGCCACGCTGATGGTGATCGCCGTCTATCTTTTCTTTCGCAGATTCCGTCCTGGTTCCCAACTCGACGCCGCGTTAATGACCACTTCCTCCGCTGCCATAATCGGCTTTGCCCGTGCCGCTTCCACCGACATGCCCCTGGCAGCGACATTTACCATCGCCATGCTGGCCTGGTACGCGTGGCACGAAAACGGATCACGAGTTTATCTAGTGCTGGCCTATGCGTTCCTGGGGCTGGGAATGCTTGCCAAAGGTCCAGTCGCCCCCTTTCTCGCTGCAGTGATCATCAGCACTTTTGCCATCGCCAAGCGCGACTTCGGAATGATCCGCCGCACGCTTTCAATTCCCGGAATCCTGATCTTCTGCCTGATCGCGCTGCCCTGGTACTTCGCGGTACAGCTTCGCAATCCTGATTTCTTTCACGCCTTCATCCTGCAACACAACCTCGAGCGCTTTGGCAGCAACCTTTACCATCACCGCGAACCCTTCTGGTATTACATCCCCATCGTTTTGCTTGCGCTGCTTCCCTGGACGGTGTTCGCAGTCGCCGCTATTGCTGAGACTATCCACGTCTTGCGGTCGGAACGCACAAAAACATTGAAATCAGAAAATCAGCAAGAAAACTCCTTCAACTTGTTCCTTGTGATCTGGCTTCTGGTTCCGGTCGCTTTCTTCTCCATCTCCCAATCGAAACTGCCGGGCTACATTCTTCCGGCTCTGCCTGCCGCCACTTTGCTGCTGGCGGGGTATGTGCGCCACCACATCGCGGCTGACCATCGGCCGCCTAGCGGCACTCTCGTCCTGCACGCAGTCGTCGCCGCTGGCTTGGTCGCCTCCGCGCTCCTCCTCGGACAAATTCTGCTTCTGCATCGCATTGTCCGGAGCACCCCAACTTTGATTGCGCTGACATTCGCCGCTGCGTTGGCAATTGGCATCGTGCTCACCCTGCGCATGCCAACCGGGCTTCGCATGTTGCGCTTTGTCACGCTCGTTCCCGTCATTCTGGCGGTCGCAGCGATTTTGCGCCTCTACGCGCCGGGGCTCGACAATGGGCTCTCAGCTCGTCCCTTGGCCATCGAACTGGCAAAACTGGGCTCTAAACCTTTGCCCCTCGCAGTCTTCCACATGCGGCGTGAGACCGAATTCGGCTTGGCTTTTTACCGCAATCAGATAATTAGTCGCTACGAAGCCGGAGAGGTGCCACCACAAGAACACATCGTCGTTATTCCCACTGGATCGCGAGAAGAACTAATCGAACAACTCCCCGGCCGCCGCGCCCTCTACCTGGGCAGCTTCCCGCCTCAGCACTTCGACTACTACTGGATTTCCGCCCAAACGACAACCCCATAAACAAACTCGCTTTCGTCGCCCCTGTGTATTCAGTTTGTTCCCGGGTTTGCCTCGCGCCCCGTGGAGCATCTAAACTCGGTTCGCAATCAGATTTACTTGCGGATACACAACCCTTCAGGAGCCCTGGGTGGAGATTCTCGATCTCAGACATTTCTCCGCGGTCGACTTACGTGCGCTGCTTGACGACGAGACCCAGGTGTGGGAGCACCTGCTTTCCTGGGACTACTCCGGCTCCGCCGCCATGATTCTCCGCTACGTGGACGCCAAGATTCTCCCTGGTTATGCCGCCGTAGATCGCGGCCTCATCTTCGGCTATGCCTTCTTCGTCTATGAAGGCAGCAAGGGCGTGATCGGTGACTTGTTTGTCGCCGACGGCGGTCGCTTGCCCGATCCTCACGCGGTCGAAACCCGATTGCTGGTGCACGTGATCGAGACTCTGCAGCAATCGCCTGGCATCAACCGTGTGGAGGCCCAACTCCTCGCCCATGAGACCGGAGTCGTTGCCCAACCCTTTGTTGACCAGGGTTTCCACCGTCATGCGCGCCTCTTCATGGTGCTGCCGTTGCAGAACTCAGTCCAGCCGGCTCTGCCGCCTCGCGATGATATTGAAATCCGTCGCTGGTCCGAGCAGGACTACCAGGCCGCCGCCGCCGTCATTACTTCCGCCTATCGCGGACACGTTGATTCAGAGATCAACGACCAATATCGCTCCCTAAGCGGCTCTTTGCGTTTCCTCAACAACATCGTCCGCTTTCCCGGTTGTGGCGCTTTTGATTCCGAGTCTTCGTTCGTGGCGCTGCATCCCAAGACACGAACTTTGTTGGGATTAATCCTGTGTTCGCGCGTGCGTCACGATGTGGGCCATGTCACCCAGGTTTGTGTGCTGCCGGAATATCGCTCAAAGGGGATAGGGGAGGCGTTACTGGAGTGTAGTACCAACAATCTTCGCCAGCGAAAGTTCTCGCTGCTCTCATTGACCGTCACCCAAGCCAACGCCCGCGCCGTGGACCTCTATCTTCGCCTGGGATTCGAAACTAAGCGCATCTTTGACGCATTTGTCTGGGAAGGGTAAGAAGCTGTTGGCTCTTAGCTTTTGGCCTTTGGCCAAAAGCAAAAAAACCAATAGCTTGAAACGGGGTTTCCTCCGTGACCCTCTGTGTCCTCTGTGGTTAACGCCTTGAAGGTATCAACTCGAACGGAAGCAGGGGGAATAAAGAAAGCCAAGAGCCAAGAGCTACCTCCTCAAGAACCACATCACCCAGCCCGCTACAAAGACTCCGCCCACAAACATCGCGAAGCAATACAATCCGTAGCGGACCTGCTCCCGCGAGGTGCTGCGCTGAGTGATACCGAAAACAATCGAAGCAAACATCGCGAACAGCACGGCGGCAGTGAAATGTGAAAGGCTCAGGGTCACGGTTTTTTCCCCACCGCAATGTGATAAGCGTCCGCCGCGCTGATGAAATTCAGTAAACCCGCCACAATCAGATACTTGGTCCCATAATCTGCCGTGGCATGAGAAATCGCGCCCTGACCCCAGTTCATCACCTGCGTCAGAATGTAGAAACCGCCGGCGCCAACGTCGCCTACAAAGCCAAGCATGTCGAGAATATCGCCGCCATTGGGCTGATAGATGTGGCCTTGCATCAGCAGCCCAAGCACAAACATGGTCGCAATCGATGCCATGAGCAGCACGCCCCGAGTCCAGCGCCGCTGAATCAAATGTCCCGCTCCAGGGATCAGCCATCCCACCGCCGGTGCCAGCACTGCCATCGTGGTCAGCGGCACCGCCGTTTCGATCGCCTCGGACGATTTTTTACTACCTGAGGAATTTGCCATTCAGATCAACACAATCTCACGTTGGATTTTACCCGTCACTTCCGCCGCTTTCGGCCGCACCAGAACGTTCACTTCGCTGCGCACCCCAAACTCCGGCAGATAGACGCCCGGTTCAATCGAGAAGCATGAATTAGGCAGGATACGACGCTCGTCGTGAGTCTCCAGATCATCCATGTTGGCGCCATTGGCGTGCACGTCAGTCCCAATCGAATGCCCGGTGCGATGGATGAAATAATCCCCGAATCCAGCCTTTCGGATGTGTTCGCGCGTCGCCCGGTCCACTTCCCATCCTGCAATCGCGCGGCCGCCGGCAATCGCATCCTGCACCGTCTTAACGCCAGCATCGCGCGCGCCGCTTACAACGGTAAAAACTTCTCGCATACGGTCCGAAGGCGTCTTGCCCACAAACCCCGTCCACGTAATGTCATAGTAGACGGCTCCGGGCGTATTCTTCTTTGCCCAGACGTCGAGCAGAACGAAATCTCCTTCGCGAATCGCAGCCGATCCCTGCGCATGCGGCTCATAGTGTGGGTTCCCGCTGTTCGCGTTCACTCCCACAATCGGAGGATCGTCCGTCACCAGGTTCTCGCGCTGGAACGCTTCCATGAACCACTGCTGAATCTGGTATTCATTCGTGCCGCCGTTGCGCACTCGCCGCCCGATCTCCTTGAATGCCTCGGCTGTAATCGCATCCACCGCGTTCCGCGCCGCATAGTGGCTCTTAATCTGGTCTTCTGTCCACGTCGCCTCAAACTGTGCGACCAGATCGCCCGAGCTGACTACGTTCTTGCCAAGACCGCGAATCATCTCGATGGTTCCAGCATCCACCAGCGAAACGTAGAAAACCACGTTGTTGGGCGAATACTGCATCGCTACATCGCGATATGCCGCCAGCAATCCCTTGATCTGCTCAAACAGTTCTTGCCAAGCGGCATACTGCAACTTCTTGCCGGGCAGCGTATCCAGATGTCCCGACTCGATCTTGTGCACCAGTTTGACCGGTTCCCCATGCGCTGGAATCACGTAGTACCACCGCCGCGTGACCATCAGATTCGCAGGCAATCCCAGCACCCGGTAAGCAATAGGATCGCGATGATGGTGATCGTAAAAAAGCCACGCGTCGATATTGCGTTCGCGCAGCGCAGACTGGATGGCGGCCAGGTTCATGGGCAAACCACTATTCTAAACAAGACCAGCCATTTGAGCGAATCGGGGTTGGAAAGAAGCGGTCAGTTTGGACTGTCCGACTCGATAAACGTTACGCTTTCAAATCGAGTCCAGAAAGCCTGGGGATTGATGCAGTCCGGGCCGAATGGAGGAACCCTTCTTCGTCGACACAGTCAATTAGAACGGACTGCACTACTCCGTCATCAAACGTGATGCGAGCTCGTTTGCCAACATTCTGATTGAGAGCATCCAGGATTTCTTTGGGTGTCATGGTAGTCATATGCGGGGGTTCTTCAAGTCGAACCTGAACCACCGACACGCCGGAGAAATGGTAATGGCTCCGTCGCCGGAGCCATTCTTGATAACCGCAGTGTAAATCAGCACTCTACCCATACTCAGTATGAGAATACCAAAACCGCTTGTCAAGTTACGGGGAGACTATCTCTATTTTATCTCCCCCCAAATTGTTCCGCGCCTACGCACAGAGGAAGAGTGGACCCGACGGGATTCGAACCCGCATCTGCCACTTGGATAGAGTGCCGTGTTAACCGTTACACCACAGGCCCAAGGAAATTGTCGGTTCGGGCGGGGGCCAGCGCAAGGTCATCAGTCACAGTCTGATCGTCCGCTGTGCCAAATTGGGATAGCGCATTCTCAGAGTTTGGCTAAAATCCTCTTCCGCGCCCCCACCGGCAGCGTCTCGCAAGCCGTCCGCAACACCAACCGCGGTGTCCGCCCCCGAATGCTCATCAGATAAGGCACGGTCCGCTTAGCATCGAATTTTGCCGTCTCTCGCAGCAGCCATCCCAGACCCTTCTGCACCATGTCATCTTCGTCCCCCAGTAGCATCGCAGTCAGCCGCTTGATCTCCGGGAAAAACATCTTCTGCCTCGTACCTCGAATCAACGCCACACAAGCCGCGCGCCGCAGCCAGCGATCCCGCGATTTCGCCCAATGAAAAACATTCTTTGTCCGAGCCGACCTGGCCACCACCATCGGCGAGATCAAGGAATGTACCACCGCATCGTGATCCGCCCAACTGCTGATTCGTGGCAGCCAGGATTCAATCAACTTGAATTCTGCGTCCCCGAACTCACCTGTCAACTTCTCCAGCAAAAACACGCCAAATATCTTCTCTTCGAGATTCCTTCCCGAAAAAAGCTGATCCGCAACCTGCAACAGAAAGGGAAGTCCAAACTCTTTAACCACTCCCCGTCGGCATTTCACCGCCGCCCGGCGAAGGTCCGCCGTATACCATCCATGAGACTTGATCTCTTCCTTGAAGAACCACTGAACACCCGCGGCATGCTCAGCCGTGCCGCCGTTCCTAAGGAGCCGTCGAATATCCGCAGCGACATTGGCGGGAGCGATCTTGCTCGGCATCTCGCTACCGACTTTCCACCCTCACCATCCTGTCATAAATCCACAGCGCGGCTGCCGTCGCCAGCCCCACTCCAGTCACCACCCACCACATGCGCTCGGGCTGATTTGTAACTTCTCCAAAATGATGCATCAGTGTTCCGCCGAACCATCCCCCAATCAGCGATCCAATCCCAATCGGCAAAAACGCGAATCCCATGTAAGTCCCCTGCTGCCCGGGCGGCGCCAGCCTGGAAATATAGTCGTAATATGGCGGCTGTTGCGTGATCTCACCCAGCGCCAGCACAAACAGCGACAGCACCACGCCCCAAATCGTCGGCCGCAAGGCAAGAATCAACCATGAAACTGACGTGATCACCGTCCCTAAAATCACCGCTTGAAGTGCCGGTATTTTGCGCGTCAGAAAACTAACGGCAATGGTGAGACAGATTACTGTCAACCCATCCGTCACCAGAATCAGTTCGACATCCGCCTGCGGATTAATAAACCGATGAATGTATCCTGGGAGACTAATGTACTGCTGCCAGAACACCACCCAGTATCCTGTGAAGAGCACCAGAAACCACATGAACCGGCTAATGCCCGCGAGCACCAGCGATAGCAGCCCAACCCAAACCCACCAAGGCACGGCGAAACTCGGATACACCCACAACCCAATGCGCAGCAGCAGAGCGACAAGCAAGACCGGCAAGACTAACCGGTAGTTGCCCACCACCACACAGAAATTCCGCGCCACGGTAGCAATCGAAGGCGGAGGCGCATCTCCCGCCTTGCGTGGCTCCCGGAAGAAGAACAGAACCACAAAGAACATCGCAAAAACGCTCAGCGCCGCAACCCGATAAACCTGCTCAACTCCCAGGTGACGATGCGTCCACGACGCAACATAAGGGCCAGCGGCGCCACCCAAATTGACCATCGTGTAATAAATCGAATAACCGATCGAGCGCACATTCTCTTTGGAAGCCCGCGCCGTGGTCCCCACCACGCAAGGTTTCACCATCGAAATGCCAAGCGCCGGAAGAATGAGAATAAATCCGACAAACAGACTAAGCGGCACCGCATTGCGCACTGGCGCTAGCCACGGAGCTGCGATCGATCCAATCAGGAAATACGCCGCCGCCAGAATCAGATACGCGCTCGCCAGCGCTCGCCGAAAGCCCAACCGGTCGGCGGCAGCTCCGCCAAAGATCGCCAGAAACCAAACCATGCCGCCGAATATGCCGGTCAGCGTCCCCGTCTGCTCCGTCGAGAAATTCAGCTTCTCTTGCAGATAGACCGCAAGCGAAGCAAAAGCTCCGTAGTACGACAACCGTTCGAAGATCTCGCTGATGTTCGCGATCCAAAACGGCCGCTCAAACCCAGTGCGAATCTCGTTGAACCGCTCGGAAAAAGATAAGCTCATGGAATTGTTCTCAAAATGTAGAGCTACAGCCCAATCCGTTTACGCAACTTATCCGCAGTCAGCCCTGCCACCCGTATCACCTTTCGACGACTCGTCTCGCCGGACGCAATACTAACGGACGAACGCGGAACCTCCAAAAGATTTGAAAGGAATTTAATGCAGGCTTCATTGGCGCGTCCTTCGACCGGTGGCGCGGTCAGTGCGATCTTCAATGCATCGTCCAGCGCGCCAACAATTGCATTCTTCTTGGCCCGCGGCTGAATCTTAACCGCGAAGCTAACGCCTGCGGAATTTTCCGAGACAGGAATCATGAGCAGCCAATCTGCATTTCCCCTGTGATTCTCTGTTCCCTCTGTGGTTAAGCTTTTACTCTCTCCCCGAATATCCCCGTGCCTACCCGTACACAAGTCGATCCCTCTTCAACCGCCACTTCGAAATCATGCGACATCCCCATCGAAAGCACCTGCATGCCGACCCCAGGCAAACGCCGTACGGCAATCTGATCACGCAATTCCCGCAGCTTACGAAAATATGGCCGCGCTTGCTGCGGATCGTCGGTAAACGGCGGTACTGTCATCAGCCCCTGAAACTCGAGATGCTCCAGCCCCGCCGCCCCGTGCAGCAGTTCTTGTAATTCCTTCGATTCCGACGCCACTCCGCTCTTCGCCGCCTCCCCGCCAACATTAATCTCAATCAGCACGGAGATCTTCTTCCCCAGCGTTCTCGCCGACGCATTCAATCTCTCCGCCAACCGTAACGAATCCACCGAATCCACGCCGCCGAACAACTCCACCGCCTTTGCCGCCTTGTTCGTCTGCAAGTGACCAATCATGCGCCATTCAGCATCGCCCAAATCCTGCAACGCCCCGCCCTTCCCCGCAAACTCCTGCACTCGATTCTCGCCAAACAGCCGCAGTCCGGCCGCGTACGCTTCGCGGATGCGCTCCGACGGTTGTGTCTTCGTCACCGCCATCAAAGAAACGTCAGCCAGGCCTCTGCCTGAGCGCCGCGCCGCCGCTGCCACCTGTTCCAAAATGTGCGAGATGTTTGACGCTACCGGCATGAAACGATGGAGGAATCAATCGAACCACAGATACTTCCGTCCTACGGCCCAAAAACGTACGCCGCCCCCGGCCCCGACTGATCCTGATTGTTCACGTGCGAGCGATAGGCTCCCGCCACAATCACATTCCCACTCATCGCAGCCGCGTTGCCGAACAGGTCCCGGGGTTCTCCATCACTGGGGATGAGCGTCGCGCTCGGCGCCGTGTCCTTCCAACCACCAGCTGGCTTTTGGTAAACCAGCAGCGCACCTTCATATTCATTAAAGGTTTCCGCTCCGACCACCACAAGCTCCCCGTCCGTCGCCACCGAGTAGGGAAACGTGTATAACAAACTTCCGACCGAAGCTTGAACCGGAATTAACTCGCCGGTTTGCGTCATGTCCACCCATCCGTGGGCGGGCTTCACGTAAACGTAGCTGTTGTCTCCATAAACCGAAATCGTGGCGATCGTGTCCCCGCTAAGCGCCACTGCACAACCAAAGTAGATATCCGGAAACTCATCCGTCCCCGTCAGCTTCGCAGTCTGGTTCATGTTGACCCAGCCATTCACCGGTTGCACAAACACATAAACTGCGCCTTCGGGAATGCCCCCCACCAGGGATATGCTCGAGCCCACCACGATTGTATCTGGGTCCATTGCCACTGCTACCGAGAAGTCGTCGCCTATGATCGAGTCGCTTGGGGTCAGCACCGCATTTGCTATATTGGTCGTCTGCCATCCTCCCGCCTGCTCCATAAACAGATAGACTTGCCCCGGCACCGTAAAAATACCCGAAGAGGGAGCGCCGACCGCCACCGTATTGCTTGAGACCGCTACCGACGCACCAAACGTATCTTGAGGGTTATTCGCTTGCGGATCCTGCAACTGCGCCGTCTCTGTCATGTCCTTCCAGCCGCCCTCAGGCTCGACAAAAACGTAAGCGGCTTCTGCGTGTGGTGAATCTACCGTGGAAAACTGTCCCACCACAATGGTATTGCCGTCGACAGCCACACTGTATCCGAAGTACAGCTTCGGCACTTGGTTCGACGGTGTCAGCTTGGCGGTCTGTGTCATATTCTTCCAGCCGCTCGCCGGCTTCACGAAAACGTACGCCGCGCCCACCTCGTTGTCCGCATCGCCCGCTCCCACCACTACCGTATCTCCGCTGATGGCTACCGACATCCCGAAGCCGTCGCCCCGCATGCCGTCCGCCGCCGTCAGTTTTCCCAGTTGCGCACCCTCCCCTTGAAGAGCGCTCATAATGGCCGACCGTGCTTCCTTCGGCAGACTGGACCACGCGCGCTGATTCCTGGGAAGGTCGTCGTTTAGCGCTCGGCCGATTACTGGAAGGCACACAACAAGCAGAACACTGAGAAGGGCATGAACCCGTTTCATGGCTACTCCTCTTACAAAAAACCTTTCACGACCTTGAGGCCGTTACCCTCACATGATCGCCGTCGGCGGCGCCGGTTCATCCGGACTACCCGCGTTCGCTAGCGGTACTCTCATCATCACGAAGATCAGCACCGCCAATCCGATCAGTCCGGAGAATGCAAAATCACCAATGTCGATGTGCCAAAGTTGATGATTGCTCCCCACCACTCCAGCGATCACCAAACCGCACAGCGCCTCCCCGGCAATCAAGCCTGACGCCGTCAACACCCCGGCGTTATCCACGCGCGCCTTCTGCGCATCGTTGTATCCGCGCCGATCACGCAGTTTGTCGGTAAACCAGCGAATCACACCGCCCACAAAAATCGCCGACGTGGTCTCCAGCGGCAAATACATTCCCACCGAAAACAGCATGGGACTCTTCACTTCCACCAGGATCATCGCAAATCCCATCAGTATGCCCACGATCACCAGCGGCCAAGCCATGTTTCCGCCGACGATCCCCTGCGACAGCATCGCCATGAGCCCCGCCTGCGGAGCCGGCAATGCCGCGCTGCCGAAGTGATAAGCCTTGTCGAGGATCATCAGCGGGAAAAACAAAACTAAAGACGCCACAATCGTGCCCAGAATATCGCCAATCTGCATTTTCGACGGTGTGCCGCCCAAAATGTGCCCTGCTTTCAAGTCCTGCAACATCTCGCCCGCCACCGCCGACGAAACGCAGACCACTGCAGCAACTCCAAGTACTGCCGCTACTCCTCCAATGCCCGAAACTCCCAGTGCCACCATCAGCAGCGCCGCCACCACCAGCGTGCATAGTGTCAGACCGGAAACCGGATTATTCGACGACCCGATCATCCCGACCAGATTGCCCGACACCGCCGCAAAAAAGAACCCGAGCACGATCATCACCGCAGCCGCCACCACCGCGCCCGCGATCACTTTACTTCCCGACAGGTTGTGCGCTGCGGAGATGAAGTAGTAGTACAGTCCGATCATTGCGATGAACACCAACCCCACGCCGGCAAAAACGACTTTCGCATTCAGGTCGCGATCGATGCGGCTGGTCGCTTTATGCGCCTCCGCCGACTTTTTCAGATCAGAAACCGCGCGTGACATGCCCGCCATGAGTTGCTTGCGCATGCGGAAAAGCGTAAAGCCGGCGCCGACTAGCATTCCCCCCACCGCGATTGGACGCACAATCGAATACCACACGCTGAACGCGATCCCTCCCCAATACGCCGCCGGACTCGCAGCTTCGGGCATCGCCGGTAAATTCGGCCCCAAGAAATAGATTAGGAGTGGAACCAGCAATCCCCATGCCACCACGCCGCCCGCAAAATTCAGCGACGCCAGCCTCGGCCCAATAATGTAGCCCACACCCAAATAAGCCGGGCTCACTGCCGGCGTTGTGAACTGTGACATGCCTCCCGTAGCCAACATGGGCGCGGCATTGCCTCGGCCCAGTCGTAACCCGGTTGCCATTTTCGGAATGTTGACCAGGATGTTTTTCGTGTACCAGAACAGATTGACCTGCGACAGGAAGTACATCAATCCGCCAAACCCCATGTTGGCGAACAGAATCTTCGCCGCCTTCGATCCCTGCTGTCCCGCCTTATGGATTTCCGACGCCGCCACCGATTCAGGGAAGGGAAGCTCAGGATCTTCCACCATCACCCGTCGCAGCAACGTCACAAACAAAATGCCCAACAGACCGCCGATCACCATCAACGCCACCGACGCCCAATAATGTTCCATGCCCAGGCTCGGCCACAACCCCGCCAGCACAAATGCCGGAATGGTGAACACCGCACCCGCTGCCACCGATTCGCCAATCGCGCCCACGGTTCGCGCCATGTTCTCTTCCAGCAGCGTTCCCTTCATCAGGCGCAGCAGCGACATGCCAATCACCGCCGCCGGATACGTCGCCGCAATCGTCATTCCGGCTTTCAATCCGAGATAGGCATTGGCCGCCCCCAGAATCCCGGTCATCACCAGGCCAATCAACACAGCCCGGAAGGTGAATTCTTTCATCTCCATATCTTCGGGAACGTAAGGGCGAAACTTCTTTGGAGCTTCAGTACCGGTGGGGCTCATGGGCAAAATCCTCGTAAACAGTCAGGAATAGGCACAAAAGTAGGACGGCGAAAGTTATCACGCACCCTCCTTACAATACAAGTGCGCCCTGAGTTTCGGTGGTTGCCTTCACCGTGGCCGCCGAACAACTCAGTTTTCAGCGCGAGCATCCGATTTAGCTGTGGACCATCTCAAACCTAACCTTCCCTCATCCCTTTGCGTTACCGCACTCGCGCTTGCGATTGTGCTTCCCGCAGTCCACGCTCAAGCGCCGCAAGAAAAAATTACTGTGGATGACAAGGAGCGCACTTTCATCGTGCATCTACCCAAGGGGTACGACGCCAAGCAGCACTACCCCCTAGTGATCTTGATGCACAGCCGCGACCAGGATGCAGAGGATATGGAACAGCTAACGCGGTTCGATGAGCTTGCTGACCGCAGCTCGATCATCGCCGTCTATCCCAACTCCACCGGCCGTGGGTGGAATCTCGGCATCGCCCAGGAAGAATCCGCTCCCAGCAATATGGGCCGCCGGGGCGGAAGACACGGTGGCTGGGGAGGCGGGGGTGGCTATCCCGGCGGCGGCTACCCTGGCGGGGGTGGCGGATATCCGGGCGGCAGCAGCGGTCAATCCGGAGGCCGCGAGAACCGTCCAACTCCTGCCGACGACAATGCCTTCATCGACCAGATGCTCGACAAACTTTCATCCGAATATTCCGTCGATGCCTCGCACGTTTACGTTGCCGGTCTTTCGGACGGAGGATTCATGGCCTTCCGCCTGGGCTGCACTATGGCCGACCGCTTCGCCGCCATCGCCGCCGTGGGCGCAGCCATGCCCAAGAACCTGACTTGCCTGCCTTCGCACCCGCTGACTGTGGTCATGATGAATGGCACCTCGGATCCCATCGTCCACTACAATGGCGGCCACGTCGGCCGATATTCCGTTCTTTCCGCCGACGACAGCGCCAAGTATTGGGCCAAACTAAGTGGCTGCCAGTCAAAACCGCAGCGCCAGAAGTTATCTCCCAATGAAAAAGGCGGCATGAAAACCCAAATCGACACCTACGACGACTGCCAAAAAGGTGCGCAAGTCGCGCTCTACAGCATTGACGGCGGCGGCAATACGTGGCCCGGTGGCGAACAATACCTCGTGGAAAAGGTCATCGGCAAAACCAGCAACGATCTGAGCGCCAATGACGTGATCTGGAGTTTCTTTACCCACCATCAGACGTCACCTGAACCGCCAAAATAATGCCGGTTACTTCCGAGCGGCCTCGCCGATCACCTGCGTTGCGCCCGGCTCTCCCCGCCGATATACTGTAGAGGATTCGCCTGGCTGGAGCCCTGCTGTGGCGCTTGGGCGAGGGAGGGTGTCTTCAGCAGTAGCAAGGGCTCAACTCGGTCCGCGGTGGTTTCCTCTCTGACCTCCGGAGTTCACGGCCTTGCCCGAGCCCTGTTCACCACTCTTTTTCCTTCTGATTGTCGTCTCTGCGCTTCCCCATTAGTGAACATTTCACGTCTGCCAGTCTGTGAAGACTGTCTTTCGTCTATTCGTCCCATGGCTGGAGACCTTTGTTCCATCTGTGGTGAGCGTCTGGCTGGCCCGTACGGACTTTTCGCGGAAGGTGAAATTCGCTGCACACTCTGTCGCCGCCTCGAACCTCCTTATGTGAAGGCGGCGGCCTATGGGAGCTACGAAAGCGGCCTTCGCGAACTCATTCATCTCCTCAAATATGACGGCGTCCGTCCCGCCGCCGATGTTCTGGGCCGCATGCTGGCGGACGCCATGGTCCCGCTCCAGCCGCTCTTCGCTGCCGATTCCGTGCTGATCGTTCCCGTGCCTTTGCACACTCGTAAGCGACGTCAGCGTGGATTCAATCAAGCGGAGCTGATCGCTCGATCTGCCTTGAAGCTTCAGCCATTCCGACGATTCGAACTCAAGCCGATCCTCGATCGCACTCGCGAAACCCAATCGCAAATCGGCCTGTCACGCCACGACCGCCGGGAGAACTTGCGAGGCGCTTTCGCCGTGAATGCACCTGAAGTGATTCGTGGCCGCCAAGTGCTGCTGGTTGACGACGTATTCACCACCGGCACCACGGCCTCCGAATGCGCCCTGGTTTTGCGCCGCGCCGGCGCCGTTAAAGTTTACGTAGCAACTGTCGCGCGCACACTGAAGCTGGAAGCACAAGGAGCACGATTAGAGCCCGAATCCGCCATGACCATGGCCGCCGCGAGCTAGACGTTTAGACGGGGCGTCCTTGCCCGTCAGAAAGAAAAAGATGTCAGGGAAGTGGCACAATTCGGCGCTGGGCATGACTCGGACTCACACTCTGCCTCCGAGTATGGCCCTTGTTTGCCCGGACAACGTTCGTCCGGAAAACGCTTGCTCCGAAAACGCTCGTCCCGATGGTGGAGTTCATGTGCTCCACGCGCCCGTGCTGGTGCTGAACGCATCCTATGAGCCTATCAACGTCTGCGCCGCCCGCCGCGCTATCGTTCTCGTGCTCAAAGGTGTTGCTATGACCGAAGAAGAAAATGGCCATTTCCTGCACGCCGCTCGCCTCGCCATGCGCCTGCCTTCCGTTATCAGGCTGCTCGAGTACCGCCGCATTCCGCATCAAACCCGTGCCCTCTCGCGCAAGAACATCCTGCTGCGCGATCGCAACACCTGCCAGTATTGCGGGGAGGTTTTGCCTTCAGGTGAGTTGACGCTTGATCACGTTGTTCCGCGCTCCCGTGGCGGTGCTTCCACCTGGGAGAACCTCGTCGCCTGCTGTCATCTCTGCAACCGCCGGAAGGGAAATCACCTGCCCGTTGAAGCCCGCATGAAGCTGATGCGTGAGCCTCGCGCCTTCAACCTGCACACCAGCCGCCACATCATGCGCCTGATGGGCCGCTCCGACGACAAATGGCGCAAGTATCTCTTCTACTAAGCATTCAGCACACACCACAACATCCACCGGAAGTTACAGGGGATCGCCACGGCCCGCGGCAGGGCTGAATGCTAAATGCCAAATGCTGATTGCTGCCTTTCTCACTGCGGCTTCTGCGGCTGGTCTTTCCCATCCGCCTTCGGAACTTCCTTCCCATCGTAGGTGATCTTCGACTTCGATCCGAACCGCTTGTAGTTCTCGTATTTCACGATCTCCCGGATGTGAATGTCGCCGGTCATGAAGTGCAGTGTATCGTCAGCGCGGGTGTAAGTGGGAAACCAATATGTGTTGTCAACCTGTTCCCGCCAGGTGGTGAATCTGGGATAGAGGTGCTCGTCCTTGCCCTTCTTCTTGCCCGCGTTAATGTCGGGAACAGTTTTTCCGTAGGTCTTTACGATCTGAAAGTCGTGATCATCCACCCAGATCCGCCCCTGAAAATATCGTTTCTTGCCCACAATCTGCTTGGGAGCAATGTCGAACACATAACAGTGCAGTTCATCTTCCTGCTGTTGTCCTACGTAGAGAACGTTGTATTCAGGAAGCTCGTCACTGGTCAGCACGAACGGCAGACGCTGCCGTATGTCTTCAAAGTCTCCCGAGTCCATCGAAAGGTTGGCGCTCTCCAGGGTGGACTGCGGCGCGAACACCACGTTTTCGATTCGTTTTCCCTGGTCGTCGAAGATTACGTCAAACACCTGTTGGTACTCGCCATTGACGGTGTTGCCATCAAGCACCTGCACCTTCACCGACTGGCGATACGTGTACTGGTCTCGCGCCGTTTTGAACTCTTTCTCCTTAGCCGCAAAATGCTGAATGATTTCGTCCACAGTAACGTTCTTCGGCGGGGCGTTCTCCAACGGCCCTTCATCTGCCCAAGCCGCCGCCACCATCAGACCGCAAATGACGAACCCCGCCGCCAGACGCTTATGCTTCATGAGGATTGCACCTTCTAAGCCCTATCTTATATGAGCCGTGACGGTTGCCGCCTCCGGCTCCATCTGAGAACCACGAACTGAGATCCGAGAACTGGTTTTATAACTGCACTTTGTTAGATTGCCCACTCCCGCCCGCGGTTGCCGAAACCCGCTCCACTTTTCACCCCCAGCTTTTTACAGCAAAGGCACCCCACCCGTTGTAAGATGACCCACAAGTTACATGGCATCCCCACGCGAATCGCTGCCGGAAGCAGTTCCCACCCCGCTGCAGGAGATTGCCCGTCTGGCCGGGCTTCCCGAGCTGCGCGCCGCGTCCGCTTGGTTCCGTGGGCAGGAGACTCAGATCGCCTACTGGCAACTCGAAATGGCACGAATTCCCGCTCCTCCATTCGGAGAAGCTGCTCGCGCCGAATGGCTGAAGAAGCGCTTTCGCGAAGTCGGACTGACCGACATCCACATCGACGATGTCGGCAACGTCTTCGGACTCCGTAACGGCTCCGGACCCGGCTTCGTCTCGCTAAGCGCGCATATTGATACCGTTTTTCCCGCCGGAACTCCGCTCAATGTCCGGCAGCAGGGAACTCGTCTCTACGGTCCCGGCGTCTCCGACAACGGCGCCGGCGTCGCTGCCCTGCTTGCCATCGCCGCCGCCTTGCAGGCTGCGAAAATATCCGTGCAGACTCCAATTGTTTTCATTGGCAATGTTGGTGAAGAGGGCGAAGGCGATCTTCGCGGCATGCGCCACATTTTCGCTCATCCCCGCTGGAAGGAATCCATCCGCTACAGCCTGATGCTCGACGGCGCCGGCGCCGATACCATCGTCGCCGAGGCCCTGGGCAGCCGCCGCTTCGAAGTCATCGTGCGCGGCCCTGGCGGGCATTCCTGGAGCGACTTTGGCGCCCCCAATCCAATCCTGGTGCTGGCTCGCGCCATCGGCGCCTTTGCTCAGACTCCCGTCCCCACATCTCCCAAGACGACTTTCAACATCGGCGTGATCCGCGGCGGTACTTCCGTCAACTCCATCCCTGAGTCCGCCAGCATGCGCGTGGATATCCGTTCTACCTCCATGTCGGAAATGGAGCGTCTCGAGGCTTCGCTGCGGCGTGAACTAGAACTCGCCAGCGAAGAAGAAACCCAGGCGAGTGAGCGCCGCAATCCTTCGCCGCGACGTTCCACTGCCATCAGCTATGAGATTGTTGCCATCGGTAATCGCCCCGCGGGTGAGCTCGCCCCGGACGCGCGCATGCTCAAAGTAATTCGCGCTGTGGACTCCCATCTCGGCAACGCCGCGCAAATCCAGCGCGCCTCCACCGACGCCAACATCCCGCTATCGCTTGCCCGTGAAGCTATCGCCATCGGCGGCGGGGGTTCCGGAGGCGGCGCTCACACTCTTCAGGAATGGTTCGACTGCAACGGTCGCGAATTAAGCCTCAAACGCATTCTGCTGACGGTGTTGTCCCTGGCTGGAATTCGCGGCTAATCAGTTTGATTAATGGAGCACGGGCGTCCCCGCGCGTCGTGCGTCGTCCCCTAAAATCCCGACTTCTCCGTCCGCGGCCTGAACGGAATCATCACCACCGCCTGTAACGCCACCGGATCCCCATTCTTCAAGGCCGGCAGAAACCGCCATCGCGAGAGCGCACTCGAAGCATATTCATCCAGCCGGTCGTCAATGCTGTTCAGCACCCGCACCTCGCCTACGCTGCCGTCCGCATTGATCACCGCCGAGAGTATGACCGTGCCGTGCACATTCTGCTTCATCAACTCCAGAGGATATCCAGGATCCGCCGTCCGCGTCGCCACCGGCGCCATCAACTCCCCTTTTTTCTCGCCTTCCTTTTGCTCGACAAAGTGCATCACCCAGCTTCCACCCGCGGAATTCATGTTCGGAACGCTAAGCGTCATGGCATAGGATTTTCTTCCCGCAAACACTTTGCGTTCTTCTTCCGTCTGTCGATCCGGTGACATCTCCGATGCCGTCTTCCGCGAAGTCGAACTCCGCGACGGCGCGGAACCAGCAGGGTCCGCGCCGGATCCCGGCCTTCCAGAGCCCGCCACCGTGACGCTACCCTCCGATTTCGGTCCTGCCCCGACAAAGAGCCCCGGTGGAATCCCATTCACATTGCTGGCCGCGCCACGCGTCGATTCGCTAGCCGTCTTGCCTCCGCCTGCAATCTCCGGAGCTCCGCTAGCGCCCGCTTTGCCCTCGGGAGTCGCCGCAAACGTTCCTCGCCGATTTCCCGCCGGTACTTCAACCGATGCCGTCGGCGCTGCCGGATTCACATTCAGCGCAATCATCCGTCCGCCTGCGCCCGAAACTCCGCGTCCCTGTATCGATGGCGGCGGAGGCACTACTGCCGGGCTTGTTCCCCCCAACGGCCCTTGCGACAGAGTCATTGCCGCGCGTTGTTCACCCACCGGCAACTGAGGTGCCGGAGCCACCACCTGTGCATGACCAATATTGATGTCCCCAACTTTCCGTATCGACGTTGTCTCCACACTCGGAGGCGGTTCCACCACCGCCGGTTCCGGCATGTGAACGTTGCGATTCGAGCGCGTGATGTTAACATCCGCCGCGGGAGCCACCACCGTTTCCGTCAGCGTCGGAGCCACATTCAGTCGGTTCTTGACCTCCGGAGGCGGCGCCACCACTGCCGTCGTCAGCTCCGGCGCCCGCAGATTGGTCGTCTGGCTGGTCGCCGCCAATGGAACCGCAGGTTTCGCCGCTCCCCACGCGACCACATTAGGCAGCGGCACATCATGATCCAACTTTAGCTTGGGAGGAACAACAATCGTCTGTCGAAGATTATCCGGCTCCGGCGGCACCGAAATAATCGGCTGCGGTGCATACGCGGGATCAGCCTTCTGCGGCACCCGCGCCTTCGCGGCACCTGTATTCAACTGCTGCAAGTATTCCGGCGCCGAGTAGTAAACCACGTCCGAGCTGTGAAACACCGCCGGTTCCACCACTCGCGTTTCCTGTGGCCACACCGCCGACGCGCCCAGCACCATCGCAATCACCGCCGCATGTCCAACCGCCGACTCCGCTAATCGTCTCCAAGGCAGCGGAGAAGCCACAAATACATCGTCCCAAAACTTCCCCGGCCGCGACACTACTCGCAGTGGCGCTTCCTGCGGCCGCCGAACCATATCCCGCAGATTCCGAAAAAACGTCTTATGCCAGGGAGCAACATTGACCAGGAACGCAGGCACGGCAAGCGGCACCGGACGCCGTTTCAACTCCGTCTCAATCAATTTAAAGCGTTGTCTCATGCCGTGCATCACCACTCGCGGGTGCTCTCATTATAGCCGCCGGTAGCAGCCCAGGGCCGCGCCCAAATTGGGACGTGTGGCGCGGGAATGCGAGGTTGCCCCATCCTTTCGCGCACTATGCGAAAGAGCCTGCCCTGAGCGCAGTCGAAGGGATTCCACGACAGTCGCGAGCTTCCCCGCAATCATGCTCTAATACAAATATGAAACTGATCGCCCTCCTCATCCTCGCACTCTCGACCTCACTCATCGCCCAAACCACTCCCGCCCCATCCGAAAATTATTCCGGCATGTACACTTTCCTTCAGGATGGCGAATTCGTGCAGGTCACCGTTGAAGACGACGGCAGAGTCACTGGTTTTGTCTCTCGCTATGAAAACCCCGACAGCGACCACAAATCCTTCGTCGACCAATTCTTCAAGCAAGGCAAACTCGACGGCAACAAACTTACTTTCATTACCGACACTATAAATGGCATCCGGTTCGAATTCACCGGCACCGTCGATCACGGCGAAGGCAAGACTCCCAACGACGAGGCTTATCACATAATCAAAGGTGCCCTCACCGACGTCCACCCCGCCGACGACAAGAAAGCCGCCTCAAGCTCCCGCGCCGTAGTCTTCAAATCCTTCCCTCAGGACGCGCAATAACTTCCCCCGCCACCACCGAAGATTCGCTCGATCTCCTCCTTGCCCATCTGATCAAAGTCATCCGGCACCGAGATCTGCCCCGCCATGAACCCGAGCCGCCGCACTTGAGCACCGATAGGAGCGCTGAAAGCAGTGACCTTGACGACTGGCTTACCAGCCTGGCCATGATGAAATGCTCACCCTTCGATGCCGCTTCCACAAGTTTCGAGAGATGATTCTTTGCCTCGTGAATGTTTACTGTTTTCATGGTGTTTTATTAAACTTCGTTTATACGGGAGCAGATCAAACATGCCTGGTCAAGCAGCCATTGTCCAATCTTCAATCGCTAATCTGGGGACCCGTCTAAACTCGCGGGTATTGTGCGTGACCAGCGTCAATCCTAAGCTTCGCGCATGCGCGGCTATGAACAAATCATTGCCCCCGATCATTGTCCCCGCTTTCTTCAAGTGGGCGCGAATCTGCGCATAATGCGAAGACGCATTGTCGGGGAACTCCAGAACTTCGATATAACTCAGAAAGGCGTTCAGTGCTGTTTCGTCCTGCTGGCGCCGCGGAGACACTTCGACACCATAAAGCAATTCGGACTTTGTGATTACAGAGATGCACACGTCGCTAACGGGAACCTTTTGCAGACGTTTTACAAGCGGATGATTTGAGCGTTTCATCACGTAGGAACAAATGTCGGTGTCCAACATGTAGCGCAGCATTACTCCTCACGTTCCTGCACCGGCAGATCTTCCACCTCTTCCATGAAGCCAGCTGAAGCAACCGGTGCCTCCGTGAGATAGGAAGTCCAATCAAAGGGTCGAGGTGACAGCACCACCTCGCTCCCCTCCCTTCGAATGAACACCTCCTGCGCCTGGAACTGAAAGTCCTTAGGCAGGCGGACCGCTTGACTGCGGTTATTCATGAAGATCTTCGCCTTGCGCTGCATGGGCTGCTCCTTTGGGGGTGGCATATACACTAGTATATGCCAAGCGATAGAAGAATACCAGTCGTCCCGCATAACGCAAGTAAGCGGCACCGGCCAGGCATGCGACGGAGGGTGCGGCACGGTGTTCGAAGTCAGCCCGTAGTTCCTCTAACAAAACTCTTTCCCCCATTCCCACGTCTAACTGTCAAAACTGGCAGGCTCGCCCCCATCCCCCAAAACGGTATAATTGTCACAGCATCTCTGGAGGAAGTGATCGTATGGATCCGCAAGCAAGTGGCGTCGGAACCCGTTGGAAACCAGCCTACACTCTCACTATTTTGGCTACGCTAACCCTGGGCATTCTGATTGGCACCGTCATTTCCAAGGGCGTTCGCGGCCAGGAGAGCAAAAAGAGTTCCGACGCTGCCACTCCGCTGACCATTCCCTCGCCGCAGCAACTTTCCAACCAGTTCTCCCAGATTGCCAAGCAATTGGAACCCAGTGTCGTCAACATCAATACCGAATCCACCATCAAGGCGCAGCCCCACCGCCGTCGCGGTGGCGGCGATCAGGAAGGTGGAGGCGACGACCAGAATCCCTTCGACGATTTCTTCGACCGTTTCTTCGGCGGCCAGGGCGGAAACCAGGGCCCCATTCGTGAGCGCTCTCTCGGATCAGGCGTCATCGTCGACGCCAAAGGTTACATCGTCACTAATCGCCACGTAGTCGAAAAAGCCGACCGCATCCGCGTCCGCATCGACGACGATCCGCCAGGCGTCCTGCACGACGCCAAGCTAATCGGAGCCGACCAGGAAACCGACTTGGCCGTCATCAAAATCGAGACCGACAAGGTCCTGCCGGTTGCCAAACTCGGTAACTCCGAGAGCATGCAGGTCGGCGATTGGGTCCTCGCCGTCGGCAGTCCCTTTGGATTATCCGAGAGTGTCACCGCTGGTATCGTCTCTGCCAAGGGCCGCAACATCGTGCCCAACCGCCAGTTTCAGTCCTTTATTCAGACCGATGCCGCCATCAATCCCGGCAACTCCGGCGGCCCGCTAGTCAACATGTCCGGAGAAGTCATCGGCATCAATACCGCCATTCTCACCGACACCAACGCTTACGCCGGTGTGGGCTTCGCCATGCCCTCAAATACCGTGATCACTGTCTACAACCAGCTCATCGGTCCGGATCATCGCGTTGCCCGCGGCTCCATCGGCATTCAGTTCGCCGCGCAAGAAAATCCTGCGATCTCTCGTGTTTATGGTGTCCAAAGCGGCGTAACCATTTCCAGTGTTGTGGCCGGCACTCCAGCGGATCAAGCCGGCCTCCAGGTAGGCGACACCATCATTTCCGTCGATGGCAAGACCGTCAAAAATGGCGACGAACTCGTCGCCGACATTGCCAGCCGCAAGCCCGGTACCAAGGTCATGATCGGCTTCGTCCGCAACGGCAAGAAGCAGGACGTCGGCGTCACCGTTTCCGACCGCGCCAAGCTGTTCTCGGCTCGCCTGGGCGAAGAAGACGAAGGCGGCGAACCAGCCGCTCCCAAAGAAAGTAAGTTAGGATTAACAGTGCGCGCCGTCAACAATGAAATGGCCGACCGGCTCGACATTCCAGCAGGCAAAGGCGTCATCGTTCAGGACGTCAAACCCGGCGCTTTTGCTGACGATGCCGGCCTTGCCCGTGGCGATGTCATCCTCGAAATCAACAAACACGCAGTCAACTCCGAGGACGATTTTAACCATGTCGCCGCCACTCTCAAAAGCGGACAGGACGTCGTATTCCTGGTTCGCCAGCGCGGCTCCGGCCGTCAGGACGGTACTATCTTTCTGGCCGGTACACTTCCGTAACTAGCACAAACTATTGAGACTGGCCCTGAGTGCCGCAATCGCGCATCATACTCAAGATGATGTCATCCTGAGCGCGCGCTTTTTGTGCAGCGAAGGATCCGGGCGAGCCGCGCGATGTGTCGCGTTTTTTGCGACACGATAATCGCGCGTTTGGCTCGCTTCCTTATCAACTGGGGGCCCATCCTTTCGCGTTTTTTGCCAAAGGGTGGGATTACAAAAATGAACGGGGAGAAGTCTTGCGGTCGCTTCGTCCGAGCGTAATCACCGTGCTGCTGTTGAGCTGCCTGCTGGCAGCAATCACGCCCCTATCTGCCCAGACCAATCCCTCCCCGGCCACCACCTCCCACAAGAAAAAGAAGAAGTCCGGCAAGAAAGTCAGCACACACCACGGCCAGCAGAAAATCGATCCCGAGCGCGCCCGCGCCATCCAAACCGCCCTGATTCGCGAACATTATCTGGACGGCAAAGCCTCCGGCGTCTGGGACGACGCCTCAGAAAAAGCCATGCAGAAATATCAGGCCGACCATGGCTGGCAATCGAAAACCACGCCCGATTCCCGCGCCCTCATCAAACTCGGCCTCGGCCCCGACCACGAACATCTGCTCAATCCCGAAAGCGCCATGACTGAACCGCCGCCCCCACACGCCGCCGCCGGCAAAGCTCCCAACGCTCCAATCGATCCACCCGCCGGCAGCCAACAACAGCACTAGCTAACGTTTGAAACCACATTCGGAAAATAAGGCAACACCCTCCCACTCACAATCGCACGCGGATTATCCTCCACCAGCGCCCGCGCAACCTTCTCCCCCTGCGATTCAGCCACCACCTCACGCGCCTGCGAAAGTCCCGGCGGACGCCGCGTCGTGTCATGCGCATCGCTCGCCAGCACATGAACTGCTTTCCGCTTAAGCAACCACTGCGCCATATGCCACGCCGTCTCTCCCCAGCCTCCGGTCAGCGCCGACGCCGTCACCTGAATCACGCATCCCAGCTTTACCCATTCCAGAATTCGCTGTGGCGTCCCCTGCAACACCGTATTGCGCTCCGGGTGAGTAATCACCGGAATGATCCCCACGGCGAGCAACTCGCGCAAGCTGTCATCAACATGTTTTGGGACATCGGTGTGATTCGGCTCAGCCAGCAAGTAGCGCCCACCTTCGATCACATAGCGATCGGGAAACGCCATAGCATCTTTGAGATTTTCCGCCGACAACCGGAAGTCGCATCCCAGGGTGAGACGCGGTCTCTTTCCCACTCGCTGTCTTAATTGATCAAGCGCCCGCTGAAGGTATCCGCGATCATAGTGAAATCGGCGA
The DNA here is from genome assembly GCA_035484735.1 of Terriglobales bacterium. Taxonomy (GTDB): domain Bacteria; phylum Acidobacteriota; class Terriglobia; order Terriglobales; family Acidobacteriaceae; genus JABCZH01. The sequence continues at coordinate 101,874 of DATHOQ010000032.1, read as the reverse complement.
TTTGCATGTGGCGTGGCTACCACATGCTCCGTGCCATCGGCTGCCGCCATCCGGCACATCTCCTCTGACACTTCCCAAGACTTCGGCCCATCGTCCACGTCCGGCAGAATGTGACAATGGATATCAATCATGCGACCAACTCGAAGCAGATTTAAGCAGATTTCAAAAGAAAGGCCAAGAAGTATCGAAACGAAGGAGCACCACCACAAGAGGAAGCTAATCAATGCGCGGCCAACCAAATGCCAAGTGCCAAGTGCTGAATGCCGAATGCTGAGTGCTGAGTGCCTACTTCATCACTCCCCGCTGCGCAATCCCGATATTGTCCCGGCTGGTGTTCTTCACCAGATACATCATTTCGTCCGCCTGCCGGATAATATCGTGCGGCGTCTTCGCGTCATGCGGATAAGTCGCCACTCCCATCGATGCCCGCACATTTAGGTTAAGTCCTTCTTCGCGGCAGAACATACTCGTCCGCAGGCTGTCGCGCAACCGCTTAGCCACCACCAGCGCCTGATCTTTTCCCGTCTGCGGCAGCAGCACCACAAACTCATCGCCGCCATAGCGGAAGGCGTAGTCAATCAATCGCAACTGCGCTTTCACCAGATACCCAATCTCCGCCAGTAGCTTGCTCCCTATCAAGTGTCCATGAGTGTCATTCACCTGCTTGAAGTGATCGAGATCGATGAACACCACCGTAAACTCATATCCAAAACGCGACGACCGATACACTTCCGTCTCCAGCGTTTTATAAAGATGCCGTGCGTTAAACAACCCGGTGCAATCGTCGGTGATTGTCAGTTCCTGAATCTTCTGTACCGCCCGTGCGTTCTCAATTGCGATCGCTGCGTAGTCGCACACCGATTGCAGGAAATAAATCTCCGGATCGCCGAAGTTCTTCATGTCAACATTCACCAGTTGAATGACGCCCAGCACCCGCGTCCGTGACCGCAGCGGAATGCAGATAATCGACCGCGTCTCCCACCGCGTCATCTCATCAATCCGTTTGGTGAATCGCGGGTCGGTATAAACATCCGGCACAATCAGCCGTTCGCCATGCTTGGCCACATGCCCGGCAATACCCTCGCCCACTTTCATGCGGACATTCTTCAGCGCCTCCGCCGCATTCCCCACCGCAATCGCAAAATACAAGTCGTCGCGCTCCTCATCCACCATCAGCAGCGACCAATTATCCGGACGGAAGTATTCCGCCATCTTCTCCATAATGGTTTGCAGGATGGAATCGAGGTCCAGCGACGACGTCAGGGCTTTGGCCACGTCGTGAAAAATGGCCAATTCCTGCGTCAGCCGGTTGGGGTTGGGCTCAGCGGCCTCGGTCATTAAAGCGCGACCTCGCGTGGCAGTAGGAATCATAAAATTATATTCGCCGGATACCGTTCCGGGGAAGGAACCTTGGTAACCCGAACCCGCCCAGATACGCCCAAAAAATGCCCTCTGGCGCGCCTTTCGCCTATTGTTACCTGCCCGTACTTGTCAATCGCTGGGTGCCCTTCGACAAGAGCGAAAGCAAGCACCGCTTGGTTTGCCAGAGAGGTTGACGAAGCTGAGATTTGACTGAATGAACCGTGGGGATTGAACTATGAAGTGAAGGCAGCGTCCGGCAAACGCTGCTTTGCAGTCATGCCATCCGTTAACACCCAAGTCTTTTTATTGGTGGACTTATGAATGCCGGTCAGTCGCCCCAATCATGTGCAGGGTTTTTCGACGGAATTGGTTTGCCCCAAGAACGGCCCGGATTGAACGGATAAACACGGATCACTCTGCCTTAATCCGTTAATATCCGTGTGATCCGTGGCACATTTCTTTGTCCGCGCCAACGTTGCTCAGGCAAGGCTTGAGAGCGTGGCGGCCGAGGTGTTGGCGCTATTTGCCCCAAACGCCGCGAATGACTGCTGCACTGCACTGTATGCCTGCTGAGCAGCGGATACATTTCCGGCCTGGAGGTCCTGGCCCAACTGGGCGAACTCCTGGGCAAGCGTGCTTTGACTGCTGGACGAACTGCCTCCTCCCCCACCTCCTCCGTGGTGATGATGATGGTGGCCGTGCGCTTGCGTGCTCTGGCTTTGCGTGTCTTGCTGGATGTTCGAGAAATCCTGCTGTGCCGCTGACAGATTTCCCGATTGCAGGTCTTTGCCTAGTTGGCTGAAGGCCTGAGCGATGGCGCTGCTGCTGGATGCGGATGTGGTGGCGCTCGATGACGCCGAGTTCTGCTGCAAAGTTGCAAAGTCGGACTGCGCGGCCGAAAGATTCCCAGACTTCAAATCCTGGCCGAGTTGTTGGAACTCCTTTTGGAACTGCTGTTGTGGACTTATGGCCTGACTGTTCGAATTGAACAGACTGCTACTGAGAATGCCTGCAATGGACATGACTTGCTCCTCTCTTTCGTGGGATTTGGTCCCGGGAACCGCATCAACGGCTACATCGGTGATTATGGTCCAAACTTTAGCCGCCGCTGGTGATGACGGCGGCGAGTTCTACTGAGACCACAGAACCTTATGGCAACCTGGCTGCCACTCGTCGGTGGAAGTAGATTGGGGGGAGTCAAGAGCTTGGCGCTGAGGGTGTTAACTCATTGGCATGAGGAAAGGCAGAATGCGGTGGGAGTAGATCGAGTGGGCAAGACTGGCTCGCGCGGGCAAGACCTGCCCAGTTCCCGTCATGCTCACATTTTCCTTGCGTCCATCGCTACCGCGAGGTCATCGTAGTAGGCATGAACAAAGTTAACATCGCGCAGAAGTTCTCCCAGATTCACGAATACTGGAAGCCTTACATCGCCGCTGAGCTAAACGGACAGCACGTCAAGCTGGACAAACTGAAGGGCGAGTTTGTCTTTCATCATCACGAAAACGAAGACGAGATGTTTCTGGTGGTCAAAGGCCGCTTCCGAATGGATTTTCGTGATCGGCATGAGTGGATTGAGGAAGGCGAGTTTATCGTCATCCCACGCGGAGTGGAGCACAAACCAGTAGCGGATGAGGAATGCTGGCTCATACTGTTTGAGCCGGCATCCACGCTGAACACCGGGAATGTGGTGAACGAGCGTACTATTAGGGAATTGGAACGGGTTTGATACCCGGTTCTCAGTTATCTGTTCCTGTTGCGCATCAACCTATGAAGATCATCCAGTTGGCGCTGCTTCTTGCCACGGTACTGGCCGCCGTTGCGCAATCGACACCCAAATATGAGGTTTATGCCATCCGTTACGCTACGTTGCCGGACTTTCCGGTATCGGATTTAGTGGCGGGGGCTGAACCGGAGCGAAAGATTGATATCGCAATGATGATCTGGCTGGTGCGGGGCAATGGCCGCAATATCCTGGTCGATTCCGGGTTCTATCACGAGCGCTTTTTCAAAGATTGGCAAGTGAAGGATTTCACCAAGCCCTCCGAAACTTTGAAGCGAGTTGGTCTGAAGCCGGAGGACATCACCGACGTGATCATTACGCACATGCACTGGGATCACGCCGACGGCATGGATCTGTTTCCCAACGCCCGTATCTGGATACAGAAAGACGAACTGGAATATTACGCCGGGGAAGCGTGGCAGTCGAAGGATACTCACGGTGGTATTGATGAAGAAGATGTGCTCACGCTGGTGAAACTGAATACTCAGGGTAGGGTGGGTTTGGTAAATGGCGATGCTCAGGAGATTATTTCTGGAGTAACCTGCTACACCGGCGGCAAACATACTTGGCAATCGCAATATGTAGGCGTGCAAACAGCCGTGGGAACGGTAGTGCTAGCCAGCGACAATATGTACTTGTATGAGAATCTGGAACGGCATGCGCCGATTGCGACCACGGTCGATGCCGCATCGAATCTGCGGGCGCAAGATCGCATGAAACAGATCGCTACTCGCCCCGGGTTCATCATTCCCGGACACGATCCGGCGGTTTTCGCGAAGTTTTCCGGTCCCGTTCCGGGGGTGGCCAAAATCCAATGACTTTCGTTGTCGTCCAATTGCAACCTTCCCGTTGCGACCAACAGGGTTTGATTTGCATCTAGATGGTCTATGGATTTGACGGTCTATTCCGCCTTCTGGTGTCCCGACTGCCGCGTAGCGAAACGCTTTCTCACCGAGCACAATATTCCGTTCAAAGATATCGACATTGAAAAAACGCCCGGCGCAGCTGAGGAAGTTGTCAAGCACACCGGTCTGCGTGCCATCCCACAATTTGTCATTGATGGCGAATGGGTCCAGCCGTATCGTCCGGGCGAAGGTTTTCTCTATGACGAGATGGCCAAACGCCTGGGCGTCAAGCTCTAGATAGCCCCGCAGCCAAGAGACGTTGCAAGCCACATCCCTACAGGCACATACGGTCCCCCGCCCGGTCATCACCTTCCGTACCCTAGGAAACCTCCCCACGGCGCGAGAGCATAGAAGGTCCATGGCCGAAAACCAGCCACAAAGCCAGGAAGAGCCAGTGTGCACCGCCTGGCAACGCACGCTGCAAGGTGCGCTGGGAGTGTTTCTGTTGCTGAGCGTCGGGTTAGTGGCTCGCTACTATCCCGCAAACGCTACCCGCGAACTGGAACAGCAAGTACGCGGCCTGGCGCAAGAAGTGCAATTGTTGAAACAAGAGCAGGCGATGCCGGCGCTGGTCCTGAACCGTTACCGCAATTCTATTTGCTACATCTTCGGGGTATATCAGGTGGGCTTCGCAGGGCGGGCTCCGGCATTTCGGGCGCGCATTTCGGGAAGCGGTTTCGTGGTGGCGGACGGACTCCTAGCTACCAATCGACACGTAGCTGAGCCCTGGTACGAAGACCCGGATTCTGCGGGTCTTCTCCAGCGAGGCGCAACTCCTCACCTGGAAAAGCTACTGGCATTCTTTCCCGGGCAACCGGCGCCAGTAAACATCACACCCGCTGTATTATCGGCGCAAGGCGATCTGGCGGTACTTCGTATCGAAGACAGTCAGGCAGTGCATCAACTGCGGCCATTACCGCTGGCAGATGCGATTCCGAATCCGGGAGAACTGGTATCCGTGGTTGGTTATCCCATGGGCGTGCTCGGCATGGTGGCAAAGTCGCCACCCGCGGTCTATGAAAGGCTGGCCTTCCGGCGTGACGATATCGGGGCCGCCAACGAATTGGCGGCGCTTTCTTTAATCCGTCCGTCGGCGACCTGTGGACACCTGGGAGATGTGGTGGGTGACAAGCTGATCTACGATGCGCCCACAGCCCATGGCGGCAGCGGCGGTCCAGTGTTCAATTCTCGAGGCGAGGTGATCGGTGTGAACGCCGCGTACCTCGACGGATTTTCCGGCGGCACGCTGGGGGTTTCGGTGCGAGCCCTGAAGCCGCTGATCGCGGCGGCGCAGAAGAAGTAAGTCTTCGCATGGATACCCTACACAGGCTTAAGGAACCAACAGCCCGACTGATGGCAGGCTTGCTCCTGTCGATACAGGCCGTAATGGGTGTGCCTTTCCTGTTGACTATCGTGGGAAGCGTTCGTCACTGGGGCGCGTGGTTCTACCCGAAAAGCCCAAGATAACTACTTCGGTGCTTTCCACAACCCGACCCAGCCGGGTTCTCGCACATGCTCTTCGTCCAGGCGGGACCGACGGGCGGCCATGATCCCTGATCTGCCAAGATAACCGAGCACGCGTTTAGGCTGATCGCGATCCACTACCGGCAAGCGCCCGATGTTGTTGCGTAGCATCTTCGCGGCAGCTTGGTGCAAAAACTCATCTGGATAAGTGACGATGAGGTCGTGGCTTGAGGCATCGAGCACGGTCGAGTTTCCGCTGGGGTCTCCGGCCAGTGCCCGCATCAGGTCACCTCGTGTGATCAGCCCTGCGAGCTGGCCGGTCGCGTCTGTGACGAACATGCCCTGATGACGGCTGACCTCGGGATCGTGGCGGCTAATGCGATCGGACAATTCGCTGATCTTCATGCCTGCGGGTAACACGGGAATGTCTTTGTCCATGGTTTCACCAACCATGACTTGCTGCAACACATCGGTTTCATATTCCTGGTGGATGTACAAGCCACGCCGCGCCAGCTTCTCGGTCATGATGGAAGCCCGTGGCATCAGCAGCATGGCAATTCCGTCGGCAATCACGCTGACTAGCATCAGCGGCAGGACGGAGTTGTAATCGCGGGTGATTTCAAAGGCAAAAATGATGAACGCGAATGTGGCTCGCGAGGCGGAGCCGAAGACCGCTCCCATGGCGACTAACGCGAAGGCTCCCGGGGAAAGATTTGCCGCCGGAAAGATTCGGTTCATCCCCAGAGCGAACACTCCACCCATGGCCGCACTCGACATGAACATAGGCGCGAGCAATCCGCCAGAGGTGCCCGAGCCCAGCGAAATCACCAGAGCGACGGCCTTGGCGAGCATCACGACGAGCAGCAGCTTCCAGGCCAGGCTGGCATTCAAGATGTCGCCGATGGTGTCATAGCCGACGCCGAGCACACGAGGCACAAAATAGCCGATGATCCCCAGACCCAGTGCGCCGATTGCCGGCCACCAGAGTTCGTCGATCGGCAGTTTCTCGAACTGGTCTTCGGTCCAGTAGAGCAGTTTGCTGAAACCGACGGCAGCCAGTCCGCAAATGACTCCCAAGAGCAAATAGAAAGGCAGAGCGCGGGGAATCTCGAAGTTCATCGCTACCACTTTGAACATTGGGCCGGCGCCCAGCAGTTGCATGTGCACCGCGGTGGCGAGCGTGCTGGCGATGACTAGAGGGATGAATGATCGTGATTTGAATTCAAACAAAAGTAGTTCTATGGCCAGAATCACGCCCGCAATCGGCGTGTTGAACGTTGCCGACATACCCGCCGCAGCGCCACACGCCAGCAACACTTTGCGCTCGGATGCGGTGGTGTGGAGCACCTGGCCGACCAGTGAGCCAATGGCGCCCCCAGTCTGAATGATGGGGCCTTCGGCTCCGAATGGGCCGCCAGTGCCGATAGCGATGGCGGCCGAAATCGGCTTCAGGATAGCGACCCGCGGTTCAATGCGGCTGCGATTGACCAGCACCGCTTCCATGGCTTCGGGAATGCCGTGTCCTTTTATCTTGGGAGTTCCATACTTCGCCATGAACCCGACGATGATGCCGCCGATGGCTGGAACCACAATCACCCACCAGCCGAGCTGATTATGGCGCGGGCTGATAAATTCGGCAGAAAGCCGATGATAGAAGACGATATTGGTGAAGAAGCCGATCAACTTGTACAGCGCATAGGCGATGAGGCCGGCTAGAAGGCCAATTCCACCCGCCAGGAAGGACATCAGCACCATGCGAAACTGCGCCGGCTCGGCGAGTCTTACGTCTCCGACCTGAGCGCCGGTGGCTGCAAAGGTAGTGGGGGCAGAATGGTTGCGATCTGGTTCTGTCAAATCTTTCTCCGATGGGTTCGTACAGCAGGCTTTCGTTCGCGGCCGCTGCCAGCTCCGCGCGGCTCGATTGCGCGCTCAAGGGCAGCAATCAAAATTGACCCTTGGGTGCGAAGTTCGTCTCGATGGTGCAACGAGAGTTCTTTGAGGACCTTTTCGCCTTTCGGTGTCAACGAAAGCAGCACTTCGCGGCGGTCTGAACCGCCGCGCTCTCGAGTGACGTAGCCTCCGGCCGCCAACCGGTTCACCAGTTCCACCGTGCTGTGGTGTTGAATCTGTAACCGCTCAGCCAATTCGCCGACCCGAGGACGTATCCCCTGTGGCAGGCCCTTCAGGGCGAGCATCAGTTGGTGCTGGTGAGGTTCAAGGCCGACCGCACGCGCGGCCCCTTCACTGAAGCGCAGAAAGCGCCGGATCTGGTAACGAACCTCTGCCAGCGATTCGAAGTCGAGCGGCGGAAGTGTTTGCGGCGTCATAATATATCGTAACACGATATATTGATGCTGCGCTGGCACCGAAAGTCGCAGACCGTTTAGAATCCAGAGTCCTAACAAAATGGTGATTCTGTGATTCCACGCTATACCCACCCGGAAATGGGCCGTATTTGGAACGATGAAAACCGCTTTCGCGCCTGGCTTGCCGTCGAAGTGGCGGCGACTGAAACCTTGGCTGAGGCTGGCATTGTGCCCAAGGATGCGGCCCGTGCCATCCGCGAACGTGCTGACTTCAGTGTGCAGCGCATTCACGAGATTGAGGCCGAGGTTCGGCATGACGTGATCGCCTTTACCACCGCCGTGGCGGAGATCGTCGGCCCGCATGCCCGCTGGTTCCACTACGGACTGACTTCAAACGACGTGGTGGATACGGCCCAGGCGCTGCTCATCCGTCAAGCGTCCGAGGTAATTGCGTCCGATCTTGAGCGGTTGTCGGAAGTGCTCAAGCGCCGGGCGTGGGAGTTCAAGGACACGCCCATGGTCGGACGTACCCACGGCGTCCATGCTGAGCCAATCACCTTCGGTTTCAAGCTGGCCAACTGGTACTCCGAGACCCAGCGCAACATGGAACGCTTCCAGCGCTCTGCCGAGGAAATGCGGGTCGGCAAGCTTTCCGGCGCGGTCGGAACCCTGGCTCACTTGACGCCGGAGCTTGAAGAGAAAATATGTGCCCGCCTGGGATTGAAAGCTGCGGAGATTACGTCGCAGGTGATTCAGCGCGACCGCCACGCGCACTATCTGGCGACACTCGCTGTGATCGCGTCGACTCTTGACATGATGGCCACCGAGATCCGCCACCTACAGCGCACCGAGGTGCGCGAGGCGGAGGAATTTTTCAGCGAGAAGCAGAAGGGTTCCTCTGCTATGCCGCACAAGCGCAATCCTGTGACCTGCGAGCAAATCAGTGGCTTGGCGCGAGTGGTAAGGAGCAACGCTCAGGCGGGGTTCGAAAACATCGCCCTTTGGCATGAGCGTGATATCTCACATTCATCGGTCGAGCGCGTCATTCTCCCCGATTCCACCACGCTGGTGGATTACATGCTTCAGAAGACGGCCAATCTGATCGATACCATGTTTGTCTATCCCGAGCGCATGCTTGCCAACCTCGAAAGTAGCAGCGGCCTGGTATTCAGTGGCCAACTCCTGCTGGACCTGGTGGAGCATGGCGTTTCGCGAGAGGATGCTTATCGCATGGTGCAGGCTCACGCCATGCGTGCCTGGAGGGAAGACTTGAACTTTCGCGATCTGGTATTGAAGGATAAAACGATCACCAGCCGGGTGCCGCGGGCTCAGATTGAACGCGCCTTCGACTTGAAACGCCAGCTCAAGAACGTAGACAAGATTTTCGCGCGGGTATTCGACGCACGCCCGACGAACGCCAGGCCGCGCCGCAGCAAATCTGCGGCGCGTTAGGCGCGGCGCTCCAGTAATCTCAGAAGCGGAACAACTCTACCTCGCCCCCGCCTGAAAGTATCAGGGTCAAGTTGGCAACCAGCAGCACCATGGGAAACTCAATCCCGTTGGGCATAAAGAATCCATTTCTCCAATGGAACATAACGATGGCCACGGCCATGTCAAAGGCCAGTGCTATGGCAACATAGCGGGTCAATATGCCGAGGATCATGGCCAGCCCTCCGAAGAATTCAACCGCGGTGAGTAGGATGGCGGCGCCGGTGGGGTAGGGAATTCCCAGACCATTCAGGAATTCCGCTACATTCTGAAACCCCATGAAAAACTTCTGGCCACCATGAGCGACAAAAATCACGCCAATGGTGACGCGCAGCAGAGTAATTCCCCAGGAACGCAGCAGGTCTGTACCGTTGCTCATTGGTGACTCCTCGTGGGGATCGAGCAACTATTCAGGTGTTGCTCCAAGATCTCTCACGCATATCTTCAATTACTTCACAAATATTTACAATTCGCCTTTATTGGCATGCATCTAACCAATTAACTAAGTGGTTAGATGAAACTATTTCGCAGCGGCGGGGTTTGAGCATTTTGGGGAGGCAAAGAATATGAAAGCGATGTTTCGGGTTCTGGGATCATTTCTGGTAGCTAGTGTGTTGGCCACGAGCTTGATGGCGCAGACTGCGAGCGCAGGCCGGTACGACCAGTCAATTCAAGCCAAGGTTGAACAGCAACTGACCGCAAAGCAGGAGTTCAGTAAGGTGCAGGCGACGGTGGAAGACGGAATCGTGACGCTGAACGGCAGCGTCGATCTCTATCAGCAGAAGCTGGATGCCGCAAAGAAGGTGCGCAAGACAGCCGAGGTCCAAGGCGTGCGCAATTTGATTGCAGTGGAAGGCAAGAGCGTTCCTGACGCCGAGCTCGATACGCAGTTGGATCGCAAGCTGTACTACGACCGCGTGGGCTACGACGTTGCCTTTAATTACATTACGGCTTCGGTTGAGAACGGCAATGTTACCTTGATTGGCGAAGCGCGGACCCAAGTGGCCAGTGACTCGGCGTTAGCGTTAGCTGCCCGTATGCCGGGAGTGAAGGACGTGTTTAACGACATCCGGGTCGATCCCACATCGATTTTCGATGATCAGATCCGAGTGAAGACTCTGCGGGCGATCTATCGTGACCCGGTGCTGAACCGCTACGCGATTGACCCGGCGCGGCCGATTCGGATCTTGGTCAACAATGGCCATATCAGCCTGGATGGGGTCGTGGCGACGCAGATGGATAAGAACGTGGCTGGCATTCGCGCTAACCAGGTGTTCGGTGTGTTCAGTGTAAAGAACAATCTGGAAGTGGCGAAGAAGTCATAACGAGTGGTTGGTGGGAGGTGAGGCGCGGCGCAAGCCGCGCCTTTTTTCATTCTAACGAACGGTCACCGAACCGCAGGGCTTCTTGCGAGTGGAGCGGGCTTTTTGAAGGATTTCTGTAAAGGTTTTTACGGCTTCTCCAGCCTCTTCGATATGCGACAGGAACCAGTGCCGCAGCGTGGCGCGGCTTACCGATCCGCGGAGATAGGCGTTGTACAGTTCGCTGCCCAGTGCGTATCCGAGCTTTTGGGCGGTGGTATCGAACTCTCCCCGTTCGCCGCGCAAGGCGTCATTTAACAATTTCTTGCAAGTCTTGGGAGAGAGCGTCGTATCCTCGGATGCAGGCTCATCGGGGCGCGCCGGATACAGCACGCGTGATCCGAAGTATGCCAAAGTGTGTTCGATGGTGCGCGCGTAAAACCGGTCCGACGGTTCCGTTACGGCCAGCGGCCGGCCGTAACGGCGCAAGGGCAGTCCGCGGCAAGCGTGATGCAGAAAGCGGGCGGCTTCCTCGACGGCGTGAAGCATTTTGAACTCGCGCACATAGAAGGCGTTGATCGAGGGCAAATAGACGCAGCCCCGCACTTCGACCCTCTGTAGCATGTTTTCGATCTTCTTCGGTTCGTACGCGGCCCTGGTCAACAACTGGCGCAAACGAACATCGGACGATCCGCAGTAGACCTCAGGCAACATATCCACCAGAAACTTGGGCTGGGTTCGGTTGTGCGAGGAATAACGATTGATGTCGAGGAATGACAGCAGGCTGTCGATGAAGTTGTAGATGGTTGGGACCAGGTCTGGCTGTCCGGCGTCCCCCTGGCAGCGCGAAAGGTAGAGCCGGTAACTCTCGTACTTTTCGAGCGGGGTGGAGTTGAACACACAGACTACGGAGTCGTTTACACGGACGTTTTCGACGCGGTCCTGGCGTTCCCCAGTGGCCCGCCAGTAGAGCGCGTCGACGTTCTGAAGGACGGTAAGAGCGCGCTCGTTCGGCAAGCGTTCGTGCAGCCGGCGGGGAAGATGCGAAGGCGCGAAGTGGGACTCGCCGAACAGCACGAAGATTACGGCATCGGGATGGCGCTCGCGGATCTCGGCGATCTTGTCGACTGCGTGACGGTCGCGTGCGCCGATCTTGCGCAAATCCTCGCGCGGCATGCAGTCCAAACCGTAGATGGCTTCTCCGTGTTCGCGGGCAGTCACCAGTAGCTCGTAGAACGGGCTCCATTCGTATCCCCAGTCGGCGTCAAAGCGGATGCGCTCGCGGAATTCATTCTCGTCGATCTCGCGCCGCCACCATTCATCGAGTACATGCTGATGACGAGCAAAGATAGTTTCGACGCCGAGCACGATGGGGCGATCTCCGGGATGTGCGCGCTGCTCGAGGAGTGAGGCCGCAAAGCGCTGGGCAGTGGGAAGAGCGTGATAGTCGCCGACCAGAACGATGTCCGCAGAGCCGATGGTCTCGGTGAGTTGCCGTGAATCGATAACGGAATCGTAGGTGCGAAACGCGTTGCTGAAGTCGCGCAGGTATTTTCGGCGTCCGCTAGAGTCGGTGGCCCGCACCTCGCGTTGCACTCCGGCTAGCGCGTGCCGCTGCACGGCATTGCGTCGATCGCCGAGAGTGTTGGCGGTTGCCATAGTTGTCGTTGGTCCGTTCGCCATTCGGCTCAGGGCAGGCTTGGTTGTTCGTCGTTGACTAAAACGAAACCAACCTGCTTGACTCTCTCTTCCACGCTCCCTATGCTCAGGATTCGTCTGGCCAGGAGCCTGCTTGCCCAATCACCCGCCTCAAAACCTGACAGTTGCTATAACTGGAGCCAGCGGAGCTTTATTCCTCCGGCATTTCCTGCTTGCGGTGGAACGCGACAAGCGCGTTCAAACCGTAAATTTCATCGCTTCTGACAGCGCTCTTCGCGTCATGGCCGAAGAACTTGGCCTCCGAGGCCGTAGCCATCTGGTAAAGCAAATCATCGGCAAAACCGCCCGCAAGATTCAGCAGCAGTCGAACGCCGACATCGGTGCCAACGTCGCTAGCGGCTCTTATCCCGCGGATGCAATGGTCGTAATCCCGTGCAGTATGGGCACGCTGGCACGCATCGCCAATGGCATCGCTTCGCACCTGATCGAACGGGCTGCCGATGTCTGCCTCAAAGAGAAGCGTCCTTTGGTGCTGTGCGTGCGAGAGACGCCACTCAACAAGATCCATATCCGCAACATGTACCGGGCCGCCGATGCTGGCGCCACGCTCTTCCCGCTGATTCCTGCCTTCTACAATCGCCCGGCCAGCTTGGATGTCATGGCGCAAGAATTCGCTTTCCGTGTGCTTGCCCACATCGGCTTGCCTCAACCCCAGGCCTATCGCTGGAAAGGCTGATTTTTCCGTCAGTTACACGGTTCTGCTGGGTTTTTGGGGGAAGTCTCAGTGTAGAAAAACTGGCGTCTAAGGGCGAGATGACGAAGGGATGGGAGACTAAAGGCTGGTGACGGTGGGATGTAGAGTTCCGCTTGCGTAGTCGATGGTAATGCTAAGTGGCTGTTTATGAAGGAGATTTCGATATCGGAGTCGAGGACGCATTGTTCCCGGCCCAGCTACTTCTCGGAAGAGTCTGATCGCGATGAATCCAGTTTTGTCATCAACTTCCGCAAGTCCGCGTCAGAATACTCTTTGCCGTCGCATTTCTTGAAGCTGGCCTGCGCCTTGCGAATATAGTCCTGCGAAAGATCGCCGTTGTTCGTTTTCTGTTCTAGCAGTGCGAGGCGCATGTATGTGAGGCCACGATCCCCATCGATGGATTTCTGCTCTCCCACTCTGTTGCTGGCCTCGGTTTCGTCGAGGAATTTGAGTACGTCGAGCAGGGCCTGCCTCGCATGCGGCAAGTCAGATTGCTCGTATTGCAGCAATGCTAGGCTTTCGTACTGCGAAAGGGCGACCCATTGCGACATTATTTTCGAGCCCCCGCCAACGGATTTTTGCGCTCGTAGGTAACCGAGAGGCAGCCCCAGGAGAGTACCGATCAGTAGGATCATCGCGTGTGTGGCGCGTTGGCTCATTTTGTCTCTCCTCCCGGAGTCCGTGCGCGGCGTCCTTGTTGGTCGGAAAGAACGATCAGGGCCCGGAGGTGAGCCGCGGAGGTGTCGTGCCATGCTGCGCTTTGCAGAAGTCGCGCCGCTTGCCCATCCGATTCTGCTTGAACGACCGCGTCATGGTTTCTTTCTGCGCGAATCGCGCGCCGGATGGCTAACCTGGCTCGGGCGATCTCAACCGGTGGAGTCAAACCGGCTGGCTTGGCACCTGCCTCTATTGCCCGGATCGCCTCATCTTCGTTGCTCAGCAGATTTTCGTCGTCGCGGCCAGAGTCCGCAGCACCCAGCTCGTCAGCGCCAAGCCTTGCAGCTCCTTCAAAAACAAGGCTGAAGCCGTCGCCGCTGGGATGAGCTCTGGCGAGTGCCGGATTATTCGAAACCGTGCCGACAAAGTACAGTGCGCAGCCCATAGCGAATCCCAGGGCGAGGCCGATGCCTGCGCATACTGCTTTTGCGGCCCAATTTCGCATTTTGCACCTTAAGAGGAAATCTATGCCGGTGCCTGCGGGTTGCCAAATGACCAAAGTGTTTACTTCTGCGCTCCTGTATCTCCCTGCCATTTGATCCCGGGCGGCTTTTGGGTTAATCTGCGATTACACCTGAAAGGAGGTGGTCGAATGACAAGTTCAGATTGTAGCAACTGTAGTGGGAGTCAAAGACCAGGTGAGGTGGCTGAGACTTAGGGCTGGTTGCTCTAAGCGGGGTTCCTGAGCGCTCGGTCGCCGGGAACTACAGCCCGCACACTAACCGGTGAGTAGGATTGGATTCCGGCGTTAGGTCGCGCCGGGAGTTCGATTGCAGAACCCGGAGTTGCCGTAGAGGCCACGTAGAGTGACCACCTCTTGGTCAATCCCAAACAGTCCACCGGGCGGCCCGTGCAGCAATGCACGGGCCGTTCTGTTTTCGGGAAAACTGTACCACAGAGGGCACTGGGGGAAACTTGCCTCTTCGTTCTCTGTGGTCGTGATTTCGATTTTCAATCCCAGGCGAATCACTTCTCGCGACGCGGGGGTTCTCTCAAAACGCATGATTGGCAAGTTCGAAGGTCATAAATGCGGTTGCCTTGGATACGGGTCCAAAGACGGACGGGTCGTTATTATCGAGATTATCGCACCAGCGGCCGGGGTAATCGCAGCAGCCGCCGTCATTGCCTGGCACGTTGCCTTCATAGTTCCCCAGGTATCCGCCCCATACATTTACTTCCGCTTGCTGCTTGCAGCAATCCTGCATGGTCAGGATGCCGGTATTCGGAATGCCGATCAAAGCGAACGAATTTGAATCGGTCCCGCAGTTCCCGAATGGAGCGGATCCCGTCGCAACACCAATGGTTTTAAAGTAATCCGCCCACAACTGAGTAGCGAACTTCGACTGCGGAACAACATTCGAGGGGAAGTCGAAAACATTGCAGGCGGTCGCGGGGTCAGCAACATAAATGTCGTAGTTGGGAGTGGCGGTGACGTCTGCGTCGAGGTCAAAAGCAATGATCTTGCGCTGGTCGGAGCTTAGGTGCTGCGTGTAATATGCCGAGCCGAGCAATCCCAGTTCTTCGCCGCCAAACCAGATGTAGCGTAGCCGATTCTGCGTTGGCGTCTTTGCCAGTTTCAAGGCAATTCCGAGAATGGTTGTCGATCCCGAGGCATTGTCCAACATGCCGGCGCCGAAGATTGAGTCGAGGTGACCCTCAATGACGACGGTATGGTTGGGATCTCCGTAAGGCGATTCGGCAATGAGGTTGTAGTCCGTTCCGGATGTGAGCCGGGTACGGATATCGATGTGGACCTGGGGCGCGTTTCCGGATGCACATTGCTGAAGCAGCTCCGAGCCAATTTTGTAAGAAGCAACTCCAATCACCGGGATACTCGCCTGGCGCGTCAGTCGGGCTGCGAAAACGGCCGGATGATCGCTAAAATCCGGGAGTTCGCCGAGCGGATCGTCTTCCGCGCTGGGTGTGTTATAGATGACAACCGCCGATGCACCGGCGGCTTGAGCATTTTTTACCTGCGCATCAAAATTGCAAGTTCCTCGCGCCAGCAAGGCGACGTGGCCCGGAATGAATCCGCCGAAATCACTCTGAAGACAACCATCGCCCTGGCCTGCGACAGGCTGAATCGAAGCGTTGACAGTGCCGCCGCCTGAGAGCCTGGCCGCCGACCATTCACTCATCAGAACATAATTCCGATCTTTAGTGCTGAACTCGGGTACGCTTACAACCTTCATAGCCTCGTACTGATAAGTTTGAACGGTAACCGTATAGCCGGCTTTTTTCACCAACCCCGCCACGAACTGCACCGATGCCTTGTAGCCCGGGGTCCCCGTATCGCGGTACCCGTGACCATCGGGTTCACGGTTGTCGTCGGCGATCTGCTGGAAGTGGGCAAGGATTTGCCAGAGCTCAGAGGCTTTAATGCATTCCAGAAGCTTCTCTGGTGTGTCATTTGCGCGCGACTCGCAAACTTCGCGGGAGGGTGAAGCATGGCCGGCGGCCTTCAGCGAAACCCCGTCGAGCACGCTGTCATTGACTTGGGCTGCAAGCAGCGGCTGCAAAATGCATAGTATGACGGCGCAGATGATGAAAAAAACCAGGCTCTTTAGCTTGATGGTGGATTTAAGTGTACCCATGACGCCCCTTTTCAGAACCTTGCTAGCTTACACCAGCATGGCAAGTTGGGCATTCTAGTTTTTGGAGTGGTGTTCGGGATGAAATCCCCGCGGCAAACTGCCTGCACTGCCTCCAATGAGTGCATGCATATACGATAACCACAGAGGTCACAGAGAGACACAGGGAAAATCTATTCTCAGCGCCACCTGTGGTTAAGATTTTGCTTTTTCAAATCCCAGGCGGATCACTTCGGCAGTGTCTTTGGCCAGTGACAGCTTCGCTGCTTCTTCTTTTGTGAACCATCGGGCTTCGGCGGCATCGCCTGCTGCGTGAGGCTCTCCCGCGATCCGGCGGCAGAGGAAATCGATCAGCACGTAGTGGTATTGGGTGCGTCCGGCCTCGTCGCGCAGAACTCGATCAAAAACGCCGAGCAGATCGCCAGGTTCGACTTTTAGCCCCGTCTCTTCCATGGCCTCGCGGACGGCGGCTTGGCGGAGAGTTTCGCCAACCTCGAGCACGCCTCCGGGGATGGACCACTCTCCGGCGAGCGGCGGATGGCCGCGCTTGACCAGCACCACACGATCTTCCTCGATGATGATGGAGCCTACTCCTACCAACGGCTGATCTGGATATTCGCGCTTCATGGTTGACTGGGAGATTCTAATGTAGAGGCCGCGCCAGCACTAGCATTTAGCACTCAGCATTTAGCCATTCCCGGTTTCGGTAGGTGTCTGAAATGCGTAAATTCATGTTCTCTGATTAGAATGAGCTGATGGCATTAGAAGAATACAAACGCAAGCGCCGCTTCGAGGATACTCCGGAGCCGCCGCCGAGAGTTGAAAAGAAGTCTGGGCATCGGTTTGTGGTGCAGAAGCACCGCGCCACGCGTTTGCACTACGACTTTCGCCTGGAGATGGACGGAGTGCTGAAGTCATGGGCGGTGCCCAAGGGGCCGTCGCTCGATCCGGCTGACAAGCGGCTGGCGATGCAGGTGGAAGACCATCCAGTTTCTTATTTCGATTTTGAAGGCACGATTCCCGAGGGCAATTACGGTGCTGGCGCGGTCATCGTGTGGGATGTGGGGACATGGGAACCGCTTTCGCCGCAGCCAGTGAAAGGGAAATTTGTTCCCGGAACCGCGGCTGAAGCCCGAGAGATGTTGCAGAAGGGTGATTTCAAGTTCCGGCTGCACGGGCAGCGGCTAAAGGGCGACTTTGCGCTGATTCACATCAAGGGCCGGCGTCCGGGGAGCAAAGGGACGGAATGGCTGCTGATCAAGAAGAAAGATGATGAAGCGGTCGTGGGCTATGACATCGAAGCCTACGACACGTCGGTGCTAAGTGGCACGACCATCGCACAGATTGCGGGGGACAAGGATTCCGCGGAGTGGACGAGCAGCCGTCCAGCGTCACGGGGGAAGGTGAAAGCGCCATGGCTGGCGGAGACGCTGGCGAAGCTGGATAAAAAAAAAGCAAAAAAGCCAACCACAGAGGACACAGAGGAACACGGAGCAAAACCAAATAATAAGAAAACGTCCTCCTCTGTGGTCTCTGTGTCCTCTGTGTCCTCTGTGGTTAAGTCGCTAGCAGGGGCGGTGAAACGGTCGATGCCGACCGCGATCACTCCGATGCTGGCGATGCCTGTGGAAAAGCCTTTCGACGATCCCGAATGGTTGTTTGAAATCAAGTGGGACGGGTATCGCGCGGTGGCGTTCGTCGAGAACGGAAAAGTTCGCCTGATTTCACGCAATCAGAACGATCTCACAGGCCAGTATTCGGAATTGCATGATCTTCCGAAATTGGTCAAAGCCAAGAACGCAATTCTCGACGGCGAAATCGCAGTGCTTGACGAGCAAGGCCGGGCGTCGTTCAGCCTCATGCAACAGCGCACAGGGATTCGCAGCGGTGGCCGGCGCACGGCCGCTCGTCTGGATGTGCCGGTAGTGTATTACGTCTTCGATTTGCTGTATGCCGATGGATACGATCTGCGTCGCGTCGCCCTGGAGGAGCGCAAGCAAACGCTGGTTTGGGTCGTCGCCACGAACGAAGTCGTTCGGCATTCCGAGCATTTTCCGGAGCGGGGCGTCGCGTTGTTTGAGGCGGCCAAACAGCAAGGGCTGGAGGGCATTCTTGCCAAGCATCGTGGCAGTCTTTACGAAGAGCGTCGTAGCCGGGAATGGCTAAAGATCAAGATCACGCAAACGATAGATTGCGTGATCGGGGGCTATACCGATCCCGAAGGCAGCCGGGAATATTTTGGATCGCTTGTGCTGGGGTTGTATGACGAGAGAGGACAGTTGATTCATGTGGGGCAAGCGGGGACAGGCTTTACCCATGCAACATTGAAAGAAATCTGGCGGATACTTAAGCCACTGCAGACCAAGCGATCACCCTTTTACGGTCCGGTGGAGGCTGCCAACGCGCACTGGCTGAAGCCGCAGCGGGTAGCAGAAATCAAGTTTACGGAATGGACCCACGAAACCGCGGAGGGCGGCATGAAGCTGCGTGCGCCGGTGTTCATGGGCTTGCGCGAGGACAAAAATCCCAAGCAGTGCATGCTGGCTGATCAGATTCCACAGCTCAAGGTCTGACCAAACGCCGTCATTTGATTTCCTTCATCGGCAGCATGGCGCCGTAATCCCGCCCGGAGGGTTCCACGGCGCGGGCAACGACCCCGGCGAAAGCGTCACGGAGTTCGGGATACTTCGTCACTAGCGCGTGGATCACGGCCATATTGTCTTTGAAAGTCTCGGCGGTGTGTGAAACATCGCTGGCTTGGTACTTCACCACTACATCCAGATCCTGACCGACGGCGACCGGAAACAGCGTTGTGAGCTTGTAAGTTTTTCCAGCGGCCAAAAGGTCGACGGTATTTCCATCCATTGGGGCATCAGCTGGCCTGACCGCTTGAGACTCGTCGTAAAGCTTGTCGGTAACCTGGGTGTACATAAACGGCACCGGCACCGCGAGTTCACGCGCTTCCATAAAGTAGAGCCAAGCGTCGCGGTTCTGGCCCTTGGTTCTGAAAGCTCTCGCCTTGTCGGCGAACCAGCCGGCGTCGTGTCCAGCAACTTGGGAAGCGTGGACATAAAAGCCGCCGATTTTCCAATCTGCTCCTTGCAGTTGCAGGACGAAGGAAACCGTCTGCGCTTTCTGTGCGTCAGAAGGCTCCAACGTGACAAATCCGTAGGCACCCGGGGCCAGGTTGGGGATGACGAATGCAGCGCTGTTGGCAGTTTGTCCGTTCTTGCTGAACACTCCGCAGAGAAACTCGGCACGCTCCAGCGGCTTATCGCCTTCGACCTTTAGCAGAAATGGATGCTGCGGCTGGGCTTGTGCTCCCCCAAGGCTCGGCTGGCTGTCTTTGACGGCGGACTCGACGCTGGAGAAATTGGCCGCGAGGCTGGCGATGGCGTTCTGCTTCAGCGCAGCAGTATCGCCTTTAGCCGCCATATCGAAGTAGTGTTTAGCGGCGCCTTCCAGTGCCGAACGGGTGGGGGCGTCCATGTCACTCTGGGTCAAACACGTCTGTGCCTCCGCGAATACGGTGAAAACCGAAGATAGCAAAAGAACGCACAAACCGAGCTGGCGTGAGTATTTTGAGAAGTCCATAAGGCACAAAAGGATCTTACGATCCAACCCGAACCCAACCGCTGATTTTACCTGTTTGCGCTGTCCGCCCAAATTGCAACTCCCCGTCCCCTATGTTACCGTCGCTTTGATTCCACTTGCGGGCGAAAGGAAGCCTCCTATGGCGGCCTGGATCATCCTAGGACTTTTAGTAGTCATTGCCTTCGTATTAGTTGGGATGTACAACTCGCTGGTCCAGTTGCGGGTGCGCTGCGACTCAGCCTGGTCTGACATCGATGTGCAACTTAAGCGGCGGCATGACCTGATCCCGAACCTGGTGGAAACAGTCAAGGGATATGCGGCCCATGAAAAAGGCACGTTCGAGAACATCGCCAAATTTCGTTCCATGGCGATGCAAGCCACTGGGCCGGCGGACAAGGCAGCTGCTGAGAACCAACTCACTGGAGCGTTGAAGAGTTTGTTTGCCGTGGCTGAGAACTATCCCGAGTTGAAAGCGTCGGAGCAGTTTACGCAATTGCAAGGCTCGTTGAGCCAGACGGAAGACACCATCCAGAATGCGCGCCGCTATTACAACGCGGTGGTGCGCGACTTGAATACCAAGATCCAGTCTTTCCCGACCAACATTCTGACGGGCATGTTCGGCTTCCAGGCGCGGCAATTCTTTGAGACAACCGAAGCCGATCGCGAGCCGGTGGCGGTGAAGTTCTAGGGCATGATTCGTCGGAGAGTTGCTTCTGTAGAGACGCCGCTTGCAACACCTTCAAAACGCAGCAAGCTTTGTCTTTACCCGGCGGTTGCGTGCTTCCTGCTTTTTTCTTTACCCCTTTTCGCTCGCAGCTGGCGGGTTACCGATTACAATGACGCGATTTCAGTCGCGGAAGACGGATCGGCGATTGTCCATGAGCGGATCACGTTGTCGTTCGAAGGCGAGTGGCACGGGATTCATCGATTTATTCCTGTCGAATATCCCGGGCCGCGAGGCACAAACTACACGTTATTTCTGAATGTCACCAGCGTAACCGATGGTGACGGCGGCAAGCTGAAATATGAATCCTCTACGTCGAATGACTTCCGCGACCTGAAAATCTACATCCCCGGTGCCGCGGATGCGACCCGCACGGTCGAGATTGACTACACCGTCCGCAACGGCACTCGCTTCTTCGAAGATCATGATGAGTTCTACTGGAACGTGACTGGCAACGATTGGCCGGTGCCGATTGACCATGCGACGGCAGTGGTCAGCTTTCCGAACTCGGCTGCTGGATCGCTTCGGGCGCAAGCTTTCACGGGTGTTTACGGCTCGGCGGAGCGCGGTGCAACTACTGCCGTCGAAGGCTCGGATGTTTTAGTCGAGACCAATAACCCGCTGCCGATGCGCGGCGGGTTGACGGTCGATGTTTACATCCCCAAGGGCATTCTTAAGGAGCCCAGCACGTTCACGCGGTGGCTCTGGTTCCTGGGCAGCAATCCAATTGTCTTTTTGCCCTTTTGGACGCTCGCCGTCATGTTCACGCTGTGGTGGTACAAGGGGCGCGATCCCGATCCAGGCATTTCGGTGGCTCCCATGTACGAGCCGCCGCCGGACATGTCGCCGGCGGAGGCCGGCACGCTGCTTGAGGACGCCGTTCACCCGCGCGACATAACCTGCACATTGGTGGATCTGGCGGTGCGGGGATTCGTCAAAATCGAAGAAGTCGACGACAAGGGTCTGGTGTTTCATCACAAAGATTACGTGTTTCATTTACTTATTCCACAGCGCGAATGGCATGGTCTGGCATCGCACGAAAAAGTCATGCTGGACAACGTATTTGGGAACAGTGATGAGATCCGACTCTCTGCCTTGAAGAACCGCTTTTACACTGCGATCCCGGTCATCAAGCAAGACATCATGGCGCAGTTGCGGCAGAAAGGCATGTACCTTGTCGATCCCGATTCCGCGAACGGGTACAGTTTTGTGGCTATTCTGTTTATTGTTGCGCCTTTCCTGATGCTGCAATACCTCTGGAACATGAGCGTGTTCAGTTCCTTCGGCCTGCTTATCGGTGCTGGGTTGCTGTCCGCGCTTATCTGGTGGTTGTTCGCCCGGCAGATGACGGCGAAGACGGTGAAGGGCGGCCGCACCCGGATTGCGGTTCTAGGATTCCAGGAATTCATGAACCGAGTGGATGCAGACCGGCTGAAGCGCATGCCGCCAGACACGTTCGAAAAGTTTCTGCCGTATGCGATGGCGTTGGGGGTAGAGCATCAGTGGGCGCAGGCGTTTGCGGGTATCGTGACCAACCCGCCGAGTTGGTATGCGGGGCCAGGATACGGGCCGGGCTTCAATGCGATTTACTTTGCCAGCGCGATGCACGGCATGTCCAATGACATGCACCAAGTATTCGTGTCGGCGCCACGTGCTAGTTCAACCGGGTCCGGCTTTGGCGGTGGCGGATTCGGCGGTGGCGGAGGCTTCTCCGGCGGTGGCTTTGGCGGCGGTGGTGGCGGAGCGTTTTAGGGCTGCTGACCCCGCTTCCAGTTCTATTCCATATCGAAGGCCAACCATTCCAATCCGTCGCTACGCTCCACCTGCAAAACCACCGGACCACCTGGTTTGATGTCCCTGAGGCGAGCCCGCAACGAATCTACCGAGTCCACGGAGACGGAATTCACGCTATGGATCACATCTCCGGTTCGCAGGCCGGTCTCGGGGCCGAGCAGGTCGGCAGCGCGGGCCACTACCACCACGCCGGAAGGAATGCGCAAGTCTCCAACCACTGATTTGAGCTGGGAATCGAGGTCAATCGCCAGGATTCCGAGACGCCGAACCAGGCTCTTCTCCGGATCAACCGTGTCCATGAACTTGTCCATGGGATCGCGGTGTTCGGTGACGGGAACTTGCAAGGTCTTTTTCTCGGTTCCACGCAGCACCACTAGTTTCATGACCTCATCAACCGGGTGCAGGTACATGGCAGCGTTCAACGCGGGAAGCGTATCGACCGGCCGCTCGTCCGCGCTCACCACGATGTCGCCGATCTTGAGGCCGGCGGATTCCGCGGACCCGCCAGGAGTGACATCGGAAATAATGACGCCGAAACTCTGAGGAAGGCCCAGACCCTCGGCGAGACTGGGCGTGATGTTCTGCGCCCCAGCCCCGATCTCGACCCGGTGCACGTGCCCGTACTTGCGCAAGCTCTGATAAACGAAACGCACCACTCGCGCAGGAATCGCGAAACCCAAGCCTTCGCTGCCGCCGCCCTGCGACAAAATCAGAGTGTTGAGACCGACCACATACCCATCCATGTCAATCAGGGGGCCACCACTGTTTCCTGGGTTGATAGGTGCATCGGTTTGGATATAGACCATGGGGCGGTCGGGATCTGGCTGCCGGCCGACAGAGCTGACAATTCCCATGGTGACCGAACTCTCCAGACCTTCCGGGCTGCCCATGGCGACGACTAGTTCTCCCTGATGCACCCTGCGCGTGGCGCCCAGTTCGAGTGTAGGCAGGTCTTTCTGATCAATTTTCAATAATGCCAGGTCGGTTTCTTTGTTGACGCCGATGATTTTGGCGTCGAGCGTGTGCTCCCTGCCCACCGCGGTAACGCTCGGCACGTCTGGGGACGGCATGGGCAGGACAACACGAATGCGCCGCGCTCCCTGCACCACATGCGCGTTGGTCATGATGTAACCATCGGAATCCACAATCACGCCGGAGCCGATGGCATGCTGGCGAGCGATCAAAGCAGTCTCGGTGGAATTGTTTTGCTCAAGCGTGCCGTAGCCGGATACCAGAATCTGCACTACCGCGGGCGAAACTCTGGCCACCAGAGTCTGCAATGCGGAATTCATTTGCTGCAGGATGGGCGGGGCTTCCACGGGACGGGTGCCGGCTGCTTTTGCAGCTTCTGTCTGAGGGCTTGATTTCCGCATAGCGGTTGGCGGCGGCGCAGGATTTTGGTTGGCGGCCGACGGCGTTTGCTGAGCCAGACCAAGAACAGCGGAAAATAGAAACGGGGCCATACAAAATGTTCGAGGTCTTACGAGGCGAAGAACCCACATTGAACCCACTCCTTGCGTGAAACTTGTGTCTGGCTGGCGATCTCTGAACTGTAAACCAGTAGTGGCAATTCTGACAGAAACCAGAGCTTAGGCAAAACTCGCAGATCGATTCCCGCTTCTGAAAATGAACTCCCAGACGGGGGAAACCTAGTTGCTACCCGTATCACAGCAGTTACCAGGCTTTCGCGGGAGGTGTCATCCGTGATATAAGGCGAGTTAGGAAGATTCTGGACTCCAGCAGGAGAGATGCCGCATGGAGCTGGCTTTTGCAGGCAAGAACGGCCAGGAACGAGGAGGTCTTGTGTCCGAAGCACGGACGGGAAAACGCTTCCCGCTGGAATTGCCCATCAAGATTCACAAAGCTGAAGAGGGCGGGCAACACAGCGGCGTTACGGGAAACCTAAGCGCGGCGGGAGTCTACATTCGCGCGGATGCTTCTCTGGAAGTTGGCTCCAACGTCGAATTCGAAATCGCCTTGCCGCCGGAAGTTACCGGGGCAAAAGAGAATGTAGTGGTCCAGTGCCGGGGACGCGTGGTGCGCACGGACGAACCCGAGTCTGGCAAGGGCACCGACCCGCGCGGTGTGGCCTGCGTGATCGACTCTTACGATTTCATTCGTCATGGATAACTGCACGCCGCCCGGCCAAATGGCCGGCGCAAGGAAGATTCGAGGACTGACGCGATGCTTAAACTAATACTGGCGGATAACCAGGCAATCTTTCGCGCAGGGATCGCCAAAGTTCTGGCGGTGGAAGACGAGATGCGCATTGTGGCCCAGGCGCAAACCTCGGAACAGATGTTCATGGCGTTGGATAAATTCCGCGCCGCCGTGCTCGTAGTCGCTGGCGGATTCCATGGCGACTTCAATGCGGTGCTGCAAGCCTCCAACAAAGTGAAGACGCGCGTGGTGGTGCTCGCCGACACTGGAGAAAGTGCGCAGCGCTATATGAGCAACGGAGCCCACGGCGTGGTCTATCGCAACGTGACCAGCCCGGCCTTGGTGGACTGCGTGCGGAAGGTGGCACGTGGCGAAACCTGGATACAGGACATTGCCGTTCCGAGTGAGTTGACCGAGAACGACATGGTCGGTCTGCGAGTGCGCGACCGGCTGACGGCCAAGGAACTGCGCATCGTGGCGCTCATCGTGCAGGGATATAAGAACAAAGAGATCGCGTCACAACTCGGAACCACTGAACAGGTCATCAAGAACTACCTGCGCAATGTGTATGACAAGATCGGAGTCTCTGACCGGCTGGAGCTGGCACTGTTTACCATTCACCACCGCATCCTGAACGAGGCAGCAGCAGCGACTGCTTCGGCCGCACCGCAGCCGGCAGGGCAAGCGATGCCGTCGTAGGATTTGCAGATTTTATGGGAAAGGCCGCCGGTTGGCGGCCTTTTGATTTTAGAGAAGCGACAGGCGAGGACGCCCGTCCTCCATAGCAATAATTTCTAGATATTCTTCTCGCCAATCGATTTGCCCTGCGTAAACAGGTACAAATAGTCGGGCCCGCCAGCCTTCGAATCCGTTCCTGACATGTTGAAACCGCCGAAGGGATGCGCTCCCACCATCGCGCCTGTGCATTTGCGATTAATGTACAGATTGCCGACGTGGAACTCGCGTTTGGCGCGCTCGATTTTCTCTTTCGACTTGGTATACACCGCGCCGGTGAGGCCGAATTCGGTATCGTTGGCGATCTCCAGCGCGTGGTCGTAGTTCTTCGACTTGATCACTGCCAGCACCGGACCAAAGATTTCTTCCTGCTCAAGCTTCGATTTGGGTTTGATATCGGCAATGACTGTTGGCTGAACGAAGTAACCATCGCCCGCTAGGCGTTCGCCGCCGGTGATGAGACGTCCATCTTTCTTGCCGTATTCGATGTAATCGAGGATTGTCTTCATCGATCCTTCGTTGATCACTGCGCCCATGTTCGGATTCTCTGTGGGATCGCCGACTGTGATTTGTTCTACGCGGGCTTTCAAAGCATCGAGGAATTTGTCGTAGATGCGTTCGTCGATGATCGCCCGCGAACAGGCCGAGCACTTCTGGCCCTGGAAGCCGAATGCGGCTTGAGCCACGCCTTCGACCGCGGCATCGAAGTCGCCGTCCGCGTCAACGATGATGGCGTCCTTGCCACCCATCTCGAGGATGGTGCGCTTGATCCAGACCTGACCGGGGACAACATCTGCGGCACGCTTGTTGATATCGATGCCAACCTCGCGCGACCCAGTGAAAGCGATGTAGCGAGTCTTGGGATGCGCCACCACTGCATTGCCGAAAGTAGCGCCTGAACCAGGGCAGAAGTTCACCACGCCCTCGGGGACGCCGGCTTCTTCCAGCAATTCAATGAACTTGGCTGCGATAGTAGGCGAATCGCTCGACGGCTTCAGGATAACCGTGTTTCCGGAAACCACGGAGGCAACCGTCATCCCGGCCATGATTGCGCAGGGGAAGTTCCAGGGCGGAATGACTGCTCCCACTCCCAACGGAATATAGTGCAGCGAGTCACGTTCGCCAGGGAGTTGGATGTCAGTCTTGACTTTGGAGAGGCGCAGCGCTTCTCGGGCGTAGTACTCACAGAAATCGATGGTCTCGGCGATGTCGGCGTCGGCCTCGGCCCAGTTCTTGCTGACCTCAAACACCAGCCAGGCGCCGAACTCGAACTTGCGCTCCCGCAGCATGTCGGCAACACGGAAGAGCAAACTAGCGCGCTCCTCAACGGAGGTATTTTTCCATTGAGCAAAGGCTTGGAGCGCGGCCTGCATGGCGGGTTCAACGTGATCCTTGCCTGCTTTTTGGTGGATTCCGACCACTTGCGAGGGCTTGGCCGGATTCAGCGACTTGATCTTGTCGGAAGTCTTGATACGCTTGCCGCCGATGATCAGGTCATACTCACGCCCTAACTGGCCGCGAACTTTCTCGATAGCGGCACGCATTTTGCGGGCATTGTCTTCTTTGCTGAAATCGGTGAGCGGTTCGCCAGCGAACGGGCTCTCATGCAGACGAATTTTGGGTTGGACGGGAGCTTCCAGGGTTGCCATAAGTGAACCTCAGAGATATGGATGCTTTGGAACTGGGCTAAGAACCTTAAATTGTAGCACCGGGACCGCCCGCACCTGAGGCCGAATGATGAACTCAAAAACCTTAAATCGCAGAAGTCGCGGAGAACAGAGGCGGAGTACGCTGAGAAATGCATCGCGCTTTATGAACTAATCCACCACCTGCGAACCGCGATAATAGACCAAATGGCTTCAACCAGGCCAAATGGCCAAGCCCCCTGCAGGAACCCATAAATTGATCCCAGTACGCAGGAAGCGGCGAACCCCAGCACGAACCATCGGCTGCGCTTCTCGAATGCGTAGCACACGACCATCGCCGTTACCGCGAAAAGTCCGAATGCAGTAAGGCCGTTCATGTTGTTTGTCCTCTGCTCTGTCTTGTATAGAGTCTGAATCCTTACGGAACTTTGACCGACTCGCGCTTATTCGGTGTTCCGAAACTCATGGCTGCTGTGCGTTCCAGTTTGTCCCAGGCGAAGCGCTGGCCTTCGATAGCGCGCTTGAGGGTCTTGAGCAAGACTACGGAGAACAATTGCCGATAAGCGAACCTTTGCAGCCAAACCTGGCTCAGCAGCCAGGTATCCTCTTTGGCCTCCGGTTGGCGGCGCTCCAGGGCAAACGCGAGGGCCGAGGTCAAAAAGTCGATGATCAGGAACGCAGCAAAGAATAAGACGAGCCGCTGGAAGCTGGCAGGATCCGTGGAATCGGGATGGAAATGTTTCTGGATGAAGTACCAGATGGCGCCAACCACGAACATCAGATCAATAAAGGGCGAGACCAAGGGCAGAAGGATCTGGAAAACGACAATGTTGGGCAACGCTACCCAGCCCAGCACGCCTTTGCGAGCGAACGCAGCGCGATGCTTCCAGACTGATTGCAAAATGCCGAATGACCAGCGAAAGCGCTGGCGCATTAGGCCATTGGCGTTGAGCGGGGCCTCGGTGTAGGCGAGCGCCAGATCCTCATATTCCACGCGGTAGCCGCGACGCAGCAGGTCCATGGTGAGATCGGCATCTTCCGCCACGGTGTCGGTGTGGTAGCCACCGGCTTCGCGCACCGCGGAAGTTCGCCAGGCTCCTATGGCTCCAGGAACGACGCTCACCGCGCCGAGAACATTCAACGCCCGCCGTTCAAAATTCTGGCTGGTGATGTACTCGAGGGCCTGCCAGCGAGTCCACAGGTTCACACGGTTTCCGACCTTGGCGTTGCCCGCGACTGCTGCGACCTTCGGATTTGCGAAGTGCGGTACCAGCCGCGAGATCGCGTTAGGAGCGATCACGGTGTCGGCGTCGATGCCGACGAAAATCTCTTCGTCGCGCAAGTGCTCCAGTCCGAAGTTGAGCGCTTCGGCCTTGCCGGAGTTCGGCATGGTCAGGATGAGCACACGCCCCGAGGCTTCTTCACGCTCGAAAGCGGTACGGGCGATCTCCAGCGTCCGGTCGCGAGATCCATCGTCGATCACGATCACACGGAGATTCGGATAATTCGAGGACAAGGCGGCCCGCACCGTTCTCTCAATGACTTTTTCCTCATTGTAGGCAGGGATCAGCACGGCCACTGTGGGTGTGCCGAACCCGGCTACCGAACGGCGCGAAGTGCGCAATCGATCGAAGATGGCAAATACGCCGATGAACAGAAAGCGCCCGGTCATCAACAGATCACCCACGAAGAAAATCCAGACAATACCGTCGCTACCGAAATCCCACAAGCCAAAGGCCAGCCCGTCCAGACGCGCAGCCCAGCGTTCATTGGTGGGAACCGGTGGCATGACTTCGGCTTTCGTCTTCCCAAGAAGCGTGTAGAGAGGAACAATTTCTAATCCTTTGGCGCGAATGCCCTCAATGATTCTTGGCAAAGCGGCAGCGGTCTGGCTGCGATCTCCTCCCCCATCGTGCAACAAGATAATACTTCCGCAGAAGCGGTCATTCGGAGCACAGGGAGGCAAGTGCTCGATCACGCGGTCTGCGATCTCGTTGGTGCCCGGCCGGAGCCAGTCGTTGGGATCAATCTTATCGCCCACGATGATGTATCCCATATCCTGCGCGATCTTCAACGGCCGTACCTGGTCGGTGGTGTCAGGCTCTTGATCAATGGAGTAGGGAGGACGAAAGAGGATGGTGTGTATGCCGATGCGGCTCGCAAACAATTGCTCGGTAAGATTGATTTCCAATTCGTTAAAGCGGCGGGAAATGTTGCTGACATCGGGATGCGTGAAAGTGTGATTGCCGATTTCATGCCCTTCGCGATAAATGCGGGAGGCGATGGAGCCGAAGCGGTCGGTTTGCAGGCCAATCAGAAAAAACGTCGCAGGTGCGCCCTCGCGCTTGAGCACGTCGAGAATCCTCGGTGTCCAGTCCGGGTCGGGACCATCGTCGAAGGTAATCGCGACCTGGTGTGGGTTGTAGCCGTAGCGGGCCACGCGGTAAGGCTGGGGCAAGGGGTCGAACTCCTCGTCGGTGATAAGGCCCGACGCGGGATCCACGGTAAGGGTACGTTTGCCGTCGGAGGGTTCGGCTTCAATGCGGAAAATTTCGCCGATGCCCTCCATGTCCACGTCATCGCCGGGAGGGACATCTTTCAACTTGTCCACGGAATCCGCCTCACCGGGTACGTCCCAAATCTTCCAGAGGGAGCGGTCTTCAGAACCCAGGCGCCAGAGAGCAAAGGTCTGTATGCCGAGCGCCTGCGCCGCCCGCATTTCGTTCAACGAAGTGACGGCATCGAGAAACCAGACGTCATGGCGGATGTTGTGTTCATCCATGTATCCGACATGGGGATTCATGCTGTCCCCGTCGAAATCCACGTCTTCTTCGGAGTCTCGCGCTGTCAACCAGGCGTCTTGCACCGAGGAGTTGGTGTCTTTCATGCCATCGGGCAATTTGCCGTGACGGTCGCGTTGAGGCCAGTCATAACCGTAGTTGCCAATGGCACAGATGAACTTGTCAGATGGAATTGTCTGCTTGGCAACTTGCAGGTTCTTGACGAACCAGTCCTGAGACGCGACTGGACCAGACAAACCGCCGGGATAGTGCTCGTCGTAGTCCATCACGACGATGCCGTCCGCGGCCGCGGCGATGGCTGGGTAATTGAAGTCCTGGTTATGCGGCTGCACGCTTACATACAGCTTCAAGCCTTTGGCGTGGAGCGCACCGGAGAGTTCACCGAGCAGAGCGTTGTAGCCGGACTGACCATTCTTAGGAAATTCTTCGAAGTCGACCATCAGGCCGCGGTACTTGTCGGTGGCAAGAAACGCCATGATCTGCTGCCGAAAATGCGCGCGCGCGTCGGGATCATTGAGAAAAGCGCTGACATCAACCCAGTTTGTCCCGTCGGAATTGTTCACCATAGGGAACACTTCCATCCCCGTGTCCTCAGTCTTGAGGAAGGGCATCACCTTGTAGTCGACGGGGCGAACTGTGGAACCATCCACGACCGGGAAAAACTTACCGTTGTCTTCGTCGATCGCTTGTACTCGCCCATCGGGAGTGAGCACATGAAGCCATTCCGGGTAGAGCACGTCAATCTGGTGCGCGTATTCGCGCAGTGAAGAATAACTGGCAGCATCCCAAGCCACATAAAAGGCGGCGCGGACGCCTTCCTGCGAGTCGAGTTTGAAGGGTGTGTTCTTATTCTTACTGTGTCCGCGCTTGGTGGCAGCCAGCTTGCGGTGCTCCCGGGCCTTCTTGTTTTCCGCCTCGCGCAGCGCGTGATACGGCTTGGCTTCAGTTTTCCACAAAAGCTTGGGTAACGCCTCACCGTGCAAGGCATTGTAGATAAAGAAAATCACCAATAGCATGAAGCAAACAGCAAACGCGTCAAAGGCGCGCCGCAAACGCTTCCAGCGGGCTTTCCTGGGATCATAAAAGACTGGTTGGGGCATGAGTTCGAGTTGAATACATCCTAAGCCGCATGGAAAGCGGGGTCAAACCGAAAGGCGTGGCCCAGCCCAATCCCCAGGTACAAATGAAGTGACACTTGGTCACGAAAATTCGATGAGCGGAGAAGCGCAAACTGTCAAATCTATCGCTGTCGCCGTTCTTTATCTGTATCTGTCTGCCGGCGACGGTTGGTTTTCAAGCACGCGGGACGACGCGCCGAAGTCAGGATAGTCAGTTTAATAGCAGCTGAGAAGATCCCGCCAAAGGCAGCATTGTTCCGGGGACTATAATGGCTGGCAAGAATGGGGATTTCCTCCGGCACTAGAGTCGGGCCGTACGAAATCGTCTCCCCCCTGGGTGCGGGCGGCATGGGTGAAGTGTACCGCGCCCGAGACTCGCGTTTGGGCCGCGAAGTCGCCATTAAACTCCTGCCCAGTTCCTTCTCCCAAGATGCCGACCGTCTACGACGGTTTGAGCAGGAAGCGCAGGCTGCGAGCGCGCTCAATCATCCAAATATTCTTGCGGTTTACGACGTCGGCACACATGACGGCGCTCCTTACCTGGTGATGGAGCTCCTGGAGGGCGCCACTCTTCGCGACCGTTTGAGCAGCGGTGCTCTGCCTCCGCGCAAGGCAGTGGAGTTTGCGGTTCAGATTGCACAAGGCCTGGCGGCTGCCCACGACAAAGGAATTGTCCATCGTGACCTAAAACCGGAAAACATCTACGCCTGCCGCGACGGGCGCATCAAGATTCTGGATTTTGGCCTGGCGAAGCTAATCGCACCTGAACCCGGCGATGCCACCGTCACCGGCCTTGACAATCAGACCGAAGCGGGCGTGGTGATGGGCACAGCCGGCTACATGTCGCCGGAACAGGTGCGTGGCGAAAAGGCCGACCAGCGGTCTGACATTTTCAGCTTTGGCGCCGTACTGTACGAAATGCTCTCTGGTGAGCGCGCCTTTGGAGGGCGAAGCCTAGCTGATCGAGCGAGCGCGATTCTGAAGGAAGATCCTCCCGATTTGTTGGCGTCGGGAAGAAATGTTCCGGCGGCGCTGGAGCGCATTGTGCACCACTGCCTGGAAAAAGATGCAGAACGGCGCTTTCAGTCGGCACGCGACTTGGCTTTTCATCTTGAATCCTCTTCCTCGATTTCGGAGTCCGGAGCTGCGGCAGCACTAGCCTCGTCGAGGACGGGGACTGCAGGTACTTTGCGCTGGCTGATCGTGTTTCTTGTTCTGGTTGGGGCCGCGGCTGGGGCATGGTGGTTCCGGGGAAGGGCGCAATCAGGTCCTGGGGCTGTTAAGTTCTTGCGACTTACTGATTACGTGGGGATGGAGGAGAGTCCGGCATTTTCGCCGGACGGCAAAGCGGTGGCCTTTGTATGCGATTCGACTGAGACGCGACAGATATGGATTCGCCTGCTGGCGGGTGGGCCTCCGCTCCAGGTCACCAATAGCCCGGGCGCGCATCTGGAGCCCAGGTGGTCGCAAGATTCGGCTGCCATCATCTACTTCACACCGCCCACTGGAGGCAGCACGCAAGGTGCTCTGTGGGAAGTCTCGGCGCTCGGCGGCGCTCCCCGCCAGTTGGTTTCCAGCATGAGCGGCGGGGACGTAAGCCATGACGGCAAGAGGCTGACATTCTTCCGCCTTAACGGAAGACAAATAGAATTGGTAGTGGCGGATCGTGACGGCTCCAACCCGCGAGTGCTAACACAAGCGGCACCCACTTTCAGCTATCGTCAGCCACGCTGGTCGCCGGATGACAACAGCATCGCCTACCTGCACAGCCAGGAAAATTGGTCCGACGATGTCTACGTCGTTTCCTCGACCGGCGGTGCTCCTCGGAGGCTCACCAGCGAGGTAACACTCATGAGTGGGCTGGCATGGTCGCCGGACGGCTCTCATCTGATTTACAGCACTTCGCGCGGAAGCACGTTGCTCTACCTGCCGACACTGCACCTGTGGCAAATCTCAAAATCCGGTGGCAAACCCCAACAGCTCACGTTTGGCGAAGCTGGCGACGAGAGCCCAGACGTGGATCGCGACGGCCGTGTCGTGGTCAGCCGCAAACGCATGCAGTTTGACATCTGGAAGTTTCCCGTGAGCGGAGAGCCGGCGGAGAATGTGCGCGGAGCCGTACGCATTACACATCAGACCGGACAAGTTCACACTCCCAGCCTGGACCCAAGCGACCACGAGCTCGTGTATCTCTCCGACAGCGGCGGCCATGCCAATCTTTGGGTGCTGCCTTTGGGCGGCGGTGAGCCGCGTCAGATCACCTTCGAGAAAGACCCAAATGTGGTTGTGGGAGTGCCGATCTGGTCTCCTGATGGAAGTCTGATTACTTTTGCCAGCGCGCGGCTGTCGGCCGAGGTGCGCGGAGTGAGCTATTGGGTGGTTCATCCCGACGGGAGTGGGCTCCGTTTCCTTGTCGACTTGGGTACTTGGGCAACCTGGTCAGGCGACAGCAAGTGGTTGTACTATTCCGAGTCCTCGCCGGTTCAGCCTACTGGCAGCTTTCGCCTCATGAAAATGCCGGTTGGCGGCGGCACGCCGGTGGTGGTTCGGACTGACAATGCCCGCGGACCAGCGGTGGCACCCGACGGTTCGGCGTTGTATTACGTGGTCCCGCTGCAGAACTTGAATGGCTCCATGGACTATGAACTGCGCGTCGCCCGACCCGAGAACGGACCCTCCACTTTGCTAGCGCGCATCTCCGGAGAGCGGGCACCGCTGTGGCAGGGCCTGCATCCGGTAATTTCAAAAGACGGGAAATGGCTGGTCATGCCTCTCGATGACAACATGGGAAGCAACATTTG
Organism: Terriglobales bacterium; assembly: GCA_035484735.1. Classification (GTDB taxonomy): domain Bacteria; phylum Acidobacteriota; class Terriglobia; order Terriglobales; family Acidobacteriaceae; genus JABCZH01. The sequence continues at coordinate 68,174 of DATHOQ010000032.1, read as the reverse complement.
GGTTGCATCAACCGCGGATGGAAAACTAAGGCGGATCACGGATTTCGGTCAAAGACGGACGTTTATCGCGAGGCGAATCTCTTGGTCATCGGACGGCAAATGGGTGTTTGCTGCCGTCGGCGAGGGGGATGCCGATATTGTTCAAATGGACGGGCTTCTGAACTAATGCAATCCGGCGCATCTTGATCCACTCGACAATTCCGGGTGGTCTTGACGGGAAACGGCCTGCACCCGCTTCATCAGCATCTCCCACACGGCCTTGTAAATCTGCTCGACGGCTGGCCGACGGTAATCCCATCGTTTGTCGGCATCGGGGGGAATGACTGCCATGGTCGCATTGGCCTCGAAGAGCAGGATCTCTCGCTTATCGTTTAGCCCGAAATCGATTCCTGCATAATCAAGACCGAGGGTCTTCTGTATTTCTACCAGAGCCGCCGTCGCGCACGGCCCGAGCACATGGGTCATGTTTTGCAAGAACTCGGCGTCTTCGGCGCGGTGATCTGGATGGTCTGCCATATCGGCGGTGAAGTAGTGGACTTTCCAATGGCTCGAGATCGCGGCATGCAATGGATAGAGCCGTCCATCGATCATCATGACCCGGTACTTGCGCGTCTTTCCGTCTGGCGCACGGCCATCGAGATATTGGATCACGGTCAGCTCGGCGCCCGGAAGTTGCGCTACTGCGGCGGGAAGCTCATCGAGAGTTTCTACTCGCAGAAAGTGATCTCCTCCGTGATAGCCCGGGGTTCGCAGCAAAAGAGGAAACTCAAAGCCGAGGCGGGACAATGTGGTTCGGGAACCAGGTGTAGCGAATAACTTCCGCGACAAGGTGATGGTCTTGGGAGTAATGACCCCGCAAACTCCGGAAAGACGCCTGGCGATTTCGCAACGGCCAGTAGCGAGCACCGCTGCCGGTGCATTAATGACCGGCGCTGCCGTACGCGCCAGTAGGGACCGCGCGTTAACTAGCGCCGTGGCAGCCAAATCGGCATCGCCGATGGAGTTAATCACGAGCTGATGCGGAGGAAGGGTTGTCCTGGAGTCGTAGAAGTCCGTGACTACGAGATACTTCTGGAAAACGCTGTCGAGTAGGAAGCTCGTAATTCGTGAAATGCATCGGGTGGTCGAAATGAGTTCCAACACCGTTATCGGCGATCGTTCGCCGCGATAGGATACCGGGATCACGCATCGGCCTTGAAAGGCGGCGCGTCGATGCCAGGCTGCCTGTTCGAGCCTCCCCAGCTTCGTGAATACCAGCAACAAGCCGGAATGCGCTTGCCGGCAGTTGGGATCGAACTTGAGGGCCATCTCGCAGTGCTCACGAGCTTTCTCCAGCTCGCCCTCCTCAATAAGAAGGCTGGCAAGGTTCACACGACTCATGGGATCGTTCGGAAATTTCGCAACCGCTTCTGAGAACAGTCTTTGCGCCTCCACCTTATGCCCGATAGCGGTCAGAAGATTCCCGAGCTGGTTTAGTGCCCCTAAATGAGCCGGAGCAAGGTCGAGCAACTCGACGTAGGTGTTCTGGGCTTCTAGGTTTCGGCCCATTCTCTCCAAGATGTTGCCTCGCTGAAAGAGACGAGCGACTGAGCCAGATTGCGATGCCAGCTGTTCTTCTAATCTGTTCAAGCCCGTTTCTGGGTGCTGCGGATAGGGCATTCGATGGCCTGAGACATTCTTAATCTCCGAGCGGGGACAATTGAGATCCTGCCCTTCTTTCAGCAATCGGGTGGCCGAAAAACATCCAAGAACTAAAAGTCAAAAGGCAAGAGCCCGAATGCCGGAAGCTGCTATATTGCTGTGTGCGCGAACTGGTGCGCCAACACTTCCGCTTCTTTCTCGCCGCGACGCTCGCTGCTATTGTGCTTCGTGTGTTTTTCGTCCTTCGCTTTCCCGCAGTGGTTTCCGATTCTCTGGTTTATGGAGATATTGCCAAGAACTGGTTGCAACAGGGAATTTTCGGAATCAGTGGAATTGGTGACGTTACCCCTACCTACATCCGCCTTCCTGGATACCCCGCATTTCTTGCTTTGATCTTCACTATCTTCGGTATGGAGCATTACCGGGCTGCGCTGATGGTGCAGATCTTCGTGGATATTGGCACCTGCTTTCTGATCGCTGACATCACTCGCCGAGTGGTGTCGACCCGCGCCGCGAAGGCTGCTTTCTTGCTGGTGGCGCTCTGTCCCTTTCTTGCCAGCTATGCAGCGGCGGCGCTGACGGAAACCTGGGAGATTTTCTTCACGGTCCTGGCATTGGATCTCGCCCTGGCAGGGCTCACCAACATCAGGCCGACCAGGCTGTGGCTGGAATGTGGCCTCGCGATCGGAGCGGCCATCTTGTTGCGTCCGGATGGGGGGCTGCTACTGGCGGCGATTGAGCTCTATCTGTTGATCGTGTTGTTCGTGCGGTCGAGACAGTCTGTGGAGCTACCTTCTTCGACCATCATCAAAGCAGGTGCGATCGTCGCCGTAGCTGCGCTCACCCCTCTTATCCCGTGGATCGTACGCAATCTGAGTACATTTCATGAGTTTCAACCGCTCGCTCCCCGCTACGCGAACCAGCGGGAAGATTTTGTCCCCAGAGGATTCAACCGTTGGGTGAAGACATGGATGGCTAACTACGCTTCAGTGGAAGAAATCTATTGGGCGGTTCCGGGTAGTCCCGTCGATGTTGACAATCTCCCGGCACGCGCTTTCGATTCTGATGATCAACTCGATCAGACCCAGCAACTATTCGGCGACTACAATAAAGTGTTGCAGGTTACGCCCGACCTTGATGCCCGATTCGCGGCGCTTGCCGCGCAGCGCATTCATCAGTCCCGTTGGCGTTATTATGTCTGGTTGCCAACGTTACGAGTTGCCGACATGTGGCTGCGGCCACGGACGGAAACCTTACCATGCAATACGCGCTGGTGGGAGTTTGACGAACAGCCAAAGTGGCTGGCTGTCGGCATCGTGATGGGGATTCTCAATCTTGCCTACATCGTTGCCGCTTTGCTCGGCCTGGTGCGCGGCTGCTTTGTACCCGCGTCGGGATTGCTCCTCGCGTTTGTGGTTCTTCGATCGGTATTCCTGGCCACGCTGGAGAATCCCGAACCGCGCTACACCATGGAATGTTATCCGGTAGTGATTGTTCTGGCAGCCGCCTTGTTCCAGAAATCAAGGAGCGAGATCTTACAGAAGTGACATTACCCGAGCGGCGAGTCGGTCATGCGGAAACGGGTGCGCACGTGCTCGGACAACAAGGCAATCGCAGCGCGGTTGGTCACAGGATCGGATTGGGTGAGATATTTCATGGCTTCGACCAGCAGACGCTGACCGTCCACGTAGCGAGGATCGGAAGTTCGCTCCCGTCTTCTGCTGGGTCCCAACTTGGGGGGCGGACCCGGGATGGTGAAAACTTTTGCCATTAAAGTAAAACGTCTCGCGGTTTCTTTCTTCTCTTTGCCTTGGGTCTTGATTGCAGTATAACGCCCGATGTCGACTTTTTCAGCCCTTATCTTTTGCCATGCGAGCATCGTCATAAACAGGCTTAACCCTTGGGGGACAAGAACTTAGTCTTGCCCGTGGTTTTCAGCTTGAAAACGCTATCCGGAATCTTTTCGTGCAGCCGGATGTCTGCATAGGTGGCCAGACGATAATCGCCACCGGGCGCGAACAACTGTTGGCGCAGTGACACACCCCGTGCCGAATCGATCCACAACCAGATGTGATCGAAGGTGTTGCGCACTTTTTCAGCTTTAGGCACGAGCGTGAGCTTGGCAGTTTCGATGCCGTCGACTTTCTCGGTTCCACCGTAGGTCACATCAAAAGACTTCAGCATATCCTGGCCGCTGCCTCCAAATCCCAGCACCAGAAAACTTTCAAAAGCGGCGCGATCTTTTCCGGTATCGTATTCGGTCACTTGATCAATTTTGGTTTCGTAGACCCGCACCTTGCTGTCAGTGAAGAGCACATACTTGGGTGGCTCAGGTTGCCGGATGTCAGCTGCCATTTCTACCTGCTTGCCGGAACGTCGAAAGTACACCGTTCCCTTTTGAATGTCGGTGTCATCAACGATCTTGGTGTACTGGGTCCAAACGAAATTCGCCTGCGTGGTATCGAAGTTTGCGGCGGTGTGGTCCAGTTGTTGAAGAACCTGCTGCAGCGGAGTTTGCTGCGCCCACGCGGCGCAAGCCCAAAAAATGAACAGCAGGCAGAGCATGACCGGCGCATGAGGACTGCGAGAGCCGTTTTGCCTAGCGCTGTACCCAGACTCTGTAGGACAAAACCTGCCCCGAAGGATCACGGACGACCTCATATTTGGAGATGCTGACCTCGCCGGAAACCGGCTCGATGATGCTTAGCAGTTCGGCACGAATAGCGTCGTCGTCTTTGCCCTGAATCCCGGCGGCGGCAATCTGGTAGATGAATCCGTTCTGTCCGTCGGGAGTGACCAGCACTCCCGCGGCCCGCGGATTGTGTTCCACCGGCTTATCCTTGAAGTTGATTAGACGGGGCGAGAAAAAGACAAAAAGCAGGATGAGTGTGACCATTACATCGTATTGAACGGTGCCTCGTTCGTGCGACCAGAGGATATAGCTGCGAATTGTGCTCCAGATTCCTTGCACCGGCGGCGCGGGTGTTGCCAATATGGTCGTATTCAATTCAGCCCCGTCCAAGTTTATGTTCTTCTCCCAACCATTAGCAATGAGATAACGGTTACGCGACGCAAGTTGCTTTTATTGCCTAAAACTTCTTCGGCAACAGCCGGTCTGTTTTCATGTACGGACGCAATGCCTCTGGAATCAATACTGTACCATCGGCCTGCTGATAGTTCTCGAGGATCGCCAGCCAGGTGCGTCCGATGGCCAGGGCACTGCCGTTGAGAGTGTGAACGAACTCGCTCTTGTTCTTGCCCTCGGGCCGGAAGCGGATGTTAGCCCGGCGCGCCTGAAAAGCCTCGAAGTTCGAGCAGGAAGAAATTTCCCGGAATAGCTGCTGTCCCGGCAACCACACTTCAAGGTCGTAGGTCTTCGCCGAGGACGCTCCCATGTCGCCGGTCGAAAGCAGAACTTTGCGATAGTGTAAGCCTAACTTCCGCAAAACTTCTTCTGCATTCGCGGTCAACTTTTCTAATTCCTCGTAGGAGGTCTCGGGCTTGGAAAACTTTACCAGCTCCACTTTCTGAAATTGATGTTGCCGGATGATGCCGCGAACGTCCTTGCCGTAGGAACCAGCCTCACTGCGAAAGCAGGGGGTGTAGGCAGTTAGGGAAATCGGAAGTCGCGATACATCCAGGGTTTCGTTGCGGTAGAGATTGGTGAGGGGGACTTCGGCGGTGGGAATCAGCCAGAGGTCGGTGTCACCGTGCGGGACGCGGAACTGATCGGCGGCGAACTTGGGCAGCTGTCCGGTTCCGTAGAGCGAGTCTGAGTTTACGAGATACGGCGGCAGCACCTCGGTGTAGCCGTGCTGACCGGTGTGCAGGTCGAGCATAAAGTTGGCGAGCGCGCGTTCCAGGCGTGCGCCGAGGTCCCAGTAGACGGCAAAGCGCGCTCCGGTCAGCTTAACCGCGCGCTCCAGATCGAGTACTCCGAGCTGCTCTCCCAATTCCCAATGCGGTTTGGGAACAAAGCCGAATTTTGGAGGCATGCCCCAGCGACTGACTTCCACATTGTCATCAGCGCTTCTGCCAACTGGAACGCTGAGGTGCGGCATATTCGGGAGAGAGGTTAGGATTTCTCGCAGCCGAGCGTCGTATTCTTCCGCGGCCTTCTCGAGTCCCTGAATTTCTTCGCGCAAATCCTTGGTCTCGGTGATCAGGGCGGAGGCGTCCTGGCCGCTCTTTTTCAACTTCGCAATCTCTTCAGTCTTCTGATTGCGGTGAGCTTTGATGGTCTCCGCGCTGGTGATGGCCTGCCGGCGCTGGGCGTCGACTTGATGGAAATCCTTCAGCATGATGGCAGGATCCAAACCGCGAGCGCGCAGTTTCTCCTCGACCAAGGGCAGGTTTCCGCGAACAAAATTCAGATCAAGCATGGGAACAAGTACTTTATCGGAAAAGTGGGCGGAAATGCACGCGGTGCAGGGGCGGCTTCGGGCTTCTTTGCGCTCTGAGCGGATTCTTCGCGTGCTTTGCGGTCAAGAGCTTTTACCGCTAAGGGCGCAAAGTTTTCGCAAAGACGCTAAGAAAGGCCGAACTGACAGTAAACTCAGTAAACTCCGCTATTTGATATTTACGGTCAGCAACTGCGCTCCCGACACCACGTAGTCGAGAGCCGGAGTGGCGGCTTCATTGACCGACGACTCGTTCGAAACCACCATGTCCTGAGTTCCACGCATGCCTTCCATCACGTTCATGATGGAGAGCGGCAGCGACGGCATTACCTTATCCGCAATCATGGCTTGGGGATCGGCCTCGAGCAGGGAGACGTAAACCCGGTTGTTCACATGTTCTTTGTTCAGGTAGGAGATGGTCGATGCCAGGTCCAGCTTGCGCATGAATGTGGGTGCGCCAGTGCGAAAGCGGTCGAGGGTATCGCCGTCACTGACTAGAATGCGCAGCGGGCCCTTGGAAGTTGAGGGCGGTATGCGGACGTGAATCTGCTGCACGACACTCTCGCCCCGGTAAGGGCGCAGCATAGCTTCGATGACGATGTCGTCTCCCGGTCGCGCTTCGGTGACGTCGGTGCGGGCGTTGTCCAGGCGGGCCCAACGGCGGTCGTGAACCATATCGAAATCAAGCTGCACGCCCCGCACGGCAGGCACGCTGTAAGGATTATCGTAGATGCGGCTGAACCGCTCACCCAGTGACATTGCCGCTAGCATCGCGCCAGGCTGTCCGCCGTCAATCGAGGCAAACATGTCCTGCATCGCGACCTCGGGATAGCCATCCACCTTAATATTTCCGCTCATACGGTAAGTAGTTTCTTCTCCGTATTCGTTCACCCCATGCAGAGCGTTGAACACTGTAGCCATCATGGCCACCGGACTCAAGCGCGCGTTGTTCAGGACTTCGTAGTGAAATTGCTTGGTTGCGGAGCCGCCGTGAATGGTCAGAGTGACCGGAATCATGTCCGCCGTCTTGCCAAACTCACCTAGAATTCCGTTATGGCGATCCTGTACAAATGCGCCGATGGTCTCGGTGGCGTTGATGATCTTGAACGCGTTCAACGGCGAAGGCAGCGTAGCCAGAACCTGGGCCTTGGTCATCGGCAAGTCAACCATGCCGAATTGCATGAGCGGATGACCACAAGCCAGCAGATGCTCGGCATCCATGTAGGTGACGGTGCAGGTAGCGGCAATGTCCATGTCGCCGCGCACCAGGATGGCGCTGACCGCGGACCCTGGCTCGATGGCCTCCGGCTGCTTCGCATCACTGACCGAGCCCGCGCCCATCACCGGGACAATGCCCGCCGAGGCGAACTGGGAAGCGAAACGCTGGACCGCATCTTCCGAGAATCCATCGAAGACTAATGGGGTTTCAATCGGCTTGAGGTAATTGGCAAAATCCTGCATGGACTCGGCGTTAGAGCTGGGGCTGGAAACTTTGCGAGCAGGAAGCGCGGCAATTTTGCTATCCACAGGAACCGCAGTAGGGGTCCGATCCAAGGCGCTGATCTCAAGCATCTCCGCGATGGGAGTCACGCCGGCAATCGGCTCCTTGGAAAATTCTCCGATGCGGAAGGCCACGGCCCCTGCCAGTTTGCCGTCGAAATAAACCGGACTGCCGCTCATGCCCGCCACCACACCGTTGTATTCTGCCTTGGCGCCACCCAATCGCACCAGGATGACGTCACCTTTGGGCCCGTTGGCATTCTTCAGAATGCCGAGAACTTCGACTTCCATGGCCTCAGGTTTGGTCCCCTGAAAAACTGTATAGGAGACTCCGTGCATTCCGGCATGAATCTGATTGACCGGAAGTGTCTCCACGGGCTTGCTGATTTGGGCACTGGATGAGGGCAGAAGGAGACAAAATACTGACACGGAGAGAACTACAAATCTCATGACAAATTTCCCTGGAGGGCGTTAACCGGCCCCGTAATCAAATGCTTGTACTTCGCGCGTTTTGTAAAGTTTGCCGGATGGGAGAGGGATTTGGCGCCGGGCAAAACATCCCTATCGCGAAGCTCTGCGTCTATACTAGCATAGGATTTTCAGAGGATTTGAATGTTTTCCAGCCGTTTTGCATCGTTGGTTCAGGCTCTCCGGAGCGTGGTTCCCTACGGATTATGGGCAGTCTTTTTGTTGGGAACTGTAGCCGCGTCAGGGCTTTGGACGCGGGCGCAGGATCAGTCGGGTCCAAGCAATGGGCAGCAGACCCAGGCCCCGCCCGAGTCGGGCGGCCCGCAAGGCGATGTCGGCCCGTATGCGATCCCTAAGAAGAAAGAAGAACCGCCGCCTCCGCCGCCTACCAAGCCCAAGAAGATCGAGGGGATGGGTGACTACTCAATCCAGGTCAGCGTGCCCCTGGTGGATGTGCCGGTCTCGATTACCACCAAGGATGGCCAGTTTATTTCCAGCCTTAAGAAAGAGAATTTCAAGATTTACGAAGACGGAGTGCAGCAGACCATCAGTAACTTCAGCATATCGGACGCGCCGATTACGGCGGTGTTGCTGGTGGAGTTTGCGAACCTGGGCTACGTTGGTTCTGGCATTACTCTCCAGACTTTGCAAGCGTCGTACAGCTTTGCCCAGTCGCTGAAGAAGGACGATTGGGTGGCTGTCACTTCGTACGATATAAAACCTCAGATCCTCGTGGATTTCACACAAGATAAGGGGGCAGTTTTCGGAGCCTTGAATACGCTCCGCGTACCGGGTTTTTCGGAGACCAATCTCTTTGATGCCCTCTACGATACTCTGGATAGAATTGACCGGGTCGAGGGACACAAATACATCATTCTGATCAGCAGCGGTTTCGATAGTTTCAGCAAGCTGAACCTCGACCAGATATTGAAGAAGGTTAAGGCCACGAAAGACGTCACAATTTTTGCAGTCAGCACAGGTTGGACAATAAGGGAGGCATGCGAAGTGCAGGCAGACCAACATCGCGGTAACTGCGGTTCCCGTGGGATGGCCATACCTGCGGGTACCATGGACTACCTGCAGGCCGATAATGAAATGAAGACTTTCGCCCGCATGACCGGAGGACGTTTCTATCAGCCGCGTTTTCAGGGGGAATATGCTGGGATGTTTCACGATATCGCCGGCGACATTCGTAATCAATACAGTATTGCTTATCGCCCAACCAACCCCAAGCTTGATGGCAGCTACCGCAAACTGAAAGTTGAAGTGATGGCGCCGGACGGCGGCCCGCTCAAGGTCCACGATCAGAAGGGTAAAGATGTGAAGTACGAGATCAACGCTCGCGAAGGCTACACGGCAAAGCACGTCGTTGACTAGGCGCTGCTAGTGAACATGGAATAAGTGATCCAGCAGAAACATACATCCCACACCCAGGAAAACCACCAAGGCCATCTTGATTCCGGGCTCGCGATTGACCTCCGGTATCAGGTCGGACGCTGCCACATAGATGGTCACACCCGCCGAAAGCGGCAGTCCAAAGCTTACCTCGCGACGGAACACGGCCATGGTTAACACACCGGCAAAGGTTGCCGCTCCCAGCAGCACCGATGCGCCCCAAGCCACACGCCGGCTGCGGCCGCTGGCCAGCATGACGGAGGTGATGGTGAAGCCCTCGGGAATCTTGTGCAGAAAAATCGCAACGAAGATGATCCACCCCAGCCAGTTGGAAACCAAAAAGCCGGAAGTGATGGCGATACCGTCGAAGAAGGTATGAATGGTCAGCCCGAACAGGACGGAGTAACCCTTATGAGTGTGAACAAACTGATCTTTGTGGGTTTCTTCTCCGAAGTGAAAGTGTGGAGTGACTGTGTGCTCGAAAAAATGAACGATGAGATAACCCACCAGCACCAGATAGGCAGCGTCTTTACCCCGCAGTTCGAGGCTGGCGGGGAAGATCTCCACGATCGCGGTTGCCAGCATGAATCCCGCGCCCAGCGCGACAAAGTATCTGAGATAGGATCGCTCCCAGTGCTTCTGAATGATGATGGCGCCGCCGAAGACATTGGCCGCGGCGGCGGTTAGGCCGAGCAGAAGGCTGAGGAGAACAGGATTCATGCTTCTACCGAGTGGTTCTCACCCACTGTGCCGGATGTGCATCACATCTCCATCCTGCACAATGTAGTCCTTGCCTTCGAGGCGCAGTGTGCCACGAGCACGGGCCTCGGCTTCCGATCCGGCGTCGAGCAACTGGTCCCAGCGGATGGTCTCAGCGCGGATGAAGTGTTTCTCGAGGTCGGAGTGAATGGCTCCGGCTGCCTCCACCGCGCGGCTACGGACAGGAATCGTCCAGGCGCGGCATTCATCCTCACCGGCGGTGAAGAAGGAAATCAGGCCGAGTAGCGCATAGGTAGTGCGAATCAGCCGCACCAGACCGCTTTCTTTGAGGCCGTAGCTGGAGAGAAACTCGGCAGCATCGGCGTCGCTCATCTCCGCGAGTTCGGCTTCCACCTTGCCGCAAATCGCGGCCGCGCCAGAGTTGGGCCGTGAAGCGACTTCGGTCAGCTTGTATTTCCCCGTCGCGCTTTCGAGGTCATTTCCGAGGGTTGTGCTCTCCCCGATATTCAAGACATATAGAATCGGTTTCTCGCTGAGGAACATGAAGCCGCGCAGCCGTTTCTTGTCCTCGGGTGTCATCTCCATCTCGCGCAGGGGATGCTCCGACTCGATGTGTACTTTCGCCCGCTTGAGCAAGTCATTTTCCTTTTCCAGTTCCGGCGTGCGCATTTTCTTCAGGTCTTTCTCCAACCGCTCCAGGCGTTTTTCAATCTGCCCGAGATCGCTGACCATGAGATCAAATTCAACGTTCTTGATATCGCGCAGTGGGTCGACTGCCCCCACGTGAGGAATGGATGGATCGTCGAAGGCCCGGAGCACGTGGGCCAGCGCATCCACCGAGCGCAAATGGGCAAGGTAGGCAGTTTCCTTGAGCGCATCCTGACCGATGGCGCCGACATCCACGTATTCGACGGATGCATGAGTTAGCTTCTTAGGATTGTAGAGCGCTGCCAAGCGGTCAAGACGGTCGTCTGGCACTTTGGCTACACCTAAATGTGCTTCGCGAGGATTGGAGTAGGCCTGCTCCGAGAGGTTTGCCTTGGTCAAAATGCGAAACAAAGATGTCTTGCCCACCTGCGGTAGGCCGATGATGCCAGTTTTCATGGGATTAGCTCTTGGCTGTTAGCTTTTGGCTCTTAGCGAATGAACTTCGAGAATAAACGATGATGGCATGAATACCCAAATCTGCTGGAAAGGCTAGGTACTCAGCGCGGAGGCTGTCAGATAGACCACAACCAGGCCCATCAACAGCACTCCGCCTTCAACCCGCGTTGACCAGATGTGTAGCGCATCAAATTGCACGCGTGCGGGATTGTCTGGCGGAACAGAATCGATCTCTCCTATGCTGGCGCGTAATGTGTCCATGCGCGGAATGATTCCAAACTGGGAGACCAGAGTGAGGACGAGCATCAAGACGATCAAAACATTACGAGCCGCGAAGGCATGCGGTATGCCGCGAGTCAGTTGGTTATAGAACAGGGAACTGGCAAGAAATACCAGCCCGGAGAAGATGCCAATCCAGTGAAGGGTTCCGAGAGTGCGTCCGACGAGGGTGCCAGCAAGATGCCGTGTTGGCAGTACCGAGAACGCGGCAGGGGCAACTGCAAAAGCGAAGAAAAGCAGCCCGCCAATCCAAATAATCAAAGACAATAACATCAGGAATCGAAGAAAAGACATGCGGACATTATCGCGGGCGGACTGAGAACTGACAACTTCTACATTGGCACCGGGGTGCCGTCGACAATCTCCTGAATCACCAGCTCGGCTTGCTCGGACTTCTTCAAAGTTGAAGCGTAGAGACCGTTGACCACAATCCGGTGAGCAAATACGGGAACTACCAGCGACTTGAAGTCTTCTGGAGTGCAGAAGGTCCGGCCATCTAAAAACGCGGTGGCTTGCGCTGCACGGTAGAGCATCTGCGAACCGCGTGGAGACACTCCCAACGAGAACTGTTCGTTCTGACGTGTCTTTTGAACGATGGCGAGGGCATAGCTGACCAGCGATTCATCTACGCGGATGTGCGTCACTGCATTCTGCATTTCCAGCAATTCGGTACCGGTAAGCACGGGCCGCAGAGCCTCCAGCTTTGCCGCCCCGGCATCGGATCGTAGAATTTCGCGCTCGGCTCCACTGTCGGGATAACCCATGCGCACTCGCATCAAGAACCGATCAAGCTGCGACTCGGGCAAAGGATAAGTGCCGTGATGTTCGACCGGATTCTGCGTAGCGATCACGAGAAACGGTTGCGGCAGCGGATACGAATGAGCATCCACGGTTACCTGTCCCTCGTTCATGGCTTCGAGCAGCGCAGATTGTGTCTTGGGAGTAGTGCGATTGATCTCATCGGCCAGCAGCACATTGGTGAAAACCGGCCCCCGCTTGAACTCAAATTCTTGCTCGGCAGCGGAGAAGATGGAAATCCCCAAAACGTCAGATGGCAACATGTCGCTCGTGAACTGCACCCGCTGAAAGGTGCAATCGAGGGCCCGCGCCAGGGCCTGTCCCAATGTCGTTTTGCCGACGCCCGGCACGCCTTCAATCAGCAGATGGCCGCGGGCGAGTAGGCAAACCACTGCCAGGCGGACGACTTCATCCTTGCCGCGGATCACTTTGCGGAGCGCTTGTTCCAGTTGAGCTGCACGATGGGAAACAGCACTTGCAGTTTCAGGCGACATTAGAGCGATTTTACTATGGGGGCAAGGTCAGCCGCGGTTACGGAGGTTACGAAAAAGGCCATTGGCGCTTGGCCTTTAGCTGCTAGCTAAGAGCCAAAAGCCAAGCGCCAAGAGCTATTTATTGCGTAAACTCCGCCGGTCGTCCGGTCAGGCGCTCGATGCGCTTGGCGATAGGCGGATGGGTCGAGAAGAGGTTCCCAAGATTCATTCCCAGCAACGGCTGCACGATGAATAGATGTGCAGTCGAGGGCGTACCTTGCATCGGAATGCGTCGTGAGTAGGCGTCGAGTTTGGATAGCGCACTGGCTAGTGCGTAAGGATTCCCGGTGAAGTGAGCGCCGGTCGCGTCTGCCTGATATTCGCGAGTGCGAGACACCCAGAGCTGAATGAGAGACGCTGCGATGGGCGCAAGGATCAGCATGAGCAGCGCGCTGATTCCCCCTCCACCGCGTTCTTCGCGGTTGTTACCGCCCCATCCGCCGAAGATCATGGCCCAACGTCCCATGCTGGCCAGCATGGTGATAGCGCCAGCTACAGTGGCAGCGACGGAACTGATGAGGATGTCACGGTTATTCACGTGGCCGAGTTCGTGGGCCAGGACACCTTCGAGTTCTTCGTCATTCAGCAGATCGAGAATGCCTTGGGTCATTGCCACCGATGCGTGGCTGGGATTCCTCCCTGTCGCGAACGCGTTCGGCGACTCATTCGGGATCACATAGATTTTCGGCATGGGGATGCCGATTTTCTGCGTAAGGCGCTCGACCGCGCCGTAAGCACGGGGCAACTGCTCACGAGTAACCGGTTGCGCGCGATACATGGCCAGTGCGATCTTGTCGGAATAGAAATAGGAAATGAAGTTCATGACGGCGGCCAGTCCCAGCGCCAGCAACATGCCGTTCTGGCCGCCAAAGGCGCGACCGATGAACATCAGCAGCAACGTTAGCAGCGTCAGCAAGAACGCGGTTTTGAAGGTATTGCCCATAGAGTTTCTCAGTAGATTAGATGGTACCTGAAGCCGGGGGATTCATTGCAGGGATAGGCGGCGAAGTCTACTCTGAGCGCCGTTCGTAAGTGCGCCTGCGGCATCGAGAAACGTGATATCGATCGCCTAACCGGTTTTGACTGCACCGCGTTTCAAGGCCCGTTCCAGAGTTTGATCGAGCGCAGCTTTGGCCTTCTCATAATCCGATTGCGAGATTTTGCCTTGCTTGTGCTCGACCTCGAGTTGAAACAATTCTTCTTTGAGGGCATCGAGCAGAAGCGTGGAGCGGTCGGCAGCGGCCGGCTTGGCGGCGACGGGAAGGTCGACAACTTCGAGGTCTGAGGCCGCGAACTGCGGCACGGCAGTCTTGGAACGTCCTAATACGAAAATCGCGCCGGCAGCCAGCACCAGTCCGAAGCCGCCGAGAATATACCAACGATATTTTTCCAGAGGATCGGGCGCGTCAATCGGCGGGCCGAGGCCGCCGCCGGGGCGCGAATCACGGCCAGTGGTCGCACCGCCTACGGGAGACGGAGCACCCGCACTGTCATCTCCACCCTCAGCTAGAGTTCCAGTGCCGGAGACGCTGAAGTCGAGCGGCTGGCCAACGCTGGTATTCGACGCCACTTGAACGATGGCGTCAGGCTGCCGCGGATCGTTCATCGCGTTAAATACCGCCCCTTGACCGGCGGCGAATTGCATGCTTTTGGGCAGCATCACGACAAAATGCTGCGCGCCATAGATGGCCCGGGGATTGATGCTGAGCCGGCCAGTGTAAGGCAAGTGAAAAGCAACTTGGAACTGGGTCTCGCCCGGCCGCAAGGGAAAAATGAAGGCGTAGCGGTCTTTTTCCTTCTGTGGGACCGGGGCCGAGTTGATCGGTTGGCCTCCGGCCGTTTCAGCCATGGACTGGTCAATCTGCGCTCCTTCGGGCAAATAGAACTCGAAGTTCTGATCGTTCATCTGAGTGCGCGGAGGATTCGAGGTATTGTTGACCGCAAACAAACGAACGCCTCCGAGTTCATTTCCCTGCGCCTGAAAGCGCATTACATCGGCGGTTACCTGAATGCCTGCAATCTTCCTGGCAACATCGAAGACCTCCACTTCAACTGAAGTTGTTCCGGGAGGCGCCATGCGGTGGTAAGTCACTCCCTGGTGAATGACGCGAATGAGATGCGGTCCTGCGGCGTCGAGCTTGAGAGTGAAGTTGCCATTGGCGTCGCTCTGAGTGCGGCCAGCTTCCTGCATTCCGTTGATCAAGCTAAGGAGCACGACGTCGTCACCGGAAGCGGGCTTGCTGGTGGTGCCATTGGTAACCGTGCCCGTGAGAGTTTGCGCAGAAGTGAAGGCCGCGAGAAGCGAGAGAATTATGAGGATGACAATTGCCTGAAATTTCAAACTTTGGCCCCTTTTTTATTACTCACTACCGCATTCCTCGCTGCGGCTTCGAGGTGAGCAATCTCCGACAATACCGCGGCCGCTTCTTCCTCAAGCGATGTTTTCATCGTTTGATAGTCGGCATCTGGAAACTTACCGGCCTTGAATTCGAAACTCAGATCGCGCAGGTTCTCGTAAACCGTTTCCCTGCGCTCGCGCAGAAACGACAGCCGGGTCTTGCGCGGACCCAGATACAGCGTTCCGGGAAGATAGAAAACATACACCAAGGTCGCAGTCGTGATAAACATGCAAGCCATGAGGACGACGGTCACGTTTCAGTCTCCTTGCGGGCTTGTGCTCGGAAACGGTCAAGCTCCGGGCCGCCGCGCGGGCCTCCCGAGCTGCCGCCGCTCTGTCCACCGCCATCCCCGTCGTTTCCTCCCCGTCCTCTCCAGACACCCACGATCAGCACCACGGTTGCTAGGCCGAGTAAGAGTACAAGGTACGGTGCAATCCAGGCGACACGGTCGAATCCGCTCTTCGTGGGTGCCGCCAGCACCGGAGGGCCATACTTCTGCACGAACGATTGCAGCGTGAGATCGTCGTTGTCGCCGCGATCGACAGCGGCCACCAGCTCCGCGCGCATGCGATCAGAGTAGGTACAGCCTACGTGATTGCATTCCAGCAGAATCTGGTTACAGCTACAAACACACATCATGCGATGACCGAGATCATTAAAGCGCGCGGCTTGGTCGCCCGCTCCCATCAGCAGGGGAATCGCGAGGCCCACCAGAACGATTCGGAGAGCCCGTTTACTCGATGCAGTCGCCGCCATCAATCTCCCACTCCCACCGGGCTTGCCTGGACGCGAACCGGAGCCATCGCTCGTTCGGGCACGCTATTTGGCACCATGGCGACTACAGTGCCCACGATCATGATCCACACACCTACCCAGATCCACATCACCAGCGGATTCAAATGAGCGCGGATAATCGGACGCCCGGTGTCGGGGTTCTGACCTTCATAAACAATATAGAGGTCGTTGCTCACGGTAGAGCGGATGGAAGGCATGGTCGACGTCTGCTGACTGGCCTTGTAGAAACGACGCTCGGGATTGAGCGTGGCAATCTGCTTTCCGCCTTTGAAAACATTCATTACTGCCCACTCACTGCCGTAGTTGGGATTGTCGTCCTGGGTGTAGGACTGACAGACTAGAGTGTAAGAGCCGATGGTGAGCTTGTCGCCGTAGCCCATTTCCTGTTCTTTGTCCTGATTAAATGCAGATCCCGCAAACCCGATCACGACCACAATTACGCCGAAGTGGACAATATAGCCACCGTAACGGCGGGTGTTGCGGCGAGTCAACTGCACCATCGAAGCCAACAGATTTTGGCCGGTGTGACGGCCAATGACTCGCCCTCCGCGCACGAACTCAGAGAGGACGGTGAGCGCCACCAGCACCGCCAGTGTGATGGTCATCAGCGAATAGAAGTAAGCAACGTCTTTCCAGGGACGCATACCGAACGCCATCAATGTCGCCGCGACCGCCAGCGCGCCCAAGGCGGGGAACCTGAAGTTGCGCTTCAGACTCTCGGTCGAAGTCCTGCGCCACGCCAAGAGCGGGCCCAGCGCAGTCAGCAGCAGAAGCAGCAAAGCCACGGGAATGTTAACGCGATTAAAGAATGGCGGGCCGACGGTGACCTTGGTTCCCTGCACCCATTCGGACAGCACAGGGAACAGAGTTCCCCACAGGACCGTGAAGCAGGCGACCAACAAAAGAAGATTGTTGAACAGAAAACTCGATTCGCGCGAGACCAGTGATTCCAGTTTGTGCTCGCTAACCAGGTGTGAACGGTTCTTCCAGTAGAAGAAGAGGCAGGTTACGAATATGACTGCCAGGAAGGCCACGAACCAGTCACCGATCGAAGACTGCGCAAAGGCATGCACCGAGCTGACCACGCCACTACGGGTAAGGAATGTTCCAAAGATTGAAAGCATGAAGGTCGAGAAGATCAGCCACATGTTCCAGGTCTTCAGCATGCCGCGCTTTTCCTGCATCATTACTGAGTGAAGAAAGGCAGTGCCGGTTAGCCAAGGCAGGAAAGACGCATTCTCGACAGGATCCCATCCCCAGTATCCGCCCCAACCGAGGACGGAATACGCCCAATGCATTCCGAGAAAGATGCCGCAGGTCAGAAGACCCCATGTGACCATGGTCCAGCGGCGTGTGATGTGGATCCACTTCTCGCCCGGGTAGCGCATGATCAACGCCGCCAGCGCGAATGCAAAAGGAACGGTGAAACCGACGTAGCCGAGATACAGCATGGGCGGATGAATCACCATCTCCGGATATTGCAAAAGCGGGTTGAGGCCACTGCCGTCGGCAGGCAGCGAACCTTGCATGATGGCGAAAGGATGGGCGGAGAAATTCAATAGCAATAAGAAGAAGACCTGCACCGCCGCAATGATGACCGACGCATACGCGAACAGACGCGGATCGGTTTTGTAACGCAGCCGCAGCACCAACCCATAGGCGGAGAGCAGCAACGACCAAAACAGCAATGACCCTTCCTGCCCGGACCACAACACGGCAAACTTATAAGGCGCGGGCAGATCGCGATTGCTGTGATGGAAAATGTAGGCGATGGAGAAATTATCCTGGAACGCGGCGGTGACCAGCACCGCCGCGGCCAGGAAGACGATAGCAAAAGAAGCGATTCCGGCACGGCGGGCAGTTTCGCCCAGGCGGGTCCAAAAGGGTCCTTCCCACGCAAGCGCCAGTATTCCTGCCAGAAAAGAATAGGCGGTGAGAGCCAGTGCCAACTGCAAGGCGAAACTACCGATTATGGGCATGGGGCACCTCCGACATCTTTTCAGAAACAGCCCACCGGAGCAACTGGATTACGCCAGAAGACCCAGTGTCTCTCCTGTTGAGACGAAGGGGCGACCCGATGATACTCCCTGACTAAGCGCTCTGTTTGTGATTCTCTCGGGCCATCACTTCGCGTTCTGCCTGGAGCCAATCTTCGTTTTCCTGGCCGGCGGTGTATCCCCGCTCCTGGTACAACTCGTAGGCGCGCTGACGAACCTGGGCTTCGAGATCGACTGCTGGGGAACTTGCCGAAGAGGAAGCCTTCCGCGGCTGCGGCGTCGAGGTCACTTCCGGCATGGTGAGAACTTGTTTGTTGGATGGTGTGGTTGTGGGGCGGGGTGTTTTTGCTTTTGGCATTTGTCGCACTCCTTAAAGAATACAGTTAATGAAGTATGATTACCCGAAAACACAGCGGCCACGACTAAGATTGGCTCACAAAATGTATAACGAGTATGAGTTAATGATAAACCAGTTCGCTGTGGATGTGCGCAGAACTGGGAAGAATTAATCGCAATGAAACATAGTTGATTTTCGATTGCGGTTGTTGTTTTCGCTCCTGCGCCACATCGTGGGTCAGCGTTACGTAGAAGCGACCTATGAGCGCGGTTGGTTGCGGCGAGTTAAGGTGGGGCGAGCGCGGCTTGCTTTGTTATAATCACGTTCTGCCCGGATGGCGCTATCGTCTAGGGGTTAGGACGGAAGATTCTCAATCTTCAAACCCGGGTTCGATTCCCGGTAGCGCTACCATCTTTTCAGCGATTCCGTGTTTTTGCCAAGGAGATGCTGTCGATGAGAGCGTTGGCGATGCTTGTCTTAGGAATAATTCTCGGGGCTGCTGCCATCGTGTTCGGCATTTATTTCTACTTCGCTACCGGTCAGGCTCCCGTAGCAACGTCGGCGTTCCCCATGCCATTCGAAAAGAAGCTCGCGCATTCGGCTTTGGATGCTGCGATTAGCCGTGAGATGCCGAAGGCGGTTCCGATTCAGCCCGACGAGCCGAATCTCGCCGCCGGCGCCCAGGTTTATCGCGAACAATGCGCGGTGTGTCACGGACTGCCGGAACAGAAAGAAACGATGATTGCTGCCGGCATGTTTCCGCATCCTCCGAAGCTGATGGAAGGAAAAGGTGTCACCGACGACGAGCCGGGAGAAAGTTATTGGAAAGTTGCGAATGGGATTCGTTTGACTGGGATGCCGGGCTTCCGGCCGAGATTGTCAGAGACACAAATATGGCAGGTAAGCCTGTTGGTGGCCAATGCTGACAAGCTTCCGAAACCGGTTCACGACACTCTGTCTGCGCCACTGGCTACTGACGATTCCGCGAAGCCAGCGCTTACGAAGTAACCAGCATCATCGCCCAAACACGTACGCGGCCCCGGGGGAACTACTTTTGGGAGCGCCCGCGACGATGGTGGTTCCGCTGATGCCGATGGAAGTACCCATGAGGTCGGCAGACGCGCCATCCGATGCAGTCGCCTCCGCATAGGCGTGCCGCGTGGTCTTCCATCCAGTAGCGGGAAGGACATAGGCATAGACCGCGCCCTGCTCAAGGTTCTGCCCGATATTTGCGCCCGGTCCGCCGACCGCGATTGCTTTGGCGCTCTCGTTTATCCCCACCGACTGCCCAAAGCTGTCGCCTTGCACCGCGTCCGGCGCTCCCAGGGCAGCGGTGAAGTTTCCAGTAGTGGCCCAGCCGGTTGGCGGTTCTATATAAACATAAGCGGCGCCGTAGCTGGTAAACGCGCCGGGTGCGCCCGCCACGATGGTGCCACCGCTGATGGCCACGGAGAATCCTACGTCGTCACTGGCTTTGCCGTTAAAGGTGGTCAGTTCCGCTGTCTCCGTCATATCCGCCCAGCCGCCGGAGGGCTCCACGTAAACGTAAGCCGATCCCTGGAAATTATTGTGACCGTATGAGCCGGCCACGACCGTGTTGCCGCTGATCGCGACCGAGCAACCCAGGTAGTCCAGAATGCCGTCGCTGTCGGAAGCGCTAAGCTCAGCCGCTTGCGTACATCCACCGCTCGAGCAAGTGAAAACGTAGACACGGCCGGAGAAATTGTTCACGAAGAATGCGCCCACAGCGATGGTGTTGCCGCTGATGCTGACACTATTGCCGAAGGCGTCGCCCGAAATGCCGTCCGAGGCGGTGAGCTTGACAGTCTCGGTCATATCTTTCCATCCACCTGCGGGCTTGACGAAGACGTAGACCGCGCCCGGAGTCGCCTGCTTGCTAAAGTTCGACGTGTTCGCAGCCCCGACCACGATGATGTTGCCGCTGATGGCCACCGACGTGCCGAACCCGGCACCGCTGTCGGACGAGGTCAGAGTGGCAATCTGAGTCATATTCGTCCACCCGCTTGCCGGCTTCACAAATACGTCCACTGTGCCAAATTCCTCGATATTGGCGTCAAAATCGCCCACCACAACAGTATTGTCGTTAATTGCGATGGAGATGCCGAACCAGTCGTTCTTCGCCCGGTTAGTGGGAGTCAGTTCTGCAAGCTGCGCCCAGTTGGCTGGGAGAGTCCGAACCGCTTCGCTCACAGCCAACGTTGCCGATAGAACCAGAATCGAAAGCACGAATAGTCTTCGCATTGGGAGCTCCTGTAAATCTGAGGATGGACAGCTCGTCCGTCGAAAGCTCTGACGGAGACGGCAACCGCGGGCCAATTGTCCTCTGGTCGAGGACAAGCGTCAAGAGCCGTTCGTCTCTCCAAAAGCCCCGCCGATGGCGCATTACCTCGGTCACATGCTGAGAGTTCGGTTCCAACCTAAGCTATCCGTAGCGGATCACCATGGCCTGGTACTTCACCTTTTTCTTTATTTCGGGTTTGTGCGGCATCGTGTATGAGTTGGTCTGGCTGCGGCTGGCTATGGCGCAGTTTGGCGTGACTACAGCCCTGACCTCGATCGTACTCTCCATGTTCATGGGAGGATTGGGACTCGGCTCTTGGGCAGCGGGCAGTCTGGTGCGGGCTTACGGGAATCCTCTCAAGATTCACCCCTTGAAGCTATACGGATTAATCGAACTTCTAATCGGGTGTTCCGCGATCGTGGTCCCTCTGCAACTCTCATACGGACATCGCTTACTGGAAGACATGACAGCGCAGGCGGCGGTGTCATCAGCTGCGTATTATATGGCTTCCGGCGCTTGGCTTGCGCTTACGCTGGTGCCCTGGTGCGCTTGCATGGGTGCGACCATTCCGTTTGTGATGTTTGCGATTCGAAGCGAGTCGGGCCATGAATCCCGGCGATCTTTCAGCTTCCTTTATCTGGCCAATGTCGTGGGCGCGACAGCGGGCGCAGTCGTTGCCCCTTTACTGATCGAACTGGGCGGTTTTCACGCAACCCTGCGAGTGGGTGCCTGCCTAAACGCCGCGATTGCAGTCAGCGCGTTTGCCTTGGCGCTCGCATCAGCAAGGACTGTTCAGCGCAGTGTTGTGGCGGATTCAAGAGCAGTTTCGGGGAGCCTCCGGGGAAATCGAGCACCGCTGTTCCTGCTTTTCCTGACTGGCCTGACCACCATGGGCATGGAGGTGATCTGGATTCGTTTATTCACCCCCTACGTGGGGCCCGTGGTGTACGCGTTCGCTACCATTCTGGCGGCGTATCTAGTGGCAACATTTCTCGGTTCACGAACTTACCGCGAGTGGAGCCTACGTGGTCGCCGCGAGAGCGAGTTGGCATGGGTTGCACTGGTGCCGCTGGGGATGCTTGCGCTGGTAACTTCCGACGTCAGACTGGCGCTGGACTCTTCGACGCGAGTGTTTCTCGGGGTCATGCCCTTTGCCGGGTTGATGGGATTCCTTACCCCGATGTTGGTGGACCGGTGGTCGGGAGGCGATCCTGATCGTGCCGGCAAGGCTTATGGGATCAATGTACTCGGCTGCATCGTCGGACCGATGCTCAGCGGCTTCCTGCTGCTGCCTTTTCTGGGAGAGCGCTGGTCTACTCTGATATTGACTCTGCCGTGGCTGGCGATGGCGGTCCGCGCTGCTTACGCTCACCGGTCCCGCCTGATTACACGGGCTGGGGCTTACGGTGCTGCCGTGGCGGCATTGATTATTCTTTTCTTTACTCAGGATTTCGCCACACAGTACCCCGAGCGCGAAGTCTTGCGCGACAGTACGGCGACCGTTATAGCGACTGGGGAAGGCATGAGCAAGAAACTGGTGATCAACGGAGTCGACATTACCGCCATGGTACCCATTCCAAAGATGATGGCGCATCTCAGTCTGGCATCGCTGGCCCAGCCGCCGCGCAATGCGCTGGTGATTTGCTTCGGGATGGGAACCACGTTTCGTTCGGCAATGTCATGGGGAATTCTGGCGACGGCGGTAGATCTGGTACCCAGTGTGCCCAAACTATTCACTTACTATCATCGAGATGGTGGAAAGATTCTGGCATCGCCTCGGGCGAGTGTGGTAATCGACGATGGGCGGCGCTTCCTGGAGCGTTCGCCGGAAGCGTACGACGTCATCATCATTGACCCGCCGCCGCCGGTGCAGGCAGCAGGTTCCAGTCTGCTCTACTCAGAAGATTTTTACGCGGTGGCGAGGAAGCGGCTGCGGCCAGGCGGCATCCTGCAACAATTTCTGCCCGACGGCGTCAACGACGCGAATGATAATCAGTTGAAAGCCTCAGTGGCCCGCGCTCTGCAGAATTCTTTCCCCTATGTGAGAATCTTCCAATGGAATGGGCGACAGGGTTGGCACTTCCTGGCGAGTGACCAGCCGATTCCGGTGCGCACCGCGGCGGAACTGGCCGGCCGCATGCCGGCAGCCGCGGTAGCAGACATGTTGGAATGGGGGCCAGCGAAGACTGCCGAGAAGCAATTCGCGCTGCTGCTTTCCCGCGAGACGAAACCGGAGCAGATGATCGCGCTATCGCCCCAGACCCCGGCCTTGCGGGACGACCGTCCCATCAATGAGTACTACCTGCTGCGCCATCCCGGCAGTGTGCTCAGTTTCTAAGCTGGATTTTGACAGCGCTACCGCATCTGGCTAAGCTGTGCAGGGCATGACTGTCTCACTCTTCATTTATGCAATGTTGGGGGTCGCAACTTTCCCCTTCATCTATTATTTGATCTCCCTGTACAGCGCCTGGGGATTTTTTCATCGCCGCCCGGTTGCGGGGCCGAAAAGCGAGTTCACTCCTCCGGTCAGCAATCTGAAACCGATCCGGGGAGTCGATCCCGATGCTTACGAGAACTTTGCCAGTTTCTGCCGCCAGGACTATCCCGACTACGAGCTACTCTTCTGCGTTGGCGATAGAGATGATCCGGTGGTGCCGATTCTCGAAAAACTTGTGCGCGATTTTCCCGAGCGGCGGATCACGGTGCTGTTTGGTACTTCCGGGAACGCCGCCAATGACAAAGTCGCGAAGCTGGCACGTCTGGTGGGCGAAGCGCGCAACGAAGTGGTGGTGATCAGTGACAGCGACGTTCGCGCCCGGCCCGATTATCTGCGCACCGTGGTGGCGCCGCTGGCCGATCCCAAGGTGGGAGCGGTGACCTGTTTCTATGTTCCTACCGAAGAAAAAACGCTGGCCGAGAGCTTGCAGACCATTGGCATGGTCTCCGATTTTTACCCCGGTATTCTCGTGGCACGAGAATTGGACGGAGTAAAGTTCGCACTCGGTCCCACCATCGCGACGACGCGTACGCGGCTCGCGGGATTCGGTGGTTACAAGGCCATCGAGAACCAACCGGGCGACGATCTCCTGGTGGGCCGGTTGATCGCGGAACAAGGCTATGAAGTCGAACTTCTCCCTTACACCATTCTCACCGTCGCCGATTACGGTTCGATGCCTGATCTGCTGCACAAACGCATGCGCTGGGTGGTGGTGATGCGCCACATGCGTCCATGGGGGCACTTGGGACTGGTCTTTACTCAGGGACTGCCGTGGTCTCTGGCTGCGATTGCGCTTCACCCGACTGCCGCAGTGGCGGTGGCATATCTGGGTGCTTATATCATGCTACGGTTGGCGATGACGTGGCTGATCGGCGTGCGTGGGTTGGATGATCGCGCCTTGTGGAAGAAGCTGTGGCTGATTCCAGTGTGGGACGCTCTGGCATTTTTCATCTGGTTGTTCAGCTTCGTTCGCAGCAGCATTCGCTGGCGCGGAGGAGAGTACTACATCCGTGACGGTCAGTTAGTTCCAGTGACTGCAAGTCCGTCCGATAAGTGATTGGAGAATCCATGATCACCGGCGCCCACGTGGTTATCTACAGCAAAGATCCAGATGCGGATCGCGCGTTCTTCAAAGATGTTCTCAAGTTTCCTTCTGTCGATGCAGGCCACGGGTGGCTGATATTTGCCATGCCGGATGCGGAAGTGGCTTTTCACCCGTCCGAGAAGAACGATTTGCACGAACTCTTCTTTATGTGTAATGACCTCATGGCGATGATGGAATCGCTGAAGAAGAAGAATGTCTCCTGTGGGGTGGTCCATGAGGAACGCTGGGGAAGCATCACCAAGATGAAGCTGCCGGGTGGCGGCGAGATTGGTCTATATCAGCCCAAACATCCGACGGCGTTGAGGTAGGCTTCGCTGAACACAAGCATTCGCGGGTGTCTGCACCATCCCTCATACACTTACCCCGGTTTTTTCAGAGGGGTGCTTGACGCTTGAAGAAATCAGGAATACATTCGCTGCGACAACCTTTAAGTCAATTTGTTTAGGTGAAAAGGAGAAGGCGATGAAGAGAACGATGGCCTCGATTGTGCTCTGTTTGGTAATAGCTTCCCCGCTGTTTGCTCAAAAGAAAGAGGCGGAGCGTTTGGACAATTCGGCAACCGCGTTGCAGCAAATTCTATCCGGGGGTCTGCCTCAAAGCATCCTCGACAAGGCTGATTGTGTCCTTATCTTTCCCAGTGTTAAGAAAGTTGCAATCGGCATTGGCGGCAGCTATGGGCGTGGCGCGCTGGTGTGCCGCAAGGGTGCAAAGATGAATGGTGCCTGGGGCGCCCCAGCGATGTATGCACTGGATCAGGGGAGCCTTGGTATCCAACTGGGTTCGACGGCGACCGATTTTGTGCTGGTGGTTATGAATCAAAAGGGTGCCGAGCAGGTAATGAACGGCAAGACTAAACTCGGCGGGAATGCCGCGGCCGCCGCTGGTCCGACCGGGGCTCAGGCAAGCTCTTATAACGCAGATGCGATGAATGTGGACGTTCTGACCTATTCACGTTCCAAGGGTCTGTTTGCCGGTGTGTCCCTGGAGGGCGCAAGCATGGAACCCGACAGCAACGCCAACAAGGCTCTCTACGGCAAAGACATCAGCGCGAAGGACATTGTTGAGGGTGGCCAAGCCGTTATTCCCCCGGCCAAACCGCTGGTAGATGTACTCGACAAGACGTCGCCGGCTCGCAAGTAGGGCTTTGACGTATCCTTTCCGTCTGCGTATTTGAACCATGGCTGCACCACCCTTTTCGCGAAAGGGTGGTGCGGTTCCCCGCGAATGGTCATTGGCGGTGATCCGTGGGGGCTATTATGGTGGCGGGCATTTGACTACGGTTTGATTTCCCACTTCTGACGCGAACCTCCGGCTGTGTTTTTTGTGTGATCAGATTACCGATGCGGGCGTCAACAGTCTCCGATTTCAAGGTCTGGCTACCGATGAAGCGTACGTCCGCAACAGCTTCCATGTTTGTCTGAAGCCACGTGCCTTCGATATCGGCAAAATCAAGCTTGAGATCGACCTTCTTGAGCAGCCAGGAAGGATTTTTCGCCATTCGACCTTCAATGCGGCGAATCCGGAACGAGTGTTGATCGACCCAGGCTTTTCCACGGACAAGCTGAACCTCGCTGCGTTTTGGATTCAAACTCAACACATAGCAAGGGCTGCCTTCGAGCGTAGCTTCCCCCAAATAGCCGAAAGAGTAATTGTTGTCATCGACGGTGGCCCCGGACGATCCCGCCGCCATATAGGATTCGCGTTCCAGTATTCGCCGTACCACATCCTCACCGCGGCCGCTTCCCACCCGTTTGTGGATAGCGTAGGTCTTGCGATTCGGGGGCAGATAATCGACCTCGGCCCATACTTCGGAACTGGGGTTTGGGCTCTTGTCGGCGAACAGGCGATACTCTCGAATTATCTGATAGGAAGCGGTAGGTCTGGCATCCGATTGAGCTTTCAGCATTTGCTCAACAATAGTGGCGAGTTGCGGATTCAGATTGGTATTCGTCTTCGGTAGTTCTTGTGAGCATGCAATCGCGCAGGGCAGCAAGGCCGCCAACCCAAGCCTAAGAAGTGACTTTCCGTTAAGCACCTCAACCTCTGGCCAGCCTCTTGCATTCGATATGCCAGCTCCTGTTGCCTTGTCTCTGGGCATATGCCAAAGAACCACTGCCTCACTGAGATGCAAAATTTACGAAGCAGTGGTCGAATTTGTCCTACGGTTGATCAGGTAGAAGGTCATATCGGGAACCCCTGACAGGAGTCTGAAACACGAGATGACCCGAGGATCCTCGGAAGGCGTATACTTGCACCGCTTTCCAAATTAAATAGAAAACTTAAGAGGAGCTCCCATGAGAACAAGAACCATCTTGTTGACTCTGGCGGCGCTATTTGCTGCCGCCGCAGTATGTTTTGCCGCTGACGATGTCAATATGGGCACCTGGAAGCTGAACGAGGGCAAGTCCAAGCTGGTGGCCGGGGCTACGAAGAATAACATTGTCACTTACGAGGCCGCTGGGGATAGCGTGAAAGTTACCATTGACGGTGTTGATGGTTCCGGCAAGCCCACGCATAACGAATGGACGGGCAAGTTCGACGGCAAAGACTACGCCGTGACCGGAGATCCGACGTCCGACATGCGGTCCTATAAACGGATCAATGCTCACACTCTTGCGTTTACCGTCAAGAAGGACGGCAAAGTTACTATGAGCGGCCGTATTGCTGTCTCAGCCGACGGTAAGAGCCGCACCGTCACCACCAGTGGAACGGATGCCATGGGAATGAAGCAGAGTGGCTCATCGATCTACGACAAGCAGTAGGCTCACGAGGGGGTAGCGATTTGCGTTTGGAGGCGTGAACAAAAAAACCCTCTCCCCGGTCATCGGGGAGAGGGCCGTTGCAGTCGAAACGTGTTTTAGTCGTCCAAGTCCTCGCCCTTAGGTGCCCGTTTGTTGAAGTCGCTTGGCGGGCGAACCGTGGTCTCGCCGGGATAGGGCCTGGTAAACCCGGTGGCCATATACCAGTTCAGATGATTGACGGTGTCCGGATCTTCAGAGTCCGGCTTGGTCATCTTGCCGGCGAAGATCTGTGCCTTCTTCTTGAGCCAAGCAGCCTTGAGGGCCTTGCCTCTCGGGGTGCTTGGTTCTGGGGCTGAGTTCGCTCCAACGCCCTGGTTCAGCGGAACCTGGTTGGCCACGTGCGTCCATGGCTGGAAGTTCTGCTGGGGCGGATTGTTGATGAAATCCGGTCTCATCGGCGACGCAATGAGATCGAACTGGTTCATGGGCGGCAGACCGAGGATTTGTTCGATCGTCCGAGTCATGTTGACCTGCGTGTAGTAAGTGTGGTCGGTGGGGCCATTCTGCACGGCGTACGGGCTGACGATATACCCTGGGCTGCGATGACCGTCAACGTGGTCGACGCCGTTCTGCGCGTCGTCTTCCTCAATGAAGATCGCCGACGATGACCACACGTTACTGTTGCTGATGTAGTCGATAATTCGCCCAACGGCCAAGTCGTTATCGGCCTGTTCGGCGTTCGGGGTCGGCGGGCCGCCGGTGTGGTCATCCATGATCCACAGGATGCTCAACGCGGGTACCGTACCGGCCGCGACGTCTTTGTTGAAGTCCTGCGACCACAGATCGACGCGGAACTGATCAGGGATGTTCAGATCGAATATTGGGAAGTTCGTGATGAGGTGGTCATACACGGCCGGGATAGAGGAGTGTGCCTGGACTGTGTTCTGATAGTAGAGTGTCGTCTCGCCCTGGGTTCCGGGCGGTCCGCAATCAGGTCCTCCCTCGAAGCATTGCGAGTCGGCGTAAAAGTCGGCCCAGCTCGGCTCCTCGGTGGACCCGTTCGGCTGGAGGAAGGTATCGTACTCGACGTATTCGCCGTAGATTTTTACCGGCAAACCAGCGGCCGCCGCTTCCGAGAACAGGAAGCCCTTGTTTTGATAGGCCAGTGCATCGCCGGCGTTCCCGCCCGGATAGCTGCGGACCCAGTCAGGTGACTGGATATCGTCAGCGTAGGGTGCCAAGCCCTCGGTGATCCACTGGTGACCGTCAGCCGACTGGCGGCTGGGGTCGTAGAAGTTGTCCAGGAGAGGGAAGCGCGTCACCAGGTTGTGCGCGTTCGGAGTGTCCAGAAAGTCTGGGGGGTTGAAGCCGAACACTGCCAATGAGGCATCGCCATTGCCGGCGGCCACGTCGCCCAGCATCTGATCATAAGTGCGGTTTTCACGGATGATCATGAACACGTGCTTGATCAGTGAGGGATCGCCGATCCTGGCTGGGATTGCGACCGGCTTGGTCTTCGGACTGCCACCGCCGGCAGACTCGATATTTTTCGTCAGATCCCAGTGGTTGTACTGGAAAACCTGCTTGGTCATGGCCTGCAAGGCCCCGTCATTGGGCACGGGGACGATGCTAACGGTGCCATTGTCCTGGTGAGTATTGTAGTCGCAGACGCCGTAGTCGCACTCGAACGAATAACGCGCGCCGATGCCCTTGTCGTTGGCAACGAGGAGCACGTTTTCGACAGCGTCTAGTACGACCGAGCTCGGCGCATAAGCGACCGGGATCAAGCCCAAGACCGGCTGCTTCCCGGGGTTGCTGAGGTTGACCAC
This sequence comes from Terriglobales bacterium, assembly GCA_035484735.1. Classification (GTDB taxonomy): domain Bacteria; phylum Acidobacteriota; class Terriglobia; order Terriglobales; family Acidobacteriaceae; genus JABCZH01. Next base: position 39,334 of record DATHOQ010000032.1, on the reverse strand, counting down.
CGCGATTGAGTTGGCATTGTAAAGGGCGACATAGGCAATGCCATTCTTGGCATCGACGGCGATCGAGTTCGGCGCGGCGCCATAGGCAGCTTGGCCTGAGCCCGGCACTCCGATCGGCAGGCTAAGGTTGATCGTCCGCACCACCACGTTGCTTGTTGTGTCGATAACCGAGATGCTGTCGCTATAGGTATTGGCGACCAACAGGAAGCGTCCAAAGAACGCCATCCCGGTCGGATGCAGACCAGTCGAAATGTTAGTGGTGACCGTCATCGATGGCAGATCCACCACAGAAACAGTACCGGTGACTGCGGCTCCAACCACCTGGTCGGCGACGATCTCAGTGCCGGCGGAGAAGATCTGGAAGTCCGACTGCGTAGCCGCCCGGCCACCCTCGTTGCTGACGTAGGCGGTCGTGCCGTTGCTGTTGATCAGGATGCTGTGCGGCGCATTGCCGACGCGGATCTGCGTACCCTGCTGCTTCGTGGTCAGGTTGATCTGGGTGAGCGTATCGTTCTGGTTTAGCAGGGCGTAGGCGCTGCTGCCGTCGTGCGAGATCGCGACGCCGCCGGGATAAGAAGTGCTCGGAGTGTAGAACGTGCCACAGGGTATGTCATAAGAGCCCGGAGGGCTGTTCGGAAAGCAGGTGATGAAGGAGTTATTCGGGGGAACGCTGACTTGAGCGTTGTCTTGCAGCAAGCCCTGTGCGGTGACGTTGGCGATGGTGACATTGCTACTGTCCTGGCTGAACACCAGGTGCGTGCCATCCGCCGAATAGGCTATGCCACTGTAGCTGCCGCTCGAATCCAGTCCGAACGGGATGTAGTTCTGCACGACGACGCCGGTCTTGGTGTCGAACACCTCGACGGCTCCATTGCCATCGCTCGTCGACGTGCCCAGGGTGAGCACGGCGGCGGTATGGGTGCTGAGATTGGGGTTCAGTGCGATGGCCTTCGCGCGTACGCGGATGCCGAGGTCGACTTGAGTGCCGGCTGGGTTGATGATCTGGCCATCGCTGACCACCCACGAGCCGTTCGGCTGCGGGCCGGTGGAATAGGTCGGGTAGTACTGCGACTGAGCAGCGGCGACCCCAGGAAGGCCCAGCCCCATCGCTAGCACGCTGGCGAGTGGACGCAGAGGGTTGATTTTCGACTTATTTCGCGACTTGATTCGAAACGTCTTTCGAAAGTTAGGTGCTGCTTTTCGAGACATATACCGTTCTCCTCTTTGGATTTTTTTCATCACGCGGGGCTCGCAGAAGGGACTCCGTAGCGGTGCTCACTTTCTTTACTCAATCTGCAACAGAGCTTGGCCAAGCATTTAGTGGACTGAGGCGACCAGTCTAGATTTGAGAAAGAGACGCGAGCATGACGCCGAGATTACATTTTTGTCATCTTGGTCTCTAAAGGTCGGTCGCCGATATCGGGGCGAAAATACGACTGCGACGGCTTTATGACAATCAGGTGAAATTTCTGTTAATTGGGAGAACTTCTCTCGCGGATTGCGACGCACGCGTTGTAGAAACGAGCAGGGCGAGTATCACCCCCTTTGAGTGTAGACGCCTGATTTAGACAATTGAGCTTTGACTATTGATGTATCCAAACGAATAATGAAATGCCTTCGGAGGAAGACTTATGTCCAGCGCTCCCCGGTTCCCTAAGACACTCAAAATTTCCGATTCGCTTACCCGGCAACTCAATACGTATGCGCAGGTGGCAAGCGCAGCCGGAGTGAGTGTGCTGGCGCTAGCCGGGGCCTCCGAGGCGAAAGTTGTCTATACGGAAACGTATCAGGTGACGCACACAGGCTTTCCCCTGTACATCGATCTCAACCACGACGGCATCAAGGATTTTCTGGTGCGCACGACGTTTTACGTTGGCAGCTCGGGCTCAGAGATAGGGCTCGCGGCATCCGGATACCGCAACATTAACAACGTGGTCGCCGGTAGACGTTTTAGTCGCAGCGGCTATTTTTCTTCTGCTGCCTTCGCTTTGCGCGCCGGCGCCCGAATCGGACCGGAAGGCAATTTCTCAGTTCGTTTCCCATTTATGGCAGAGGAGCTTTTCAACGGTGTCGGCAGCCAGTATTCCGCCCTAGGCGCGTGGGTTGGCACAGGGAAGGGTGTCAAGGATCGATATTTGGGACTAAAGTTCGTCATTCGCGACGAAGTTCACTACGGCTGGGCCAGACTGAGCGTCAGGCTCGGGCACCATCGGCAATTCGACGATGTGAGCGGCACTCTGACTGGATATGCTTACGAGACCGTCCCCAACGAGCCTATCATCGCAGGCCAGATCACTGGCCCGGATGTGATTACAGTGCAGCCCGAAACGTTAGGCGGGTTGGCGCTCGGAAGAAAATAGCCTCACATCTCAACTGTTGCAAAATCGTCATAGCACTCATCTTCACCCCGCCCGAGTCTTTCATTGAGGTGGGCGGCTTCATCCCTGCATTTCCTCCCATTGTCCAAATTGTTTTACTCCCCTCACCTCTGGTTTAATAGCATCGTTTGAGGCACACGTTGATCGAGCTTAGAACACTTTTTTTGTCAAGGAGAACAGACTATGCCTGAACTTGCGACGAAATCTGTGGGTCTGCCGTGGATTGGCGGGTGGGGTGGAGGTAATCGCGGCGCGGCGCTAAAACACAAACTGATGCTTGGCGTGATCAGTGCAATGCTGGGCACTTTGTTTCCAGGTTGCACAGCGGACAAACAACCTTCAAAGGAGGAAACCATTCTGGCCAATGCGGCTAAAGACGTTGTTATTCCGTTGGAGGCAGGAAAGATGAAGAACCCTCTGCCTGAGACTGATGAGGTCCTGAGCCAGGGCCAGCAAGTGTTTCTTGGGTCTTGCGCCCTCTGCCACGGCACGGATGGGCGCGCAGAAACTAACATCGGGCGCAACATGTACCCGCCTGCCATGGACCTGAACTCAGCCCACGTGCAGCACTGGAGTGATGGGGAACTGTTTTGGATCATACGGAACGGCGTTCGCCTCACAGGCATGCCTGCTTGGAAGTCGAGCGTCTCCGAGGACGACACCTGGAAGCTTGCACGTTTCATCCACAACCTTCCCCGCCTCGGCGCTGCCTCCGCCTCCACAGCAGTCGGGTCACAGGCACAAGGCGCCATCTCCGCGCAGGACAAGTACACCCTCAAAATACCGAATGGCCTGGCGTTCTCTGAGTTCAGGGGATACGAAGACTGGCAGACTGTCTCCATTAGTCACGACGGAAATCTGATGGCTCTCATCCTCGCAAATCCCGTGATGATCGACGCCTACCGGGCCGGCGCACCCGGCAACGGCAAGCCTTTTCCCGACGGCTCCAAGATGGCAAAGGTCCATTGGAATCTGAAAAAAATGGAGACATTCCCCGCAGCGACCGTGCCGGACACCCAGCATGACGTCGACCTTATGGTGAAGGATAGCAAGAGGTTCCAGGACAGCGGCGGATGGGGATACGGCGTCTTCGAGTATGACGCCGCGTCCGGTAAGTTCAGACCCGGCACCTCAGCTGACAAGCCGCCGCAGGCGAACGACGCCAAGTGCGGGTTCGCGTGCCACACGATAGTGAAAACAAGGGATTACGTTTTCACGGATTACGGGCACAAGTGAAGCGGCAGGTATGCTGCGTGACCGACGCAGGATTTTGAATTCACTTCGGCGAGCTTGAAAGTTTCGCGGCTTAGATTGCAGCTAAACCGATTACAGGGAAATGTGTGGACGACGGGACGTTCACCAGTTTTTCTTTCGCTGTGGCATCAGCAAACCGGAGTACGTGCCGTCTGTCCCCGCATTCCCATTGACCCTGTCATTCGCCCGGGTGTGGCAAGCATATATAGGCACCTCACTTTTTTGAGCCAATCATGATCGGGCGATACCCGCATCCACTTCCGACTCATCCTCAACCAGCTCGCGCAACGCTCCCAGCCAGGGCTCGTAGCGCTTCCAGCGCGCGACAGAGGTGCGATAGATCGGCTGCCGGGTCTGCCACTTGCTGGGAGTCTTCACCGCCCGCGGATTGGATTCGGGGCGCAGGCAGGCGTCGTGCCACGGCAAACCGCAGGCCGCGATGATGCGCCGGATCGCTGGTTCAGGCGCGCGGGTCAGTTCCTCGTAATCGACCTCGATGAAGCGATCCGCCGGCAGCACGCTCCGCCAATGGTTGGTGAGCTTCCGGTAGCTCTGGAAATATGCGACCAGCTCGGCGCCTCCGGTCGGAAACGCTAGCGCCGGATGGAAAAAAGTTTGATGGATCGACAGCGCCGTGTCGACTGCGGCGCGGCGGCAATGAATGATGGTGGCTCGCGGGAATGCCAGGTGAATCAGCCCCGCCCAGAGGAAGTTGAACGGCATCTTGTCGGTCACGCGCGCCGCCTTCGGCGCGATTGCGCGCAGCACGCCAAGGTAATCTGCCGCTGCCTTGGCAAGGAACGAACTCTGGTCTCCGTCCGCGACGGAGCGGTGCCACGCCGCCCCGCGCTCGTTCCAGAAATTCAACTCGCCACCGGCCCCGACCTCGGGGTGCATGGAGACGATCTGCTCGACGAGAGTTGTGCCGGAGCGCGGCATGCCGATGATCAGCACCGGTGTCGCGTCGTCGCTGCCGAGTTCGGACGCTTGCGCGATCCACTCGGGTGTGCAGCGGGTAATCAGGCGGTCGGTCTCGGTGGAGAACGCGGCCGAGTCGAACGCCGCAGAGCCGCGGCGCACGGCGTCTGCGGCGTCGAAATGCTGCATGGCCAAGCCGTAGTCGCCAAGATCCTCCGCCGCCTTGCCCACCGCGAGGTGAAGCCGCAAGCGATGCTGGGCTTCCCGTCCCGGCGTGGCTAACGCAGCTTGCATCGTTTCGAGCAGACCCTTGTCACTGCTCGTGACCGGACGGCAGCGGACCAGATCGTAGTAGCTTCCCGCCATCATCGGCGCGATCGCGACCGTGCGTTCGAAGCATGCACGGGCCTCGTCGAAACGTCCGAGTTCAGAGAGCACACTGCCCAGCAAATCGTACGCCATGGCATTGTTCGGATCAGCCACCAGCGTCTCTCGCAATACCTGTTCGGCTTCCTGGTTGTGGTCCTCAATCACCAGCGCTCGCGCCTTACCAAGGCGGCCGAAGCTGGTCCTGCCTCCGGTCACCGCCGCGCGCTGGAAACATCCGATCGCTGCTTCGCGATGGCCGATTGTATAGACCAGCGCGCCAGCGCGGAACCACGCCTCGGTCAATGACGGGAGCAGATGTGTGGCGCGATCGTAGGCCGCGAGTGCCCCGCGCATGTTGCCAAGTTTCTCCAACGCGATTCCTAAGCGGAAATATGCATCGCCGTAACGCGGGTTGCAGGCGACGGCCAGCTGCAATGCCGCGACGGCGTCCGATACGCGGCCGACCTCGAGGCAGGCGACGCCGAGATCATGTTGGATGATGGAATTGGACGGCTGCAGCAGCGCTGCGTCGCGCAATGGCGCGATCGCATCGGCTGGTCGCCCAGCCCTGAGCAACGTAGCGGCCGACACAAGCAGATCCTCGACCTGCTCCGTCGCGGCTGGGTTTGGAGACTGGGACATGGTGTCATCCTTTATTGTCATCTTGCGTGGGAAAGTGGCACGTGGAGTGTGACCCGGGTGCCCTGTCCCGGTTGGCTGATGATCTCAGCATTGCCGCCGTGAAGCAGCATGATGCTCTGGACAATCGCCAGCCCTAAGCCAGTACCGCCCGAAGCCTGGGACCGCGACGAGTCCACACGGAAGAAGCGATCAAAAACCCTGGGCAGGGCTTCCGCCGGAATGCCGACGCCGGTGTCGGAGACTTCGATGCGAACCGTGGAGACATCCGAATTCGAAAAATCAACGCCCGTCTCCAACACGACGGCTCCGCCCGGTGGAGTGTGTGCCAAGGCATTCGAGACCAGATTGCCCACTGCCCTCTGCAAGAGGGTGCGATCCAGTTCGGCAATGACCGGTTCGTCGGCGACGGTAGTGGTGAGCGCGACTCCGCTGTCCGCCGCCGAGGCTTCGTAATATTCGCGCACTCCGCTCAGCAATTCGCCCACATCTACCCGCTCCCGGCGCAAATGGGTTAATGGGCTCTCCGCACGCGCCAGAAATAGGAGGTCGCCGATGAGATCCGATAGTCGGACGGCTTCTTCGAGACAGGACTCGATCACATCGCGGTATTCGTCCGCGCTTCGCGCGCGGGCCAAGGACACTTCTGCCTCGCCGCGGATATTATTTACCGGCGTGCGCAGGTCGTGCGCAATGTCCGCCGAGAATCTCGAAATGCGCTCAAAGGACTCTTCCAAGCCGTCCAGCATCTGGTTGAAGGTACCGGCCAGGGATGCCAACTCGAAGGGATATCCTTCTGGCCGAATGCGCTCCTGCAAGTTCGTCGAACTGATGTGGCGCGCGGTGGTTGCCATTTCCTCCACCGGCCGAATACCGTGGCGTGCAATCTTGTAACCGACCAATGGAAAAATAGCGTAGGTCGCCAACAGAATGGTCCAGAACCAAAACCGATATCTGGCCAGGAACTCCTCTTTTTGCGAGACATCAATGGCAATCTGAATGGTGTCAGTTTGAGTTCCAAGGGAGCCGACGGGCGCGGACGTGCTGATGACGCGAAAGGCTCGGCCGTCCCTGCCCCTCAGCGGGATGGTGCGATCCGGGCGGCTTTGAGTTTGACCGGCTAATCGCATGAGGTCCAATTGATCCGCCATGCCCGGCGTCATCAACAGTGGTGTGTTTCGTTCATCCAAAAGGCGAATATAGAACTGCTCGTAGCGTCGTGCGGCCGATTCCAGCTCAACTTCTTCCCGCAGAGCGTCCCAGTCGTCGGGTCTCTCTCTCAACATAGTGCGCAGCACGTGCACCTTGTCGGCGAGGAACAAATCTGTACTTTTCTCCAGTTCGCTGACCAGCACCCAATAAAGACTGGCGGTGGCGAAGAACACCAGAAATAAGCCTGCAAGCGCATAGCCGGCCGCTAACCTGAAGGCCAAAGTTCTCCACAAGCGTGAGAGCGGTGCGAGGCTACTGGGCGGATTCCAGGACATAGCCAGATCCCCGAACGGTGTGGATCAATTTGAGCGAGAAAGGATCGTCCACCTTGCTGCGCAGTCTTCGCACATTAACGTCCACGACATTGGTGTCACTGTCGAAGTTCATGTCCCAAACTGCTTCGGCGATCTGGGTTCGCGATAGGACTTCGCCCGCGCGCCGTGCCAGCAGGGACAAAAGAAGGAACTCTTTTGAAGTCAGATCCAACCGCTGACCAGCGCGGGTAGCACGCTGGCGCGATATATCGATTTCAAGGTCGGCCAAGCGAAGGGTCTCTTGCGTACACGGAGGTCCGCGGCGCAACAGCGATCGCACACGTGCCAGCAATTCGGAAAAGGCGAACGGTTTTACCAGGTAGTCGTCCGCCCCCAGCTCGAACCCTCGTACCCGCTCGTGTACGGCGTCGCGAGCGGTCAGAAAAAGCACGAGCGCGCGCCGGCCTTCTTGGCGCATGCGAGTGAGAACCTGCCAGCCATCCAGCCCTGGGAGCATCACGTCGAGAATGACGAGATCGAATTGCAATTCCTGCGCAAGGTGCAACCCGTCCAATCCATCTCCGGCGAGATCGACGACGAAACCTGCCTCCCCAAGTCCCTTCTTCAGGAACTTGGCGGTCTTGGCTTCATCCTCGATGACCAGAATTCTCATGACTAACCTCGGTAAAACCGAACGCCTCTGCGCGACTAAAAAGCTAGCCTGAGAGCAAACTGGATCTCGCGCGGAGTTCCGCTCCCAACCGGACTGACCGGTGTGGTCGTGTTTACGGTGTTGGTAATGCTGCCGAAGCTGGGAGTGCCGAAGGTTGCTTGTGGCAAACCGTACTGGGGATGGTTGAAAATGTTGAAGAATTCGGCACGAAACTCAAGTCGTACCCGCTCGGTCAACGGAATTTGTTTTCCGACTCCCATGTCAATCTGCCATGCACCCGGCCCGCGGAACAGGTCCCGCGGCGCGTCCCCGAAGGTACCCGGCGCCGGTACGGCGAAGGCAGCAGGGTTGAGCCATTCGCCGATGGTTGAGCCCCCCGGTGGGGTGAGCGGAACTCCCGGCACGAGATCGGGACGCTGATCGGTGGTATTGCCGTCGGGCACATCCGCCGACGAGCGATTAACCAGGACATTTACTGGGAATCCCGTGCGGGCCACGGCTGCGGAAGTCAGTTGCCAGTTACCGAAGATGCCGCTCACGATTCCGGGCTGGTTCAAGTAGGGCTTGCCGAACCCGAAAGGAAGCTGGTATACGGCGTTGGCATTGAAGACATGGCGAGCATCCCAGAAGCCGCTGGCGCGTTCACACCTCGGGCAGGCTACGTTTTCAGGCACCAAAGAGTCGCCGTCGCCACTGCCGTCGGAGCCGTCATCGATCTCGTGCGACCACATGTAATTGCCCGAGAGCAGGAAACCGTGCGAGAAGGAACGCCTCACGGCGATCGAAAGTCCCTGATAGCTACTGTTGTCCTTGTTGCCGCGCCAACTCACTTGTCCAAAATCCGGGTAAGGACGGGTTCCGGTGAGCGGGTTCACGACGTTCACTTCGGAAAGCGTGAGCAGGTGAGTACCTTCGCTGCCCACATAAGAGACGGTTCCCACGAAGTCCGCCGGCAGCTGTTGCTGAACCGACAGACCCCATTGTGAGACATACGTATCCTTGCGCCGGCGGTCATCGTCACGCGGCGAAATGATCCCCGTTGTATCGGTCAGAAACGGAGTGATCGGATAAGTCAGGTTGGGAATGGTCTTGTTCGACAGCGAGAAGGCGAAGACCTCGTTGCTGATCGGAAGATTCTGATCATCCAACTGCCCGTCTTCGTGGTAGGTGCCAAAGCCGGCACGAATTACCGTGTGGCCGCTTTTAGTGGGGGCCCAAGCGAAGGCGATGCGCGGATCGATGTCCGCATAATTCGGCCGACCAAAACTGGCGCCCACTCCGCAAAAGCCTTGCGGTCCACAGGTTGCGAAATCGAAGGGATTGGCGCGGCCTTCTACTTCGTGAAAAAGATTGAAAAAGCTGTAGCGCGCCCCCAAGTTCAAGGTAAAGTTCGGCGCCCATTTGAATTCATCCTGAATATAGCCATAGAACTGAGTCTTGCGCAGACCATTGACGGGCAGAGCACCGTTGAGAGTGGCCGTGCTTACCTGATTGGCATCGAAGGCGGTCGTGGAGGCATATGTGATCGTTCCGGCTTCCGTGTTTCCCTGGTTCATTTGAACGCGCCGGATCTCGACTCCGGTTTTGATGGTATGCCGGCCTTTTACCCACGTGAGATTATCGATTTCGGAGAAGGAGTTGCCGGCGCCGATGCTCACTTTGTCATTATTCAGATTGGTGAAACCGGAAACCGCGATTACGTAGGGTATCTGGGTTTGATTGATGTTGAAAGTGTTGGCGGTGCTGCGGTTAAAACCGAACTTGAACTCGTTCACCAGTGACGGGGAAAAAACATGCAGGAGTTCGATGGCGCCATTCACGGGAGCAGAAGTGAGCTGCTGTCGGTCCAATAGATAATTCCCCGAACTCGCAAGCGGCTGGGTATTCACCGCTCTATCGATGTTGAAGCGGAGGAATGCAGTAGTACTGGCAGAAAAATGCTGGTCGAGGCGGATCATGGCGGAATTTTCAAAAACCCTCTGCGTGCCTTCGCTGGTAAATTGATTGATATCGGGATCGCTGGTCGGAGTTTGGCCTTGCGGGTAAGCGTTGAGAATTGGGACAAGGACGGGGGAATCCGCGGCCACTTGGGTGCGGAACGCGGGGCTGGGGACGAAGCCGACCAGCGGGAAACCCCAGTTCTGGCGGTAGCCCTCGTAGGCGATAAAGAAAAAAGTCTTTTCGCGCACGATAGGCCCGCCCAGCGAAGCCCCGAACTGATTCAAATGAAACGGCGGTTGCGGTGTTGTGGTAACAGGAACAGGCTGCTGAGCGTCAAAAACGTTATTGCGGAAGAATTCAAAAACATCGCCGTGAAACTGATTTGTGCCCGAGGGCGAGGTCACGGCTAACTGCGGGCCTCCCGTTGCTCCCTCCTCGGCGGTAGAGAGCATGGAATCGACGCGAAACTCGTCAATGGTGTCGAGGGGAATCGCAAGGCGCACATAGGGCTGTTGCGGCTGGTTGATGATGTTGGTTGCGTCGATGCCATCGTAGGTAAAATTATCGTCATCGCGCCCTCGGCCGGCGAATCGAATGGAACGCTGGTTGCTCCCTCCGGTATCGACCGCGCTGGGCTGAAGCGCGCTGAGCGTGGCCCAATTGCGGCCATTGAGCGGAAGTTCCCTGGCTTGGACCTCCTCAATTCGGGCACCAAGCGCGTTGGAGGTTTTGTCCAACTCCGCGGAGCTAGCCGACACTTCCACCTGCTGCTGACCGCCGGACACCCTGAGGGGCGCATTAAGGGTGCGCGTCCGGCCGATTACCTGCTCGACATCTACGAAGGTGAGTACCTTGAAGCCCTCGTGCTCAAACGTGATTGTGTAGACCCCGACTGGCAACTCAGGAATGTCATACGTCCCTGTGGGAGAGGATGTGGCTTCTCGTCGCAGACCGGTAGTGTTCTGCACTGCGGTGACGTGCGTCTGCGGCAGAACGCGTCCGGAGGAATCCGTGACCGTGCCATTCAATCCCGCACGGTCAACCTGCGCCGGCGACCAGCACACAAGACACAGGATGATGCCGACAAGGCAGGCGATCCGCCTCGTTTCCCGAAGAGCTTTCCGCCTGCGCGTGCCGGAAGAAAGAGAGGTTGAATTCATGCGAAACAGATCGTAAGAGTATTTGCGTAGTTTCATGGTTGTTGCTCCCTCCGCGCGACGGGTGAAGGCATTCGAGCCATTTCTGTTGGCATGACCCGTGTCCCGTCCCGCTGTCCTACAATGCTCGTACGGCGTTTTCGAGTTGGTTTTCATTGAACCAGCCTCGTGTGTTGCGCCGACAAGTCTCGCAAGAACTTCAGGAGAACTCAAGCGACATAACTCATTGCTACTATTGCGGATCGTACTAGCCATGAAGAAAACTGGGGTAGGCTGAGCACCCAAGGCGTAATTGCAGTGTGAAGAGAAAACCATGTTCATGGGAGACTGCCCACGCTCGTTTGAGGTTCCCACCGCTAGCGAAACTATGTTCTTTTCCGTAATCGGAACCTGGGTCCGTCAGGTCACCATCACGGAGATACGCAGATCGTCATGGAGCAGCAGAGCTATGGCGGCACAGCGTCACCGCCGGAGTACGGTCTGAATCAGCCGCTTAGGGGTGAAAGACCAGGCTCGCCTCAGGCGGGGAACTACGAGCCACAACCCTAACGTGCTCATAGTTACAAAAAGTTGACGCGAATGTGAATTTCGCATGAAAAAATCCACAACTAGCAGTGCCGTTGGCGATTCTCCCCGGAAACTGGAGACATTCAATTGCCTACTGCGGGAAGAAACAGTCCCGAAATTCACGGTCACGAAATCTTCTTCGTCATCGCCTGCCGGATCTCGGTACTCCGGCTCGTCCAACTCGGGGGCACGAGGTTAGTGTAGAAAGCTGCTTTGAATCGGGACCAGTGCGGAAATGGCAGCTATCCTGCCTAATTAAGCGTGTGGTTTATCGGTTCCCTAGCCGAGCTTTTTCGCACACCTCACGACTCGGCCGTGCCCTTGGTGCGCACAGGAAAGGCCTCGCGGTTGATCAGTCCGCTGCAAGCCTACCGGTGATCTTGTCGTGCGCCCACCCTTCACGAGGGCCAAGCATGATGATTGGTCGGGGCGCGCGGATTTGAACCGCGGACCCCCTGCGCCCAAGGCAGGTGCGCTACCAGGCTGCGCTACGCCCCGACTCCGTGAAGGTCTCTTCGATTATAGCCGAGCCCTTTGCCGGTGCTGCCTGCCTAGCGAGGTATAATTTCTCGTTACCATGCCTAACCCCGCCATGCACAATCCCCGCTATGCCCTGGTGGCTTACGTCGGGGAGGCAGTTGGAGACTTCGTCGCCACCCTACGTCAGGAGCTGCATCCGGACTTGCCCCATCTACCAGCCCATCTCACCCTGCTTCCACCTCGTCACCTGCGGGGCAGTGAAATCGCCGCGCTGGAGATGCTCGAAGAGGTCTGCGGCAACGTGGAACCCTTTGAAGTCCTCCTCGGAGAAGCGGAAACTTTTGTTCCGGTCACGCCTACGGTATTCATTCGGGTGGAACAGGGAGCCGCGCACATGCGTGACCTCCATGATCGGCTAAATACAGAAGCTCTCAGCGCGATCGAGGAGTGGCCCTATATGCCTCACCTTACCATTGCCAAGCTGAGCAGCGAAACCCTAGCAGAGCAGGCGTACTTGACCGCCCGCGACCGCTGGGCGGAGTACCAGGGAAGCCGCCGCATTGCCGTCCGTGAACTCACATTTGTGTGCGAACAGGAACAGAATCGCTGGAAAGATCTGGCGGAAGTTCCCCTGGGTCGCAGTCTCATCAGACGCTAAAGTACCATAAGCCACCCGCTGCATTGTCCCAATTCCCGTCCCCGGCGCGCCGTTGGTCTCGAGGACAGTTCCCCTCCGTACTTTGCCAAGCTGGGAACGCGAGCGTAATTAAGGAAGCAGGGCTTTCGCGTGTCCCCCACAAGTTAGGCCGCTGGAGAAACTATGCAAATTGGGGTTTATGGAGCCGGCTATCTGGGAACGGTGGTTTCCGCGTGTTTGGCCGACTTTGGCACCCCGGTTCTGTGCTGCCATCCAGACAGTTCGCGCATGGTGGAAATGGCCCAGGGCTCAGTACCTTTCCATGAAAAAAACCTGGCCGAAGTGATCAAACGCAATGTGCGCTGCGGGCGCCTGGCCTATTCGACCGATGTTGAATCCTTCGCTCGTAAAGCCCAGGTGATCTTTTTGGCCGAGGACGCGCCCCACAATCTCAGTGATCTGGCATTGCGCATTGCGCGCGCGGCTTCCAAGCCCTCAATTCTTTCGATTGTCACGCCGGTTGCGGTCGGCGCCGCTTCCGCCATCGAGAGCCGCATCAAAGAGGCAGGGTGCCGGGGGACCATCGTCTCGCAGCCTATGTTCTTTACTCCGGGTTGCGCAGTGGAAGACTTCAATTGGCCGGACCGCATCATCCTGGGGACGTCATCGAACGAAGCCGTTTTAGTCCTGAAGCAGATTTTTCATTCCCTGGTGATGCGCGGAGTTCCGGTGATTGTGACCAATCACGAGACTGCGGAACTGGTGCGGGAAGCAGCTACGGCGTTTGTTGCCACCAAGATTTCGTTCATCAACGAAGTCGCCAGCCTGTGCGAACTGGTGAAGGCAGATGCAGTTAGTCTGTCGCTGGCTCTCGGTTTGGACAAACGAATTGCGCCCCGTTGCCTGCAACCCGGCGCCGGCATGGGTGGACTGTTCGCGGAATCGGACATGGATTCGCTGGCCGAGTTGGCGAGGCAAAATGGAGTGTCCTTGAAAGTCCTGAGCGCGGCCCGCGAAGTGAACCATTGTCTTACCGAGCAGGTGCTCGACAAGATCGCCCACTGCGTGCAGTCGGTGCAGAACAAGGACGTCGGCATTCTTGGCCTGGCCTTCAAACCTCATACCAATTCTGTTGCCGGATCATCCTCAATGCGTCTGGTGAAGAGTTTGATTGCCAACGGCGCGCGGGTAAGAGCTTATGACCCGGTTGCAATCCCCGATGCCCGCATGGAGTTGAACGGCACTGTACAGTACTGCGAGTCGCCCTATGCCGCAGCCGAAGGGGTTGACGCATTGGTAGTGGGAACGGGCTGGCCTGAGTTCCGCGGTCTTGATTTCGGTCGAATCAAACGCATGCTGCGGCGTCCCTTGATCGTCGATACTAAGAACCTGCTGGATTCCGTCCGGCTCCGCGCTATGGGCTTCGAGTACGTAGGCGTCGGCCGCGGCTAAGCTTCGCTCAGCGCACCTTTGCGCTCTTAGCGATCCCTTCGCGCGTTGCGGTTAGGAGCTTTTCACCGCAAAGAACGCAAAGTGTTTCGCAAAGATCCGCGAAGAAACCCAGGTCAAAGATTAGAACAGTACCTGCCCTCGGCTGCCGCCCAGCTTCCTCCGCAAATTGCTATAATTAACGCTCCACGCGGTGGGAGTAGCTCAACTTGGTAGAGCATCGGACTGTGGCTCCGACGGTTGCGGGTTCGATTCCCGTCTCCCACCCCAATCATTCAACCATCGAGTCCACTATGCCGCCCGCCCTTGCCGATCCAACGGAATGCTGGCCCACCCTGCCGCTGGATTCATGGAAAGACACCTACGCCACACTCCATATGTGGACCCAGATCGTTGGCAAGGTTCGCCTGCGGCTGACGCCGCTCGTGAACCACTGGTGGAACGTCCCGCTGTATGTAACGGCGCGCGGCCTGACCACGTCCCGCATTCCGTATGGACAAAGGGCATTCGAAATCTGGTTTGATTTCATACAGCATCGGCTTGTGCTCGAGACCAATGACGGAATGGTCAAGACAATCCCGCTAGGGCCGCGCTCGGTGGCCGATTTCTACCAGGAATTCATGGGAATGCTGCGATCCGCCGGGATTGACGTCAGGATATGGAGGATGCCGGTCGAAATCCCCAATCCGATCGCGTTCGACCAGGATCGCGTGCATGCGTCGTACGATCCTGCCGCAGTTGAGAAGTTCTGGCGTATTTTGTTGTCGGTGGACGCTGTTTTCAGCCAGTTCAGGTCGGGATTCATTGGCAAAAACAGCCCGGTGCACTTCTTCTGGGGAAGCTTTGATCTCGCGGTGACCCGGTTTTCGGGCCGCCGGGCTCCAGAACGCCCCGGAGCCGACATGGTTACGCGAGAAGCGTATTCCCACGAAGTGAGCAGTGTAGGCTTTTGGCCGGGCAGTGTCGGAGTCAAAGATGCAGCATTTTATTCCTACGCAGCTCCCGAGCCGCAGGGGTTTAAGGAGGCGCATGTCCGCCCGGATGCTGCGTCGTATGACACGCAACTAAGTGAGTTCATCTTGTTGTATGAGGACGTGCGCAAGGCCGAATCGCCTACCGCCGCGCTGCTCGAGTTTTGCCAATCCACTTATGACGCCGCGGCGAGCCTGGGCGATTGGGATCGCAAAGAGCTTGAAGTAGTTCGACGTTAGAACGTCTCCCGGCCGATAATTTGAGACCGATTAGGGTCTTTTTCCTCTATCTGGCGCGCTTCTCGTGGATTATGATCGCGGACGCCTAACTTGGAGGTTGAAATGAAGAACGTATTCTTCTTAGCCATGGTGCTTCTACTGAGCAGCAGCTTTGCGCTTGGAAAATCGAATGGCAAAGTGCTCTACCGCTTTCAGGGCGGCACCGATGGCGCGGTCCCCATAGGCAAACTTGTGTTTGACCAGGCGGGAAATCTCTACGGGGCTACGAATCAAGGCGGCTCAGAGAACTGTTCCCCCATGGCTAGCTGCGGCACGGTGTTTCAACTGACACCGCCCGCCAAGAAAGGCGATCCGTGGACTGAGACTGTGCTCTACGTTTTCAAGGGCGTTCTGTATGAGGATGGAGACTATCCCGGTGGTGGCCTGGTGATAGACAGCGAGGGCAATCTCTATGGGACGACAGCTTACGGGGGGACAGGCAACTGCGTAATTCTGCAGATCCATGGCGGATGCGGCACCGTCTTCGAATTGTCGCCGCCTGCGCAAAAAGGCGGAGCTTGGACTGAGAGTATCTTGTACAGCTTTCCGACGTCGGAAATCGGCTACTTTCCCTACCGCGATTTAGTGTCTGATAGTCAAGGAAATCTCTACGGAGCTACACAGTTTGGGGGAGGCTACGGTACCGATTGCGATTACTACTACGGTGGGAATTGCGGATCTGTGTTCGAGTTGAGTCCACCGAAGCGGAACGGCGGTGCGTGGACTGAACAGGTGCTGTATGGGTTCCAGGGCATCAGCGGGGACAGCGCGGATGGGGCGAATCCCAACGGCGGCTTATTCTTGGACAGTGCAGGCAATGTGTTTGGTACAACAAGCTACGGCGGCCTGAGTATTCCCGACGAGTGCTCAGAGAATGGTTTCGTGGGCTGCGGCACGGTGTTCGAGCTGAGTCCACCAATGCAGCCGGGTGGCAGTTGGACAGAGAATGTCTTGTTGCGTTTCAATGTACAGAATGGAGCGTTGCCCACCGCAGGCTTGGTCGTCGATAAACAAGGCAACCTTTACGGAACAACTTATGGCGGCCCCGATGAGGCGGGCACCATGTTTCGGATGTCCCCTGGTGCAGACGGTTCTTGGATTGAGACCATTTTGTATTCCTTCGATGCTCTCAACAATGGAGAAGAGGATCCGATGGGGCCTCTCGTATTTGACCCTACCGGCGCGCTTTACGGAACGACCTTTGTTGGAGGCGGAGAAACTCTCTACGGCAGCGTTTTTCGCCTGATGCCGCTAACGTCTACAAACGATGGTGAATGGGGCCTCAGCGTGTTGGCTGGTTCTGCGAACTCCCAGAATGGGGAACGCCCTACTGCTGGTGTAATTTTCGGCAAATCGGGCGCTCTCTACGGAACCACACAGTACGGTGGTGGTACCGACGCTTGCCAACTCGGCTGCGGGACTGTATTTGAGGTTGCTCCATGAGCGTCGGCCGGCATTCGCTTCGCCTAGCAGAGACGTAGGCCGCAGCTTCGCGCAGAATCGAGTCGCCGAGTTTCGGTCAGGCGGGAGATAAGATAGCCTTATCCCGCATGGCCTCTAGCTCGCTGGACCGCCTGCTGCACCAAGTCGAAGAATCTCGCAGCCGCTTTGGACGCGGGGAAGCTGCCCGCGTCGTGGAATTGTTGTCGGCGCTGGGTGAACGGAAATTCTCCGATACTGCTTCTCTGATTCGCTTTCATGAAGTGCTGCTGTTTCTGCGCGCATTTCCCCACGGACCGGAAGTAGTCCGGCAGAGCGAACGGTTGCTGCGAGATTTTTCGGGGAGAGTCGAGCAGCTAGAAAAGCTCGGAGCGGACATGGACGACTTTGATCCCTTCGAATTCGCGGGCATCGCCGGCACCGTGATGCAGGACACGCTCAGTTTCGATGTAATGCGCTGGCTTGTGGACCGCGTCCCCGATGTGGAGATCGTTTGGGACGGCTACTCAGAGGAGCGGGCGATGGGCGCCGCATGGCCACGACTGATTCCTTCGCTAGAAGAAGATGCCGACATCGAGCCTGACGTTCCCTGGCAGGGTTGGTTGCAAACTGCCGCGGGGAGCAAGAATAGGAATTTGCAATGGATGGTCCGGCAGTTCGCACAGTTGCCAGCATCCGACATGGAGAAGGCGTTGCTCTACGATTCTCTGCGTCTTCCCGTACGTTGGCACGTTAACAACCAGCGCCTCTCGCGCACTGGGAATTGGCAGCCGGTAAGGCGAATATTTTTTCATCGCGAGCCACTGTTCACCCGCGGAGAAGTTTCTTTGGCTCGCGAGCTTGCACAAGCACCTCCGGTTCTTCACCGCCTGTCTGCGAAACAAGGAAGGGTGGTAGTGAACATGGCCCGCGAGGTCATGCTGGTGCGTTATCGCGAACTCTATGGAATGACGTTCGGAGATCCGCAGTCAGTGGTGCGCGCCGACGTCGGCCATGGCGTTTCTATTTACCTCTGGAACCTATGTCCAGCGCGGCGTTTGCCTTTGCGGGCCTATGTGGCCGGGTTCTCGCTCAAGAATGGAGTTCCCGTCAGTTACTTCGAGGCCACTGGGCTATGTGAATGGATGGAAGTGGGGTTCAACGCCTTCTACACTTTTCGCGGCGGCGAAGTTGCCTGGATCTATGCACAAGTGTTGCGCTGCCTGGTCGCGCTTACCGGTGCGAAATGTATTTCGATGTATCCCTACCAGCTGGGGGATGGCAACGAAGAAGCCATTGAGTCGGGCGCTTTCTGGTTCTATCGAAAACTGGGTTTCCGTCCCGGGCGCAAAGACTTGCTGAAGCTGGTGGAGCGTGAGGAGGAGAGAATCGCGCGTGATCCCAAGTACAGAACTCCTCCGAGAACGCTGCGGCGCCTGGCGGCTGGACATGTTTTCTACGAATTGCCGGGGAGCGACGTTGGGGCGTGGGATAGCTTCTCGACTCGCAAGATCGGAATGAAAGTGAACCGGCGCATGGCTAGGGATTTCGGCGGCAGCAGTGAGCGCATGCGCCAGAGTTCGTCGAAATGGCTGGCGCGCGTTCTTTCTGTGCAACCAGATTCATGGGAACCGTTGGAGCGTGCCAGTTTCGAGAACTTCGCTATGGTTCTTTCGGTCGCTCCCGACCTGGCATCATGGAGCCGGCAAGAGAAACAGGCGTTGGTTCAGATCATCCGGGCCAAGTCTGCGGCGAACGAAATGCGTTATCTCCATCTGATGCAGAGGCATCGGCGGCTGCGCGAGCTTATGTTCAAGTTAGGTTCCTGACAAAACACCGCCTTACAGTTGTCTTTATCGTACCTCCTACAGACCCAAAATAATCTTGCACCCGCGGCTCTCGCCCTACATCTAAGTTGACATCGTCAGGTCTTTCACGGACCGAGCGAAGGTCAAGCTATGAGTTTGTGTGGTCAGAACCGCCGGAGCACCTGCCTTTGTTGTTGTTGTGCGGGAGTGTGCTCTGGCACGGGGAGGCCGCTGATCTAGTTATCATTTTCTAGTTTCGGAGTTATTACCCACCGCCAGAGAAGATGCTGGCGGTGGGTTTTTTTATGGCAGATGCGACCAAAGAAACGAAGGCACAACGCGTCGAACGCTTGAAGCGGGAGAAGAACCCGTGGGAGGGTCTGGACGAAATCCGCCGCTTTGCCCGCCAGGGTTTCAGTGCGATTCCTTCCGAGTGGATCGGAACTTACTTCCGCTGGTGGGGCGTGTACACGCAGGGTGACGGTGCCGGGGTAGTGGGTGGCCATGGCGGAGAAGGGAAGGCCCTGCCGTATTTCATGGTGCGCATCCGCGTGCCGAATGGGTTGCTGCAATCGCACCAATTGCGCACCATCGCCGATTTGACACAGAAGTACGCGCGAGGCATTGCCGATATCACCGTGCGACAAAACATTCAGCTGCACTGGGTCACCATCGAAGCTCTGCCTGAGGTGATGGAAGCTCTATGGCGATGCGGCTTGAACACCATGGGGGCGTGCGGTGACGTGACGCGGAACGTTACTGGCTGCCCTGTCGCCGGAGTGGATGCGGATGAAATTGTTGACGCGTCACCTTTAGCCCTCGAAGTTACGCGGTTGCTGGCCGGAAACTCGGATTTCTACAACTTGCCGCGCAAGTTCAAGATCGCAATCACTGGTTGCCGCGCGTGGTGCGCTTATCCCGAGATCAACGACGTTGGCCTTACCGCCGTCACTCGCACCTTGCGTGGAAGCGTGGAAACCGGTTTTTCGCTTCGAGTTGGAGGCGGACTTTCGGCCGAGCCACACTTGGCCGCACGGCTTAACGCCTTCGTGGGTTGGGAACAGGTCTTGCCTGTGGTCAAAAGCATCGCCGAACTCTTTCGCGAGTGCGACGGACTGCGAGAACACCGCGAACGCGCGCGGTTGAAGTTTCTTTTCCTGCGTCATGGCTGGACCACTGATGACTTCCAGAGGGAATTGGAAAAGCGAATCGGGTTCCGTCTCGATCCAGCAGTGGAGGAAGTTGCTCCTGACGATGTTTACCGTGACCACATAGGGATCCATCCGCAGAAGCAGTCCGGATATTTCTACATTGGAGCGGCAGTGCTGCGAGGGCGGATTCATCCCGAGCAAATGTGCGCGGCTGCAGATTTGGCTGACCGTTTTGCCGGTGGCGAACTACGCACTACTAACATGCAGAACCTGCTGATCGTCGACGTCCCGAAGGCGAATTGCGAGCCGCTGGCTAGGGAATTGGAAGGCGTTGGTCTGCCTGTCGGAGCTTCACCTTTCTGGCGCGGTGCGATTGCATGCAGTGGCAGCGAGTTTTGCAAGCTGGCGATCACCGAAACCAAGAGTTTTTCTCGCTGGCTGGTGCAAGAACTTGAAGACCGGCTTCCGGGCTTTGATCAGGATTTGAAGTTACACGTCGCCGGTTGCCCTAACAGTTGCGGACAGCACTGGATTGCCGACATTGGGATCGAAGGCAAGAAACTAAAAGTTGATGGCCGCATGGTCGATGCCTACTACTTCTGCCTGGGCGGCGCGGTGGGATTGAATCAGGCCATTGCCAGGCCTACCGGATACCGCTGCATCGCAGAGGATGTGCCAGACGCGATTGAACGCCTGCTGCGCGCATATTTGGCCGACCGGCTGTCGGGAGAAAACCTCCGTCGGTTCTTCGCACGCCACAGTGAAACTGAGCTGCTTGAGTTCCTCGCTGGCGAATCCGTGGCGGCGGTACTTCGTGACGCGCCTCCGGGGCCGGTGCCTCACGGGCTGGAGGGGTAGGAGAAAAATGGCTCGATTGTTTCCAATGTTCGTGAAATTGGACAACCGCCTCGTACTGGTCGTGGGCGCGGGGGTGATTGGTGAACAAAAGATTCGCGGCCTGCTGGACACCGGAGCTCGCATATGGGTGGTCGCGCTGCAATCGACCAGCGCCGTACGGGAGTGGGCAGGGGTTGGCCAAATCACTCTGGAAGAGCGCGCATTTTCGCCCACAGATCTCGACGGAATGTTTCTGGTGGTGGTCGCGACTGCATCACGCGCGGTCAACGAAGACGTGTTTCGTGAAGCCCAGCGGCGTGGCGTGTTGTGCAATGTTGTAGATGTTCCTGAACAGTGCGACTTCTTCTATCCGGCAGTGGTGCGGCGTGGTGATCTTCAGATCGCTGTGTCCACTGGCGGCCAAAGCCCCTCGCTCGCACAGAAATTGAGACAGCAACTAGAGCGGCAATTCGGTCCCGGCTACGAGGAGTGGGTCGCGCGCTTGGGTGCGACCCGGCGCGAAGTGCTTGGCAGCAACCTCGATCCGGAACGCAAGCGTTGGTTATTGCAGTCGTTCGCCAGCCGGGAAGCCTTCGATGCGGAACTAGAACTAGCAGCAAAGGAGAAAGCGTCGTGAAGGGCAAAGTCTATCTGGTAGGCGCGGGGCCGGGAGATCCCGATCTGCTAACGCTCAAGGCTCTGCGGTTATTGCAGTCCGCCGATGCGGTTCTGCATGACGAGCTGGTCTCGCAGGAGATTCTCAAGCTGGTGCGATCGGCAGCGCAAGTTCACAACGTGGGTAAGCGCAGCGGAACGAAGAAGATCACGCAGGAATGGATCAATTTCCTGATGACAGCGCTCGCGGGTTTGGGATTGACGGTCGTGCGTCTGAAGGGCGGCGACCCGCTGATCTTTGGGCGCGCGGGCGAAGAAATCGAAGCCCTGCGGCGAGCGAACATCGAATATGAAATCGTGCCCGGTGTTACGGCAGCCTTCGGAGCAGCGGGCGCGGCAGGAATTCCACTCACCCATCGCCAACTCTCGCACGCGGTCGTGTTTCTGGCCGGGCAGAATGCCGCAGACATTCAAGAAACTGATTGGCAGAAGTTCGTTAGCAGCGGAGCCACGTTGGTGATTTACATGCCGCACGAGCTTGAGAAGATTGCATTAAGACTCAAGCGAGCGGGGCTTGCAGATGAAATGCCCTGCGCCATCGTTTCTCGAGCGACTACAGCGGGCCAGCAAGTCCATGTGACCACAGTGGCGAATCTCGGGCGTGCACCCAGGTTCTCTGCTCCTTCGTTACTGATTGTGGGAGAGGTTGTTCGCTTCGCACGGCCTGATTCAACCCCGATCACTGACTTTGCATGGAACCAGTTCATGAGCGCTTCTGTTTTGCACGCTGCGGTAAAGGCCGGGATAACAAGATGAAAGACGACATCGTCAAACTACAACTCGCCGCCGAACATTGGACTCCCGAAGAAGTGCTGCGCTGGGCATTCGATACCTTTGGCCGTGATGTGGCTATTTCCTCCGCGTTTGGCGTTGAAGGAATGGTGGTCATCGACCTGGCCTCGCGGGTGCGCCACGACTTCTCGGTGTTCACGCTCGATACCGAGTTCCTCTTCCCAGAAACCTACAATCTGATGGATCAGATCGAAGAGCGCTATGGCATCAAGATCGAGAAAGTGTACTCGCTGCTCTCGCCCGAAGAGCAGGCGCGGGTCCACGGCGCCAGCTTGTGGACCCGCAACCCCGACGAGTGCTGCAATCTGCGTAAGGTCGAACCGCTGCGCAGAAAACTGTCCGTGTTGCGCGCCTGGATCACCAGCATTCGCCGCGATCAGACGGCTTTCCGTGCAAACACGCACAAGATCGAGTGGGACGCAAAGTTCGGGCTGGTGAAGATCAACCCCATCGTGGATTGGAGTTCGCAGGACGTCTGGCAGTACATTCGAGATCACAACGTTCCCTACAATCCGCTCCACGACCGGAATTACCCGAGCATTGGTTGCACACATTGCACGCGGGCGGTCAGTCCAGGTGAAGATGCGCGTGCGGGACGATGGTCGGGGTTCGCGAAAACCGAGTGCGGTCTACACACCATTGCTCCACTTCCGGCCGAACCTGCGGATGCTTGATTCACCGTCAATTTAATGTAAATGGCCTCTACGTCCAGTTTCCCTGTGGAAAGCAGAATCAGCATCTGATAACCTGCTTAGTTTCCTAAAGAGGCCAATAAAACATGCTTAGCAAGAGATTTGTCAGCGTCGCCATTGCTGCACTGATTGTCTTTGCCCTGCCACTCACCGCAGCCGACAAGAAAAAGAGCAACACGGGATCTGTGGAAACCAGTCGGCCTTCCTATGAACTGCCGCAACCGGCAAAGGAAGATATAAATTACTCCATGTATCAGCAGATTCGTGAGGAAGGGCTGAAGCACTCCCACGTGATGGAGTATGCATCTGCGCTTATGGACGGCATTGGCCCGCGGCTCACCGGATCGCCCAACCTGAAGCACGCCAACGAGTGGACGCGCGACCAGTTCACCGCCATGGGTTGCGCCAATGCTCACCTGGAGGATTGGGGGGAATTCGGCATGGGTTGGCAGCAGATGAATACCTGGGTGCGGATGAGTTCTCCAGATACGGCTGTGTTCATCGCGCAGGCGGCACCGTGGTCGCCGTCAAGCAATGGCGCGATCAATGCCGAGGCAGTCTCAATGGAAGTGAAAAAAGTTGAGGATCTTGAGAAGTACAAGGGCAAGGTGGCGGGCAAGATCGTTCTTTACGGAGAAATGCGCGAGGTCAAACCGGTCGACAAGCCGCTGTTCGAGCGCTATGACGACAAAGACTTGGCCAAACTGGTCGACCACCCCGTGGCTCCCGAACGGGATTATGAAGAGTACATGAAAACATATGCGGAAAGAACGGAACTACGCGAGAAGACGAAGGCGTTTCTAGTTTCCGAACACGCCCTGGCGATGATTCTTCCCAGCCGTGATGGCCGAGACGGTGGTGGTTCCGGCGGCACGATTTTCGATGATGGCAGTCTGGGAGGGTTCAGCTACCAGCGCGACCATGCCATACCGTTTCCCGTAGTGGTGATGGCCATCGAAAGCTATGGCCGCGTGTATCGCCTGCTGAAAGCCCACGTTCCGGTGAATGTCGAGATGAATGTGGATACCAAGTTCTTCGGCGATCACGAGCACGGTTTCGACACCATTGCCGAGATTCCCGGCACCGACCCCAAGCTGAAAGATGAACTGGTGATGGTGGGCGGCCACTTGGATTCTTGGGCCGCCGCCACCGGCGCCACCGACAACGGGGCCGGAACCGTGGTTGCCATGGAAGTGATGCGTATCCTGAACGCGCTACATGTGAAGCCGCGCCGTACCATCCGTGTGGGATTGTGGACCGGGGAAGAGCAAGGCTTATACGGATCGCAGGGATATGTGAAGCAGCACTTCGGGTTTGTCCCGCTCTCCACCACACCCGAAGAGATGAAAAAGCCGGAGTGGATGCGAAAGCCTGCGGGTCCGGTGGAGTTGAAGCCTGATCAGCAAAACATTTCGGGCTACTTCAACGTGGACAATGGCAGCGGCAAAATCCGGGGAATCTATCTAGAGGAAAATGCTGCGGTAGCGTCCATCTTCACGCAATGGATAGACCCGCTGAAGGATCTCGGCGTTTCGACGATTACCTTGCGTCACACGGGTGGCACTGATCACGAGTCTTTCGATGCCGTTGGTATTCCGGGCTTCCAGTTCATACAGGATCCCCTGGATTACGGTTCCCGGACTCACCACTCGAACCAGGATACCTACGAGCGGTTGCAGAGCGGAGATCTGGCGCAGGCTGCCACCGTGGAAGCAATTTTCGTCTACAACACTGCAATGCGCGACCAGATGCTGCCACGGAAGCCGTTGCCGCATCCGGAACTGGATGAGCAGCGTTCGAAGCCACTGCTGCATCTGATGCCCGGAGCACTCGAGGATACTGACAAGGACGAGAAGCCGGCGGAAAAGAAATAGTTGCTAGTGGCTTATTGTCCTCGCACCAGACGAAGAGCGCTGGCGAGGTTGACGTCCCCGTTGGCAGCTTTGTCTTCTTCAGCGGGAACTTTGGCGGCATCACCCTCCCCGGGAGCAAGGAACAAATTGCTTTCCACTCCATGCTGCCGGGTGTAGAGGTCATAGTAGCGCCCGCGTAACGCAAAGAGTTCTTCGTGGCGTCCGCGCTCGATGATTTGCCCCTGCTCCATTACCAGAATTTGGTCAGCGCGTCGTATGGTCGAAAGCCGGTGTGCAATTACGAATGTGGTCCGTCCCTGCATCAGGTAGGACAATCCCTGCTGAATCAGGGCTTCGGATTCTGAATCAAGACTGGAAGTCGCTTCGTCGAGAATAAGAATGCGCGGCGCAGCCAGAATGGCGCGCGCGATGGAAATGCGCTGACGTTGTCCGCCGGATAATTTAACCCCGCGCTCGCCGACCACGGTGTTGTACTTCTCCGGAAAGTGTTCGGCGAACTCGTCCACCCGCGCGATGCGGCAGGCTGACATGACTTCTTCCTCAGTGGCGTCGGGCCGGGAAAATACCACGTTGTCTCGAATGGTGCCATCAAACAGAAACGATTCCTGAAGCACCACGCCTAGCTGGGTGCGGTACGAATCCAACCGGACGGTGCTCAAATCGACACCATCGACCAAGATTCGTCCCGCCGTCGGAGTGTGAAACGCGGCAATCAAGCCGATGGTGGTTGATTTGCCTGAGCCGGACGAACCCACCAAAGCTGTTACTGTGCCGGGTGCAGCGTGAAACGATACATTTTGTAGAACCAGCTTGACGCCGTCGTAGCTGAAGCCGACATTCTCGAAATCGATGTCGCCACGAATGTTGCCGAGAGTCTGGGTTCGCTTGGGATCACGGTCTTCGCGGCTCTCATCGAGAATCTCTTGAGTGCGTTCCAGTCCGGCCAGGGCTTCGGTGAGTTGGGTGCCGACTTGAACGATCTGCATAATCGGAGCGATCAGAAAGCCCATGAACAGGGTGTAGGTAAAGAAACCACCAATGGTCAGCGAACCGGCAGCGACCTGGTGCGCGCCCACATACATGATGACTGCTCCGACCACTCCCAGCAGGACGCTGGCAGAGAGCGTCATCACCGAAGTGGCCGTCAGCGTACGCAGCACGTTATCGAGCAACCGCTGAACTCCGCGGGCGAAGACGCTATCTTCGCGTGCTTCGGCGTGATAGCCCTTCACGACACGGACCCCGCCGAGCGATTCTGCTAACCGTCCGGTGACTTCAGCGTTGATCTTGCCACGCTCGCGGAAGATGGGACGGATGGTACCGAAGGCCTTTTTCAAAGCAATGGCAAATACCAGCAGGAACCCGAACGCGAGTGCGGTCATTAAAGCGCTGATGCGGAACAACACAACCAGCGCAATCAGCGCCGTGATCAAGCCTCCCACCAGGTCCACCAATCCGGTGCCGACCAGATTCCGTACGCCTTCAACGTCGCTCATGATCCTTGCCACTAACGCGCCACTCTTGTTGGAATCGTGGAAAGTCACCGAAAGCCGTCCAATATGCGTCTGGACTTTGGAACGAAGCTCGGCGATGAGCCGTTGCGCTGCTTTCGACAGCAGTTGTGTCAGCGCAAACGAAGTTACCCCCTGAATCAAGGTCGCAAGCAAGACTGCCCCGACCAGCGGCTTCAGCAGTTGCAAATGGTGCTTGACCATGACCGTGTCGATCAGATACTTGGTGGAGTAGGGAAGCACCAGACCGGAAACCCGGTTGATCAGCATCAGGAAAAAGCCCAGTGCCAACAGGCCGCGGCGGGGACGGATCAGTTCCCCAAGGATCGGTAAAACGGTGCGCAATCTCTGGCTTGTCGGGCGAGCGTCTTTAGGCGGTTTGCTAGGTGGCGTCACTTTGTAATTAGAGTCAGGCCGCGATCAGGACGCTTCATTTTGTGGGACATGGACCTGGGCCACTCGCAAGACAACCGTTTGACGACTTGGGTTACACTAGAATTGAGTTTTCAGTTATAACCCAATGTTTACTGATCCTACTGATTCCGGGCCTGGGCAAGAGCGCCCGGCGGAGCCCCAAATCGAGCTTTTGCTCGCCGACACTTGGACCCAGCCTTTGTGGAAACATTTGCTGGGTGAAGTGCGGGACAAGTTCGCGCCGGAGAAGCTGCCGCCACTGCATCTGACATCGCGTCCGGTCGATGTGGGCATGTTGCAGAGCGACCGCGTCAGCGTGCCCTGGTTTCGTACGATATTCCGCAATTTGGGCGATGTCATCTCGCCGGAAGATTTGCCGCCGCTTGAGTTGGAGTCCAGGCCGGTAGAGGTCGGCGAATTGATTTCTGACACGATGGGCCATGGATGGTGGACTTCGCTGCTGCGCAATCTGGCGGACCGAGTTGCGCCGGAACGGATGGCTCCGTTGGAGTTGACGTCCAAGCCGATGGATCTTGGGTTAGGGTCTGGTTCCATGTTGCTTGCCCGCTGGTCCTCGGTGATCAGCACACCCAAGGTATTTTTACCGGACAAGCCCAAGACTGAATCCAGGCTCTCCCAGCCCCTGGCCGCCCCTTCGAGACCGAAACCGGATCCGGTAGAGGTGGAAACCATCCATGTACTCGAAGCAGATTTGAAGCGGGACCTCCGGCGTTCGGTTTTCCGCCAGCGTTTGTGGATTTCGCTGGCTGTAATCGAGGTGCTGGTTCTGATCGGAACTTCCATCTGGCTGAAATAGCCTGAGACTTTTACCGCCCTGCAATCTTCGGTTTTTGGGCGTAATGTGTCGAACAAACTCGTGAGCGAGAAATCCCAAGACCGCGAGCTGGGAATGGACCGGAAGATCACCCGCCGCGATTTCTTAGACGGTGTGGCACTCGCAGTCGGCGGAGCGGTGGTAGCGTCTACGGTTCCCCGCGTGTTCGGACTCTCCGGCCTGGATTCAGCTCCCGAGAAGAATCCGGATTACTATCCTCCAGCGTTGACCGGTTTGCGGGGCAATCACGAAGGCAGCTACCCGGTTGCGCATAGTCTGCGAGACCATACTTTCTGGGATTCCGCCGGCAAACCTGAAAACACCGGCGAGACCTACGACCTCGTCATTGTAGGAGGCGGCATCAGCGGGCTGGCGGCCGCCTATTTTTTCCGCAAACACGCGGGAGCGAACGCGCGAATCCTGGTCCTCGATAACCACGATGACTTTGGCGGTCACGCCAAGCGCAATGAGTTTAGGGCCGGCGGACGGCTTCTGCTTAGCTACGGAGGTACGCAATCGATCGACACCCCGTCGCAGTACAGCAAAGTCGCAAAAGGATTG
Organism: Terriglobales bacterium; assembly: GCA_035484735.1. Lineage (GTDB taxonomy): Bacteria > Acidobacteriota > Terriglobia > Terriglobales > Acidobacteriaceae > JABCZH01. The sequence goes on along the minus strand of DATHOQ010000032.1, from coordinate 11,587 downwards.
ATAACAGAACTCGGCATTGACACTCAGCGCTTCTACAAAGCTTACGACCAGAAACTGTACGAGAAGCTGAAAACCGCGTGCTTTTTCGATAAAGAAACATTTGGCGAAGACCGCCTGGTGGCGGGAATCGGATCGCGGCCGTGGGCCGAGTTTCTTAAGGATACTCCGCTCTCGATGAACGCCCGGCGCGATATCGAGCGCGTATACACAGAGAAAGTCGATTATCTCCCTGGGTTGTCCCGCGAGCAAAAACGCGCACAACTTACGGGGATCAGTTATGCGGACTATCTCACTAAGACTTGCAAACTTGATCCGGATGCGCTGCCCTTCTTCCAGACCAATACACATGATGAATTCTGCGTAGGAATTGATGCCGTCTCCGCGCTCGCCTGCTATGAAGTCGGCGACGATTATGGGTCGTTCACCTATGCGGGATTCGACGGTCTCGACTTGGGAGACGAGGGCAAAAAAGAAGAGCCCTACATTTTCCATTTTCCCGATGGCAATGCGTCCGTTGCGCGCCTACTGGTGCGTTCCCTGATTCCGGCGGCGATTCCGGGTCACACCATGGACGATGTCGTGACTGCCCGCGCCGACTACGCGCAACTTGATGATGCCAAGTCCGCAATTCGTATTCGATTGAACAGCACGGTGGTGAAAGTTGGTAACGATGGTTCCGCGAAATCGGCGAAGGGAGTCACCGTTGCCTACATGCGAGGCGGCAAGCTGCAAACGGTCCGGGGAAAGTCATGCGTACTCGCCTGCTACAACATGATGATTCCGTTCCTCTGTCCGGAACTGCCGGAAAAACAGAAGGAAGCCTTGCACCAGTTGGTGAAATCGCCGTTGGTGTATACGCACGTGGCGATCCGGAATTGGACTACGTTTCAGAAGCTTGGAATTCAACAGATCGTTGCACCCGGCAGCTATCACACATACGCAGCGCTGGATTTTCCTGTGAGCCTGGGCGAATACCAGTTTCCCAGCAAGCCGGAAGATCCAATGGTGCTGTTCATGCTGCGCACCCCATGCAGTCCGGGATTGCCCCAGCGCGATCAAAACCGCGCGGGGCGCGCCGAACTGATGGGGACGCCTTTTTCCATGTTTGAACGAAACATTCGCGATCAATTGGTACGAATGCTGGGCCCGGCTGGGTTTGATCCCGTTCGCGACATCGAGGGCGTCACGGTGAATCGCTGGGCGCACGGCTATGCCTACAGCCCCAATCCGCTGTTCGATCCGCACTGGCGGAAGGGTGAGGAGCCTTGGGTGGTCGGTAGGCAGCCCTTCGGGCGGATCACGATTGCTAACTCTGATGCTGGTGCGAGTGCCTACACCAACGTTGCGATTGACGAGGCACATCGCGCGGTGGAAGAAGTTCTGAGAATCGAGAACTGAACGACGAAGCCGAGATCTTCGTCTAGGCTTTACCCGCCACTGCGCCGCATTGAGCCAGGTCCAAGTCCCAAATTCTGGGTTCGGAAGACAAACCCTGAACACCGAGTTCACCTTCTCTTTGACCGCCGGGCTTTCCCGCCCACACCACGCGGAACGGCGCTTGTTCGTCACCGAACTGTATTTGGAGGACCTCTCCAGGCTTGACCATGCGCAGCATGCCCTCGACCAGCGCTCCGTTGCGGCTGATGTTCCTCACTCTTACCAACTGAGTGAAGGGCTGCGCCTTCGCGTCCATCCCCCAAATCCGCACCGGTAGGTGCGCTGCAACACGCGGCTTTTGGCGACGATCCATTGGTGGCACTCTCGATGTAGGTTGAGGCGATGGTACGGGCAAGCGGGAAATAAAGAAATTTACTCTTGTCATCACTGGCATGTACCTTGGTAACCACCGCTAACCGATTGCAGTGAAGGATGTTGCGGGGCTAGTTCATGTCAGGCAGGGAGCAAGCGCCAGGGCCACGGGGATCGCCACAGGAGCCGCATCCCGCAGGGGCAGGCGAGGCCGATGAACCTTTCGTGGACACCGCGAAGACCGACAATTGTTGCGTCAACTTGGCACCGTGACACTTTGGGCATTCCGCCTTCTGGTTGCCATAGACCAACGCCTCGAACGGGTGATTGCAGGACTTACATACGTATTCAAAAATCGGCATTAGGCTTCTCCCACAATATATCTTCTAACCACATTCCATTTAAGATCAACTGGTGGGCACTTGGCAAACCGAGGCTTTCATCCCGCGGCGCGGTCTGCGCGGCGGGCACGTACAAACCCTGGCCAGCTTCTTTCTTTCCCGGCGTATCCCGGTGCCGCCTGCGGAAGAGCGCCTGATCGAAGTAGAACCTGGAGTCAAGGTTCTGTGCCACTGCCATTGGCAGCCGGAACGGAGAAACGCGCTTACCATTCTGATCATCCATGGGCTTGAGGGTTCTAGCGATTCGCAATACATGTTGGGGATCGCCGCCAAGGGCATGGCCGCTGGAATGAACGTGGTGCGAATGAACCAGCGTAACTGCGGCGGCACCGACGCTTTGTCCCCAACGCTCTATCACTCAGGACGCTCCCAGGACTTGGCGGCGGTGGCTCAATATCTGATCGATCACGACGGCCTGTCACGCCTGGCACTGGCAGGCTTCTCGATGGGTGGCAACCTGGTGCTGAAGCTGGCAGGAGAATGGGGCAGCAAAGGGCCGCGACAGTTCTGTGCAGTGGCAACGGTTTGTCCAGCTGTGGATCTAGGGCCTTCGGCCGATGCGCTACACCTGCTCAGCAATCGGCTTTATGAGTACTACTTCGTTATCCAGTTGCGGCGGCGACTGCGGGAAAAAGCCCGGCTATTTCCTGGTCAATTCGATCTCGCTCGCTTGCGCGGAGTATCAACCCTCCGTGATTTCGACGATAAGATCACGGCTTTCTATTGCGGCTTCACCGGTGCCGACGACTACTACACGCGCGCGGCCGCCGCTCCAGTTCTGGATCGCATTGCCGTGCCCGCCTTGATCCTGCATGCCGCCAACGATCCTTTCATCCGCATCCTGCCGGAAACCCGTCGCAAGATTCTGGCGAATCCCAACATCACCTTTGTTCAAACTGAAGATGGCGGCCACTGCTCGTTTCTGGCTGATCGAGACGGCGACGACGGCCACTGGGCGGAGCGGCAGATTCTGAACTTCCTACGTTCGTTCTGATGCTCGTGTGAGAACAGCGGTTCTGGCCGCTCTCCTATACAATCGCTTTCAAATGCGATCGGGCGTGAAGATTGCGGCGTATGTCATCATCTTTCTGGCACTAGCCGTCGCGTTGCGATCGGAGCCGGTCTCTCAACTAAAGCCGACAGACTACGTCAATGATTTCTCTCATGTTCTCGACCAAGCCACCATCGCACAGCTCGATGACATCTGCCGGCAGATCGATCAAAAGGCGCACGCGCAGATCGCCGTAGTCACAATTCAATCTCTCGATGGCTCCGATATCGAGAGCTATGCCGCTGATTTGTACAAGAAATGGGGAATCGGCAGCAAAGCCACAAATCGCGGTGTGCTGATCCTGCTGGCCACACAGGAACACCGCTACCGAACCGAGGTTGGCTACGGGTTGGAGCCGATTCTCCCAGATGGCAAAGTAGGGGGCTTCGGCCGCGAAGCGGTTCCACTTCTGCGCCAGAACGACTACGGCAGCGCGATCTCGCTTATGGTATCGCGGGTCGCCGAGGTCATTGCGCAGGATGCGGGTGTGCAACTCACCGGCATGCGTCCGGGCGCGCCCCCGGTATCTCCGCAAGAACGCCATCAAGGCCTGTCGGCCGGCTGGGTTGTGATTCTCATTTTGGTCTTTCTTGTTATGGTCTCTACACCGTTCGGGCGGACTCTATTGCTGTGGATGTTCTTGAGCGGAGGAGGAGGCAGTCGCGGTGGTTGGGGTGGTGGGGGCTTTGGCGGCGGGGGTGGTGGTGGCGGTTTTGGTGGTTTTGGCGGCGGAAGTTCCGGCGGTGGCGGCGCTAGCGGCAGTTGGTAGAGGATCAAAAGCGAAGAGGCATTTATGGTCCCAGAAAAACAGATCGATGAATTTGTAGCCCGGATACATCAAGCAGCGGGAGAGAATCTGCAAAGCGTGATTCTTTTTGGTTCGGCTGTCTCCGGCGAATTCCATGCCGAGTTTTCCAACGTCAACCTGCTTTGCGTCGTGCGGGAGGCTTCGTACGCGACACTCAGCGCGGTGGCCCCAACTGTCGAATGGTGGACGCGCCAGAAGCACCATGTGCCACTCCTGCTCACTGGTGAAGAACTGGAACGCTCCGCGGACGTGTTTTCAATTGAACTGCTGGACATGCAACAGCGTCACCGCGTGCTTTACGGGACCGATGTGCTCGCCGGTTTGAACATTCCTATGCACTTTCATCGCGCCCAGCTCGAGTACGAATTGCGCGAGAAAACCATTCTGCTGCGTGGGCGGTTGCTGCTCGCGGGAACTGACAAGAAACAATTGTGGGAGTTGCTGCTGGCCTCTTTGTCGACGTTTGCTACTTTATTCCGTCACGCGCTGATTGCGTTGGGTGAAAAGCCGCCTGACTCGAAACGCGAGACCATCCGGGCGCTTGCGCAACGAATCAAGTTTGATCCGTCGGCATTCATGCAGTTGCTCGATATCCGAGAGCACAAAGCAGACCGCAAGCAGTTCGACGCGCCAGACGTATTCGGCCGTTACCTGGCTGCAATCCAGCAAGTTACTGCGGCAGTAGATAGAATGCTAGATTCCACGGAATCACTCAGCTCATAGAACGTAGACTTGGTTTGCGGAGGAGACAATGAACAAAGGCTTGATTGTGGTTATGGTTGTAGTTCTGATCGCGCTGCTTGCTTTTGGACAATACGTCGGGGTGCGGAACACTCTGGTGACTAAGAATGAAGGTGTCAAGGCGTCGTGGTCGCAGGTGGACATTGTGCTGCAACGCCGCGCCGACTTGATCCCGAATCTTGTTGAAACCGTGAAGGGCTACGCGCAACAGGAGCAAACGGTGTTTGGTGACATCGCGAAGGCCCGCTCTGCGCTGCTTTCGGCCGGCACTCCGCAAGATAAGATTGCCGCCAACCAGCAACTAGACGGCGCGCTGGGACGTTTGCTCTTGATCGTTGAGAACTATCCGCAATTGAAGTCCAACGAGAACTTTTTGCGCTTGCAGGATGAGTTGGCTGGAACGGAAAATCGCATCGCGGTCGAGCGCAAGGGATACAACGACACCTTGCAGGATTACGACACTTATATTCAGAAGTTTCCCAACAACATTTACGCCGGATGGGCCGGATTCAAGCCGAATGAGGCTTATTTCGCTGCGACTGAGCAATCCCGGCAGGTACCCAAGGTCAATTTCGCAGCGCCGCCTGCACCGGCTCCTCAACCGGCTCCAGCAAAATAGCGTGCAGGCTGATTTCGCGGTCGAACTCGGCAAAGATGACGAGACGCTTGAGATGCCATGGGTGGCCGAAGATGGTCCCCGCTACTACGATCTGAAGCGCCATCCCGAATTGCTGCGAGAAGTCGAGGAAGCGCAACGGTTCCGGGAACTGGGCGAGTTCCTGACAGCAGTGAACTCAGATGCAAGCGCGGTGGAAACCGCCAAGTGCGATGCCTGGGCAAGTACGGAAATCAATCCGGAAGAAGAAATCTTTGGCGCGCCATGCAAGTTTGGTTCGTATGTGGATATTTTGTTCTGCGATGAGCGCGTCCGTTCCTGCTTTTCGGAATATGAACAGTGGGCAAAACAGCTTACGGATCTGCTGAAGAAAGCTCCTGAGATTCCCGCCGCCGCTGAATTTCTCATCCGGCGCTGCTACTACCATGACGAAGATGGCATGAGCGACGGCTTCTACATCACTTTCTATCTATTCGGTTACGGCGAAGATGAGCCGCAGGCGCGCCAGCGCTGGGCGATCGGCCTGAAGTTGGCGGAGAATGCGATTCGGCAGATGGTACTGTAGCGCTAGGACGGCGGCGTTACACTGTTCTGCGGCCCTTCAATCGCGTACGCAAAACCGAGAGCAACACCATCGAAAGGAAAATGGCCAGCAGTCCGAACGAAGCGGTGCGAACGTCTTGCGCCCGCTTCGTCAGGATGGAGAATTTCCCGTATACAAACTCAATGTGTACCCAGTACACCAGCAGCGACGTCTGACCCAATTGAATGAGTGGGCTGAATCCCCATTGTCCGGCACCCCACCGGCACCACACATAAGCTGCGGCCAGGATCACCAGTAGAAGACCCACGCGGATCAGAAAGAAATTGGGACTGGTATGCCAGAAATCGTAAACGGGGTAAAGCTGCGCTGGACGCGCGTCCAGCCACTTTGCCAGGTAGATTAGCAATCCGCCCAGTGCTCCCAGCGCTATCGTAGATCCGCCGTTCTTCTTCGCCCAAGCACTGGCCAGAAACGATCCGGCTGCAAGACCGATAAAGGCAAAAGCCGTCCAAGGAAATATCGGGAAGATCCAGGACTGCGGTTGACCGAGGTTATGAACTCCATCGATGTAGGATTCCAGTGGCCAGGGCAGCCAGCGCGGACGCCAGGTCGTCCACAACAAAGGGGTAAACAGGGAAATCGCCAGACCAACCGAAACTGCGCTGAAACCAAGTACAAGTCGGACTCTGTGCGCCCGTCTTCGTTGCGCAACGCTGAGCACGATCCAACACACGATTCCCATCAGCATCATCGAAACCCCGATGGTGTTGAGAATGTCCACGCGGAAAAGATCGGTCCAAGACGCCCAACCCCAGGCGAGAACGTATTCTTGCAATCGGAACAGTAGGCCAAGAGCGAGAATTTCAGCGCCACGACGGATGGTGGTCCGTGCAATCTGGCCGGCGGGGATGTTCTTCTGCCGAAGCTTGTCCACAACTAAAGCGAACGAGACTCCGGCCAGAAAAAGAAACAACGGCGCGGGCAGAGTGCCACCTAGCTGCGACCACATGAAGAAGGTTGACTTGCGCGCGTCACCACCCAGCCATGCGTCGTAGCAATGCGTCTGAAACATCAGCACGCACGCCAGGCCACGCATCCAGTCGATATACGCCAGTCGGGATGTAGGGGAAGGTGGCATCTGCGTCTTGTCAAAGCAAGGCGGCAGTATAAGGCATGAAGACAGTTGAGGTGGGCACTCAGTTCACGGTGCTGATCTAATTTCGTGCTGCTACTTATTCTTGGGAGGAGGCAGAAGCCTAATCTTGAAGATCAAGTTGTCGGATACGACGCCCTTGTTCTTCTTCCCGTTAATGTAGTACGCGGTAATGCCATCGCCTAGCTGCAAGTGTGCTTTGGCTGGGTGATCATACTGATCCACGACTTCAAGAGGATGCTTAAGAACACCAGTGAAGCTTTCAGTCTTGCCTTTGTGCTCATAGGTCAGAGTGATCGCATCTTTATCATGATCCACGGCGGTCAGCGTTCCTGTCCAAGTGTCACCGTGATAATCAAGGGCGTAATATCCACCTTCGGCCTGACCATGCTGAGCAATTGCGATAGGGCTAGGCGCGGCCAAGAACACCAGAAGTGCAACGACCAGAACCATGTCCGTGCTTCGTGCAGCAAACGTTAAAAACATTTGACCTCCAGTAAATCACGCATCGCCAGATTGTACCCGTGGTTGCAGCTAACATACCGGGTGTCATTCTGGCCGTGGTGTTTGCTGTACAAGAGTTTGTACCATGCTGCCCAACGCGACAAAATAGCTTTGTGATTTGCAGTTTGCGATCGTGGGCGTTGGTCTTGTGGACGTGATGCTACTGCACGCTGATCATGACCGTCGCGGTGGTGCGTCCGTATTGATTGGTGGCGTACAACGTATAGGTTGCGGTCTGGCTCGGAGTGAAGCTGACACTGGTTCCGCGAACCGCTCCCACTGCCGGTGAAACGATCAGAAACGAAGCGCCGCTCACATTCCAGGAAAGAGTCACACTTGTTCCCGCGGAAATGGAGGTTGCACTGGTCGTGAAGCTGGAAATGGTCGGAGCCGCACCCTGTGGAACATTTGCCTGCGTGTAAACCGGATTCATCTCCACCACTTCAAACGCCGAAGCCGGCACCTGCCCGAGATTGTGCAGGTCGTCGTTGTCCCAGCGATTGTCAGGCGCGCCACTGATATACATGGCGCTGCCATTATCGGCCATGATCAGGCCGTACTTCTGCATGGCCGTAAGAATGACCTGCACGTTTGTCGAAAAGGAAGAAATGTCATAAGCGGACTTCAACCGCAGACGCATTCCCATAGGAGCTGCCAGGGGATTGCTCGAGTTTGCAGCCCAGTGCGATGCCGGGGGCGTAAAGGCTGCCCGGCTTTGCGGCAAGGTAAAGCGTATCGCGTGCTGAATCTTACCTGACGCTACTTCGTCGTAGCGAACCAGCCCGGGGAAAAAGGGTAACCCGGCGGCGTCAGCCGAGGTCCAGGTGTAAGGGCGCTGCTCGTCCGTCGTCAAATCCCACACCGCTGCTGATCCCGCGTTCCAGGTCCCGTCATTGTTCGGGGACGCGTTGTAAAGCTCATAAAGAAAGCAATTGCCGTTGTCCAGGACGAGGGAGTGACGGTCGCCGTTGCCCGGATTCGGATCGCCCTCAATCGGCGCGTTGGCGGGAAAGGGCATCGGCCCGGGATCGCTTTCATCCCGGTAGGCAGTGAAATTAATGCCCACCATGGCTTGCGTTCCACCCACGATCGTATAGGGAATTCCGATGTCCGAGCCGTTGTATTCGCCCGATCCGAAATCGGGATGCAAGCCGATGGTGGAACCGATAAAGTTGATGATCGCGCTTGAATTAGGGTCAACCGGAGAACCGGAGATGTCCGTATTCCACAAGTTCGCCGAGGTGAAAGGACGGAAGCCGTTCAGGCTCGCTCCCACGCCGGTACCCATCGCGCTACAGGCCGTGCTTTGACCGCCGCTTCCGCCCGTTCCCCCGCCTGAGCCGCCCGGATCGCCCGTGCTCCCGCCCGTAGTGCCGGGTGAACTGACGCCACCGCAGCCAACCAGGGTGAGGCTCAGGATCAGCAGGCTAGCTACAGTAAAGAAGTACCGGTGAAGTCGCATCCAATTATTGTCGTTGAAAAGCGAGGGCAGAGCATCCCCATTTAGGGACTAACCGGTTGAAGAATAAGGACATGTACTTCTGGGGGATGTGGGTCTGAAGCAAAGAAAAGCGGGCCGTCGTCGCCGGCCCGCCGAGAAGAAATTTCCGGGAAGTCGAGTCTACTGTTTTGCTCCCGCTTCGACATGCTCGCGCTCAACATCGCGCAGACGAGCCGCCTTGCCGCGCAGGGCGCGCAAGTAATACAGCTTGGCGCGTCGGACTTTCGACGAGCGCAGCAACTCCACCTTGTCGACGACCCGCGAGTTTACGGGGAAGATGCGTTCCACGCCATGTCCGAAGCTGATCTTGCGGACGGTGAAACTTGCTTGCGGTCCGCGAGAACGTGCGATCACCACGCCTTCGAACGCCTGTAGGCGCTCTTTGTCGCCTTCCTTGATCTTGACATGCACGCGGATGGAATCGCCAGGCGCAAAGGTCGGCAAGTCGGTGCGCTTGGTCTTGGCCAGCAGTTTTTCAATGATAAGGTTTGACATGATCTTTTCCCCTTCGTTCTAAGTCTGTTTGGCCCTGGTACGGGCCAGCAATTCTTTGTCTTCCGCACTGAGCGCTATGTCTTGCAAAAGATCGGGCCGGTTGTGCAGCGTCTTTTCCAACGCCGAAGTGCGTCGCCAGCGCCGTATCTGCTCGTGATTCCCCGACGCCAGCACTTCTGGAACTTCCATCCCGCGAAAGTCCGCCGGACGCGTGTAGTGCGGATAATCCAGCAATCCGCCCGATGCGCAGGTCGAATTCGCACACTCACCGGCCTGTAACGCCGAACTGGTGAATGATTCCTGTTGGGTCGAGGCTTCATTGCCCACAGCTCCAGGAATCAACCGGGTGACGCAATCGACAATCACCGCCGCACCCAGCTCACCGCCGGTCAATACATAGTCGCCGATCGACAACTCCCGGTCTGCCAAGAACTGGCCGACACGTTCGTCCACGCCTTCGTATCGACCACAGATCAGAACCAGTCGTTCCAGGCCGGTAAGTTCATTGGCTACGCTCTGATCGAACCTTTTGCCTTGGGCGGAAAGCAGTACCACACTCTGCTTAACCGCCGGTCGCTGGTCGCGCGATGCAATGCCCATCGCTTCAATACATTCAAAGATCGGTTCCGGCTTCAGCACCATGCCTTCGCCGCCGCCGAATGGGCGGTCATCCACGGTCTTATGGCGATCATGCGCAAACGCCCGCAGGTCGTGGACTTCGATTGCCGCGAGACCAGCTTCCTGAGCCCGGCGGATAATTCCGTGATCCAGCGGCCCGCGAAAGAAGTCGGGAAAGATCGTTACAATGTCGATCTTCATCGCAGGACCAGATCAAAATCAAAGCTTAAGAGCGCTAACCACAAAGGGCACGAAGGTACACAAAGAAAATCATTTTTTTGTGCTTCTCCTCCCACCCGCTTGTTGCTCTTTTTCCTCGGCCGTCAGCGGCGCGTTCAGTTCGAGCATTCCCTCGGGCAGTTGCATTTGTATCTGCTTGCGCTCCAGGTCTACGCTCTGAAGATACGCCTCGGCGTAGGGGATCTCGTATCGTTTGCTTCCTGTGCCGCCCCCGGAAACGACGATCAGGAGCGGCGCTTCTCCCGCGCCAAATTGAACGTCTTCAATCCTGCCAATCTCGCGACCTGAATCGAAGACCACGCATCCCACTAAGTCACTGACGTAATTCCATCCCGATTCAAGCTGCGCCCGCTCGGTGCGCGGAACCTGCAACTCACAACCAACCAGCATCTCCGCATCGGAGATCGAATCGACGCCCGCGAACTTCAGAACCAGGTGCCCCTTGTGAGGCCAGAGTTCTTCAATCTGCAATTCGCGCCGGCTGTCATCTTGCGCGAGAGCTAACAGCTTCAAGCCAACTCGAAACCGGTCAGGAATGTCGCTGTGCAACTCGACTGCGATTTCGCCACGACGTCCCTGCGTTTTCCGCACGCGCGCCAGGGTGATGAACTCGCCGCCGATTCCTGAGCTTGTTATTCCAAAATCTCCAGCGTAAATCGCTTGTGCAATCGAACTCCTGCAGCGCCGATCAAAGCCCGCAGGGCGCGCGCCACGCGGCCTTTCGCTCCAATCACTTTCCCCACATCGTTCGGAGCGACTTTCAGTTCCAGCACATCGCCTTCGAGTTGCGCTACCGAAACCTGATCAGGCTCGTCGACCAAAGACTTCGCGATCTGCTCGACCAAAGCTCGCACGTCGCCGCTTGGCACAGTCATATGCGGTTCCTATCGGGTTGGCGGAGATTTTCTACAGGCACGTGTACGCCGAAATCACGCGGCGGGGACGGCGCTCGGCGTGGCCGGCTTGGCCACAATCTTGCCAACCCGGTCCGACATCTTGGCGCCCTTCGATACCCAGTAATCAATGCGCTCGCGCTTCAGTTCGATGCTGGCAGGATTGGTGCGGGGATTGTACGTTCCCACCACCTCAACCGGCCGGCCATTGCGCGCCCGTTCCTTCTCAATCACGACCACGCGATAATGCGGTTGTTTACGCGCACCGGTGCG
>DATHOQ010000031.1:0-48934 GCA_035484735.1 Terriglobales bacterium | reverse complement strand
CGAGAACACCCACCTTGCACCGAGCGAATATCGCTCACAAAGAGTGCGGATGGAAGGATGGCGACAGGGGCGGCTTGGCTGAGTAGGAACTGATTCTAAGAAAGAAGAAAGTCAAAGTGTGCCTTGACATCAACCGGCCTTCTCATGGAAGGACTTACCCTGTCTCCGGCAGGAACGACTGCGTGTCACACGATCAATTGCCGACCACCATTCTCCCGACTGGCAGATACCCCGCCGAATTCTGCTTCGCGACCAAGATTATTTCTGGCTCAGAAGATAGAGGTCGGCGTGGCCGCCGGGACGCGAAAAGACAATGGTCGAGAGGTCCGTGGAGAAATCGTAGGCGTTACCGCCCTCGTAGCGCAGGGGAAAGGTGAAGGGGATCTTGAGCGCGAATTGGGGAGCGTTAGTGATTTTGCCGTCTCGCCACGGCTGGCGGAAAATGGTTACCTCACCGCGAGAAGCGACGGCATACAAGAACGATTTTCCGTCGCGAGCAAAGCTGACGCCAAAGGTGGTGACGCCGGGGAGGAGCGGGATGCATTTCCTATCGGAAAGCGAGACCTGATAGATTCCAGTCCTCTCTCCGACAAGGATGCCGCCAAGCAGGTACTGCCCGGAAGGATCCACATCCCACGGCTCGCCACATTGCGCGAACTTCTCCGGATTGGCAGAGTCGACATCCCATTTCCAAATATCGAAAACGGTGTCTTCCTGCTCGCCCACGCTCATGTACAAGAACTTGCGATCCGGGCTCCACACCGCGCCGGCGGGCGCACCTCCCACTAGGGGAAGTTCCCGCAGACCGCTGCCATCGGCTCCGACGATGTAACCCTTGTCTTCGCCGCGGCCGGTGGTCCCGGAAAAATAAAGGTGAAAATTATCCGAGGCCCAGGAACCGGTGGCCAGAGATTCTCCGGCGGCGATTTTCACTTTGTTAGCGCCGTCAATTCCGGACACCCAAAGTTCAGTGCGTTGGCTAGCGGGAGAGGTGATGTACATTACGCGCTTCGCATCCGGGGAGAGGAGGGGCTGAGTGGCGTCCTCGGACACAATGTCCGTGGATTGCCTGGTATGAACCTGGTACACGGTGAGGAATCCGGAGGATCTTCCATTGACGTAGTAAATCCCTCTTCCGCCGGGGTCCAACATCGGTGAAAAATCAGGCCCCGTACCGAACGTAATCTGCGCCAGACCGCGGTCCTGCAGCGTGTATTTCCAAATGTTGGTCAGGCCGTTTACGGTGCGGCTGAAAAGTATCGATCTCCCCGGGTCGGCCCACACGACGTCCGATGTATTGCCGGACAGCTCGCCTAGATCAAGCGCCTGATGGCTGGCCACCGTAATTTTGTAAAGCCGAAATTGCGATTGCGACAGATCAAAGCCGAAAGACGAGGCAGCGACGAGCAAGTCCTGGCTGCCGGGAAATAACAGAAGCGGAAAGTATGACTGGCCCGCGCCCTTGAAGTTGTACACGGATTCTTCGTGCAGTCCCGATTTCTCCGCGCGAAAAATAGCAGAGCCGCCAGACTTGGTGTAAAAGATGGAAGCGCCATCCGGCGAGGGGACCACGTCGCTGGCAGACGCCAACCGCCGCGGAGTACCTCCTAGCGCGGGGACCGCCCAGACCTCGTCGCGGCCAAGAGACCTTCCGTAATAGATTTCCGTTCCGTCGGGCGAAAAGTTGTTTAAGACCTTGCTGCCTTCATCGTTGGTAAGTTGAAGCGGCTCGCCGCCGGACGTGAGCATGAGGAAGACTTGCGCGACGCCGCCTACCGGAGAGTCGAAGGCGACGGCGTGGCCATCGGGAGAGAGCCTGGCGTCGTTCATCGGTTTGTTCCACCGGCTGATTTGAGTGATCTTCGCCGGGGCGTCGGGCGATTTCGATCGCGGCCAAAAGTGATAGGCCGCAAAGGCCGCCGCGAGGATTAGGACGCTGGCGGCTGCAAGTGCATAGCGCGTTCGCGATCGCACGACTGGCGATGACAGTTGAACCACGGCGCCCGCCAATGAGGAAATTCGACCGGAATCGGTGTCACGGCGCAGACGCTTCAGGTCCGTGCGCATGTCCGAGGCGTGCTGGTAGCGGAGGTCGCGGTCTTTCTCCAGAGCTTTCTTGATGATGCGCTCCAGTTCCGCGGGCACATCGGGATTCAAGCGCACGGGAGCTACCGGGGCTTGATTGAGAATCGAATCGGTGGTTGCTCCCGGAGTGTCGCCGCGGAATGGCAGAACGCCGGTGGCCATTTCATAGAGCACCACACCGAAGGAAAACAGATCGGTCCGGGCATCGAGCTCCCTGCCGCGCACTTGTTCGGGAGACATGTAGGCGATCGTGCCGACCGTGGCACCGGGGCTGGTGAGGAGGTCTTCGGCCGTGACCGTCGGCAATGCGGAGGCGCCCGCACCGGTCGGCACGGCATTGAGTTTCGCGAGTCCAAAATCAAGAATTTTGGCCTGGTTGCGCTTGGTTATAAAAATGTTGGCGGGTTTGATGTCGCGATGGACGACGCCTTCGGCGTGCGCGGCGTCGAGGCCGTCCGCGATCTGGATGGCCAAATCCAAAAGAGGTTCCGTTTCTACTGGACGGCTCGCGATGCGGTGTTTCAGGGTTACGCCGTCCAAGTATTCCATGGCGATGAAGGTTTGGTCGCTCTCGCTGCCAATCTCATACACGGTGCAGATGTTGGAGTGATTTAAGGCCGAGGCGGCTTGCGCTTCGCGGCGGAAACGTTCGAGCGCCTGCGGATCGCTGGCCACATCGTCGGGCAGGAACTTGAGCGCGACGAAGCGGTGCAGGCTGGTGTCCTCCGCCTTGTAAACCACACCCATGCCGCCACCACCAAGTTTTTCGATGATTCGGTAGTGCGAAATGGTCTGGCCGATGCGAGACGGGGAATCCGACATTTGCGCACATAGTAGGTTGGAGCGGAAAGCAAGTCAACGAAGACAGACTTACTGCGGGGCAAGTCCTGATAACGCAATTACCGTGGATTTCAGACGATTTGACATTTCCGGTAACGCAAATCAGGACTTAGCAAGCCCGACTGTCTAAACGAGCCTTTTTGAGTCGGAATAACTTCCGGTTAGCCCGTCACTCGCTCATAACAAACTCTTTCGATCCTTAGCTCATCGAGGTTTTCCTTTAGACAGCGACAACTGCCGACGATCACCTGACCTCCGATGACGAACAACGAAATCGGCTGTCGGACTAGACCTTTCAAGACTGGAGGTTAGCGCACGTTTCCATGATTTTCCGTGGATGGGGCGAAATTTTGCTTGACTATAAACACTTACTTATATAAGTTGTACGTTATGTATGATCTCGATGCTTCTTTCTCTGCTTTGGCCGACCCGACGCGTCGGGCGATTCTTGCGCGCCTTGCCAAGGGGGAAGCCACCGTCAATGAATTGGCAGATCCGTTCGAGATGACGCAACCCGCAATCTCCCAGCACCTGAAGGTGCTCGAAGAGGCGGGACTAATCATTCGCCGAGTCGAGGGTACGAAGCGCCCTCGACGGCTCGCAAAAGCGGGTATTGAAGCGATGGACCAATGGCTCGCAATGCTGCGAAAAGCCCTGGAGACAAACTACGAGCGGCTGGACGAAGTTCTGGCCGGGATGGAAAAACACAAGAAAGGGAAAAAGCGATGAGCAAGATGACGCTGAAGACCGAAGGAGATACTCACGTAATTGTGACCAGGCGCTTCGCTGCACCACCGGAAGCCGTGTACCGCGCCCACACCGAACCGAAATTAATCCAGAAATGGTTGCTTGGCCCGGAAGGTTGGACGATGCCGGTCTGCATCAACGAGGCGAAGGCTGGCGGCAAGTTCCGATACGAATGGACGAATGGCAAGGGCGGTGGATTTCACATCACTGGCGAATACTTGGAGTTGGAGCCTTATAACAGGATCGTACATGTCGAGCGCATGCACCTGCCGGATCCCACGCCCGACAACCATATTGAAACGCGATTTGAAGCCGACGGCGCAGGAACGCTGATGACCATGCGAATGACGCTGCCCGATGGTAAGACGCGCGCGGCGATGCTGGCAACAGGTATGGAAGGTGGAATGGAAGCGAGCTACGTTCGGCTGGAAGGAATGCTCTAGCCCTTACCGGCCAGGGAGGAATGTCAAGACCGAATATGGGAGGTTCAGCATGATTTACAAAATATCGGGCAGTATCACATTGATGTTGGCCCTGTTGGTCCTCGGGGCATGGAACTTCCACACGACCGTCCGCACGGAACGTACCTTCAACGCCTCTGTAGCGGACGTATGGAGGGTTTGGAACGATGCGGACTCTATTAAGAAGTGGTGGGGGCCCAAGGGCTACACCGCACTCGTCGTCCGGAACGACGTGCGAGTGGGCGGCAGCTATCTTTGGGCGATGAAATCTGCGCAAGGAAGGATGTTTTGGAGCACCGGGACCTACAAGGAAGTCGTCCCAAACCAGAAAATCGTGTCAACGATGTCTTTCTCTAACGAGAACGGGAAAACAATTCCAGGCTCGCACGTATCGGTTCCTGGGCGGTGGCCTAACGAGGTCACCGTTATCGTTGAATTCAGCGAATCTGAGGGGAAGGCCAGAGTCAGTGTTGCAGAAGTAGGCATTCCCCTCATCGTGTACGCCCTGTCGAAGATTGGTTGGGCACAGCAGTTTGACAAGATTCAATTGTTGCTCTGAAGAAAGGTAACTCGTCTTTTGCCAACTCCCGGTTAGTCGTCTATTCGGAAAATGGTGCATTCGCGACGACATCGGCAAAGTTGGGGGATGTGTACCCCTCGACATATCGAACGCCGAAATCCCGAACGATATTGTCAAAGGTGGACTCCGGCTTCCGACGAGCGATGTTGCAAAGGCACTCTTTGAGTCCGTCTTTAAGTGCCAGGCGCGGAAATTCGGTTAGGATCGCGCCTTGTTGGGACGTAAGGTGTGCTGAATGAAGCGAGGCTCCACGAGAACCAGAACCAACCTCCTCTCGCTCAAAGTGCACTCGCAGCCCGGAAGAGCAAGTGTTTATCGACAACATCGTACGGCGGATCCGGCAAGCGAATCCTGACTTTCTCGCTCCCGAGCCTCCTCCAGATTCACCGAGCGAAGACCAGACCCCGTCCCCAGTTCAGCCCGATAAAGGAGACCTCTAATGCCATCCACCCTGCTGTCGGTCGAGGAATATCAATTCATTCTGCGTCATGACTTCACAAGCTTCATTGAACGCTCGTTCTACGAGCTCAATCCTCAGACCCCTCTGTTGCTCGGTCCGCACATCGAGGTGATCGCCACAAAGCTGGAGGCCTGTCGTCAGGGCAAGATCAATCGGCTCATCATCAATCTGCCACCGCGCCATCTCAAGTCCCATTGTGCCTCCATCGCCTTCGTTGCCTGGTGTCTCTGGCACCACCCCGCCTGGCACATCATCTGCGCCAGCTACGGCCAGGACCTAGCGGACAAACTGGCTCGAGATTGCCGCAACATCATGAAGAGTGGCTGGTACCAGCAGCTGTTCCGCACGCGTTTGGCCGACCGGCTAGCGGTTCATGACTTTATGACGATGGATCTTGGCACGCGCATGTCGACATCCGTGGGCGGCGTCCTGACCGGCCGCGGCGGCGATCTCATCATCATCGACGACCCCCTCAAGCCCGACGAAGCTCTTTCCGAATCAAGGCGGAAGGCGGTCAATGAGTGGTACGACAACACCCTGTTGAGCCGCCTCAACGACAAGGCCAAGGGCTGCATCATCCTTATCATGCAGCGCTTGCACCAGGAAGACCTGGTCGGCCACGTGCTGGAGCAATATTCTGGCGACGATACCGAAACTGCGAGTGATGGCGCAGAGCACAGTATTTCGGTATAAGGGCCGGGCCATCGACCCTCAAGCCATCGGTGGCGAGCTTAATGTCCGGGCCGTGCTCACCGGAAGAATAATACAAAGCGGCGGCTCTTTGCGCATTGGAGCCGAGTTGGTTGATGTACCGACAGGGTCTCAACTATGGGGCGCGCAATACAATCGCAAGCCGGGCGACATCTTTGCGGTCCAAGACGACATCTCCAACGAGATATCGGAGAAATTGCGACTACAGTTGACCCGGGCGGAAAAGAAGCGCCTCACCAGACACCACACGGAGAATGCCGAGGCGTACCGCCTTTACCTCAAAGGCCGTCACTACTGGAACCGGTGGACCGAAGAAGGATTCTACAAGGCGATCGAATACTTTCAGCAGGCGATCGAGAAGGATCCCAGCTACGCTCTTGCCTACACTGGCTTGGCCGATTCCTATGTGCTTCTGGGATGGAACAGCTATCTGCTACCCAAGGAAGCGTTCCCCAAGGGCAAAACAGCAGCCATGACCGCCCTGCGGCTCGACCCCGATCTCGCCGAGACCCACGCGCCATTGGCTGCTCTGTGGTGGCTTCACGATTGGCGGTGGGCGGAGGCTCAGACAGAATTTGAGCGCAGCCTCGAACTGGGGCCCACATATCCAACTGCCAACCATTGGTACGCCGAGTATGTGATGACCATGGGGAGACACGAAGAATCCTTGGCCAGAATCAAGAAAGGTCACGAGCTCGATCCATTGTCGCTCATTATTAATGTCGCAGTCGGATGGGCGTCCTACTTTGCCCGCCGATATGATGAAGCCATCGAACAACTCCGGCGAACCGTCGAACTGGACCCGAACTATCCTGTCACCTACTGGATTCTCGGCCTGTTGCTCAGGAAAACAGGTTGCTACGAACTGGCAATCACTGAGGGTCAGAAGGGAGTGAAGCTGTCAGGGGGCAGTCCACTGATGCGCGCCGCGCTTGCGCACACTTTCGGAACGGCCGGTAAAAGAACGGAAGCTATTCAGATGCTCGATGAGCTGACACAGCTTGCAAAGCAAAAGTATGTCGCACCTTACTTCTTCGCCGGAATTCATATCGGCTTGGGAGATAACGAGCGCGCGATTGAATACTTGGAGAAATCCTACGAAGAGCATTCCCACTGGCTTATCTACCTTCATATAGATCCGAGCATGGACGGGTTGCGGGATAACCCAGGCTTCCAAGACTTGTTGCGGCGTGTAGGTCTTCCCGCACCCACGACCGCGAACAGCAATCTGAAGCTAGCCAAGGCAGAGTAACGCGAAAGATTGCTAAAGTCAGTTCTAGCCGAACCTTCGAAACCGGACTGCGGATATGCCCTCTGGAGAAAATGGCTGCAAAGCCCGCTTGGGGAGTTCAGCAAAACACTCTCTCTAGTCCGGTTCGAGCGCAGGAATCGCGGAATTGCGGTATTTTTGAGCAATTCTTAGAAGAATGTAGCCAGGTTTCTCTGCAACCCGGACTGAATGGCGGAGGGAGAGGGATTCGAACCCCCGGTACCCTTTCAGGCACAGTGGTTTTCAAGACCACCCGTTTCAACCGCTCACGCATCCCTCCGCGCCAATAGTTTATCAGGGTCTAAATTGCTTTGTGTGCAATGAGTTGTGAGCATTCTCAAATGAGAGGAGCACGCTGTGCAAAACACCCCAAGAATCGTCGATTGTAATGTAATTGTAATGGTCTCCTCGTTAGTTGACGGCGATGGGTCGGTTCTTCAAGGTGTGCTCGTGTTCAGATGCATTGTTCCCAGGCTCACCTTCCCGAGCCAGAATGGGTAAGAATCTTGGGTGGCCGGGCAGGAGGCGTCAGCCAGATTGTGATGAAAATTGGAATTGTTCCACGATCAGAACGGATCATTTCCAAGCAGAATGGATCAGATCATGCGCTTGGTAAACCATTGACGAATGGAGTAGATTGGGAGGTTTTCATAACGCTACAAGGTTCAGGCTGGGTTCTCATAAACCGTACGTCGTGTGCGTTTCTGAAGACGCCCGGATCCGCCGATACTCTCAGCAGTCCACATCGTCGGGAAAGTGTAAGTTTTCTATTCCACGTTATCCGACAGGTTGCGCCGAGCTCCTCCCGGAGTCTTAAACAATGACGTTCGCACAGGCCGCGATTGCCTGACAGCTTTGGCCTCTGAAAATCAGATATGCATTCTGGTTGTTAGCTCCTCACTGCCGACCTCGCTCCGCTCGATAGGAGCTCTCTTCGGGATGACTCACACGCTAACGTAGATTGAAAGAATTCTCAACGGGCAGCCTCATGCGATTTCATTCCGCGTTCACCGATTCGTGAGGCGAGTATCAAGGACCGCAGGTCAGAAATGTTCCAGCATCATCACGTTGCTCTCGTAGGTTCTCTTCATATAGGCAAGGTAGTGCCCGTCGGGTGAAGCTACGGGATGACATAGCCACTCCCCGCTCTGAGGCGCCTCGGCCAACACTTGCAGGTTGCCGCGGAGATCAATAAGGAGGACCGCACTTGATATTTCGGTCCAAGCCGTGGCGAACAAATGGTTCCCGTCCGCCGACCAGGCTACGGATTGCAGTGTTCTCGACTTCAAATCCCTCAGTACTAAGGTCGCGATTTTGCGATCGGCTAAGGTTAGAATTCGTAGGTCGTCCCGGTTGTCCACGATAGCGATCTTGTCTCCATCGGGGAGAGAGACCAATCCAAATTCCCGCCGGAACCGGAACGCATCTCCACGCGTTCGATCTCTGCGCCCTTGCCCGTGATAGGATCAAGAATATGGAAGACGAGCTGCGGTCCCTTGGCCTCTGCCAAGACGCAGCGAGCCACCGGCACCGAACCGCAATGGTAGGTGTAATGTCCGGCCAACAGAACGGAGGGGACGCCTCCATTCACAGGCGTGCTCATGAGGCGCTCGGACGGGTCCTGACGGCTCGGTGTCGCTGACGCTGTGTATAGCAAACGATCGCCGATCGGACTGAATACGGGCCGTCGGTAACTCTCCACGCCAGAAAACAGGATTTCCGGGCTCTGCTGGTCAATTCGCTCCTTGAGAATGGTATACCTGTCGCTTCGTGTGGATTGAAAGAGAACTGCTTTACTGTCTCGCGTCCAATCAAATGGCCGGTTGTTCCATTCGTCCAACGTCAGGCGCCGCGGATTGAATTTTGCGGCACCGACTTCTAGATTGCCCAAATATATAGCATCGCCGCTACGGGACGAGATGTACGTGAACCGCTTGCCGTCAGTGCTCGCTCCGAAACCCAACGCCTCCCGTGCCCCGTTCGCGATAAGTGTCGGTGGACCCACCGGTCTCCCGCTCCCCGGATCTGTAGCGACAGCCCAAATGTTGAAATCGGAGGAAGCAAGCGGGTCAGGAAGACGATACAGGATGCGCCCATCACCGAGCCAGTACACTTCCGAGACTCCACGCTCCAACAATTTCGGTTCGGACAAGACCAGGGTTCGGTGACCTCCCTGAAGGTCGCAGGTCTCAATCAGGGCTCCGTTGTTGTCTGAAACGGCACGGGTGTAAACCAACCGACCTCCGCCGGGTGACCAGGCAAACGAGCCGACAGTATCGGGGCCGAGGTCTGTGATCCGATGAGGCGTCTCTCCATTTGCTCCCATCAACCATATTTCATTCGAGTCCATCTTCCGGTACGCAATCTGCGATCCATCCGGTGAGACGGCTACGAATGTAATAGTGTCGGCAAGTTTTCGTGAGGTGCCACCCTCTATCGATATCTTCCATAGCCCAGAATGCTGACCCTGGCCGAATACCAACAGTTGCTTCCCATCCGGGAACCAGTCGGTAGGAGCAAAGCCCGAGGAGGGAAGTTGGTGAAGGTCCCCACTGTCGATCTGCAGCAAGTACATCTTCCGTTCCTTGTCGCTGTAGGCCAGGTACTTGCCATCGCGGGAAATTGCCGCGTAGAGTATCGGCTCGCC
This sequence comes from Terriglobales bacterium, assembly GCA_035484735.1. Classification (GTDB taxonomy): domain Bacteria; phylum Acidobacteriota; class Terriglobia; order Terriglobales; family Acidobacteriaceae; genus JABCZH01. The sequence goes on along the minus strand of DATHOQ010000031.1, from coordinate 39,133 downwards.
GGGAGCGTTTGCGGTGAGCTGGCTGCGAACAACATTACGTTGCGGCCCCCCGCTTCGCCTGCTGACATCCCGACCCCGGACAATTGCCAGGCCCCCAAGCAGCACCAGAAAGATAAGAGCGCCCACAACCAACTCCTGATGCCGCCGAACAAACTTCGTTCCGCGATACACGATCGTGCTGGGCCGAGCCGCGATCGGCAGCCCTTCCAGATGCTTTTGTATGTCGTCCGACAACACGCCCACAGAAGCGTATCGCCGATGGGGTTCCTTCCTCAGCGCCGTCATTACAATCGCATCCAGGTCGCCCAGCAGGAGGGTGCGCATCCCCTTCGGCTCCGTATTTCGCGCGTGGCTGATCTCTTCCGGCGTGATCGGGTTGGCCGTATTGTCGACCACCGTCTGCTGTTCCGGCTGCATGACAGCGGTGCTGGGCTTGAGGGGTTCTTGTTCGCAGATCGCCTTCTCAATCTCGGCCGGCATGCGCGACTTGAACCGGTAGGGCCCATGTCCCGTGAGCAATTCGTAAAGCAGAACCCCCAGCGAATAAACGTCGCTAGCCGGAGTGATAGCCTCAGCTTTAATCTGTTCCGGGCTCGCGTATTCCGGTGTGAACACCCGAAACATGGTCTGAGTCTGCCTGACCGTTCCAGCCAAGACCCCGCTGTCCAGCATCTTTGCGATACCGAAATCCAACAACTTCGGCACGCCCTCTGGAGTGACGAGAATATTGGCGGGCTTGATATCGCGATGAATGATCTGGTGCTGGTGAGAGTATTCCAGCGCCGAACACACTTGCAGAAACAGCTCCAACCGCGCCCGGATTCCCAGCTTCTGCGAATCACAATACTTATCAATGGGCTGGCCTTCAACCAGCTCCATCACAAAATACGGCACACCCTCTTCCGTGGCACCGCCATCCATCAGCCGGGCAATGTTGGGATGGTCGAGGCTGGCCAGAATCTGCCGCTCATTCTTAAAGCGGCCCATGACCAAACCCGATTCTGCGCCCGCCCGCACCAGCTTAATCGCGACTTGTTTTTGGTACTGATCGTCGGCCCGGGCCGCCCGGTACACTTCGCCCATGCCGCCGCTGCCCAACTGCTCGACAACGCGGTATTGGGAGATCCTCTTGCCAATCATCCGAGATTCGGCGGAAGCGTGATCTTGCTCGGGGCCCGCGTCCCCAGCCAAAGCAGGTGCGACTACTTCCAGTGCTGATTCCTCAATGAATTTCTCGCTTCGCCTTCCAAAGGCAACCAGCGATTCGACCTCTCGTCGCAGCGCTTCGTCGCCTTCACACGCGCGGCTTAGAAAAGCGGCTCCCTGGTTTTCCTCACACTTCACCACGGCGTGATACAAGCGCTCGATGTTCTGCCATCGCTCAGCGTCCATCGCGCCATTCTCCATCCAATTCCCGCATCAGCCAGGCTTTGGCTAAGTTCCAGTCCCGCGTCACTGTGTCGGTAGAAATCTTTAGCACCGCCGCAGTCTCCTTTATCGACAGGCCGCCGAAGAATCTCAACTCGACTACGCTGCTCTTCCGCGAATCCATTTCGCCCAGTCTGCTCAATGCGCCTTCCAGGGCGACCAGATCTACAGAAGGTTCGGCAGATACCATCAAAGCCTCATCTAGGGTGACACGGCGTGCGTCTCCGCCGCGCTTTTGGTAGCTCCGTGAGCGTGCGTAATCGGTAAGAATGCGCCGCATAAGCCGCGCGCAAATGGCAAAAAAGTGGGCTCGGTCCTGCCAGCCGACGCCATCCAGATCCACCAATCGCAGGTAAACTTCGTTGATCAACGCGGTGGTTTGAAGGGTATGGCCATCCCGCTCTCTGGCCATCTGCCGCCTTGCTGCCTTGCGCAATTCGTCGTAGACAAGAGGGGTTAGTCGCTCCAGCGCCTGTTCATCCCCTCCGCCCCAGACCCGGAGCAGTTGGGTGATGTCGCGAGCTTGAGACGTCGCCATAAGACTTACCTCCGGCGGGTCGTGGGTCAACAGCCTACCATACCCCTCTACGTCCTCCAATACCTGCAAAAGCTATAAATTGCCGCTGTTTCCGCGAAAAGCTCTGACTATCTCGACTTGGGATTCGGCTGAGGTCTGCGGCATCTTCTCCCAATTTCCCGCTATTCGAGTATAGAGACGCCGTCGATTCGGACTGATTCCAACCCGACCGGCTACATCCGAGATGAAAAGACGATTCAAAGCTCTTCGTCGTGGGGTCATCATCCTGCTGTTCAGGCTGAGGCGTGCGGCATCTTCTCCCAATTTCCCGCTATTGAAGATAGGGCCGCCGTCGATCCGGACTGGTTTCAAACCGGGTTCGCTACTTCGGTCCCGAGAGAACAAACAATTTGAACCAAGCACTCAATTGAGAGATGGCGGACTTCGCACTAGACCCTATATCCCAGTAAAGGAGAAAAAGACATGATAAACATTGGTACAACCGCACGAAACCTAACGATAGCGGTAGCGACGGTTCTGGCTCTGGCGGTATCGGCTCTGGCGCTGGATTCGGAGAAAACTGTATTTACCTTTGGCGGGGGCAAATCCGGGGCCGTTGTAGGGACTAACCTGGTCGCTGACTCCGACGGAAATGTCTACGGTACGACCATTTCGGGGGGCAATAATTCCTCCGCTTGCGAAATTGAAACCGGCGTCCCCGGATGTGGCGTGGTCTTTAAGCTGACTCCACGTGCGCACGGCACCTGGGAAGAGACGGTGCTCTACGCCTTCACTGGTGGCAAGGACGGAGCCGGGCCCATTGGCGGCGTGGTTCTGGACTCCGCCGGAAATCTGTACGGTACCACCAATTATGGCGGCCGAACGACAGCTCCAGCTTGTCAGATTTCTGGATACGTCCCCGGATGTGGCGTGGTGTTTATGCTAACTCCCACCGCAAACGGCCCCTGGACAGAAACGTTGCTCCATAGCTTCACCGGGGGTAGCGACGGAGCTAAGCCGTTTTCCGGCGTGATACTCGACGCCAGTGGAAATGTCTATGGCGCCGCTGATTACGGCGGTGACACGGGCGGTTGCGACGCCCCACACGGCTGCGGCGTGGTCTTCGGGTTGAAGCACGGGACCTGGGAGGAGAAGGTACTGCACTCCTTCACCGGTGGCAGCGACGGTTTTAATCCTCTTAGCGGTGTGACGTTGGACTCCCAGGGAAATCTTTACGGCGTCACCTATCAGGGAGGCGACACGTCCGCTAGTTGCTTTGGAGTAGCAAACGGCGGCTGCGGTGTCGTCTACGAACTGACGCCAACTCGCCATGGCCCGTGGACTGAAACCGTGCTCTATGCCTTTACGGGCGGTGCGGACGGAGCTATGCCCCTCTTAGGGGTGACCCTTGACTCCCACGGCAATGTCTATGGCACTACCCTTTACGGGGGCGATACGACCGCGAGCAATTGCCTTGGAGGATACGGATTCGACGTTCCCCCCGGCTGCGGCTTGGTCTTTGGGCTAAGGCACGGGACCTGGGAGGAGACGGTGCTCTACTCATTCACCGGGGGCAACGACGGGGCGTTCAGCGGAAACCCCGTGGTTTTTGACTCAGCTGGGAATCTCTACGGCTCGACCGAAAACGGGGGTGACCTGTCCGCACCCTGTTCCTTAGGAACCGACACCAACCCCGGATGCGGTGTCGTCTTCAAACTGAGGCCCGCCGCCAACGGCCCATGGGACGAGACCGTCCTCTATGCCTTTACCGGAGGCGCTGACGGCAGTGAACCCGAAAGCAATTTGCTTCTCGGTCCCGACGGCAGCATCTTCGGCATCACTGAAGCCGGAGGCAATACCTCTGAGTGTACCGGAAACTTTTCCGGCGCTGGCTGCGGTGTCGTCTTCGGTATCAAGTAGAGTACGGAGACGTTTTGCGAAGAATCGGTTAGTGGTTCGCGTCGAAGGTCAGAGTGGCGTGTCACAAAGCCTGCGACTCGCCACTCTGTGTACATCCAGATATGGGACTGGCATGCAGGACGGGCCTGGAACACGTTTAAACGGACCCAGGCTCACCTTCCGAGGCAGATTGGGTAAAGCTCTTGGCTGGCCGGGCAGGCTGCGTCAGCTGGACTGTAATGAAATTGTAATGGTTCTACGATCCAAACGAATCATTTCCAAGTGGAATGGATCAAATCACGCGCTTGGTAAGCCGTTGAGGAATAGTGTAGAGTAGAAGGTTTTCATAACGAGTCAAAACCCTCCTGTGTATTTCAAGACCACCCGTTTCAACCGCTCACGCATCCCTCCGCGCTAGGCACAGTCTATCAGCAGCATGAAAAGTCTAAACTGTGCTACCGGTGATGCGTGGTCACTTTACAACTACCAGATTGTTGGTCACGGAGAACACTCCGGGCACTCCGTTGGCACGGATGTTGGCAACGTTCTTGTCCGCCTCGCTATCCACGACTCCTTCGAGCGCCACATGGCCGTTTTTCACGATGATGCGGATCGGTTTAATGGTCGGCAGGGCATATTTCTGCATCTGCGGGTAGCCATAGATCGCGCGAAAAAGCCTGCGCCGCAAGCCGTCGTCCATGGGGGAAACCGGTAACACTTCGATCTGATTGTCAACGCTTTCCACACCTTCGATCTTCTTGACTGCTTTTTCGGCATCAGACTTCACTGTTGGATTGGTGACTTGCCCGAACAGAGCAACTTTGTAGCCGTCGACCTTATAAGCGAGGTTGTCGAATACGTCGAGATACGGCAGCATGACCAGCTCGTGGCGCACTTCTTTTTGAATGCGTTCCACTGCTTTTGGGGAAACCTCGCGCTCCTGTGCGGAGACAGAGAGGGAAGCAATCGCCACAATCAGCAAAAACCAGCATTTGAGTCGCATCGCAGTATGCTCCTTATATATAGAGCTGACGTCCACAGCTATATGGGTGGTTCGCGCACCAGTATAGATCAATCTTTGTTGGTTGGAGTCGGGGGCTGTGGTCAAGAGAGCGGCTTCTCCAAGATCACGGAAGTAATGGTTACCAACTCGGAACAGTGCCTTCCCTTTGAATCACTTGCACTTGTTCAAAAGGCTGGTGCGGAGCATAAAATGGAAAGTAGAGACACTATTTTACAGGGAAATTACGCGAGTAACATGTAACGGCAAGCAACCCAGGGATTGTCAGGTAAATCCTAGTTGATGAACGCAACAAAAGGCAACGGGTCGGGTTAGGTACAACACAGGGGGTGACCTCTGTCAGTGGCGCGAATCAAAGGTGAGTCTTATGACAACTTCTAAGCAGCACGAGATGGCTCGCGGGTCGGCATGGGCGAAGGTTGCAGGCATCGCCCTCATAGCATTTGGGATTGGTTTACCTGCATTCGCGGCCTTGGGCGGCGACGCGAGTTCGGTTCAAACCGACCGGACGTACATGAAGGCCAGCATAAAAACAACTGCGGGCCAAGCCTACACTCTGCACGAGATCAAGACTCCCATGGGGACCACCGTGCGCGAGTTTGTGTCGGTCGACGGAAAGGTATTCGCCGTCGCCTGGCATGGCCCCTCCGTGCCCCCGATGCAACAGATTCTGGGCAGCTACTTCCAACAGTTTTCTGCCAACGTTCAAGCTCATCATGCAGGCCCGGTGCGCCACGGCCCCTTGAATATCCAAGAGGCGGGATTGGTGGTGCAAAGCAGCGGACATCCACGAGGATATTTCGGAAGAGCTTATGTGCCCGCGATGCTGCCGCAAGGTGTCACCCCGGACCAACTTCGATAGGTCACAGATCTTTAAGGAGGCAGTCGTGCGCACGTTCTTATTGTTGATCTCAGTTGTGAGCCTTGGATTGCTGGCGGGATGCGGAAGCGGAAGTGGTGGTTCAACTCCGAAAGGCGTTCCCACGGGTGGCACGGCGAACGTGCAGCCCATCGCGGTTGACGGTGGACCGGTGGCAGGGGCCATTTATCCCAACGGCGCCTTCACCACCGTAACCATCTGCAACCCCGGCACTACAACATGCCAGGCAATTGACGGAATTCTGGTTGACACCGGCTCGTTTGGTTTGCGAATTCTGTCTTCCGCCATAACGCTTAGCGGACTGCAGACACTCACTTCGGGCAACAGCATTCTCTACAATTGCATTAATTTCGCTGACTCGTCCTACCTTTGGGGTACGGCTGAAGTGGCCGATGTCCAAATGGCGAACGAACTGGCCAGCTCCGCGACCATTCAGGTAATTGCAGATCCGACGGGCTTCACCATCCCTACTGATTGTTCAAACGGCGGAATCGACGAGGATAATCAGGCGGCATTGGGAACTAATGGTATCCTCGGAGTCGGGCCCGAACCGGTGGATTGTGGACTGGCTTGCGATCCCAACGGGGGTAACCAGTTTCCTCCGACGCCGTTCTACTACCTGTGCTCCAGCGGCACGACCTGCACTCCTAGCTTCGTGACAGTGGCCCAGCAAGTGGTGAATCCTGTGGCATTATTCGCGACCGACAACAACGGGGTGATCCTTCAACTTCCGGCTCTCTCCGGAGCGGCAGCAACGGAGAGTGGGTCGTTGATTTTCGGTATTGGGACACAGACCAACAATCAGGTTGGCAGCGCAACTATATTTACGCTCGACTCGGAAGATACGTTTTCAGTTACTTACAAGGGTGTGACCTACAATAGCAGCAACAATACCCCAAGTTTCATCGACAGCGGATCGAATGGGTTTTTCTTCCCTGACACCACGATTCCGGTTTGCACGGACGTGACGTCCTTCTATTGTCCGAGCAGTCTTCTGAGTGAATCTGCCGTCAATCTTGGAACGAACAGTGCAACCAACACTGTCAATTTCAGCATTGATAACGCCGACAACTTGTTCGCCGAAGGGGGTGGCGCCGACGCCGCGTACAGTACTCTAGGCGGACCGAATACCGGGGGCGGATTCGACTATGGTCTGCCGTTCTTCTATGGCAGGAGTGTGTTTACTTCGATCGATGGACAAGCGGTTCCATCCAGTACTCCTGCGGCGCCTTGGTGGGCGTACTAGACTTCGCAATTTAACCGTTTTTCTAATTTGCCCACGGCTCACGCCGTGGGTTTTTCCTGTTTGGAGTAGTGTCGCTGGCCCTGAATTACACTATCTCGATGAAGAACTTTGACGCTCTTTCCGAACAGGAGATTCTGGCGCTGGCAATTTCTTTGGAAGAAGAACACGAGCGGGTCTACGCGGATTTTGCCGAAGGCTTGCGACAGGACTTTCCCGCATCCGCGACGGTGTTCGACGGCATGCGAGTGGAAGAGTCCGGGCATCGGCGGCGGCTGATCGAGCTGCACCGGCAGAAATTCGGAGAACATATCCCGCTAGTCCGGCGACAGGATGTCCGTGGCTTTGTGCAGCGAACGCCGGTCTGGCTGGTGCGACCGCTGGGACTGGACATGGTCCATAAGACCGCCGGCGCGATGGAGGTGGAAACCAGACGCTTTTACGAGAAGGCGGCTGCGCGCACGCGGGATGCCGGTATTCGCCAACTGCTCGACGACCTGGCACAGGAGGAACGGACGCATGAAGACCGGGCCCACGATCTGAAAGCAGAAGAACTGGGTCCGGATGTCCAGCAAGATGAGGAGCGAGCGCGGCGGCGATTGTTCGTACTGCAGATCGTGCAACCCGGCTTGGCTGGGTTGATGGATGGATCAGTGTCAACTCTGGCCCCGGTATTCGCCGCTGCTCTGGCCACCCGCAATAGCTGGGACGCTTTTTTGGTGGGTATGGCAGCTTCCATTGGCGCCGGCATCAGCATGGGTTTTGCCGAGGCGCTCTCTGATGACGGTAGTCTCACCGGTCGCGGACATCCCTGGGTGCGCGGTGCGATCTGTGGCATTATGACGGCTTTGGGCGGAGTCGGCCACACGCTGCCATTTCTGATCCCCAGTTTTCACGTTGCGCTCATCATCGCGTCAGTCGTAGTAATTGTCGAACTCGGGATCATCACCTGGATTCGTCATCGGTATATGGACACGCCTACGTTGTCGGCCGCCATGCAGGTGGCGTTGGGTGGGGCATTGGTGTTCGTGACCGGGGTTCTGATCGGCAGTTCGTAGCAGAATCAGGCAATGCTGCGCTTGAAGCGTGAGCCACGGCTGCGAGGTGGAGCGGCCATCTCGACTCGGTTACGCCCGGCTCGCTTGGCGCGATAGAGCGCTTTGTCGGCTGCTTGCACTACTTGTTCCACCTCCTTGGCGCCGGGGCTCGGCTCGGCAACGCCTATGCTGACTGTAACCGAGAATTCGTGCGGAGAAGGGTCGGCAAGCGCGCGGCGAAGTAGTTGAGAGCCTGCAACTCGCCGGTTGCGCGAGCTTCTACGATCTGTCCCGCGAGCGACACTGCGGCGCTCGGGCAGACCGCGGAGATGGAACACAGATTCTTGAATCGTCACGCGAAGAGCCTCGAGATGAGGCAAGACATCCTTCATCGACTTGTCCCGGAAGAGAATGCAGAACTCTTCACCGCCCACGCGATAGGCCTGACCGTTTCCAGTTACCTCGGCTAGGCGTGTGCCCACCATGCGCAGAACCTGGTCGCCAGTGTCATGTCCAAAGCTGTCGTTGAATTTCTTGAAATGGTCGATGTCGACCACCGCAATGGCGTAGGGCGCTTCGAGGCGGAGCAATGCATCATTGAAAGCGCGGCGCGAAGGCAGAGAGGTCAATTCATCGTGATAGGCGAGGAGGTAGGAATTCTCGATGATCGAGCTGAGCAGAATCAGAGCGGAAGTGGCGAAGTACGCGCTTCCAGCCCGTCCTACTCCCCCCATTTGCAGGCCGGTAAAGGCCGCCGCCAATGACCACAGCAGACCACTCTCCACCGGTTTGGGATGCATCACAAACCGGACCGTCAGGACCACGAGGCAGACAGCGAATGCCAACAAAGCAAGTTGCGGAATTGGCGTCCATGAAAACAAATTATGGTTCAAGATGGCGGCGTGGATGAACCAGGGGCTGGTGGTTTCTCCCGGCCGGCAGATGAGAGCAATGAAAACCGATTCGAAGAACAGGAGCGCGAGCCGGGAGGTGATCGCGGGGACTGCCCATCCGCGCTCACGAGCGAGCGAAAAGAGGACCAGGTTGATCGGCAACAAGAGCGCAATAGCTTCAAACGCGATGCGACCCGGGCCGGCCGAAACAATTCGAGCGTTAGAAAAGTACTCCAGAGCGCGGTGTGCCAGCAGCAGCGTAAGCAGTACAAACATCACCCGGCTGGAATGAAAACGCCAGGCCAACAGGAGAGCAGCTACGAAAACGGTGTAGTAATAGAAATCGATGGCCGGTGCCGGGATGGCCAACAATCCGCCGTGCAGCAACACTGCGGCCAAAAGCAGGAGTATGCCTCCGGGTACGCACAATTGCTGAAAAGCTTTTCTGGTCGTAAGCTCCACGCCGCGGGTCCTTATTAGATTATCCGCAACTGCGGGAGTCGCAAGTGAGTGGCAGAGCAGGTTCCCGCAAGAGCGCAACTTTCTGCCTATTTCCGAGCCCCGCCCAGTTCGTAGCCAACACCGCGGATGGTATGAATCAGGCGCAGTGCAAAGCCGTCATCCACCTTGCGTCGCAGGTACGGGCTGCGGGTACTCGAGGTACTCACTCCGGCAATAAGTGCGCTCCGAGGCGCAGCGTAGAATGCCGACCACAATGAACTGGATATCATTCTTCCGCAACTCCTGCGAGACCGCAGTTCCGCCATGCGGAGATATAGACTGTAGTTCCACCAGAAGGCTATGGCGTCGATTCCGCTGGCGTCACGGTACCATCTGTCTGCACGATTCGCTTTACTGTGCCCCAGCCTGTTTCGAATCTGCCGCTCGAGAGCAGTTTGCGAGGCTCTGCGCCGTCACCGTTCCCGCACCCGCAATGCGCCACCGCGTGCCGTTGGGTCTGCTGATGATTTCCCGCGGCCAGTTGACTAACCAGCAGTTGCGGTCGGCCTTGGAAGCGCAGCGAGGGAGCGGCCGGCAGCGTTTGGGGGAATGGTTGGAACAAATGGGGTTTGCCACCGAACATCAGGTCATAGCTGCGCTCGCGCAGCAGTGGGCTTGCCCGGTACTGGCTTCCAACGCAAGCTGCGACCCGGCCTGCCTCCGCTTGTTGCCCTACCACCTGCTGGAAACTTCCCGGATCTTGCCGGTGCAATTTGTGCCGTCGACGCGCATGTTCCACTTGGCGTTCTGTGACGGCCTCGATTACAGCGCGTTGTATGCTATTGAACAGATGCTCGATTGCCGCACCCAAGCCTGTCTCACCACTCACAGTGCGGTGGCTCAGGCTTTGGAGAGCATCGGGCATGAGCGCCATCCCCGAGAATTGCTGTTCGATGGCTGGCGAGATGCTTCCGAAATGGCCCGAATCACCTGTGGATACGTACTCAAACTAGGCGCGGAGGCGGTTCGGCTAGTGAGCTGCGGAGCCTTCATCTGGGCGCGTTTGTCCACCGGTCCCGATGTTGCCAATCTGCTCTTCCACCGCGCCGCCGAAACCTCACATGCGGCAGGGTTGGGTCTTGATGCTCCCGGCAATTCCTTGCCCATCACCGGATAGCGTTGCCGAGCAAAGTCTTTTGCGCGCCCCGATTGTGCCAAATATATCCCCTAAAGTCTGACAACAACACTCCCTGAACAATGAGTCACCCGTTTGGGAGCCGAGACTGTGGGCAAAGTTCGCGCGTCCTCACTTTTCGAACGCGATCGCAGTAGCGATTCGCTGCTTTACTAAGTCTCATGCTGAGTTCGGGCACTCTTTGCCTTTGTGCTCGATGCTTCCCGGCAAAACTTTCCCTCGCGAGCGCAACCGCCAAACTAAACCGTCTTCAAGAAGTTGAAATGCGTTGCTCCCAAAACCACTTATGCGTTTTTTTCGAACGAAACCGTTCTTGGCGCATAGCGTGCTTGAACCTCTGCGGAGAAGCAAAGTGGACAGCGGATACTACGCAGCTTGTGCGGGACTCAGTGCACAGACTCAAGCACTGGAACTGATCGCCAACAACGTCGCAAACCTGAACACGACCGGGTATCGCGGGCAGCAGCAGACGTTTCAATCGCTAGTGGCCAGCGCATCTGGAGAGTTCGCGAATCCACTGAACCGCGCCCTCAATAACTTCAATGTGCTGGGCGAAACCCGTACAGATTTGAGCAGCGGCACTTTGCAGGCGACCGGAAATGCTCCCGACTTGGGGATCGAAGGCGAAGGTTTCTTCGTCGTGCAAACTCAAGCCGGTCCGATCTACACCCGAAACGGCAATTTCCAGATCTCGACCGCCGGCCAACTGTTGACGCAGGCAGGTGACCCGGTTCTGGGGGATCAAGGGCCGATCACCATCCCCAGCGGACCGCTATCGATCAGCGCCGATGGCACCGTATCAGTGAACGGCGCGCTGGTTGACAAGATACGCCTGGTTGAACTTGTGCCCGGCGCTTCGCCGATCGCCGTGGGTGCCTCGTACTACTCGGTGCCTGACAATGCATTACATCCGGCCGCGCATTCGTCCGTCCGTCAGGGCATGCTTGAAGCCTCGAACGTAAATCCAGTTACGGCCGTCGTGGATCTGCTCGCGATACAGCGCCGTGCGGAAATGCTGGAACGCGCCATGGGAGCGTTCTATTCCACCTTTAACAAAGTCGCAGCCAACGATCTTCCACACGTGTAGGAGAAACCAATGTTACGAGCCTTGTATAGCGCGGCCAGCGGCATGAGTGCCCAGCAGAATAACCTGGACAATATCGCCAACAATCTGGCGAACTCGAGCACCGCCGGCTTTCGCGCGCGGCGCCTGCAGTTTCAGGATCTGATCTACCAAAACCTGGTGATGCCAGGCGCCGCAGCCACCGAGCAGACCACGCTGGTTGCGGGCTTGCAGATCGGGTTGGGAACCCGCACTGCTGCCTCCGAGGTAGTACAACTGCAGGGCGACTTGAGCGCTACTGGTAATCCCCTGGATCTGGCGATTCAAGGCAATGGATTCTTTCAAGTAACACTGCCGACTGGCGACACCGCTTATACGCGAAGCGGAGAATTTCATATGGATGCGCAGGGGAACGTGGTGACCGCCGACGGCAATCCTCTTACTCCGGGAATTACCATTCCGCCCGGTGTCACTTCCATCACGGTCGGTTCCGATGGTACGGTGAGCGTTACCCAGGCTGGCCAGCAAGCGGCGCAGCAAGTGGGGTCGATACAGCTCGCTCTCTTCCCCAATGCCGGAGGACTGAACAGCGTTGGCAGCAACCTTTTCCTTGCCACCACTGCTTCGGGCGATCCCATAGCCGGCACTCCCGGAGGCAGCGATGGATTGGGCTCAATTCAGCAAGGCTTCCTGGAACAGTCCAACGTGGATGTGGTGCAGGAATTTGTCAACATGATTGTGGCGCAACGATCCTACGAAGCCAGTTCACGGGTGGTGCAATCAGCCGATGAAATGCTGCAACAGCTCAACAATATCTCGCGCTAAGGATGCTTCATGGAGTTCGCGATTGACAACTCGTGGCTGAAGTGGACGCTGCTGGCGGTTCTGGCTTTTTCGGCTGAAGCTGGCACGGGCCAAACCGCAGTTCTGCTCCGCGCAGCCAGTGTGTCGCGCGACACGATTCGGCTCTCCGACCTCTTACCGCAGGACACTCCGAACCAGATGCGGAGTGCCGGCGAACAGATTGAACTCGGACGAACGCCACAGTGTCACACCGTCCGCGTCTTCGAGAGGGCTGAGATTGAAAAGGTGATTTCCTCGTCGCCAGGATTGCGTGGGCTCATGCTTTCGGGGCCAGTCTCCGTGCAGCGAACATGTTTTCCTATTCGCCGCGAGGCGGTGCAGCGAGTGGTTTCTGAGTTCGTACGACAAAAAACCAACGATGCAGACTTGGTGAACTCCCCAGTAGTCTGGCCGGAAACGATTTACGCATTGCAGGAAAACCCTGCTTTACGGGTCGAGCAAGCGCTTCCCGATCCAACCCGGCGAGTGTTGCAGATCCGCATGCGCTGTGTGGAGCGCGCAGTTTGCCCCAGCTTCTGGGTTGCCGTTCCCACAAGGCAACAGCCTCATCTTCTTTCCACGGCAACGCCGACGGTCGAATCCACGCCAAGCCCCGTTCTAGTCAGAATCGGCCAGCGCGTGATGCTGATTTTCGAGGATCCCCCGCTGCGTATGCAGTTGCTGGTCACATGCCTGCAGAGCGGTTCTCTGGGCAAGCAGGTTCGGGCCATGGATCCCTCCACTCATCGCGTGTTCCAGGCAGAAGTCACAGGCGCAGGAATCCTGAGGGCACACCTTTGATCCGACCCATGTTGAGAAACCTCTGGCTCGCAGGGATGCTCATTCTTCTTCCCGTCGCACCTTTCGCGCTAGGAAAAACAAAGAAGATTCAGCGCGAAGACTTGGCCGCCTATATCGAGCGCATGCAGCCTCAGGTGCCAGAGTTACCCTCCGGTAGTCCCGGCAGTCTTTGGACCGACAATGGCCGCCTGGCGTTTCTGACCGGAGACTTCAAAGCTGGAAGGGTCGGTGACTTGATCACCATCGTCGTAGTTCATGACACCACGGCCAACAACGCCAACAGTGTTTCCACCGCCCGAACTCTGGCGGCCAGTTCCGGCATAACTGCCTTGCCCGGGCAGTTGAAAACCACCGGCGTAGCGCAACTGTTTTCGCCCAACTCCTCGCAGGCGTTGACTGGAAAGTCGCAAGCTTCCACTACTTCCAGCCTGCAAACTACTCTAAGCGGACGGGTGGTCGCAGTGCTTTCGAGTGGTCTTCTGGTTATCGAAGCCGAGCGTCAGCTCACCATGAACAATGAAAATCAAATCGTTCTGGTTCGCGGTCTGGTGCGCAGAGCCGATATCGGGCCGGACAACACGGTCGCGTCCAATACCATTGGCGATCTCGAGCTGGAACTCAAAGGAAAAGGCGTGCTTAGCGACGGTACCCGGCCACCAAATATTGTGGTCCGCACCCTGTTGCGAATTCTTGGCTTCTGAAGATCTGAAATGAATCCTATTCTCAGTTCGTTGCTGTTGTTTCTGCTTCTGAGGCCTTCGCCGGCGAGGACGGAAGAAACACGGCAGTCGTTGATCCGCGATGTCACTTCCATCGAAGGCGTGCGCGACAACCATGTCCTCGGTTATGGGATGGTGGTGGGACTCAAAGGCACGGGTGACCGTCAGCAAACAATTTTCAGCGTTCAGACTCTGGCCAATATTCTCCAGCACATGGGAGTCCAGATTCCGCCCGCCACCGTGACCGTCAAGAATGTTGCCGCGGTATTTGTGACCGCCAACCTGCCGCCGTTCGCCACTCCAGGTACACGCATCGATGTCACCGTCGCCTCTGTGGGAGATGCCAGAAGCCTGGAGGGAGGTTTGCTCTTGCTTACGCCCCTCTACGCGGCGGATGGCAAGACTTACGCTGCTGCCCAGGGCCCGCTAACCTTGGGCGGTTACACCGCAGGACGCGGTGGCAACACCAAGCAGGTCAATCACCCCACCGTCGGACGCATTCCCGGCGGCGGCATTGTGGAGCGGGACAGTTCATTCGATCTGCACACTTTGACCAAGCTGTCCCTGATTCTTAACGAGCCGGATTTCAGCACGGCGGGGGAAGTGGCAGGCACCATCAACAAAGAATTTGGCAAATCAATCGCTTCCGTCGTCGACAGCCGGCGGGTTGATATCGACAACACGGGCGCTGGCTCGGGCAGCGTTCCCGCCCTGCTCGCTCGAGTGCAAAGCCTCACCGTAGAAGTGCATCATCGCGCGCGAGTGGTCGTCAACGAACGCACGGGTACGGTAGTCATGGGCAAGGATGTTCGGTTGGGCGCGGTTTCGATCCTGCATGGCAGTCTCTCGATCGTGGTCGCGACCGAGCTTGCGGTCTCGCAGCCCAACCCACTCTCCCGAGGCAAGACTGAGGTCGTACCGGAGCAGACCGTGAAGGCGGAAGAAGCCCCGGCCCGGCGCATCGAGCTGACCGAAGGCGCCAGCGTAGAGCAACTGGTCAACGGACTGCAAAGAATTGGAGCCACTGCAACCGACGTGATTGCGATCCTGCAGGCCATCAAAGCTGCAGGAGCTCTGGAAGCCGATTTGGATGTGATTTGATGAATATTTCACCAGTTGTGACTACCGCTCCCACGACCTCCACTCCTGCCCTCGATCAACAGGCGCGCAAGATTGCCAAGGCAGCCCACGATTTCGAAGCGGTATTACTCAATACCTTGCTGGGTCCTCTGGAAAAAACTTTCTCTTCTCTCCCCGGCAAAGAGAGTGACGCGGTGTCTGATAACTACCATTCTCTTGGCATGCAGGCGCTGGCCTCGAGTCTGGCTGCAAAAGGTGGAGTGGGTATTGCTGCGATGATCATCAAAAGTCTATCGAAGCGGGACAATGCAGGAGTTGCCACTCATGAGAAAAGCCTCGCGAGAGGTGCTTCTCTCGCGAGGCCTTTCTGAACTTCTGATCCGTACGAGAACTTTCTCGCCGGCTGTTAGTGCTTCTTTTTTTTCTTCGCAGCCTTTTTCTTGGTTGCCATGAAGTTATCCTCCGTGAGCTATTTTCCCTTGTGAAATTTCCAAACAAAAACTTGCTACGCGAGGTCGCCCTGCACTTCTAGTGCGAACGAAATCCTCACCCCAAGATATTGCGGAGTATTGTTTTGAATGTCAACACAATTCTGGAGGTGAGGTTTCACTTTCAGGCGACCCATCGTCTCCGTTGTCGTACACTTTCTTCCATTCATGGCCCGCGATCCCATCGAACTCGAGATCTTCAAGAACATTTTCCACTCCATCGCGGAAGAAATGGGCGCGGCTCTGCGCCGCACCGCGTTCTCTCCGAACATCAAGGAGCGCCGCGACTATTCCTGCGCTGTGTTCGATACTGACGGAGAAGTTTTGGCGATGGGCGACCACATGCCAGTGCACCTGGGCTCAATGCCCATGTCGGTTCGCGCCGTCTTGGAGAATCTCGAACTCAATCCCGGCGACGTCGCAATGCTGAACGATCCTTTTCGCGGTGGTACACATCTGCCAGATATCACAATGGTAGCGCCGGTCCATGTGCAGCCTCGCGGCGCGAAGGGTCGGCCCGACTTCTATGTAGCTTCGCGAGCTCACCACGCGGATGTTGGCGGCACTTACCCAGGCTCGATGGGTCTTTGCCGAGAAATCTATCAGGAAGGACTTCGCGTTCCTCCAGTGAAGCTGATGCATGCCGGGAAAGTGCAGTCCGACGTGCTTGCGCTTCTCTTGAACAATGTCCGTACACCGGAGGAACGTGAGGGCGACCTGGGAGCACAACTCGCGGCGTGTCACATTGGGGCAGAACGTCTGCGCGAAATCGGCAAGCGTTATGGCTTGCCGCGAACCAAACGGGCGGCGCAGGAATTACTCAACTATTCCGAGCAAATGATGAGGGCGTTTCTAGAAAATGTCCCTCGCGGGAACTATCGCGCTGAGGACTTTCTCGACAACGATGGTATCACCGAAAACCCAGTGAAGATTGCGGTCGAAGTTAAGGTGGCGCGTGAGCGCGGGCGTTCACGCAATTATGTCACGGTAGATTTCACCGGCAGCGATCCGCAGGTGGAAGGCAGTATAAATGCGGTAGAAGCCATTACCTTCTCTGCTTGCTTCTACGTATTCCGTTGTTTGCTAACCGAAGATGTTCCGGCGACGTCGGGCCTGATGCGTCCCATAACGGTTATTGCTCCGGAAGGGACGGTAGTGAATGCGCATCCACCGGCAGCGGTGGCGGGGGGCAATGTAGAAACCTCGCAGCGCATCGTCGATATGCTCCTGAAGGCTTTGGCACAAGCTTTGCCAGACCGGATTCCTGCGGCTGCATCGGGGACAATGAACAACTTGACCATCGGCGGGATTGATCCCCGTACTCACGAGCCGTTCGCCTACTACGAAACCATTGCCGGTGGGATGGGCGGACGTCCTGGCAAAGCCGGTGTTTCCGGCATTCACACCCACATGACCAATTCTCTCAACACACCAGCCGAGGCACTGGAATATGCTTACCCCTTGCGCGTTCGCACGTATTCTTTGCGGCCAGATAGCGGAGGCTCGGGGAAATATCGCGGCGGCGACGGCATCGTGCGAGAAATCGAAGTTCTTACCGATGCTGAGGTTACGCTATTAGCTGACAGGCGAACGCGGTCGCCTTATGGGCTGAACGGCGGAGCAAACGGAGTGGCGGGGAAAGCTACGGTCACTCGCACTGACGGCTCATCGCAAACGCTGCCCGGCAAATTCAGCTTGCGGCTACGTAAAGGAGAGAGAATCCGGGTTGAGTCACCTGGTGGCGGCGGTTGGGGAGAACCTTGATTAAGATGCAAGTTTGAAATTTACGAGGGTGCAAGTCCCATCCGCTACTCCTCAACCGCTGGCAGCATCTATTTAACTATGACCGACCTTGCCCAGCACTACCTCGAAGAAGCCCGCCGCCAGTTTCGCGGATACAAGCGTCTCGGCGAGGGCGCGCTTGCCCAATTAAAAGACGAAGAGTTGTTTGTGACCCTCGATCCCGAGTCGAATTCTGTGGCAATCATCGTGAAGCATGTGGCTGGCAACATGCGTTCGCGCTTCGTTGATTTTCTCACCAGCGACGGTGAGAAGCCCGACCGCCGCCGCGACCAGGAATTCGAGCTGTCTTCTGAAACGACCCGTGCCGATGTCACGCGCTGGTGGGAGTCAGGCTGGTCGTCTGTGTTCTCCGCAATCGAAGTGCTCCGTCCCGAAGATGTGCAGCGCACCGTCACCATTCGGGGCGAGCCGCATACCGTGCTGCAAGCCATCAACCGGCAGATCGCTCACTATGCTTATCACGTCGGCCAGATCGTATTTATCGCCAAGCATCTCCGGTCGAAGGATTGGAAGTCGCTGAGTATTCCACGCGGGCAGTCGGAAGAGTTCAATCGCAAGCCCGCGGCAGAACGCAAACCGGGTCCATCCGGTCCTCGAGCAGGACAATCCTAGCTTGCGCTCTCGGAGTGCTAGAATAGCCAGTTTACGATTTCGAACCTGAAGCCTACCGCATGACCCTTATGCCCAAGACCATGCTCGCCGTTGTAAAGCCAGAAGCCGCGCCCGGCGCGGAAATCCGCGAAGTCAAAGTTCCTGCCTTCGGACCGAACGACGTCCTGGTCAAGGTCAAAGTGGCGTCCATCTGTGGCACCGATCTCCATATTTATGAGTGGGACAAGTGGGCGCAGAACCGTATTCATCCGCCGCTGATCCCTGGGCACGAGTTTTGCGGCGAGGTTGTGGCTTTCGGCGACGAAGTCACCAGCGTCAAGGAAGGCGACTTTGTCTCAGCCGAAATGCACGTGGCCTGTGGCAAGTGTCTCCAATGCCGCACCGGCGATGCCCACATCTGCCAGAACGTAAAGATTATCGGCGTCGATGCCGACGGGGCGTTTGCCGAGTACGTGGTCATCCCCGAATCGAATATCTGGAAACTCGATCCCGCCATTCCGCCGGAATACGCGTCTATCCTCGACCCCTTGGGCAACGCTGTACACACCGTGCTGGCCGGCGAGATTGCGGCGAAGACTGTCGCCGTCACCGGTTGCGGCCCTATCGGACTTTTCTCTATCGCCGTGGCACGTGCAGTGGGAGCAGCGGAAGTCTATGCCATCGAGGTCAACGAACATCGGCGACGCATTGCCAAAGAAATGAAAGCCGACGTCGTGCTCGACCCATCCACGCAGGACGTGAACGCCATCGTTATGGAGCGCACCGGAGGCTTGGGTGTGGATGTGGTGCTGGAGATGGCTGGCCATCCCAACGCGATTCGTACCGCCTTCGATATCGTGCGCCGCGGCGGACGCATCTCCCTGTTAGGCCTCACTTCCAAACCGATTTCGCTCAACTTCTCCGAAGACATCATCTTTAAGGGGATCACCGTCCAGGGCATCAGCGGCCGACGCATGTATCAAACCTGGTACCAGATGACCGCTCTGCTCAAGCATGGCAAGCTTGACCTTCATCCCGTAATCACCGATCGCATCCCCATGAAGGATTTCTCCAAAGCCATGGACCGCTTGAAAACCGGCGAATCCAGCAAGATTCTGGTGTTTCCCAATGGGACGAAATGAATCCCTTCGCCATGGCGCGGACGGTTCGATGACAGGACTTAAATATGAAGTCTATGAACGCGGCCATCGACCGAAGTAATCTCCGTGTCCGCCCCAATTTCGTTTTTGCTTGCGTTGTTTTCCTGCTGGTTTTCTTCCTTCCGGACATAATTAGCGGCAAGCACGGCTTACAGAAGATTCTTCTACTCTTGGCAAGCGTCTCCATCGCGGTCGGTTGGTTCTTTCTCCTGAAGCCCCGCGAACCGAATAGTAAATTGCGAGCGTTGGTTGCGCTTGCCTCGTCGGTGTACTTGACAGCGTCCCTGCCTGCTTTTCTCTTCGAGCTGTCTCAGATCAAGTGGCTGATGCGCCATCCTCTTCATCACACGTTTGAGATGTACGTGTGGCCATGGGTTCATTGGGGATATCACGGATACGTCCCGGTCCTTTTGGGTGTTGCCGGGTCGTTCGCGGGACGAGGCCGGGCGCGTACTGCGTTCGTTGTCGGAAGCATCCTATTGCTGATTCTCCGGGAGTCGATGGGCACTTGGGTTCTTTAATATGGGCGAGGCGTCTATCGGCTGACTGAATCAGTTAGGGTTCCAGTCGGCCTGATCGGATACAATCCTGATTCAATGTTGCGTTACTTCACCGCCGGAGAATCGCATGGCGAAGCGCTGGTCGCGCTCCTTACCGGCATGCCTGCCGGATTGAAAGTCGACCAGGCATTTGTTGACCGCGAGCTCTGGCGGCGGCAGCAGGGCTACGGGCGCGGTGGCCGTATGAAGATCGAACGTGATACCGCGCACATACTTTCCGGCGTGCGGCAAGGAAAGACCATTGGTTCCCCTATCGCGGTTCTGCTGGAAAATAAAGATTGGAAGAACTGGCAGGAATCGCTCCCGGTGGAGGAGGGCGATTCGGATAAGCACAAAGCAGTCAAGTCGCCGCGCCCTGGGCACGCCGACCTGGCCGGAGCTTTGAAGTACAACTTTCCCGAAGCTCGTTATGTTCTGGAGCGGGCGTCGGCACGCGAGTCGGCGGCGCGCGTGGCTATCGGAGGCATCGCCAAACTGTTCCTTCGGGAGCTGGGAATGGATGTTCTCAGCCACGTCACCTCGGTTGGCGCTGCTGCGATCAAAGGCGCAATCTCGTGGGAGCAAATCGCTGCGCTCGTTCAACGAGAGGAAGTGCTGCTGAATTGTGCTGAACACGAAACTGAGCAGCACATGAAAGAAGAAGTCGATAAGGTCCTAAGGAGCGGAGATTCCGTTGGCGGTGTCTTCGAAGTGGTTGCACACAACGTCCCGCCCGGCTTGGGCACCTACGCGCAATGGGATGAACGCCTCGACGCGCGCCTGGCTGCGGCTGTAATGTCGCTGCAGGCGGTCAAAGCGGTTGAGATCGGCTCCGGAGTCACCGCAGCGGTTTCTCCTGGCTCCGCAGTGCATGATGAAATAGGCTATGGGGGCACGGATACGCTCTCAGGTTTTACTCGCAGCCGGAACAACGCTGGTGGAATTGAGGGCGGCGTCTCCAATGGAGAGGACATTCGAGTAAGCGGCTATCTGAAGCCAATCTCCACTCTGCGTCGTCCGTTGCAGTCGGTGGATTTCGCTACTCGCGAGCCGGTGAAAGCGGCTTACGAACGCTCGGATGTATGTGTCGTTCCGGCCGCGGGCGTTGCCGCTGAGGCCATGGTGGCCCTGACTCTTGCGGGCTGCGCGCTCGAGAAGTTCGGTGGCGACTCCATGACCGAAACCTTGCGCAATATTCAGGGCTACTGCCAACAACTGAAGAACTACTGAATGATCTATCCCATCGTAAAATTTGGCGACCCGGTCCTGGAAAGGCCCGCGGACCCGGTAACGGTTTTCGACGACGAACTGCGAAAACTGATCGACGATATGTTCGAGTCCATGTACGAAGCCCGTGGCGTCGGCCTGGCCGCGCCGCAGATCGGAATCTCCAAGCGGCTGGCGGTCATCGACATCACTTTTAAGGAAGATCCTGACGCCAAGCTGGTCCTGGCAAATCCGGAGATCCTCCACGCGGAAGGGAAGCACACCCAACCGGAAGGTTGCCTCAGCATTCCCGAGTTTCGTGAACCAGTAAAGCGTGCCCAGAAAGTCACGATTCGTGCCCAGGATGCGCATGGCAAGTGGTACGAGAAGACTGGCGAAGATCTGCTGGCTCGGGCGTTCCTTCACGAAACCGATCACTTGAATGGCAAGCTCTACATCAGCCACATCAGTGGGCTGAAGCGGGACTTGATGAAGCGCAAGATACGCAAGCTAATCAAGGCCGGGGAATGGTAGGAGTAAAGAATTGAATCATTGAGTGATTGAATCAATGACTCAACGACTCAATGGCTCAATCTCTCAATTTGGTTTTTTGCGGCACCCCTCGCTTCGCAGTCCAGACGCTGGAGCAGTTGCTCGCGGCAGGTTTGGCAGTCCCCCTGGTGGTCACCCAGCCGGACCGCCCCCGCGGACGAGGTATGGAACTCGCCCCCTCGCCGGTCAAGGCTCGCGCTATCGAGTTGGGATTGCCGATCGCGCAGCCGGAGAAGATCAAGAACAATCTCGAATTTCAGTCTCACCTCGCAAAAATCAATCCCGACGCCATCATCGTGGTCGGTTATGGGCGCATGATTCCGCAGTGGATGCTCGATCTCCCGCGCTATGGCAACATCAACCTGCATGCCTCGCTGTTACCGAAGTATCGCGGAGCCGCACCCATCCAGTGGGCCATTGCCCGCGGCGAGGTCGTCACGGGCGTGACTACTATGCGTATTGACTCCGGCCTGGACACGGGCGACATTCTGCTACAAAAGCAAGCCGCAATCGCACCTAAAGACAATGCAGAAACTCTGTCGCCACGTTTGGCTGCTATCGGCGCTGAGCTTATGGTCGAAACTCTGCGCGGTCTGCAAGCTGGAAAGGTTCATCCGCGCCCGCAGCACAATGCCACGGCGACTCTGGCGCCCATTCTTAAGAAAGAAGATGGTCGAATAGATTTTCATCGCAGCGCCTGGGAGATCTGCAATCGCCTTCGCGGGTTTCAGCCCTGGCCGGGGGCGTTCACGATGTTTCGAAGCAAGAACCTGCAGGTATGGACGGCAAAACCTGCGCCGAATGCGATTGCGCCCGGCGAGTTCGCGATCCAGGGTGACCGTCTGCTTGCCGGAAGCGGCGAGAACACTTCGCTGGAGCTGCTCGAAGTACAGCCCGAAGGCAAGAAACGTATGCTGGCGCGTGACTTTATTCATGGCTACCACCCTGCCACCGGCGAGAAGCTGGGCTAACGTCTTATGGCCATCTCTCCGGCCCGCATCGTTGCCTTCGACATTCTGCTTCGAGTTGATCGGCAAGATGCCTATGCTTCCGAACTTTTGCACGCCTCCGATTACGCAGAACTTTCCTCCCTGGACCACGGCCTGGCAACAGAATTAGTCCTGGGTGTGCTTCGCTGGCGGTCGTTGCTCGACGACCAGATCGCCGCGCGATCTTCGCTGAAATTGTCCAAGCTTGATCCCGAAGTACTAACTTGCCTGCGCTTGGCGGCTTATCAGTTGTTGTATTTGGACCGGGTTCCACAACACGCGGCGGTTCACGAGAGCGTGGAACTGGTGAAGCGTGCCCGGAAGCGGTCGGCCGTGCCTTTCGTCAACGCGGTGCTGCGAAAGTTCGCGGGTCGCACAGTGGGGTCACCGCCCACTGTTGGTGAGGCTGCTACAGAGGCAGAATTGGCCGCATCTTCGGCGCATCCGCAGTTGCTGGTGGAACGGTGGACGCGAACGTTCGGCTTGCCCACGGCGCAACAAATCTGTAACTACGATCAGCAAATTCCCGCGACCATGGTCAGCCTCCGTGACTCAGAGGTCGTAAGCGAGCTTGAAAGTCATAGCGTCAACCTTGCGCCAGGCAGCCTTTTGGTGTCGGCACGCCGAGTGATTACCGGTGATCTCACCAGAACCCAGGCATTTCGCGAAGGCCGGGTCGCGATTCAAGATGAGGCCTCGCAACTCGTAGCGCTGCTGGTGGGGAAAGGTTCGCGCATTCTCGACTGCTGTGCCGCCCCGGGAGGCAAGACGCGATTGCTGGCCGAGCGCAATCCGGAAGCGACAATCGTGGCTGTAGAACTTCATCCGCACCGCGCCCGGCTGCTTCACAAGCTCGTCCCTGCCAGGAATGTGCAAATCATCACTGCCGATATCTGCGCTTTACCCACCGTCGAGTTATTCGACCGCGTCCTGGTTGACGTGCCTTGCTCAGGCACCGGCACTCTCGCTCGTAATCCGGAGATCAAGTGGCGACTCAAACCTGAAGACCTTCTCGATCTCCGATCTCGTCAGCTTGCAATTCTGCAGGCTGCCATGCAGCGCGTAGCGCCGGGCGGACGACTTGTCTATTCGACGTGCTCTTTAGAGCCGGAGGAAAACCAGAACGTTGTGGAATCTGCACTTTCTGCGGATTCATCTTTTCGGCCGGTAGACAGTCGCGAAGAACTATGGCAACTGCATTCCCACGGAGAACTGGCAGTGAACGACATTGAATCGCTCACTTGGGGTTCGTATTTGCGGACCATTCCCGGCGTGCATCCTTGCGACGGTTTCTTCGCAGCCATCCTGCAAAAGGTATGATCACTTCCTCAACGGACTTCGAAGTTGACTGCGGAACCTGCAACCACCTTCGTGCCAGGACCAGGACTCTGCGAAACGATGATGCTGGCTGGCGACGACGATGTCGCCTGAATTGGAACCGGAGAAAGTGCGCTCGCTGATTCGGCGCGCGGAGCAGTCTCCGTGACCGTCCCAATCTTGAGTCCAGCGTCTTTCAAAGCTGCGTCCACGTTGCCCAAGGTCTGCCCCACGAAGCTCGGCATCACGAAAGCTTGAGGCGAAGGCGATTGCGCTGCCAGCAAGCTGATCTTTGGAACTGAGATGCTGCTGGCGCTCGGCGCTGGATCCTGAGCGATCACCTGATCAGCCTGCGCGCTGGACAACTGAATCTGAGCAACGGCACCCACATCCAATCCGCGGCGACGGATGTTAAGCTCTGCGGCTCGCTGGCTCTGTCCCAGCACGTTGGGAATCTCCATCCGCTGCGGTCCCATGCTCTGAGCTACGCGAATCTGCCAGCCCCGTCGAATTTTGGTCCCCGCAGGCGGAAGCTGCGACAAGATTCTCCCTTCCTGCATCCTCGGGCTGTAATACTGACGTTCGACCTCAAACTGAAAACCACTGGCATCAGCCACACGTCGCGCCTCTACTGGAGTCTTGCCCACCAGATCAGGCACCGCCACTTCGCGGCCGTGAATGGCAAACCGCATTGCCAGCAACCCAGAGACGAGCGCCACCATTAACAAAATCAGTGCCTGCAGCGCGTGCCGAAAAAAGGATTTCACTTTGTCAGGGTGATTATAGCTTTCCCTTTTTGGAGAGAACAGGCCCACGATTGTGTTATCCCGCAGAATGTCAGCAGCAACCACCCCTATACTGTTGTCATGCCCCCTGAAACTGAGCTTCTGAATTGGCTGCAACGCTACTGGGGCTACAGTTCATTTCGTCCTTTGCAACAAAACATTGTCGGGAGCTTGCTCGGCGGGCATGACACCTGCGTCGTCATGCCCACCGGTGGCGGAAAGTCGCTTTGCTACCAACTGCCGGCGCTGGTTTCAGGGAAGACTGCGGTTGTGGTCTCGCCGTTGATCTCGTTGATGCAGGACCAGGCGGCACAACTGGCGCAAATGGGCATTCCCGCGGCCGTACTGAATAGCTCGCAACCTGCCAGCCAACAATCTGTGGTCATGCGCAAAGCTAGCGAGGGCGAGTACAGGCTGCTGTACCTTTCCCCGGAGCGTCTGGCGCGGACGGATACCATAGGCTGGCTACAACGGGTCCCAGTCGCGTTCTTTGCGATTGATGAGGCACACTGTATCTCGGAATGGGGACACGAGTTCCGTCCCGAATACCGGCAGTTAAGTTCTTTGCGCGCCCACTTTCCCGACCGGCCTATTGCGGCCTTTACCGCCAGCGCCACCCGGCGGGTTCGTCACGACATTCTGCATCAGTTACAACTGCGCGATCCCCACAAATACATCGCGAGTTTTTACCGTTCCAACCTGCGATACCTCGTCAAAGAGTGTGAAGGCCGCGAGCAGCCGGGGCTTCTCTTGAGAGCCGTACGAAACTACTCCAACAGCAATGTCATTGTTTATGCACCGACCATCGCGCGTGTGGAAGAAACCGTCGACTACCTGGGTGAGCAGGGAATTTCCGCGGTCGCCTACCACGGGAAGATGGATGCGGACGCTCGCAGGCGAAACCAGGAAAGTTGGACGACAGACGAAGTGCGGGTTCTGGTGGGCACCATCGCTTTTGGTTTGGGCATCAATAAGGCTTCGGTGCGGGCAGTGATTCATCTCGCGCTGCCCAAATCGATCGAGCAGTATTACCAGGAAGCCGGACGCGCCGGACGCGATGGAAAGCCTGCGGATTGCATACTGCTCTGGCAGAAGCGGGACACGGCGCTGCTGGCGTACTTTATCGATCAGATCACCGACTCTGTCGAGAAAGAACGCGCCTGGGAGCGCTATCACGCCATTCGCGGTTTTGCAGATTCCAAGAGCTGCCGTCACCGCCAGATTTGTGTGCATTTCGGAGAAATACCGAAGTGGTCATCCTGCGAATCCTGCGATGCTTGCGGTTGCGAATCCGCGTGGCTGGCGAAGTCACTCGGCGCTGCAGACAAAGTTGTTGGCGTGGCGAAAGGCACGCCCGGTCGCGAGCCTGAAGGAAAACCTTCGGCCGCAGATGTAGACTCCGAACTGCGTGAGTACCTTCGTGAGTGGCGGCGATCCGCAGCCAAACAGCAGGGAGTCGCGGCATTCGTGGTTATGCACGACACTTCACTCGACGAATTGTGCCGAACGCGTCCCACCTCAGTGGCGGAACTGTTGCAAGTTCCCGGCTTCGGCCAACGCAAAGCTGCCACATATGGCCAGCAGATTTTTGACGCGTTGGAGCGGTTTCACGACGGCGACCGTGCCAGCGCGGTTGCCGCGAAGAAATCCAAACCCGCGGAGGAGGCCATGCGCTTGCTCGCCGAGGGACACACCCTCAACGAAATCGCAGCCATGCGCGGTCGCCAGCTTGGCAGCGTCGTTAGCCTGGTGACCGATTTGGTGGAAAAGGGAGAGTTGGAATTTCAGACCGCATGGGTGGACAAGGACAGGCAGGCGATCATCGAGGCTGCCTGCGCCCGGGTGGGTACTGAACGCCTCAAGCCGCTGAAAGATGTGCTCCCGCCTGAGATTACCTTTGAAGAGATACGTTTGGTGGTGGCCCGATTGCGGCGCAACCGGGCATGCGCTCCGACGTCCAGCGAGAATACGAAACGGGCCAGTTGATACGGATGCCCCCTATACCCTCAATGTGATTCTTCCGCGGCTGGCGCAGCATCCGGCGTGTCCACCTTCGCGACGCCAGTCGTAAGCGCGGGAGTTGGTGAGAATTCACCGGGGTCTTTCCCCGCCAACGCAACCTTCATGAAATCCATCCAGATGGGCAGCGCTGCGCGTGCTCCGCTCTCCTTTGCCCCCAAAGACTTCTTCTCGTCATAGCCGATCCAAACGCCAGTAGTCATCGCCGGCGAAAATCCTATAAACCAGGCATCCGTAAAGTCATTGGTGGTTCCAGTTTTCCCTCCCAGCGGATACTTCATGCTGGCCGCCGCAATCCCGGTACCGTGCTGCACTACTTCCTGCAACATCGAAGTCATGATGCGCGCCGTGCGGGCGTTGATCACATCCTTGACTTCGGGGAAATCTTCTTCCAGCACGCGGCCTTCGTAGTCGGTCACTTTGGTGATGTACCTTGGGATGATTCGAACTCCATCATTCGGAAAGACACTAAATGCCGACGTCTGCTCGAACAAAGTCACCTCGGCCGCGCCCAGCGCCACCGGCAGATACGGAGGCAGGTTCGACGTGATCCCGAAACGATGGGCATAGTCGATGACCGTCTTGATCCCAATTCGATCAGCGATCTTCAGCGCAGGAATGTTTCGTGACTGGGCCAACGCCCGCCGCAGTGTGATCGTACCTTCGAACTTCTCGTCGTAGTTGTGCGGACTATAGGGGCCGGATGCGGTTTCAAACGTCACTGGCGCGTCCAGGACAGTATCGTCGGGCTTCGCACCCTCGTCGATCGCGGCTGTGTAGACATACGGCTTGAAAGACGAACCCACCTGTCGCAGGGCCTGTGTGGCACGGTTGAACTTCGATTCCTCGAAGTCACGGCCGCCTACCATCGCTTTGATCGCGCCTGTCGCGTTGTCAATCGCCAACAATGCTCCTTGAGTCCCGGAGTCCTGCTCCAGGCTGACATGCGCTTTTCCATCTGCGCCGAGCGAAAGAATTTTCACATAAACAATGTCGCCGGGTTTCAGAATGTCAGGAAGTTTGTGCTGGGTCCAGGCTGCGTCAGCTTGCGAAAGGGTCGCGATGTAGCGGCCGAACCTCACCGCCGCTGCACCCGGCCCAGCCCCCAACACTAGGGCATGAACATATCCATTGACTTCGGGCTCATCGTCCCAATCGGAATGCTGGTAGCTGGCCAGCGTCACCTTCGCCGCCAAAACGTTGTCCAGATGATCCTTCCAGCCATGCCGGCGTTCGTACACGGCCAGACCATCGAGTACTGCATGATTCGCGGCACGCTGCAAGTCCATGTCGAGCGAGGTGTACACACGCAATCCGCCCTCATGGACCTGGTCAGTGCCATACTTGTTCTCCAGGTAACGGCGAATCTCCTCCACAAAATATGGCGCCAACGAGTTAGGGTCATGCTGCAATTTCAACTGAATCGGCTGGCTTCGGGCGTCATTGGCCTGTTGGTGGGTAATCTTGCCATCTTCCAGCATGGCGTTGATTACCAGGTTCCGCCTCTTAATGGCTCGGTCGGGGTGGTTGACGGGGGAATACAGCCCCGGAGCTTTCGGCAATCCAGCCAGTAGCGCCGCTTCGTCCAAGGTTAGTTGTTTGGCAGGCTTGCTGAAGTAATACTCCGAGGCAGCCTCGAAACCGTAGGCTCCGTGTCCCAGAAATATCTGGTTGGCGTATAGCGTGAAAATCTGTTCCTTGGTAAACCGGCGTTCGATCTGGATGGCTAGCAATGCCTCTTCGATCTTGCGATGAAACGACCGGTCGGGCGAGAGAAACAGATTGCGCGCCAACTGCATGGTGAGGGTAGAGGCACCCTGCACCTTGCCGCCCGACTCGATGTCGCGATACGCCGCTCCCGCGATACGCCATACGTTGACGCCCCAATGGTCGTAAAAATCCTTGTCTTCAATCGAAATCAGCGCCTCGCGCAACACCGGAGGAAAATCGTTGTAGTTGGCGACGACTCTCCGTTGCAGCGCAAACGATCCAATGATTCGCCCTTGATCGTCATAGAGTTCGGTAATTGAGCTGGGCCGGTAATGCTCCAGTTGCTCCACCTGAGGCAAATCGGTGGTATAGACGAGCAAGAGTCCAGCGGTAGCTCCGATCAGAGCCGAGAGCAGCACCAGCAGCCCAAACAAAACCCGGCCCACCAACTTGCGCGGAGCCACTTCGACTTCCACCGAGGGAAGGTCTTGGTAAATAACCTTCATGGGAGGTAAGCGTCAGAATAGCAGGGCGCGTGGCCGGGAGGACACGATTTCAATCGTGCCGTTACGTCCCACGGCATAGAGCCTCAGCCCAGCCCCGAGGCCGCCATGGGGTCAGCCCTGGCTCGACCGATATACGATCTTCCCACTGACGATTGTGGCCACGACTTTGCCGGTGAGTTGCCAGCCGTCGAAAGGTGAATTGTTCGACTTGGAGCGCGACTTAGCGGCTTCAAAGGTCCAGCGTTTCTTGGGATCGAAGATAGTGACGTCCGCGTGGCTGCCGCGCGCCAGCGTGCCGCGTCCACGCAATTCCACCACCCGCGCCGGTCCTGCAGTAAACAGTTCGACAATTCTCGCCAGTGGAATTCTGTGCTCACGATGCAAACGGGTAATGGCGAGCCCCAGCGCCGTTTCCAAGCCTGTGATCCCGAATGTCGCTTTCTCAAACTCGATGATCTTCTCGTGCGTAGCATGTGGTGCATGGTCGGTGGCGATGGCGTCCACGGTCCCGTCGGCGAGAGCCACGATGAGCGCCTCGCGGTCCGCAGCCGAACGCAACGGCGGATTCATCTTGCAATACGTGTTGTAGTCGCCGACATCCGCGTCGGTCAGCGTGAAATGGTGCGGCGTGACCTCGCAAGTGACGTGAGCCTTGCTACGCTTGCCCCGGCGCATTGCTTTGAGCGCGTCTGCCGTCGAGAGATGAGCTACGTGCAAGCGCGCCCCCGCGAACTGCTGCGCCAGTTGTATGTCGCGATCCACGATGGACGCTTCGGCGGCGACGGTCATGCCGCGCAGTCCCAGCCGGAACGAAGTAGTGCTCTCGTTCATGGAGCAATTTTCAGTAAGGCGTGTGTCCTCAGCGTGCTGAATCACCGGCAGATTAATTTCCGCTGCCAGGCGCAGCGTGTCCCGCATGGTGGTTTCATTCAGGATAGGTCTGCCGTCATCGGTGATGCCCACCGCCCCGGCACGTTGCAAGCCGCGAAAATCTGTAAGTACCGCACCCTTGCTGGCTTGAGTGGCTGCTGCAATGGGAAACACATTGACAACTGCCCCGCGCTGCGGCTGCTGAATCCAGGTCACCCACTCCACCGAGTCCACCACCGGCGAGGTATTCGGCATACAGCAAACCGAAGTGAATCCTCCCGCCGCTGCTGCCGCCGTGCCCGTGGCAATCGTCTCTTTGTAGCTCTGGCCCGGTTCGCGCAGGTGCACATGTAGATCGATCAAGCCAGGCGCAACCACCAAGCCGCGAGCGTTCAAGGTTTGATCGGCGCCGCCACGAACCTTGTTGGGGAGCGCGACCTCGGCTACCCGGCCATCATGCAGCAACACGTCCATCGGTCCGTCAATATGCGCTGCCGGGTCGATCACGTGACCGCCCTTGATCAGCAACCTGCCCGATTTGAGCTTGTCGTGTACCATCAGTTCAATCTGCTTTCAGGTCTGCGCAACCAGTCTTCATCACGCCTTCCCCACCGCCCGAGCCAGGATCGCCATGCGCACCGGCACGCCATTCGCGACTTCTTCGACGATGACCGACTGGGGGCAATCCGCAACTTCCCAAGTGATCTCGAGACCGCGAATGATGGGGCCGGGATGCATTACCAGAGCGTCGCGCTTGGCCAGCTTCATCCGCGCCATGGTCATCTGATAGCGTGCAATGTAGTCCTGTAAGCGGATCTTCATTCCCGCCAGTCGCTCCTTTTGCACGCGCAACACCATGACCACATCCGCACCGCGCAGCGCTTCTTCTGCGGTGCGGCTAATATGCAAATCGGGTGCCAAGGATGTCGCAATTTCAGGCAGCATCTCGGGCGGCCCACATAACGTGATACGCGCTCCGAACTTGCTCAGCAAATGGATCGCAGAGCGCGCCACCCGGCTGTGGTAAATGTCTCCCATGATGACGACCTGCAAGCCATTCAGCTTCTTCTTGTGACGCAGAATGGTGTAAGCGTCTAGCAGAGCCTGCGAAGGGTGTTCATGCATCCCGTCGCCGGCATTGATGACAGGAATCTTCAGATGCCGTGCCATCAATAACGGCGCTCCTGCTGCGGGGTGGCGCACCACCATGACATCCGCTCCCACCGCTTGCAGCGTGTAGGCAGTGTCGAGCAGCGACTCACCTTTCTCAATGCTCGAACCACTGGAGAGCACCAGTGTGGTCATCGCGCCCATCTCCTTGGCCGCGATTTCGAAGGAACTCCGGGTCCGTGTGGAGGCTTCGTAGAAGAGCAGCAGCACACGCTTGCCGCGCAGGAGGGGACGCGGCTTGAGCGGATTCATCCGCCGCGCCAATTGCAACAGGCCCGTGATCTCCTTCACGTCGAGATGTTCGATATCCAGCAGAGAACCGCGTGCAGTTTTCCTCATCCCATACCCAAGCCAACAACACAGGCGAGATGCCCGCTCAAATCTTTACCGACTCTTCTATTTCCTCTTGGTTCAACCCTGCTTCTCGACGAGAAGAACCTTTTCCTCGCCGTCGAGCTCCTGCAACTTGACCTCGATGATCTCTTGCAGCGTAGTTTGAACCTTGCGTCCCACAAAAGTCGCTTCAATCGGCAACTCACGATGGCCGCGATCGATCAGCACACACAGTTGCACTTGCCGGGGACGACCCTGGCGAAACAGCGCGTCCAGCGCAGCGCGTACCGTACGTCCGGTGTAAAGAACATCATCGGCCAGCACAATGTTCTTGCCAGCGATGGGAAATCCAATCTCGCCTTTCTGCACCACCGGTTGCGACCCCACTGTGGAAAGATCGTCGCGGTACAGGCTGATGTCGAGCGTACCCACGGGGACCGGAGTTTTTTCAATGCGCTGAATCATTCCTCCCAGGCGTTGCGCCAGAAACACCCCCCGACGCCGGATGCCGACGATCCCCAGGTCCACAGCGCCATTGTTCTTCTCGATGATCTCGTGGACTAGCCGGACCAGCGTGCGCTCGATTTCCGAGGCTGACATCAACTGTGCCTTCTCTTTCAGGTTGGCGGGACGGGTGGAAGGTCGTGGCGTCATGAACGCTGAATCATACGCGGGAAAAGCACTGCGGGGCAAGGTGGAGACGCACAGCGCCTACATCCGGTCTTTTCTTCGCATCATGGCCGCCCCCACCGCTCCTCCCAGGGTGGAAAGAATCAGAAACGCCACCAGCACGAACGCCAGCGAGAAGCCCATCATTAAGGCCAGTCCGGGTGGAGTTTTCAGGTATTCGAAGGCTTTCTGAACCTGCGGATCGGCACTGCGAGAGGCCGATTGCGCAATGGCCTCGAGCAGCGCAGCCCGCAACTCGCCGCCGCTATGAAAAACCAGCGTCCCCACCGCGCTAAAGATCGCAAAGATTCCGAAACCCATGGTTCCGCTGACCGCGCCCAATCGGGCTCCCATGGCGGGCGTAAGGTTGCTGACTGGGTTGCGGCGACGGTAAAAAAGCACGGAAAGAACTCCCGCGGCAATCATGCCCAACCCAAACGCACCCAGAGGAATGAACATGAGAAAGGCTGCAATCAGTCCCGCCAACCCCGCCGAAGGCAGGGCCTCCGACCATTGAATCGCGGTGCCGCCTTGATGGTCAGGTAGGGAGACGCCGGCCAGTTCTACGGGAGACAATGCCTCCGCGCTTGCTCCTCCAACCCGGATCTGCGGGGCATTGCACTGCGGGCAGAAGGGAACGCCATCTTCGACGTTCGAGCCACACTTATAACAGGGATGTTCCACTGGCCTTCAAGGTACCGCAGGGTAGAGCAGCGCGCAAGGAGAGGCGGTCCGACTTCGGTTGCAGATTGCCTGCTAAATCTCGCCTTGCTTGCCTCGCGTGTGTACATAAACCATCTCGATGGTCGATCCTTTTCCTTTTTCCGCCGGTTCGATGGCCACCACGTGCTGATCGTCTTCCGTGCCTACCTTCAGCTCGACCACGTTGCCGGTGTTGTCGCCCTCACATTTCAGCTCTTTCGACCGGTTCGAACTCTTATCGTCGTCATCAATGTTGACGTGACTATTGACATCTCCTCCGTGACGACTGCTGTGGCACTCCAGCACCTTGCCGTACTTCTTCATCTTCCCGCGATAGAAGTCGACGACCTTGCCGGCGTCGTCATCCGTGTCATAATGCGCCACCAGCAACTTCACCCCGAACGCCGATGTGAACAGAGCGAGATTGGCATTACTCCGGTCCTCGTCATGCGTACGAAGCCGCGCTCCGGGATAAGCTGGCAATCCGAGTTCGCGTAAGTCAACATCAGACCCTACATGCATGTCGCCTAGCGTGCTCTTGAGGTCAAAGTCCTTGTCTTTCCCGCTGTCGTCAGTAGTTTGTGCGCCAGCCATGGAAGCCGAGAATGTGAGCACTACGGCCAACCCCAACCCAAGCAAAGCCGAGGCCAAATTGTTTCTTCTGCCGCTGAAAATGTTCGAAATCATGCGCCCTCCAAGATGTTGGTTCGCGTGCATACTAGATCGTGCCTTCCTTGCCTCTGGTTTGGATGAACACCAACGCAAAATCCGACCCATTGCCCTGCGGCTCAACCGATACCAGGTGTTGATTATCTTCCGTCCCCACCTTCAACTCGACGACGTTCCCAGTGTTGTTGCCCTCGCAGCGAACTTCCCGCTTGCCGTTCGCCTCGCCCGCCTTCACCGAGAGATCGCCGCCATGGCTGCTGGTGTGGCACACCACAATGTGCCCGAATTTCTTCAACTGATCCTGATAGAACGCCTCCACCTTGCCGGGCGGATCGTCCGACTCATATTCGAGTGCTACCACTTTCACCCCAAAAAAGCTGCTTGAGATGTTTACGTTGGCGCTTTTGCTGTCTTTATCTGTCTTCTCTTTTCTTCGCGCACCCGGATAAATCGCCAGCCCAGTGTCCTTCACGTTGGCGTCTTCATCAACGTGAATGCCTCCCACCGGAGTCTGGATATCGACTTTGCTGTTGTTGCCGTCGTGGTCTTTCACATCGACCGTACAAGCCAGT
Organism: Terriglobales bacterium; assembly: GCA_035484735.1. Taxonomy (GTDB): domain Bacteria; phylum Acidobacteriota; class Terriglobia; order Terriglobales; family Acidobacteriaceae; genus JABCZH01. The sequence goes on along the minus strand of DATHOQ010000031.1, from coordinate 5,423 downwards.
ACCGTCAGCCAGCCTGCGAACGCTACCGCAATCAGGGCTTTGGCCTTATTGTCCAGAACTTTGGGTATAACCATGTTAAGAAACTCCTTTCGCGGTCTGTGCGGGGCGTTCAATTCCAGCGCCGCGCTCGGCGATACCTGGGATCGTCACCGGAAGATGGCCGTGGATGGCAATCTCCCCAAACAACGCCTTCACCGCACTCACCTCGGCAATCGACACATTGGAAAAAGTACAAACATAATTCTGAATCATCGGAAAACTTTGCGCCACGTACGGGTTCCCCATCGCCAAAACCACAGTCTTGTCCGCTCCTGTATCCAGGATCTTCTGAAGCAGGGCCGCGTTGGCATCGGGAAGTGCGACAGAGTTGGTCAATCCATTTACTCCCTGCACAGCGCGTCCCGCCACCGGAACCGCATACACAGCGGCGATGACCTTTTGAGCCTCCTCCACCGCCTTCAACACTCCCACCGACATGCCATCCACAATCTTGGAATCGACGTAGATCACGTTGGCATCCGGAACACGCTCGCGAATCTGTCGCTCGAGTGTTCTTCCCGTATCCGTGCGCACGTCATCCACCAGAATCACCACGACCAGCCGGTTGTGCACTTCTTCCACTCTCTGATACGGCAACCCGGCCGGAGCGGTTCCCACTTCTTTGAAGGGTAGGAGCCTGCCATTGTCGCGTACTAGGGTGACGGCATCATCTGCAATGTGTTGGCCAACCGCTAGATTCGCTGGCTGTCCGACCAGATCGGAAAGGCTCTCCAAGCTTACCAATCGTCCCCTGTTTAGGCCCATTGAAGCTTTTGCTTTCAATATCTTAAGCACTGACGCATCGAGTTGGGACGTCGAAATCTCGCCGCTCCGAACCGCCTCCAGCATCGCCTCGTATGAGGCGCCCAAGTCCGCCGGAATGAGCAGCACATCATTGCCCGCTTTGAAAGCATCGACTGCCGCCCGCCCAATGTGACCTGCGTAGAGCCGAGTCAGGCCAGCCATATCCAGAGCGTCAGTTACCACAATTCCCTTGAAACCAAGCTGCTCTTTCAGCAGGTCCGTAACAATGGCGGCCGAGGTCGAAGCCACGTGGTCGGGTTGCGGATCGAGTGCTGGCACAGTGACATGCGCCACCATGACCGAATCCACCCCGGCCTCAATGGCCCAGCGGAACGGCGGTAGTTCAACCGCTTGTAGTCGCGCGATGTCGCCTGTGACTTGCGCCACACCGAGGTGAGAATCCGTAGAGGTGTCTCCGTGGCCGGGAAAGTGTTTGACTGTGGTCATCATCCCGTTAGCCCGTGCGCCGCGAATGTAGGCCGTTACCAAATCTCCGACTTGCTGCGGATCTTCGCCAAAAGAGCGGGTATTGATGATCGGGTTCGCAGGGTTGGAATTCACATCGGCAACCGGAAAGAAATTCCAATGCACGCCGATGGCGCGGGCTTCCTGGGCCGTGATCCGGCCAAACGCCTCGGCATACTCCTGCTTGCCCGCCGCACCGAACGCCATGGCATGAGGGAATTCGGTCGCTCCGTGAAGCCGCATGGATAACCCACGCTCGAAATCCGCTGCCACCAGCAAAGGCAGCTTCGAATCCTGCTGCAAATGATTGAGTAGCACCGCCGCCTCGTAGGGCTCGCTGCGATGAAGAAATGGCGGGTCCCAAGGCACCGTCATCGCGAATGAACCCACGTGATATTTGCGCATGGTGTCGCGCAGTTGCAGGTATTCCGGGCTGGCAACATTCAAAAACTCGGCCCGCACCCAGATCATGAAGAGCTGGCCAATTTTCTCTTCGAGTGAAAGCCGACGCAAAGTCTTCTCGGCCCATTTTTCTCCGTCACGGTCGAGGTGAACCGGGCCAACAGGCTGGTATTTGTCCTTGGCCAAAGCCGGGCAGACGAGAAACGCGGTCAGCAAAACAAGGGCAAGTTTCCGGGGCATGAGTCAGAAGATAGCACGGCGCGTATTTCGACTTCCTGTTGCTCCTTGAGTACTGGCCCGATTGGGCCATTCACAGAAGCCCTGGCCGCGGATACTCTGTGGTTGAGCAGTTTTCGGGGGAGGGCTGTTCGACCTAACGTCCCGCGACTCATTTATGAGTCTGGGACGTTTTGTTTTGTGCTTGGCATACGAGGTAGTGACTACGACCAGTCTCATAAACCCAGACTGACTGATCCATGGCTGCCTGTTCGCCTCCGGACATCACAGTCCGACTGTGGACACCTTTGAACGAGAGCAGCGTTCTCTTGTCTCTGTACTATCAGTGGTTTAGGCCCTGCACTATATTGGCAAAAGCATTGCACGCAACTTTGCAGCGGACGTGATCCGTTTTTGCCTTGTATTGGCCCGCTTAATCAGCTTGCCCAGGAGGGCGAACCGGAGATGACCGGCATCGCACAGGACATTCGCTACGCGCTGCGGCAGTTGCGTAAGAGCCCTAGCTTCACTACGGTCACGGTTCTCACTTTAGCCCTCGGTATCGGAGCGAATACCGCCATCTTTAGTGTCGTGAACGGAGTATTGCTGAACCCCTTACCGTTCCACGATGCCAACCGCATAGTGTCCATGTTTCAGGACAGCCCGAATTTTTTCAAAGGGTCGATCCCCTATCCCAACTTTCTTGATTGGCGGCGCGACAATCGTTCCTTTGAGGCAATGGCCGCATACCGCTCGACAGATGGCAGCATCACCGGCACTGGCCAAGCGGAGTATGTGCATGCGCAGCGCATTTCCGCGACCTTCTTCCCGATTCTTGGCGTGAAGCCCATTCTTGGGCGCAATTTCACTGCCGAGGAGGATCGGCGCGGCGCCAGCCCGACGGCCCTGATCTCGGAAGGGTTGTGGAAACGAAAGTTTGGTTCCGATCCCAATATTCTCGGCAAGCGAATCATTGTCGCGGGTGAGGGACGCACCATCATCGGCGTAATCCCCTCGTCCTTCCATCTGCACATCTGGAATTTCCGGACTGCCGACATTTATAAACCCATCGGCGAAGAATCCGACGCCGCGTTTTACATGCGAGATTCATTCTTTGGCATGGATGCTATTGGCTTGTTGAAGCCCGAGGTCACGCTTGCCCAGGCGGGTGACGATATGAAGCGAGTGAATGCCGGCCTCGCTGCTGCCTATCCCAACGTTGACGGCAATATCAAGGCCAACATCATCCCTTTGAAAGACAATATTGTTGGTGACATGCGGCCTGCGCTGCTAGTGCTGCTGGGGGCGGTGGGATTCGTCTTACTGATTGCCTGCGTGAATGTCGCCAATCTGCTGCTTGCCCGGTCAACGGCGCGCCAGCGCGAGTTCTCAGTGCGTGCCGCGCTCGGTGCGGGGCAGCTACGGATTCTGCGCCAACTGCTCACCGAAAGCGTTCTGCTGTCGGCGCTGGGTGGCGGGTTCGGACTGATTCTCGCGAAATGGGGAACCGTTGCGGCCCTTGCGGCTGTGCCGCAAACCGTTCCGCGTACCGAGGAAATCGGGATCGATTCACGGGTGCTGCTTTTCACCATTTTGGTTTCGGTGCTTACCGGAATCATGTTTGGTTTGCTGCCTGCCATAAGGATGTCGCGGACCGACATCAGTGGAAGGCTCAAAGACAGCGGGCGCGCCATCTCCGGCCTCCGAACCCGCATGCAGTCTGCCTTGGTGATGGGCGAAATGGCCATGGCGCTGGTGCTGCTGGCGGGCGCGGGGCTGATGTGCCGCACTTTGGTGCAATTGTGGAAAATCGATCCTGGGTTCGATCCGCGCAATGTGTCGTATTTCGACGTGACACCGTCTCCTTCACTGCTGAAGCAGACTCCGGATGCAATCCGGGCGGTACTTCGCCAGATCAAAGCAACGATTCAAAATGTGGACGGAGTCGAGACAGGCTCATTGAATGCCGGAGCCAATCCCATGCAGTGGGACAATGAGAGGGGGTTTTTGCTGGAAGGGCAGGCGCTGCCCACGCAGAGGACCGAGTATGTTCCTCAAACTCTGGAGTACGCGGTTGAACCAGAGTATCTCCAAACCATGCGGATTCCGCTCGTTCGCGGCCGCTTCATAAGCGACGAGGACAATGAGCATGCCTTGCGTGTCGCGGTCATCGACACCAGCTTCGCACAAAAATATTTTGCGGGTCAGGATCCGATCGGCAAGCACATTCGAGTTTTCGAGTTTGACAGTGATTCCAACCAGCGCGTCGAGATACTGCTAACTATTGTCGGTGTTGTTGGTCACGTCAATCAGTGGGGACTTGCAGAAGACGCCAGCCGTCCCTTGCAGGCTCAGATGTACCGGACCGTCATGCAAGGCTCTGCTGTGGAAATGAAAAGTCTGGCTCAGGGGTTTGGTGTATTCGTCCGCTCCAGAACCCCAGTCGGATCAGAAGCATTTTCCCAGGCTATCCGCCAAAAGCTTCACGCCAGCAACCCGGACCTGATCGTTTCTGGCAGCGAAAACGAAACAGAAGTAGTGGCACGGTCGATCGCCAGTCAGCGTTTCTCGCTCGCCTTGCTCGGCGCCTTTGCAGGATTGGCCCTGTTGTTGGCCAGCATCGGAATTTATGGCGTGCTGTCGTATCTGGTTGGACAACGCACGCAGGAAATCGGAATTCGCATGGCGCTCGGTGCCCGGCGCCTGGACGTCTTGCGCATGGTGCTGCGAGACGGAGCACGGATGACGCTGGCCGGCACGGCGATTGGAATCGTCGCCGCCCTGGGATTGACCCGGCTGATGGCGAGCATGCTGTTCGGTGTTAAGCCCACCGACCCGATTACATTCGGCTTGGTCGCGGTGGTTTTGTGCGGCGTCGCCTTGTTGGCTGGCTATGTGCCTGCGCGGCGCGCGGCGAGGGTCGATCCCATGGTGGCGCTGCGCTACGAGTAATCGCTCACGCTCTTCGTTACTGACTTCTCCGTGTCCTCGCATGGGGAACCCGAGAAGCGCCTGAGCCTTCCTTTATCTCTCGTCATTCCCGCCAAAACAAAGCACAAAATCCTCCGAACCATGGATGAGAGCGATACTTGCACTCGCCATAAGTTGTCGTTCATCTGTTTCCTCTTGGGACTCTGCTACTCGCTGACTGCCGTGGACCTTTCATGACTGGCTGTGAATAAGTTTTCACCTGATTTTTATCTAAGCACAATATTGCGCTCCTATCGTCGATCACAGCTGCATTGCGATGAAGTTCTGCCCGTTTTCTCTAACCGTCTACCGTTAATGCTGTTCAACCAAATTTTTTTCGGAGAAGAAGAGCATGAAGAGTATGCGACTGTTCAGGTTCGACGAGCTGCGCAAGACGAGTTTTCTCGCCTTGACTATTCTGGTCTTCGCAGGTCTTGCAAACGCCCAACCCGATCACGATGGCGATCAAAAGTCGCCTACGCCGACAGGACTTTACATCACACCAACAGCCCTGGCCAATGCCGTCC
>DATHOQ010000030.1:0-165526 GCA_035484735.1 Terriglobales bacterium | reverse complement strand
AAACCGCGCGGGCGAGGACGCCCGCGCCTACATCGACCCGCTTCACTTCAGCCGAATGCCGCCGACGACCTCTTGCATGTCGACGCCGTTGCTACTGTCCATCCAGGCGGCGACAAAATAATTGGGACCGTCCCAGGTGTTGCCGGTGTAATCGCCCATCCATTCGTTGTTGGGATACCCGTTCACGTTGGGATTTGAGAAGGCCGTTGTCAATTGCACATTCTCTCCGAAGCTCTTTCCGCCATCCGACGAAATAGCCGCAAACGCCTGATAGTTGATGTTGGCAGGATCGTTACGGCGATCGAGCCAGCTTACGCCTACAAGCCCGGTGCTACTCACCGAAAGCCACGGAAAGAACTGGTCGTGGGTGTACTGGGCGGGTGCGACCGGCACCGGTTTAGACCAGGTATTGCCGCCATCGGTCGAGCGAATGACTTGCACCCGCAAGTACGTTCCGGTCCAGTTGTACATGACGACGTAAAGGTTTCCAGCGTATGGCCCGTTGCTGTCGTCCACGCCAATCGCGGGATAGTTATCCGCACCGACTTTGGTGTTAGGGATGCCCTCGTGATTGAGCACGACCTGGGTCATCAATCTCGGCTTCGACCAAGTGTTGCCGCCGTCGTTTGACTCGGAAAACACCATGAATGCGTCATCGTCATCGCAGAAGTAAGGGCCTGACTTGCAGTACATCCACGTTAAGTACACGGCCCCATCCCTGCCGACTGTCATGCTGGTGTAGCTATCGACATCTGGGGACGTTTGCACCGGCGCCACGGCTGCCTTTTTCCAGGTTTTGCCCCCGTCGTTGGAGTGGGAAACCACAACCCGGTTTTCAGATTGAACCCCAGCCGGGCCGATCACCACTGCCGAGACGTAGAGGCTGTTTAAATACGGGCTATCCACATTCGTATCCACCGCCAGCCCCGGATAAACCGCGAAGGAGTCCTCCACGCCGAGTGCGACCCTCGGGTTGCTCCAGTGCACCCCATCGTCGCTTTTTTGGAGGGCTATGAACCCGGTAAGGCCGTATCTTTCCTCGATGTAGCTAGAAACGATATAAGCAACTCCGTTACCGTCGTAGCCCACTTGCGGCTCGCCACTGGGTTCATAAAACGTCTCCTCGGTTACAATGTCTGCCATACAAGTGACGCTCCACGTAGATCCTCCGTCGGCAGACAAATGAAACCCCGAACTCGTGTCTCCCGGACAGTTAAAGTCATTGCTGCCAACCAGCAGCTGCTTCGGGATTAGCGGGTTGGCTGCGATTGGGGAGGTGTTGACCAAGGCTCCGCCCTCGGAGGCCTCGGTTGGCGGTAGCACGCACGGCGCGGGCGCACAGGCTACCGCTCCGTAATTAAAGGGGCTAGGCGCGGAGGGCGGCAGGCTTGGCCCTTGAGAGGGCAACGCGATTTTCATTGCAGTCCTTCGCGCCGGAGATTCCTGTGGGGACGGATGTTCCGATTGCGCATGGGCGCGGCCAGTAGACAAGTAGCCCGTTGAAATCAGTAACAACATAGTAATCGAAACGCGCTGGGCAACGCTCATGATTCACCTCCTAATTGCAGCCACTACAAAGTCCGAACACATCCACTTCACCCAGGGTGCCCACGTAGACCCTGCCCTTAAAGACGGTTGGAGCTTGGAACCCAGTTGCACCGCCAATATTCGAAGCATGCGAACTATTGTAGAGCTCGGTAAGGCTGGTCCCACTATTGGTGGCGTTGTACACGTGCAGCACGGCTGGGCCGAAGTTGCCGTTACAGTCCGGGTTCGGCTGGCCAGGCGGGTTGTGCAGGTTGCTGGCTTCAATCGCCCATACGATCCCCGTTGTCCCACTCGCCCCATTTGAGGATGTAGAGGGTGTAGTTCCATTCAAACAGAACAACGTCCCGGTTGACGCAGTCGGAGTGACTGAGATGGGCGTAGAGGAGGGGGCAAGCTGGTACATGTTCAACGGGAGAGGAGCGCTGCCTGGACCGTGTTTTACCTGCGCGGAGTAGTAAATCGCCCGCGAAGTGGTGCCACCGCTCGTCCATTCCCAGTAAGCGGGGCCACTCAGATAATGCTGCTCAGTCCCCAGCGGAACTGGCGTCTGAGCCCACTGTACGGCTCTATCAGGCCCCCCCGCCACGAACTGCCCAAGGTTATCCCGATCCAGTAACCACAGCTTGGATTCTTTGTCGGCATGCAGAAGGATATTAGGATGGTTAGGGACAAAGGAATCGGGAAACAGCAGCACTCCGCTGGAGCCATAGTCCTCGTCGTTGATGCAGAGGCCTGAGCCGCTCATTCCCGAGTAAATGAGAGCGTCGCCGGGGGTGAAGAAGTCGGAGATCGTCAAGTCGGGATTCAGTCGCAGCATGCTGTCGCCATAGTCGGTGCCGCCGGTGTTTTGGTCAAATGTGCCGTTGCCCGTGGACACATAGAGGTAGTTGTTGTTGCTGTTGTTTTCGTTGATAACCGCTGCCAGGCCCGCCCCGCCTTGCCATATTCCTCCGCCGGTTCCGTTCGGTGTGCTAATGAAGGTGTTCGACAGGGAAAATCCGGACTGCGTGCTGTACGTATAGCCCATAATCCAACCGTTTTCGGTCTCGCTGTCCGCCGGTGCGAACGCTACATAGACCGTACCGTTTAGCAGCAGCAAGCCAGCCCGTTGAAAGTGGTCGGCAGCATCGAATACCACAGTACTGCCACCGGCCGAGGTTGCGCATTTCGTAGATGGGGCAAATCCGGCCGCGCTGGCGGCTATCGGCTGGGGGCTGTAGGGTTCTTCGTTGCCGGTCTTGATGTCGATGGCGTGAATGTAGTATTCGACCGGTTCGGGAAGCGGCGGCTGGTTCACCAATGTAACCACGTAGAGAATTCCTGCGGTGCTATCAATGACCGGAGTACCGGTCACGCCGATTTCGGGAAGCGGCATACCGTTGGCGCCACACGGAGGCGGAGGAGTCATCGAATTGCAATTAAGATAAGATCCGCCAGCGACCGTAGCGAGGTTTGTGCTCCAGTACTCGGTGGACGAGGTAGCGTCGAAAGCGTATAATATGTCCTGCTCAGTCGCGACGTAGACGACATCACATGGATATCCATGCTGGCAATTGGTGACGGCCACTCTGGATACCGCAATGGCTGAGCGTACACCTCCCCGGAGACCGTGTACTGGAAGACCTTGCCGAAACTACCGAAAACTGCATTGCTTGGCGTGAGAACGGTTTCGCTGGGTTGCCAACCGGTTCTGCCAATGTCATTGTGCCACGTGGTTACGTCTTGCGCGGCGGAGCTGGAAACAAGCAACGCCAGAAATCCGGCCAGGAAAACCACAGAGAGCAAAGGGACGAAGCAGAACATCCTGGGCGACTCCACAGCGTAGCGATTCGAACGAGGCCCCGCACTACGGCAGCAAACATTATCCCACAAATCCTTGCCTGTCAATGAAGAAATGGCTGTTTTCACGTGTTTTGCCCTCCCTGGGTAATGTTGATTGCGACCCGCCTGCGACTAGACGAGCCAACGCGAACAAATACCCATACACCAACTCATAAGAGGGGGATGAAGAAAATTGATTTTGTTACGAAATCCGGACAAACCCGTGAGGGTCGGAGCAGCTTTCCCATTCCTGCACCCTCACCCAAAACTTTCTTCGTATTTCCTTGACATCGCTTCGTGCCATGCAAGACGATTTAAGGGTATATCTCTGAAGCAACTAATGACTTCTAGACGCTCTAACTCGTTTGTTTCTGATATTTTACCGTTAACCCTTTTCCCGGGAAAGATTTGGCGGGAATTTCCCGCTACCATGATGATTCCATAAGATCGAGGGGTGGGGGGTAGATCGCATGTGCACAACGCGGCAGAACCCAGGTTAGCGTTTCTTGGCCGCAACCACCCGCGGCATCTGCTCTGGAGCTTTGTCAGGAGGAAAGTTCACACTTAGATATTCGATAAAGCTGTCACGGTCGGCGGGATCCACCACCGCGCCCCACTTAATCATCTTATCGACTTCCTTAGTCCACGCAGCTTTACTAAGTCGCTGCTGGCTGATGATGCGCGACTCGTGACACTCCGTGCATGCGGTGGTGACTTTAGCTTGCGCCGGTCCGGCAGGCAGTTCGGGAGACTGCGCACGCAGCAAAGGCAAGCTGCACAACGCCAGCAGAGAAATAGCGAACATGGCGACTCGCAGGCTACGCTTCCACATGAATTTTCACCCGATCAAAAGCGTTGTAAAGATATCCGCTGGGATTCCACTCGGCAATCTCCGGCTGGGTGCGGCCCTGGCTGTCCGTAGCCCGCGACAGGATGGTGTAGTCGCCCGCCTTGGGAGCTTTCCAATTGTGACTCCACAAGCGCCACGCGTACTTAGCGTGGTCGCGGCCGAGTTGCGCCGCTTGCCAGGTCGCGCCCGCATCGGTAGAGATTTCCACTTTCACAATGTCCGCTTCCCCGGCCCAGGCAGCGCCATGAATGTGAATCGACCGCGATTGCGAAGTTGACTCATCCACGGGTCCAGCAATAACCGACTTAACATTGAGTGCGGTCAGAGGATGAGTGTCGTCTAAGTTTAGCGGATCGCCCGGCTTCAGTCGATGGTTAGGCATTCGGTATCCCGGCTTCATGAAGTTACCGTCGAACTCTTTGTCAAGCACTTTGATCTCACTCAGCCACTTACAGGACGCCGCGCCAATCCAGCCGGGGACAAGGGCGCGCGCAGGGAAACCGTGATGCCTGGTCAGCGGCTCACCGTTCATGCGCATGGCAACGAGAGTGTCTTCGTCGCTGGCTTTCTCAATCGGGATGCTTCGGATAAACGGCGGCACTTTGCCGGGCACTTCATCCAAACCATGAAACATAACGTGCTTTCCGGAGGCTTTCACACCGGCTCGTTGCAGAATGTCGTGCAAACGTGGGCCGCTGAAGCGCGCCGTACCGACGGCTCCCTTCTGCCATTGCACGCCGGGAACCTGGGGACGTTGAAACGCCCGTCCGTTGCCCGCACATTCCAGAGTGTTAGTCACCGTGTGCGGCTCCATCCTGACCAAATCGGCGAAGTTCAAAGTCAACGGTCTCTCGATCTCGCCTGAGACTTTCAGTTCCCAGGTTTCTGCGTCGAGGGTGCTGGGCTCGTGCATGTGATTGCGCACGAAGAAATGCGGCGCCGGGGTAATCCATGAATCGAAGAATTCGGGAGGCATTTCCAGGTCGAGGAAGCGAGCCGAGCGCACGATCAGGCCATCTTCGCCCGGTATGACAACCGGAGCATTCTCCGCGGCCCAATCGAGCAAGGGATGAATAGCGCCCGCCGCCGCGACCACTCCCGAGACTCCTTTAAGAAAACTTCGCCGCGAAACCATGTTCCCATCCCTCTTGGTCACTACCTATCTTAAACAGAAATCAGACAAAACCGGCCACGGATTTGACGAATCTTTCGATCCGCGACAATCCGTGGCCAAGATTTGCCCTCGTGTTAGAACGCGTAGATCAAGTCGAACTGAAACCGGTTCAAATACGGTTCCTGCTGACCTGCCTTTGTGATGGTGGGAACGCTGGTGTCCCAGTTATTGAACAGCGCAACGTTGTTTTCCAGATACGTGTTCAGAGCACGACCACGCCACCACGTGAAGCCGGCAGTCGTATTGGCGCGCAATTTCCATAACGCGTAGATACGGTTCTGCAGGATGTTCGTGGGGGCACGTTGGTCGCTCTCAACAAACGAAGCGATGGCGGCATCCTGCTCTTCGCGGGACCAGGCGTAACCAAATTGAACGTCGTTCTTGTTCTTGGTCTGGCCCAGACTGAAATCAAACCCGTACTCCTTGTTCTGGCTGCCGAGGTTGGTGAGAACGACGCCCTTGGTGTTAAGCGGATGCGACGCGGCATCGGGGTTGTCCAGAAACTCGACCAGCAGGTTGATCGGTAAGCGCGTAATTCCATCCTGAATCTGGTTGTTCAGGATGAAGTCCACGTAGTTGAATTGCGAGTAAAAATGCACCACTCCATTGGAATCAGTGAAAGTGGCGTTGGTCATGCCATTGGGAGCGAATACGCACGGTGCGAAGCTGGGAAGGCCGTTCCCCTTGGCGCAACCCTGACCCTCGCCCGGGACCGGAATTCCAGTTATCGGTTTGGTAGCGCCCGCCGGCAGGTACCCGGTGCTGGTGGCTCCGGTGACGAACGCACTTTCACTCAGCAGTGCGTCTGGACGATTCCACTTCAAGCTCAGAAGGGAGGGAGTGGCGGTCCAGGGTCCGACCTGAAGTTTTGCCGAAACCTGAGCGCCTAACGCATAGGAGTCTTGCGACGCAACTCCAGATTTCCCGCTGACTTCGTTGTATAGGAGCTCAATGGCTTGCGCCGTGACATTCTGCACCGGTCCAGAGAAATTAAACGAGACTTTTTCGTCGAATCCCTCTGGATTCAGATCGGGATCGAAGGTCACCGAAGTCCGTTGCCAGGGATAAGCGAACTTGCCACCGGTAAGAGAAAGCCATTGATGGGCCACTGGGTTGTAGGTGATGTATCCACGGTCCAGCCCGATGGTCTTGCGATCAAAGGCGCCGCTCAGGGTCTCGTTGGTGGTTGTGGGATTACCGAGAGATCCTGTAGCGATGGCAATTCCGCCGATGAAGTCTTCATTCAACTGGCCATCAATTCCGAAGCGGACGCGAATACGCGCCTGGTTGAGGTCGGGAACACCCTTCTGGAAGTAGTCTTCACCCCTGATGCGGACGTCGCCACTGAAGCGGAAGCGCCCCAGCGCGGCTTGCAGCGCGCTGATTTGTCTGCCTTCTTCCTGCGTCTGCGTGCTGACTGCGGCAAGAGCAGTGGTTGCTTCGACGGCCTTGGAAGAAGCCTGTTGAGCTACTTTCTGGGCGTCGGCCGCCGACTGCTGCGCCTGGGTCGCCGCGCCCTGAGCTTGATCCACACTGCTCTGGGCCTTCTGGGCACTGGCATTGGCCTGTTGTGTGGCATCGAGTAATTGCTGTACCTGGGATCTTAACTGCTCGAGTTGCCGGTTTTGCTGCTCGGTCTGGCGTTGTTGCGCAGCCAGAGCATCGCGGAGCGCTTGAACTTCCTTCGCGGTGACGGTTGTTGGCTTGGTGGTTGTTTTCGCGCTGGCCTTGGGGGAGTCTGTCTGCGCTGAGGCAGTCACCGCCAAGACTAGTACGATGAAAGAAACTAGCGATTTCATTGTCATTTTCTCCTGGATAGAAACTTACGGGTCGGCGCGGGGCATTCGCCGAAACCGAAAACCTATACGTTACGTACACTTCCTTTTTTCGAGATCTTCATACCCTCGTGCAGCATGTCATTAACCCTTATTTTGTTAATAGAGATTACAGTCATGCCAAAAATCAAAACCAGTTGGTATCCGGTTATTCCTTGTCAGCAGCTTTGCAATTCTTGGAGATGGTGCGGATGTCCGTCTGGATGTTGGCCACGCGCAACGGAACGCCATCAACACCGTGTATGGTATCGCTGGGATTACTGCCGGCCTTGTCGGGATTCACGCCGGTCTTGATGGTCCCAGGGAGGATTGTCCCTTTCACCTCAACCTGATGGCGTAAATAGCTGTCGAGTTTGTTGCCTACGCCTTTTAGCACATAGACCGAGCCACTATTATTTTCAATGACGATGTAGTTTCCCCGCTGACCCCGGAGGCAACCGCGAACGGTTGCAACATTCGACGCCGGTGCTGGACTGTTGCCACCGGACGTATCCGGCGCAGCTGGCGATTGCTGTGCGAATGCGCCCATCACTAACCACGCAAACCCTAACACTACAATGAACATGCGATTCATACTTTGTCCTCTTTCGGAATGGTTATTTGAATTTCGCTTTCTTAAGGGCTGGCGCCGGCATTCGCCGGAACCGAGAACCCGTACGTCTTCAACAAATTCACAATCTCGGGAGACTTCACAAAAACCAGAAACGCGCCGGCCGTTTCTTTCTGTTGCGATGACTTCAGGATTACGGCTGCTTGTTCTATCGGGGGATAGTCTTCGGCCGGGATTTCCGCATACCTCCCTTTATCCTTCAGCGCTGGCGCCAGCGCCAAAGACAAAGCGACGATGCCGATGTCCGCACTGCCGGAAACGACAAAGGTCGCGGTTTGAGAGATGTTCTCTCCCAACACAAACTTGCCGGCGACCTGGTCGTACAGTTTTTCGTGCCGCAGGGCAGCAACCGCCGCCCGGCCGTAAGGCGCGTGTTCGGGATTGGCAATGGCGATTTTCTTGATAGCGGGATCCCGCAGCACTTGCAGGCCGATCTTAAGATCAACTGGCGATTGCTGCGGCGCCCACAGAACGATCTTGCCGGTGGCGTATTCGTACAAGGTTCCCGGCTCGGCGAGGCCCGCGGCGTCCAGCTTCTTGGCGTAGTCGAGGTCGGCCGAGAAGAACAAGTCGAACGGTGCTCCGTTTTGAATCTGGGCAAAGAAGTTTCCGGACGATCCGAAGATCAGTTTGACTTGCTTTCCGGAACTTTTCTCAAAGCGGGCAGCAACATCCTGAAACGCGAACTGGAGATCGGACGCGGCGGCAACGGTGATGGTTTGCGCGCAGCCGAGCGAAACACTGGCGACTAAGAACAGCACAACATTCACACACAGATTGCGAATTTTCACGGAGCACTCCTTTTTGAGGATGGTTGGGAATTCCATCCAAGGCTTGCGGCAAAGAGAACCAGCCTGGGGAAGGCTGCAACAGGGACCGTGAAGCGGCCGGCGACTGCGCGAAGGCAGACCCACCGTGCTTCCCTGTTCACTCTGCTTCGAGAACCTTGGTTTATCCCATCCGGGAAGTACCCGTCAAGCGCTCGGCGGAGCAAGCGGGGCCTCCGCCCCGACCACGCCAGATCCGTCTTATATTCGGCATTCATAATTTACATTAAGTCTATGGACTAAATAATAGTTTGGACGCTGCCCCAGCCCCGCGAACGAAAATGCCTTGCCGGAGAACCCAAGCGAAAGCGGGGAGTGTGCGCGCTGCTAAGTTGCCGGAGCCAACCCCCATTTGTGCTGCAACCGGCGTTCAATGGTCTTGAACACCAGGCCATCGACCAGATATCCAATGGCGACAATCAGAATCATCACCGCAATCACCTGGCTCATGTCATTCAGATCGCGCCCCATCATGAGCAGCTGTCCCAACCCCAAGCTTACGAAAATCATTTCGCCCGAGATCAATGAGCGCCAGGCAAATGCCCACCCCTGCTTCAATCCAGAAAGGATGTAAGGCAGACTCGCTGGCAGCAGCACATACCAGAACAGCTTGAGCCCCCGCGCCCCGAGATTGCGACCGGCCATGCCGTAGATTTTCGGCATCTGCTGGCGTCCGGTTTCCATAGCGATGGTGACTGAGAGTAGTGAACCCATAACTACCACGAACAGGATCGCTTTCTCCGTCAGCCCAAACCAGAGCACGGCCAGCGGCAGCCAGCAAATACTGGGCAGACTCTGCAAACTGACCAGCAGACCGCCCATGGTTTCTTCCAGGAATTTGTTGCTGGCGACGCCCAGGCCCAGCACCATTCCTAGCACCACCGAAAGGCTGTATCCGATTAACATTCGCTTCATGCTGACCGCAATCGCGATCCAGAAACTGTGGTCGGCGAAGCCGGCCCACAGTGAGTCCATCACGCCCCGCGGAGTTGGGAAGACGTACGGTGGCCAGATCTTCAGTTTGGCCAGGACAATCCACACCCCGACCAGCACCGAATAGAAGATGGCGTGTTTAGCGAACCGCTTCATGACCGTACTGCTCCTCCAGGGACTTGTTAATCTCTTCGCGAAGCTCGTTCAGAATCTCGCGCGCACTCTTGGCCACGGTGACGTCTTCGAGCTGTCGTGGCCGCGGCAAGTCGATCATGAACTCACGCTTGATCCGACCGGGACGGAAGGTGAACAATGCCACACGATCTCCTAACCGCACCGCTTCGCGCACGTTGTGGGTCACAAAAATAATGGTGCGCCCGGTTTCCGACCAGATGCGCTCCAACTCGTCGTGCAGCAGGTCACGGGTTTGCGCGTCGAGCGCTGCGAAGGGTTCGTCCATCAAAAGCACATCGGGCTCCGAGGCCAGCGCCCTAGCCAAGGCCACCCGTTGCCGCATTCCTCCCGACAATTGGTGAGTGTAGCTGTCCTTAAACTGTGCCAGGTGAACCAACCGCAGGTAGTAATCGGTTTTCTCATTGCGCTCGGTTTTGGAGATGCCTTTCATCTTCATGCCAAACTCGACGTTTTGCCCGACAGTAAGCCAAGGAAAAAGACCGAGCTCCTGGAAAATGAGAATGCGATCGGTTCCTGTCCCTTCGACCTGTTTGTCGTCTATCAGGACCTTGCCGGAAGTGGCCGGCTGCAAGCCCGCGATTAGGTGCAGGAGAGTAGATTTGCCGCAACCCGATGGACCGACAATGCAGAGGAACTCACCAGCCTTGACTTTGAGGTTGATATCGTCCAGAGCCAGTAACTGCGAGCCGTCATTCGTCTTGTAACTGAGCGAGATTCCATCCAGCGATACTTTGGGAGATCCATTGCCACGCAAATGGCGAAGCGGGACCACCAGGGTCGCGGTGCTCGGCCGGAGGCGCGTTACGGGTGCAGGGCGAATCGGGCAGCGATGATCGCTGGTTAACGGAGATTGGTGCGCAGCATTAGGTGTCATTGAATCGCCTGCTTCCCTTTTTCCTGCAAAACCTGGTTCAATGGGCCAAGCTCGTACAAACTGGAGAGATCTGGCAGCTGTTTACCGAGAAATCCAGCTTCATAAGCTGACTTCGCTGAGGTCAGCAGTGAACTGCGCAGTGGGTCATACGTAACTGTCAACCGTCCAAACGCTTCGTCCAGCACGGCGGGGGCAAGTGCCTTGCCGGTTTCTTTCTGAATCTGCTGGTTGAGAGTATTCTTGGCTTCTGCCAAATGGCCATTGATCCAGTCGGTGAGCTCAACGTGAGCCGCAAGCCACTGCTTAACCACCTCGGGATGCTCCCGCAGAAACTTGGGGCTCACAATAAGATTGGTGACTACGAACTGCCGCTGCGGCCACAAGTCGCGCTCATCCAGGAACAGATGGGCGTTGCCCTCATGAATCAAGCGCGTAGCCCACGGTTCCGGCGCCCACGAAGCGTCCAGTTGCTTTTGCAGGAACATGGTGAGCTGGTCGGGATTGGCGAGCGGGATCACCTGCACGTCTCCACCTTTGTCGGTCGGCTTCATGCCATGCGCCTTTAGCCATGCGCGTAACGCCACATCCTGAGTGTTCCCCAGTTGTGGCGATCCGACTCTCTTGCCATGAAAGTCTTCCGGCTTGTTGATTCCCGAATCGTTGCGTACCACCAAGGCTGCCCCACCGCTGGCGGCGCCTGCTATTACGCGTAGCGCTTCACCGTTTGAGCGCAAGTAACCGCTGATGGTGGGATTTGGTCCCACGTAGGTCATATCAATGGCGCCCGAGAACAGCGCCTCAATTGCTGATGGACCGGCGTTGAAACTCGTCCACTCGATCTTTACGCCCGGCCCAAGCGCTCTTTGAAACGATCCATTCGCTTTACCTACCATGGCTTGAGCATGGGTGATGTTGGGAAATGCACCCACTCGAATCACAGCCTGTGCAAACCCAGGGACTGCAATACAGATAAGCAGCAACCACAAGGGGGACTTCCTATTCATTTCGGCTCCGGCCCGGGTTACCGTGGACCACCATCGGCAAAACGCCGGCTTCGTCTTTTTTCTTACGGCCTTTCTTCGCACTTGGTGACTTCGGGCCCACAATGTCGGCTAGCGTGGTGTTTTCCAGAATCTTCGCGGCGGCATCGCGAACGTCCAGGAATATCTGGTACAGCTTGCGGTGTTCGGCATCGCGATCGATAAGAGTGCGTAACTGCTCGGCATCTCCGAACGGGGCGAGCGGGCCGTCAATCAACCGGATAATCTCACTGAGGTGAATCTCACCCGGCGCGCGCCGCAACTGGTACCCACCCTTGGCGCCGCGTGCACTCTCTACGATGCGGGCATTCTTCAGTTCCAGCAGAATCAGTTCCAGAAACTTTTCCGGCAACGCTTCTTCGTAGGCAATATCGCGGATGCGAATTGCACCCTGGTTATAGTGGCGGGCCAGCATCATCATGGCCTGCAGTGCGTACAGTCCTTTTTGAGAAATCTTCATGGCTTGGCAGTATGCCATAAAACTCTATGGCTTTAATAGAGTTTATTGACTTTCATTGGGTTAGCAAGCTCACAGCCAATTTAACCGCGAGAGGAAGCACCGTAACTACTTATTAATAAATGGTTTGGGAGTAGCCGAGAGAAATGTCGCTGTTGTACAACTGCATTCCTTTGCACAAGAGCGACACAGGAAGGTGCAGAAAGGCCACAATTTACGTGAAACGCTACACCACGCGAAGCACTTGCACGGTGATGTTGTCCGGCCCTCCGCGCTCCCGCGCCAGGTTGACCAAAGCGCGGCAGGCGGTGACAGGCGGGTTCTGCAGCACGGCTCGCTGTAGCTCCAGATCGGTGACCTGGCCCCAGAGTCCGTCCGTACACAACACGATGATGTCTCCTGTTTTCAGTGCGACGGGCATCTCCGGGGCTTCGACGACGATCTCCGCTCCCGCACCCAGCGCGGCGGTAAGAATGTTCCGTTGGGGATGCGCTTCGGCCTCTTCGGGAGTGAGAACTCCGCTCTCCACCAAACGGCCCACATAAGAATGATCGTGGGTCAGGCGCGTGACTTCATCCTTATTGATCCGGTACAAACGGCTGTCGCCGACATGGGCATAATAAAGACCGCTGGCGACGACCACGGCCGCCGTGGCGGTCGTGCCCATTCCCCGCAACTGTGGATGAGCCGCAGCATAGCTTTGAATACGCTTGTGGGCTTCGTGAAAGCCAGCAGTCAGTAGAACTTGCGGATCGGTTCCGGCGGTCTCGGCGTAAGTGTCCTGAATGACTTCTACCGCTATGCGGCTGGCTTCCTGACCGCCTTCGTGGCCGCCCATGCCGTCGGCCACCACCGCCAGCCTGCCCTTCTGGGCGAATTCCGCTTCACTAGCCGGCTCCCAATAGGAAAAGCTGTCCTCATTGTTCTCGCGCTGGCAACCTAGATCGCTCAGGCTGGCCACTTCAATACCCGGTCGAATCGGCATGAAACTTCGGATTATACCTTGTGGACGGGAATTGTTGCCGTCATGTCGACGGATCCGCAGGCGAAGCGGCGGCGCTCAAGCACCCTAATGCCCATAAACTCCGAAGGAGAGATAGGAGCACTGCTGGTCGTTCAGACCTCCCACCTCACATGCGGGCTCCCATTTGTATCCGAAGTAGTCGGAATTGATGTAAAGCCTCAGGCTCGGTTCAAACTGAGTGTTGATGCCATTGGTCTGCTGCGTCGTATTGTCAACGAAAAACTGTATGTTAGCGCAGTTCTCGTTGTTGGAGTCGGTGCACTGCGAGGAAAGATTCAGGTAGTACCCACCTCCGTTGCGCACAGGTATCGGCGAGGTGAACATCACCGAAGTCGCGTACTCCACATAGCCAAACGGCATTCGGCCCGTGGGAACTGCGGTCTGCGGCCCGCTGCCGTGCACCAAGTCAACTCCGCCGTTTCCCGGGGTGATGTCTCTACGAATATCATACGTCGCCGTAGGCGGATCGAAAATGGTTCCGGTTTGTATATTCGCGACTTGGTTGAACAGGAGCCCGGTGATTATTAAGCTGATGCCGTTGGGGGCGCCTACGCAGCCATAGGTGGTGGTATCCGGCACCATCAGGGTGTTGCCGTTGGGAAAGGCATATGCATTGGGATCGTTCGGAGTGATGTCGCCGCCGTAGAAGATCAGACGGGGGGCAGATGGGTTGCTCACGCTGGTATTTCCGTGGAAATCTGGGCCACCGTTCCCGCCCAAATGAGTGACTGGGGCTTTGAAATCTTGCGCTAAGACCATAGTGGCAAGCAGGGTGACCAGGGTTGTTGCGAAGAAAAAGCTCTTCGATGTCATTTTGGACTCCAGGAACGGTCGTTTACTGGCCCCGCCAGCGGAACAAACTATACCCCTAAAAATGCTGGCCCGCCCAATAAATTCTGCTGTTTTCGCGAGTTTTTGGGGCCATTCTTACCAAATAGTACGAACTACACGCGACCGGCGGATCTCGCGGTCCGCAGTGAGCAAAGGCAGGCCTTCAACCAAGGCGGTGGCTCCAATAATGCGGTCCGCCGGATCTTTGGGGTAAGTCGCTGGAAGTCCGAGGACGCGCACGCATGCGCCACCACTGATGGGCAGAACAACGAACCGCTCTTCAACTTCGCGCAAGAAAGACTCGAGACTGACTTCGAGGTGGAGGCGTCCCTTTTTCGAGAGTGTTGTCAGCTCCAACAAAGTAATGTCGGAGATGGCTAGCCCATCCCCGTCCTGACGCGCACGGTTGATGGCAGTTCTCGCGTTCTTTGAAAGGCGAGCTTGGTCAAAGGCCAACCAAACGACAACATGCGTGTCCACCAGAATCATTTGAGTTCGCCCCACTCTTCGTCCGACAGAACCGGGGAAACGATATCGCCCGCAATGGAACCTTTACCTGCCATGAAGTTGTAGATGTCGTCCGTGTTCTTGTCGGCAGGGACGAGCTTCGCCACCGGCTTACCATGTTTCGTAATGACCACGGTTTCGCGCTTCGCCTGAACTTCATCCATGACGGCCAGGCAATGCACTTTAAAAGAACCTGCTGCCATTTTCTTCATATAACTCCTCGATCATAGTCATTGTACCATAGTCATATTTGTTCGTCGCCGCCAGATGACATTTGTCACTGTCCGCGGATGATGATCTCCACTGGTGCCGCAACCCGCAATCTCCGAAGATGAGCTTGCCCGGTTGATCCTGAACCGCCGGGCAGGAATGAGGTAGCCAGAATGCTTGCCACCATGCCCGAAATCCAAGAACTTCGCGACGTGCGGTCTCATTCTTCGCGAACCGTAGTCGCACAACTGCGGCAAGTCAACAAAACGTTCGGAGTAGTGCACGCGCTGCGCAACCTGGATTTCTCCGTGCGCGCCGGCGAACTACTGGCGCTGCTCGGACCGAATGGCGCCGGCAAGACTACGGCAGTCAAACTCTTTCTGGGGCTGATGCGGCCCACCGCAGGAACAGTCAACGTTTTCGGCGGAAATCCCATCCATGCTGAAGTCCGCACCCGGATTGGGGCCATGTTGCAGGTCGCCAAGGTACCGGAAACATTGAAAGTGCGGGAACACATCGATCTGTTCTCTTCTTATTATCCTCGCCCGCTGCCGCAGGCGGAAACTGTGGCCATCGCAGGATTGCAGGAGATCAAAGACCGTCCTTTCGGCGAACTTTCCGGCGGACAGAAGCAGCGTGTGTTATTTGCCCTGGCCCTGTGCGGCGATCCCGATATTTTGTTTCTCGACGAACCCACCGTCGGCTTGGACGTCGAAGCCCGGCGACTCCTTTGGGAACAGATTCGCAAACTGGTGGAACGCGGCAAGACCATCCTGCTGACCACGCATTATCTGGAAGAAGCGGACGCGCTGGCCGACCGCGTGGCTGTGATCAACCGCGGCGAAATCATCGCGGAAGGTACACCGTCCGAGATCAAGGCCAAGACTTGCGGACGCCGCATCCGTTGCGTAAGCAGTCTGGACATCGAGACGTTGCAGAGCTTCCCCGGCGTAGCAGAAGTAAAGAGGGACCGCGACGCTTACGAGATCCGTGTGGCCGAAGCCGAGCCGGTGCTGCGCGAGTTGTTACAACGCGACTCCACCATACACGGCATCGAGGTAGTTGGCGGCGGTCTCGAAGAAGCTTTCCTCGCCCTCACTCAAAACGGCAATTCCCAACCACAGACTTCAGGGAGGCAATGAAATGGCAACCGTTGCGACCACTATCAACTCGCCCACTCTGGCGCGGCCCTTTGGCCAGACTCTGACCATTTACGCCAAAGAGATCAAATTCGAATTTCTAACCCGCCTGCGCTTGCGGGCCTTTTCGCTTTCGACCATCGGCTTCCCGGTAATGTTCTACGTATTGTTCGGCCTGGTGCTAAACGGAAAAGAAGCCGCGGTAAACGGCACGCACTTTGCCACTTACCTGATTGCAACCTTCGGCACCTTTGGAGTAATGGGAGCGTCATTGTTTGGCACGGCCGCGGGATTGGCATCAGAGCGCGGCCTGGGATGGCTGCAAGTGAAGCGCGCCAGCCCCATGCCGCCATTCGCCTACTTTGCTGCCAAAGTAGTCATGAGCATGATCTTCAGCGCCGCCGTTGTGCTATCGCTATTTGCGTTGGGAGTCACTCTCGGCGGAGTTCACCTCACTGCAATGCAAGCCATGAAACTGCTGGGCATTCTGGTCCTGGGCTCGCTTCCCTTCTGCGCCATGGGATTGGCCATAGGATACTTCGCCGGTCCCACCTCGGCGGCGCCGATCATCCAGCTGTTTTATCTTCCGCTGTCGGTCTGTTCGGGACTCTGGGTTCCGCTGATGCTTCTCCCCAAGGTGCTGCAAGAATTAGCTCATTTTCTACCTCCATATCATCTGGCACAACTCGCGCTGGGAGTGGTGGGCGGGGGGCAGCCGGAATCGGCCGGGAGCCATTGGGTAGTCCTGATCGTATTCACTCTCATCTGCCTGGGCGTGGCCCGGATCGGGTTCCAGCGCGACGAAGGCAAGACTTACGGCTAGGAATTACAAAAAAGGAGTCTCCATGCGTACAAGAACCTGCAACTCGGCAATCTGGATTCTGGTTGGGCTCGCGATTCTGCTGCTCGTGTTTCGAGGCAGCATAAGCCTGTTGGCAGTGGTGGTTCCCGCATCCTTAATATTGGCGGGCGCCATAATGTGGGCGGGGAACCGCCATACCAACCTGACGCGCGACCACGAAAAGCGGTAGCCTAGAGCTGAAAATGAAAATTGTCACCAAGAACCTGGAGCACGGCTGGGCCTTTTACATGCCCCTGGCGTACTTCGGTTTCTTTTATCTACAGCCAATTTTCGAACATGCGAGCCGGAAGCAGTGGCTGCTTACCGTGCTCGGCACCGTCATCTTCCTGGCGCTTTACCTGGGCATCCTTTGGACAGATCGAAAGTCCTGGCAACTGGCTGGTTTGGGCACTCTGGTCGCAGTGGGCATGCTCTACGCCCCCTTTAATGGCGGGGCATCCTGCTACTTCATCTTCGCCGCCGCCCTGCTTCCTTATGTTGTAGAAACTGAGGCCGCCGTTCTGGGGCTGATCGGCACGATTGTGGCCCTTGCCGGGCTTGAGACATGGCTCCTGCACTTGTCAGGCTGGTTTTTATTTTATGCGGCTGGTCTATCCGTCGTAGTCGGGGCCACAAACATTTATTTTGCCCAGCGCACCCGTATGTACCATCGCCTCTCGGCCGCCAACGAAGAAATTGAGCACCTGGCCAAAGTCGCTGAGCGGGAACGGATCGCCCGTGATTTACACGACGTGCTTGGTCATACGCTTTCAATCATCATCCTGAAATCGGAACTGGCTGGAAAACTTATCGATCGCGATCCCGAGCGGGCCAAGGCCGAGATCGCCGACGTGGAAAAGACGTCCCGCGAGGCGCTGGCTGAAGTGCGAACCACCATTCGCGGCTATCGCGGCTACAGTTTGGACGCCGAACTCAAACAAGCCCAGGCCACTCTGGAAACCGCCGGCGTAAAGGTTAATTCTGAGTCGGCCGAGGTTGCTCTCACGCCCGTCCAAGAAAGCGTAGTTGCGCTGGTGGTGCGCGAGGCCGTCACCAATGTTGTGCGCCACGCCGGTGCGCGCAACTGCCTGCTGCGCCTGATGCCGGTCAACGGAAGCTGCCGTTTCGAAATACAGGATGACGGCCGTGGCGGTGGCGCGGTGGAAGGCAACGGCTTGCGCGGCATGCGCGAACGTATTGAAGCCCTGGGCGGCACTTTGCAACGGGAGACTAACTCCGGGACCCGGCTCACCATTGAGTTTCCGATCACTCCCACGCCAAGGAAAGAGACCTGTTGACCCTAGCCTCCAAGAACGGGCGCAAGACGATTCGTGTAGTCATTGCGGAGGATCAGGGCATGGTTCTAGGAGCGCTTGCCGCGCTGCTCGAGATTGAAGGCGATATCGGCGTGGTGGCTCGAGCGCGCAACGGCAAAGAAGCTCTGCGCGCCGTGCTGGAACACAAACCAGACGTCTTCATCACCGATATTGAAATGCCGGAGATGACTGGTCTCGACGTGGCAGCGGAATTGAAACGGCGGCACACTGGCACTCGAGTCATTATTCTCACCACATTTGCTCGTGCCGGCTACCTGCGTCGCGCGCTCGAAGCCGGAGCTTCAGGATATTTATTGAAAGACATGCGGGCGGAAGAACTCGCCGAAGCGGTGCGCCGCGTACAGCAGGGCTTACGCGTCATTGACCCGGAACTGGCCACCGAGGCCTGGGCCGAGCCTGATCCCCTCACCGACCGCGAGCGCCAGGTACTGCGCCTGGCCGGGGACGGCAAAGGTAGCGGCGATATCGCCGCCGATCTGAACCTTTCCGAAGGCACGGTGCGCAACTATCTCTCCGAAGCCATCAGTAAACTAGGCGCCGGCAATCGCGTAGAAGCCGCGCGCATCGCTCGAACCAAGGGCTGGCTGTAGATATTTTGCTTGTCTCCGCGAACTCCGCAACCGTTCTCTGCGATCCCCGCGTTTAAGATTCTGAGTTTGCCACCGGGCCGCGAACTAAGGCGTATTCCCTACAGTAAATGCTCCCTTGTTTTCTGGCTGTTCGGCGATATAATTTCGGCCTAAACGGAGTGGTTCAATGAAGACCAGAAAGACAATCCCCTTACGTCCCCAACTCGACAATGAACTCGGCACCTACGTCGCAGCCGCTCGCGCAACCGCAAACGCCAACCATGATCTGGCCGCCGCCGCCGCTATCTGTGCCATCGGACTAGGAAGTATGGCCATTGCGCCCATCGCCAATGCTGAAATCGTCTACACGCCCGCAAACCGGACCGTGGGCAACATCCCCAACGGTGCCTCATTTTTGCCGATCGACCTTAATAATGATGGCATTGTTGATCTCAGCATCTCGGCATACAACTTCGTTTCTTTCAGCTCAGGCGACCATGTATTCCATGATCTGGAAGCGCTCGCAAAGCCAGGCAACCTGATCCTTGCGACCACTCACCGCCTTATAGCCGCGGATGTGCCCGGACAGATTATCGGTTCCGTAACCGCGCGAGCGCGTTTTGAAGAAGATGGAGTGATGGCCACTTCTCGTTTTAACGGTGGGACGGGCAACACCTTCAGCTCAAGCAAGGGACTTTGGCTCCATGCGAAAAATCGTTTTCTTGGCGTCAAGTTCTTGATCAATGGAGAAACCCACTACGGTTGGGCTCGTCTGAATGCGACTGCCGGATTCGCTACATTGACCGGATACGCCTATGAAACCATCCCAGATAAACCGATCCCCGCAGGCGCGTTTGAGACGGCGCCTCCTGAATCAGGCGCAAACTCAAGCGGAGATCCGGGGAAAGATGCGGGAAAGAATTTGAGCTTCGTGCCCGCCTCTCTTGGCGTATTAGCGCGGGGTGCAGAGGGATTGGCGAAAGCGCGAACTCAATAACGGGGGAACCTTAAACCTGGTGAGCGCGGCAGGACTCGAACCTGCGACCCATGCCTTAAAAGGGCATTGCTCTACCAACTGAGCTACGCGCCCACACCCTTCCAATCTACACTAACCTCGCGCATCCTTCACCTGTTGCGGCGGGCTTGCCCAGATCTCCTCCGCGCTGCTGTACGATCAGGCTTGCGCGGCAGTGCGGTGCCAAGCGAAGCTGCACTTTGGGGTTTCATGGACTTCCTGTTGCTGCGGAACCTACCGCGTCACCGTCCAATTCACATTGATCGCATTCGGAGTCACCGTCCCCGCCGTCAGATTGCAATACTGGGGAAATGCGGGGGAAATGCGGGGACAGACGGAACTGACCCCAATTCTTGAGCCCGATCTGGAGATCTTAGCCGAAGGGCGGGCGAGAAAAAAATATGGCGGCGTCGGGCCGCAATCCGAATCCTCCCTGCTGTTTTTCCGGGATGGCTCGACTGATGGGGTCAGTCCCGTCTGTCCCCACATTTCCACAGATAAGAAGGCTGCCATCACAGCCGCCTTCATCGCACGTTTTGGGATTGGATTTGTCATCGGCGCGGCCCGCTTGCCGTGGCCCGGATGGGCAGTCGGACTATGCTTCGGTCTGCTCCTGAGCGTCCCCGATGCCCTCATCACAAAAGCCTACGGGCCGATGATCGGCATGGGCGCTATCGGCGGCACCATCATCGGAATCGTCGTTGGGCGGTTTGGGCGCTAATTTCAAAGTAGCCCACTGCCCTGCGTCCGGCCTATTTGACGCCCGCCTCTGCCGGGGTAAGATACCTCCGCGAGACAGCCGAATGGGCCCACACATCGGCGTAGGCCCATCAGAAGAATTAACTACGCTTAGGTTGCCGGACGCGCGAATCTCTACACTCAATTACGTTGGCGGCGCCGTGCAAACTCCGGTTACTAGGCCTTGAAAATCGAACAACCCGTTTGGGGGTTCGTTCGTAGTATCACCCCACCAATTAACGAACATTAAGTCCTGTAGGTGATACGTAAACCCATTTACGGTGTACGGGTAGTAGTACTGAGGCGTGGAGAAAACATCGGCGACCTCTAAAAACCCGGGGCAATCGCCCTGTTGAGGAACCATATTGTTATTGAAGGGATCGTCCAACCACTCGGCAACCTCGTGTGAGAGTGCGGCCACATCCTCCGCATAGCAAGGGTAAGCAGAAAAACAGTCCGTGTAATCGTTCCAGCTCGCTTCGATCAATGTCTGCGAAAGAGGCGGAGCCGATCCGAAAGTGTCGTGATACCCGGCAGAAGTACCATAGGTCGCAATACGATAGGTTAGAAAGATCGGTAGCACGTCTGGCGTGAAGCCGAGCTCCGAAACCAGCAGCCGAAGCTGGCCCATAAACCAACCCCGGTCGACCTGCCCAACGCACCCCCCCCAGCTGTAAGGCCCACTGTCGATCTTTAAAACCTGAAACTGCTCTAAGGGACTACTAGGTGGTGTAGTCAGAGCCTGCTCAGCTACCAATGGCTGCTGCACGTCTAGAATGACATGGTAGTTTGGATTGTCGTCAACACCATACCCCCAGAAGTTGGCACGTTGAAAGGCATCCGCATACTGCGTGGTACCGACATTAACACCGCCTACGTTGTATTGAGTGGTTGAATCGAAGATCGGCGATGCCAGAACATTCTGTATCACCGTTTTTCCATTTGGTTGGGCAGCAGTCGCCGGATCAAAAATGCTCTGTGTGCAAGGCGACACCTCTTCGCCCGCCAGGAACGTAATCTTGAGCGGGATTATGTAAACCTTAATGGGGGTAGGGCTGTTTGTTTGTGGGTTCGCTCCCACCATAGTAAAACTGTAGTTCGTGCTACCAACTGTGAACGAACCCGTCCAAGTCGGCAATCCCTGGGCAGATGCGCACAGGGGACTTAGAATGAACAAGAACGCAGGTAGGACAGCCAGCAAGATCGAACTTTTACGCATAATCCGTTCTCCTGCGACCGACATTGTTCCGAGTGGACCAACATTATCAGTCAAGGGGAAACGGGCTGTCAATGCGGTCTTAAAATCGTTGAAACCATCAGGCAATTACACTCATTGACCCATTTTGCCCCATCACTGACCCGTGGAGCTTAGGCCGAAATTTCGACCGGAGCCGGGGTGCTTCGCAGGGGGCACTGAATAGACACTGTCCATCTTGACTGGAAACGCGGCTAAAGGGCCGCGTGCGCCCGCCAGAATGCGCTGTGCCGCGCAGCCGTAGCGCCGACAGCAAATTGAAAGCCAAACACCTTCCCGCTTGCCTCGTATCAGCTCTCGCATCTTCTGGAACGCGATACTTAGCTGATTCAAAGACATCGTCAGCAGAGTCTAGAAAGCTATCAGATGATAAAACTCCTCGCGGCGGAACACTGTAGACGGGAGCTAACGGCAATTCAGCGGCAAGGACATGCTCAAAGTTTTGGATGCTTTGGTTGATGCCAGCGAGTATGAGACTCACGCCGAGATTAGAAGGCGAGTCTTTGTCGATAACTTCGGCGAAAGTATCTACCCTCGGATTATGTTCTGAGAGGCATCAATGGAGGCCTTAAGGTTTATTCCCACGTTGCCTGCCTGAATGAGTAATGCTCGTACCCTCGTTGAACGTACGGCCATTTCGACGGGAGGGGAGGAAGAGGCCAACGCTTCCAGCCGACGCATGGCCGCCCCGAGTGAGTAAAAAAAATAGCAATTAAGTCGATCCATGACAGTGTCCACCAATTCTCTTTGGAGTAGCCAATTGAAGCGACGGAAACCGCCGACAGCAATCACCGCCGGGCAGATCACAACTCAGGGGTGGGCTCTAGCGTCTGCCCGGCTTGCGCGGTCGGCGTTTGTGCTTAGCGTACGCGCCTTTCAAATTCTTTTTCTTGGCCTTCTTTGCGGGTTTCGTTTCTGCTCTTGGCGCGTACACTGCTTCTCTAAAATTGTGTTCGCCTAACTCCGCTTCGGTGAAATACCCTCGGCGTGCCAGCTCGTCCGGGACTTCCAGCGAGTGAAGTTCGTTATTTGTGAAGGCAAAGTCAGCATTGCAAATCGGATTGTTGCAGTTCTTACTCCGTGGGGCCTGGGTATCGAGTGGTGGGATTATTACCTTGACTGAGCAGCTAGGACATTCAAAAACGCTTACTCTTGCCATTTTCACTCCCTTCCGATCTTTAGCGCACAATTCAGCGCACAATGAGTGCCGACTACCAGCCCCTAACCCCGATAATCATGATGGAATCCGCTCGGAAGTGATTGATCCGCCGTAGGTGCGTGTCAGAGCAGCCTATTAAAAGGGCATTGCTCTACCAACTGAGCTACGCGCCCACACTCTTCCAATCTACACTAACCTCGCACATCCTTCACCTGTCGCGGCGGGCACGACGATGCGATCCGCGAGATCAACACCGGAAACATTCAGACTCTCTTTCGAGCGGCCCATGAAGACATCCGTGCAGTACCAAATTGTACAATGCCGCTCCGCAGGTCGCGATTGAAGGCCCGGTCCGCTAATGACAGAATAGGGCTCTACGAATTCAGAGGTGTCCTATGTCTGGTTTCAGAACGACAAGCTCGCTCCTGACTTTACTACTGCTCTGCTGCATCGCGCCCTACAGTCATGCACAGCTGGTCACCGTGGACGTTCCCGGCGCCACGGAAACCGACTGCACTGACATCAATAAGAGCGGCATCGTGGTCGGATACTATGTCGACTCCGGCGCAGCGAACCACGGCTTTGCCCTGATTAACAAATCCTTCCGCACCTTCGATGTAACCGGCGCCCAAGCTACTTTCTTATATGGGATCAACGACCTGGACCAAGCGGTGGGGTGGTACACCGACAGCAAGTTCATTACTCATGGATTTCTGTACATAGCAGGCAAGGTGACGACGCTCGATCCTCCCGGCTCTGCGCTCACCAACGCCTGGAGCATCAATAATTCAGGAACCATCGTGGGCACGTTTGTGGATGGCAGTGGGCTGCACCATGGGTTCACCTATTCGCACGGCACTTACACCACCTACAACGCCCCGAACGCAATTCTCACCGCCATCACTGGGATCAACACTTCCGGTCAAACCGTCGGATTCTACGATAATTCCGACGGCAACCAGCTTGGTTTCGCCCTGTTCAGCGGAAAGTTTTATTCGCTCGAGTACCCCGGAGCGGCAGACACCCTGGCCACCCGAGTCAATGACGGCGCCGAAATTGTGGGCTACTACGGCGCCGAGGGACTGGGCCCGTTCAGTGGTTACATGGAGAGTGCGGGCGTCTTTACTACCGTCAATTTCTCGGACGCCTCTGACACCCGCGTGCTCGGTCTCAACAAAGCTGGGATCGTAGTCGGACGTTATACCGACTTCGCCGGCGTGGTGCACGGCTTCATGGGCACTCCCTAGGCAGACTCCGAAGACGGCAGTCTCGCGTTATCCTCCAGAACATGACTTCACTAGAGAAAGTACGATTTCACCGCATCTGACCATCCCATCCCCCTAATTTGACCAACCCCGCGAGATGCCCTGTCTGGCAAGGAATTCGGGCATAACAGCCCTTGACAGCGGCCCAACCCGTGACTAGGATGGGTCGCCAAACATCCCAGGAGGCTTTCCAATGCCAAAGAACAAGATCGGATTGCTTGCCAGTTTTCTAACCATTGCCGTTGCTCTCACTTTGAGTGCCCTGCCAGCCCGGGCGGCATTACACACGGTTGATGTTCCCAACGCAACTGAGACCGACTGCAATGACATCAACACCGCCAATACCGTCGTCGGGTTCTTCATCGACTCCAGCGGCGTTACCCACGGTTTCGTTTTGGTCGGCAAGAAACTCACCACCGTAGATGTTCCGGGTTCGACAGCCACGTTGCTGTATGGTCTGAATAACCATAACGAGGCGGTTGGCTGGTATACCGACAGCTCGGGCATCACCCACGGCATGAAGGTCAATGCCAAGCTGAACGTAACCACCATCGATCCTCCAGGAGCGGCTACCACCAACGCCTGGAGCATCAACGACGCAGGTGAAGTCGTTGGCGCTTATATCGACTCCGGCGGCGTCTACCACGGCTTCACTCTCGTCGGAACCACCTATACCACCTTCGACGCTCCCAACGGATCGATTCTCACCGAATTCACCGGCATCAACAATCAGGACTACAAGGTGGGGATTTTTGACGACTCCACAGGTGTCGAGCATGGGTTCGCCCTCGCAGGCGAGCATTTCGTTCAGATTGACGATCCCAACGCCGACGGTGTGGTCACTGCAACCGACCGAGCGAACGACAACGATGAATACGTTGGACTCTGGGGCACCAATGTTGATGGTCCCTTCAGCGGGTACCATGCAAAGAACAACGTTTTCACCACCATAACCTTCCCGGGAGCATTCGAGACCCGGACTCGTGGTATCAACAATGCCGGCATCGTAGTAGGCCGGTATACCGACCAGAATGGCTTAATCCACGGCTATGCTGGAACTCCGTAATTGATTCTTTCGATTGGAGGAGCGGAGAATCCGCTCCTCCAGTTTGATATTCCCTTCTAGAGACTAGCAACCGGCCAATAAAATCCGCGCAGGAAATCTACCACTGGCCAAGGTGCCGTCGGCTCCATGAGGTGGACTGATGTTTTGGCCCGCCGATGATGATTACCTGGGCATCGACCGTCAGGTTCCCTATCGTCACCTTGTACTTACACCGTGCGAAGTGCGAAACCGGGAGTTCATCCGCAATGGGAGCAGGAGTCGATTGGTCAAAATGAATAACTCCGCGAAAAGGCGTGCAGTCATCAAAATCAACCGTATAATTAGGTTTGTCCGGGGGAGTCGGCGTGTCGGTCCGCTTCCAAGAGACCTTGGTGTCTGAATACAAAGCGACGTCCGAAGGCGAAACTGTTACGCTGCTGCCCGACACCTCTAGACCCACCCAACACTCGTCATAATTAATCTTACCCCTGATGCACTGGTTGACTTCTCCCCAGGCGCCAGTCGCGAGAAGAGATACGCTTGCTGCCGTCAGCAATCCACCCAAGGCAACTCTCAGGCTCCGATACATGATCGTGCTCTTTATCATCTTTCTATCTCCTTTTGAGCGAAGCCTAAGGACATCCCTGCCAGAACTTGGTGGAGCTAGTCGGGATCGAACCGACGGCCTCATCGTTGCGAACGATGCGCTCTCCCAGCTGAGCTATAGCCCCACATTGTCCAGCCAACAAATCAGTTCAGGCAATTTTACCAGTCTCCGCAGCCGCAGACCAGACGCCCCTTGGAACTGCATTGCGGAGTCTCCTTGCCTTTTCGCTCTGGGCGATGTACAAACATCCGGTTCATGCAGAAGTACCTGTGCCTCTTCGTGCTGATCATAACGACTGCGGTCTCCGCGGCCGCACAAGCGTCTCCCAAACTTGCCGACCTCAAGCCCGACTACTCCAAGGAAGCCTTTGTCGACGAGGAAGATACCACCAAAGTTGTATTTGAAAATGACGGCACCGGCACCCGCGAAATCACCTTCCGCCTGCGCGTTCAATCGGACGCTGGAGTGCAGCGCTATAGCGTCCTCTCGCTTCCCTACCAGGAGGCGACGGAAACTGTAGAAATCATCTACGTCCGTGTCCGAAAACCCGATGGCACCGTGATCGTTACTCCGGCGGACAATATTCTCGACATGCCCTCGGACATCACTCGCCAAGCGCCTTTCTATAGCGATCAGCACGAGAAGCATGTGGCGGTGAAAGGTTTGAGCGCCGGCGATGTGCTGGAGACTCAAACTCGCTGGCACGTGACCAAGCCACTGATTCCGGGCCAATTTTGGATCGCCTTCAACATTTCCCACGACTTCATCATTCTGCACCAGGAATTCCAGATCAGTGTGCCTCGTGACCGCGCGGTCAAATGGAAAAGTCCGGCATTCAAGCCCGTGATTACCGAAGAAGCCGGCCGCCGTATCTTCACTTGGACGATGTCGCAGCTCGAACACCACTCCACCGATGAAGACAAGAAAGATCAGGAAGAGAAGGCCTATCAGGCTTCGCGCGGCAAACTGCCGCCGCTAGATATTCAGCTTTCCTCGTTTCAAAGCTGGGAGGAGATTGGCGCGTGGTACAGCAACCTGCAACAGGAGCGGGTCAAGCCCAGCCCTGAGATTCGCGCCAAGGCCGCCGAGCTAACCAAGAACGCCACGGACGATAACGCCAGGCTCCATGCCATCTACAACTACGTCAGCACCCAGTTCCGCTACATTGGCGTAGGCTTCGGAATCGGCCGGTATCAGCCTCATTCCGCGGCCGACGTGCTGGCCAATCAGTACGGAGATTGCAAAGACAAGCACACGCTGCTGGCTTCCCTGCTCGATGCCGTGGGCATAAAAGCCTACCCTGCCCTGATCAACAGTTCTCGCGAGCTTGATCCCGACGTCCCGTCTCCCGTGCAGTTTGACCATGTGATCACTGCAGTGCCGCAAGGGAAAGACTTCCTATGGCTCGACAGTACGGCGGAAGTGGCGCCGTTCGGATATCTGTTTAGCGTCTTGCTCAACAAGCAAGCCCTGGTCATGCCGACCGGTCAGTCCGCTCGGCTTGTAACCACTCCGGCGGACTTGCCATTCAAATCGCTGAGAACCTTCAATATCGACGCCAAGCTGGACGACACAGGCACTCTGGAGGGTAAAGTCGAACAATCCATCCAGGGCCAGGACGTCGACGTCCTGCTTCGGAAGGCATTCCGCAGTACCCCCGCTCAGCAATGGAAAGACCTGGTGCAACAGTTTTCCTACAACACCGGTTTTGCCGGTGACGTGAGCGAAGTAGTTGCCAGCCAGCCAGAAAAGACCGATGAGCCCTGGCACGTGAGCTACAACTACAAACGCAAAGAGTATCCTGACTGGGCTAAGCATCATCTCAGCCCTCCGCTTCCGCCCATCGCATTGCCCACCTACAGGGCCGACGACACCAAACCCACGGTCCCGGTCTGGTTGGGAGCAGCCAGCGAAACCGACCTTCGTTCGCAGGTCGAGCTGCCCAAAGGCTATACGCCTGTGCTTCCCAGTACGGTAAATCTGAAGGAGGACTTCGCCGAATATCACTCAACCTACAGCATCAAAGACGGCAAACTCGTCACGGAACGCCGCTTGATCACCAAGCTCCCCGAAATACCTGTCAGCGAATACGAGCGTTACAAGAAGTTCAACAAGGCGGTCGAAGATGACCACAATGCGTACGTGGAGACGTCAAGAGGTGGGACAAACTCTCAGCCTATGGGGTTGGCCGCCGCTATGGCCAAAATTCGTGCTTTGCCCAATAGTGCCAATCCGGCAGCTATGACGGCAGAGAACGATGCGAGGGAGGCCGCGCAACGCGGCGACCTGCAAAGCGCTCTTGCTGGCTTCAAACACGCGGTCGAACTAGATCCCAAGTTCACCCGCGACAGGTTGATGCTCGGGACTTTGCAAATGAACTCACACACTGCGGATGCGGCATTGGAAACTCTTCGCCGGGCCGTTGATTCAGATCCAACGCAGGTTTTATCTCTTAGAATCCTGGGTTATGCCTTGGCTAGTCTGAAGAAGTACGACGAGGCTGTCACAAACTTGCAGCGAATTATTAAGATTGCTCCAGACGACGTTGAAGCATCGGAGAACCTCGGTGCTGTCCTGGTGGAATTGAAACGCTACCCAGAGGCGGCGGCTGCCTATGAATCGGCCGTAGCACTCGACGCTCAGAACCCTCGTCTGTACGTGGCAATGGGTCGAGCCTACCTTCACGCCGGCGACGAAACCAAAGCACTGGCGGCATATAAGAAGACATTTGAGTTGAGTTCTGAACCAGTTATGTTCAACGATATCGGTTATGAACTCGCCGATGCCAATAAACAGTTGCCTTTGGCACTTCAATATGCGGAAAAGGCCGTACACGAGGAGGAAGAGGCATCAGCAAAGGTAACGCTCACTGATTTAAAATTAGACGATTTGCAATACACGACCAGCCTTGGCGCCTACTGGGACACATTGGGTTGGGTCTATTTCCGCATGGGAAATTATGAGAAGGCCGAGAAGTATCTCGACGCTGGCTGGACGCTGTTACAAGGACAAGACGAAGCTGAGCATTTGGCCGAAGTGCATAAGCAGCAGCACAAAAACTCCCATCCAGGTCCGGACCCGAACCTTCTGCGTACAACAAAACTTCCCCGGCTGGTGCCAGGGACCGCAAATGCCGAACTCTTTGTGATCCTAATCCGCGATCCGAAGAGTTCGAATGCCAAGGCTGAGGATGTTAAGTTCATAAGTGGGTCAGAAGAATTGCGACCCGCAGCCAAAACTCTAAGCACCGCCAATTTCAAATTCCCCTTTCCCGATGATGGTCCATCACGCATTGTCCGGCGGGGCATCTTGAGCTGCTATCCGGTTACTGGTTGCAGCTTTGTCCTGTACAACCTCAGCGACGTGCATTCTGTGAATTAGTTCCGAGCGTATAGCATCTCCGCGCTTCCCCTCGTACCCCAGTTCGCGCTATATTCACAAGCCGGTTCTTTTCGGAGGCATTCATGGCTACGCTACCTAAGACTGAAGGCAAAGTCCGCTGTTTTGGCGAGAACATTGAAAGCGATCTCGCTTCACGATTCCTGCGCGTAGTCGAAGTCGCAGCCATTGCTTCCGCGCACACCATGGGCCAGGGCGAACGCAAGTTATCTGACCAGGTAGCTACCGAAGCCATGCGCAAGGTCATGGACTCGATTCCCATGCGCGGCACCATCGTCATCGGCGAAGGCGAGCGCGACGAAGCTCCCATGCTCTATATCGGCGAAAAAGTGGGCGCGGCATTTCCCAACGGCATCGAGGTCCCGGAAGTCGACATCGCCGTCGACCCACTCGAAGGCACCAACCTGTGCGCGACCGGAGCGCCGGGAGCAATCACGGTCCTGGCGGCGTCGGAACGTGGCGGCCTGCTCAACGCTCCCGACTGCTACATGGACAAAATCGTAGTCGGTCCTTCCTGCAAGAACGCCGTGGAACTCGATGCTCCCGTGGGCGACAATCTGAAGAACATTGCCAAGCGGCTGGGCCGGGACGTGGAAGACTTGGTGATCATCGTACTCGACCGTCCCCGCCACGAAAAGCTGATTGCTGACATCCGCGCAGCTGGCGCGCGCATTCGCCTCATCGGCGATGGTGATCTCTCTGCCGGCATCGCCGCAGCCGTCATCGGTACGGGCGTGCACGCGGTCATGGGTTCTGGTGGAGCGCCGGAAGGCGTGATTACTGCGGCCGCGATCCGTTGCCTGAACGGTTACATGCAAGGGCGGCTGGTCATCGACAAGCCCGAGCTCGAAGAACGCATCGCGAAGATGGGTATCAAAGACAAGAAACGTATCTACGAAGCCGAAGACCTGGCTCCCGGCCAGCAACTCATCTTTGCCGCCACCGGCGTAACCGACGGCGCCCTCATGCGCGGCGTCCGCTTCTTCGGCGAGGGCACGCGAACCTCCTCCGTCATCTTGACCCTGCGGACCGGCAAAGTGCGTTTCATTGACAGCATCCATTTGGAGAAAGGGCCGGATGTGAAGGTCAGGTTCGCGTAGGAGAAATCGTAGGCGTAGGCTTAATCTTACGTCCTATATCTTTCATAGAAACGGATTTTCAATTTTCAACCCTTCAATCTTCCATCCATGTTGCAAGTCCTCGGTATAAAGCGTTTCGCATTGACTCTCCAAAGCCGCTGCCACGATGAGAGAATCGTACCAGCGTATGCGGTGTTTTCCAGTGATCCGCAACGCCTCAACGTATAGAGCGGGCGAAGAGTGGACTGCGAGCAATGGACGGAATACCGTGATCAGATATTGCTCCGCCTCGGCCACACTCATCGGCTCCTGGAAGCGGCGAAGGGCAACATTGAAGAACTCCTGCACCACCTGATAGCTTACGATTCCCTGCCCGGTGGCTGCGGCGTGTCGAACAAGCTGCGCGGCTTTCTTGGCTTTCGCGGGTGCGTTGGCATCGAAAGTATAGGCAAAGATATTTGTATCAAGAAAGAATCTACCGCTCATTCATCTCGTCCCTGTTATAAGGACCAGCCGAACGCACATGCTTGAGACGGCGCATCAGCGCATCCACGGCTGCACCTCCGCCTGCTCGTGCCGCGTACTGTTCCAGCCACTCACGAAAAGCCGCGTTTAGCGTCATGTGGCGGGAACGGGCCACCAGACGAGCCTGCTCAATCAGATCTTCGTCGGCGCTTAAAGTAATATTCTTCATACTAAAATAGTGTACACTATTATCGTGTAATAACAAACAATCTTAACATGTCGATCTCCGCCTGCTGCTTAATCCGGCGATTCGCGAAGCGCCACCGATTGTTCCGCCGAGGCGCTGGTACGGCCCTGCTCAGACTCGGAGAAAAGATTTCTGCAACGGAAGCTGGAAGAATGCCTACCATCTTGATCTGATCCGAATCGCCCGTCGTCAGCGGCTCTTGCCTCGAGTACGGGCTTGATTTTAGTCGCGAACGGACTATAATTTCCGCGAGCGCCGTAGTGAGGCGAGGTCCGCGAGTATCGTCCGAATCCTTCCGCAAGCCCTAGGAGGGCCCATGAAAAAGATCCCTTTTGCGTTTACGCTAGTTGCCGCTTTCAGCTTATCTGCCGTAGCCCAGGATGTTAAGGCCCCGACGCTGACCCTCAACGGGAATCGAAATGCCGCAGCTTGCAGTACACAGAGCGTCCGCCCACCTGTGGTTCCCAGCTTGTGCAAGCCTTGCGCCTTCTACGGAGGTGACCCCGACGGAAATGACCCTAATACCACGGCGTTGGCCAATGGCAACACGCTCTCGGTACCAAACACCACTACTTACGGAGCGGTCAAGATCCCGGCAACAACACGAGGAATGATCACTGGCATCCTGTTCATATCGGTTGCGGAAAGTTCCGGCGACTTCGATCCCGATATCGCTACCTATGACATTCGCACTGGCGTGTCGCAGGGAAACGGCGGAACCAGCGTGGCCAGCGGCAGCGGAGCCATGTCGTATTCGTTATACGGCCAATGCCCGATAGTCGCTTACCAAACCGCTGTAACCTTGACCTCTCCCTTGACGGTTACTCCAGGGACGACCTACTGGGTCAATCTATCCCCGCAGTGCACCGACTCGGGCAATCCCAACTGCGACACTCAGTTTTTTGTGTATAACACCACGCAGGAGGCGAATGGTCTGCACCCCGGAGTCCAGCCGCCCGAACAGATGTTCTTCAATTCTGCGTTCATAGGTTACAACTGGGCAAACTGGTGTTCTATTTTACAGAATGATCAAGCCTGCGCGCGGCTCTCGTTCGGCCTGATGGGCCGCAAGTAGGGCCTACTAAGCTCTACCTATTTAAACTCCTGCATCACCTCGGCCGGCACTTTCGGTGCTGCGGGAAAATCCACCGATACACCCTGCAACAACGCCACGGTGTTTTCTGACCGCTTGGTTCCGTCATGCACCGCGATGGTATGCGGTTTGCCCGGCTCGTAGCCCTCCCATAGCGAAACTCCTGCATAGGCACCGTCTTTGCGCAGGACGTAATACGTCATGTCTACGAAGCGGAGCTTATTCATGTCGTTGTTGTAATTGCGGACGATGCGCTTCAATGTGTCCATACCTGCCTCTTGCGGCGACATTCCTCTACGCATGTTCTCAATAATGGTGTGCGCTCCCGCGACCTTGATGTTCTCTTCTCCACTGCCGGTCGCGCCCGCCGATCCCACATCCTGATCGGTGTAGCACCCCGCGCCGATGATCGGCGAATCGCCCACGCGTCCCGGCAGCTTGTAGGCAAGACCGCTGGTGGTGGTGCAACCGGAAATCTCGCCTTTGCTGTTCAGAGCTGAACAATGAATCGTGCCGGTAGGAGGAAACAGAACTTTGCGAACAGCTTCCTGCCGTAATTCGGGCGCGATGCCAAGATCGGCAGCATGTTCTTCCAGCCGGCGAAACCGTTCCTGCCACAACTCAGATTGCGGCTTCGCGTCAGGCGCCTGCCAATGTGGATCCGCGAGCCCTGGCCCCCACCAGTCTTGCATCGAGTGGTATTCCTTCCAGAGCAGCCAGATTTTGCGCGAGTGGTCGGTCAGCAGGTTCTCTCGGGGAAAGCCCATGGCCACGGCGAATCGTTCCGCGCCCTCGCCCACCAACATCACATGGCCAGTGTCGGTCATCACTGCTTTCGATACCAAGGACACATTCTTAATATTCCTCACGCCTCCAACCGAACCGGCACGCCGGGTTGGTCCATGCATGCAACAAGCATCGAGTTCGACTACGCCTTCTTCGTTGGGTATGCCGCCCAGACCAACGCTGGTATCATTCGGATCATCCTCCGGGCCCTTAACAACCTTGAGCGCCGCATCAAGCGTATCTCCCCCAGCCGCGAGGAACGCGTAAGCATCGTCAAGATAAGCTAAGCCGTTGTGGGCGGATATCATGATGGGACGTTTGGCGGAGGAAACAGCCTCATTCTTCTTCGATTCTTGCCCGTCGCTTTTGAGATCGAGCAGCCCCAGTGACAGTGAACCTGCAAC
This sequence comes from Terriglobales bacterium, assembly GCA_035484735.1. GTDB lineage: Bacteria > Acidobacteriota > Terriglobia > Terriglobales > Acidobacteriaceae > JABCZH01. Next base: position 132,347 of record DATHOQ010000030.1, on the reverse strand, counting down.
CGCAGTGCCCAGAAAGTCGCGGCGTGAAATCGTCATCTTGCCTCCGGAGTGTTTAGTGAAGCGTGCGCCAGAATATCACGCTGGGATGTTTGACACGATTTCTTGCCAAAGCTGCGGTCAGACAAGAACGCTCTTTGGAAAACGGCAGTGTCTCATGCTTGCATGCACCGGCTCAGGTTCCAGTAGCCCGCAGCAGCGTTCTGCTGTTCGCTTTGTCCCATCGCCCGGCTAACGGCGCCGAGTGGCGCAGATGTTCACGGGCGGTTGCAATGGAAGTACGCACATCTTCTGGGTTGCGGTCTGTGATGGTAGCGATCTCCTCTACCGAAAACCCCTCCACGGCATGTAAGACGAACGACTCGCGATCAAGACGCTGGGCTCCGTCGAGCGCCAGCTGTACCAAGGCAATCATTTCATCTGAAGAGGCAATGTCTTCCGGTGTAGCGGCGCGCCGATCCGCAATAATGTCTTCTCCGGTCAAGGTTTCGTCGGGCTGATGAAACTGCAACTCAGCTTCGTCGCTGGCACGTACGTTCCTCTTGCGCGCTGAGTCTTCCAGATGAATGGAAACCGCGCTCTCCGGGCTGCGGCGGCAAAGATCTTCTATGGCTCCCAGCGCCAACCGGTATAACCACGGCTCCAGAGCCACGCGGTCCGGCTTGTCGGCTCCGTCACCCAGCGCCCGTGCGATGGCCTCATCAATGACTTCCTCTTTAGTGACCCAGTCCGCCGAGGTTTCTTCGCTGGTTTCACGGAAATACAATTCCCGCTCTACAAAGCGCTCCAGCCGGATCAGATTCGCGTTGACGAAGGAACGAATGTCATCCCCGGAAATGGTGGGCACGTGCATAGCGGCAACCGTATCTTCAAACCGAACTTCGGACGCTGAATGGAAATCGGCGATCCGGCGGCGTGCCCATTTGTGCGAGTTGCGCAGCAGATCCTTATGCTTGCCGAGCTGGTGCAGCAAGTCATCCGTCGCAGCTTTCAAAGCACCGGCGGCTGAGTGCGCCGATTTCTGCACTGCCATCTGGCCCGATGGTAAACGCAGGTTCAATGAAACTGTGGTTCCCTCTCGCGGCGAACTTTGCTCAATGGATCCCTTGAGGTGTACCAACTCCGGCCGGAAGACCTGGAGCCGCTTACGCAGTTTTTCGATCAGGTGGTTGATTTCTTTTTCGACATCCGGAGTGCGGTGATCTCTATAACTGAAGTGAACATTCATCCCAGGCCTCGGATCACGGGAGCAGATCCCGCGAAGGTTTCCGGTTCCTTACAAGCCGATTCTACACCTGCGGAATAGAGACAAACGAGGATTTGATCAAACACCAGTCCGGCAGACTGTAGAAACGGGTCAGAGGAATGGGCGGTGCCATCTTCGGCAAGCGTACCATCTCCTTCCATAGTGTTTGCATTTTGTTACCCGTCATGCGTAATATGTTTGCCAACTGCGGAGGCGCGATGCCGCGGATTTCTCAGAACTGCGCGTGGCGACTGGTCTGCGTGCTGCTGGCGGTCAATTCAGCTAGTTGTTCCAAGTGCCAAGCCCAATCCAACTCCAAGCCTCCCACAGTAGCCACCATGAAGGTCTATGTCGCCAGTCCGTTGGGCTTTGCCGAGAGCACTAGATCCTTTATGAACGATGAGCTGATCCCCGCAATCAAAGCCACCGGCGCGAACTCCATTAACCCTTGGGACGCAGACAACGAGACCACGGCGAAAATTGATGAGGCAAAAAAGCTGAATGACCTGGACAAGAGAAGAGTCGCCTGGAAAGGAGTAGTTGAGCGGTTGGGCAAAGCTAATGCCAAGTCGATCGAGATGGCTGATGGAGTAGTAGCGGTACTGGACGGGGTTGATATTGACAGTGGCACGGCGGCCGAAATAGGTTACGCGACCGCCTTGGGGAAATGGGTGATTGGCTATCGAGGTGATTTCCGGCGTACCGGCGAAGACGTAGCTGCGGAAGTCAACCTGCAAGTCGAATATTTCATTGGGAAGAACGGGGGGCGAGTCGTGCACAATCTTACCGATCTAAAGGAGGTCTTGGGGGAAAAACTCAAAACACGGAGGTAGGCATGGAATTTTCAGGTATCGGGACCTTGGGAATCTATCTCATCCTGGCGTTTGTTCTGCCAGGTTTCTGTTACACGTTGGTGTTCGCCTTGTGCTTCCCCGGTGGAATCGAGTGGCTGACCGATTGGCTCAAGGAGCAGGACATTGATGTTTCTCTTCCAACCATTGGCATCGTGGGCGGTCTGCTGCTGTCGTCGGTTTGTTTTTGGCTCGAAATACTCGTAGTTCGTGACCGCTTCGAACGTTGTTTTCCCAACCTGTGTGTACATCGACTTGCCTGGATCGAGGCCGCCGGAAAGAGTTCTATTTATGCGCAACTGCTAGCAGGTGATGCCTTCATGCATTTCAACATCGCCGTAGGTGTTCTTCTGATCTTTCTCGTCTATCTCGTGGTGAGCGGGTGGGGGTGGTTGAAGGCAAGCAGAGGCGGCGATACGGAGGGTCAAAAGAACACACCGCGCTGCCTGGTTATATGCGCCTCCCTGCTTCTTGTGATTTTCGCTAACCTGAAAGTTTCCAGTTTCGTGTCCTGGAGGGCAAAGGACGCCATCGATGGAGCCGTGCGCGTGAGCGGGATTACCGATCCGTGCCTGGCATGCTCGAGTCACGGCATTAGTCCCGAGTGCCTGCCGAGTGCAAAGGAACCGCCCGGAAACTGATCAGTCCGGGCGCTACCTACACTACCACCGTGACCGACGTTTCCGTCCGCGTCACCGGCCGATACAACGTATCCCGCTCCACCGGTTCCCGTCCGGCTTCACGGATAAGCCGCATCAATTCCTCACGACGCATACCCTGAGGGGTGGTCGCGCCGGCGTCGTGGTAGATCTTCTCTTCGATCACGGTTCCGTCGATGTCATCCGCGCCAAAGCGCAACGCAATCTGCGCGATCTTCGCCGTCATCATTTGCCAGTAGGCTTTGATGTGGGGAAAGTTGTCCAGCACCAGGCGGCTGACCGCAATCTGCTTGATATCGGTCATGCCGGTAGTTTTCGGCAAGTGCTGCAACGGCGTATTGTCGGGATGGAACGCCAGCGGAATGAAAGTTTGGAACCCGGCAGTCTGATCCTGTAGCGCACGCAGTTTCAGCAAATGATCTACCCGATCTTCGTCATTTTCCACGTGTCCATACAGCATGGTCGCGTTCGACTTCAGCCCCATCTGGTGCGCAAGCTTCGCCGTTTCCAGCCATTGATTGCCGTCGATTTTGTGATCGCAAATGATGTGTCGTACCCGGTCGGCAAAGATCTCTGCACCGCCGCCGGGGAGCGAGTCCACGCCAGCGTTCTTTAACTGTTCGAGAGTTTCTCCGATCGATAGTTTGGCGCGCTTGGCAAGATAAGCTACTTCCACCATGGTGAAAGCTTTCAGATGGACCTCTGGAAAGCGCTGCTTCAGGCCGGAAATCAGATCAAGGAAATACTGAAACGGAAGATCGGGATGCAATCCGCCAACAATGTGAAACTCCGTGACCGCCTCGCTATATCCGGAAGCCGCGGTTTCAAATGCTTCATCTAGCGCCATCGTGTAAGCGCCGGGAGTGTCTTTCTTTTTCCCGAAAGCACAGAGCCGGCAGGCAGCCACGCAAACATTGGTGGGATTGAGATGGCGGTTGACGTTGAAATAAGTCCTGTCGCCGTGCATGCGCTCGCGCACCGAATTTGCCATCCAGCCTACGGCGAGGATATCGCCGGTGCGGTAAAGAGCGAGAGCATCGTCGTCGCTTAAACGCTCGCGGGCAAGGATCTTCTCGTAAATCGGCCAAAGGCGCGCGTCGTCAGTCTGGAAAGGATGGAGCTTATGCATCGATCTTCATGATACCGCAGGTGACCGTCTAAGTCATGAGATCCGGTTCAACGGATGATTCGTAATGGTGCGGGGAACAAGACCTGAACCCGAGCCGCCTTGCGGGCGTGAACAAACGACGCAAAGGTGGCCACCGGCCGGGGAACCAGATGGCATAAATTTTTGGGCTACTTGCCAAGCCGGAGTATCATCAAACTAGAAGTGGGGCGGCGTGAAGGAGTGGTTATGAAAAAATCCGAGCTATTGCGAGTTCTTTGTGTTCTGGTTACATCGGTCGTTCTGATCTGCATACCTGAGTCGTCTTTCGCAGCGGGCGGACACGGCGGCGGAGGTGGCCATGGCGGCGGGGGCGGTGGATTTCATGGCGGTGGCGGTGGTGGCGGCTTCCACGGCGGCGGAGGTGGATTCCATGGCGGCGGCTTCGGCGGAGCTCGCGGAGGTTGGGGTGGTGGCGGTTGGGGCGGCGGCTGGCGTGGTGGGTGGGGCGGTGGCTGGCGCGGAGGCTGGGGTGGCGGCTGGCGCGGAGGCTGGGGTTATCCAGGCTGGGGACGCGGCTGGGGTTGGGGTTATCCCGGTTGGGGTTATCCCGGTTGGGGTTGGGGAGTTGGCGTCGGCGTTGGTTGGGGTTGGGGTTCCTATTGGGGAGGCTACCCGTATGGATATGGGTATGGATATCCCTATTATCCCTACTATCCGTACTACCCAAACTATGGGCCGAACGGTTATGCGCCAGCGTACCCGGATCGCTATAACAACGGTACCGGCCGAGATCCGCGTGACAACTCGCAACGGCAAAATTTGAACTATCCCGCACCGGAGAGATCGCCTGGCGTAAACGACAGAACCTCGACGGTGAAGTACGCTAGCCGCAAGACGGCCACAGAAGCCGACTCTGCAAATTACTGGTTGACGAACTACCAGCAACATACGGTTCCGCGTCAACAGGTGCGAAACGTAATTCAAGCTTTTCGTGCCATGCCGCCAGAGGCTCGACGGCGGCAGGTAGAATCTGGACGATACCGCAATTTTTCGCCAGAGGAACAGCAATTGCTGAGCCGGGCAGCGCAGATGTCGCCGCGTGGAGAACCACAAAAGAACGTGGATGAGACGAAGCCGGCGGCGCTAACGCTGGCGTCGCAAAAGGTTCAGTGATTTAAGCGCAAGAGGAATGCACGAACAGAAAGGCCGCTCGGTCTCGCGCGGCCTTTTTTTGTTGCTGGTTTGCCGGATGTCGCAACCTGGTGCCGGGAATAGGACTCGAACCCTGCTGAATACTAAGACCAGCCCATTCCCTTTTTGAACTCCCTATCCAGTTGGCTTTACAGACGCTTGCCTTGGCCCATCTGGTGCTATGCTTACTAGCGCTCTGGAGGCAGTTATGAAGAAGGCGTGTTCGTACATCGTCGTGATGATTCTAGGCTGCGGGTTCGCGGTTGCACAGCACTATCAGGTGCTATACAACTTCGGCACCAACGGCGGGAATAATGACGGCCTGGTCCCGTACGGCGGGCTCGTATTCGACGCCGCTGGGAACATGTACGGGACTACCGTTTTCGGGGGCGAGACCTACGCGGTCCACGACCCTGCATGTCCTAGTGGCTGTGGCACGGTGTTTGAGCTGTCACCTGTTGCTGGTGGTGGTTGGAGCGAAAAAGTACTCCATTCTTTCGATGGCCAAGACGGACAGCAACCGGCCAGCGCGCTGATTATTGACACTCAAGGGAACCTCTATGGAACAACCACGGGTAGCGATTCATATTCCTGCGTAGCGCCAGCCTGCGGCACTGTCTTCGAATTGAGTTCGTCTGGCGGGACATGGACGGAGACAATTCTCTACGCCTTCGCTGACCCAATGGATGGCGCCGATCCAAGCAGCGCGTTGGTATCCGACAGCGCAGGAAATCTTTACGGAGTTACGTTTCACGGCGGAGCTAACGACGGTGGCTTTGCCTTCGAACTAAGTCCACCGTCGCTCCCGGGAGGAAGCTGGACGTACACAGTTGTGTACGCCTTCTGCCAAGTCGGTGGTATGCAGTGCCTGGATGGACGCAACCCTGCCGGGCTCACATTTGACGGTCATGGAAACCTGTTCGGCACAACAGAGATTGGAGGACTGGGCCACTACGGCGTGGTCTACGAATTGTCGCCCACCTCTGGTGGGACTTGGGCGGAAACTGTCCTTCACAACTTTAATCGCAATCTCGGTATGCCGGTAGCGGGAGTTACGCTCGACCATGCTGGCAATCTGTACGGAACGCTGGAGTCCGGTGGTTTGAGCGGTCCGGGCTGCGCCGTTGAGGGGCGGACTTCCCTCTGCGGCGGAGCATTTCGAATGACACCAAAGAATGGCGGGGGCTGGTACGAAGCGTCATTTCTGTTCAATGGAAGTGATGGAGGCAATCCTTACAGCGGGTTGGTCGTGGATGGTTCTTCCGTGTATGGAACAACCAATGGGGGGGGCAACGGTCTGGGCGTAGTCTTCCGGTTCACTGGCAAGCATGAGACGGTCCTCTACACGTTTTGTACTCAAGGTTGTACGGATGGGGACCAACCCGGAGCCGTCATCGTAAATGCGGGAGCGCTCTACGGAGTGACAGAATATGGCGGGGCCTACGATCGAGGCGTGGTTTTCGAGATCACACCGTGAGTGCTCCCCGCAATTCTAAGAGCACTACCAATTGTAGAATCAACGGAATTCGGGCCATGGCTGCGCACGTTACTGATGATCCCGCACAACTTGCTTTGAAACGCTTTAATCAGGCTGGTGCCGGGAACAGGACTTGAACCTGCACGCCTTTTGGGCACTGGATCCTAAGTCCAGCGCGTCTGCCAATTCCGCCATCCCGGCACTACTTGATAATCACATCATAACAAGAGCCTAGTCGGCAGCAGCCGCATAACTTCTGAACCCGCGATTTGAGCCGGGTCATTTAAATAAAGAGTGCTTCCCAGCTCCATCTTCCGTGCCGCATCTGCGAGCGAGGTCACGATCACTCAACGATATTGTAGCGCTCAAAAACTGAGCGCGTCTTGTCGCCGAAGATCTTCATCGCTACTCCATCGTCTACACCGTTGCGAACCATGATTGCGAAAGATTGACGCAGGCTATTCGGATTGCTTCTCGAGCGGAAGGTTCGTAAAGCGTTGCTGCTTCTTTTCTAGCAGCTCGTTAATCTCTTTGATGAGACCATAGAGCTTCGCCGGATTTTCTTCAGCGGCAGCAAGCTCGGCAAGTTGGAACCAGCGTTCCTTGTTCTCCTGCATGTCCAGCCCCACATGCAATGAAACACTGGTAGCACAAAAATGTCGCTGCGAAAAGCGGGGAGGGCAAGGGCATGTCGGGCCGGGCCCGCTATTCTTTACCTACAGGCTTTCAATTACTTCACCTACAGCTTTTTCCCAACTGCCTGATATCACGGCCAGTTTTGTTGTGCGAAATCCCGTTCTTTACGGCAACGAAAATGCTAGCTGTACTTGTTTGGCCGTTTCGGGGCGGAGGTGACTCATGGCGCAAGATGGCACGCGGCAATACAAGGCTTGGGTAGAACTCGCTGGAAGGGCTTCCAAAGAAACTGACCCCGAAAAGCTCATGCGGATTATTGAGGCACTCTGCCGCGCTCTCGACGAACGGGAAGCAATTCCGGCTGGTGGCTCGCGGGCCAAGCCAGCCCGCTCCTCGGCTGATTCGTGACTTGCATCAGCGCGGCCGTTAAGCTGCTGGCGTCCCGCGTCTTTCGCGTCTATCGGGCGGTGGTTGCACGGCGGCTTGCGGCTTCCCCTCTAGTAGTTCGTTTAGTTCGTGGATGAGAGCCGCAAACCTGACCTGTTCTTTCTCGGCTTCGATTTCCGCAACCAATTCCATCATTCGCTGCTGTTGGTCACCATTAACGGGCCTGACTCTTTCTCCGTCGTTCGGAGTTTGGGCCATTCCCTTCGCCAAGAAAAGCTGCAGCCTCGCAAGTCTGCGCAATTGTTCAGAATGTTGATGCAAAGCCGACCGGAGTTCCGCGAGAACCTCTGCAAAGTTGGTAGTGTTCGCTGCTATAGCCAGAGCGCAGAGTTCGCGGATGCGGCCTTCAAGACGAAGAGATGGCACGAATCTAAGATTCCAACATCGCAAGGCAAGAATTCAATACCGCGTTTCTGGTAGGCCAACCGGGGATTGACCTAGCACTACAGACCATAGTAGGATGCAAACCGCGCTGGGCTGCCCTTCCCCGAGCATTCGGGTTTGCACGGTTACCAGACGTGGCACGCCCGGCTTCCCAGCGCATACTCTTTTTATCGCGGAAAGGACCGCTCAGGTGACCCGGCAGGAAGAGCGCATACGGGAGTTGGTTGAATTAATTGCCCTCGCAAACGGTTCCAACGAGGTGCTTGCGCTTGCCGGTGAGTTAAAGGTGTTGGTGGACGCTAGAAAGAAAAGACTCAGAAGCAATCCACCTGCTGCCCAACGAAAGGCCATGCTAAACAGTGGCGGGAACGCGTCCAGTCGTTTTCGTCGGCGTCTAGGTGAACTCTCATAAAATCGAATGTCGGAAAATCTGCAGCAACAACTACTCCAACGCCGAATACGTGAGGCCCTGTTCCGTTTTCGTAACAAGACGTTGTCGGTGGTTCGTGCATGGGAGAGGACAGGCTTAGAATGACGTCACGAGGGAATCTTGAGCGTGTCATCTCCACGAATCCAGTTCACCAATCACAAGGGGAAGCAAATTCTTGTAGTTGACTTTTCACACTGTACGGCTACCGAGGTGGCGGAGGTTGCCCGCGCTGTTCCCGAAGTTGTGACCGCTCAGCCGCGCGCTTCAGTTCTGATACTCTCCGATTATACTGGGGCGTCGCTTGACCAAGAGGCCCTGCGAGTATTGAAGGAAAGCGCGGTCTTCGACAAACCCTACGTCAAGAAATCGGCATGGATAGGAACGGAGAATTTCCCGCAGGTCTTTGCCGACGACATGAAAACTTTCTCCCGCCGTGAGTTCCCAGCGTTCAAGACCCGGCAGGACGCTTTGGAATGGCTGGCAGCAGAGTGAGGTCGGGTGTCGCGCCTGCCAGAATCGCCTCATGCAGAACCTGTGCCCGCTCCCGCAGCGGAGCCAACTCTTCCGTCATCAATTCCGCACGCAGTTTCTCTTTGAGGGTTTCGCGTTCAGCGCTAGGAATCGCTAATGCTGTCTTGCGCATGCCTTCCGGCCAGCGCACCAGATTGCGCTGCCTGATGCGTTCGAACACCGCTGCTTCATTTTCTTTCGTGTGCTCGAAAACATCGAAGCTGGTCCCAAACTTATCGTTGATTCGCCGGGTCACCTCGCCAAAGTCCGTGATCATGTTCTGAAAGCTGACCGCAACAATTCTGTCGAGATAGGGCAGCACCCTTTTGTGGAAGCGGTTCCAGGCAATCAGTGGCGGCCGCGCCGGAACTTGATGCCGCACCATATGCGACAGTGCCGCCTCCAGCGGCGGCTTGACCAGCAACAATGTCGGGATTCCCATCCTCGCGGCGTTAATCACCTGCGCAGCAGCGTGGGTGTGATGCACCGTTTTCACCGGACGGGTCTGCGCCGATAGAAACGCAAAATTAGCAAAGGTCGTGCCCGAGCGGCCAAAGCCTTCAATCACCAGATCGGTCTCCCGCGTGACGAACAAGTCATCCAAGTGACCGTACTTGGCCTGTCCAATCGACATGAACACCGGATACGCACTGGCCCAGTAAATCAGGCGATACTTGACCTCCCGGCGTTTTGCGCGCAAGTCCATACGTCTGTTCCTCAACGTGTTCATCGAGACTGCTCCTTCTTTGCTTTCCGCTTCGCGGTAACTCATGTGCAGGCCTCGCAAACCGCAGAAGCACTCGGCACAGCACTCGCCGAGGGTCCAGCCACTAAATTGGCGTGAACGCCCCAGACTCCCTCCCTTTTCTCCACCACCATCAGCGTCCCGGTCGGCGGCCCGCCGCGCACCGGTACTCGATCCCGGTCTCCGTGTTCGACGATGGTTTTTGTGGCCAGAAGGTTCCGCACGTGAGTGATCACCACCACATCTTTCGTTAAAGGCTCGGCGAAGTTCATCAGCTGTTTCAACCGTGCCGAGTAACGCCCGTAAAACTGATAGAACGATTCCCCACTCGGCGCTGGCAGATCGGGATGTTGATTGAGCTGATTGAGAAACGGCAGCAGGTCACGTACCCGCTGTCCACAAAACACGCCCAGGTTCCAGGGACGTAGATCCTTGGTCGCAATCACCGGCGATTTAATGCTCCGTCGAATGGTCTCTGCCGTCTGCCGCGCTCGCCGCAAGTCCGACGAGTAAATGATTTCGATTGGGTATTCCACCAGTCGCTCAGCGATCACCTCGGCTTCTTTCAACCCTCCTTCGTCCAACGGCACATCCAGCCAGCCTCGCAGCCTTTCATCATTTCCGGGAAGATTCAGAGGCGTATGGCCATGCCGCACCAAGATCAACTTTCCCATGCTGGGCTCCTGTCAAAGCAATTCAATGCCGATTCACCGCACCCACCACCGCGCTCTGTTCAGGATCTGGGGATCGCAGGCACACGCCAAACCGCATCAAAAGGGGGATTGGGCTCCGGGCACAGTGAGGGTCTTAATACTCTATAATGTCAATCGACATACTTTGTAACACGACTGTAACAATAGCGAGGCTGCCCAACCCTGTCAAGTGGAAAATAGTCCCAGTGCGCCAAGTGTGCCCGGCCTTGTCTCTTCGCTCTTTGGAGAGACAGGGCGGGGATTTTCCCGCTACACTGTGAGCATGAACGCTCCCAACCAACCCAATATCAAGTTGACGAATGCCCCCGATTACCGCGAGAACTACGCCAACAGCGTTCAGGTGCGGGTGAACGTCTGGGACTTCTTTCTGGTGTTTGGCACCATGCAACAGCAGACCGAGAGCCAGGTCGAGGTGAAGAACATTCAGGGCATATATTTGAGCCCACAACAGGCCAAGGCCCTGATGGCGATTCTCCAGCAGAACGTGGCCGGCTATGAGAGCGCCTTCGGCGAGATCAAGCTCGATCCCCGCATGGCCACCGCCGGGCCAATTCATTAATCACGACCGTTGATCGCCAACCCCGATTCGCGCCGCTGTCCAACTCCGTTACTCTTCGCGCTGTTCTTTCTCGCGCTATTCGCGCTGCATGCACCCCTGCTGGGCCTTCCCTATTTCTGGGACGAAGCCGGATACTACATACCCGCCGCCCACGACCTGCTGCTCTCGGGGTCGGTGATCCCGACTTCCGCGCCGTCGAATGCTCACCCTCCGCTGGTCATGGCCTATCTCGCGCTCGCATGGAAGCTTCTGGGATTCACTCCTATCGTAACTCGTACCGCCATGCTGCTGATCGCAGCCTTCGCGCTGCTCGGAGTGTTTCGTCTGGCACAACGAGTCGCCAATACTGAAGTTGCGATCGCTTCCGTCGTCTGCACCTCGCTCTATCCGGTTTTCTTCACCCAGAGTGCGTTGGCTCATCTCGACATGGCTGCCGCCGCACTTACCTTCTGGGGCCTGCTCGCCTATGTGGAAGACCGCAAGCCGGCAATCGCCATCTGGTTTTCCCTCGCAATCCTCGCCAAAGAAACCGCGATCCTCGCCCCACTTGCCCTCTTCGCTTGGGAGGTGGCCGAAACAAACTTTTGGCACTTGGGTTTAGCCGCGGAGCGGCGTCAGAATAAAGCCCACGGCGTAAGCCGTGGGTGGGATCCGGAGAAAGATCAAGCCCCGGAGGGGCGAAAGAGCCTCAGTCGGGCCAGCACTAACACGCGAGGGAAATACGCTGCCCTACTCCTCCCACTCATCCCGCTCGCTCTCTGGTACACCTACCACTACCACCGCACCGGATTCCTCTTCGGCAACCCCGAATTCTTTCGCTACAACGTGCAGGCGACGCTGCACCCACTTCGCATCGCGCTCGCCTTCGGCATGCGCCTTTGGCAACTCCTCGCCTACCTGAATCTCTACCTGCTCACTCTGGCCACCGCACTAGCCATGCTCCGCAAGCCGCTCGACGATCGTCACCGCATCCCTCTCCACGTGCAGTTTGCTTTTCTTTCCATCATTCTCGCCTATGCCATCGCCATGGCCGTAATAGGCGGTGCTGTGCTGGCGCGCTACATGTTGCCGGTCATCCCTCTCGTCATCATCATTGGTGTTTCCACGCTGCGCCGCCGCGTGCGCATATGGCGAGGCGTGGTAGCCGTAGTCGCTTTGGCCTTTGTCGCGGCATTGTTCTTCAACCCTCCCTACGGACTTTCCCTCGAAGACAACCTCGCCTACCGCGACTACATTCAACTGCACCAAAACGCCGAGAACTTTGTCGAAGCCCGTTACCCCATGGCGCGAGTGCTCACCGCCTGGCCCGCCAGCGACGAACTTACTCGCCCGTATCTCGGCTACGTCACTCGCCCAATGCAAGTGGTTCGCATCGAAGATTTCACCGCCGAGCAGCTCTTCGGAGCAGCTGACCTGCGCTCGAAATTCGACCTCGCTCTCGTCTTCTCCACCAAGTACGAACCGCCTCATCCTCTATTCGAACGCTGGGCAACCTGGCAACGTTGGAAAACTGAGTTCTTCGGCTACCATCGCGACGTTCCGCCCACCGCCGCCGCGCAGATCCTGGGAGGCCAGCTGGTTTACGAAGATCGTCGCCCCGGCCAGTGGGTGGCCGTCATCGAAATAGCGCAAATAGACGAGGCACGCGCAGACGCAAAAATGCCCGGAATCCTTGCGAATTCCGGGCACCATGGTCTGTCAATTAGACAGCGGTAACGTTTTCAGCTTGCCAGCCCTTGGGACCCTTGGTCACGTCGAACTGCACGGCTTGGCCCTCTTGCAGGCTGCGGAAGCCGCCTGCCTGAATCGCGGAGAAATGCACGAAAACGTCTTCGCCATTTTGACGGCTGATGAAGCCATAGCCCTTGGCGTCGTTAAACCACTTTACTGTTCCTGTTTCTGCCATTAGTGTTTCCTTTTTCTTGTTTCTGAATTGTGCTTAGAAGAGTCTCAGCTATTGGAAGAGGTGACGCTGGTTGGCGGTACCGACTTTCAGTTGCGTGTGAATCAAACTTAGCGCAACTACAGTATACACACTAAACTCCGAAATGCCTAACAAATCGTGCAAAGCCTTATTTCACAATGTCCGGCATCAGTCCTTGCCCCAACTTACCGACTACCAGAACCCGCCTCTTAGGCAATTCTTCTTCCGAGATTTCTCCCGCGAATTTCAGGTCGAGCCCCAGACGAGCACACTCCCAACGTGCCGCATCATTGAAAAAGTAAACCACATCTCCTCCAAATCGATTCTTCAAGCGGCGGCGTTCATCAAGATCGAACGGGCTGGCCGAATACACTTTCAAGTCGCTCCCATCGCGCAGGGCATCGCTTAGCTCGCGTTGAAATGCAAGCCCGCCCTGCCTCACTTGTGCCATGGTGAGAGCCACTACGTGATATGACATAAGCTGGATCCAGAATCGAGCAAGTTTATTTCGGGGCGGCCGTTTTGAACACCACGCCACCTTTCATCACGAAAACGACGCTTTCCATGGCCCGGATATCGGTCAGTGGGTCGCCTGTCACCGCAACCACATCCGCATATTTTCCAGTCTCCAATGTGCCAACCTGGTCCGCCATGCCGAGCAACTCCGAGGCTCGCACCGTAGCCGCCTGGATCGCCTCGATCGGCTGCATCCCGCCACGTACCAGCGCCCCAAACTCTTTGGAGACGAAATCAGGATCATCATCCACGCCATAGGCAATCTTCAAATGATGCTTCAAGGCGAGGGCAAACGCAGCCTGCTGATAGCCCAGGACCTTCTTCCCTTTTTCAAGGGTCACGGCGTCAGCCCCCAGCGAGGTTCCAACTTCCACACCATGCTGAAACGTAAAAAGCGTAGGCACCAGCCAGGTGCCTTTCGACTGCATGAGCGCCGCACCCTCTTCATCGAGCATGGTGCCGTGCTCAATCGAATCAACACCCGCGCGCACCGCCGCCTTAATGCCGTCCGTACCCTCGGCATGCGCCATGACCTTCTTACGGGCGCGGTGTGCAATTTCCACCGCCCTGGCCATCTGCGCCTCGCTAAGTTCCTGCACGTTGAAGTCGCTCGTCGGATCCATGACGCCTCCCGTGGCCATCAGCTTGATCCAGTCGGCGCCATACTTGATGTCACGACGCACGGCATCGCCCATCTCGTCTACATTGTCGGCCAGGTTGGGCCGCCGTGGCAGCGCCTGGTCAGGAGCCAGCGGATCAGCATCACCATGACCGCCTGTAACAGAAATAAAGTTGCCCGCGGAAACAATTCGCGGTCCCTGTACCAGTCCCTGGTTGATGCTGTCGCGCAGCGCAATTTGCCCATAACCAAGGTCGGACTCGCCGGCATCGCGCAAGGCGGTGAATCCGTGCGCCAGCCAGATCTCCAGGTTATGCAAGCCCCAAAGCGTCTTTTGCGCGGAAGACATCCGCAAATCACCGGTTGAAGATTGATCTTTGGGATTACCCAGGATGTGATTGTGGCAATCGATCAGGCCGGGTAACAACGTCGCATTTCCCAGGTCGATTACCGTGGCGCCGTGGCCAAACTCACTTGTAATACTGGCCGCAGGCCCGACCTGGCGAATGCGCTCTCCGTCCACTAATATCGCCTGGTCGGACAGTACGTTGCCGTCGCGTACATTGAGCAGATGCGCCGCGCGGATGATCGTCATCTGCTTGCCCGCAGCCGGATTCGCTAGCGCAGTCTGCGCCGTCGTAGCCACCGCGAACAGGACCACCAAAACACAGAACACTGCACCCGCCTGCAATCTTCCCACGTTAAGCCCTCCAAATAAGTGTTCGCACTGAATGACGCATGTTGAAGGATTGTAGCGTGCCACGCATCCCTTTCCGCGTGTTCTCTACAAAAAGTAATCTACTTTGACTTCCCCGCCCCACCGCCCTACCATACGGCTCAGTTCTGCACTCAATGATCGGCCAAACCATCTCGCACTACCGCATCCTCGAGAAAATCGGCGGAGGCGGCATGGGCGTCGTCTACAAAGCCGAGGACACGCGCCTCCATCGATTCGTCGCTCTCAAGTTCCTCCCCGACGACGTGGCCCGCGACCCTCACGCGCTCGCCCGATTTCAGCGCGAGGCCCAGGCCGCGTCGGCGCTCAATCACCCCAACATCTGCACTATTTACGACATCGGAGAGCAGGACGGCCACGCTTTCATCGCCATGGAATTTCTGGAAGGGATGACCCTAAAGCACCGCATCGCCGGCCGCCCGCTGGAAATCGAAATGCTGTTGTCTCTCGGAATCGAGATCGCCGATGCGCTCGACGCCGCCCACGCCAAGAACATCGTCCATCGCGACATCAAGCCCGGCAACATCTTCATAACTAGCCGTGGAACCGCCAAAGTTCTGGATTTCGGTCTGGCCAAAGTCTCAGGCAAGCCCGGCTCCAGCACCGACGCCACCGCCGCTACCATCGACTCGCAGGATCATCTCACCAGTCCCGGCTCCGCTCTCGGCACCGTCGCCTATATGTCTCCCGAGCAAATCCGCGCCAAGGAACTCGACGCCCGCACTGACCTCTACTCCTTCGGCGCAGTGCTGTACGAGATGGCCACCGGCGCTCTTCCCTTCCCCGGCGAAAGCACGGGGATAATCTTCGAGGCCATTTTGACTCGTGTGCCAGCCCCGATGCTGCGCCTCAATCCCGGCCTCCCGCCCAAGCTCGAAGACATCATCCATAAATGTCTGGAGAAAGATCGTAACCTCCGCTACCAGCACGCTTCAGAAATCCGCACCGACTTACAACGCCTGAGGCGAGACACGGAATCAGGAGTTGGCTCAGCATCGCATCCACCGGCCAGCAGTTCGGCGATCGCTGCCATCACCCGACCAAACAAAACCGGGCTCCTTGCGGGCGCGCTGATCGCTCTGGCCGTACTGTTAGTAGCGGGATTTGGCCTCTACTCGCTTCTGACCGGCTCCGGACCTCTGCCCTTCCGCGATTTCACTGTGACTCAGATCACAAATACGGGCAGGGCTGGACTCACCGCTCTCTCACCGGATGGAAAGTACCTTGTCAGCACTCAAAGCGACAATGGCATGCCAAGCCTCTGGCTGCGCAATATCGAGACTGGTAGCGATACTCAGATCATGGCCCCGGGGTCTTCCGATTACGCGTCGCTGTCATTTTCGCTTGACGCGAACTATATCTATTTCCGCCGCCTGTCCAATGAGGGCACCTGGGATTTGTACCGCTTGCCGGTCTTGGGCGGCACTCCACAGCTTCTGGGAAGAGATATCGACTCCGATGTGTTTTTCCCGCCCGACGGACGCCAGATTGCCTACGTTCGCGCCAACGATCCCGAACTCGGAAAGTTTCGCCTGCAACTGGCAAACCCCGATGGCAGTAACGAATCCATCCTCGCGATTGTCGACATCGGTAAAGTTGGCAACGAGGATTTTCCTCGGCACGGCGCCTGGTCGCCCGATGGAAAGCGAATCCTTCTCACCTTTGGCACATACACCGATAAACCCAACACCATTTCAGCCTTCGACCTGGCCAGAAAAGCCAACGCCGCTTGGGCCAGCATTCCCGGTAGCTTCTTCCACGATATCCGGTGGTTGCCGAAGGGGCAAAGCGCCGCTACCCTCTACTCTCAAAAGGGCGCAAACTTCCGCCGCCACCAAATCGGGGTCATCTCTGGAGGCAAGCTGCATCCGGTGACCCGCGACGCAAATACCTATTTGACCTTGACCTTGTCCGCCGACGGCAAGACCGCCGCCACGGTGCAGGTTAAGACCACCTACGCCCTGCAGCTCGTTTCCTCGCGCGACGCCGAGCAGACCCGTACCATTGCCGGCGATGCCAGCTTCTTTTCCTGGTCTGCAGATGGAGAAATTATCGCGTCGGATGGGACTCGCGTAGGGCGAATCGGAGACGACGGCACAAGAAGAGCAAACCTAGCCAGTGACCCAACCGCTGCCGTGCTCGGCATCGCCGCTTGCCCCCACGACCACGTATTAATCAATTGGGGGTTCCGCGGCGGCAGCGACGCCACCACCATCTGGCGAATCGATGCCGACGGCTCCAACCCAAAACAACTCGACAACGGCGCCCACGATGGCTCCCCTGCCTGCTCGCCCGAGGGCAACTGGGTCTATTACATGGACAGCCTTCTCACTGTCATGCGCGTGCCCATGGAAGGCGGGCGGCCGGAAGCTGTCCGTGGAAGCAAACTCCCCGACGTCTACCAATACCTCGGCGGTATCGGCGTTTCTCCAGATGGTCAGCAATTGGCGCTTATCGCCTATGTAAGCGTAGGCCACGGCACCGGCCGCTCAGAAAAGAAAATCGCCCTTATTGATTTGAACTCACCTTCCACCTCTCACTTTCTGACACCGCATCCCCGAATTACCGTCGGCTCACTCGACTCCGGCGGCGTGCTTTTCACGCTGGACGACAAGTCCGTCGTTTACATCGTTCGTGAGCAGGGCATCGACAATCTTTGGCAGCAGCCGCTCGATGGCTCCGCCGGACATCAGCTCACCAACTACACTTCCGACCACATCAGCGAATTCGGCTGGTCGCCCGACGGCAAGCGCCTCGCAGTCAATCGCCGCGCCGAATCCTCCGACGTAGTCTTACTTCGCGATACCTCGCAGTGAACTCCCCCTAGCCACCGCGGCTTTCCTCTGTGTTCCCCTGTGCCCTCTGTGGTGAAAATGACTTCCCGTTGAGCCCCGAACCCGCGATCAGCTCTACTTCGCCATCACATGGCACGAGTGTGTCTTTATCACCAGCCACACTTCCCGTCCGGGCTGCAACTCCAATACATCGCGCGCCGCCAGCGTCAGGTGCACCGTCATCTCTACGCCACAATCCACTCGCGCTACCACAATCATGTCGCGTTCCTCGAGCAAGAGCACTCGGCCCGGCAGCACGTTCCGCGCGCTCAGCCCTTGCGGATGAACTGTCGCCAGCAGGATGTCTCCCGCTCGAACCCCCACCCGTACCTGCGACGAACCTGACTTCACTCGCACCAGCGGCGTCTCTAGTTCAACTTTGCTGCCAGCAAGTCTGCACCTCATCGTTCCTCGATATTCAAGTACCGCCACCACCGCCGCGTCGAAAACGTTCTCGAACCCCGCCAACTGTGCCACCGACTCCTGTCGAGGCGCTGTCATGACTTCATGCGGCGTCCCTTGCGCGATAATCTTCCCCTCCTCCAGCACCACCACTCGCTCGCCCAGTGCAAACACCTCTTCCCGGCTGTGCGTCACATAAACAATAGGAATGCCATGCGCCCGGTTCCACTCCCGCAAATCGTCGATCATCTTCGCCTTGGTCACTGCATCCAGCGCCGCCAGCGGCTCATCCAGCAACAGCACACACGGATCAATCACCAGCGCCCGTGCCAGTGCCACTCGCTGCCGCTCCCCGCCAGAAATCTCCCGCGGCTTTCTTTTTCGCAGGTGTGCAATGCGAAATGATTCCAGGATTTCGTCGGTCCGCGTTGTTCGCTCTTTCCCGCTCAACCCATAGCCGATATTCTCTTCCGCGCTCAAATGCGGAAACAGCGCCAAGTCCTGAAACACGTAACCAACTCCGCGCCGCTGCACTGCAAGATTTAAGCCCTGCTCGCAATCGAAAAACACACGATTCCCAACCGCAATCCTCCCCGCGTCTGGACTCGCCAGCCCGGCAACACAATCCAGCAACGTCGTCTTCCCTGCCCCCGAGGCTCCAAACAAAATCGTGATACCAGGCGCGCAAATGCACTCCGCCTCCAGTAGAAAATCACGCTCCGTATCGGCAAATCGCTTCGTAGCCAGAATCTCAAGCATTGAGTGGTTTTCTCTGTGTCTCCGTGTCTCTGTGGTGAAAAGCCTTACTTCCACCAAACCCAAACCCGCCGATTCACCCCATACACCAAACACATCGCCACAAACGAAATCCCTAGCAAGACCAGCGCAGTCTGATTCGCCGACGCATAATCCAACGCCTGCACCCGGTCATAAATGTCGATCGAGACCGTCCGGGTCACTCCCGGAATATTTCCGCCTACCATAAGCACCACGCCGAATTCGCCCATGGTGTGTGCCAAACTCAGCACCACGCCCGTGACCAGCCCCGGCACCGACAATGGCAACACCACTCGCAGGAATGTTCGCAACCTCGAAGCTCCCAAGGTCGCCGACGCTGCCAGCAACCGCGAATCCACCGACGCAAACCCCGCAGCAAACGGCTGCACTGCAAACGGCAAGCTATAAACAATCGATCCAATCACCAGCCCGGTGAAAGTAAATGCCAGCGTGTGCCCGGTCAGCGCCTGCCACCAGCGTCCCAAAGGACTACGTGACCCGAGCGCCACCAACACATAAAATCCCAGCACCGTCGGAGGCAGCACAATGGGCAGCGCCACCACTGCCTCGACCAGAAACTTCCATCGCCAGCGGGAATACGTCATCCAGTACGCAATCGGCAATCCAACGACCGTCAAAATCGCCGCCACCACCACCGCCAGCCGGATTGTCAGCCAAAACGCTTGCCAGTCCATCCTTATTCTTGTCACCTCAATGTGCGCAGCCAGTATAGACAAACCACGTCCCGTTCTGGGCCAGCTTCCCGCCGCAATGTTCACCCATCACAACCTCCACGTTCGACCCTCCGCCATACTGCGCCAAGAGGCACAGTCATGGAACTTCAAGAAGCCATCACCACCATCCGCGCCCTCGCCGACGGACTGAACCCCACCACCCGCGAAGCTCTCGCCGCAACCGACGCCTGCCGCCAGCCGCAATCCGTCAAAGCCTTGAACCGCGCCTTGGGAGCGCTGCTCGCCCAGCAAGATCGCGAGAAAAGAAATCCAGCCAACGGTGGCAGGGCGTGGTCACGCGTCGAAGATCAACAAGTCTGCGCCGAAGTAGGACAAGGTCAGGACATCAATGACATCGCCAAGGCTCACAATCGCACCGTTCCCGCGATTGCCGCCCGCCTGGTGAAGCTGGGAAAGATTGCTCCCACCAAGTCGGATAACTCCGGTCCCTTGTTCCCCGAAAAGGTCGCCTAGTGAAATGTCGCCGCACGCCGTTCCGTCAATGGAATTCAATCGCGCCGCACTGCGCCCTTGTTCTGGCGCTCGCCCTGCCGGCCTTCCCTCAGACTCCGGAATCTCACCCTGAAGCCCACCGCACCCAGCGCGAGCAATGGTTTCTTCGGGGACGCACCCTCCCCGGTCAACCCACTGCGGAACTTCTCCGCCGTGCCCACGCGCAAAAACTCGCCCTCCGCGGTGCGCAAGCGTCGAACTCAGGAAGCCCCGCCCCGCAAAACTCCTCCGGCTGGACTTCCCTCGGCCCTTCCCCCTTGGCCTCCGACGCCAGCGGCGTCGGCCAGCAGAATTACAACTGGGTCTCCGGACGCGCCACCGCCGTCGCCATCGATCCCGCCGACCCAACCGCCAACACTGTCTACCTCGGCGGCGCCTACGGAGGCGTCTGGAAATCCACCAACGCAACCAGCCAATCTCCCGGGAACGTGACCTGGAGTCCGCTCATCGACAACCAAGCCACTCTCGCCGTCGGTGCCATCGCAATTCAACCCGGCGGCACTGGCGTGTTTTTGGTCGGCACTGGTGAGGCCAACAGCTCCGCCGATTCCTACTACGGTCTCGGCATCCTGCGCTCCGCTGATGCTGGCACAACCTGGACTTTGATCCCAGCTGACACGACTGGCACGCGCTCCTTTGCCGGCATGGCTTTCAGCAAAATCGCCTTCAACACTGCGAGTCCCAATGTAGCTGTGGCTGCAACCGCGGGCGCATCCGAAGGAATCATCGAAGGCCTCGCCAATCCGGTAACCGCGAATCTCGGTCTCTACAACTCGTCGGATGGCGGCCAAACCTGGACCTATGCCACCATAAACGACGGTAATGTCACCATCGATCCCGGCTCCGCTACTGCCGTCGTCTACGACTCTGTGGCCGGATTGTTCTTCGCCGCGCTCCGCTATCACGGTTTCTATTCCTCGCCCGACGGCCTCAATTGGACGCGCCTCGCCACCCAGCCCGGTTCCGGACTCAACACCAGCGCTTGCCCGACCAATCCTCACTCAACCTCGTGCCCCATCTATCGCGGAGAACTCGCCGTCGTTCCAGGTCGCAACGAAATGTACGTTTGGTACGTCGACGCCAACAATACCGATCAGGGTATATGGACGACCTCAAGCGGCGGCAACTCTTGGATCGCGCTCAACGAATCCGGGATCACGAACTGTGGCGACACTACTGGCTGCGGTGCCCAGGACGGCGCCTACAATCTGGAACTTGCCGCAGTCCCCGACGGCGGAGCCACCGACCTCTACGCCGGCGCCGTCAACCTCTATAAGTGCCAGATCACCAGCTTCGCCCCCACCTGCGCAGGCACTGGCCAAAATACGTTTCTCAATCTCACCCACTCCTACGGTTGCAGTGGGATCGCTCTGGTCCATCCCGCACAACACGCGCTGGCATTTCAACTGACCAATGGCAATACGCAAGACGTAATGTACTTCGCCAACGATGGCGGCTTATACCGTGCACTCGACGGCTATACCGGACTCATCACCGGAACCTGCGGCGGCAGCAATCAGTTCGATAGCCTCAACCAAACTCTTGGCTCAATGGCCCAACTCGTCTCTTTTTCGCAGTCGCCCACCGACTTCAACACCGTTCTCGCCGGTGCCGGGGCCAACGGATCTCCCGCCACCCAATCCGCGCTCTCAAGCACCCCATGGCTCAACGTGAACTCCGGCGACGGCGGCAATTCCCAGATCAATCCCGCCGATCCCACCGAGTGGTTCGTCTCCAACCCTCCCGACGTCACCTCGGGAACCAACATTTTCCGCTGTGAGGCCGGCATCAACTGCCTCACTCAGGATTTCCAGAACGACCAGGTCGTCAGCAGCGCAACCGTCGGCGGCGACACCGGACCGTACTATCCCGAATTCATTCTCGATCCCCAAAACTCCGGCGAGCTCATCGTCGGCACCTGCCGTATGTGGCGCGGATTGAGCAACGGCACCGGATTCGATCTCCTCAGCAACAACTTCGAAACCGGTGGCTCCGGCATTTGCACCGGAGCCGAAACCAATCTCGTCCGCTCCGCAGCCGCTGGCGGCCCACTCGATGCCAACGGTTTCTCCAATATTATGTATGCTGGCACCGATGGCTTCGGTCCACTCATCCCGACCATCCCTCCGGGCGGCCACATCTGGGTCAGTACCAATGCAGCCGGCGGGACCAACACTTGGGCTGACCAAACCGGCGCCATCAATCCCGATTCATTCCCCATCTCCGGCATCGCCATCGATACTTCTGACCCTACTGGCCTCACCGCCTACGTCAGCATCATGGGCTTTCACGTTTCCCATGTGTGGCAGACAACCAATGGCGGCGTCTCCTGGCTCGACTTCACCGCCAATCTCCCCGACGCGCCCGCCAATGCCGTATTGGTCGATCCCGCAACCAACTCCATGCCGGGAAAGGTGTACGTCGGAACCGATGTCGGCGTTTTTTCCAGCCCCACTGCCGGTGCCAACTGGACAGAAGTCGGCCCTGCACCCAACAGCGGTAATCCAGGATTTCTGCCCAACGTCGCCGTCACCGCCCTGAACATGTCAAACAACGGACCCAGCAAGTTGCTGCGGGCTTCCACCTACGGACGCGGTCTCTGGCAATTTCCCATCACTCCGACTTTCGTACCCTCGGTGACGAATACGCCGCAGACTGTCTTCCCCAACCAGTTGCCGGCGCAATTCCCCGGCACAGTCCTCTTTTACGGATATACCAACTCCGTCAACTTGAGCTGTCAGCAGCCGCTGCCGCCGAACACAACCTGCTCAGTCCAACCCACCAGCGTGACCACGTCGTTTCCTTCATTCAATATCACCGCAAGCGGACCCGTCGGCACCAGCGCATTCGCTGTCAAAGGAGTGGGTACCGATTCGAATCACCTCACCGCCACTGCTCCCTTCACTCTGAACGTGGTTGACTTCGCCTTGAGTGCACTCGTTCCCAACCAAATCACCGTGCCGCCGGATGATACTTCGGCTGCCATCAAATTCCAGGTCACCGCCTCCGGTCCATTCAATCAAACCGTGACCTTGGCCTGTACCGGCTTACCTTCCGGCGCCGCTTGCGTCTTTCAGCCCGCGAATGTGGTGAATCCCACTTCGACCAAGCCAGCGGACATCATCCTCAACATCACAACCGCCGCCAACACCACTCCCGGCACATTCCCCATCACCATCAGCGGCTCGGTGACGAACGGTCCGACCAAAACACAGAATCTCTCCTTGACCGTGACCTCCGACTACTCACTGGCAATCATCAATCCCTCGCTCACCGCGCTCGAAACCACCACCGCAGTGTTCAATGGCACGCTGACTTCCTTGAATGGCTACAACAGTCCGGTGAATCTGAGCTGTGGACCCGATGCCCCTCCCACCTGTACCGCCGCTCCAGCCACCATCACTCCTACCTCCAGCGGCGCGCCATTTACCGTCACTGTAAGCAGCCCCCAGTGCGGTCCATACGATTTCAGCATCCTGGCGAAAGGCACCGATTCTCTCACCACTTCGCACTCTGCTCCCGTAACCTTCGTCTCTACCAGCCTGGTACTTCCGAGCTTCACACTGGCCGTCAACAACTCTTCACTCACCGCAGGCGTCGGCTCGCAAGCCACATTCAACGGCAATCTCTTTGCCACCGCCTGTTACGGATATCCCGTACAACTGAGTTGCGGCTCGGGATCACCTCCGTCGTGTGCAGCTTCTCCCAAAGTCCTCATTCCCACAATCACAGGGGCGCCATTCTCCGTCACCGTAAGCAGCACCACGGCCCAGACCTATAATTTCGATATCGTCGGCCAGGGCACCGACCCGGCCTCTACTTTTAGCGTCGAATTGGTCTCGTTCACTGCCGGTTCTGGCTCCGGCCCCGACTCCTTCTTCACCTTTATCGACAACTCCGGGGCCGAGTCCATCGCAGCCGGCCAATTGGCAACCTTTAATCTTGTGGTTGCTCCAGTCGGCGGCAAGCTTCGGGATGCCGTAACTCTTACGGTTTCCGGCTGTCCGAACGGTAGTACCTGCACCCTTACGCCGACACAGGTCGGCGCTGGGAAATCCACCACCACCGTAGCCCTGCAGATTCAAACCAGTGTTGCCGTCGCCGGCATCCGCACGCAACCGGGTTTCGCGAGAGTGCTGCCACTTTATGCGTTCTGGCTGTCATTCCCTGGCCTGATGTTTACGTTCTCTATCTCTGTTGGATGGCCGCGCCGTTCCCGCGTTGGATTTTTCTTTTCTCTCGCTGCGCTGTTCATCCTGCTCTGCTGCACACTCTCCTGCGGCGGCGGACTGCAAGGCTCGTCCATCGCCGATCCCCAACCCGGAACTACTCCCAGCACCTATCTCGTGACCGCCATCGCCACCATGAACTCCGCTCCCGGTTCGCCCACGCAAACCGTGGTCGTCGTTCTCACCGTAAACTAGCTACTCTCACTCCGCGGTTTTCTCTGCGCATTCTGCGGCCGTTCTCCACGATCTCTGCGTTTTAAGCTTTGAACTTGCCAGAACCCCTAACCTTTTTCCTCTCGACATCCCCCACCAAATCGACGACGATGATCCGAATGTCCGATCAGCGCGACATCATCGTCATCGGTGGCGGCATCGTCGGCCTCTCCACTGCGATCCATCTCACCCGCGGTTTCCCCAAACTTCGCCTGCTGTTGATCGAGAAAGAAGCCCGCGTCGCCACTCATCAGAGCGGACACAACAGCGGCGTCATTCACTCCGGGATTTACTACAAACCCGGATCGCTAAAAGCCAAGCTGTGTGTTGAAGGCGCGGCTGCCATGGTGGCTTTCTGCCGCGAACACAGTCTTCCCTACAAGATCACCGGCAAAGTTATTGCCGCCGTTAACGACTCCGAAGTTCCCCGCCTGCAAACTCTCATGCAGCGCGGCCAAGCCAACGGAATCCCCGGCCTGAGAATGTTGCAGCCTGAAGAACTGCGCGAGATCGAGCCTCACTGTAGCGGAGTCGCATGGCTGCTAGTCCCCGGCACCGGCATCACCGACTACCGCCGTGTCTGTGAAAAATATGCTGAGATCATCGCCACACAAGGCGGCGAAATACGAACTGCAACCGAAGTCACAGGCATCGTCCGCGACTCGAATGAATGCATCATCAAAACCACTCAGGGAGAATTCCGCGCCCGTTACCTGATCAACTGTGCCGGCCTGCACAGCGACCGCATCAGCCGCATGGCGAATCAGACCCCTGCCGTTCAGATCGTTCCCTTTCGAGGTGAATATTACGACCTGGTTCCTGAAAAAGAACACCTCGTTCGCACCCTGATCTATCCCGTGCCCGATCCCCAATTTCCTTTTCTGGGCGTACATTTCACCCAACGCATCTCCGGCGGTGTGGACGCGGGTCCCAACGCCGTGCTGGCGCTTAAGCGCGAAGGCTATCGCCGAACCGATTTCAATCTGCGAGACGCCGCAGCAACCTTTTCTTATCCAGGATTCTGGCGCATGGCGGCGAAACACTGGCAGAACGGAGCTGCGGAGGTTTACCGTTCGCTAAACAAGTCCGCATTCGTGCGTTCCATGCAAACTCTTGTACCCGAAATTCAGGAGTCCGACGTCGTCGCCGATGGATCAGGCGTCCGCGCTCAAGCCCTTCGCCCCGACGGAGCCCTGGTCGACGACTTCCATTTTGTCAGTGCGCAAAACGTCATCCATGTCTTGAACGTACCCTCCCCAGCCGCCACCGCTTCCCTTCCCATCGGCCGCGAAATCGCCCGCCTGGCCCAGAAAGACTTTGCATTAGACTCCCGTTAAGTATTACAAATGGAATAATTTTTGGGCTTTCCCTCCACTTCCACCACCCCCAAACCCTTGTCTGGCAGGCCTTTTGGATGATCTTCTAAGACGAGGCAACACTCTTGTTTCCAACGAGTTGGTGATTCTTGTCGCTTTTCAGTAAACCTTTTTCCACAACCCAAGCATTGTCCCTGTAGCACGAAAGTGCTATTTACAGCTTCAGGCTGTGAGAATAAAGTCCTTACACGATAGTCGCTAGCAGTAGCGGCTGTAGGGGGTGGGCGTTCTCCTCCCATGCAGTTCTGGCCCGTCCGGCTGTTCAGCAGCGTTTCCTTTGCTTTAAAACAAAGTCCTGGGGAGAGACCATTGGCGCACGCAATTGCTTTACCTGAAGTTTCCGACATTATCCGAGTATTGGCCGCTGACAGCACCAGAATGAACAGTCAGCTCTTGACCACAGCCCTGGAGCGCGATAAGCGTTTTCAGGTTTTGGATTCCCCTGCCGACGTGGGCACCGTAATCGCAGCTGTGGCAAAAGAAAAGCCGGCTGTGATGATAATCAGCGCTGAAATCGACGGCAATCCTCGCCGCGGATTTGAAGTCGCCCGCGAAGTTCATTCTCTCCATTCCGAAACCCGTATCGTCATGCTGCTCGACAGCAGCGAGCGCAGCCAGGTGGTCGAAGCGTTCCGGGCCGGCGCGCGCGGAGTTTTTTGCCGCAGTGAATCCTTGAAGTCGCTGGCCAAATGCATTTTCTGCGTCAGCCAGGGCCAGATCTGGGCCAACAGTAAAGAATTGAAATACCTGTTGGAAGCTCTGGGTGAAGCTCTCCCACTGCGCGTCATCGACGCTCGCGGAACCGAGTTGCTTTCCCGCCGTGAACAGGAAGTAGTCCGCTGCGTCGCTGAAGGTTTATCCAACCGCGAAATTGCACAACGCCTGGGCTTGACCGAGCACACCGTAAAGAACTATCTCTTCCGCATCTTCGACAAACTTGGCGTTTCCAAGCGGGTTGAGGTCGTGCTCTACGCCTACAGTTTGAGCAGCAGTTCGGATGCGATGCGCTCTTCGAGTGCGGGTAAGCCAAAAACCACCCCCTCGGCGTCGGCTCCTCATGTGGCGTCCAGTTCGAGAATGTCTTCCGCCCTACTGTCGGGTACCGGCTCGACCAACTAACCGTCTCTTAGTGGCAAACCGGCGCAAAACTAAACCCACGGCGCAAGCCGTGGGTTTTTTTCATGTCGCTGCAATTGTCTGCGCCAGCCTCGTGCTTGCGCACAATTCGCGATGGCGCGACTTCAATCGTGCCGCATAGTGAATGAGTCGCCTTCAGCCGCTGAGCCCTACTTCTCCTCATCCACTCGGAAACGTGGACTGCGTTCCACCCCGCTCAGTGACTGATCCAGCGAGCGTTGCCAATTCTTCAACTTCAACGCCACTTCCTGCATGTAGGCCGCAGCTTCCGCCGGACTCAAAATCTCCTCCCGCTCCCGCTTCGAGGCCGCCGGTCCGGAAATCGGATGCGTGGGTAACACTTCTGGCTCAGGCACGGGCTCTGGTTCCGGCTCCGGTGCTGGGGCTACGCGAGCCCGCCCTTTCGTAGTCGTCAGCCTGGAAATGTCGAGATCCGAGATGACCTCTTTGACAATGTCCATGTCCACGATCTTCTTTTGCAGCCCATACGCCAGCGAGAGCGCATTAAAACAAAAGTTGTTCACGTTCCGTGGAATGCCTTCGGTGAAGTCGGAGAGCGCTTCGTAGGCATCCGGAGTGAACAGCGGCTCGCCCTCGTATCCCGCAATCTTCAGCCGGTGCTCAATGTAACTTTTGATCTCCCATGCCGGCAAAGGCTCCAGGCCGTGCATAATCGAAACTCGCTGTCGTAGTTGCGCCAGGCCGGGACTGGCCAGCTTGTCCGCCAATTCCGGCTGACCCGCCAGAATGATGTGCATCAACTTGGCCCTCGGGGTCTCGAAGTCCGACAGCAGCCGCACCGTTTCCAGCACCGACGCATCCAGGTTCTGGGCTTCATCAATCACCACAATCAGGCGGTTCCCCGCCCGCGCTTCCTGTAACAGACGCCGGTTGAATTCCTCATGCAGCCGCACAAAATCCTGCGATTCGCCTTCGTAGCCCAACTCCGCCAACAAGTAGCGCATAAACTCGCGCGAGTTGCATTGCGTCTGAAACAGAAACGCAGTGCGTGCCGTACTGCGAAACTTCTCCAACAGATGAAACAGGATGGTCGTCTTGCCCATCCCCGGTTTGGCGATCAGGCCCAGAAACCCACGATTGGCTTCAATGCCGTAGTAAAGCGAAGAAAACGCTTCCCGGTGGGCAGCGCTCAAATAGAGGAATCGCGGATCCGGGGTGACTCCGAATGGCTGTTCCCGTAATCCGAAATAATTCAAATACATTCCCCGCTCCTCCGTCGCCTACAGGAGATCCGGTCAGGGATCTCCCCGCTTACACTTTGCCTCTCGCACAGGCATTTGGCCAGTGGATAAAAGTCACAGAGTCTAGCATCTAATGCACAAGCTGGGCTCCATGAATCCTTGGCCTGTTATTGATTCTACGGAATTTATTTGCCCGCGCCAACTTGACCTTCGAAAACGCCAAAGCACCCGGAGCCACAGGACTCCTTGTCATCGGCCGCGTTCCGCCGTAGAATTCTTATCAGTTTGTGACCCTGCCCCCGGGCCCACCTAGACTAAGACTTTGATCCCTGTTCCCAATCCCGACCCGAGAATCAGAGTGCTGGTAGCCGACAGTGGCGCCATGAGCTGCCACCTCTTGGCTGACGCCTTGGAACGCAGCGAGCACTTTCATGCCATCGCCGCCTCCACCCCCAAGAAGGTTCTCCAACTGCTCGAAAAGGAACGTTTTGAGGTCATTTTAGTCGGGGTTGGGATCTCCGAAGACCCAGCCGAGAGCATGCAGTTTCTTCGCCAATTACAGAGCACTCATCCCGAAGCCGGGATCGTGGTCTTGCTCGATGCCCTTGATCGCAGTCTGGTAGTGGAAGCGTTTCGTTCCGGCGCACGCGGCATCTTCACCCGCTCCGATACTTTCGAAGCCTTGTGCAAATGCATCCGTTGCGTGAATGAGGACCAAATTTGGGTCAGTTCAATCGGACTCCACTACGTGCTCGAAGCGCTTGTCGAGCGTGGCCCCGTCGTGTCTCGTCTCCCGGGATCGCGTCCTCTGAGCAAGCGCGAGGAGCAAATCACCGTTCTGGTCGCCGAAGGCTACAGTAATCGCGAGATCTCTGAGCGGCTCTCGCTCAGCGAACATACCATCAAGAATTATCTCTTCCGCGTTTTTGAGAAACTCGGAGTCACCACCCGCGTCGGACTCACCCTTTACACACTCAAACAGGCCCAGGCCCCACGCCCCAAAATGCAGTCCCTAAAACGTCCGCCTCTGGCCGAGTCCCGTGTCTTGCTAAAGAACTCGAATTTACCCAGCTAACTCCGGGCACTCCGGAAAAGACCCGTCTTCCCTTCTCGATTTTTCTTCGTAGTAAAAGCCGTGAGGTTTTCTCCGTGCCTCCGTGTCTCCGTGGTGAATATCTTCCTCACGGCAGCCGAAACACTACCGTGACCCGCGTCTGAAAATCTTCGCTCTGCCCATTGCGCACCAGAGGTTTGAACCGCCATTGCCGCACTGCTGCTGATGCCGCCGCTGCCAGATCCGGATCGCCGCGAATTGCCGTGAATTTCTCTACTATGCCATCCCTACCCACCGTCGCATCCAGCACCACCGCGCCTTGAACCCGCCGCTCCCTCGCCGACGGCGGATATTCCGGTTCTACCCGCTGCGTCACCACTCCCACCGACACTTCCGGCGGGATCCGCACCGGCCCTACCGCTTGCACCTTACTGGTTTCGACAGCCGGCTGCACTGCCGCCGCTGGCGGCGAATCTGGCTGCTGCGCATCTCGCGCGGGCGGCGTCGTGGGGAAAACCTTTTTTCCGTCCTGAAAGACCACCAACTCGCCGACCGATCCCCCACCGGATACTTCCGTGGTCATCGCCGGTTTAGCTGCGGGATTTGCTGCCGCATTGGCTCTGCCGGTGTCGTCCTTATTCAGCGACGCCACATCGCTCTGCCGCAAGCTGTTGGCTCTCGTCGCCTGCCGGCTACCGCGGCCCACCATCCACCCCAGAGTCAACGCCAGCACTACCACTGCCACCATCAGAGCGCCCGTCCAGAAATCCGCAGTCTCCTGCGCTTCTCCACCTTCTACCGGGCCAGCTTCAACCAGATCGGCTTTAACCAGACCGGCTTTAACCAGATTAGGTTCTGCCCCGATTTTCCCCTTGCCATCAGCAACCTCGATGGCTCGTCCCGCCTCGGCATTGGCCGACGCCTTTCGCGCCAACTCAACGTTTTCCACAATGCTTCGGGAAAGCATTTGCAGAGTCCGCACCTCGCGCTCGCCAAACGCCCTCGCCTGACCTGAAAAAATCTCCAACACCCCCAGCCGTTCACCTGCTTTCAGCACTGGAACCACCAACATGGATCGTACGCCCAGCCGGCGGCACAATTCCGCATCGACTCGCGGATCGCTTTCGCTGTCATCGCAACGCTGCCAGTTTCCCGTCTGCACACAAGCCGCCGACAAACCGGTATCGCCGCTTAGCCGCACTCCCAGGCCCGGCGCGCCGTCTCCCGTCGTGGCCCGGCAAACCATTTCCCCATCGCGCGCCAGCGCGATCGCCGCTGCATGAGCATGAGTCGACTCCCGCGTCACTTCCACAATCTCATTGAGTACCAGATCAAGCGCCAGGTCAGCCGATGCCTCTCCTCCGCCGTGTGCGCTGAGAACGCTTTGCCATTGCGCCAATTGCGAAAACACTTCCGGCTCCGCCCGCCCGTCACTGTCCGCCGCGCTTGACGCACTTCTCGATCGGTGAGGATCGGAAGACTCGGGCCGGAAAATCGGGCTGTGGGCCATGGCGCGCCACCAATTAAGGACAAAACCGAATGACCGGAGTCTCCCGCGAAACCCTGCCCTTGTCAACCGGAAAAGACCGGCCCATCCAGGGCATGTGGTAGAACTCCCATTTTGGGCTTTCTCCGTGGTCTCCGCGGATTTCCTCTCCAAACTCTACCGATCTGGTCACTCTCCCGAGCCAGCCCGCTCATCTCCACCACCGTTTCGGGTAAACTCAAGAACGCATGAATTCACCACGCGCCCTGGTCACTGGAGGTGCCGGCTTCCTCGGATCTCATCTCTGTGATGCACTCCTTGCAGAAGGTTACTCGGTCATCGTCGTCGACAATCTGCTCACCGGACGCACCTCCAATCTCGATCACCTGCGCAACGATTCCCGCTTCGAGTTCCGCCAACTCGATATCAACCTTCCCTTCGACTGCGGAAAGATCGATTACGTTTTTCACTTCGCTTGCCCCGCCAGTCCCGTCGATTACATGAAACATGGAATCGAAACTCTCAAAGTCGGATCCCTCGGCACCTTGCACGCTCTCGAACTAGCCCACAAA
Organism: Terriglobales bacterium; assembly: GCA_035484735.1. Taxonomy (GTDB): domain Bacteria; phylum Acidobacteriota; class Terriglobia; order Terriglobales; family Acidobacteriaceae; genus JABCZH01. The sequence goes on along the minus strand of DATHOQ010000030.1, from coordinate 101,070 downwards.
TACGGAGCCAGGTATCTGACCTCCTCGACCTCCGAATGCTATGGCGATCCACTCGAAAACCCGCAAAAGGAAACGTACTGGGGAAACGTGAATCCTATCGGCCCGCGCTCGGTCTACGATGAAGCCAAGCGCTTCAGCGAAGCTCTCACCATGGCTTACCACCGCTATCACCAGCTGGATACTCGGATCGTACGCATCTTCAATACCTACGGCCCGCGCATGCAGCTCAACGATGGCCGCGTTGTCCCCAACTTCATGAAGCAAGCGCTCCGCGGTGAGGACCTCACCGTTTACGGCAACGGCAGCCAGACCCGCAGCTTCTGCTACGTCAGCGATGAAGTCGACGGCTTCATCCGTCTATCCAAATCGAACGAGCATTCGCCCGTCAACATTGGCAATCCCACCGAGTTCACCATCCTGGAATGTGCCAAACGCGTACTGGCTGTGACCGGCTCCAGGAGCGCCATCCGCTACGAACCACTACCCCAGGACGACCCCAAACAGCGCTGTCCCGACATCACCAAAGCCCGGACCCTGCTGGGATGGGAGCCCAAAATCGACCTCGAAACCGGCCTGCGCATGTCACTCGAATACTTCCGACAAGCCTCGTTCCAACTCACGTAGGAGTCTCAACGAACCTAAGGAACTATGTAAAACGGCGCATTGCTGGTCAGCATGCCGCTGGGCGTAGTCACGGTGAGGTAGCCGGTAGTCGCGCCCGGTGGGATGGTTGCTAGAATGAGCGACGCAGAGCGTACGCTGAATTGGGCTGGGATACCATTCAAAGTGACACTGCTGGCTTCAGTTAGCTGAGTGCCGAGAACTCCGATCTCCGCTCCCACCTTCGCCGCAGCGGGGAGTGTTTCTACGAACTGAGCTAACCCCATGGAGAGGCCGAACAGCGTGCCGTCTTGATTGGCCCCGCCCCCGGTCGTCGTCCCATAAAAGTTTCCATTAGTAGCCTGGAGCAGACTCGCTTCGGGGAGGGCACCGTCGAAGCCATCGAAGCTATACAAGGTCGTCAGCGTGCCTTCGGCCGTGATTGCGAAAACAGTTCCCCACCCATTGACCCCGTTGGAACGGGTGGTACCGTAGAAATTTCCGTCAGTGGCTTGGATCACACCCTCCGGAATCGCTCCGTCGGCGCAGTAAGGCTGAATGGAGCAAAAAGTATGAAGCGTGGTCAGTTCCCCTCCGGGCGTGATTTCGAAGATGGTGCCTACATCATTGACCCCATCATTCATCGTCGAGCCATAAAAATTACCGTCGATACCTTGTACCAGTGAGTTTGGGACGGAGCCGTCGGGACACCTAACTTGTCCACAAAAACTGTACAGAGTCGTCAGCGTACCTGCTGGCGTAATCTTGAATACTGTGCCACTGTCCCCCGGCTTGACCTTTCCATAGGCCCCGCCGTCATAGGTTGTCCCGTAGAAGTTACCGTCCGTGGCCTGTATCAGCGTCGTGGGGTCGGCACCGTCAGAGCCGTGGAATCTGTGGAGGGTGGTCAGTTTGCCCATAGTGGTGATTTTGAACACCGTGCCATAGCTAGTGCTGTAGCTAGTGTCGGTGGACGCCCCGCCTAACTCCGTCGTTCCGTAGAAGTCTCCGTTGGCAGCTTGGATAAGGCCGCCAAGAGGCTCTGCGCCGTCGCTGCAATTGGGCTGGGCGCAAAATGTATAAAGTGTCTTGAATTCTCCCGCCGGAGTAATCTTGAACACCGTTCCACAACCATTGATGGTGTTCTCTCGGCAGGAGCTACCAGGACCGCCGCCAAATGTTGTCCCGTAGAAGTTTCCGTCGATGGCTTGCGTCAAGCCTGAAGGGTTAGCGCCATCGGGGCAATTAGGAAATGTATTATTGCAGAAAACATAGAGGGTAATCAGCTTTCCGTCCGGCGTAAATTTATACACAGTGCCACAACCAGTACCGTTGCAGTGTAGATATCCCCCGAGATATGTGGTTCCGTAGAGGCTGCCGTCGGCCCCCTGCACCAGCGCACCTTCGGCTTGCCAGCCGTCAGTACCGTTGAAATTAGCCAGAGTGGTTAGGTTCTGTCCTGACGCGGCGGCGGCAGAGATTAGAATCACGGCGTAGATTCTTTTCCAATAACTGGATTTCGTCATGGGACTCCTTCGTGGCTCAATTCAAAAATCGAGGTGTACTAATGCGGGGAACCGAGCCCAGATCGGGGTTGCCAACATCTAGTGCGCAAATTATGCACTCAGTGGGATCGCAGGTCAACGAGAGGAGATGACCTGGAACGGTACGTTGCTGGTTAACGTGCCACTAGGAGTGTTCACGATCACATACCCGGTAGTCGCGCCTGCGGGCACTGTCGCCCGTATCAGAGTGTCGGAAACTACGGTAAAGCTTGCCGGTGTGCCGTTCAGCGAGACACTGGTGGTTCCTGTGAATCCCTGCCCGAGAATGCCAAAGTCCTGTCCTACCTTGGCTGCGCCACGCACGAAGGCAACGAACGGACCAAGACCCATGTCGAGGCTGAACAGCGTGCCGTCTGTGTAGGTACCTCCTCCGGTCGTCGTCCCATAAAAACTCCCATTAGTACGCTGGAGCAGTCCGGCTCCTGGAAAGGCACCATCAAAACCATCGAAGCTGTAGAGCGTGGTCAGCACGCCTTCCGCTGTGATGTCGAAAACGGTACCAAAGCCATTGGCTCCATTTGAACCGGTAGTGCCATAGATGTTTCCATCTGTAGCCTGAGTAACACCCACGGGAATGGCTCCGTCGGCGCAGTTGGGTTGAACGGCGCAAAAGCTGTAAAGCGTAGTCAGCTTGCCTTGTGGCGTGATCTCGAACACCGTGCCCGCTTCATGGGTTCCGCCAGAGCCCGTCACACCGTAGAAGTTTCCGTTGGTGCCTTGCACCAGCGAGTCAGGGCCGTTGCCGTAGGGCACTGGGTTTGGGCACAAAAGCTGTAGAGCGTCGTCAACTTACCGCTGGGCGTAATTTTGAAGACAGTGCCACCCCACCCGTGCAAGCGACTGCCGTAGGCTCCACCTTGGTCAGTCGTCCCATAGAAGTTTCCATCTGTGCCCTGCACCAGCGAGCCAGGGCCGGAGCCGTCCGAGTAATCAAAGCTGTGAAGAGTAGTCAGCGTGCCTTGGTCGGTGATTTCAAACACTGTGCCATAGCTGAACTGAGCATTGGTGGACGCGCCACCCAACGTTGTTGTTCCGTAGAACTCCCCGTTTGCGGCTTGGATCAGTCCCCCTGTCGGATAGGTCCCGTCGATGCAGTTAGGCTGGGAACAAAAGTTGTAAATAGTCGCGAGCTTGCCCGCTGGCGTAATCCTGAAGACCGTTCCACAACCATGTGTGGTGCTTTCGTTCCGACATACGTTGTCGGCACTCCCCACGCCGGTGCCGCCCAGGAACGTCGTGCCGTAGAAATTCCCATCTGTGGCTTGCGTCGGCCCCGCAGGGTTAGCGCCATCGGGGCAATTAGGAAATGTATTATTGCAGAAAACATAGAGGGTAATCAGCTTTCCGTCCGGCGTAAACTTATACACAGTGCCACAACCAGTACCGTTGCATGGTAGATATCCACCGAGATAAGTTATTCCGTAGAGACTATCGTTGATCCCCTGCACCAGCACGCTAACAGCATCGTAGCCATCAGCCCCGTTGAAACTAGCCAGAGTGACCACGTTCTGTCCTGACGCTGTCGCGGCAGAGATTAGAATCACGGCGTAGATTCTTTTCCAATAATTGGATTTCGTCATGGGACTCCTTCGTGGCTCAAAAATCGAGGTGTACTAATGCGGGGAACCGAGCCCAGCCCGGTGTTTGCCAACATCTAGTGGACGAATTATGCGCTCAGCGGGGTTGCAGGTCAACGAGAAGATCCCGAACGACCGTTCTCGTAGTGCCTAACAGGAGGGCGAAAATCTCGGTACAACTTCGAACAAACAAAGCAGGAAAGATCGGGCCGTTCTGCTCCCCACCCTCAGCACCCTCCCTGCCGTACTCCGCCCTCGCATTACCTCCGTCATTAGAAGCCACCACCTACCCCTTCCTGGCTCTGCCATACAAACCCGTTTCTAACCTCCCTCCCCCCACTGAAAGGCCATGTTTCTGAACAGACTTGCTTTCTTCCGCGTGCCAAAGTGACCGGAGTTACACCCTCAAATTACCTTACTTAAGGTCAATGCCTTTTCTGCTCCTTCGATACCTTGGCGCTCCTCTGCCCTCTACTTACGATGGAATTCACTGGGTTAGCCAGCAGGTCCGTTTATGGACCTGTGCTCCTCCGCGCAAACACTTTGCGGCTGGCTCAACTCACCAAAGCTCGATGGGGAAGAAGGATCACATGTTGCAACGCAGAATGCGCGGATTCTCGCTACTGGAGATGATGGCAGTCATCGCCATCGGTCTCGTCATCAGCGCCATGGCATTGGTCACCCTTCAGCCCACGCTGAAATATACCCGCGAGACCAACGCTTACAACATCACCTTGATGGCCATGCGCCAGGCCCGCGATACCGCGGTTGCCCAACGCCAGGTCTACGTCGTGACCTTCACTCACAACACCATCCCCCCGGACCAGATCACCATCACTCAAGGCGCAAACGGTAACGTCATCAGCAACTTTACGATCCCCATCGACGTCTCGTTTCAGGCACTGCTCGGGCTTCCCGGAGCCGGCAGCGCCCCGGACAATTTTGGCGGTGGCGCCGTAGCCATCGATTTTGATCAAGGCGTCGCCGGCGGAGCCAAGAACGCAGTCTATTTCTATCCCGATGGCACTGCCGAGGACGTTAACGGCAATCTCAACAACGGCGTCATCTACATCGCGCGCACCAGCGATCTTTTCAGTTCGCACGCCATCACTCTGTGGGGAGCCACCGGGCGTCTCCGCGGCTGGCGTCTCTACACCAACGCTGGTGTGAAGTACTGGAGGCAAATGTGAAGCCATCTCGGCGGCAAAAGGGATTCAGCCTGATTGAAGTCATGATCTCCATGGTGATCATGACCGTCGGCTTGGTCGCGCTCCTCGGAGTCTTCGGCCTGGCCATGGCCTCCACCCAAACCTCGCAGCAGAACGCCATCTCCAAGCAGTTGGCCAATGAGGCCCTGGAGGGAGTCCTCACCGAGCGTGAAACCGCGAATGTCAGTTGGGCTGCCATCGCCAATACCGGCTCCGGCGGGGTCTTCCTTTCCGGATTCCAGCCCATCGATCTTCCCGGAGCCGACGGCATCACTGGCACCGCCGACGATGCCGCAGCTGGTCCGCAGATCCTGACCATGCCCGGCCCCGACGGAATCTTTGGCACTGCCGATGATGTGCAGCTCCCCTTGACCAACTATCAGCGTCAGATCCAGATCACGCCGGCCACCGATCAATTCGGCAATCCGATCCCCACGCTGAATATCGTCACCGTCACCGTTCAATACACCAATCCCCAACTCAAGATCCCCCAGAACTATGTGCTCACAACTTATGTTTCGCAATATCGCTAGAAGAGGAGTTATGGGACACCCATTCAAATATCGCGCGCGCGGCTTCACCTTCATCGAAATGATGGTCTCTATGACTTTGGGCATCCTCATCGTGGGCGCGGCGGTAAAACTGTTTAGCCAGGGTGTGGACGCCACTTGGGTCGTCTCTCAGCGTGCGGAAATGCAGCAGGACCTACGCGCCGTTGAAAATATGTTGGTCAAAGACATCAGTCTGGCAGGTGCCGGCATCGCCGGCGGCCAGGGCATCGCGCTGCCCAACGGTACTGGGTTGATCCCCATCTATGGGTGCGACCAAACCGGGCTCGCCTCCGGCTGCCCGCCCAACGGCGGTGTCAAATATCCTTGCGCTTCCATCGTCGGGCCCTGCATCCCCACTTTATACGGGCTCACTCCGGGCTTTGCCCTGGGCATCACACCTCCCGGCAGCCCCACGATCAGCGATGAGATCACCGTCGCCTACAGTGACACTATTTTTGCCCTGAATTGCTACACCGTCACCTTCACCGCGCCCGGCAACGTAGTCACCTTCACGGCTCCTGCCAATCCGCCACCGTCGAGCTGCATTTTGCCTCCCGGTCTGGTGTTCCCTCAGAACGTGAACGATGCTGCTGTAGGTCTTCTACCCGGCGATCTGGTCTACTTTCAAAATACTGCGCTAGGGCCTGCCATCGGTGAAGTAACCAACGTGGTCGGCGCCTCCCCCAACTATGTCGTCACCTTTGCCAATGGGGACCCGCTACAGATGAATCAAGCCGGCGCCGCCAATGACCTCACTCAGATTTCCGGCTTTGCCGCCGGCGGAAAAGCTAGTTCAGCCGGCACCGTCGCCAACCGCATCTTCGTCATCACTTATTACCTGCAGCTGAATCCTGATCCCACGGGTGTTACTGCGGGGACAACCGTCTTGATGCGCCAGGTCAACGGCCGCACCGCGGTTCCGGCTGCGGAAAACATCATCAACACTCAATTTACTTATGACACTTATGCCGCCGATGGCACCTTGCTAAATCAGTTGCCCGATGGCGGCGAGTCCCTCGGCGTCTCGCTCAATCTGATCCGCAAGATTAACATCGCGCATTTGACCATTCGCAGCCAGCTCGATGGCGCCCGCAGCGCGCTCTATGCGACCAATGGATATCAAGGCTATGACGTGCAGACTTCCATCAGTGCGCGCAACCTGAGTTACCAGAACCGCTACACCTTTACCAAAGGCCCCTAGACACAAACGCCGGTACCCGCACAGGGCCGGCTGTCAGTTGTTCGGAACCGGTACGACGTTGGAGAAACAATATGGAGACTTACAACATGGAAAGCACGAGACTTAGGTCAAAGGGATTCACGCTGATTGCAACTCTGCTGCTGTTGCTGCTCTTGTCGGGCATCGCCATCGGTATGCTTATGATGGTCAGCACCGAAGGCAAAGTGGGCACTCAGGACGTGCAAAACAACTCGACCTTCCATGCCGCCGAAGGTGCCATCGAAAAGATGACTTCGGATCTCGCCAACACCTTTCAAAATATCGAGTCTCCGACCGTCAGCGAGATCGAAGGTCTTAGTTCGTTGCAGCCAGCCAACACCCTCGCCCTCAGCTATCCTGTCTACAGTTTGACTCCCGCCATTGATCCCAAAACTGGAGGTCCTCTGACTTCGAATGGCCAGATCGCCTCCGGCCCTTATCAGGGTCTCTCGGCAGTGCTTCTCCCCGTGACCCTCCAGGCTACCGCGCAGGGCCCGCTGGGCGACGAGGTCAACATGTCCCGCACCATCCAGGTCGCGTTGATCCCGGTCTTTCAGTTCGGTATCTACTCCGACAGTGACCTTTCCTTCTTCGCTGGAGCCAATCTGGATTTCAACGGTCGTGTGCACACCAATGGCGATTTATATCTGGCTGCCGGCACCGGCGCCACCGTCACCTTTCACGACAAAATGACCGCCTACGGAAACGTGATCCGTTGGGAACTGCCTAACTCCATACTCGATAGCGCGGCTCCTGGCCACCTCGGCAACGTCAACATCCCCACCATAGCCAAGGGTTGTGATGGCGCTCAGCCTGGCTGCCGCAACATGGCTCCCACCGAAGACAGCGTCACCCCCAACGCCGCTCCTAACACCTGGACTACCGGCGGGCAGAACGGAGCTTGGCTGGGAATTTCCACCGGCACTTACAACTCCTGGATCATCGACGGAAACCAGGGCTTGGCCGGAGGCACTGGCGCCAAGCAACTTTCGCTTCCTTTCGTAAGTGGCGCCAGCGGCAATCCCAACGGTCCTCAGCCCTATGAAATTGTGCGCAAGCCGCCCGCCGGAGAATCGCCTACCTCCCTGCTCGGCGCTTCCCGCCTCTACAACGAGGCTTCCATTCGCGTAATGCTGGTGGACGATCCCGCGGAACTTCCCGGCGGCGCCGCCGACGTGAACAACATTCGCTTGTCCAACTACAAAGATCCAGATAACGGTGTCGATTTGAGTCACGGCGTCATCGCCAGTGTCCCGGGAGGCCTCCCCGGACTGGTCAGCGGCGGCAAGCGGACCACCTACTTCGCCACCGCCAGCAGCGGTGTCGCCGACCCCACACTCTGGACGAATGCATCCACCACTGTTCTATCCGCGTGGCTGACCGGCCCGCTTTACCCGCCCCCGGTGAACACCATTCACGATCCCTCGGGCCTGAACGAAGCACCCTACATGGTGCTTGATAATAAGAACTGGAATGCGGTCAAGCAGGCGCCGGGGTATGCCAACTTAGACTTGTGCAATCCTTCCGTTGTCACGATCGTTCCTCCCGGCACTCCTCCAGTTTGCGATCCCGGCGGCACCGCCCCGTATCCGGTCGGCGAGTACCCTTATTATTCGCTGACTCCGTATAGCGCTCCACCGCTCACTATGCCCTATCCCACGGTGCCCGCCAACGTCAGCACCTGGAACTTGATCGACGGCTACCTGCGCGTCGAATATCGCGATGCTGGCGGCGCTTACCATCCCGTAACTCAGGAATGGCTGAATTTAGGTTTCGCGCGCTGGACCTTGCCTCCCACCGCGATTGGAGCTAACCCCGTCAACCCCAATGCAATTCTGCTCCTACAGGAACCGGCGGACCGCAACCACGACGGCGCTATTGATGCCGTCGGTGCGCCCCCTTACAGCACCTCCGCGTGTACCAAGATGAAGTCCGGGAAGTGTGTCCAGACCACCTACACTCCGTATCCTGGCAAGCCCCCCGAGGTTACAACCGACGCCTCCACCAACAGTCCCTGGTATGGCGACAGCAGCCAGGTCGCAGGATCGCAGAGCTCCAGCCAGTACAACTGGTTTCCCATCAACTTCTACGACGCCCGCGAAGGCGAAGGTCGTGACGTGGTTTGGGGTAACGACAGTTGCGCTCCCGTCGGCATCATGAATGCCGTCGAACTCGACGTGGGCAACCTGAAACAATGGCTGGCTGGTAACACTGGCGTCAGCGGCAAGTCAGTGGACTACGTCGCCCAAAACGGCTACGTCCTTTACTTTTCCGATCGCCGCGGAATGATGCCTAACCCCAACGGAACTTTCGTCGACCCAAAGAACACCAAGACCGGAGACTCTGGCTTTGAAGATGTCATCAACTTAGGCAGCGGCGCCAATGGCAATCCCGACGGTATATTGGAACCGATTGAGCCCGGCAAAACCCAGTCGCCCGAAGACACCAACAATAATCTCGTGCTGGATAACTTCGGTTCCCAAAACCTCGGCCTCGGCATGGGCTACGTCCCGCTCCAATCGACCACAGCAGGCACCGCCTATACCGCCACCCAGCAAGTGAATAACCTGATCAACGTCGTGCCCACCACGCCCAATTTCTATCTCACCACCGGCCGCATGCCCAGTTGCTGGGTCGCGCAGAGCAATTGGGCCAGCGGCGCTCGTCACGTTCTGAAACTCGTTGACGGCACTCTCGGCAACCTGCCCGTCCGCCCCGATCTCGCCTTCCCGCTCAGCGGAGGCTTCACCGTGGGTTCAGAGAATCCCGTTTACATCTACGGCGACTACAATTCCAACTCCGGCGATCCCATCTGGAAGGGCGGCGCTGACGTCGCGCATTCCGCGGCGGGAATCGTGGCGGATGCGGTCTCCGCTCTTTCCAACAACTGGTCCGACTACGCCAGCTTGAACGCACCCAGCAATGCCGCCGGTCGCCCAGCCACCACCACGTATTACCGCACCGCCGTTGCCATGGGCAAGAACATCAATTTCTCAGTCGCGGGAATTGCCTGGGCCGTCGGTGACTTCGGCACCGATGGTGGCGTGCACAACTTCCTCCGCCTGCTCGAAAACTGGGGCGGTCAAACTCTCAACTACAACGGCTCCATGGTCAGCATGTACTACTCCACCTATGCCACCGGTACCGATAAAGACGGCGGCGAGACCTACAGTCCTCCGGCTCGAAACTACACCTTCGATGCCGACTTCACCACGCCGGACCAACTGCCGCCGGGCACCCCCATGTTCCGCGACATCGATAACCTCAGTTATCGCCAGAGCTTCTCGCCCTGCGCCAATGTGGTCAACGGAGTCTGCACCAACTAAATTCCACCTTGGCTCCGAAACTCGCCCGGATTCCTGCATCCCAGGATTCCGGGCTTTTGTTTCCTTAGATCCTCTTCGCGATCTTTGCGAACCCTTTGCGCCCTTAGCGGTTAAAAGCTTTACAATCATTCCTCACTAAGCTCTCACTCCACGGAGGACGTCTTGCCCAAAATCACCGCACTCTTCTGGGATGTCGGTGGCGTGCTGCTCTCGAACGCCTGGGACCACACTCAGCGCAAACAGACACTCGATCATTTCGGCCTCGATGAATCTGAATTCGACGATCGCCACGACATGGTCGTCTCTTCTTTCGAACGCGGCAAAATCGGCCTCCAGGAATATCTCGAACGCACTGTTTTCTACCGTCCTCGCTCCTTCACTCTCGACGACTTCAAGAACTACATGCTGCCTCTGTCTCAACCCAATCCGCCGGTCCTCGAACTGGCCCATTCTTTGGCCAACTCCGGACGCTATCTCATGTCCACCATCAACAACGAATCCACCGACCTGAATCTCTATCGCATTAAGACTTTCGGTCTACAGAAGATCTTCAGCCTGTTCGTGAGTTCCTGCTTCGTCGGATTTCGCAAACCCGAGAAGCCCATCTACCGCCTCGCCCTGGAAATCACCCAGCGTCCGCCCGAAGAATGCTGCTTCATTGATGACCGTGCCATAAACCTCGAGAGCGCCGCCCGCCTGGGCATGCACGCCATCCAAATGCAAAATGCAGACCAACTCCGTCACGACCTGCAAGCCCTCGGCGTCACCTTTTGACCCTGCACGCACCATCACGAAAAGGGTGGGATTCCACGATCCCCCGCGCCCTGTCATCCTGAGCGAAGTTGTCATCCGCAACGCGGATGACAACGCAGTCGAAGAGCCTGCCCTGAGCGGAGCCGAAGGGACCCCCACTACGCCGACCTCGCATTTAGAGCCTCAAGGCGTTCTCCCGAGAACGCCTCAGCCCGTGTGGGGCGGACACTCCTGTCCGCCGCCATTGCATTTGTATTGTGCACGGCACCACCACGAAAATCTCAAGCCACCAGCAAGACCTTCCCAATACCACCCTCTTCCGCTGCGGCTTGAGCTTCGGCGGCCTTGCTGAGTGGCAGCTTTCGGCTGATCGGGATCACCAGTTTGCCATCTCGGACCGCTTCGGCCATGAACTGAAGAGTTTTCGTATCGGGTTTCACGAACACCGGTACCACCTTTACAGATGTGAACTTCGCGGCATTTTGCGGTGCCCCGAGAACCGACGCAAACACTCCTCCCGGTTTCACTTTGGCGATCAGCTTTTCGGCGGTCTTGCCGTTTACCGTATCGGCAACCGCATCGAGCAGCGGAAGACTCGCAATCGCGTTGTCGTCGTCGGTTGCGACCACCTGATCTGCGCCGATGCTCTTCGCTTCGTCCACCTGCCTCTTCAAAACCCCTGCAATCACGGTCGCTCCGAGTTGCTTCGCTGTGAATACCGCCGAACGCCCGACATTTCCTCCAGCACCTGCGACCAGCACAACCTGGCCTGCTTTGATTCCTATAGCAACCGCTAGTTGGTTGCCAGTCGTCGTCACCAGCGGCAGCGCCGCCGCCTGGATCAAATCCAGGCCCTTGGGAACTTTCGCCAGAATCGCGGCTTTCACCACGCAGAGTTCGGCGTATGTGTCCGCCGCCATTGCGAACACCTGGTCTCCGCCCGAAAAGCCTTCCACTCCGGGCCCAACCTTGACGACAGTCCCCGCAATATCGACTCCCATCAATCCCGGAAACTTGATGGGATAGAAATCTTTCGTCAACCCTGCACGTCGTTTGTAGTCGATCGGATTCACGCTCGTGGCCGCGACCCGCACCAGTACTTCGCCCGGACCCGCCACCGGATCGGGATACTCCTCGAACTTGAGCACTTCAGGACCGCCATATTGGTGGACAACAACTGCTTTCATATTCCATCTCCTTTCTACGTCGGATCAACCAGCACTAATGGTACCGTGGGATTCCACGATTCCCCGTGTTTTGTCATCCTGAGCGAAGTTGTCGTCCGCAATATGGCAATATGGGGACGGGCAATATGGGGACAGGGCAATATGGGGCAATATGGGGACAGACGGGACGTTCCCTAATATTCCTACAGCGCCCCAAAACAAATCGGGCCGCCTCGCGGCGGCCCTGATCCATCTTGACTAAATGCCAAGTGCTAAATGCTAAGTGCTGGACTCCAACTGCCGACTTAATCTCCTAATACTGGCTCCCCCACTTCCGGCTTCGGCGCCGACGGCTTCATCAACGCACCCAACGGAATAAATCCATTCTCGGTGACTGCCGGCTTCTCTTTCAACACCACTTCCCGATACAGCGCCGCCATGCGGGCATCGTAGGCTGCATCGTTTTTCTTCGGACCGCGCGCCTCAGCCTGTTTCGCATCCCGCGCCCGCAGCTTTTCTTCCCGCGAGTTCTTGGCGATGCCCAGCTTGTCCAGATCATGCTGCTCTTCCATCGTAACAATGCCTTCGCGCAGCACCAGATTGTGGTCTTCCGCTTCCATCTTTACGTTCTTGCCGCCGGCAAAGATCTCATGCCGTCCATGCTCCTCATACCACTTGGTAAGCGTGGCCGTCATGTGCATCTTCTCGATAATGTTGCGCCAGCCCACGCCCGTGTTGTAAGCACAGAAGGAAATTTCGCCTTCCTGCGTGGCGTAAGGAATAATGCACTGCTCCGTCCGCCGGAAGTCGTAATTAAACAGATCCTGGAACCACATCCCTGCAATGAACAAAAAGTTCCAGCGATCCTGACGCCGCTTCATCACATCGTCGATGCTGCGGTCCGGCCCCACTTTGCCGTAGTTCTTCCCGGTAGCGTTGTAGTTCTTGTCAAACTTCCGCAAAAGATCAATCAGCTTGAAGTGAGTAGGCGACTGGAACGGATCATAGTTCTTCATCAAACACAGCGCCATTCCCACCACGCTAAGAAACTTTCCGCGCGCCGCATCGTTGACCTTGGCAATGTCCTTCGCCAGTTGATCGCCATGCAAAAACGCAGTAACCGGAACCGCTTCCTTAGTCTCTTTATCAATCATCACAGCCATCCCAGTCCCACAATTCGGGTGGCAGCCACATGACAATTGGCCCCAGTCGTTTTTGGCGTCGTTGGCGTGCATTACGTCGGCCCAGTCGGAGAAGGTTCCCATGAAGCTGATGGGGAACCAGTCGCGAGAAGGCTTGCCAAGACCAGTCTGATTCTGCACGTCATGGGCGAGATGCGACAACGTATAGCGTTGCGCCTCGCGGCGTTCGTCGGTCACGGCTTCGTCGCGGCCAGTGAATGACACTGGCTGGAACGACAAGAAGCCGATCTTCTTTGGATTATCCAGCGCGAACTGGATGATTCTTCCTACCTGTTCGTTGTTAATGCCATTCACGATCGTCACCACCGGCACGATTTCGCAGCCAGCGCGGTGCAGATTGTCGATGGCCTTCAACTTCACGTCGAACAAATTGCCTACTTTGCGGTGAGCATTGGCGGCGTTGCCGATGCCGTCGAATTGGAGATAGGCATAACGCATTCCGGCTTCGACTGCCTGCTGCGCGAATTCAAAACTCTTGGCAAATTCAATTCCGTTGGTGGCGGCCTGCACGCTGTTGTATCCAACTTTGCGGGCGTAGCGAACGGCGTCCAAGAAGTATGGTGACAGAGTTGGCTCACCGCCGGAGAACTGCACGCTCATCTGACGCCGCGGCTTAATGGTGATGGCGTTGTCGAGCATCTGCTTGATTTCTTCCCAGGTCAGTTCATGCACGAAGCCGACCTGATTGGCGTCCATGAAGCAGGGATCGCACATCATGTTGCAACGGTTGGTCAGGTCGATGGTCAGCACCGAGCCGCGACCGTACTTCACCGTTGAAGAGCCGTGATGGTGCAGCTTTTCGTCGTTGTGGGCCTTGATGTCACGGCCGGGAAACACGTCTTCGAGATGCTTCGAGAACTCGGTATCAATCGACATCACATCTTCGAAGGTGCCGTGCTTGGGGCACTGCTTCACCATCAGAATCTTGCCATCGCGCTCGATGATGGTGGCTTTTATCTCGCCGACTTTCTCGTTCATCAGCACTTCGACTGGCAGCTTGCCGTCGAGAATCTGCTGGCGAATTTCAGGCACGCACTTGGGACAAAGCGAATCGGTCGAACGCGGCCAACCGAGTGGCGGCTTCGACTTCTCGTAGGACTTGAGCAGCGGCTTATCAGACCATTTGGGCGTGGGAGAAGGATTCGGTTTGATGCGATTGAGCCGGTCGAACACCGCAAATGCGCCGGTGGCGGCCACGGTCATTACTTTCTCCGCATACTTGATTGGTTTGTGCATTTCTCTCGCTTTCCACTGCTTGGGAGTTGCGGCGGTAAAGCCGACCCCTGGGTTGACTCCTACCTGCATTCACCCGGAGACGTAGCCAGCTACGTCCCTACCAAAAATCTGTTTATCTTGACCTTCACCCCGGAAAGCTCCAGATGGAGTTTTCCCGCAGGTTCGTTGTCACTATCCTATTGAGGGACTAGGCCTAAGGCACGCATATCCCAACGAACGGGGAAAAATAGGGGTTTAATGGGGTGATTGGGCAGTGAATGGTTGGTAAAGTATTGAAAAGACTAGGGGAGTGGCATTCAGCCGTCAGCATTTAGCATTCAGCCAAAGCTCAAAGCCCCCGCCACGAACGCCTCGGATTCAGGCGTGGGCGCTTCCCATGTCTCGCAAAGGAGGCGAGACACGGGGCTCCGTCGGTGGACGTTTCGCCTTGAGTGTTGTGGAATCCCACCCCTTCGCAAAGAGCGCGAAGGGATGGGGACGCAGCAATTCGACGTCATCGAGAGAATGCCTCTCTGGGTTCGTCGCGCTACACGCTGGTATGGGGTCCTTCGGCTGCGTTATCGTCCGCGTTGCGGACGACAACTTCGCTCAGGATGACAGGTGGGGTGGAGTCGTGGAATCCCATGTCTAGCAAAGGCGCGCGAGACATGGGGCACCCGTCGGTGGTTTAGGGATTCGCATTTTACGGCCCAACGGTTGCGAGTAGGGGAATCCCACCCATGGTAGAGTTTGAACCCTGCGGCAGGATAGTGCTGCCGTGATCTCTTGTTGGGGGCAACTATGCGAGCATCTGTGTTTTATCGAATCGCTGCTGTCCTTCTCCTGCTTCTTGACGCCGGACACACCTCTGGTTTTCCCTGGTCCGATCCGGCATGGGGAGTGGATCTAGGCCCCATGCGGTCCAGTCACTTTTATGTTTTGGGGTTTAGCCGGACCTATTGGGATTTTTATGTTGGGTTCGGACTCATTGTCAGCGTGTTGCTTCTACTCGCGGTGGTATTGGCGTGGCAGCTCGGCGGCCTTCCGCCTGAGTCTTTGGCGAAGATGCGC
The DNA here is from genome assembly GCA_035484735.1 of Terriglobales bacterium. Taxonomy (GTDB): domain Bacteria; phylum Acidobacteriota; class Terriglobia; order Terriglobales; family Acidobacteriaceae; genus JABCZH01. Next base: position 85,617 of record DATHOQ010000030.1, on the reverse strand, counting down.
GGAACGGCGTGGACGTTCGCCCTTTGCTTTGCCGCGATCACGGTTCTGGACTGGAAATACTTTTTTATTATTCCCATCGTTTTCTCAATCCTGATTACATTGACTTTGACAGCGGCGGCATGGCTTTCAACGAAGCAGGCTTCCATGGCTCGGTTGCGACAGTAAGGTGAGAGATGGGAACTGCCCGACTGAGGCCAAAACCGGGCTTGAGTTGGCTACCCGCCGGCAGCTATATTAATGGAGCGCCGCAGCGTCCATCTGCCTGCTTGAAAGTTATCGGCTAGCGTCGATGTCTCTCGTACACCTCCAATCGTTGGTTCTCGCTGAAGGTTCCGACAACCTCTACAACATCCTGATCGCGCTGGTTTGCGGTTTTACCTCCTTGAACATTCTCAACCTGCTGACCCGGCCAGCGCAGCCGGTCCGCGGCCTCACTTTCGGCGAGATGCTGGCAGTCACCGGAGCGGTGCTGTCTCTACTTCTTCTGGGAGCGGAGATGCTCCACATCTACCACGTTTTTCCCATCAAATTGCAGCCCTGAAGGATTGTGGCCGAGCGGAGCAAAACATCACCTTATAGCTCGCAAAGGCGGCGAGACATGGGGTCCGGCACGCATATCCTATACGAACGGTGGAAAATCGGGGTTCAATGGTGGGTTGGGCAGCGAATGGGACCTAAAGTATTGAAAAGATTAGGGGAATAAGCATTCAGTATTCAGCCAGAAGTCGCGTTCCCTGCTTGACCATCACACCCTTTTCGGATAGAGTTTCGCCCACTGTAAGGTTCGGGTCGCTCCGGAAAGGCAGGATCACGTCCTGCCGCATCACCCGGAGACATCATCACAAAGAAAAGAGGGCTTATGAAACACAGCTTAAAGTTTGGGGTTGTTCTGTTTATCACGCTTCTACTTGGCGGCGTGTTCCTGGCGCTGCCAGCCAAATCAAGCCGGCCCGTACGGGCGAATGCAGTAGCCGGTGTTCCGACTGGTGGGCCACCGACGTTGATATTCAATCGTACGCTGAAGAGTACCAGCTTTAATCGCATTGACTGCTGCCAAACTGCAGTGGCGGGGTTTACCAACATCGATACGCCGCTGACCTTCACTTGCCCGAGTCCCGGTACTTGCACTCTTTCCGCCGAGATGTACGCTCAGGCCGGTGGCAATAGCGCGACCGCAAATCGGTGGGCGCTGATCGCCTTGATAGATGGCAGTTTCATCGGCGTGGGTCCTTTTGCCGGGGAGCTGCTGACAGACGGTGACTATTCCATCACATCGTGGACTGACGTCGCGAGTGGTGTCACGCCGGGCAAACATACCATCCAATCCCAGATTTACACGGATGATGGAGCCACCCTGGGCTACGCCGGCATTACTTACCGGCTCTATAAGCCGTAACGCTGTCCTTTGTTCGATTTCAAGGCGGGCTGTTCGCCCGCCTTTGTTGTTTGGGCTCATTGTTTGATCGGCGAATGATCGTGGCCCGGGTTCCGCGGGCCGATCTTGCGAGCTTAGCTGGAAAACACTTCGTTGCGCGTTCAAAAGCAGAATCAACGGCGGCGGACAAGAGTGTCCGCCCCACACTTGTTGGGCCATTCGAGATGTTTTTGTCATAAGTTCGTCGCGCATCCGAAGATTTGTGCCGGATTGGGACTCGGGGCGCGAATTTCCCGTTTTGGCGTGGTCTCTAAGATTTCTTGTCAAGCCCCATTGACAGTCGATTTCCTTGCAGGGCGCTGATTCTAATCCGACAATAAATCTGGAAATCGTGTCTCACTTGCGGCTTCAATTTGCTACGCTGGATATATAGGGAGTCAACGCGAGGCGCGGCCCACAAAGCCGCGCTTTTTTGTTTGCGGTGAGAATTGGAGCTGGAGAAATGGAAACGAGTTGGCAAGTGGGCGGTGAAGATGGGGTGCGGCGTCCGAATACGAAGCGCACGGGAGAATTCTCTGAAGCGGCATTTCTGATGAAGGCCTCTGCGGAGGGATTCGCGGTGACCAAGCCGTGGGGCGACAGCGAGCGCTATGACTTTATTGTGGATTCGGGGCGGCGGCTGTGGCGGGTGCAACTGAAATGCACGGCAACGTTGCGGGCGCGAGGGTATGACGTGCAGTCGATCTACTCGGTGTATGGCCGAGGCAAAGTGGGTTATACGGCGGAGGAGATTGATGTTTTGGTGGCACACATCATTCCGAAGAGCGCGTGGTACGTGCTGCCGATCGAGGTGTTTGCGCCAGCGCGGAGTTTGAGGTTTTATCCAGACATCGAGTGCAGGCGGGCGAAGTGGGAAGGTTACCGGGAGGCTTGGGGGTTGATGAGGAAGTAGTGGGGTGACACGACATTCAATAGGTGGTCGACGTCCGGCGTTGGACTGCGGTTACGACCACCTCGCGACGCTCGGCGACGATTTCAAAAAATATGCGCCAGTTGCCCACGCGGCGGCGCAAGCCTGGGAGCCCATGCAATTTGCGGACATCGCCACGGAAGGGATCCTGCTGCATTTCGTCCAGTACAGTCAGGATGCGTTTCCGGTCAGAGGCCGGCACTCGGTCAAGAGACTTTCTTGCGGGTGCGGCGAGGAGAACGGTCCATTCCATTCGCGTAGTCTCCCAGCGTCACATAATCTCCACGTTTGTAGGCAGCCATGCCGCGACGGTAGGCTCGGGCCTCAGCGGCGGTCGGCCGTTCGCTCGGCAGCACACGGACAGTGAAATACACACGCAACGCCTCGCGGACGAGTTCCGAGCGGGTACGATGCTCCGTCTTCATGACCTTCTCGATCTGTTTGGCCATGGCAGGAGGGAGCGAAACAGTGAAAGTGTTGGTCTCTCGCATGTTGTTACTTTGTCATACTTAGTGTTATGGGTCAAGGATTGGTGTGTAGCTCCCATGTCTCGCGGGAAATGACTATTGGACACCGCACAACCATCGCTCAATGAGTTGATATGAGGCCGAATCTGGCTCACGAAGTGGCGTGATCGTGGCTGTCATGTTAGAGGCTCCCAACTGCGTGCGTTCGTGACCAAATCACCGTAGTACCGCACGTCCTCGACTCTCCTGAAGTGCCTAAACCAAACGCCGAGTTCTGGTGCCGATGAACGAATGTAGTTGTACTGTCCTGCCACCTTTGCCAGGGCGAATGGGAAGTGATGAGTGAAGAGTAAAACCCAATCGCCTATCTCCATTTCATGTGCAAAGGCCCAGTAGTTGCGCTGATTGTCAGGAAGTGCACTCTGAGGTACCGTGAGAAGATCGGGAACATCGGTTGAGAAATCCAACCCGATGTAACCTGCCGACAGACTCTCTACCGTGTGCCGAATTGCTCCCTCGGATTCGCTTGGATGCAGTTGCATTCGCCAGTATGCCGTAACTCCTCCTTATGTCCATCGTCTGAGCTGATTTTCACGAACCCTTCTTAGTTTCTTGAAGGACCTCTGCCGATTAACACGATTGGCGCGCGTATCCTTCCGGTAGATGTGTCTGAACAGCCCCTCCAGTTCTGCAACCTCAGTCTCAGAGATGTTGTCCCACACCTCAAACACAGAAAAATGGGTCCACAGCTTACCCTTTCTCTTGCTCCTAGCGTGCGACCGGAGTCGGCCTTTCACGCCCACGCCGAGTCCTCGCGCCATGCCGATGTAGATTACGTCATATTTATTCAGTTTGGGTCTCAGCTCGAGAAGCGCGTAGATGCCTCGTGTCCCAGCAGGAATGTTCTTTATTTCGGTTCGAGGTTGAAATTCTGCAAAGCGCCTTATGTACCTCAGTTCGCTGACTGGCATTAGTCTCTCGCCCTCACTTCTGTTCGGGATCCAATACCGCATTCACATTCACTTGACCGCTCGAAACTGCAATTTTCCGTTCCCAGGGTTTGAAGCCGGACTTCTTTATAGATATCTGGTGCTGGCCTGCGGCTACTCCGACGGTGGAGGGAGTGTTGCCGACGAAGCTGCCGTCGATTTCTATGTCGGCGGCATCGGGGGTGGAGGTGATTTGCAGTTGGGCTTGCGCTGCCGGAGAGTTTTGCTCGGGCTGGACTGGTGAGGCACCCGTCGCCACGTGGTCTGTGGTGGAGGCGGCTACGGATTGCAACGCTGGCAGCGGAGTAGCAGCAGCAGCGCGGATTTCCTTTCCGTGGGCGGCCCAGTCGGCGGTGATGGCTTCGCAGGCATCTTGCACGGAGCCTCCAAGCGAGAGCGTGGACTTGCTGACGATGGAGTCTCCGCTGACACGGTTGAAGACAGCCACTTTATTTTTGTGGCGCAGAGCGCCTTTGCCGCCCTCGTGATCGAGAAGAACGATGTAGTCGGCCTTGGTCTGAATGTTGTTGATGACGACTTGAGGGCAACGTTGTCCGAAAGTCTTGATGATTTCAGCGGTCTGGGGACGCGCGCCTCCGGCGACGGACGATCCGTAAGCACCGTTCGCGCCCCCACCGCTTCCAGCGATCGACCACGATTGACTGTCGGTGATGAAGACGCGGGCAGCGTTCTGATCAGCGGTCTGGGCCATCAGCGGGACGGCGCAGACAAAAACCGCCAGCAGGCATTTCATAGACACTCCTTAATCCAAATTTTCCTGGGGGAGACTACGGGAGCCCGACTGCTGAAGCGATACAAAAGTACTCTGGGGCGGGGTGGGAGTCAAGGGGAACAATCGGCGGTGGAAGTTTCTCCTGAGAGTTGTGGAATCCCACGTTAGCGAAGGGATGGGGACGGCCGCAATTCGACATCGTTGAGAGAATGCCTCTCTGGGTTTGTCGCGCTACACATTTGTATGGGCTCCTTCGACTGCGTTATCGTCCGCGTTGCGGACGACAACTTCGCTCAGGATGACAAGTGGGGCGAGAGTTGTGGAATCCCACCGCTTCGACTGCGCTCAGGGCAGGCTCTTTCGCAAAGTGCGCGAAGGGATGGGGCACCCGTCGGTAGTTTAGGGGGGCAATCAGGATGACGAGATTTACTTAGCGGTCGCGGACAACTGTCCTACAGCAATCATGTGCCCTGCATTTTGCGCGTAGATGGTTCCGTCGGCGCCCATCGAGACCGGTGTATATCCCGCATCGAGGGACCTCTTGAGAAACAACTTCTGAGCCCCTGTCCCGCCTTGGGGAATTACGTATAGGTATCCGTCTTCGTTGCTGGCGTATACCAAACCATTGACATCAACCACCGCGTCATTCACACACCATTCGTAACCGTCGGGATGATTCCTGCCGACGGTCGGATCCTGAAATTGCCATTCGATATTCAGATTCGAATCAAGCTGCGTGACGTAATAAGGTCCGGGCGGAGCCTTGGGGCACCAGGTGGGATTGTTGCAGTAGGAGCCGCTGTCGTAGTGGTTGTCCTTGAGAATGACAGAATAAGTGTTGCCATGCGGATAGATGGTAGGCGTGCTATCCCACCCGAAATCATAGTTCCCCAGAAGCTGCCCTTGCGGGCTGAATTGCAGCAGGTGTCCGCGGCCGTAGTTGTAAGCGCCATTGGTGCCGAGCAGAATGCTGCCATCGGGAGCGACCACCGGAGAGGCGGATTCCTGGTCATTCACGATGCCGCCACCCAGTCCGTTCTGAGTGGGATCGACGCCAGTGACGCCGTAGATGCTGCAACCGCCGGGCTGCCCGTTTGGCGGCAACAAAATGTTACAGCCGTCGTCGAGTAAGTCTTGCAGTGAGGCAGACCACTGCAAACTCAAGTCCGAGGAGTTGACAGCCAGTAAGTATGCGCTTCTGGGCCAGAAGTGTCCGCGACTCACGGTGTAGACCGTGGCACCGTCCGCGGAGATGGCTGGAGCCAGGTTGAGTGCACTGCGCTGCGAGCCGCAGCTGATATCCGGCGGCATGGCGTTCTGGCTGGGAGGCCAGGGCAACGGCTGGCCAGCGAAAGTTCCCAAACACTTTTGCGGCGCGTTTGGCAGCAAGGATTTGTAGGTCACGGTTGTCGCACTATCGTCGGGAGCCACTTTCACCAACCAGGCGTTTACTACGTCGCTTTCCCATGGCCACGCGAGGTCAACTTGCATGACGTTGTAATAAACGTTTCCGGAATTATCGACACTCAAGCCGCCCGCGACGAACTTGCTCGGATCCACGGCGCCGAACGGACTGATGTGGGAGACGACGGTTCCATCGCTCTGATGCAGCTTGTAGAGCGCGCCTCCGGCACCCGGCACATATACGTATGAAGCGGACAACAGCGGCTGAAAGAGCGGCTCCCATCCTTGCAGCGTGGCCTTAGCCGGAGAAGATCCTGAGTTGGGCGGAGGCACCCAGTCGGTCGCAAAATTCCAGACCTGCACCAACTGGTGGTTCTGCCACTGCAAAGCGCTCTCGTTCCAGATTTCGGTATTCCAAGCGTCCGGACCGCAGGGGAACGGCTGACCTGATCCCGGCGGCTGACAGGAGACGTAGGTTCCTGTCTTAGATTCCATAAAGATGTTTGCGCCGTTTACCAGGGGCGCCTGGTAGTGCGTGAGCAAGGCGCCTGACTCAGCGATCTCCTGAGCGACGAAGGGATCGACGACTAGATCTGCCAGTTTGGCTCTGGGCGCCTGGCCTGGCACCGGCAGAAACCCGGTATGTTGCGGGTTTTGACCCCACTGCGGCCATGCCGGAGAGTTCTGCGCCATGGTGGCAACAGCGGCGCTCCCAACCACCACGAGGATAAGAGCCCATTTCCCAGTTGCAGGCAAAGCCCGGAGCTGCTTATTAAGGGACACTCTACCTTATCTCCCAAGCGCACGCATCGCGTACTTATACTCCAGAACAGCGCTAGGGGCAAGGCTTTTGAACGTATTGGTCTCGATTCGCGGCGAGGCATGGGACCTGATGCGCGAGCCCGGCCCGCGCGAAAATGAGTCGCATCTTAAGGGGCCTAGTAACGGTAATCCGAAAGCCTTATGATTCCGAGATTCACGCGGGGGACGAGCCATGTGTTTTTCAGCGGCAGCCAACTTTGTAGGTAGCGGGGTTCTGGGGACGATCGGTGCGGTCACGTTGACCAGAGTGCGGCACCGGCGCGAACTTCTGTTTGCGGCGCTGCCGATGCTGTTCGCCATTCATCAGTTCATCGAAGGATTTGTCTGGCTCGGACTGGACGGCATTCTTTCGCCTGGGGTGACGCGCGCCATGGGTGCGGCGTTCATGCTGTATGCGCAGGGGCTTCTGCCATTGTTGCTACCCCTTAGCGTGTGGCTGTTCGAACCGAATTCCAAAACGCGCAGGCGAATGGTGCCGTTTCTGGTGATCGGTGGCGGGACGACGCTTTATATATTGTGGGCGCTAACGGCGTATTCGTTTCGCGTATACGTCGAGGGGAACAGCCTGGTGTATGTTAATCCCGCGACCAACCATACGACGGTTGCCATACTGTATGTGATCGCCACCTGCGGTTCGCTGTTTTTCTCGAAGGTGAATGACATGGTGATTTTCGGCGCAGCGAACCTGATCATTCTGCTGGCGGTGATGGCGGTCAAGCGCTATGCGTTTACTTCACTCTGGTGTGCGTATGCGGCGGTGGCGAGTGTGATCATTCTGGCGTACTTCTGGAAGAGCATCAAACTGCGGCCGTTCAAGTATGCGTAGCGTTTTGTCAAAATGATTGGCGTTCACGAAGAATTAGTAGTGAAAAAAATCCCACCCTGCCGCAAGACGCGCGATCAGGGTGGGGCGAAATCGAGAACGCCTACAAATCACTTCCCTGCATAGGTACGCGGAGTGCCGACACCGGCGCACAGATCCCATCCGGTCGTGCAACGGGAATCGCCGGTGGTGATGTCATAGTAGCCGTGCTTATATGCCAGTCCCTTGCCATAGAGTGCATAGAGCGCGGTATGGGCTTCATAGCTCGTTTTAGCTCGCATGCCAGCCGCATTCACGATGCCGGCAAAAGTCGGTGAAGACCAACTAGTGCCACCGACTGAACCCCAGCCTTGAAGATAGATGGCTGCGCAGCAGAAATCGGAAGCGACGTCGGGGTATCCGCGAAAGTTGCCTACGATATTGGAGATGATGTTCTGGTAGGTGGGCCTGGGTTCATAGGGACTAATGTCGCCGCCACCGCCGCCGGTGTAGTACTGCTCGTTTTGGAAGTTGCCATTGTTGTCGCGATTGAAATAGGTACCACCGACCGAGATCACGTTGGGAGACGCGGTGGGGTAGGAAGAGACCCCGATACCGGAATCTCCGCTGGAAACGAAGTAGGTGACGCCGGGAGCGGTGAACAACTTGTCATACTGGAGTTCCTGGGGAAACTCTGGATCCCCCCAGCTCATGCTGACCACGCCACCGCCATTTTGTGCCACCAACTTACCGGCAACTGCGACGGCTTGCCAAGTGGGGTCGGTATTGCACTGTGGAGCCGTGCACAGCACGGACTCGACCAGGTAAAGCTTGGCATTCGGAGCCATGGCATGGGCCCACTCGATGTCGAGGGATTCTTCGACTTCCCAATCGGAATAGACGGGAGGCTTGGTACCGTCGGCGTAGACCACCTCGAAGTCGCCGTCGGGAATCCCGAATTGTGCGTCGAAGGCATGTAAGTCGGAGGCAGCGGTAGGATAGTCGCCTGCGTCAACGATGGCGATGGCGCCGACTCCTCCAGTCGGGACATTGGTGCTGGTGGTAATCGGGCATCCCGTAGGGCCGGAGACCAGTTGGTACACGCAAGCCACCGAGCCGGGGGTTTCAGCGCCGAACGGAGGCTGAGGAGTAAATTCTCTGGATCCGACAATGAAGTAGTTGGTGTTGATGTGGCCGGTACGGGGAATGCTGGATTCCGGGAAAATGATGGTGTGTCCGTGGAAAGTTCCAGTTTGCTGCTCTTGAGCAGAGCCTGATGAGAGGTACGTACCTAATGACACGATAACTCCAACGATCACGAATATCGCGATAGAACGCTTCATGCTTGGATCTCCCTTATGGCCGACGGGTGCCCCGACTGGCGCGAATCATTGTACATCGAGTAATGGAAGTTGCATGGAGCCTTACTTCCCATAAAGTGGGGATTGTGCCGACGGCTAGAAGCGCCGGCAGACGGCGTGATCAAAGCGGGGGAGAACTGCCCCACTCAAGCCAAAACCGGCTTGAGTGGGCCACCGACTGAGCACCCGCACTCGCAGGAATTGTGCGAATCACTTTCCTGCATAGGTCCGAGGGGAACCGATACCGGCGCAAATGTCCCACCCGGTCTTGCAATTGGGATCGCCGGTGGTGATGTCATAGAACTCGCCTTGGTAGGCGGAGCCATTGGCGTATTCCCCGTAGGCGAGAGTGAGCGCCTGCTTGGTTGATTTAGCGCGATGTCCCGCGGCATTCACAATTCCGGCAAAGGTGGGGGTGGCCCAACTGGTGCCACCGACTTCGCTCCAGCCCTGAAGGTAGATCGCGGCGCAGCAGAAATCGGAAGCGACGTCGGGGTATCCGCGGAAGTTGCCAACGATATTGGAAATGATGTTCTGGTAGATAGGACGAGGCTCGTAGGGACTGATGGTGCCACCGCCACCGCCGGTGTAGTACTGCTCGTTGAGGAAGTTGCCATTGTCATCGCGGTTGAAATAGGTGCCGCCCACTGCGACAACGCGGGGAGAGGCGGCGGGATAAAACGGAACGTTTAATCCCCAATCGCCGCTGGCGGCAAAGTACACGACTCCGGGCGCGCTGAAGTATTTTTCATTGACCAATTCATGGGGCCACTCCGGGATGCCCCAGCTCATGCTGACTACGCCGCCGCCATTTTGTGCAACCAACCTGCCGGCGACTGCGACGGCCTGCCAGGTCGGGTCGGTGTTCACTTCTACCGATTCGACGAGGTAAAGCTTGGCATTCGGGGCCATGGCGTGCGCCCATTCGATATCGAGCGCTTCTTCGGTCAACCAATCGGAATAAACCGGGGGCTGGGTGCCATCGGCGTAGACGACCTGGAAGTCGGCGTCGGGTAGGCCGAACTGGGCCGAGAAAGCGTGCAGGTCGGATGCCGCACTGGGATAATCGCCGGCATCAACGATGGCGATGGCTCCGATTCCGCCCGTGGGGACATTGGTGCTGGTGGCGATGGGGCAGCCGGTGGGGCCGGAGACCAACTGGTAGACGCAGGCCACCGAGCCAGGAGTTTCAGCATCAGACGGCGGCTGGGGAGTGAATTCTCGTGATCCGACAATGAAGTAGTTGGTATTGATGCGTCCCGCGTGCGGAATGCTGGATTCCGGGAAAATGATTTTGCGTCCGTGGAAAGTTCCGGTCTGCTGCTCTGGAACAGAACTGGATGAAAGGTATGCACCCAACGCGACGACTACACCGACGATTACGAATACGGCGAAAGAACGCTTCATGCTGAATCTCCCCTTTATGCCACGGGTGGCCCGACTGGCGCGAATCATTGTACATCGAGTATTGAAAAGGGCGATGGAGTCTTGCTTCTCACAAACAGCGACCGGTTTCTCCAGCCACTAGGCTGCCGGTTTAGTCGACAATATAAGGATGCTGATCTCGGAGCGCCTTACATTCCCGGTATCTTGTAAGATCATTTCAGCCGGATTCCGCCGACGAAGTCTTGCATGTACTGGCTGTTGCTGTTATCCATCCAGGCGGCAACAAAGTAGTTGGGACCGTCCCAGGTGTCGCCGGTGTAGTCGCCTATCCAGTCCACGCCTCCCTTGTTCGGATCGGAGAAGTTCGGGGTGAGTTCGACTCCGGGCTGGAAACTGCGTCCACCATCCGCGGAGACGGTAGCAAAAGCCTGGTAGTTGGTATTGTTTGGATCATTGCGGCGATCCAGCCAACTCACGCCGACCAGTCCAGTTGGGCTCACGGAAAGCCAAGGAAAGAATTGATCGTGGGTAAACCCCGGGGCGACGGGCACTGGCTTCGACCATGTATTTCCACCGTCAGTCGAGCGTACGACCTGCACCTGCATGAATGTGCCCGTCCAGTTGTACATCACCACGTAAAGGTTCCCTGAGTGTGGGCCGGTGCTGTTGTCCACGCCGATGGCAGGCGTGTTCTCGTCACGGATATTCTGCGTGTTAGGGAGGGGATAGACGAGCGTCACAGGGGCGATCACGTTCGGCTTTGACCAGGTGTTCCCTCCATCGCTTGATTTGGAAAACACCATGTAGACGGGGCCGTTGTCACATGCATTATCGGTGTTGCAAAACTGCCAGGCTAGGTAGACCGTGCCATCCTTACCGACCGTCATCGCCGTATAGTCATAAGTGTCGAAAGTTACTCTCGGTGGAACAACGTTAACCTGTTCCCATGTTGCTCCACCATCGTTGGAATGCGCCACCAACATTTGTATTGTGTAAGGAGGCACCAAAGAGTCCATCACACATGACACATATACCGAGTTTGCAAACGGACTCGACACGCTCGTGTCCGCCGCCATCCAGCAGTCATACGGGACATGATTCCGCCGAGCCAGGGCTGGCGCAGGCGTGCTCCAGGTGATGCCGTCACTGGATTTCTCAAACCCCTCGAAGCCGAACGATGTTTCGCCACTGTCGTCCAAATAAAAACCGCCAATGTAGGCCACACCGTTGCGGTCGTAGGCAAGGATGGGACTGAAGTCCGGGATATATTCGGCGTTCCCGTGGAACAGCGGCACCATGCAGACCAAGTTACTCCAGTTCGATCCTCCGTCGCTGGTCAGAAAAAAACCTAAAACCCCGTCCTGTCTTGGACAGTTGGAATCGTTGCCGCCTACGATCAAGTGCTCTGGATTCGAGGGATCGGCGACGACTGGCGCGTCGGCGACAATGTCTGGCCCGAAGGACAGCTGCGTGGGCGGTATTACACATGGCGCGGGCGAGCAGGACAACAGGTCAGAACCGCCCGCGTCCATGGCTGGGCTCCCCGCTTGGCCAGCGGCGAAAGCAGCCAACATGAGCAAAGCCAGGGCTCCGATCAGACGACCAACAAGTCTCCTGGGCCACCCTCCTCGACCTACGCAAACTACCAACGAGGGGACGAAGCGGGCGACGTTCATTTAGGAGCCTCGAACGAAGTGAAATTTACTGCGAGATCCCCAGGGGTGAACAGCGGGAAAATGCTACCCCACGAGCGGGAGCGGGTCAACAGGAAAGATTGTAAATTGCAGATGCTCAGCGGTGCTTCCTGCACGGGCGAGGACGCCCGCGCCTACGTTGCCGAAAGTCAAAGGCAGCGGACAAGAGTGTCCGCCCCACACGTGATAACAGGAGGCGAAGCAGAAGCGTTTATACTGCCTTCAACTGGTGCCAATACAAACTATTCTCGTGACGGGTGGAGCGGGGTTTATTGGGTCGAACTTCGTGCTGCAATGGCTGAAGCACGAGGCTTCCGCCGTGGTAAATCTCGACAAGCTGACGTATGCCGGGAATCCGGGAAACCTGGAGACAGTGGCTGCGCATCCCCGCTACCGGTTTGTGCATGGGGACATCTGCGACCGCAAGCTGGTGAGCGGTTTGCTGGGGCGAGAGCGTCCGCGCGCCATCGTGCACTTTGCAGCCGAGAGTCATGTCGACCGGTCGATCCATGGGCCGGACGATTTTGTGCGCACCAATGTGAACGGTACCTTTTCTTTGCTCGAGGAAGCGCGGGCATATTGGACGGAACTAGGCGAGGAAGAGCGCGCGGGGTTTCGCTTTCTGCATATTTCAACCGATGAAGTATATGGGTCGCTGGGGCCGAAGGATCCGGCGTTCTCGGAAATCACTGTGTACGCTCCGAATAGTCCGTATGCGGCGTCGAAGGCGGCGTCCGATCATCTGGTGCGGGCGTATCAACACACCTACGGATTGCCCACGTTGACCACGAATTGCTCGAACAATTATGGACCGCATCAGTTTCCTGAAAAGCTGATTCCGCTGGTGATTTTGCATGCCATGCAGGGGAAGCCGATTCCGGTGTATGGCGATGGCCAGAATGTCCGCGATTGGTTGTATGTGGAAGACCACTGCGACGCGATCCGAACGGTGCTCGAGCGGGGACGCGTCGGGGAAACTTACAACATCGGCGGGCGGAACGAGTTGAAGAATATGGATGTGGTGCGAACGATTTGCGGGATTCTGGATGAGTTGAGGCCAAAAGATCCAGTCGTCCCACACAGCAAGTTGATTTCGATGGTGACCGACCGGCCGGGGCATGATCGCAGATATGCCATGGACGCGAGGAAGATTGAGCACGAATTAGGCTGGCGGCCGCGGGAAACTTTTGAAACCGGAATTCGCAAAACGGTGGAGTGGTATTTGGCTCACGAGGCTTGGATTGCGCAGGTGACTAGCGGGAGTTATCGACAGTGGATGGAGAAGCAGTATTCAATGTGAGGAGGGCAGCATTCAGCATTTAGTGGGCGGCGGTTGACGATCAAAAGCGACCGCTAAGATCGCAAGGAAAGTTGCGCAAAGGACGCGAAGAAAAGCAGGCATGGCGAAAGATCAATCCAAGGCGGGGTATAAGGGGATCATTCTGGCGGGCGGCTCGGGGACGCGGTTGTATCCCGTGACTCATGCGGTGTGCAAGAGTCTGCTGCCGATCTACGACAAGCCCATGATCTATTACCCGCTATCGACTTTGATGCTGGCGGGGATACGGGACGTGCTGATCATCTCGACGCCGGAGGACTTGCCGCGGTTCCGGCAGTTCATGGGCGATGGATCGCGGCTGGGGATGAATTTTCAATATGCAGTGCAGCCGCGGCCTGAGGGCATCGCGCAGGCGTTTCTGGTGGGAAAAGAATTCATCGGAGAGTCGTGCTGCGCGCTGGTGTTGGGCGACAACATTTTTTATGGCCATGATCTGGTCAAAGGTTTGGCGCAGGCTTGCGAGAAGACCACGGGCGCGCGGGTGTTTGCCTATCCGGTGCAGGATCCGGAGAGATATGGCGTGGTGGAGTTTGATGCCAAGGGCCGGGCGGTGAGCCTGGAGGAAAAACCGAAAGCGCCGAAGTCGCGCTACGCGGTTACGGGAATATATTTCTACGACAATCAGGTGGTGGAGATCGCAAAGGGGTTGAAACCCTCGGCGCGCGGGGAACTGGAAATCACCGATATAAATAAGGAGTACCTGAAGCGCGGGCAATTGGAAGTGTCGGTCATGGGCCGAGGCATGGCCTGGCTCGACACCGGAACCCATCAGGCAATGCTCGAGGCATCTTTATTTATTCAGACCATTGAAACTCGGCAGGGATTGATGGTGGCTTGCCCGGAGGAGATCGCGTACCGCCAAGGCTACATTACGGCGGAGCAATTGGAGACGATGGCTTCGGCTATGAAGAACAGCAGCTACGGTGGTTACTTGTTGCAGTTGCTGCGGGAGAGAGTGTTTTAGGTTGCAGCAAAAGCTTTACCACAGGGGGCACAGAGGTCACGGATTTGCGTTGGATAACCAAGAGCCGCCTTATATCTGTCTATTGAAGGTGCAAGAGTTTTCACCCCCCCGGCCTCCTCGGCTGTCGAATACCGATTTAACTATCCTGTATTCAATGATATCCGTCACACTCCCCTGGCACCCGGCTTGCGTCCTTGAACCATGTGAGGAAGCCTGGAATGGGGTTTTGGGGGCGATGGATGGTAGTGCTGGCGGTTTGCGTGCCCGCTTGCTTGGCCTCGGTAAACCCGCCGCGGCCTAGCCTTGCTCGGCAATGGGATACGGAGAGGACAGTCTGGCCCGCGTCGTTTCATCACACAGCGCAGCGAGCCATAACTCGCTGCGAAAGTGCGCGTCCGGCGGAAGCGTTGGCAACTCCAGATCCACTGCTCGACGGGATTGATGTTAGAAGCAAAGTCGCGGTGAGTTTCATTATCGGCACCGACGGACGAGTGCATTCTCCTGTAGTGATCGAAAGCGGCGGATCAGACGAGGATTCGAGTGTGCTGGAAGCCGTGCGCGGATGGCGCTATCGACCGGCAACCTGCAACCGGGTTCCCGCCGAAACCGAGAGCAAAGTAGAGTTTTCCAGCCATTAAAGGCAGTTTTCAATTAAAATGAGCGAAATCTATTTAGAGCAGCGGGTTTCGACGTGGGTCAGGAAAAACCATCTTTGCAGCCGAAGAGCGTGCCTCCGGGCGCGCGCAGCCAGAAGTCCGCGCAGATTCCTTCTTTGCAGGAATTGATTGACCGCATGAAGTCAGATATGGTTCAACCAAAATCCGACGAGGGAAACATCTCCGAAGCGCTTGAGGCGGTGCAGCGCATGGTGCTGCAGATGGAGAGCGACGACGGTGTAGGCGCCGTCGCCGAAGCCCAGGAGCGAGTGGGTTGCCGCTCTTGCGGTGGTCCGAATCCGCCAGGCAACCGTTTCTGCGCCCGCTGCGGAGTGCCATTGCAGGATGCGCCACCGGGCGAAGCTCCGGCTGGCGCCATCAATCTACTGAAGCCGGGCGAAGCCGGCGCGGCAGGACAGCATTTCTATCATCATCATTATCACCATCATTTTTTCGCGCCTTCCGAAGGACAAACTGGGGTTACCGCCAGCCCGGTAAGCGGCCCAGCAGCTACGCGGGAACTGACACGCGGGCGCACACCTGCAGCTACGGGATTGAGCCGGGCGGAAGCAGCAGTACGGAAGTTGTCGCAGGACTGGGCACAGGCTTGCAATACCAAACATCTTGACGATCTGATGGAACTCTACACCGCGGACGCGATGGTGGTGCGTCCGAATGTGCCGCCCATACGCACCGCCGCCGCCATCCGCGAATATTTTGTGACCGCGCTCGAAGCCGGCTTGGGCGACGTGGAAATGGATCCTCTGCGAGTGGAGTTGTTGGGAGAATTTGCCTACGAAGTAGGCCGTTGCACCATGCTGGTTCCGGCCGCCTTGGGCAAGCGTCGAGAAGAACGCGGGAAATACGTCATCCTAAGCGCGCGCCAGGCAGGCGAGTGGAAAGTGATTGTCGACTCCTGGTCCACCGACTTGAGCCTGCTAACCGGCGCTGAAGCCAAATCGCAAGCACCCGGGATCGCAATCCCCAGACCAACCACAAAGACCGCCTAGCTCACTCGTCATCGATTCAACCAGAGCAAGCGATTCGCTAACGAGCCGGCGGCTGTTTATGGCAGTTGGAAACTCTGAATTTCTGCTCGTACGCAAACCCGGACGATGGTCGTCGGAAGTCACGGTTTCACTTCGCGAGAGAAATGTTCCTTGATGCTCTCGCCGAAATCGTGCACTTTGTCGGTAAGAGCTTCGCGGGTTTTGTCTCCGCTGGCTGGCGCGAACAGAAGTCCGGCACCCAGCCCGAGGCCAATTCCTGCCGCAAAGCTGAGCGCGTAGCGGGCAGTGTGGTCCTGTCGACCGCGCATCAGGCGCGTGGCCCGGTCGGTGAAATCGTTAGCCCGGTCCCTGACGCGGTTTCGGACGGGTGCGGTAGCATCGTCAGCTTGATCGAGAAAGTAAACTCCGGTTCGAAGCAGCGATTTGAGTAGTTTGTTCATGTAGCACCTCACTAAGAATGAGTGACGGGTAAACTATGCAAGAGGACGTGGGCGTGGTCTATCCCTTGAATCCTGTACAAGCGGGGGAAAGTTCCCACTGTTCGATCGGGCAGTTGTGGCCGTCGAAATTCTTATACGGCTGACATCGGAAACTCTCCTGAAAGCATCTTAAGGAGTTCGTTCGCTGCCACAATGGCGGTTCTGTAAAGTGTTCCCGTAGCACATTGAGGCCGAGCCCGTTTTAGACGTTTAACTCTAGTCTGAGAGGAGCTGTCATGACCGATAAACCGAGCACAACTTTACCCGGAACCGTCGAAAAGATCATCAAGTCTCCATATCCCAGCGAACCGGAGAAGGCGCAGATCGCAATCGAAGGGGCTGATCACCTGTACAAGGAAATTCGCATTGAGAACACGCTGAGGGATGAAAACGGCAATAAGGTACGCCTGAAGCAGGGGGCTGAGGTAGAGGTCACAGTCGAAGCAGATAAAGAGGCTACCATGCCCGCGAAATAGAAAAGGCCGCGCAGTAGCGGCCATTCGGAGGCAATGCGACGACCGATCTTCAGGCTGCGCTCTTCCGTCCGGTTACTAAATTGATCACGAGAATTACCAGGGCCAGCACCAGCAGAAGGTGAATAAATCCGCCCAGCGTGTAAGAGCTGACCAAACCCAACACCCACAGAACCAGAAGTATTACAAATATTGTCCAAAGCATATCCGATGACTCCTTTCGCGAAACCTCTCGCTACGTCCTGACGACAGTACCGCTCCACATTCTTCCCGCACATACCGTACATGCTGTACATGCAGATCAGATTTTGCGTATGCAAGTTTCCTGTCACTCGTTTCTTGCTTCTAAAGACGCGAAGTAATTAGTAAGGAGACGAAATGCGCAAGGACGAGCTGATGAAATCCGATCTGCTGAGTGAATGCGTACTGCTGGGTAGTAGCCTGGTCGCGGTCGTAGCCTTCCTAACGGTACTGGCCGCGACTCTTCGATAGGACTTCAGCGATAAGACGCGGGCAGGATCAAACCGATTGCCTACGGCCTTCTCTACAGACAATCTGCGATTGAACTACCGTTCACGCTGGATTGGCCAGTGTTGTCATCAGGACTATGTTTCAAGAGATGAAAGAGTTATCGGTCAAATCCGAACCACGCAAGGGAAGGGTAATTCACAAATGAATCTTAAACGAAGTATGAGGACTTTGATCTTTGGATCGTGGCTGTTGGGCTCGTTGTTGGGGAGTGGAACTCTGCTCATCGCCCAGCAGCCGGCCAACCAGGATGCTCCTGCTCCGGCGGACAACACACAGACCAATCAGCGAGATCGGAACTCGAACGAAGCCACCGCGGACCAGCAAAAGGACAATCGTTCCGACCGTGACATCACCCGGCAAATTCGCCAGGCGATTATGAACGACAAGTCTCTATCCACCTATGCACACAACGTGAAGATCATCACGCAAGACGGCCAGGTGACATTGAAGGGGCCGGTGCGGTCGGAGGATGAGAAGAAGGCGATTGAGGCAAAAGCGACCGAAATCGCCGGCGAAAGCAAAGTATCGAACGAGCTGGACGTCAAGGCCAAGAACTAAGTTTCATAAACCGATTGTCAGCCAAGGAGAGATCATAATGTCAGGCAAGAACACAGCAGTTTTCGGCATTTATCCGAGCTATGCGAACGTCGAAAGCGGCGTCGATGGCTTGAAGGCAGCAGGCTTCAGCAACCGGGACATCTCCGTTCTTTTTCCGGAGAGCGCAGGCTCCAAGGACTTCGCGCATGAGAAAGGCACAAAGGCGCCCGAGGGAGCCACGGCCGGAGCAGGAACCGGATTGGTCATCGGTGGAACTATGGGATGGCTGTTGGGTATCGGCGCTCTTGCTATTCCTGGACTGGGACCGTTTATCGCCGCGGGCCCGATTATGGCTGCTCTCGCGGGAGCAGGCGTGGGGGGCGCGGTTGGTGGCATTACTGGCGCTCTGGTGGGAATGGGGATCCCGGAGTATGAGGCCAAACGTTACGAGGGCCGGGTGAAGAATGGCGGCATTCTGTTATCAGTCCATTCTGACGATTCCGACGAAACCAAGCGAGCCAAACAGATCCTGGAAGCCACTGGCGCTCAGGATATTTCATCGACCAGCGAGACCAGTTCCGATGTCAAGGTTGACAAGGATCTTCGCCGCGCAAGTTAGTTTGGGAAGGAAGCAATTGTAAACCGTGGCGCCGGGTCGCGAGAGTTGCCCGGTCACCACCCCAACTAATAATAAATAATAAAGGAGAATCCCAATGAACTCGGACCAAATGAAGGGTAAGTGGAAACAGCTGAAGGGCTCGGTAAAAGAGCGATGGGGCAAGCTGACGGACGATGATCTCGACATCATCGACGGCAAGCATGATCAATTGATCGGGAAGGTCCAGGAAAGATACGGAATCGCCCGTGAGGCGGCTCAAAAGCAGGTGGAGGAGTGGAACGCCGTGCTTGCTCACGAAGACGATGTCGATAATGAAAGACGCAAGGCCCGCGAAGCCGATATGGAGATGGACAAAAAGCGTAAAGCCAGCTAAGCATCTGCCAACCTGCGAACAGAAAGGGAGCCTTGCGGCTCCCTTTATTTCTTGTCTCGGCGGGTCTGCTGTTAAACGACGGCGGAGCCCGGTTGATCAGTCACATGGGGAGGTAATTGCACCTGAATAATGTTGTTCTTAATCGCATACACGACGATGTCGCGTATGGAGTGGAAACCGAGTTTGCGCATGATATTGCTGCGATGAGTCTCCGCGGTCTTGGTGCTTAGGTTGAGCGCGGAAGCTACTTCCTTCGAGCTCTTGCCCTCGGCGAGAAGCTGCACCACTTCGCGCTCACGCGGTGTCAATTGCGGCACCTTGGGAGAGTCCCCTCTGGTTCCGTTGTGGCCTTTGTCGAGAAAGCCTGCCAGCACCATGTCGTTCACTCGAGGAGTGAAAAACATCCGGTTGCGTTGCAGCGCTTCGACGGCCGATACCAGATCGCGGGCTGCGTCCGATTTCAGAACAAAGCCGCGAGCTCCGGCATCCAGGGCCTCACGTATCACCTCGTCCGAATCGGTGATGGTCAGAACAATCACTTTCTGGCCGGGATTGTGTTGCGTTAATTGCCGCGTGGCCGCCAAACCGTTGAGATTGGGCATACCCACATCCAAAATCACCACATCGGGTTTCAATTGCCTGGACATTTCGACGGCTTCTCGCCCGTCTTTGGCTTCGCCGCAGATCTCCCAACCCTCATGGGTTTGGAGAAGCGTAGACAACCCCCGACGTACAACTTCGTGATCGTCCGCGATCAAGATACGCAGCTTCATAACTTACCTCCCTGGGATAATGTCGAACCGCTAATTCACCCAACCCAATATTCGTGGCGGTCAGTAGGTACTGCCAGACTCCCCATTTTTCAGGGAAGTAAACGGCTTGTGCTGGCTTACCGCTTCTACCGCCGCCGACAGGTCCCTGGCTACATTGGACTTGACCACATAGCCTCTCGCCCCGGCACTCCTCGCTTCGTGCATCATTTGCGCGGAATCATGTTGCGTGACGATCAGGACTTCAGATTCCGGCAAATTTTTACGGATCTGACGGCACGCTTCCAACCCATCCATTCTTGGCATACTGACGTCGAGAATGATGACATCCGGTTTTAGGCTGTTGGCCTTGTCCACGGCTTCAATTCCGTCTTCCGCTTCATCGATGACCTCCCATTCGGGGTGGCCGTCAAGTAACGTCTTTAGCCCGTGCCTCACCACCGGATGATCGTCGACTACCAAAATGCGAACTGTCATAACGCTAGCTCTGGGAGAGGGCTGAAGACGGACGATTCGCCTTATTCCAATCCTTACCTCCGTCGTGCAATGTCGCCTGATATCACTTTGCGTGATCGGTGGGAATCGGAATCGCGACCCGCACCAATGTCCCGCTGCCATTCGACTCGATCTTTAGTTTTCCACCGAGTTCCCGCACTCGCTCGCCGATACCGGCGAGTCCTACACCCACGCCTTCACCGGTGGCTCGAAAACGAGTCAGCAATTCTGGTGGCATCCCGCGTCCGTTGTCCTTCACTTCCAAGATCACTTGTTCTGCGTCTCCCCTGACCAAGATGTTGGCGGCTGAAGCGCCAGAATGGCGATGCACGTTAGTCAAAGCCTCCTGCAACACTCGAAACAGCGCCAGTTCAAACGCATCGGGTAATCGACCGAGATCTTTGGGCGCGTCCAGGGTCACTTGCAGTCCGCTGCGCTGGCCGAAACCCTCCACGTACCAGCGGGCGGCGGAAGCAAACCCCGCGGCATCCATGGTCGGCGGATGAAGCAGATACGACAGGGTGCGCACTTCGTTCATACACTGCTGCATCAACTCCTCCGCTTGCGACCACAATTCCTCGCGGTCCGGAGATTGACGAAGCATGTGTACGTTAAGCTTCAGCCCGACCAAGTATTGTCCCAGGCTGTCATGCAGTTCACGGGCAATGCGGCGACGTTCCGTGTCCTGCAAGCTCAGCAAACGCGAGGAGAGCCGTCTCAGTGCAGATGTGCGCTGCTCTACCTGAGATTCCAATTCGGCCTTGGAATGGCGCAGCATCTCTTCAACCTGCTTGCGCTCTGCCATCTCGTTTTCCAACGCCTGCGCTTTTTGCTGCAAGTGGGAGATGGAGCGAAGCCGTTGTTCTTCGTTGATCAACGCGGTGTAGCTCTCCACCGGAATTACGTGAGAGTGTTCTTCGCAGATCTTCAGAAATGAGTCGCTGTGATATTCGCGGTCGAAGCCACTCATGGGGTAGGCGCAACGGAGGGACAAAGAATAGTTCCGTGCCAGCTCATTCCAAAGTTCTTCGAGGCGAACCGCAGCCTCAGCATTTCCCTCCGCCCACAGCAAAGCGACCATCTCACCAAATGCGGAGATACGGGAATCCATTCCTTCGGCTGCCAGCGCAGCCTGCGTTAGTTCGCTACCAACGACCTCAGTAAACAGTGCAGCGTCGGGCCACCCGTCACGCATGAACTTCGCCAAGGTTTCGGCCGCGTCGATGGCGACGTACCGGCCCTCTTTGGCTGCCCGAGCCGCATCCAGCCCCCTCGCTTGCAAACGCTGTGCAAGCCCATCCCGATGGGCTTTGGTTGCGATAACGATAGCCGCATCGCCCGCCCCCAGCGCGGTACCGATGAAACGACTCAACTCATCAAGCAGGAATGTATCTTCGCCATAGAATTGCACGGTGTGCGCTTGATGGCTGATGTCGCCTGAAGCGGCAATCAGAGGTAGCACATCGTTCCCGCGCGAAATACTGTTGGTGCTCATTTAGTTAGTTTCCTGGGGTAACTTCCGTTGCTGCCTTCTGATTCGACTGTAGTCTACTTCCGCATCCTGCCGCAGCGAATACAGGGAATCCTGTAGTGACGTATGTAGGAGACCAGCAATAGAGTCGCTGGTTCCCAACCCGCAAGCCAGCGCCTAAGCGAAGGAAACAAAGGCGCGACCTGACGAGCCGGCTACTTCGGAGCTTTCCAAATGTAGAAGTTCTCCTCGTCCGACAAAGTTTCGATTTCCAGGCCTCGTGATATGGAGGCGCGATGAACCGCCGATCGCAGGTTCGCGAGCGTGGTTCCGTCGACCTCGGCCAGCGGAATCTTGATGGCCGAACCAGCAGGAAGGGTTTCCAGGTCCTGAAAAATCCCACCCACCAAATCGTGATGTTTCCCGCGCCGGCTGCGGCGAATATCGGCCAAAACGACGCGGTCGTAGTTCAAAGGGAGCTTCTGACCCTTAGCATTTGTTTCTTTAGCCACCTCTTTAGCCATACGCACCTCATACGTTGGTAATGTTACGAAGACGTTATATTATTCTTTTATCGCATTGTCAACTACTTTTATCATTGCTCTACGGATACGTTTGCAGTACGTTATGCATGAAAGGCGGATCGCAGGAAACACGATTTGCGATCTGCTTCTTCGAAGTTCTTTAGTTTTTCTCTAATTTTTGCGCTTTGGTTAATTCTTGCGGCTTTCTTTCGTCAATTCGTCTGCAATATTCCCACCCTTTTTTAGTGGGAGGGGTACTCTGAATGGGAGAGCAGGAAGGTGGTCCAATGACGACGAGCTATCCATGGCAGAAGCTATACCGGGCAGCGCTGCTTGAAGTTCGTCCCGAGGAACTGCGGCCGCGGATTGATGCGGCGGAAGTGGCGATCCAGCAACGCATAGTGGAGCTACGGCAAAGCGATTCCAGTTGCGAGGTAGAACGCCACGCGCTGGCCGATGCATTGGGCGCGTTGCGAATCCTGGTGAAGACGGAATGTACCCCACGCGTACCATCGTTGGTTTTGGTCCAACAAAGTGAGCCGGGATCATGAGCCACTCCTCATCTTTTTGTTGTTGCAAAACAAAAAACTACAGGAATTGCCACAACTTGCTAATGTCTTCGCGGGTTAGAAGAGATATGATGGCGGATAGATTGGACAGCGAGTGGCAGGAACTCCGCCAACACGCGAGCATCGAAAGAGATACGGAGAAGTTGTTGCGGCTTACAGCTGAGTTCGGCAAGCGCAAAGCGGACGTCTGCGGCCCACGCGCCGGCAATTAATCCAAGTCATGTCTCCCCGCAAGAAAGCTCACGTAGCGTTCGTGGCCGCAGTGATGCTGCTATTCCTCGCCGGCTTGGCTGGCTACCTCACCATCGCCCGTTTCCTTGAAAGCGAGAAATGGGTCATCCATACGCACGAGGTCCGGGACGCGCTGGCCGAGGTTGATTGGGCAATGCTGAAGGCGGCACGCGCCCGAGGCGGCTATGCGATCTCGGGGAGTGACGACCTCCTGGCGCAGTTCGAAGCCACCCTACCGGAGATTTCCGGCAAACTTCGGCATTTGCGAGATCTGACTCAGGACAATCCAAAGCAACAGGAATTGTGCTCGCGTCTGGAGGATATAACCGCCCGCAGAGTCGCTCTGCTACGGGAATCGATGGAGATGAAAAACGAGACGCCGGGAAGCGAGCAGCGGTTGCAGGCCGAGTTTGCACGCGAGAATCTGCCTCTGGCGAATGAAATGAGTTCCGTCATCCAGCAGATGCGGGAAGAAGAAGAGCGGCTGCTGGGGATGCGGAAAGCGGCAACGCACCGGCTGTTTGTTCTGAGCGTCATTACTTTGTCGGTCGCATTTGTACTGGCGTTCATCCTGTTTTCGGTCCAATACCGGTTCTTATCCTCGGAATTGACGGCGCGCGAGCAAGCGGAACGGGTCGCACGGGAGAGCGAAGACTCATTGCGCCGACTCACTGGCCGTCTGCTGAAGCTGCAAGACGCGGAGCGCCGAAAATTCTCTCGCGAGCTTCACGACAGTCTGGGCCAGTTTCTGGCGGGTGTAAAGATGACGCTCGAGATGTTCATCACCCGTCGCGAAGAAACTCTGCTGGCGGAAGCGTCCGGACTTCTGAATCAAGCCATAGCCGAGACGCGCACCATCTCCCATTTACTGCATCCGCCGCTGCTGGACGAAGCGGGATTCTCTTCCGCGGCCAAGTGGTATGTGGAAGGCTTTTCACAACGCAGCGGGATTGAAATCAAAGTTGATCTGCCCGAGGATGCGGGGCGCTTGCCCAAGCCGGTGGCGCTCGGGCTCTTCCGAGTTTTGCAGGAGAGCCTGACCAACATCCACCGCCATTCCGGAAGTGCGAAAGCTGAAGTCTCTCTTACGGTTTGGCCCAGCCAGGTGATTCTTAAGGTCAGAGATTACGGAAAAGGGATCGCGCCGGAGTTGTTGAAAAGTTTCCGGACCAAGGGAACGAAGTCCGGAGTGGGACTGGCGGGGATGAGGGAGCGTATGCGCGAACTTGGCGGCCAGCTTAACATCGAATCCTGCGCGCCGGGGACCTTAATTTTTGTGACCATGCCGATCTCGGACTCAACCACCCTGGATGCCACAGCTGCCGACTGACGCTCAATTAGGAAAATAGGTTTCTTCTCGTAACAGCGCTCCCACTGCGTCCACCACACAACCGATATCAGCCTTGGCGCATGTGCCGCGGACACCGACCTTGCGAGCCTCATCTGAGAGCTGCTTGGAGAGGTACAGCGTTACCATCAGGATCGGGGTTTCGGGTGAGAGTTTGGCAATGATCCGAGCAGCATCGAGGCCATTCATCTCGGGCATCTGAAAATCCAGGACGACCACATCCGGGTGAATTTGCTGGAATCTGTCTATGGCTTCCTGGCCGTTGCGGGCTTCGTCGCAGACGTGCCAATCATGGTGTTGTTCCAGCACGTCGCGAAGATAGCGTCGTACTGAGGGATTATCGTCCACTACCATAATACGAGTCACTTTTTACACCCTTCCCAGGGGCCTATTGTGCACGCCTCTTATAAGGAAGGTACGCGCCGCACCGAGGTCGCACAATACATCGAATGCCCGATGTTCCAACCTAGTGCGCACTCCTGCGCAGCACTTGCGAGATTCCCCTTATTTCCCTGGAGCATTGCCCAAATTACACAGTCAACCCTTGCGCCTGCTCCATTAAATCAATGACTTGGCATTCTGGCATGGAAGTTGCTTTATGCAATCAGGTATTCACGCCAACAGGAGAGCTATACAAATGGCTGAAACCAACAATTACGGACGAGAGAGCAGTGTGAAAGACTGGCGCGAATTGTGCGCCGCCGCGGCCGTAGAGCCGGACTCAGAGAAATTGGTCGCGCTTGTGGATCAGATTCTGCACGCGTTTGACGAGCATGACCAAGCGGTCACGCTCCCCACCCACAGCAAGCGATATTGTAGCCAACTGTAAGCTGTACCACTATCCCAACCAGCGTGGCGCAAACAGCCAGATCTTGAGTTGGGTTGTTTCCCGACTCTCGATCTGGAATGTTTGCCGTTTCGTGGAAGGCTGTTGCTATACACGTCCGAGGACAACCAGTACGAGCAAAATGACAACGATCATGCCCAAGCCGCCGCTTGGATAGTAGCCCCAACCGGTACTGTAGGGCCATGTGGGTAATGCGCCGATGAGCAGCAGAACCAGAATGATCAGAAGAATAGTTGACATGAGATTCGCTCCGTAGACTAGAGTCACCTGGCGCGCGAAGCCGGTGCTGATTTACCTTCCCGGGCCACTCGCTCGCGTCCGCCCCGGTTTGTCACAAGATGCAAACTACAGGACGAGTTTGCGGCTGAACATAGGGACGAGGCTGTAGCTGCGCGCCTTCCGCTCTGTACTTCGTTTCAAGACGGAATAGTGTTCGTGCCCGGAAATGAAAAACAGCCAAGCCACCCAGCTTGGCTGTCCTCGGTTCAAGTCGATGTGCTATTTCGTTCCGTTATTTGCAGCCTGGTCTTTCGCCTGAGTGGCGTATTTCTTGACGGCTGCGAGGAAGGCGCCGCTTCCCTGGGGAGCGGGCACATGGCCCCGTAGAATGGTTGCAAACGGTACCATCTTTCCGAACAGGATTGTGGTAGCGTCCTTGTCCTGGGATATGGCAGCGCCGGACAAATCAATCCCGGCAAAAAGACCCCGGGTGCGTGAGTAGGTCAGCACTTCGGCGCGCATCTTCACATCAGTGTCGGCAGTGGTATCGCGTCCAACTGGACCAGCCGCGGCGGAAGCGCCGGCGCCAAGTTTAAAGTGGCTGGAAAGCAAGTGTTGCATTCCCTGATCGTTGGTAACGACCATCACCAGATCCACTGCCTGGCCGCCGAGCTGTAGTCCCCAGCTGCCGCCGGTGATGGTGATGGGAGCAGGAGCGCTCCATCCCTTCTCGGTCCTGCAGGTTGCAACTCCCTTTCCATGGTTGCCGCCGAAGCCAACCGCGATTTTGAGCATGGACGGAATCACGGCAATGCACTTTGCATTGTTCATGATGCCATCGGGAATCGCTTTGTCGGGAGTCGCCATGATTTCGTTCAAAACATTAGCGGCGGTATCGATTCGCTTGGCGATGTCAGTTTGATCCTTGTCGTCGTCGTCAGCCCAACTCAGGCCGGCGAAGAGTAAAGCCACGGTGCTAAGCACCAGAAGGTACTTCGTTGCTGCTGTAATCTTCGAATTCATTGGATGCCTTTTTCTGTGCCCAATCTGAGCACCACAGGATTTTATGTCTTCGTTCCGTACCAAATTAGCCCGTGCACTCGGGTGCTTCCATCCCGTCCAGACATTAGATAGTCCAGAAACATGCCTGAGCTGCTTACGCATTGGGTTGCGCGAACGGCAGTACGTTGTTGACACACGGTACCGGCGGCATCGGCATACGCCATTTTTCCACCATGGGCAGTGACGGCACCGACTTAGCGCGCGAGCTGCCGGGACGCCCGTTGCGACGGGTTTCAGCGCGGGTTTCCGGCGGACACGCCAGGAAGTCGCGTATCTTCAGCTTGGCCTTATGAAGCTGTGACTTTGAATTGCCCACCGAACAGCCGAGCAACTCGGCGATTTCCTGGTGCTCGTAACCTTCGACTTCATGCAGCAGAAATATCGTCCGATATCCTTCAGGAAGCTCGCTGATGGCGCGAGTCAATGCCACTCGCGTTATAGAGCCGACCAGACGATCATCTTTGGTGCCATATTCACGGCGGACCTGCTTGGCATTGTCATTCTTAGTGGTGTAGGGCTCATCCAGTGAAACTTGCACCAGTGACTTTTTCCGGAAATGCATTAACACTGTGTTCACCGTGATGCGGTAGAGCCAGGTGGAGAGCTCTGAGTCTCCCCGGAAGCTTGAGAGCTTGCGGAACACCTGCAAGAACGCATCCTGAGCCAGGTCCTCCGCCTCTGCGGGGTTGTTGGTCATTCGCAAACACAGGGAATAGATCCGCGACTTATGGGCATGGAACAGAGAAGAGAACGCATCCGAGTCACCTTGTTGGGCGCGCCTGATCACATCGGGACTCAGAGGAAGAGTGGCTGTACTGTTTGTGTTGCTGTTCACTTGCGTCTCCTTTCGAAATAGCGTGCATCATGTGTTTGCTGACCAATGGCCGTCGCATCCACAGTCGGGAGGTTAGAGGCGCAAGCGAAAAGGGTCTATCCAGTACGCGCCGTAGGGCTCTGGATAAGTTGCTGTACGCTTTCGAGCTTTATCTTTTGCGATGGTAACGACATCTTTTCCGTCTACAGCGAATTTCTTACACGAATTACAGAGTTCGCGGGATGTTGTACGAGGCGGCATCGCACCTATGCTTGCGCGCATGAAATGGTCCCCAACGTGCCTACCTACCGAGCAGGGGTCGGCAGAAACTGGCTCCTGCTCCTCGCCTTTCAGCAGGTAGGAGGGTATCGCCACGTGTCCACTCCGCGGACTTCGTGCAACCGCAGACCTCTGGAGGATAAAAATGAAAATTGAATCTTTGCGCGATCTGTATGTGGAACAACTCCAAGGTCTCTATGATGCTGAACTCCAACAGATCAAGGCACTGCCGAAGATGGCGAAGGCGGCCTCGTCGGAAGATTTGCGAGTTGCATTTGACGATCATCTAACAAAGACCATGGAACATGCTCACCGCATTGAGATCATCTTCGAGCAGATGGGCGGGAAGGCACGGGAGCGGAAGTGTGTGGCGATGGAATGCCTAGTGAAAGAAGGGGGCGCGGTCATTGATGAAAACATGGAGGGCGCACTCAAGGATGCAGCCCTCATCGCCGCTGTACAACAGGTGGAGCATTACGAAATTGCTGGATATGGATGCGTGCGTGCCCACGCGACAGTATTGGGCGAGGATGTTGCCGCGGTTTTTCTCGCTCAAACCCTCGAAGAAGAGGAGGAAGCTGACAGGAGGTTAAATGGTATCGCGGAGCGTCTGCACCCCGATATCCCGAGGGGACGAGACCAATCCGAAGGCCGAACGGTGAGTCGAAAATCAATGTCGGCGGCTTGAGTGACCTCTGCTACCGCTTACCAATTCAGTTCATCGGTGATTGACTGTATTGCGCCAACACACCACCTCTTTTTTAATGGGCGTCGAAAGGGCAGGCAATCATGGCTGACTCCAAGGATCATTTGAAAAGTGTGGTTGAGCAATCACTCGCCATTCTGAACCAGAGCAAAAACGAAGCAAGAACCGAGACTTCCCGCCGGCGTTCGTTGCCGGTTTACGTTGACGCGGCCAACCTTCAGAAGGTCGCGGTGGTCAGCGCGTCGAATGCATTGGCATCTCTCTGGAAAATCTCAGCGCACGGCCGCGCCGATAGGCCACCCAGGAAAGCGTTTCTGCAACTAAAGCTTACGAACGGCGCATAAATCTGTAATGTGCGCCGTGATCATCAGCATAATAATTAGGAGTGAGTCATGACAAACGAAACCGGAAAGAATTACGACAGCCAATCGAAAAACGACACTGCGGACTATAAGAAGAATCCGTCGCAGGAGAGCGGACAGCACCTGCCGAAACAGCAGGATCCCTCGAAGAAGAACCCTTCGCAGGTGGATGATTCGCGGCCGCGCAGTGGTCAAGAGTCTGACCAGCCCGAAAAACGGCGCGCCTAGATTTGCATGCAGGTTGTACTAACGGTCCCCGGCGAACCTGCCGGGGATTTTTATTTGTGTGCGCACGCATCGGAAAACGCCGAACCTATACAGGGGCAGGACTTCGGGCGTACAGGATTTTCCGTAGCGGACTACGTAGCCCAAGGGATGGGCAGCGCGACGGGTCGCAAATAAGGTAAAGAGAACCCGGTCTGGTAGGACTATTTCGGAGGCGATGTGGAATGACGTTGCTGAGAGCTATTGTCGCAGTACTTCTGATTCTTTGGTTGCTGGGTTTTGTACTCCACATAGCCGGAAGCTTGATTCACTTGCTTGTGGTAATGGCATTGGTGATTTTTGTAATCGACCTGTTCGGTGGGCGGCGCCGCGCCGCCTGAAAATAACCTGGAGGAAAAAATGAGTGTTGAGACTTTAAACAAATGTGCACATCCCGCATGCGGATGCGCCACCACGAAAGATAGCAATTACTGCAGCCAGTCGTGTAAAGAGGCCGGAGATCTCACCGAAATCAAGTGTCAGTGCGGACATTCCGGTTGCAAGGGTTGAGCGATTCCAGAAAGATTGAATTTGTTGATTTGAACCCCGGTAACACCGCCTTTCAATCCACGCAACCCGCAGCAGCAAAGCAGCACCGGGCAAGCGAAGGATGATCGCGCAAGAGGAAAGACAATGCGTATTATTCCCTCTGTTCGTTCTCTATTGTTTGCAGTTGTAGTACTTTCACTTGGAGTGCTCACTCTGCCGACGCCAGCGTCAGCACAGATCGGCATATCGGTCAGCATTGGTCCGCCAGTTCTGCCGGTGTACGAACAACCGCCCTGCCCTGGCGATGGCTATCTCTGGACCCCCGGATACTGGGCCTATGCGGATGACTACTACTGGGTGCCGGGAACATGGGTACTGGCGCCGGAAGTTGGCTTCCTCTGGACACCACCGTGGTGGGGTTGGGGCGGTGGCGGATTTCTCTTCCATGCAGGCTACTGGGGACCGCACATCGGCTTCTATGGCGGGATCTCCTACGGATTTGGTTACTTCGGCGTTGGCTTTGAAGGTGGACGTTGGGACAATGGTCACTTCTTCTACAACCGTTCGGTCACGAACGTGAACGTAACCAATATTCACAACGTTTACAACACCACGGTTGTTCACAACACCACGGTGAGCCGAGTCAGCTACAACGGCGGCAACGGTGGTATCACTGCACGTGCTACGCCTGAAGAAGAAAGGGCCGCGAGCGAAAGACACGTTGCGCCTGTAGCCGCGCAGACTCAACACGAAGAAGCTGCCCGCAATGATCCTCAGCAAAGGGCGTCGGTAAACCATGGCAGACCGGAAGTTGCGGCCACCGCGAGACCTGGAGAGTTCAAAGGCGCGGGCGCCGTACCGGCGAGAGAGGCAGGAGCGGCCGAAGGCAATCGCGGCGAAGCTGAACAACGTGGGAACGAGGCTCGCCCGGAGAACAATGCTCCCCGTCCGACTCCGAACGACGCAAAAGATCTGCAACCACACGAACGCCCTGCCCCCGCCAACACTGGGAACGCAAAGTTGGACAAGAAGTATCAACAGCAACAAGACAAATTGGCCGCACAGCAAGAAAAAGAACACCAAAAACTCGCAGTCCAGCAGGAAAAGGAACATCTTAACGCGGCCAAACAAAATGCAAATGAAGCCCGAAAACAGCAGATGGAACAACAACACCAGCAACAAACGCAGCAGATGGAAGAAAGGCACACCCAGCAGCAACAGCAGTTGCAGGAGAGACAGCAACCGCGCTCTGGCGGCGGCAAGCCGAAATAGCAAGGCTCCGATGCCCGGCGATAACGCAACTCCAGCTCGCATGGTTGGAGTTGCGTGCCGGCCCGATGAGGTAGGCAATATTTCGCACTAATTGGGATTGCCTGAGCGGACTGAAGCACAGGTTGGGAGCACCTACCGCGAAGCTTGGAATCCGTTCCGCAACTCGAATTCCATGACACAATGGATCACGGTGCCGGACTGCCCGCGAGCGTCTGCATCGGCGTCACCGACTTCAACTGGTCGAGCGCGGTCAGCACTCCTTGCCAGCGCGCTGGATCTTTTTTCGTGTCGATCGGCACGGAGAGGTCCGAGTAAAACTGCAACAGGTTGTCGCGCAGCTCGGGAGATATCTGATTGAACTTCCGCTTGGATAGCTGATCCAGCAACTGCGCATAGGTGTCGTCGGCCAGCGAGTATTCCGCTGCCGCAGTCACACCGCCGTCATCGAGATCGCGGTTGGGCAACACCAACGTGTCTGCGCTCACCTGTTGGAGAAAAACCCGGTATTGATCGACCGTAGTGTTGATGCTCTTGATATACAGGTCTTCGGTTTGCGGAGTCGGATTATTAAACTCCAGCTTTCTGAAGGGACCAATCTTCGGAATAAATCGCAGCAGTGTCGATAAAATGCGCGTACCGACACCAGGCTTCACATAGTCCTTCCCCCAATCCTTTTCGTAATCCGAGCGCGAAAGACGATACAAGAACTTCCGTTTCGCGAAGTCTGGAGTTTCTTGCATCAGCTCTTTCTTGTGGACTTGCAAGGCGACTTGCGTCATTTGCGGGATCAGCCGGCTGACCGCCCAACGATACGAACCCACCGCCAGATCCTCGTGGGTGAGCACGTCTTTCAATTCCACTCCATACACCACGGGAAACACCCGCTCCAGCAGTGGCTTGGAGACTTGAAATCCAATGAAATCGTGGTACTGCTGCGAGGCATAACGGTTCTTTGCCACTTGCACGGTATCGAATCCAAACTCGGTTTTCAGATGGGCGGTCTTATCCTGGGCATAGCGAACCGACTTGCCAAACTTCGCGCGCAACTTCGGATACTCGATGGCGACCGATTGATTGACCGCAGGATGCCCCGCGATGTCCGACGCATAATGCGACAGCGCCCCCAGCGCGAAGGCATACTCATCAACATCCTGGCTCTCGATTAACAACTCGTGAACAAAATCCCCGCTACGAACGTAGTGAACAAGGTTGCTAAACTCCTTCGACCCAAACGGATAATATCCCAGGTCCTGGATTACGGCGCCGCCGTAGGCATAGGCATGGGCTTCGCGGAGTTGGTCAGGGGTAAGTCCGGGGAAGCGCTTAAGCAGTAGGGGCTGGATGTCGTCGGTCCAGAGAAGATCGACGATTTCTTCGTGGGTCAGTACGGAGTACGCGGAGAGACTACCGCCGCATAGCAAAAGGGTGAGAAGAAGCGCTGCCGCACGAACGGAAAACAGACGCCAAGTTTTGGCACTGGCGCCTGGTAATGTCGCCGCGCGGGGCATGGTTCAAATCCGGCCGAGGACGAGGAGAATGACAACGATAAGGAGGACGAGTCCGAGACCTCCGGTTGGGGCATAGCCCCAGTCGCGGCTATGCGACCAGCGCGGTAGCGCGCCGAAGAGGGCCAGAACCAAGAGCACGATCAATATAGTTCCAAGCATGTATTGCTCCTTTTCTCATGCAGCGAGACGGCGATGAAAGTCACGACCCAAAGGCAGAACTTTGATGCTGTCTTATTCCGGTGCGGTTGTTCCTGGCCTCTAAGTTGGCATCGGAGGGTGTTATAGGGAGGGCCAGCTTTAGTTATAGGTGTTTGAGTGGTTTCTGGATGGTCAAAACTGCTCATGTGAAGAAAGAAAATGGCGCGAGCCCTAGTGGGCCCGCGCCGGTGAAATTGACATTTTCGTTACAGCCAATTCCTACTTGCGGGGGTGTTCTTCTTCGGCCGGGGCTTCTTTCGCCGCCGGATGAGGTGCAGGTTGCGCATGAGCTACGGTCGCCGGGCGGGGAGCAGGCTGGGCGTGAGCTGCCGTCTCCGGACGGGGAGCAGGCTTAGCGTGAGCCGCAGTTGTCGGGCGAGCGGCCGGCTGGACATGAGCTGCCGACGGCTTGGACTCAGTGGCCGGACGGGGTACGTTTGAGCGCGCAGCTGGAGTGCCGTGCGCTGTCTCAGGGCGAGGGGCCGGCTTCGCGCGGGCTGTAGGCTCTTTCGGCGCAGGAGCAGCCTTCGGCTTTGCGGCCTTATTCTCATTCACACGAGCTGCAGCGGCTTTGTTTTCGGTTGCTTTGCTCTCAGCTTCTTTATTCTCAGCAGCTTTATTTTCGCTGGCCTTGTTTTCGGCTTCCTTATTCTCAGCAGCTTTGTTTTCGGTCGCTTTGTTCTCGACTGCCTTATTCTCCGCTGCTTTATTTTCGGTGGCCTTGTTCTCAGCTTCCTTATTCTCAGCAGCTTTGTTTTCGGTTGCCTTGTTTTCGGCTTCCTTATTCTCGGCAGCTTTGTTTTCGGTCGCCTTGTTCTCAGCTTCCTTATTCTCGGCAGCTTTATTCTCGGCTCCAGCTTCTTTGGCTTCGACCACACCCTTGCCGGTGAACTCTCCCGGTTTAGAGGTTGCGGCGATGGCCGGCTTTCCATGGTTCACGGAGGCCAAGAGTTCGTGGTTGGAACTGGCAGCCTTTACGTGCTCGGTTTGGGCTGCGGTTGGCGGAGTGTGGCGCTCTTTTGCCGCGGTTTCTTCTTCAGGGGTCGGACGGGATTCAATCCCGCCGGTGCCACCGTTGTAGCTGACGTGGTTGTTTGTGGTGTTGTTGATGACAGTCTGGTTATATACATTGGTGATGTGCGTCTCGCCAATGTTATTCACTGAACGGTTGTAGCTGAAGGCTCCATTGTTCCAACGTCCACCTTCATAGCCGACACCCCCGTAACCGAAGCCGTAATTGACGCCGCCGTAGAAGCCGACACTCGCACCCCAGTAGCCGCCATTCCAAGCGAAGGCGCTACCACCCCAACCCCAATAGCCGGGGGTCCAGAGCAAGCCAACTGCGGGAGGCTGTGCCCAGGTGCCCGGCACCCAGAAGTAGCCTTCGCCGCCGTAACCCCAGTAGCCGGGGGTCCATAAAAAGCCGGCTGCCGGAACCACGGGTTGCTCGTACACAGGCAGCCCGGGTGGAGCGAGCTGGACAGATACGGCGAACTGGGCGAACGAGATGGCCGGTATGGCCAGGATCAGAAGTGTTAGAAACAGGAAACGTAGATTACGCATGTTGAATCACCTTGCCCGATCATCCTTCGATTGCCCGGTTATACTTTGCGGCTGCGGGCTGCGCGGATTGAAAGGCGGCGCGTCCTATACCAGGATTCCACTGCTAGGATTTCATGGATAGATTGCCAAGTCTGAGCACAATGGCTCACTTTGGGGGAAATGGCCGGATTGGGAATCGTCAATCCTGGACATTGTTCTCATTCGCAAAGAACCACGAATGAGTGGGGTACCGGCAAGAAAGAAAATGGCGCGAGCCCTGGTGGCTCGCGCCGGGAATTAGTTCGTTTGCTTACGCCTCGACGGATTGTCGCAACGGGTTGCCGTCAATTCACTATTGGTGCGGATGTTCCTCCGCTGGGTTTTCTTTCTTTGGCTGCGGTGTAGCCTGCGGACGAGCAGCAGTCGGCTTGGGAGTGTTCGGCGGACGAGTTTCAGTTTTAGGAGCGGCTGCCTGGGGTCGAGGAGCTGGCTGCCCATGAGCGTCAGGCGGCTTAGGCGCTGTCATCTCCTTATTAGACGCGGCGGGCGGACGAGGGGCAGGCTGCGCATGATCCGTCGGCTCTTTAGGAGCGGCCATCGGCTTTGCTGGCGCAGCCTTATCCGCCATAGGTTTGCTCTCAGCAGGCTTGTTCTCTGCAGCTTTGTTCTCTGCAGCTTTGTTTTCGACAGCAGCCGCCTTCGCCGCAACCACACCCTTGCCGGTAAACTCTCCCGGCTTCGAGGTTGCGGCGATGGCTGGCTTGCCGTGGTTCTCTGACGCCAGTAATGCATGGTTCGTGCTGGCGGCCTTTACGTGCTCGGTCTGCATTTGTGTGGGCGGCGTGTGTTGCTCGTGTGCTGCCGCTTCTTCCTCCTGGGTGGGACGAGTGCTGACTCCTCCAGTACCGCCGTTGTAGCTCACATTATTGACTGTGGTGTTGTTGACGACGGTCTTGGTATAGACGTTGGTAATGGTGGTATTGCTGACGTTGGTCACCGAGCGGTTGTAGGTGAAGGCTCCGTTGTTCCAATATCCGCCTTCATAGCCGACACCACCATAACCGAAGCCGTAGTTAACCCCACCGTAGAAGCCGATATGCGGTCCCCAGTAACCGGCATTCCATCCGAAAGCGCCGCCGCTCCAACCCCAGTAGCCGGGCGTCCATAGCAAGCCAACAGCGGGAGGTTGCACCCAGGTGCCGGGCACCCAGAAGTATCCTGCGGGGCCATAGGCCCAGTAGCCTGGGGTCCACAAATAACCGGGAGCCGGCACCGCGGGCTGCACATAGACAGGCAATCCAGGAGGAGCGATTTGAACCGACACGACGAACTGCGCGTGGGAAATGGCCGGTATGGCCAGCACTAGAAGTGATAGAAGTAGCAAGCGGAGGTTACGCATACGTGAGTCTCCTTGCCATGTCATCCTTCGATTGCCCGTTTGTACATTACTGCTGCGGGCTGCGCGGATTGAGAGGCGACGCATCCTGTAACTTAGGAGTCTACTATCAGGATTCCATGGATCGATTGTCAAGTTCTGTAAGGTTAGGGCAGCGTGAAGGATGACCTCATCGCTCGGCTTCTCTTCCGTCACCTTGGAATGGCCTCCGGCAGCGATGACTGGAAACTGCATCGGCGGGGTGAGCGAAAATGGGTGCCAACTTGCGCCGAAGAACACAGATGGGAGCGTCCCCACCCAGTCGCAAACTGCGCGACGAGGGTGGGGTGCTGGCAATCAGACGTGCGGTGCGGTTAAAGCGTGAAGCTGAGCGCAAGGTTAACGCCCGGATAGACCGGGTTGCACAGGTAGTACACGCCGCCGATGTCAACTACAAAGACGTCCTGGGTGTAGAGCCAGTTGGATGGCCATACGCCGACGAATCCGAAAGAATAACCGCCGTATTGGAAGCGGTGGTTTCTGTAATCAGCCTGGCTGACTCGGAAGGTGTGTTCGCGTCCGAAGTTCGCGCGGAATTTGTCATCGGGAATGCGGCCGTGCTGCGACTGCTCACCAGCCTTAGCCTGCTGTTCGTGCTGCTGCGTGGTTTTTTCTTCCTGCTTGGTGTTCTTTTCTTGTTCCGCAGTCTTCTCTTCTGGCTTTGTGGGTTTGGCTTCCTGCGACTTTTTCTCTTCCGCTCTGGCGGGCTTGTCTTTCTGTTCCTGCTGGTCTTTCTGCTCTTCGTGTTGCTCCTGGGCATAGAGCGGAGCGGCAGCGGTTGCGAGCAGCAAAGATAGAGCCGCGGTGCTGATGATTCCTGCTAGTTTCATGAGTGTTGCCTCCATTTTCGAATGATTGAGTGCGTTTGCTTTACTGCAAGGTTCCGGTGGTCGATTGCGGGGTCGTCATCCCTTGCCGATGCGGATATTGCTGACGTTGTGAAATAACCCAAATACGTTCAGCAGCCACAAAACGACGGCAATGACTACGACGCCATTCAGAATTGACTTGATGGTTCCCTGCATTGGTATGAAGCGATTGACCAACCACAGCAGAACACCCACCACGATAAGAACTTCCAGGAGTTGAATTAAAGGCATGATGCTTGACCTTTCTTGGTCGCGGGCTAACCCCCCCATCCGTCTGGAGGTGTTGCCCTAATTTTGATGTTCGGAGCTTTAGGGTCGCGAATCGTGTTCGCCGGAGATAACGCGGCAGGCACGCGGATGATGGAGCATCAAGCATGACAGGTGCGGACGATGGTGTCTGAGCAAGATAGCTCACAAGTGAGGATCCGCGGCTGATCTGGGGGATAGATAAGGATCACGCCATAGCCGCCGAGGGAGGGTCTTTCGTCTCCCTGGAAAAACTTGCGGTTCTCGGTTTTCAATTCTTCGTTCTCAGTTTTTGGATGTCGAATTCGCCTCCACAATCGAAGCAGACGCGGTAGGTGCGGTGCTTGATGGTGAACACACGACTGCGGTGACGGTGCCGGCAGCCAAAAATAAGTTGGAAGATCCAAAGCAGCGGGTTCACCGGTTCGGATCTCGCCGGCGCTCGCAACTTCCATTTGTATCCAGCCAGGTTAGTAGAGAACGAACGCTGGCCCGGGCCAGGGCGATGGAACAATCCGCCGCCCCGTAGTAAAGATTGATGGTGTCGCCGTCGGGCTCCATGGTATATCCGCAGGGGAAGACCACATCGTCAACGTCACCATGGCGCTCGTACTCCGCCTCGGGCCCGAAGATCCACGAATCGCCGCGCAGCAGGCAGTGTGCCGGATTCTCAAGATCGAAAAGGGCCAAGCCCAGACGATATAGACAGCCCGAAGGGGTGTGCCGTACTCCGTGGTAAAACACCAGCCAGCCACGGGCAGTCTCAATGGGAGGCGGTGACAAACCGATCTTGTTGGCGTCCCACCAGGCGCCACGGCGGGCTTCGAGCATGAGCCGGTGGCGGCCCCAATAACGCAGGTCGGGCGAGTAGGAAATCCACATGTGCGACCCCAGCGTGGTCATGGGCCGGTGAATCAGCGCCCAGCAGCCGTCAATTCGGCGTGGCAGTAGCGCGGAGTCTTTGTCGTCGGGCGGCATAATGACGCCGTAACGCTCGAAGGTGCGGAAGTCTTTGGTCAGTGCCAGAGAAACTCCGGGGCCGCCGCGTGAATACGAAGTATAGGTGACGACGTATTGCTGTAGCTCAGGCACGAAGGTGATGCGCGGGTCCTCGATGCCCCAGATTTCCTCGGGATACTCGTGAGGGCTAGGTACCAACGTGGGCTCGCGATCAATCTCCCAGCCATCGACCCCGTTGTTGGAACGGGCGGCGCACAGGTGCGACAAGCCGCGGCGATCCTCCACGCGGCAAAGCAACAGAGTTGTGCCATCCGCAAGTCGTGTGGCTCCGGCATTGAAGACGCTGTTAATGGAATATGGCCAATCCTTGGCGGTGAGGATGGGGTTGGCTGGGTCACGAAGAAGCAGCGACTCGTAGCTGGTGCTCGAAGGCTTGATGAGTGTGGTTTGGTTCATAGTCAAGACGGGATCTCCATCTGCTGAGGTTCCTCGAGCGAGCGCATTTCCAGGAGTGCCATCAAGAACGACAGAGTTGATTCCGCGCCCTGGTTTTGATTGGCGCGCTCGGGATGCAGACCGTCGCGGCAGCCACCGGTAACGGAATCGTAGAGCGGGAGTTGCAGATCGTTGTCGCCAAGGAACCAGTTGAAAGCCCACCAGGCTTCGCTGCGCCAGCGGTGGTCACCGGTAACGCGGTAGGCTTCGAGACAAGCGGAGACCGCGCCGGCGGCTTCAATCGGCTGTTGATCGAAGCGGGCCTTTTCCCCGCCCTTGCGATAGAAACCTTGGGATCCGATGGGCACGAAGTGGCCGTTGGTCTCGCAGCGTTGCATGGTCACAAGCCAATCCAGTGCATCGAGACTGGCGGAGATCATACGGTCATCGCAGCAGGCTGAGCCCGCCAGAAGCAGGGCTTGGGGCAATCTGGCGTTTGCGTAGGCGAGAATGTCTTCAAACCAATTCCAGTCCGGGCTGCGGACCGACTCATACATTACGAGCAAACGTTGCGCGAGCGCGGATCTTACTCGCTGGGCATCGCGATCTCCGGGATACGAGGCGAGGTATTCGTGAATTCCGAGCAGAGTGTAGGCCCAGGCTCGAGGACTGCTGAATTCCACGGCTGCCGGGAGTGAATACTCGAACAAACGGCCGGCGGCGCCACGCAATCCCGGATCTTCGGACCGGCTCAACACTGTTCCCAGCGCCCACAATGCGCGGCCATGGCAGTCTTCACTGGCGTGAGCAGAGCCGTTGGCTTCGATCCATTGGCGATTGTAGCCAAGAAAGTTTCTGAATCGACCGGTCGCCGGATTAAAAGCATGCTCCAGGAACGCTAAGTAGCGGGAAGATGAATCCGAGGTAGTCAGGGCCGGACTGGCCGCGCCGGTTCTTACAAGTTGCTCCAATAAGATTGCGAAAATCAGGGCGCGCGCGTTGTCGTCCGTGGTGTATCCCTCGTTGCGGTTGGGGATCGTGAAGATGGAGTGCTGCAGCATTCCGGTGTCGTCGGTTAAGCGATGCAGATGATTCAGGTTCAAGTCCGGCAACCGGTCGAGCAATTTCCTGGTAGCGCGGGAAGAGAACTGCACTTGTGGGTTCTCCATGCGATCACTGCGCACCCTGGCGAAACTCTCCATGTAACCCTGGGCTACGCGTTTCCAGACCATCTCGCGCGCGAACACATAGGCGCGCTTGCGCATGGCATGGCGAATCGCCGGTGTATCCAGGAGTTCGATGGTCTTGTTCGCGATGGCAGTGGGGTCCTGAAAAGGCACAAGCGCACCCCGGCGGTCGTCTAATAATTCGATGGCGTGCCAGTAAGGAGTCGAGATGATCGCCTTGCCAGCGCCGAGAGCGTAGGCTAGGGTTCCCGAAACCACCTGCGCCTCATGGCGATAAGGCGTGATGTAAATGTCGGCGGCCCCGATGAACTGAACCATCTCCTCGGGGTTGACGAAGCGGTTATGGAAAATCACTTGCGACTCGACTCCCACTTCCCTGGCCAAAGCTTGCAAATATTCGCGATAGCGATCGCCTTCGCGGCGGAGAACATGAGGGTGGGTTGCGCCGGCGACGATGTAGGCAACATTAGTGTGTTTAGCCAAAATCTGGGGCAGGGCTTGAATGACATTTTCGATTCCCTTGTTCGGGGAGAGCAGGCCGAAGGTGAGCAGTACGGCTTTGCCTTCCACGCCAAAGCGGTCCTTGTAGAAATTGGGATCCAGAAACGGCAGATCGGGAACGCCGTGAGGAACCATGTCAATCTTGCTGCCCGGCACTTGGAAGATTTCCTGCAAAAACTGCGATGAAAGCTGACTCATGACAATGAGGCGGTCGGAAAGCTCCGCGATTTCTGTCATGACCATGCGTTGGTCGGGACTAGGCTCGCGCAGAACGGTATGTAGCGTGGTCACCACGGGCATTTTCAGGGCCCGTAGCAGATGCAAGATATGGCTTCCTGCCGCACCACCAAAGATTCCATATTCGTGCTGCAGACAGACCATGTCGATATTGTTGAAGTTCAGGAATTCAGCGGCGTCTTCATACGAAGAGACATCGTTCTGGGCAAGCGACCAGCGGACGCGCG
Source organism: Terriglobales bacterium (assembly GCA_035484735.1). Taxonomy (GTDB): domain Bacteria; phylum Acidobacteriota; class Terriglobia; order Terriglobales; family Acidobacteriaceae; genus JABCZH01. The sequence continues at coordinate 45,566 of DATHOQ010000030.1, read as the reverse complement.
CGGGATAGTCATATCCCTGCTCGGTGTCGTTCACTGGTAGCGCCAACAATCGAGCGGTGCCGTACTCGGCGGAGATGGCGGTGCACAAGTCGGTGGTAAAGGTGGCAATGCCGCATTGGCGGGGAAGATAGTTTCCGATCACCGCGATTCGGCTGGGCAGGGATGGCTTCGATTGCGTTCGCGGGCGCGCCGCCGAAAACGCGGTCCGAACCAGCGGACTCGCGCCCACAACTTCGAGTACGCGCTTGGGAAAGGCTGTGATGGGTAATGACATTGATCCTTAAATATGTGAGAACAGATATGGAAAGGGGCTACTGGTCAGTGTTACCGAAAACGTGGTTTCGGACTGGTCAGAATTGACCAGTAATTCCTGACCCGGTTCTATGAGTGCTCGATGGAAGCGGGCTTGGGGCGTTTAGTTTCGCGGATCTGCTCCGCGGTGAAGCCGCTTCCGCAAGTGCTGCAACGCCAATAGTTGGCGGAGCCGCCGGGCTGATTCTCCGGACGCCGGGCTTGCACCAACTCGCTGCCGCAATCAGGACATTGTCGTTTTGTCATAGTGTCAGTTTAATGGCTTTTCGGGGGAAGTGAATGAATCTCTTCCGCGGTGAGTCGAGAGGCATCGCAGTAGCCGTAGCCTTTTAAACAAGCGGTGTAGTTACGTTTGCGCTCGGCGTCGGCCAACAGCGTGGTTTCGGAGGGGGTCAGTTTTGTGTAGTCACAGGTTTCCTGACCGTCTCTGCATGCGGCGAGGTTACGCTTGTGATCCGAGTTGCCGATTTGCGCCGTTTCCGCGGGAGTGAGTTTGGAGTGGTCGCACTGGTCCCAGCCATTCTCACAGTTCTGGGCGTTACGCTGGTGTTCCGCGGCGGTCACTTCTTTGGTTTCCGAGGGGGTGAGCTTGGAGTGATCGCATAGCCCGGCACCATTCTTGCAGTCGGAGACGTTGAGGTCGCGTCTGGCGGCGTTCACCGCTCCGGCTTCTGACGGACTGAGTTGGGCGTGGTCGCAATCACCGATCCCTTCCTTGCAGTCGGTGAGGTTGCGCTGGTGCTTGGCGAGGGATGAATCACGGGCCTCGGATGGAGTCAGCTTGGATGGGTCGCAGGATCCCATGCCGCTGGTGCAGGCGGCAACATCACGCTGATGATCGGCGACCGCTAGTGCCGTCGCTTCCCGGGGAGTAAGGGTCGAACGATCACAGGGATCGAAGCCGTTACGGCAGTTCGAAAGGTTGGTGGTGCGGCGGGCGAGAGCCAGGTCGGCCAATTGCGCAGGGTTCAGCTTCGAGCGATCGCAGGTGTCACGGCCAGCCTTGCAGGCATCAAGGTTCTGCGTGTCCAGGTTGGGTTCAGCGGATTGTGCGAATAGAAGGATTGGACATAGAGCGATGCACGCGGTTAAGCAACAGCTTTGTAGAGTGGTCTTCATGTTTATCTCCGTGTTGCGTGTGCTCTTTCGCCGCTCCGCGGTTGACTTCCCTGCCCCGTGTTGACCGGAACCGGGGCCCGGTTCCGGTCAGGCAGGACTAGACTGACGACACTAATTCGTACCTTTCGCTTCGGCGATGTGGGCTTGTTGGCGTGCCTCTGACACAGCTTTCATGAACGCCTCGGCGCTCGGAGGCGTTGCCACTCTGCCCGAAAGAATGTTGCGGAAGCGCTTGTTCTTGCCGTAAATTGCGATTGTCGAGTCGTTGTCCTGCTCGATGACTGCGCCTTCCAGAGTCAAGCCAGCGAACACACCCTTGGAACGTGAGTAGGTCAGCATTTCGGTGTTCATCTTCCAGTCGGTTCCGGCGGAAGCATGACGGCCAACCGGGCCGGCCGCTACCGATCCTTCACCGGTGAGGGCGAACTTGCTGGACAGCAGATGCTGGAAACCCTGCTCATTCATAACTAACAGGACCAAGTCAACGCCTTCGACTCCAATTTGTAATCCCCAGCTGCCGCCGCCGATCGAAACAAATGCCGGCGCACTCCAGCCTGTAGCAGTACGGCAACTGGCGACGCCACGTCCGTGCTTGCCACCAAAAATGAAGCCAGCTTTAACCAAATCTGGTACCACGAGGATGCATTTGGCATCGTTCAGCACTTCTTCCGGAATGCCTTTGTCGGGGGCCGACATGATGGCGTGGAGTACGTCCACGGACTTGTCCATGCGATCAACCGTATTTTCCTGATCCGAACCGGCCCATGCATAGGTTCCGAACAGACCCATCAAGCTCGCCGTTAGCAGTAATGACAACAGTGACATTATCTTTTTCATGAATTGTTCCTTTAGGAGTGCGGAGCTAAGAGGAGAGAACTTCAGATGGGCTGACTTAGCTCAGGGGATCTGAAAGAGAGACCGGATGCTCGTCCCTGGAATCATGATCGCTCATGCCGGAAAGAATAGCTGGTCTGAATTGCTCACTTTGGTTAGGACGCGCTCACCAGGGGCTAAAGCCCGTGTTTTAACCAACCGTGACGGTATGACTAAATAGTAGTGTCTTGCCGTTCGCGCAGCACATGGGCGGTTCGGAGTGAGCAATCCTGCACAGAATGGTCGGGGGTTGGTGTGTCATTGTGAGGACGGCGAATTTCGGGCCATGGAGTTCCTGGTGTTTTCTATTCTTTTTTGGGTTCGTAGGCAGTTGGGGTCGGTGCGGGATTCAGCGAGGAAGCTCTTTGCCACAGAGACATACCCCGGGCAGTTCCCCTCACAAAGAATGTGTCCGTTCTGCGGGTTGATTACTGCGCGATCCAAGGCATCTTGTTTGGAATGCGGGAAGTCGTTACAAGAGGTTCATCCGTAAGCACCAGGTGAGCAAAAGGAGATAAACATGCTTTGGACAATATTTGTTGTGCTTCTAATTCTGTGGCTTCTGGGTTTTAGTCTGCACGTGGCCGGTGGTTTGATTCACTTGCTGCTGGTGGTAGCGTTGGTGGTTCTAGTGATCAACCTGGTGAGCGGCCGCCGGGTGGCATAAAACCGCGCGTCCTTATTTATGTTGAGTAAGCAGGCGCAGACCACGGCTGGTGATTGCTTTCAGGATTCGCAGCGCCGCCTCGCCTGAGCTCTCAGGGCGGGCATGCTTGGCCGCAGCCAGATCGCGGTCGAGATGCGTTTTGGCGGAAGGATGCCCGGTGCTGGCGGTACACTTCCCTTTCGGCTTCGCTCCGCACATTGGACAACGCACGGAGAGTATCTGCTTTAACGTAAGTTTCTCGGATTTCACAACAATAGTATTGAACATGGTTGGGCTGGAAAGATGGTCAATCTTGCTCGGAGGAGTTCGACTGGTTCCGAAAGGGGAATCCACCGGCGGCGAGACTATTTTGTGGGTTCCAGAGAAACCACCTGAGTGATCGGAATCGTCAGGGTAGGTTCGTCTGGACTCTTAGCGGTCCCTAATCGCAGGGTTGCCGTGCCTTGAGCTTCTTTCAAGAACACATAAAACCCGTCACGCCCGATGATCTTTACGTGATCTCCGGCCTTCATGGGGAATCTCCAGTCTCAGCGCGCTCTTGGGGAAGATGCAAGGTTTTCTAAGTGCGCCACGGCCCGCCAAGTTTGGCCGGCACCCAGGGCCGCACATGCAATGAAGCTGCGTGCTGATTAATGGCGGCTGCTGCCTGGGTGCGGCGGTTGCCACCAGTGTTGTCGAAATCGAGGGTAGTGACGCTATGTTCGCAGAAGGTGCAGGTGAAGGTGGTGCCGCCATTCACCGGTTTCGTGGTGTAATATCTCACATCTTCATTGTAGTCCTTCTTGCGGATGGGGACTCGGGCAATAGGTGCGCAACCTTGGAGTGGAAAATCTGTGGCGCGGGCCGGGAGGCACTGCATTGCCAGGCGCACGGCTAGAATTGAACGCTTCCATTGCGGATACTGCGCCACACTTTTCGCGAAAACGGTAAGTGTTTGTCATCGCTAGCCAATTGAATGAGGACGGCTTGCCGACGTTCCACACCGTCCCAGAACTTGCGGACAGGAAGACGAGAAGGTGATGGTGTTTCAGCCCTTAGCTTTACTTGATAACCGCGGGTGGGCTTGCCATTCAGAACTGAGTAGACGGTTTCCAGCAGGGAATGAACCACGTCGGATTTGGCCACGAATGCATCTACGGACTTCAATGCCTCCACGGGCAGTTCCTCATATTCCGCGAGCATGACGATGGGAAGTTGTGGCTTCAGTCGTTTGATTTCTGCGGCCACGACTCCCCCATCCAAGAGTCCCAAATGGTAGTCGAGTACGATGGCGTCCACGGGTTGGGACATGAAGAGCCTCAACCCCTCATGCCCGTTGGTTGCGGTCAGCACTTCGTATCCGTGTTCCTGCAACAGATTCAGCTGAGCCGGGTCGCGGTGAATACACAGGAGAGTGTTGTTGGTCGCCATATCGGCTCAGAATATAGGCTGGGTTAAACCTGATCTGCTCACAATTGCTCACCATCGCGGGTCGGAACACGGCTTCGCTGGGCGGCTCAAGACAGCGATAGGCCGCGTTACTTCTCACGCGCTGAGTCGAGTTCTTTCGGCAACTTTGGCGAGAACGTCGTCGCAGATTCGGGCGAGCACAGGCACCAAGCGGGTGGGGGCTTGGTCCTTAGGGACGAAAGCATCGACCACATCCAATACGTGGCTTGGTATTTGCTCCTCGCTGGAAACCATGACGATCGGCGTATTTGGCTTAAGGCGCTTTATTTCCAACGCGACCTCATGTCCATTGATCTCTGGCATATGGTAGTCGACGATCACGGCAGCGACTCCGTTGTCTGCGGCAATTTGTAATCCTTGCCGGGCGGAGGAGGCAGTGAGCACCGCGTATCCACGCCTTTCGAGCAGTGCTTTTTGGTATTCCAGCACGCCGTCATTGTCGTCGATGCAAAGGATGGTCTTGGGTGTCGGGGGATTGGACATAACAGTACCTCTCACCAAATAATCGCCTATTGTGCCCGACCGTGTCTGGTCAAAGTTGCACACTTCACAGCCATGGTGCAGATGCGGCGTGACCTAGCTACTCAGTTCTGGTGGGCGCGCACCACGAACCGCCGGGGCGCCGGACCCACCAAATAAAATGGGTAACACGTCACCAACGTCAATGCGGATTCGGTGGAGGGGGCCAATACACTGAGGTCGTCGGGATCGACGACCTTGACCCAGTCCACTTCATAGCGAAGAATCGTTGTCGCCGTCTGAAGCTGAATTTCGTCTTTGGGACGGATGTCTTTCAAGTCACGAAAGAAAGTGTCACGGTGCCCGGCGATGGCGCTGTTGCCGGCTTCACCTGGGAGCGGGGTGCCTTCGATGTGTCCGGCGCCCAGCCGCAAGATGCGCGAGCTTGTCCCTTGTAAGACGGCAACCGTCAGACCCAATCGCGGGATGTCCAAGAGACCCAGAACATCGCCTTTCTTGACGGGCGGTTTGAACTCCGGCAGACACCCATCTCTTCCACAAGACGCAAGCCGAGGGACATCCGCAGTTACTTTGTGCTGTTGGATCTGGGTTTCGAGCGACTGTTCCGCAGACGCCTGGTACAGTCTGGCCTCAAGCAGGGTGCAGCCTACATAGGTGAGCGCGAGAATTCCAATCAGGAGGCAGAGGCGTCGGCTCCAACGAACGAAGCCGTGGGTTTTCGCCGGGAGAAGCAGCGTGAGTCTCATGGCTGATTCCCCTTTGTCGTCGGCGATGGAGTTGCCGGCGGTGCGAAGTAACCGGTTCGGGTGCGAACCGACAAACGCCCGCGCCCTTGCCCGCTTGCCTTCACTTGTATGGCGCGATAGGTACCATCGCGCTTTCGGTTGGTAGGCACGTAAGCCAGGGTGTACTGATTGCGAATATCGTGGGCGATGCGTTCGCAGACCGGAGCAAGATCCTTCAATGCTTCCGGCAGGAAGGCCTCGCCGCCGGTGTCTTTCGCAAGCTCCTTGAGCACATGCGGGTTTCGGTCTTCGTCTTGTTCGTCAAAGATACCGATGGTGTAGATGATCGCGTCAGACTGGCGGGCCATGGCCATGATCTGTGCCAGAGTGTGCTTGCTAGCATTGTCTCCGCCGTCGCTGATTATGATCAGCACTTTCTTGTCGCGATTGCCCTTCTTCAGGTGGTCAAGAGCGGTCGCCACGGCGTCGTAGAGTGCGGTTTGACCATCAGCGTCGATTCTGGAAAGAGCAACTTCCAACTGCGTTACCTGGTCGGTGAACGGAATTGCGCCGGGAAGGCCAAACGAGACCCTTTCGTTGAAATTAACCACAAACATCTGGTCCTGCGAGTTGCTGGAGCGGGCAAAAGCCAAAGCGGCGGCAATAACGTCATGGCGCTTCGGTCTCATGCTGCCGCTATTGTCGATGACCAGGCCGACGGTCACCGGTATGTCGGCATGGCTGAAATGTTTGACTGGTTGAAGTATTCCATCTTCATAGATCTGGAAATTGTCTTTGTCGAGCCCGGAAACCAGGGCGCCTTTGTGGTCGAGCGCGGTTGCCTGCAACACCACCATGTCTACGTTTACGCCGATGGTGTAGTCGTCAGGCAGGTGATTTTGCGTCGAGGGAGATTGGGTAAGAGCGGGTGGCGCGAGCAAGGCAAACACGAGCAGACATCGGAGCGTGAAGGCCAACGTCTGCTGGTTTGGGAGCTTGGTCATTTCGGTTGCCTTCCGCGGTTTGTGCCGTGAGTTTCGGATGCAGTCCAATCCTCGGGAGTGGCAAACGGAGGCGGCATTTGTGTGCAGCCTCCGTTGCCATGCGGCCTCCAGGTCACACTTAGGTTCGCTTTGCGGTGATCGAAAGAGCAAAGCCGGCACCCAGCGCCAGCATTCCGATCAGGCCAATAAGAGGTAATGAGCTCGCGGTTTTCGGCAGTGGCTCGAGAGCAGCGACCACCGGCGGTGGTTCAACCACTTCCGTTAGTTCGACTGGTTCTCCCGAAGGAGCAACGGCTTCGACCGGCGCGGTTTGCAGAGTTTCGACCGGTGCGGCCGCCATCTCGACCGGAGTCTCCAGAACGGGTTCATTTATTTCTTTGGCCAGTTCGATGGCCCTGGGCTTGGCATATACAAATTCCTCGCCCCATACGCGTCCGGGGGAGAACCAGGCCCTGAGGGCTTCCGGCTGTCCGGCAGGCCGCTCGCTAAATGTGATTACCGTTTTGTGCGTCGCCTTTAAACGTAAATTGGGGAGCGCCATGACGGTGGTGAGGACTTTGCTTTTGTCCTGGCTGTAGATGCGAACAATGTGACGGTTGCCCTGGTTCCACATAATCTCGAAGATATAGGTACCGGCCGGCAAGACTTGAGGATAGGTGCCCGGAACTTCGACGGGCCCGCTGAAGGTGACTACGGTTTCCCGGTTCAATTCATCGGCGGAAGCGGTCGGCGCGACGAACGCGCAGAGCGCAACCAGGCAGAATAAAGCGGCTAGAGTCTTAAACAATTTCATGTTTTTCTCCTGTATTTTTCTCCGACTAGGTCGCACGGCGGTGGTGGTGCTGCAAGAACTCTTTATGTTGTCGGTGTCACAAGAGATCTACAGCCGGAAGATCCGGCGGTGTATCGGCCGTCGAGAATGGCTCGATGTTCAGTATCCAGTTCTGAGTCTGGGATTACTGGTCAATATTGATCTTTCGCGTGTTTTGCCGGCGGTCGGGGACATAGAGCAATTATGAACAGATGTAAGGATCGAGGGTGAGTAGGCTGGATAGGTGAAACTTGCAGTCTGCTCGGCAATGGTACTCGCGTTCCTGGGAATGCCTTCCCAGTTGAAGGCCAATGTGGCCGTTCTGCTGGAGGAACCCTATGGTTATGACGGTGCGTTTGGGGGCGTTGGTCATGCGGCGGTTTATCTAAATCGGGTCTGCGCGGCTTCACCAACCTCCTTGCGACGTTGCAGTGAGGGAGAGTATGGCGTGGTGATCAGCCGCTACGACCGCATTGGCGGCCATGATTGGCTTGCCATTCCGCTCATCCCCTATCTTTACGCCGTCACCCAGCCGCAAGATATCCCGGCGTATGCTGACGACAAAATCGTCGGCCTGCTTAGAGATCAGTACCGGCACGATCATCTGCAGGAGTTGGCGCCTGACAATCCCTTGGGGCAGGCATCGGTTGGGAATTGGGTGCAACTCGTCGGGTCGGCGTACAACCGTACCAGTTTCACCTACGAACTCGAAACCACGCTGGAGCAGGATGACGCATTAATAGGCTGGCTCAACGGCAGCCGGAACCGTCCTTTATATAGAGTTGTGACGCGCAATTGCGCAGATTTTGTACGGGATATCGTGAATTTCTATTACCCGAAAGCGGTGTCGCGAGGTATCGTCGCCGATTTCGGCGTTACCACGCCGAAGCGGGTTGCCAGGTCAATCAGCAAGTACAGCCGGCGGCATTCAGATCTGGAATTCACGAGTCGGGTGATTCCGCAAGTCCCAGGGACGATTCGACGCAGCAAGCCGGTCCGCGGCATGGCGGAATCGGTCTTCAAAGCCAAGAAATATTGGCTTGCACTGGCGTTCTTTCAACCGTATATCGCGGGGGGATTCGCGGCTGCCTACCTGGCGGATGGACGTTTCAAGACCGACAGAAAGGCGATGATCTTCAATCTGGAAGCGGTCACGTCGCCGTTGGCGGGCGACCGACCCCCTGCCCCAAACGGGGACCTGGCTGAATTGCCACGGGTTTTTGGCGCGCCAATCGCCGTGAAGCCAGTTGAGAAGTGAAGTAACATTTCTGTGAAGACTTAATTCACGTAACCACCGAACCCATAAGGAGAGCCCAATGTCCAAGACCTGGGAGCATTATCACCATGCCGGCCGTCATCACGAGAAGGCAGCCTACCATTACCATGAAGCGGCAAAATACTATCAAGCCGAAGATCTCGAAAAAGCTGCGCACCACGCCTACCTCGCGCACGGACACCATCAACAGGCCATGTATCACGATGCCGAGGCTGCGAAGCAACATGCCGAACACAGCGACACACCGGCGACACCCGCTTCCGAGCAAGAAACTGAGACGAAGAGCGCCGCCTAGGGAAACTCCCGACTTGGTTTACCGACGTGTACGGGTGCCCGCATAGGCCAGTGCGATCCCGCCGGCAATCAGCACCACGCTGACGACCGGCGATACCCGCTCACTGTGACTGGTATGCACGCCGATGTTGGTGTCCCCGATTTTGATACCCTCGGTCTCGCTGCGGGGAATGGGCACGACCAAAGATGCGACGCCGAGCAAGATCAAGATCAGGCCTGCAAAGAGCAGCATTTTCATAAGCGCTCCTTGGGAGTCATGCGTCACACGCAGGCGGAGGGACCCATGTACCGTGCAATTGCGCGATCGCGGGCAACAACTGGCTGGCCAAATGGTCCTTGGCGATGAAAACGTCGACCAACTTCAAGGCTTGCTCGGGAACATCCACGGTTGCGGAGAGCATGATGATGGGCGCCCGTGGATTCAGCCGCCTCATTTGAACAGCGACCTCTTGCCCGTTCATTTCCGGCATGAAGTAGTCAACAATCACAACGTCAACCGGGTATGCGGACGCCAGTTCCAATCCTTTGCCGCCGCTGGCAGCGGTCAGAACGGTATAGCCGAAACTCTCTAGGAACAATTTCTCACATTCCAGCACGTCCTCGTCATCGTCAATGCAGAGCAGGACTCCGCTTTGGATTTCGGGATAAACCGATAGGGACATGGTTCACCTTCAATCATCATTTTCAACACTTGGGCTTGGGAGTCTGGTCAAAATTGCACAATCCACGACCGCACGGTCTGGCGACAATCGATGTTTCTTTTTGAACCTGTGCAGTTTTGAACAGTCATGGAGTAGCGTGAGCGGCAATTGTGTTATTGCAGATTCTGTACCTGCAAAACTAAGCCGCCACGCAACTGTCCCCTGGGAAAGTGGCGGCTCGTTTGGGCGGGCGTGGGTTAGTGTCGCCATGTCGACGTTCGGACCCTGAAGCCCGCCTATTAATCCCGTCTGTTCTATTTCGTGGTTTCTTCCTGCCGAAGAAAAAGGTTGACCGGTTACTGCGCGGGGGGACGGTTTTTGCTCCGGGCGCTCTTGGATGCCGGACGATCGGAGCAAACATGCGACGTAAACTCCCGGTCGCGCTGCAACTCGAAATTCCCCATCATTTCATCAAAAGATTTGCCCGCGGGCGTGCTCGAAGAGTTGAAGACCCACGCACATTCGGAGCAACCGAAACCCCGAAAACGTTGCCGTTCGATCCATATCAACTTCCGAGTCATTGCGCCCCTCATCGCCGCGCCCGCGAGTGTACGCGCGAGGGAGTTTACATGCGCCAATTTGGATGGTCTGTCGGGCATCCTACATAAGGTGGGAAATTTCTGGTACCTTGCGCGCCTCGGATTTCGGTGGCTGGTTTGAAGTCGCAGGAACCGCTTTGAAGTTTGATTAAGGTTGCGAGCGGTCTGTATTGCTCAGTATCGGCGGTGTATACAGCCTAGTGTTGATGAGTCTTCGGGAGGGCTTCACCATGCCCCTTCCGAATCCTACCCCCATGGAAAACAAAGGTCTCCAAGTCGTGCAGTCTGGCGAACGCACGAATACTGAAGGAAAGCCAGTCAGCAACTTAATCCTTCTATCGATCTCCGACGGCGACTACAGTGCATTGCGTCCAGGTCTCGAATACGTCAGCTTGCCAAACCATTTAATCCTTCACGAAGGGGGCGGAAAGCTGGAATTTGCATATTTCCCGAATCAAGGTTTGATCTCGCTTGTGGTCGTTATGAAAGATGGAAAGACGGCGGAAGCCGGCATCGTTGGCAATGAGGGCTTTACTGGAACGCCGGCGGCGGTTGGCCTAAGCCGGAGCCCTCTGCAAGCGGTGGTACAAATCACGGGGGACGGGTTTCGGGTAGAGGTCTCAGCTTTACAAACCACTTTGGGATCCTCTCCAGAACTGCAATTGATGTTGAGCCGTTATGCCGTGGTTCAGGGAATGCAGGTCGCACAAACCGCCGCCTGTAACCGGCTGCACGATGTTGAACAGCGTCTTGCGCGGTGGTTGCTGATGGCTCAGGACAGAGTGGATTTGGAGTCGCTGCCCATTACTCATGATTTTCTCGCAACCATGCTCGGGACAGACCGGCCTAGCGTGAGTGTGGCCGCAAGTGTTTTGCAAAAGAAGAAGCTCATTGAATACACCCGTGGCGCGGTGAGGATCGTGAACCGCAAAAGTCTTGAAGAGTCCGCCTGTGAGTGCTACGGGATTACCCAACAGTACAACGGCGAGCTGGGCTTGAAATAAGCCAGCTTATACCGATCGCCCGACGCAACAGGAGCCAAAGCGATCAGATCCCTGCTCGATTCAAACAAGTTTCTCACTCTCATGGCGACTCCTATTGCCCTGCCTTCATCTTCGCTTCTTTGGCGCCGTGGCCCCCAAAGTTCACTGCTGTATTGGGAAATGGTCCATATTGAACAGACCGGGGACAATGCATTTGATAGAGTCTGCCAAGTGAACAAGTCAACTTACTCAGGCAAGAAACGGAATGGAAGGGAACAAAACATGAAAGCACTCCCGATTTCTTTGGTGATTCTGATGTTGTTAGCAACGGGCGCCCTTGCCCAAACCGATATCAGTCTTGGAGTAGCTGACCAGGCAGCCGTGATGGCCGGCTCTGGCATAACCAATGTTAGTGCGCTGACTAACATAACCGGCGATGTGGGCAGTTTTCCGACATGCACTGTAACTGGACTCACGCAATCTCAAGTGGAGGGTCTCTTGTTTCTCATTTGCAGCCCCAGTGGGCCCCAGGCGCAGACGGATCTAACGGCGGCATATAACGAAGCAGCGGGCGCGCCGTGTGGCACCGATCTTACCGGCAAGGATCTGGGCGGAATGATGCTCGGACCTGGAGTCTACTGTTTTTCGTCTTCCGCCGGACTGACTGGCACTCTGACTTTAGACGCTCGGGGGAATCCCGATTCGCAGTGGATTTTCCAGATCGGCAGTAGTCTGACGACTGCCACCAATTCTGACGTGGTCATGACCTTGGGGCAATCGCAACCGCCCTGGAGTAGAGGTCGGAGAGGATGCAATGTGTACTGGCAGATCGGTTCCTCAGCTACGATTGGGACCGGCAGCACTTTCGTCGGAAAGATGCTGGCGCTTACGAGTATCACGCTGAACGGTGGCGTGCTTCGCGGCAAGGCTCTGGCCAGCAATGGTGCGGTCACGATGTCAGCCCAGGAGACGGTTGACGGTCCGCCTTGCGGCAAACCCCCTGTCGCGGACTGAGGAAGGACTTTCCATAAGAGCCAGGGGGTGACGGATGCCCTTACTCATGGTTTTCTCGCAACCATGCTCGGGACAGACCGGCCTAGCGTGAGTGTGGCCGCAAGTGTTTTGCAAAAGAAGAAGCTCATTGAATACACCCGTGGCGTGGTGAGGATCGTGAACCGCAAAAGTCTTGAAGAGTCCGCCTGTGAGTGCTACGGGATTACCCAACAGTACAACGGCGAGTTGGGCTTGAAATAAGTAAGGCAGGTGAAGACTCGTTCTGTTATGCCGGGCGATCCGCCAGTCGAACGTGCCGGGTCACGCTAATCGTGGAGAACGACATTGAGCAGCGAACTGTGGACTTGCAGGCCGCCGTTGTAATGGATGAAACCCAACTTCCTGAACCGGTTCATGAAAAAGCTGACTCGCGAACGGGTGGTGCCGATCATCTCGGCCAGTGTCTCTTGGCTGATCTTCGGGACCACGGTCTCGGGCACACCTTCCTTGCCGAAGCGTGCGAGCATAAGAAGGACACGGGCCAATCTCCTCTCGCTGGAATTAAATAGCTGGTCGACCAAGTCCTCTTCGTAACGGATATTGCGCGCCAGCAAATACTCCACGAACATGTCGGAAAAAGTATGTTCGCGATGCAGGGCATCGATCATTGCCTTCTTGCTGATGGATAGGACGTCGCAATCCTCCATCGCTACTGCGGATCCCATGCGCTGAACCTGACCGGCCAGCGCGCCTTCGCCAAAAAAAGTCCCCTGGTTTAATATGCCGATGGTCGCTTCCTTGCCGGCCCTGGATACGACGGTGAGACGCACTTTGCCCTTCTGGAGGTAGAACACAGCGTCAGCCGCATCGCCTTGGGTGAATACGGTTTGCTTTTTCGAAACAGCGACACTCTTCCTGCCCTCGCCAATGGTTGCGAGGAAAGTGCGGGGATTAAACTCGCGTTTTCTTTTGGCCACGGCCACAGGAGTTAAGGGCTGGGTGCCCCCTCGAGGGAGCCCGGAACGATCCGCGTCCAGTCGGCAACTCCCTAAGCTTCTTCAGCCACCCATACCACGGACATAATAGTGTGGTTCCAGTCATACGGGTGAACTCTTATGAAGTCTTTGTGGAATGCACGCAGTACATCTATTTGAAAATAGGAATATTAGCGCACGCCTGCGCTAAGGCACTGGCAGCATCGTTAGGCATCGTATAGATTTTCAGTTGCAGGATACGATTCTTTGCAATAGGATTTCTTGCGCACGGGTACGGAGACCCGAAGAAAGGAGGCCGAGGCATGGGACGTAACGGAGACAGCAGCCACTATGCGTCGGTGAATCGGTCCGATGTTCCGCAGGGCCGTAAAGGAAAACATCGGAAGGCAGTGCCGGACATTCTGGCGGACCTTTCCAAGCTGGATGACCAGAGGGCAGTCAAGATTCCGTTAAGCAGTCTGAACGGAGAGAAGATGCAGAATCTCAGGTCAGCCCTGAATCGTGTAACGAGAGAGAGAAAAATTCCCGTGGTGACATCGAGCGACAAGAAATACCTGTACGTTTGGCGCGCCGACATGCCTAAGATTGTCGGAGCAACCGAGTAGAAGACACGTCACGGCCCGTGGCGAAATGATTTCACAAGGCTCTCAGTCGTGGAGAACGATGTTGAGCAGTGAGCTATGGACCTGTAAGCCGCCTTCTATGCCTCCGGCGTAGTGAATGAAGCCCAACTTCCGGAAGCGGTTCATGAAAAAACTGACGCGTGAACGCGTGGTGCCAACCATTTCCGCCAGAGTCTCCTGGCTGATTTTCGGAACCACGGTTTCCGGTATACCTTCCTTGCCGAAATGAGCCAGCATAAGCAGGACGCGGGCGAGTCTTTTCTCACTGGAATTGAACAACTGATCGACCAGGTCCTCTTCGTAGCGAATATTGCGGCCCAGCAAGTATGCGACGAACATATCGGAAAAGGCGTGTTCGCGATGAAGGGCTTCCATCATCGCCTTTTTCTCGATGCGCAGCAGCTGGCAATCCGTCATGGCAGCGGCAGATCCCATGCGGAGAGCCTGCCCGGCCAGCGAGCCTTCCCCAAAAAAATTCCCCTGGCTCAAGATGCCAATAGTGGCTTCCTTGCCCACCTTGGACACGACGCTGAGCTTGACTTTACCTTTCTGGATGTAGAAAACAGCATCGGCGGCATCGCCCTGGGTGAAGATGCCCTGTTTCCCGGAAACGAACAGGCTTTTCCTGCCGTCGCCAATGGTGGCGAGAAAGGTGACCGGATTGAACCCGCCGTTCTTCTTGGATGCTGCAACAGAACCCATATCAGCCTCTATTGTAGCCTTAAGCGTATTCTCGATTCATCAGTTACTTTTCCGACGCGGCCAGGCGCCGATCTCGATGAGGATCGGTCCTCGGCTGTCCGGTCGCGAGCTCACACTTCTCTCCCACCTTGGCGCCACAAGTAGGACACCGCACCGCGAGTGCTAGTTTTTCGGTGACTTTCATAGCTCCATAATGCATGTTTATGTGGCCGCAAGATGGTCAATTTTGACCAGTGCGCCCAACATGCTATGGTGCGGGGGCGATGGAGTTGGTTCCGGGCATTGAGCACGAAATCGCGCGGGGTTAGAATTGATAAGCGTTCGCGGGCATGGGAATCGCGGATACGAAATTGAGCATCTAATCGTGAAATGAAAGAGCCGGAGAAGTCAATTTTCGACCAGCAGTACCGGGTGGTGGCGGTTGAGGGTGACCGTTTGCTGGTGCGCGGACTTGTGAGCGGCGAAGTGCTGACTATCGTCAACCCCGAACCTGAGACTCCGCTTACTGCGGAAGAGTATCCGCCGGGAAAACTGATCGTTTTGAGCGATCCCTCTACCGCGCCGGAGAATTAACCTCCGCCGCGCAAGCCCTTCCCGGTCCCAAGTGCTATGCTGTTCCGCTATATGGGCAGCGTGCCCCTTCTCATCAAATTCTTCGCGCTAACCTTCAGCGCACTTCTGCCGCTGATTAACCCTCTGGGATCTGCATTGGTGCTTCTCGGCATCGTAGGACACGCCCCGGCGGCTGTTTTCCGCGACCTGGCGCGCAAGATTGCGATCAGAACCATCCTCTTCCTGCTGGTGATCGAACTGGTGGGAACCGGGCTGCTCGAGTTCTTCGGGATTTCCCTTCCCGTGGTCCAGGTTGCCGGAGGACTGGTGCTGGCCAGCATGGGCTGGAGCCTGCTGAATCAACCGGAGACCACGCCCGATCCTGGGCGAACCGTGCCCAAGGTGGATGGCTTCGAAGCGGTGGCCGAGAAGATTTTCTATCCGCTTACATTTCCGGTAACCGTCGGCCCGGGCTGTATTGTCGTCATGTTGACACTGACCGCACACGCTTCGGTGAAGCATACAGTGCTTCAGGATGTCATGGCTCACCTGGGAATTTCGCTGGCGGCGGTAGTTTTGAGCCTCACGGTTTGGGTGAGCTACGCTTACGCCCCGAAGATCACCAAACGAATTTCGCCGCAGACGGTGCACGGCATCCTGCGCATTATTGCCTTCGTGCTGCTCTGCATCGGAGTTCAGATCACGTGGAACGGCGTGGAAGCCCTGCTGAAGACAGTGCTGAAGGGATAGCAGTTGGCACCTGCCATCATCCCGGACGAACGAGGGAGTCCGCCGTGCGCCTCTGAGAAGATAAACTTTTACGGTTTAGGTTCGGGCCTGGCCAGGACCGGGACGGCCATCCCACCAGATCTTCGGATCAGTCGGAGGATTCAGCATCTTGGACAGCTCCAGCTTGATTTCTCGCAAACGATTCGTCCGCAGCTCAAGCGCCGACTGATCGACGGAAGTGTGATCGGTCTTTTCCGAGCACTGAATATTCAGGTTGCGCAAATCGGTGATTTCCTGGCGAAGGCTGGTGAGATGCTCTGTAAGGCACGGCATGTCTTCATCATACTCTGATTGTGAAGCAGCGCCGACATTTGTTTGGCCTCGGAATAGGGCTTCCTGAGCGGTAATCAGAGGTAATCAACCTGCCTGCCCAATCAGCAGGACATAGCCGTCGGGATCCTCCACGCGCGTCTCTCCCTTGAGCATGTGCTGGGGATAGCCGATGGGCGCGGCTTTCACCCCGTGCGCCATCAAGTGATCACGCAAAGCCACCAGATCCTTACAATAAAGATAAAAGAGCACCGCCTGTTGGCTGGGAACGACAGGATCCGAGGCCAGCGAAAACATGAGTTCAGCACCTTCGCACTTCACGTACGCCCATACCAATTGTCCCTTGGGATTGTGAAAAGTGTCACGCAACTCAAGGCCGAGCAGAGCGTAGAAATCGATGGAGCGTTGCACGTCGGCAACAAAGGCCATGGGGACAAGGCCGGTGGCTTTGGCGTTCATGCCGGAGATTGTAATAGACGGCATCCGCGCAGCTCTTCATAAATACTTATGGTCCGATGAGGGCCATTTTCTGGGTTAGCTCGTCTAAGCAATCCAGCCGCATCTGAGCTGTCTTGTCGGCGGATTTCCTAAGTCGCTTTCCTGAGGAGGAGTGAACATGAAGAAACTGTTATTGTCAGCCTGCTTGATGGCGTGCCTGGGTGCTGGAGCAATCGGCGCACGCGCACAGAACTCAGACGCCACCGCCGACCACACGGCCCCCAGCTATGACATGAAAGGCCAGTCGCTGGCCGACTTGCAGGTAGTGCAGAAGAAGTTTGTCGATCTTGCCAACGCTCTGCCCGCCGGTAAATTTATTTGGCGCCCTTCGGCAGACTCGCGCTCGTTTGCGGAAGTCTTTTTGCACGTGGCCGGCGAGCGCTACCAGATTCTGGCGCTCATGGGAACTGAGCCTCCCGCTGGATTCGATGGCAAGACCTATGAGAAGTCCACGACCGACAAAGAACGGATTGTCGAGGAACTGAATAAGTCGTGGGAGTTTACCCAGAAGGCGATCAACGGCATGGCCAACGCTGATTTCGCCAGGGCGATCCCAAAGCTCGGTCCGCAAGCAAATGCCGGCGACGTGATTTACATCCTGGTCGCTGATGCGCACGAACACCTGGGCCAGGTGGTGGCTTACGCGCGAGTGAATGGCATCGTTCCACCGTGGACTGTCGAGCAGCTAAAGAAAGCAGCAGAAAAGAAGGCTGAGAAGAAGTAGGGGAAGAACGGCACTTGGCAGTTAGCATTCAGCATTCAGCCATGCCTTTGTGCGTTTTGTGCGCAGAGGTGGGCCTATGTTTCTGTCCCAAAATGGGGCTTGACTTCGGCTGCACGCACTCCTCTAGAAGAAAGTTTCCGGACAAATTGTGTTGTGACCCTCACCGCGCTGCACGGTTGTCCCTACTTTTTACAAGAAAGAGTGTCTGATGTCAGCTTCCTCTTCCCTTCCCTGCTTCACTAATTACAACGTTGGAGACATCTTCGCCGAGGCTGGCGAACTCAGCGGAGAAGATTTGATGCGCAGCCGCACTCCCAAGGCTTTGGGTGATTGGCGGAGTTGGCGTTCTGTTTCAAGGCTTCCAGCTTGGGTTTCGGGGTGTCGAAGCCTCTGGGGGACAATCAGCCTTTTGATTTCATTCTGAATGCCGGACATCGTTTGTGGAAGGTGCAGGTGAAGTCCACCTACCACATCGACAAGACGTGTTATTTCAATACTGTGCGGGCGGCGGTGGGCGGACGACGGCAGATTTATTCGGCGGAGAACATTGATGTGCTGGCGGGATGGGTGATGCCTTTGGATGTTTGGTACATCATCCCGGTGCAGGCATTTGCGCCGCGTAAGGGAGTGGAAGTGTATCCGCACCGGCCTGGGTCGACCGGACAGTACGAGACTTTTCGCGAAGCTTGGTGTCAGCTGGCATGCTCGGGGGAGCCTCGGACAACCGAATATTGATCGAGCGCTGCCCCGCGAGTGAAGGCATTCAGCCCGGTTCGCGCTCGAATACGTCCTGTCCTTTGAAGGAAGTGCTGGCTCGATTGCAGGCGCGGGCTCCGGGCAGGAAACCGCGGGCTCCGGGCAGGAAACCACGGTGAGGGCAGCCGCGCACGCGGGGTCATCCGGGCACGTTTTTCAGGCTATACTGCTTCGAAAAAGGTGAGCTGCCAGCTCCCTCAGCGATGCACTCTGCATCTGAGGGACGCGGCGCCTACTATTTCGAATAGCCGCGGAGCTTTGCATGGAGTTTTGGAACTGCGTCAGTGGACTTGCGAGCACTCTCGCCGCATGGATGAAATCAGAAGTGTTCTGGACCGCCCTGACAGCCATAGGAAGCGTCAGTGCGCTGTTCCTCATCTACACGCAGATTAGAGACGCTCGACTCATCTCTGCCTATAACTTCCTTCGCCAAGAAGATGACAGATTTAATTCCAAGGCGATGAAGAGTACACGAACTCAACTCGCAATGATGCTGCTCCAAACTCCGGAGTACTACAGCCACATGGTAATTCCAGCGTCCGAAGTCCTTGATTTCTACGAAAACCTGGGATTAATGGTGGCCAAGAAGCTAGCCCCGATTGATTTCTTGTGGACGACTCAGTGCTACACCATACTTCGCCATCACGCCGTCCTTGCCAGCTACGTCGATTGGTTGAGGGCCCGCAGTGGAGACGCAACCCTCTACGACGGTGCCGAATTTCTGTATCAGAAGATGCTGGAATTCGACGAGAAAAAGACCAAGACGAAAACTAGAGCGGACTTGAAACGTACAGAGGAACTACGCAGCTTCCTTCGGTGGGAACTCAACCTGAAGATTCGCCCGTTTTCCGCCATCGATATCGACCGAATCATGGAAATCGAGCAACTTTCGTTTACGGTCGACGCCTACCCAAAGGAACGATTCGAAGAGCTCTACGAAAAATATTCGGACGGCTTCTACGTGGCCGAGATCCAAGAGTCACTGGTGGGCTACATTGCGGGAGTTACTGCGGGGGTTCACGGGAAGGTCGACTCCATGGCGGTCGCCCCGAACTACAGGCGTCTCGGTATCGGCGCGATGATGCTGGAATTCATCATGAGGCGGTTTACGATACGCGGGCTGTGCGACTGCGATCTCGAGGTTCGGAAGACCAACACCGAAGCGATCAGGCTCTACCAGAAAATGGGATTCGTAGTCTCTGGCGAGATCAAGAGCTTCTACGTCGACGGGGCTGACGCGACTGTGATGAAGCGGAAGCTTAAAAAGTAAGGTGGATAAACTTGCGGGCGGATAAACTCGGCGACAGACGGGACGTTCCCTCGTTTTTCGTCAACCAAATACGTCAGCCTTCTCCGGATTCCCGTTAGCATGGCCGAGCATCTATAGCTTCAGTTACGGAATAATCGTGGAACGTCCCGTCTGTCCCTGGATTATTCGACCGCAAAGCCCCGGCTGAATCCAGGTATGGACTCCGTTCCCATTTATTTCCAGAACCGAAATTGGTGGGCCAGCAATGTTCGGTTTGGCAACGTCTTGGCAATCTCGGCATAGTCCATTACGTACCACACGTTCTTATGCTCTTTGAGGTAAACGTCGATGTCTTCTCTGACCCCCGCGAACATTGCGAAAGTAGGATCGGGAGGCACGTCGTGTTGGTCGAGCGAGTTAGACTTTAGAGTTCCCGCAGCGTCTACCGTGAATGAGCGGGAGCTTACTTCCACGAGACCGAAGGCATTTAAGCCAGCGAACATCACGTCGATATAGCCCTTGTTTGGGTTGGCCACTTCCTCCCTAAACAATGCCGGATTCCGGGTACGAATGTACTGAGCGGTCTTGTCAACCGGTGTTCTTGCAATCCTCAAGAACTCGTCGGCCTTTGCTTCGATACCACCAGGGTGGCCACATGCAGTTTTGGCCAATTCCAACAGGTGGAAGTTAGTTTCTTTCAGATAGTAGGTGCCAGCCGCTACAAAAACGCAATCCTGCGTTTCAATGATTTTGCACTCCTGCCTTGAACCGTTGGTACCGCTGATCAGACTATCGGCACCGATCACAATCCTGTGGTGTTTGTGGTCAATCAAGGTAACAACACTGGTCGCAAATGCTGTTTGGAGAAGGGAGAGGAAGGCGATCAGAATTGAAAGCGAAGCCCTCACTTTTTCGAGATTGACCTTGCGGGGCACAGGGAAATTCTACCAAAACTGTATGGCGAACGTATAGCGAAAGTGCTAGAGTGTTTCCGCAATGCAAAGCGCCCTCATCCTGGAATACAGACGCATGGGCTACAACGGGCAAGTCTTCATTCACCAAGGACACCATGCAGAACTGGTTTATTACGGGCCAACCGAAACTGCACACGGCATCTATTCGAGTCTCAAAAGATTCGCCGCTGACCGCAAGCATGGAACCGGAGACTGGTACAAGCAGACCACCAGCAACGGACTGCGCTGGTTGGAAAAGACGTGACGGGGGAATATGGGGACGGACGGGACGTTCACTAGTTTCTCTTTAGGCTCAGTGGCGTGAAGAAACCGGGGTACCTCCCGTCTGTCCCCAGGGTTTCCTGACACTCAAAGCTCCCGGGCCGGAATCAATGAGTGTAATCGCGATTTTTCAACGGTTTGTCGGATGGCCGCTGGCCGTATACTGTCGGGAGAAATGGCAGTCGACCTGCATACTTGCATTTGACATGTACGCCGACTGATTCATTGGAACGGAGACACAATGAAAAACAAGGCACCTACAGGTCAGTCAATTCTGAAGATGACAGAGAACCTGACCAAGCGGTGCCACATGCCTCGGCAGCCACCCCTTCTGCACGCACGCAACCGAGCCCTCTGCAGGTTATTCGTCCTGCTGATTTTCATCGCTGGATGTGGTTGTGGAGGCGGTAGCGGCGGGTTTAACGCCAGCAATATCACGGTGACCGTTGCTCCCGCAACCGCCATGGTCGCTGAAAACGCCCAAGTGACATTGCAAGCTTCGGTTAATGATTTCTGCGCCGGGTGCATTCCATTCATAGACCTTTGGAGTGTCGCCGAGAACAACGGCACTCCTTGCGAATGGGGCGGGGTGAACGACCCGCCGGCGGGACCATGCCCTGGCGGCACGATTCTGGAAGACCCCCCAGCGGGCAATACTTTGAAGGTGACGTACTACGCTCCCAGCACTCCGGGTACGTTCCACGTTACAGCTGAGTTCGACGATCTTGGTGTGGTTAGGAACGGAACATCAGTCATCACGGTTAGTCCGTGAGTTCGATTGCACGTGCGTCTTCCTGCGACATGTTTTGTGGGGAGGACATTCTCAGTCTTGCTCGATAACTGTCGTAATCAGGCGACGGAAGTATGCACTTTACGCAAGTCGCTTAATTATCAGCTTCCGCACAATTCGGAATGCGTGGTGGGCGAGAAACCAGGAAATCAGTAGTCTTACGAGATCGCCGAAAAGCATCCCCGCAAAATACCCCGAGTGTTGCACGAGTACGACTTGGCGTGTGAATGCAATCCTGAGCACGTTGACAACTGCCGGGCGTGCCAGCATGAATGCTAATAGCGACTCAGCCAGAGCCAACAATCCCCACATGAGTTTCTTCACGTCGTCATGCCGCATCTACTTCGGCCAGCCTTCTGCTGGTTTCTTCACGGCGGTCGAACCGCACATGGTAGTGGGTAGTCATCCGCCTTTCATGAACGCGTCTAAATAAGCTGTTTGGCTATTCCCAGGGCTCGATCGCCTGCCAAATTAACTTTGATGTGCAATCGGCGCGTCAGGTAGATTCATGCGGTGCCTCCTGCTGTAGCTAGTTCAGGAGCGATTCCCAGTTGGCTGGAACCCTTCCCGCCGGTCCAGGTACGGGCTGACTTGCGGGATGCGCGTGCGGCGGAAGCAATTCCACACCTTTGACCGTCCCTTGCTTCTCGTAATCGAAGAACCAGTCTTCACCCGGCTCAAAGCTGGCAATGATCGGATGCCCTGTTGCCGCCGCATGCTTTGATGCATGCTGGCTCGGAGAACTGTCACAGCATCCGATGTGCCCACACTGCGCACACCGGCGGAGATGAAACCACCAACCGGTCGGTGATGCCAGGCATTCCACACATCCGTCGCCACTTGGTTTCGAAGCGGGATTAAGCCCGCGGTGATCTTTCTTCATCCGATTCTCCCTTGTAAATATTTGGCAGAGAACGAGCGCAGTGTCCGCCCGAGCTGCACTTAGTTTGAGCGGAAGGGAGATTTTCCAACCCACAAATTGCGGCTAAGGTTGGAACCCGTCCGCCATCCACTTGGCGAATAGTTCAATCCGAGATTGCGGCCAAGACCCTTCTCCTCTTGGTGGTGGGGGCGGCATTACGGCGCCGCCGATTCCACGAATGCGATCGTAGATGGCGGCAGCGTGCTTTTTGACATCATCGTAACTTCCCAGGTTGAACGCCTTGCTCATGCCTTGAATGTCCCGCTCGGTAAAGAGCGGGCGAATGTCCATTTGAAAGCTCGTAGTTTTCGTCATTGCGCCTCTCAGATATTGTGATTATACGGAAACACGCGTCGCTATTTCTTCCTTACAATCGGGCTGTCTTCCGTACTGACCCGCTTGTCCCACCCGTGGAAACGCGAGAAGTCACCCGCATTCCATCTCTCGCGGAGTCCGGGAGTACTCAGATCCCAGTCTGGGCGGATTTCGCTCGTCACGGCGCGCAAGTCGTGCCAAAGATCGATAATCGATGGACGTCCCCAGAACCAGTAGCCGTTATAAATGCTGTAGATCACAAGGCCCGGCTTGAGCACGAGCGTATGCGGGATCATCGGATTGTGCTCGGGATCGGTGTATTCCTGGATGTCGAGATCCTTCTGAATGGTTCGCTCAGGATCCGAAAGGAATGTCCACACGGCTCCGACTGATGCACGGAATTCCTGCAGCGTATGGTGGTCGTCAGTGGCAATCGTGGCGATCCGCGTGTACGCCACTGCGATCTTCGGGTAGAACGCGGCGAGTTCCAAATGCTGCTGATGCTCCTTTGGGCAATAGTGGCCGCGTGCAAGCGTAAGAATCAGCGGATCCTCGCCCTGTAGCTCGCTGAGCTTGCGCAGGTTGCCCGTGTGATCGGGCAGTTCGTAGTTGGGGAAAATGCCTCCGGGCACAATATCAGAACGCATGATTGGACTCCTCCGGTTTCTCTCAAATATCTTCTCTTAAAGATCCAGCGTGACACCCGCGTTTGGATGGGAACAAGAGCAGCTGCCATCCGAGGTTCATTCATCCGGATGCCGAGGTAGCGGCCGATCAGCTCCGTAACTTGCCGGCGAGCCAGTAATCGACACTAACCTTTCCCGGACCGGAGCAGATCAGCCAGACGAAGAAGAGCACGTACAGGACTTCCGGAAGGTAGAGGAAATCGTCGATCCAATTAAGAGGCGAAAGTCCTTTAGGCATGGCGGAAAGCTTGGTGGTCAGGATGGCAACAAGCATATCGACTAATAAAGCCACGCAGGCCAGGCTCGAAAGAAGCCCCACGGTCAGCAAGGATCCGCCAACGAACTCGACACCCGACACGAAATACGTCGTCAGGTGAGGAAACGGGACTTTGGCGTTAACGAGCGTTTCGTACATAGTTTGCCTGCTGCCGGCGACGAACAATTTGTTTGCCCCGGAGAAGGCGAAGAACAGCCCGAGCGAAACGCGTACCAGCAGGATGGCATATTGTTCCAAATCACTGCTGCCCAGCAGCGCAAACTGGGCCAACCGTTTCCAATCCATATTATGTCTCCATCCGTTCGACCCATTGAGCGCGCCATGCGGGAGCCACGAATGGATCCGCAAAGTACTGCGTTTCCCGTGCAACCTTGTCGCCCCTGAACTCCATGATGCTCACGGTGTAGGACGGCTTGCCATCATAGGTCAGGATGAATTCGGTGACCCAAAGATCACCGCCGCCAATGATTCGCCGGATAGCAAACCGCTTTTTGCTCGGCTGACTAGCGCGTTGGTTCTGTATGTTGCTTCGACCGCGGGTTCGCTCGCCTGACTGCGGGTATTCCAGCACCGCGTCCTCGTGATAGATGCGGTGCTCGGTTTCAAAATCGTTGGCATCGGACGCCGCCCAATGCTGATTGAGTGCGGCTCGGATCTCTTGATCTCGGACTCTAGGATGCTGCTCCTTCTTTGGTTGATCGTTCATCTTGAGCCTTCAATTTGACAAGAAGTTAAGTGCTTTAGCGGAAGCGGAGCGTACGACTCGTCAAGTCGCGCTGTTTATTCGATCACCCCAGAGTCTACACCGCGTCGAAGCGTCTACCTCTTTTTGGGGGTGCCACACTCATTCGAGTTCTTTGCGACCTGAGCGGAGGAGTCCGTGGAATCCCACCCTTTCGCAAAGAACGCGAAGGGATGGGGCACCCTTTAGTTGGTGTGGTGCCGATATCCTAACCAACATCAACACCAACGGCGGCGGACAAGAGTGTCCGCCCCACACGGGTATGAGTTGTTGAGGAACAAGAGGCGGCCCATCGCCCGCTCTTGCTAACTTTCAGCGGCTTTGTGCATCCAACCGGATGTTTTCCCAACACTAAATTGTTCGAGGAGCTGCTTCGTGAAGACACGCCTAGTGAAAGTGTTTTTGTTATGGCTTTTGTTGAGCGCGCCCATGTTGTTTGCCCAGGAGATCGGGGAGGGGCTGTGGGGAGGATACGAGGGAGAGTGGGAGCACGTTTCCAGCCAGTTGGTTGCACTGGCTGAGGCAACGCCGGCGGCCAACTTCGCGTGGCGTCCTGCGCCAGGAGTGCGTTCCACCAGCGAAGTTTACATGCACCTGGTGATGGCGAATTACTATATGCTCGACCTCGCGGGCCAGAAGGCGCCTGCGGGCGTCAATCGAGATATGGGCAAAAAGATCACATCCAAAGCGGAAGTGATCGAGTGGCTCAAGCGTTCGCTGGATGCCGTGAAGAAGGCACATTCGGCCGTCACACCCGACGACCTGGCGCGTAAAGTCAACGCCAGCGGCGCGGACACGACGGTTGGGAATGTGTACCTCCGTATGATCGTTCATAACAACGAGCACATGGGCCAACTGGTCGCGTACGCTCGCATGACTGGGGTGGTGCCGCCCTGGTCGAAGTAAGACGGGAGATCAGGCAGGAACTGTGCTGGCTCGCGACCTACTCCGATGGTTCTGTGTACACGGCATGGACACCGTCAAAGTTGACGAAGAAACAGGCCACAGTGAGTTCCGGGAAATTCGCTTTCACCAGTTCCGCGGCGCGCTGTAACTCCTGGTGGTGATGCTGCGCTTCCCTGTTCTGGTCTCCGTCGAAAGCGGCGAGGCCGCCGTAGGTGGCGCAGTCGGAGTGGCTCATCAGGAACATTCGCTGGGTGCGGTGCAGGCGGATGGACATGCGCACTTGTTCGAGGATGAAGTCGCGCTCGAAGTCATTGCGCGGCGAAGCCAGAGTTCTCGCCCCGCCGGCTACCACGATCATGTCGGGCCGTGCGATGCCCTGGCGCTGGAGAAACTCTTGAGTGGCGAGACGGATGCGCTGATCGAAACAGCAGAGTACGGCAGCGTCGGCTTGGTATTGTTCTGGCGGAGAATCGAAGTGGAAGATTTTTTCCATAAAGAAGTTCAGCACTCGGCATTCAGCACTCAGCTCAATCGCAGATTCCTCGCGGGCTAAAGCCCGCGAGGAATGACAATTGGGAGTGACGATTATGGCACGGCGGAGGCCGAGCCCTCCCGTTAGCGCACGGGCGAGGACGCCCGCGCCTACATTTACTGCTTCTTGATCATATCCAGATCGCGGATGATGCGTTCGGGGGCGGTGTGTCCGAGAAAGACTTCGCCTTGGGGCGTCTTGATATGGACTACCTTGTTACACCAGACGTAGGCGCGGGTGTCGCCGATGCCGCGGATGCCATAGCCGCGCAGAATGTTCCAGGGTTCGATGGCGTAGCTGGTGATTTGGGACGTGGGGATGGAGCGCAAGCGATAGCCCAGAGTGCGAATTTCGACGCCGGTGGAACCGAAGTAGTAGCGAAATCCGCTACCGGCAAATATTGCGATCATGAGGAAGAGCAGGCAAAGCAGCGCCAGACCGAGACGGATGCTTCCTAGATGAGTAGTTGAAAGGACCCACAACTCGACGAACAGCGGCAAGAGAAACACCATCGCAAGCAGTGGCGAGGCATGAGTTTCCTGCGCCAACCAGGTTTGGGTGGCCAGAGGGCGGCCGCGTCGTGTGCCTAGCACGACTGCGATCAGAATAACGATGGCGAGTGGAGTCAGGAACAGAATCATCCCAAGTTGGACGGGGGTTCCGTGGAGGTTGTACTCGATGACGGCATGGTTTCCGAACGAGACGATGCCGAGCACAAAATAAAACAAGGCCAGCAGGGCCCAAGAGGCCGCGTCCGGCGTCTTTATCGAGTAA
Organism: Terriglobales bacterium; assembly: GCA_035484735.1. GTDB lineage: Bacteria > Acidobacteriota > Terriglobia > Terriglobales > Acidobacteriaceae > JABCZH01. The sequence goes on along the minus strand of DATHOQ010000030.1, from coordinate 19,003 downwards.
CGGACCAAGAGTACCCCGGTAAAAATGACGAGCAGGAACGCTGTGATGCCGAGCCCGAACCATAGGGAAGCTTCGCGGGACATCCAACCGTTGGGCTGGCTGTTGGCGTTGAAGTGGGTGGCCATGCGCAGCGGGAGCTGGTCCCAGACTTGCCAGTAACGCAAGGCGACTAGTGGCAAAGTCAGCCAGGTGAGCCAGGTCAGGATTTGGAAGGCACGGCGGTCCATGAGTTGGGCCACTCCTTAAGGTCTTTATTTATGAGATCAGATTTCGGGCGCGGCTTCAACAGTACGGGTGGATCAAACACCGGGAGCGGAGAGGACTTCGTAGTGCTGGACTTGAGGACCGCGCTCGATCAGGAACTTGTCGTCTTCGGGATAGAAGACTGCTTTTTCGTAGTCGGCGCCGGCGAAGGCTTTGATGGCGTCCATTGAGTCCCAGAGCGAGATCAGAGTGAACTCACATTTGCCGCCGGCGACGCGGCGTAGAGTCCAGACACCGCGATTGCCGGGGATGGCGGCGTATTCTTTCAGGCCGGTTTCTTGCAGATAGGCAAAGTAAGTGTCTTTATCGGATTCGCGGGTAGTGCCTCGCCAGATGCGCGCGATCATGGTTGGTCTCCTCTGCGAAATTGGATGAACTCGGTTCATGAATGATTCTTCTTGCAGGTTAACCTCAGGGGCTCAAGCCCTACGTTGTTAGATTCTAGGCGGCACGGCTGAAGCCGGGCCCTCCCGCGATTTCCCTGCCGCGACTTTCCTCCCTCGATTTTCCTACGATTGTAATGAGTTACAACCCGGCTTCGATGCGGGAGCGCGGATCTAGATAGTCACGGAGGGCGTCGCCGATGAAGTTGAATGAGAGCACGGCTAGCATTACGGCAGCGGCGGGAAATAGGACAAGATGAGGTGCGTCAAACAGGTGGGCGCGGCCGTCATTCAGCATGGTTCCCCAACTGGCGGTGGGTGGAGGGACGCCGAGACCGAGAAAGCTCATGGTGGCTTCAGCGAGGATGGCTCCGGCCATGCCGATGGCGGCTTGCACGACGACGGGCTGAATGATGTTGGGGAGAATATGGCGAGCGATGATGCGGAGATCGCTGGCTCCGAGGGCGCGGGCGGCTTCGACGTATTCTTTCTCGCGGGCAGCCAAGACCTGGGCACGGACGAGGCGGGCGTATCCGACCCAGCCACCGAGCGAGAGTGCCAGCACAAGATTGAAGATGCCGGGACCGCGGAAGGCTACGAAAGCAATGGCGAGAAGGATGCCGGGGAACGAGAGAAAGGCGTTCATCACGACGATGTTGATGAAACGGTCGAGGCGTCCGCCGTAGTATCCGGCGAGGGACCCGATTACCAGGCCGAGGCTGAGCGATGCGGCGACTACGGAACTGCCTACCAGCATGGAAATGCGGGAACCGTGGATGAGGCGAGAGAGGATGTCGCGGCCGAGCTCGTCGGTGCCACACCAGTGGGTGGGGGATGGCGGCGAGAGGCGAGCGGGAAGGTCGATGTGGGCGGGATCTTGGGGAGCGATCCAGGGGGCGAAGATGGCTAGGATGATGAAGATTGCGACTAGGACGGCGCCGGTGGTCGCTAGAGCGTTGTGGCGGGCGGCGCGGGGGAGCGAGATGGCGGCGGTGGACATGATCAAAACCTTAACCGCAAAGTGCGCAAAGAAGTGATTTCGCAAAGGACGCAAAGAGAGTCGAAAGTCAAAACCTTGAACGCAGAGTACGCAGAGAAGTGCGTGCAGAGGACGCCGAGAGAATCGACCTTTTCTTTCCGCCTTAGCCAAAAAAGGTACTGGTCGGAACCCGTCGCACTATGGCGTCCGTGGAATCCCACCCCTTCGACTGCACTCATGGCAGGCTCTTGCGCAACGTGCAGGCAAGGATGGGGCACCCGTCGGCTTTTTTTTCGTGGCGACAACAATCGCACTTTGGTAGCGACGGTCATTGCCTAATCCTCGGATTGACGACGGTGTACAGCAAGTCGGTCATGAGGTTGACGGCTACGTAGGTCAGACCGATGGCGAGGATGCAGCCTTGCACTAAATAATAATCGCGGTTGCCGATGGCTTGGATAGTTAGGCGGCCGATCCCGGGCCAGGAAAAGATTGTCTCGGTGACGATGGCTCCGGCTAGTAGTGCGCCGAATTGAAGGCCGAGGACGGTGATCACCGGAATCATGGCGTTTCTTAGGGCGTGGCGATAAACCACCGCGCGTTCGGACAGGCCTTTGGCGCGAGCGGTGCGGATGTAGTCCTGGCCTAGTTCTTCGAGCATGGAGGTGCGCACCATGCGGGTGAGAATTGCAGCTAAGGCTCCGCCCATGGTGATGGCTGGAAGAATCAGGTGAGCGAAGGATCCGGAGCCGGAGACGGGCAGCCATCCTAGCTTGATGGAGAACAGCAGAATAAGGATGGGACCGAGGGCGAAGTTCGGGAATGATAGTCCGAACAGGCTGACGACGCTTAGCAGGCGGTCGTCCCAATGATTGCGGCGGCGGGCGGAGCGCACCCCTGCGGGAATCGAGAGCAGCATGGCCACTAGTAAAGCGGCCAAGGTCAATTGCAGGGTGTAGGGATATCTTTGCGCGATGAGCTTGGTTACACCCTGATTGAAACGGAATGAGGGGCCGAGGTCGCCGTGAAGGACTCCTCTCCAGTAATGGAGGTACTGCTGGCCGAGCGGGACGTCGAGTCCGTAGAGATGGCGGGCGGCCTCGACATCGGCTGCGGGTGCGCCTTCGCCGAGCATTTGCAGGATGGGATCGCCGGGAACGAGGTGGATCAAGAGGAAGACGAGCGAGACCACGAGCCAGACGACCGGCAAAGTGTAGAGCGCGCGGAGGGCTAGGTAGCGAAGCATTTAATCAGTCGTTGGTCGTTCGTCTTGGTGACGATCCCTTGGGGGCTGTATTCGTGTCCTAGTCTCCTGCCTGCACTATCGGTGCGGGCAGTTTTTCAATCTTTACTTTGGCGATGCGATGGCCTTCCATTTCTTCGACGGAGAAGCGATGGCCCTCGTAATCGAAAGCGTCGCCGACTCTGGGAATTTTCTGCAAGCGGGCGAGCACAAAACCGGCCAGAGTTTCGAATCCGGCGTCGCGCGGCAGGACCAGTTCGTATTGCGACTCGAGATCACGAATGCCCGCCGAGGCTTCCACTAGCAGTTTGAGGTCCTCGGCAAGGACGGAGGATTCGGGCGGCGCCATGTCGAACTCGTCCTCGATTTCGCCAACCAGCTGTTCCAGAATATCTTCGACGGTGATGACGCCAGCGGTGGAACCGAATTCGTCAACCACGACCGCCAGATGACGCTTGCGGTCTTTGAATTCCTCGAGCAACTCGGTGAGGACCTTGGTTTCAGGGACGACGAGGACGTCGCGCATGATCTGGCTCACCTTCATGTTGGAGATTCGCACCGAGATGGGCTGGGCGGGATTGGCGGTAAGCCGCAGGCGGCTCCAGCGCATGAGGTCTTTGGCGTAGAGCACACCGATGATGTGTTCGGGGCCACTCTGGCGGTCATAGATGGGGACGCGGGAATGCTGTTCTTCGACAACTCGAGACAAGGCCTCGTCCAAAGTGAGATCGCCGGGCAAGGAAAAAATGTCGGGACGTGGAACCATGACTTCACGGACGGTAATGCTCTCAAGCTCGAGCGCACGATGGATCATTTCTTCCTGGGAGGGCGGAATCTGGCCGAACTGGCGGCTGGCGGTGACGATGAGTTTGAGCTCGTCAGGCGAATGAACTGGGCCCTGGCGGATTTTGCGGGATCCGAAGACGCGAAGAACGTAGCCGGCCACCTTACTCATGGAATAGATAAACGGACGAGTGAGGGTGAGGAATACTTCCATGGGGGCAGCGACTGCAAGAGCGACCTGCTCGCCACGTTCTAAGGCCAGGGACTTGGGGACCAGTTCGCCGAGGATCACGTGGAGGCAGGTGATCAGGCTGAAGGCGACGACCAGGGCGATGCCGTGGGCATAAACCGCGGCATGGGGAACCTCTTTTATAAAACGAATGTTCTCGACGATGCGGGCAACCATGGGTTCACCGATCCAGCCGAGGGTCAGGCTGACGATGGTGATGCCGAGTTGAACGCCGTTGACGACTTCGTCGAGGTTGCGGTGCAGCTTTTGGACAATGCGGGCACCGACGCGGCGGGATTCGATGAGTTGTTGGATGCGGGTCTCGCGAACGCTGACCAGGGCGAATTCGGCGGCGGCGAAGAACGCATTGGCTGCGACCAGCAGCAGGATAAGAAACACCTGCAGCAGCACGTAGGCAAGCATAGATTGGGTAATTCTAACATTCCAAAGGAGGTAATGCATTTTTATGGGAAACGATTGGCTGTAGAATGGAGATATGCGATGGGAAGTGGGTCATCTCTGAATCTGTCCTATTTGCGTCCTGGAGTCGAGGTCAGAATTTCTGCTTCCATTTCTAGTATTGAGCGGTCTAACGGGGTGAGCAGGTTACCAGACACTGGCACGGTGTCATCCAACAATCTTTCCGGATAAATAGGGGAACAAAACCGGGGCTGGGCCCGTAATAACCAGTAGTGAGCGCTAGAGAGCGCCAGGAGGCGGATGTGAACGGCAATGGTCACAACAAGAAGAAGCGCCGCAAACGAATCATCATTATCAGCAGCGTGGTAGGGGTGGTGCTGTTGTTTGTGGGCGGACTGGCGGCGTTTAGCCGGGGCGGCACCAAGATTGATCCCTCCAAGCTGGCGAAGGTAGAGAAGGGCGATCTGGCGAAGAGCGTGGTGGCAACGGGCAAGGTGACTCCCATCCTGAAGGTCGAAGTGAAATCGAAAGCCAGCGGTATTGTGAAAAACCTTTTGGTGGATTATGGGGACACGGTGAAAAAAGGCCAGTTGCTGGCACAGCTCGACAAGGTGGAAATTGAGGCGCAGGTGGACCAGTCGCGGGCGGCGCTGCAAGCGGCCGAGGCCAATCTCTCCAGCTCGCAGGCAGATTACGAACGGGCGAAAGTGGATGCCGAAGGGCCAGATGTGCCGTTGCTGAAGCGGCAGTACGACCGCAACATTGAGATGGCGAAAGACGGCGTGGTTTCGGCGCAGGCGCTGGATGATGCCGACCGAAACTACAAGATGGCGCTGAATAAGCAGAACGTGTCCAAGGCGCAAGTAACGGTGCTGAAGGCGAAGATCGCTCAGGCGCAAGCGGAGGTGGCGCAGGATCAGGCGAATCTGAAACAACTGGAAGAGCAACTCAGCTACACCGACATCATTTCCCCGCTGGATGGAGTGGTGCTTTCACGTGATGTGCAAATGGGGGATGCGGTCAGTTCGATCCTGGTGTTGGGGTCGGGCGCGACGCTGGTTATGACGCTCGGGGATACCAGCGAAGTTTACGTCAAGGGAAAAGTGGATGAAAGCGATATTGGCAAGGTGTATCTGGGGCAGCCGGCGCGAATCAAAGTGGAGTCGTTTAAGGACAAGACCTTCTACGGCAAGGTAACCAAGATTTCGCCGATGGGAGTGGAGAAGGACAACGTGACCACGTTTGAGGTGCGCGTGTCCATCAACAACCCGGGCGGCGAGTTGAAGGCGGAGATGACGGCGAACGCGGAGATCATTCTGGAAGAGCATAAGAATGTACTGCAGATTCCGGAAGGCGCGATCCTGTATGACAAGGACAAGAAAGCTTCGGTCGAGATACCTGATGCAAAGGCGAAGGATGGAAAGAAGAAGCTCGCTGTCAATATCGGCATCTCCAACGGGGCCAAGACTGAGCTGCTCAGCGGTTTGAAGGAAGGCGATCAGGTAGTGTTGCAGTAAGCGGCTTATGATCCAGGCTGGATAGAGCGAAGGCACGGATGGGAATCCGTGCCTTTGGTTTTTAGGGGCGGTCCCGCGAGAGTCAAAAGCTTTACCACGGAGAGCACAGGGGACACCGAGGAAGGTCTTCACCACAGAGAGCACAGAGGGACACAGAAGGACACGCGGAGATTTGCTACTCACAATCGAGCGTCTGGTGCGTCTATTGCAGCGGTGACACTCAGGAGGATGGATATGAAAAAAGCTCTTCGTTTGGGCACATTGATGGTCAGTGTGGCGGCGATGGCCGGGGCGGCAAGCGCTTCGGTTCAAGGGTCCTTTGAACGCACTTATCAGGTCAGCGGAGCGGTGGATTTGCAGGTGCTGACGCGGTCGGGGGACGTCACGGTGCGTAGTGGACCGGCGGGCTCGGTGACGGTGCGCGGCAAGATTCACGTGGGCGACCGCTGGTTCAGCGGAGGGCGACAGTCTGAGGTGAGCGACATCGAGAAGAACCCTCCCATCCAGCAGAGCGGGAACAGCATTCACATTGATTACGTGAATGCCCACGACATTTCGGTGGATTACGAGATCACGGCGCCCGCAGATACCACGGTGACTACGCACAGCGGTTCCGGGGACCAGCGAATGGTGGGGTTGCGCAGCAATTTGAAGCTGGAGAGCGGTTCGGGAGACATGCGGCTGGAGGACATAATTGGGGACATCCAGTCGCATACCGGTTCAGGGAATGTGGAGGCAAGAGAGATTTCCGGGCCGTTTATGGCGGAGGCTGGAAGCGGTGACATCCGTGCGGATGAGAAGGGCAAAGGAGATGTGCGGGTACACACCGGCTCAGGCAACGTTGAGTTGCGCGGGGTGAACGGAATGCTGGACGCGCATTCGGGAAGCGGCGACATGACGATCCAGGGGGTGAACAGCGGGAGATGGGAAATTCGAACCAGCTCCGGCAACGTGGATCTGGAACTGCCGTCAGGAGCAAACTTTGATCTGGATGCGACGGCAGGATCGGGAAGCGTGACCGTGGATCGTCCGGTGACGATGACGATTCAGGGCGATCTGCGGCGGGCGCAACATGAGATTCGCGGCAAGGTTTCAGGCGGTGGTCCGGAACTGCTGGTGCATACCGGGTCGGGGGATGTGAGGATCCATTGAGGGGCGAGAGGCTACGATGAAAACGAAAATGACTGTTGCTTGTAAATTGATCGCCAGCGTTGCGGCTCTAGTGGTCTGTCTGCAAGCGCTGCCGGCGGCGGCATCGGCGGAGGGGTCGTTTCAGCGGACGCTGACGGTGACTGGCCCGGCCAACGTTGACCTTAGCACGGGCTCGGGAAGCGTCCACGTACGAACCGGTGGTTCCGGCCAGGTGGAGATCAGCGCCCACATCAAAGTTACAAATTGGCTTGGAGGCGACGGCGAGCGGAAGGTGCAGGAAATTGAGAAGAATCCTCCGATTCAGCAAAGCGGCAACGACATCCGCATTGGACACAGCGACGACTCGGAGTTGTTCCACAATGTTTCGATCAGTTACGAGCTGGTGGTACCGGCGGAAACCCAATTGCGTTCGCACACCGGCTCGGGAAGTCAGACGATCGAGGGGCTGCAACGCGAGGTTGAGATCGAGACAGGATCGGGCGGGCTGAAGATTTCCGACATGGGCAACACGGTGCGGGCGGAGACTGGATCAGGCGACGTCGAGATCAGGGGGGTAAAGGGGAATGTGCGTGTCAAAACTGGGAGCGGGTCAATCCGTGCTGACGATATTGGCGGCGGGTTTGACGGACAGACCGGCAGCGGGCATATTGTGCTTGAACAGACGGCTCCTGGTGCGGTACGGGCGGAGACCGGCTCCGGCGGCATGGAATTGCGGGGAGTGAAGGGCTCGCTGGAGGCTACGGCGGGCAGCGGGACGATTACCGCAGAAGGTGATCCGGCGGGAGCGTGGATGGTGCATAGTGGCTCGGGCGGTATCCATTTAAAGCTGGGGTCGGGAGCAGCGTTTGATCTGGATGCGCACACCAGTTCGGGATCGATTTCGGTGAGCCAACCCGTCACGGTGCAGGGTACGATGGGGAAAAGGGAGCTGCGCGGCAAGGTGAATGGCGGCGGCGTTCAGGTAGAAGTGGAAACGGGATCAGGGAATATTGAGATTCAGTGAGGCGTCGTGGGTCGTTCGTCGTGGGTCCTACGGATTAGAGGGTAGCGATTCGCCTCTGCACCAACAGAAAGTACATCGCCACCAGAATCAGTAACACTCCGTTCACTCCCAACACAAGGGGCGCGGTAAACATGGGAACGAGCCATCCCGAGAGGAGGTTACCCATTGGCATGCCACCGCGGAACGCACAGTTGTAGACGCTCATCACCCGGCCACGCATTTGGTTGGGAGTGATCAACTGCACCAGCGAAGTCACCGTGGCAAATACAGCCATCATGGAAGCGCCCACCATCACCAACATGAAATAACTCAGGGGCAACGACTTCGAAAAAGAAAACACGGAAATCCCCGCCCCCAGGCACATGAGTACGAGCAGGGCGAACTTTCCTTTATTGCGCATGTTGCCCAGACTCGCCATCAGCAAAGAGCCGCAGATGGAACCGATCCCCATGAATGAAAGCAGGTTGCCATAGGTCTCCGGGCCGCGATGAAAGATATCCTTTACGAACACGGGAATGTACGTCCGCATGGGCGTACTCAGAGCAGTCATGCAGAACGCAAGGACAGTAAGCGCTTCCATGGAGTTCTGGCTGCGAACGAACTTGATGCCCTGCTTTAAGCTGGTGAACATCGACTCGGTGGTGGGCACCGGGAGGAACCGGGTTGAGATGATGGTAAGCGAGATGATGGGCGCCAGGAAGGAAACTGCATTCAAGCCAAAGCACCATTTCTCACCTAGCTTGGCCAAGGCCTGACCGGCGAGCGCCGGGCCAATGGTCACTGCCATGTTGAACTGAATCGAATTCAAGGCGATGGCGTTGGGCATATCTTCGCGATCGACCAGGGTGGGAATCAGCGCCGAGTAGGCGGGCCCGCCAAAGGCCTGGGCGAGGCCGGAGACGAAGGAAAGACAGAGGATGTGCCACACGTGCACCAGACCGGTTGCAACCAGGATGGTCAAAATGGCGGCGCTGGCCATCTGCATGTATTGAGAGACCAGCAAGATTTTCCTGCGCTCGATGCGGTCGGCCACGACACCGCCGATCAGGGAGAAGAGGAAGATCGGAATGCCGCCGAGGAATTGGTCCAGGGCGAGCAGGAACGGGGAGTGGGTAAGACGGTAGATGAGCCATCCCTGGGCCACGATTTGCATCCAGGTACCGATGCTGGAAGTGCAGGCGCCAAACCACATCAGGCGGAAATCACGATAATGAAAAGCTTTGAATATCCTGCGAAGTGTTGAAGTCTTCATTTCTGGGCGCGAGGCGTGTTTAACCTATCTTCTATCTTCGCACGGCGAGGCGTCCGCTGCCTGGTTTGCGGAGCACCCATTACCTAGGTGCCTTGACTCTGGCTATCCCAGGCGTTACTTTCGCCACACGGGGAGAGTTCTGTCTCCCGTTGCGAGGCAAGCTTGGCGAACCGTCCGATCGTTACCCTGACCAGCGACTTCGGAATCAACGACCACTTTGTGGGCACCATGAAAGGCGTGATCCTGAATATTGCGCCGCAGGCGCAGATTGTGGACATCTGCCATTCGGTGCAGGCGTTTGACGTGCTCGATGGAGCGCTGGCCATCGCGCAATCGTATGCTTACTTCCCTTTGGGGACGATTCACGTAGTAGTGGTGGATCCAGGGGTGGGCACGGCGCGGCGTCCGATACTGGTATCGAACGAAAAGCACTTTTTCGTTGCCCCGGACAACGGAGTGCTGTCCCTGGTGTATGCGCGCGAGGAACGGATTCGGGTGCGGCACATTACCGGCGAGCATTATTTCATGCAGCCGGTGAGCACGACGTTTCATGCGCGCGATATTTTTGCGCCGGTGGCAGGCTGGCTGGCCAAAGGGGTGGACTCGGGAAAGTTTGGCGACGAGATAAAAGATTACGCGCGCTTCAACGCGCCCAAACCCAAAGCCGCGGATGGGCGGACGCTGCGCGGAGTGGTGTTGAAAGTCGATCGTTTTGGAAACCTGGTGACCAACTTCACGCCGCAGGATGTGCCCATGCTGTTTCAGGCGGCGCCTCCGGCGTTCAAGATGGTGGTTGGCAAGACCGAGATCACGGAGATTCGCAACAACTACGCCGAGGGCATGCCGAACGAGGTGTTCGGCATTCTAGGAAGCATGGGGTATCTGGAGATTGCCGCCAACCGGGCGGCAGCGGCACAGTTGATTGGGTCAGGCAAGGGCAGCGAAGTCAGTATTGTGATTGAAGGCGCGGCAGCTGCGGCACGGTAGGGATGCCGGCCAAACACGCGTCGCAATGAACGCGGCGCATCGCATGGCGCGCCCAGATCCCATTCGACTCCCCCTCGTTGATACTCGAAGTTCGCTCAGGGCAGGCTCTTCGCTTCGCAAAGAGGGCTCGCTCAGGATGACAAACGCGCTTTGGGATGGGCGTAGCGGTCCATTTCTCCGGTCCACTTCAGAAAGCGCCAAAGTTGTTTGCGCTCCCGCCAGGTAAATTCCCAGAATTCCAGCAGGCCGATCTGGTGCATCTTCACGCCGGTATAGGTTTCGATTCTCCACAAAAGGTAGGGGCTGCGCCAGGGAGTGAGGTGGTGTCCGCGGGTGGCGTTCCACAGGAAGCGAAGCATGTAGCGCATGGGGACATCATAGCAAGTCCAAATCATTCACCACAGAGACACGGAGACACAGAAAACCCACCGGGGGAAAATCAAGACCATTCACCGCCGAGGACGCCGAACCTCGGGGCATTTACCACAGGGGACACAGAGGTACACGGGAAAACCTGCAGCTGGGTGCGCGAATCGGCTGGGTGCCTTAGAATCTGGATGGCATGGCTGAAGACAATTCCCATCGAAAAGCTGAAGACCATTACTATGCGGCGCTTGATCTGGTGGCGGATGGGCAGCCGGAGCGGGCGCTGGCGGAGTATGAGAAATGCCTGGCCGCGGACCCGGCATTTGCCGAGGCGCTGCACGGAATGGCTCGGGTGCTCGGGGATTTGAACCGGTTAGATGATGCGATTGCGGTAGCCAAGCGGCTGGCGGAACTGGATCCCGACGACGTACTGGCGCATACCAGTTTGTCGGTACTGTATCAGAAGAAAGGGATGATCCCGGAGGCGGAAGCGGAAGGCAATAGGGCGAGGGTTTTGGGATGGAAGCAGCAGTTGAAGAAAGGCTCTTAGCTATTGGCTATTGGCTTTTAGCTAAGAGCCAAGAGCTACGCTTTATAGTTCATACTTCTTCATCAGGTGGCGGAAGGAGCGGTAGGAAATTTTCAGCAGGTCGGCGGCGCGGGTCTGGACGCCATTCGATTGCGTCAGCGCCGATTTCAGCAACGAGACTTCGATGTCGGCTACGTATTTTTCCATGTCCATGCCGTCGGGCAGCACGGACCCGCTTGCGATTGTTCCGTGGACGCCGACTCCGGCGGCGGCAGCGCGGGCTTTGGCCCTTTCCACAGGAAGCTCGGCATGCAGTTCTTCTCCGGCTTCGAGGGCGACGGCACGCTCAATGGTGTTCTCGAGCTGGCGGACGTTGCCCGGCCATTCATAGGCGGACAGGGCCTCGAGTGAGGCGCGGTCCACACGCACGATGCTCTTCCCTGCTGCGGGCGCGTACTTTTTCAGGAAATGGTTGACCAGGAGCGGAATATCTTCGCGGCGCTCGCGCAGCGGAGGAACGGAAATCGGAATCACATTCAGGCGGTAGTAGAGATCTTCGCGGAAGGTGTTTTCGGCGACCAGTTTGTCGAGATCACGATTGGTCGCGGCGATGACGCGCACGTCGATGGGGATCTCGCTGGTGCCGCCTACGGGACGCACGACGCGCTCTTGTAACACGCGCAGCAGCTTGACCTGCATGGTCATGGAAGTTTCGCTGATTTCGTCGAGGAAGATGGTGCCCTGGTCAGCGACTTCGAACAAGCCCCGTTTGTTCTGATTGGCTCCGGTGAAAGCGCCTTTCACGTATCCGAATAGTTCGCTTTCGAGCAGGGTCTCAGGGAAAGCGCCGCAGTTGATAGAAACGAAGGGCTCGGCGGCGCGAGGCGAGCAGACGTGCACGGCGCGGGCGACGAGTTCTTTGCCGGTACCGCTTTCGCCATAGACCAGGACGGTGCTCTGGGTGGAGGCGACGGTACGGATGGTCTGCTTGAGCTTCTCCATGGTGGCGCTGACGCCGACGATGTTATCGAGCGAGTTGCGGGTGTTGGCGTCGCGTTTGAAGGCAAAATTCTGGCGGCTGAGCGCCATCTTTTCGAGAGCGCGGTTGATGGCCAGCTTGATTTCATCGACCAAGCCGGGAGATTTGCGAATGTAGTCGGTGGCCCCGCCGGCTTTTACGGCTTCGACAGCGGCTTCATAGTCGTCGACCGCGGTAATCAGGATGACAGCGGAGTCGGGTGAAACCTGATGGGCGTGGCGGAGAACTTCGATGCCGTCGGTGCGCGGCATCTTGATGTCGGTAATGACGACGTCGTAGAGTGCGCCATCGAGTTTTCTTTTGGCTACATCGCCCGAGTTTACGGTCTCAACTTTGTGGCCGTCGCGGCGCAGGGCGATCTCGAGCATTTCGCAGATGGAGCGCTCGTCATCGCAAACCAGAATGTTACCCACGCGCACCTCCTGCTACAGCAGCGATCGTGGCAGGTTCGAGAAGAGCGGAATGAGTAGCGGGTTTTGGTTGCAGTGATGAGGCTGCATCCGTAAGACGGCGTAATTTAAGGACAAAGACGCTGCCCTGGCCGACTTTGGAGCGCGCCCATACTTTGCCTTCATGGGCCTGAACGATCTGATAAACGATGGCGAGGCCGAGGCCGGTGCCGCCTTCGAACTGGGACTGGAAAGGCTCGAAGATTTTTTCGATCAATTGCGGGCTCATGCCCGGGCCAGTATCGGCGAAGTTGACCTGCCAGTCGTCTCCAGAGGATTCGACAGAAACGGCAAGCGTGCCGTTCTCACGCATGGCGCGAACGGCATTCTCGCAGAAATTCCAGAATACCTGCTTGATTTTGTCGCCGTCGGCGAGCGTCCAGGCTTCGGTCAGCTGGAACTTTTTCTCGATTCGAATCGCGCTGTTCTGCGCGGAGAGACGATGTTCGAGCAGGGTAAGCGTGTCTTCGAGCAGTGGAAGCAAGTCAACTTTCTTGAATTGATATTGCTTGCCACGGGAGTATCCGAGGAAATCGGTGATGATGTGGTTCAGGCGTTCGGACTCGCGAGTCACGATCTGGAGAAGCTGACGGTGTTCATCGCTCAGGTCGGGAATGCCGGACAAAAGACTGACCGAGCCGGCGATAGAGGTCAGAGGATTGCGAATTTCATGGGCAATAGCGGCGGCGAGGCGGCCCACGGCGGCCAGACGGTCCTGCATGCGGACTTCGCGTTCCAAGCGGCGGACTTCGGTGAGATCGTCAAAGGTGTAGACGAATCCCAGCGTGCCTTTTTCCGGGATGGAGAGGGTTGAGACCTGGACACGGAAAGTCTTGCGGTAGCCGTTGGGAGCGACGAGGCGGACTTCGGTGTGCGCCCGCTCGGATCCGACCTGAGGAAGCGGATCGAGGAAAAGCCGATTGACGGGCTCGCCCAACAGGCTGTCCTCGGGGCACTCTAATAGTTTTTGGGCGGCGGTGTTGGCCAGGGTGATATGGCCATCGAGGCCGGTGGTGATCAGTCCTCCAGTGATGGACTGAATGATGTTTTCGTGCAAGGCTTGCAGGTCTTCGAGCGCGCCACTGGTGTGCTTGAGCTTAACGTCAACCTGGCGAAGCTTGGTGGCCAGTTGTCCGGCGAGATAGGCGACCGCCAGGTAGCCGAACAAGTTCACCAGAATAATGGCTTGCAGGGATTTCAGTTCAGGATGGGTTGTGGAGTAGGAAGGAACGATTCCGAAATAGGTCAGTTCAAGGACAGTTCCATAGAGAATGAAAGCCAGCGCTGCGGTGAGAAAGGCCCAGGTACGAGGCAAGAGGATGGAGGCTACGATGATGACCAGGGGATAAAGGAAATTGAACGAACTGTCGATGCCGCCGGTAGCGTAAATCACCAGGCTGACGAGGGCCAGGTCGGTGATCACCTGAAGCAGCGATTGGACACGGTATTCCTGCCAGAAGGAAAGCAGTAAGAGGTGGAAAATCGCAATGGCGTACCACAGCAACATCACGGTGACGAACAGGCGCAGCGAGAATCCACTGGGAGTGAGTTGAGCGATGGCGAGTTCAATGCCCAGCAGACAAGTCAGGACCAGGACACGGACCTTGACCAGCCACGCCAGCCATTGCCGCTGATCGAATATGGAATGCATTTCCGTCCCTATCGCCGGGAGAGGCCGGTGGCGGGAGGAGCTTTCTATTCCCCCCGCTGCGGCTTCGAATCGCTTTTCGTACTTATCCCGCCAGTTTGGCGATCATCGAGAACAACGGCATGTACAGTGAAATCACGATGCCGCCGATCATGATGCCGAGCAGACCGATGATGATGGGTTCCAGCATGGCCAGCATGTCTTTGGTGGCGGAATCGACTTCGTCTTCGTAGAAGTCGGCAATCTTTTGCAGCATGGAGTCCATGGCGCCGGTGGCTTCGCCCACGCCGATCATCTGTGTGACCATGTTGGGAAACACACCGCATTCGCGCAAGGGGTCGACGATGGTGCGACCTTCTTCGATCGCCTTGCGCACCTTCATGAGTGCGGCTTCGAGCACCTTGTTGCCGGAGGTGCGGGCGGTGATGCTCAGGCCTTCAAGGATGGGCACGCCCGAGGTGATTAGAGTACCGAGGGTACGAGTGAAGCGGGCCACGGCAATTTTACGCAGCAGCAGGCCGAGCACGGGCAGCTTGAGCAAGCACCAATCCATGTAGTACGCGACGCGCTCGTGCTTGCGCATCTCTTTGACTCCGAAAAACAGACCGCCGATGCCCAGGATGAAGAACCACCAGAACTGGCCGACAAAGCCAGAGAGGCCGATCACGATGCGGGTGGGCAGGGGCAGGGCCACGCCCAAACCGACGAACAAGTTGGCGAAGATCGGGACCACCCACTTGAGGAGGGCGCCGACGATGAGGAAGGCCAGCGAGACCACCGAAACCGGGTAGATGAGGGCGGATTTTACCGCGGCGCGCAGCTTGACGGCTTTTTCGACGTAGAGAGCCAAGCGCTGCAAGATGACGTCGAGAATACCGCCGGTTTCACCGGCCTCGATCATGTTGGTGGTCAGTTCATCGAAGACCTTGGGGAACTGGCGCATGGCATTGGCCAGGGTCGCGCCACCTTCCACGGTGGTGCGCACTCCGTTCAGCGTCTTCTGAAACGCCTGGTTCTCCTGGTTGGCGCCCAGAATCTCCAGACATTGCACCAGCGGCAGGCCGGCATCGATCATGACGGAGAACTGGCGGAAGAAGATGGCAATCTCCTTCACCTTGATACGGCCGGAGCCGAAGGTCGGCATGGCAAACTCTTTGCCTTTTTCGCGGATGGCGCCGGTGGTAATTCGCTCCTTCCGCAACTGTGTGGCCAGGGCCTGCTTGTTGGGGGCGACTCGCTCTCCGGTAACTTTTTCTCCGGTTTCGTTCTTTCCCGAAAATGTAAAAACTGGCATGTTAACCTCGCTTGGCTACGTTAAGTTTTGTGTCCGGGAACGCGGATGGTTTGGTGCTCCGGGTTCCCTGCTTGCTGACTGCTTTTCTCTCGTTTCCAATCTTTCGATCTTTCCCTTATCGCTTGGCGGGCGCCGCCCCTTTTGCCATAGCGGGGGCGGATTGATTACGGTTCAACAGAGTTGCGCCGCGATTGATCATTTCGGTTAATTCGTCCTGGTTGCTGGAACGACTCATGGCCATCTCCAGAGTGATTTGCTTCTGGAAATAGGCAGTGGCCAGGGCCTGGTTGAAAGTCTGCATTCCGAACTTGTCCTGCCCGGATTGCATGGAGGAATAAATCTGGTGGATCTTGTCTTCACGGATGAGGTTGCGGACCGCTGCATTCGGCACCAGGATTTCCATGCACATGGCACGGCCTTTGCCGTCAGATTTGGGCAGTAAGGTTTGGCACATGATGCCTTCCAGCACCAGCGACAACTGGGCCCGAATCTGGGATTGCTGGTGGGATGGAAACACGTCAATGATTCGGTTGATGGTGGAAGACGCGGAATTGGTGTGCAGCGTACCGAAAGTCAAGTGTCCGGTTTCGGCGATACGCAAAGCGGATTCGATGGTTTCGAGATCGCGCATTTCGCCAATCAGGACGACGTCCGGGTCTTCACGAAGGGCGGCGCGCAGCGCGTCAGCGAAGCTCTTGGTGTCGGCGTGCAGCTCGCGCTGATTGACCACGCAATTCTTGTTCATGTGCACAAATTCGATGGGGTCTTCGATGGTCAAGATGTGGTCGTGACGCTCGGTATTAATCTTGTCGATCATGGCCGCGAGGGTGGTGGATTTTCCTGACCCGGTTGGCCCCGTTACCAGTACCAGACCACGTGGCTTGTCGCACATCTTGCTCACCACGGCCGGCAATCCCAGTTGGTTGAAGGACTTGATCTCAAAGGGGATGAGACGGAAGACGGCGGACGTGGCGCCGCGCTGATTGAAGACGTTGGCGCGAAAGCGGGCCAGACCTTTCAAACCGAAAGAAAAATCGAGTTCGAGATTCTCTTCGAAACGGTGCTTTTGTGAGTCGGTCATGACGCTGTAGGCAAGCTGCTTGGTTTCCGAAGGTGTCATCTGCGGAAGATCCAGAGGGACGAGGTGTCCATGGACACGGATTTGCGGCGGCGAATTGGTAGTGAGGTGAAGATCGCTACCGCTCATTTCCAGCATTCTTTTCAACAAATCGCTTAACGAGAGCGCCATTTTGTTTCCCTTCGTGGTACAGAATCTAGTGAATCGTCTCGCGGGCCACTTCTTCGAGTGTGGTCATGCCGGCGGCGACCTTAATCAGGCCGCTGCGGCGAAGTGTGATCATGCCGCGCTCGATTGCCTTCTTTTTGAGTTCGACCGCGGAAGCGCCGACTAGAACCAGTTCCCTGATCTCGTCGTCCACTTCCATGACTTCGTATAAGCCGCAACGGCCCTTGTATCCAGTGCTGTTGCACACGGCGCAGCCTTTGCCTTTCATGATCTTGACGGTATCCACTTCCTGGGGTGTGTAGCCTTCTTCGAGGAGGGTGTGGCGCGGCACTTCCACCGGCGCAGCACATTCCTTGCAAATGCGGCGCACCAGGCGCTGCGCACAGATCAGGTGAACGGAAGTGGCCACCAGAAATGGCTCAATGCCCATATTCATGAGACGGGTGATGGTTTCGGGAGCACCGTTGGTATGCAGCGTGGAGAGCACCAAGTGTCCAGTGAGGGCGGCTTTGATGGCGATTTCGGCGGTTTCAAAGTCTCGAATTTCGCCGACCAGGATGATGTTGGGATCCTGACGGAGAAAGGCGCGCAATGAGGCCGCGAAGTTCAGGCCGATCTGTTCCTTCATCTGCACCTGATTCACACCAGCCAACTGGAATTCGACTGGGTCTTCGGCGGTCATGATGTTGGTATCTGGCTTGTTGAGGGTGGAGATGGAAGAGTAAAGGGTATTGGTTTTGCCCGATCCAGTGGGTCCGGTGACCAGCACCATACCGTAGGGTTTGAGAATGGCTTTCTCGAATTTGACCAGCGATTCCGGCTCGAAGCCGAGCTTGGTCATGTCGAGACGCAGGTTTTCTTTGTCAAGCAGGCGGAGCACAATTTTTTCGCCCCACAACGTGGGCAAAGTGCTGACGCGGAAATCGAGCTGCTTTTTGCGTCCGCCAATATTCATCTTCAGCATGATGCGGCCGTCCTGCGGCAGACGCTTTTCGCTAATATCGAGTTTCGCCATGATCTTCATGCGGGAGGTGATGGCGTCCTTCAACTTCAAAGGCGGAGTCATAATGCTTTGCAAGACGCCGTCAATACGGAAGCGTACGCGCAGCTCTTTTTCGTAGGGCTCGATGTGGATGTCGCTGGCCCCGCGCTTGACTGCATCGGTGAGGATGAGGTTGACCAGCTTAACGATAGGAGCTTCATCGGCGGCTTTTTCGAGGTCCGCCAGACCTAATTCTTCCTGGTCGGCTTGCAGTTCGACGTCGGCTTCGTCCATATCCGTCATCGACTGCATGACTTGTTCGAGGTCTTCTTCTTTGGTGGTGCCGTAGGCTTTGTCGATTCCCTCAAGAATCGAGCTTTCCGAGGCGACGACCGGTTCAATGTTGAACCCGGTCATGAACTTGATATCGTCCATGGCAAAGACATTTGTCGGGTCCACCATCGCGATGGTCAGAGAAGCACCCACTCGGCTCAATGGCAGGATTTGATAACGCTTGGCGGTTTCAAACGGAATCAGCTTGACTACTGCAGGATCAATCTCGAAATATGAAAGGTTGATGGCGGGTACGCCGTACTGCCGGGAAAGAAAGTTGGTGACGTCTTCATCAGTCAGGAATCCCAACTTCACCAGGGCAGCCCCCAGGCGGACGTTGGTTTCCTTCTGAGTCTTCGTTGCTTGTTCCAACTGCTCTGGGGTAATGACCTTCTCTTTCACAAGAAGATCACCCAGCCGTTGAGACATACCTCGATCTCCTATCTGAGCGGCAGAGGGATGACGTCGACTTCGCTTTGCTCGCGCAATAGCGCTGCTTTTGGGGGAGAAGTTGCAGCCTATCGCGTTGACACAAATTGTCACAGCAGATGCGTTACTTCACCAGTAACTTTGGTACTTGTACTGCGCGTAGGAAAACGGGGAACGCCTTTGCACCGCGTGAAATGGCCCGCCAGATGGGCTCTGGCAGAGCAAGGAAGGTCAGAGGGGCATGAACTTCGGTAAGCCCAAAGGCTAATCCGCTCAAGCCGTTTCCGGGAATTAGAGTTCTCTAAACTTGGTGCGGCGTTTGCGTTCTGATGCGGGCCTTCCCTCCAATGCTCAAACTAAAGGCTTCCTCCGCGGGATGGATGGTTGACCAGCGAGTGACCGCTTGGGGATACGTCCGCTTATAATGAGCCAGACAAGCCTGCAAGCTTTATCGATCAAAATTGCCGGCTGACAGC
>DATHOQ010000029.1:0-7599 GCA_035484735.1 Terriglobales bacterium | reverse complement strand
CGCCACGATTGTCCAGATTGATATTCGCGGCGAACAGCTCGGCCGCCGTACGAAGTTGGATTACGGATTTGTCGGAGACATCAAAACAACGCTCGAAGCGCTGTTGCCAAGAGTTCGGCAGAACGGCGAGGGAACCCATCTAAAGGCTTCTCTCGAGCATTACCACAAAGCACGCAGAAGGCTTGATGAGCTTGCGGCGCCGGGATCGCGAGGAAAACAGATCCATCCTCAACACGTCGTGAGGACGCTCGATGAGCTTGCGGCCGATGACGCACTTTTCTCGTGCGACGTAGGCACGCCCACGATCTGGGCCGCGCGGTATTTGACGATGAATGGAAAGCGACGGTTGCTGGGCTCTTTTAACCACGGATCAATGGCAAACGCCTTGCCGCAGGCCATAGGTGCGCAGGTTAGTCATCCTGGCAGGCAAGTCTTGGCGCTGTCTGGTGACGGAGGGCTTGCCATGCTCATGGGCGATCTACTTTCACTGCGCCAATTGAAAGCTCCCGTCAAGGTTGTGGTCTTCAAGAACAACTCGCTGGCCTTTGTGGAGCTTGAAATGAAGGCAGCGGGCTTAGTCGACTTTGGAACGGATCTCGAGAACCCAAGCTTCGCAAAAATGGCCGAGGCGGCTGGCCTCCTGGGGTTGACAGCCAAAACTCCCGATCAGGTTCGGCCGATGATCGCCGCAGTCCTGGAGCATGACGGACCCGCTCTGCTTGAAGTTCCCATAAGCCGTCAGGAACTCTCGATGCCCCCGAACATAACGGTTGAGCAGGCAAAGGGTTTTGGCCTGTTTGCGCTGAGAGCGGTTCTCAGCGGGCGTGGCGACGAATTGCTTGATCTCGCCGAAACAAATCTGCGGCGCTGAGCAAGATGGACGTCGGATGCCAAATTTCGCAAAGGTACCGGATGCAACCCGATGCTAGCGACACTCTTTCGACTACTCATGGTGAGAATTCGGGCGCGTACGGCAATCTTGACCGTTCTTTTGCTGTGTGGAAGCCGTGCCTTTGCTCAGGGCGCGCCTGTTTCGCCCGATCACCCGTGGCACGGCGTCGGCGAACAGAGAATCGAAGCGGATGCGAAGAATTTTCGTGAGTCCAGGTTTAACACAGATCCGGCCAAGACCTACTCGTTGGGAGAGTTAATCGACGTGGCGGAAACGCACAATCCCGAGACACATTTCGCCTGGGAACGCGCCCGTGCGCAGGCCGCGGCTTTGGGCGTCGCGCGCAGCGAATTGTTTCCGACCCTGGCAGCTGCTGCACTTTCCGAGACCAACCGGGAGGAGACCTATCTTGGAACCCGTTTCTACCGCCAAACTTTTCAAGACTTTCAGGTGGCATTGGATCTCAACTATACGGTTTTTGACTTTGGTGCGCGGGCAGGCCGAATTGCTGACGCCAGAGCGGAAGTCCTGGCAGCGAACTTCGTGTTTAATGACACACACCGCAGAGTCATTTACCAGGTCGAGCAAGCCTACTATCAACTCCTAAATGCGTCAGGTCAGGAGGACGCCGCCCGAGCCAGTCTGTCTAATGCCCAGGCCGTGCAACAATCCGCGGAAGAGCGATTGAAGAATGGCTTGGCGACCCTTCCGGACGTACTGCAAGCCCGAAGCGCAACCGCACAGGCAGAATACGAACTGCAAGCCGTGCTAGGTGCGGAAGAGATTGCGCAAGGAAATTTGGCAACCGCGCTCGGAACCTCTCCAACGTCGACGATTCACGTGAAAACTCTCATGGAGCTGCCGACTCCCGACTCGATTGGCGACTCGGTGGACCTGGCCATCAATCGCGCCCTGGGACAACGTCCCGACCTCATGCGGCTGGTGGCCGAGATACGATCGTCGAACGCTAGGGTGAAGGAGGCGCGCGCGGCCTTCTATCCTTCCCTGAGTGTTAATGTCAGCCCGGTTGCGCAGTCCCTGTATGGGTTGCAGCAAACCCTACCCTGGGGACACACAGCCGGCCTCACGGGCGGATTGAGCTTAAGTCTGAACTGGACGGTGTTTGATGGAGGTGCTCGAAAAAACAATGTTGTGCAAGCCGAAGCGAACGTCCGCTCGGCAGAAGCGCAAGTCAACGCCGCGCGCGATGAGATTGCCAACCAAGTCTGGGCGGCTTACTCAAACCTGAACACCGCTTTTCGCCAGCGCCAGGCAGCGACCGCGCTACTGGACGCCGCCAGCCAGTCCTACAATTCCGCTCTTGAATCCTATAACTACGGTCTGCGCAACTTTTTGGATGTCACGGCGGCCCAGCGGACACTTGCACAGGCCCGCTCAACGGACGTAGTTGCCCGCACCCAAGTGCTTATCGCTTTGGCGGATCTGGCGTTCCGAACGGGCGATTCGATTCAACCAGCATCGACGCGGCCTTGACCATGCGCGCCACTGGAAAACGTCGATCTGTGAGGCTCGGGTTCTTAGTCTCGCTCTCTGCGTTGCCACTTGCCAGTTGCTCACGGGCTCCTTCCGTCGATATCCTGGGGGCGTTTTTCCCGGCGTGGCTCGTCTGCTTGACCCTGGCTGTTCTGCTCACCGCCCTCACGCGATTGGTGCTGCTGCGGTTCCACATGAATCTTGATTTAGCGGTGCTGGCTTATCCGAGCCTCGCTGCATTGTTTACGTTTGCGTTGTGGCTGATTTTCTTTCACTAGCTTGGCAGGAACCGGGACTATGAATTTCGAGACGGATTCCAGACCGCAGAGGGTGCTTAGCCGCCGAATTAGCGTGGCCATCGCAGTAGCCGCAGCCCTGCTCGGGCTGCTGGCACTCTACCGCGCCAACCACTATCCACGGACGGATGATGCCGAAGTGTTTGCGAATTTCATCGGTATCGCGCCGCAAGTCGACGGGCCGATCGTGCGACTGAATGTGCGTGACAACCAGTTTGTAAGAAAGGGCGATCTGCTGTTCGAGATCGATGAGAGGCCGTATCAGTATGCGCTCGAACGCGCCCTTTCCGAACAGGCTGCTCTCGAAGGGCAGATTACAGACGAACAGCGCAGAATTGCAGCACTGGTGAGTGCGGTTTCCGTGTCGCAGGCAGGCATCCACAGCTCGCAGTCAGATGTAAACCGATGGGCAGCCGCTGTCGATCAGGCCCGGGCGGATGTGTCCAATGCTGAGCAGGGCGTGAACCGAGCAAAGGCGGAATGGACCTATGCGAGTAACAACCTGCATCGTCTCGAACCTCTTCTCGCAAGACAGTTCGTCACGGTAGACCAGGTGGACCGAGCGAGAACTTCAGAAACCGCCGAGGCAGAAGCTCTGAAACAAGCAGAGTCACAACTACGGCTTTCGCAGGCTGGACTTCAGTCGGCTTTGGCGCAATACGAACGGTCCCAATCCGTCGTGGACGAAAGCAAGGCCTATCACGAGCAAGCCCAGCACGCTGTCACCACGCTTGATCCACTAACGAATCAACGCGGCGCGCGAGCGTCTGCCGTGGAGACCTCCCGATATAACCTAGGAAACTGCCGGATCTACGCGCCATTCGATGCCCTCGTAACAAATCTCAATCTTTCCGAAGGTGCCTACGCCCATGTGGGGCAACAGGTATTCACTCTGATTGACACGCGGACCTGGTGGGCGATCGGTAACTTCCGAGAAGGCGAACTCCAACACATCGTGCCTGGTATGCGGGCCGACGTCTACGTTCTGTCGAAACCGAGTTTGCGATTTACTGGTGTTGTGGACAGCGTGGGTTTTGGCGTTACTCCTGATCCGGATGTCTTTGGCCGCCTGGAACCCGGGCTTCCGGACGCGCAGCGAACCCTCAATTGGGTGCATTTGGCTTCGAGATATCCGGTTCGGGTCCGCGTGCAAAATCCCTCCCCCGAATTATTTCGAGTCGGCGAGTCCGCCGTTGTCACAATTCGCGGAGATTGAGAATGGCCACAATTGCACAAAGCCTGCACGAATCGCCCGGCGCTCTACCTTGGTTCCTAGATTTTCTCAAGGAGGAGCTCGCTCCATATCCAGGCCGGGCAGGAATAGTAGCGCGGATGGTAATTGCCTCGGCGCTGGTCATGATTATTTGCGAGACCTTTCGTATTCCCTATGCCTTCGAGGCTGCGATTTACACACTCATCATTTCGCGCGCAAGCCCAAGGGCTACGCTGCAATCAGCTGGAACAACATTCCTCTTTGTCGGGGTTGGGGGAGCCTATGTTTTGATTTCGGCGGGCTTCGTTATCAGCGTTCCCATCTTACATTTTCTCTGGGTGATTACTTCATTCTTTCTGACTTTTTATGCACTCAGTGCGATGACAAATTACGGCGCGGCTTCAACATTCGCCCTGGTGATCGCTGTCGGCATTCCCATATGGGAACGGCATGTCTCCGCCGAAACTAATGTCGAAGATACGCTCTGGCTCACTTTGGCGGTATCGGTAGGAGCTCTGGTTACTGCGGCAATAGAGCTGGCGTTTGCTCGTGTGAATCCAGGCGACGATATTGTGCTGCCCATCGCGGAACGGTTGTCTGCGGTCGAGAGTCTGTTAGTTTGTTACGCCAAACGCTGTCCTCCAGATGACCCAAGTAAAAAGAAAATCATCAGGTTCGGCATGCTTGGAACCTCGAGTTTGCGGCGGCTTCTCCGCCGCGCGGACTATTCGACCCACTACAGGGCACAGATGAGTGGTGTCGTTGCGCTGGTTGGAAGATTGGTCGACATTACCGCCACCTTGACCGGACTCAGCTTCGAGCTTACTGATACCGATGCGGAGCAATTGCGTACCTTGGGGATGGCCGTCGCAATCATTCGCACCGATCTAATGAATCGGCGAATCTCGAGCCCGATTCACTTTGACCCTGACCATGCCCCCTCCCATGTTCCGCTATTGCACGAAATGCAGCATACGGTTTCGCTCATCCCACAAGCGTTCACGTATTCGGAGTCGACGAAAGTGCACCTGCCACCCTCGCCCGACGCGCTGCAATCGAAACTCTTGGCTCCAGATGCATTCGTTAACCCTGAGCATCTTAAGTTCGCACTACGAGGGTGCTTGGCGGCCAGTGGCTGTTACATCATCTATAACTCCATCGCGTGGCCAAACATCGGCGCACCCGCTATAGCCACGTGCCTGTTGACGGCGATTTCCGCTGTCGGAGCCTCTCGGCAAAGACAGATTCTGCGCTTCGCCGCGTTCGTGGTGGGCGGGCTCCTTATAGGGATAGGCTCGGAGATATTCATTCTCCCGCATCTCGATTCGATTGGCGGATTCGCAATCTTCTTCATACTTGTCATGGCGCTGGTCTCATGGTTCATGACATCAAGCCCGCGATTGTCATATTTCGGATTTCAGATCGCTGTGGTCTTCTGCCTCATTAACCTTCAAGAGTTCGCGAGGCAGACATCGCTCGCTGCGGCAAGGGACCGAATCGTTGGGGTCGGCCTCGGACTATGCATGATGTGGCTTGTATTTGATCGGCTCTGGAGTGCACCTATTGCGGTGGAAATGAAAAAAACGTTTATTTCCAGCCTGCGATTACTCGCCCAACTCATACGAGAACCAGTTTCGAAAGATCCGAAGGTTGCCGTCGGACAGACCTATTCGCTGCGTGAAATGATCAACAGCAGTTTCGACCAAGTGAGAGCGCTCGCCGATGGCCTCCTACTCGAACTCGGCCCTACGCGGCTGCAGGACCTTGCTTTGCGCGGTCGAATCGTGCGGTGGCAGCCGCGGCTGCGGATGCTTTTTATAACGCGAGTTACTTTGTGGAGATACCGCGTCCGGCTTCCCGGTTTTGAATTGCCTGCGCCGGTGGCTAGGGCGCAACAAGAGTTCGATAAAGGCCTCGCCGATGTGGTGGATGGTATGGCCGACCGGCTGGAGGGCAAAGCATCGGAGAGGAAAGACGACTTCGAAGATGCATTCGGGGACCTAGAAAAGAAGGTCCTGTCTTGCTGTTCCAAAGGACCGCAAAGATTACTTGCACCAGAACTGCGAACCTTTCTTGCTCTGTCCCGCAGCATTGAAAACGTGACGTTGTCCCTGGATAACGACATCTAAGGAGCGACCTCACACAACCTGCAGCGAAGCGCAAGTCTCTTGCCATCCGATTGACACGACCGTCGGGGACGATGACGGAATCTTGTTACTCGTAATGTGTGTGTTCCATTCGACCGCGCCGGTCATCTCCCCTTTGTCACTGTGGGCTTGGCTGTTAAAGAACAACGCATGCCTTACTGGCGTACTTCAGCTCAGTCCTTGGTGCGATCTGCTCGAGCTGTGACTCGACTTCCATAATCCTGTCGGCATCTGCGTAAACTCGTTCTTATCTGCATGACAGGCCGAGCCTTCTCGTTCTGATTGGTTCCCTCTGAAATTTCGGCACTTCAGAATCTTCGGCACGATCTTCTGCAGCAAGAGCAGTGGATTCAACGCAATCGCGTTGGCCGCTCGATTGCACTTGTATAGGGTGGGCGTCATCTGGCAGCGGCAGTCCGCAGGGACCTAAAACTGGAGGGACAAAGTCATGGACCAATTTGCTACCAAGGCATCTGGCGGACTCAAAATGAGTGAAAACGAAAACCCGGATCATCTCGAGTTGATGCGCTTGCTACAAGAGGCGAAGCCACTCACGGAACCACTGTTTCCTGACCAACAAAAGAAATGGGCCGCCGAAAGCCCACTCGCTCAAGAGATTTCCGCGATTCTCGTGAACCACCCCGAGTATTACGACGAAATCCGCGCACACATCGGCGAAGTTTTTCCCAACCCAAACGCTTAAGTGTGGTTAGAAACGGTGAGCGCTCCAAATCCACATGGGAATGATCAAGGAGAAACGGAAATGAATACGATCACCACGAAAGACGGAACGAAAATCTACTTCAAAGACTGGGGAGCTGGACCAACCGTGGTGTTCTCGCATGGATGGCCACTGAATGCGGACGCGTGGGACGCGCAGATGCTGTTTCTCGCGCAAAAAGGCTATCGCGCCATTGCCCACGACCGCCGAGGCCACGGCCGCTCCAGCCAGCCGTGGAATGGCAACGAGATGGATACGTACGCGGATGACCTGGCCGCGCTCATCGAAAAGCTCGATCTGAAGAACATCACTCTCGTTGGGCACTCTACTGGAGGGGGCGAAGTTGCGCGTTACATTGGCCGGCACGGATCCAAGCGCGTGTCGAAGGCCGTCCTCATTGGTGCAGTGCCGCCGATCATGCTGAAGACGGAGAACAACCCGGGTGGCCTGCCCCTGTCGGTATTTGACCAGATCCGCGCTAGCGTGGTGGCGGACCGCTCTCAGTTCTTCAAGGATCTGAGCCTGCCCTTCTACGGCTACAACAAGCCGGACGCGAAGATTTCCGAAGGCGTGCGGGACTCGTTTTGGCGACAAGGAATGCAGGTTTCCATCGTCGGTGCGTACGACTGCATCAAGGCATTCTCCGAGACCGACTTCACCGGGGACCTCAAGAAGATCGATGTCCCGACGTTGGTTTTGCACGGTGACGCCGACCAGATCGTTCCGATCGCCGACTCCGGTCTCCTGACCGCGAAAATCGTCAAAAACGCGACGCTGAAAGTCATCGCAGGTGCGCCACACGGGATGTGTACAACTCGCGCAGGCGAAATCAATGC
>DATHOQ010000028.1:0-57069 GCA_035484735.1 Terriglobales bacterium | reverse complement strand
CGCCAACAGTACGTGCTCGCGAGTTTGCGGCATCGGGCCGTCCGTCGCGGCCACCACGAGAATCGCGCCATCCATCTGCGCCGCACCCGTAATCATGTTCTTGATGTAGTCGGCGTGGCCCGGGCAATCCACGTGCGCGTAATGGCGGTTCGCCGTCTCATATTCCACGTGCGCCGTGGCAATCGTGATTCCGCGCGCCTTTTCTTCCGGCGCATTATCGATCGAATCGAACGACCGGAACTGAATCTTCGGGTTGTGCTTGGACAACACCTTGGTGATGGCCGCCGTCAACGTGGTCTTGCCATGGTCAATGTGACCAATCGTCCCGACGTTGCAGTGCGGCTTATTCCGTTCAAATTTTTCTTTCGCCATTTCCGTTTTCTCTCCGTATCAGGCAGGCATCCTGGCCCGCAGTTGCTATCTCTTTGGTCCCTGGGACTTGCCAATGATCTCGTCGGCGACGCCGCGCGGCACTTCTTCATAACGCGCGAAGTGCATCGAGTACTCGGCGCGCCCCTGCGTGCTGGAACGCATGTGGGTCGCATAACCAAACATCTCTGCCAGCGGCACGATTGCCTTGATCACCTGCGAACCCGCGCGATGCTCCATGCCTTCAATACGTCCTCGGCGCGAACTTAGGTCACCCATGATGACCCCCGCATAGTCTTCCGGGGTGACCACTTCGACCGCCATCACCGGTTCGAGCAACACCGGCGAAGCCTTGCGGGCAGCTTCTTTGAACGCCATGGAACCGGCGATCTTAAACGCCATTTCATTGGAATCGACATCATGGTAGCTGCCGTCATAGAGAATGGCTTTCACGTCCACCATCTCATAGCCAGCCAAAACGCCGCCTTCCATGGCTTCCCGAATTCCCTGGTCGATGGGCTTAATGAATTCTTTGGGCACCGAACCACCGACAACATCATTAACAAACTCATAACCGGTACCCGGCACCTGTGGCTCAAGGCGAATCTTGGCATGGCCATACTGACCCTTGCCGCCGGTCTGGCGAATGTACTTGCCCTCGGCTTCGGATTTCTTGCGGATGGTCTCGCGGTAGGCTACCTGGGGCTTGCCGACGTTGGCCTCCACTTTGTACTCGCGCATCATGCGATCGATGATGATTTCCAGATGCAACTCGCCCATGCCACTGATGATGGTCTGTCCGCTGTCAGGATCAGTGTGAACCTTAAAGGTGGGATCTTCTTGAGCGAGGCGATTGAGCGCCATGCCCATCTTTTCCTGGTCAGCTTTGGTCTTGGGCTCGACTGCAACCGAGATCACCGGAACCGCGAAGGTAATGGACTCCAACGCAATGGGGTGGGCTTCATCACAAATAGTGTCACCGGTGCTGACGTTCTTTAATCCGACGGCGGCACAAATGTCACCAGCCAAAATCTCGCTGATATCTTCGCGCTTGTTGGCGTGCATTTTAAGCAAGCGGCCAATGCGCTCAGTACGACCTTTTCCGCTGCTTAACACCGAGTCGCCTGATTTGACCTGGCCGGAGTAAACGCGGATAAAGGTCAGCTGTCCGACGAAGGGGTCAGCCATGATCTTGAAAGCCAGAGCGGAAAACGGTTCGCTGTCGGAAGGCTTGCGCGTCTCCACTTCACCAGTGTCGGGATTGACGCCCTTGACTTCGCCGGCATCGAGCGGGGAAGGCAGGTAATCAACGACTGCATCAAGCAGCGGCTGGATGCCTTTGTTCTTGAATGCAGTGCCAACGACGACCGGAAAAACCTTCAGAGCAATGGTAGATTTGCGAAGCGACGCTCGGAGTTCCGCGGGGGAAATAGTTTCGCCTTCCAAGAACTTGTGCAGCATTTCGTCGTCGTTCTCGGCAACGGTCTCGACTAACTGAGTGTGGAAGGCTTCGGCTTTCTTTTGCAGTTCGGCGGGAATGGGGCCTGAAGTGTATTCGGCGCCAATGGTGTCGTCCTGCCAGGTAATGGACTTCATTTCGATGAGATCCACTACGCCTTTGAATTTATCTTCCTGACCGATGGGAATCTGAATGGCAACTGGCTTGGCATTGAGGCGTTTGCGTAAGGTATCGACGGCATGCTCAAAATCAGCGCCCATCTTGTCGATCTTATTGATGAAGCAAATGCGGGGAACGCCGTACTTGTCGGCCTGACGCCAGACTTTTTCCGACTGTGGCTGCACGCCATGCACGGCGTCAAACACGGCGACGGCACCGTCGAGCACGCGTAGTGAGCGCTCGACTTCAGCGGTGAAATCAACGTGGCCAGGAGTGTCGATAATGTTAATGCGAATGTCGCGCCAGGTGCAGGTAGTTGCAGCGGAAGTAATAGTGATGCCGCGCTCCTGCTCCTGCTCCATCCAGTCCATGGTGGCAGTACCTTCGTGGACCTCTCCGATACGGTGCGTCTTTCCGGTGTAGAAAAGAATGCGCTCGGTCGTAGTGGTCTTACCGGCATCGATGTGGGCCATGATGCCGATGTTCCTGCAGCGCTCTAATGGGACTGTTCTGGACACAGCTTTCTTTCTCTCTTCTTTTCGTAACTCTTGTTCGTTGGCGACTGAACCCGTCAATTCTCTAGTCCTTCTCGATTCGCGTTACCACCGGTAGTGGGCGAAGGCCTTATTGGCTTCAGCCATGCGGTGAACATCTTCCTTCTTCTTAATCGCCGCGCCGCGGTTATTGGCGGCGTCCAGCAGTTCGTTGCTCAACTTGTCGATCATGCCCTTTTCACCGCGTCCGCGAGAGTAGGTGATCAGCCAGCGAATAGCGAGCGAGGTACGACGGTCGGCATTCACTTCGACCGGCACCTGGTAGTTGGCGCCACCTACGCGGCGGGTCTTCACTTCCAGAAGCGGCTTGACGTTCTCGACCGCTTTCTTGAAGAGCTTCAGAGCATCGTCGCCGCCGCCCTTTTCCTGAAGGCGGGTCATGGAGGAATAAACAATTCTCTCCGCCGTGCTCTTCTTGCCGCCCCACATCATGCAGTTGACGAACTTGGTGACCAAGTCGGATCCGTAAACCGGATCGTTCTCAGTTCCGCGTTTCGGGACATGTCCTTTTCGTGGCATTCAGCTTTTAGCTCCTGGCTCTCGGCTTCTCGCTCGAGCCGTGAAGACGTAGCAAGCTACGTCTCTACGAATAAAATTCTAGGCCTTGGGTCGCTTGGCACCATACTTCGAGCGACTCTGCTTGCGGCCGGCGACGCCAACCGCGTCCAAAGTGCCGCGGATTACGTGATAGCGCACTCCCGGAAGATCCTTCACGCGGCCACCGCGAATGAGCACAATCGAGTGCTCCTGAAGGTTGTGGCCAACACCCGGAATGTAGGTTGTGACTTCGATTCCGTTGGTAAGTCGCACGCGGGCAACTTTACGCAATGCCGAGTTCGGCTTCTTGGGAGTTTGCGTATACACGCGAGTGCATACACCGCGTTTCTGCGGACATCCCTGCAACGCCGGACTGGCCGTCTTGTAGCGCGGCCGCTTGCGGCCGTCCCGCACCAATTGATTGAAAGTCGGCACTCTTGCAACTCCTTGAGCCGCGCACTACGCCCACACGCCCGTGGAGGCGTGCGGGAAAGAAATCCGCAGCTTCGACTGTTCCCTGATTCAGGGTCTGGGTGGCGGCGAGCCAGCCATGCTTCCGCCGCACATACCACGGGCGGATGATAAATAAATTCTGACTAACGCTGCCGACGGTGGCGCCAAGCCCAAACAGGAGGCACTCCGTTTCGTCAGCACCGCCCTGCATAGCCTTCCAACGGGTGGAAGTACGCACAGGACGCTTCAGCGAGGGCATCTTCGCAAAATCCGAAGAAGTTGTATCGTAACGGCTCGACTGCTTTTGGTGTCATGCATGGCGCACAAACCAGACGCCATAAAAACCACCGCTTACAGGAAAGCCTAAGGATGACTCGCGGAACCCTATAAATATAGCAAGTGACTTCACACATCGTCAACCAGGTAGTGGCGCATCCCAAATAAGAGCGCCCTGGGGTGGAGGATTGCTGAAAACGTGGACTGCCTCTACACTGGAAATTTCTCAGCACAACATCTAGCGTGACGCTGTGGGCCGCCTGAGGGCGGGGAGGATGAATGGTTAGGTTTGGTCAGATGGGCTGTGCCATTGCTGTTCTGTGCGCTGTGATAGTGGGCGAGGCCGGCTGCAGCAGCGGCAGCGCTGTCCATACGGCCGTTTTCGTCGTACCTGCGAGCATAACGCTGCTTCCGCAGAACAGCGTCTCCATGGAATTGGGCACGGACCAGCAGTTCACTGCGACCCCTGAGAACGCGAGCAAGAATCCCATCACTGAACCGGTCTTCTATCAATCCAGTAACAGCGCCGTGGTAACCGTAGCCGCGAATGGAGTGGTGTGCGCCGGCACCTGGGATTCTCTGAGCGCTCCGCAGGTCTGTACGCCAGGACCGGTGGGATTTGGGGATATTACTGCAACCTCCCAGGGAGTGAGCAGTCCGGCGACCCGGGTCTACGTCCACCAACACATTGATAGCGTCGTGATCACGCCCGTTCCGCCGGCCCCCACGACTACCTGCCTGACAACTACAGAAAATCCGACGGTCCCCAGCACTGCGGCGTATCAGGCAACCGCCTACAGCCGCGGCGTTGACGTCACTGCAACCGCTGGGCAATTCAACTGGAGGACGTTGAACGCCGGAGTCGCGGACCTGAGCACTACCGCCAGCGGACTAATTAACTTCGTCAATGGGCAGTCTCTGAATCAAGTGCAAGTGACGGCAAAAACTCCGGGGGTCACGCCGCTGTTCGCGGTCGTTGGTAACACCAGCAGCGTGCCTTTCAGTTTCACAACTTGTTTGGTGCAGTCGATTCAGCTCGAGGTAGCCGGCTCCTCCAGCACCTCGAAAAGTATTACCCCAACAGTGGTGGACTCATCGGGCACGACCATCACCAACCCTCCATTGACCTGGAGTTCTTCGGAGTCGGGGTCGGTTACTGTCAGTGGTGGCGTGGCATTGGCCGCAACCGGCGGAGGAGGAGCCACCATCATTGCATCGTGCACTCCGCCAACATGCAATATTGGGCTGCAGCCTTCGCAACCAATATTTCCTGAAAGCGTGGTCACCCTGGTGGCAGCAAGCGGCACGACCAATGCAACTGTTTATGTGTCCAGCTCGGGTTGCGGAACTGTTGACGCCTGCGTCAGCACCGTGGTCTCGCTAACCACCTCGCCGACAAAACTCGCGACCCCGATCATTTTGCCAGCAACACCAAATTCGCTTGTATTTGATCCCATGGGAGCAAAGGCGTACGCAGGCACTAATTCTGGATTGCTGGGCAGCAAAGGCCTGGCCGTGATAGATGTGAGTGGCAGCAGTACGGTGAATGGATTCTCTTCGTCGCCGGGGAAGGTTCTGGCGGTATCTCCCGACAGCAGCAAAGTGATAGTTTCCGACACCACCGACTCGCCTAATCAAGTGTTTGTGTTCGATACATCGAGCAATATTCCGACGGTGTTGAGGATCACGGGCGCCACTGCAGCCGACTTCTCGCCGGACAGTCTGAAGGCGTTTATCGTTGCCGGAAGCACACTCTATGTATATTCCAAAGTGGACGCATTACAGGCCAAGACACTCGCCGCGCCCGCTAACGATGTGACCTTTCTGGCGGAAGGGGCCTTTGCCTATTTGGCAGGTGGGGATCCAGCGGGTGTCACGGTGAAAAGAACGTGCGACATCGGCCAAGCGGATACGGTGAGTGTATCGCCCGTCCCAACCTTTCTAAAAACGTTACCCGGTCAGGGTTCACTGCTGGGCGATCTTGACCCTACGGACGCATTTCACGTAATTGGTTTGGCGCCGCCCGTGATCGAAGTCATCAGCGCCCACCCCCCGACCAACAGTTTCTGGGCGGGTTGCACTCCAACAGTGGTGGACAATGACCCTGCGCCGGTATCATTCAACCTGGGCCGTGGCGATTTCGTGGCCACGCAAATGATACTTTCTCAGGACGGCTCGACGGCATACATCGTGACGCCAAGTTTCAACAGCATCCTGGTGTTCAATATCGGCGCGCAAACTTCCTCGGCTATCCCGCTGGTGGGCAGTGGATTTCCACTGCGGGCTTCGCTCACCCCTGATGGTACGCAGCTCTATGTCGGGAGTAGTGATGGGACATTACACCTGCTGCAGACCAACATTGGCGCGGACATACAACAAATCAGTTTCCCAGAGAGTTTGTGCCAAACCACGGCCGGCCAGCCTTTTCCTGGAGTAACATGCAATCCCGATCTGGTAGCCGTGAAGCCCTAACCACCGTGGTCGGTGGTTGGCAGAACGACCAACGACTATCGGCCAACGACCTTCTTCTCCAGTTCCTTCCCTACGCTGTCGAGCACTCCGTTGATGAATTGCACGGACTCAGGACTGGAGAACTTGCGGGCGATTTCCAGGGCTTCGTTGATGACGACGGCCCGTGGGGTATCGGGGAAGCCGATGAACTCTGCCACCGATGAACGTAGGAGATTGCGGTCGACGGCAGCCATGCGGTCCATGCGCCAATGCTCGGCGTGGCGCTCGATGAGCCCGTCAATTTCTACGGCATGATCGGCAGCAACGCGAAAAAGATCTTCTGCGAAGCCGCGCACTTCGCCTTCTGCGGACTTGTGCTCGATCCAAAAGGTGCGGCGGACTTCGTCGGGCAGCTGCTTGCCCATGTCGGACTGAAAGAGCATTTGCAGAACCAGTTCGCGGGATTTTCGGCGGGTGCCCATAGAAAGTCAGCCATCAGCAGTCTGCATTCAGTCTACAGGAGTTGTTTAGCACACCGAGATCAGCGATCACGTTTCTTGACCGGATGCCTTCCGCGTCTTTGCGTTTTGCTGAGCGCTGAGTGCTGACTGCTGACGGCCTTCCTCAGATTCGCCATCTCTACTGCAGAGAGAGCCGCTTCGAAACCTTTGTTGCCCATCTTCAGGCCGGCGCGGTCGATGGCTTGCTCCAATGTTTCACAAGTTAGAACGCCAAAGGCATGCGGGACGCCAGTTTCCTGCATGGATTGTCCGATGCCACGAGTGACTTCGTTGACGATGACATCATAGTGGGCTGTATCTCCGCGGAGCAGGCAGCCGAGACAGATGATGGCATCGTGTTTTCCGGTTTCGGCGAGGGTGCGAGCAGCGGAGGGGATTTCGAAAGCGCCGGGGACGCGGACGATGGTGATGTCTCGTTCCCGGGCGCCCGAACGTAGCAGTCCGTCGTAGGCGCTGCGTAGAAGACGCTCGGTGATGAACTCGTTGAAGCGCGAGACAACGACGGCAAAGCGGAAGCCGGCGGCGTTTAGTTTTCCGGCAATCGCCTTCTCCCGAATTCGTTCTTCGGTGATTTTCTCCGTGACTCTGTGCCTCTGTGGTGAAATGTTTTTCATCCGTGAAAATCGGCAAATCCGTGGCGAAGTCTTACTTCCCCTTGAACTGCGCCGCCCGCTTTTCCAGAAACGCCGTTGTCCCTTCTTTCTTGTCTTCCGAGGAGCAGGCCACACTGAACAGGACCGCTTCCAGATAAAGTGCGTCCGACAAGGGCATATCGAAGCCTCTGTTCACCGCTTCCATCGAATACTGTACAGCGAGGGGTGAGTTGGCAATGATCTTTTGCGCGATGGCCTCGGCTCGGGGGATCAGTTCGGCTAATGGAGTCACTTCATTGACCAGCCCCATACGGTGAGCTTCCTGCGCTGTGATCATTTCGCCGGACAGTATGAGTTGCATGGCGCGTCCTTTGCCTACCAGGCGCGGCAGGCGCTGAGTGCCACCGTAGCCTGGAATAATTCCCAGCTTCACTTCAGGCTGGCCGAGTTTGGCGTTTTCGCTGGCCAGGCGCATGGTGCAGGCCATGGCGATTTCGCATCCGCCGCCGAGGGCAAAACCGTTGATGCAGGCGATGACCGGCTTGCCGAGATTTTCGATTAAATCAAGAACGCTCTGGCCGCGGTGCGTGTATTCCTTGCCACTGACGGCGTCCTGCTTGGCTAGTTCCGCGATATCGGCGCCGGCGATGAAGGCTTTTTCGCCTGATCCGGTGAGGATGGCGACGCGGATGTTGGCATCGTTTTTGGCATCGGTAAAGGCGGCACGCAGCTCTTCCATGGTGGCCATGTTGAGCGCGTTGAGGACCTTTGGCCGGTTGACGGTGACGTAGGCGATGGAGTTTTTCTTTTCGAAGAGAAGGTTTTCGTAGGTCATAAAATTTCTATTCGCCGCAGATTAACGCGGATGAACGCAGATCAAGATCATTTTAACCACAGAGGCCACAGAGAAGCACAGAGTCAAATCCGTGTTTGTC
Source organism: Terriglobales bacterium (assembly GCA_035484735.1). Taxonomy (GTDB): domain Bacteria; phylum Acidobacteriota; class Terriglobia; order Terriglobales; family Acidobacteriaceae; genus JABCZH01. Next base: position 48,762 of record DATHOQ010000028.1, on the reverse strand, counting down.
CGTGCGAATCCGTGGCCAAGTATTTCAGAGTTTATTCGGTTTCGGATTTGCCGGGTCTGAGTAATCGTAAAAGCCTTTGCCGCTTTTGCGGCCGAACCAGCCTGCCATGACTAACCTCTTCAGCAGTGGCGGCGAGGCGAATCGGCGTTCCTTGAATTCGTCATACATCACGTGCGTGATGTAGTACGTGGTGTCGAGGCCGACGAAATCGAGCAGGGTGAATGGGCCCATGGGATAGCCGCAGCCCAGTTTCATAGCATTGTCGATGTCTTCTATAGAGCCGACGCCTTCTTCGTAAGCGCGGACGGCATCGAGCAGGTAGGGCACCAGCAGGCGGTTGACGATGAATCCGGTTTTGTCGCTGGTTCGAACAGGGACTTTGCCGAGCCTTTTGCCGAACTCGTAAGCAGTGTCGTACACATCGGAAGCTGTGGCGATGGTCTTTACGACCTCAACCAACTTCATCAGCGGTACGGGATTGAAGAAGTGCAGACCAATGAAGCGTTCGGGACGCTTGGTGGCCGACATCAATTCGGTCACAGAGATGGAGGAAGTGTTGGTGGCGAAGATGGCATCTTTCTTCGCGATAGCATCGAGCGCCGTATACATCTTCTTCTTCTCTACGATGTTTTCGATGACGGCTTCTACCACGATGTCGCAATCGGCGAGGTCTTGCATGTTGGTCGTGCCTTTGAGGCGGGCGCGGACAGCTTGCGGAGTTTCTTTCAGCGTGCCTTTCTCAGCAAACTTGGCTAGCGACTTCTCGATGCCAGCGAAGCCCTTGTCGAGGAATTTCTGCTCGACTTCGAGGACGTTGACGTCAAATCCGGCAGTTGCGCTGACCTGAGCGATACCTGATCCCATCAAGCCACAACCTAGAATTCCTACCTTCTTTATCTCCATAGATGATTCCTTTGTTTGGCCGCAGATTACCGCTGACAACGCAGATTAACCTAATTCAAACTTTCGACGACCATAGCGATTCCCTGACCTCCGCCGATGCAGGCGGTCGCGAGGCCGTATTTCTTCTTGCGGCGGCGCAGTTCGTACAGCAGGGTAATTACCAGCCGCGTACCGGTTGCACCCAGGGGATGCCCCAGCGCAATCGCGCCGCCGTTAACATTAACTTTACTGCGATCGAGGCCGAGTTCTTTTTCGACTGCGAGATACTGCGCGGCAAAGGCTTCGTTGACTTCGATTAAGTCAATATAGTCCAGAGTCAGCCCGGCTTTTTGCAGGGCGATTTTCGTGGCCGGCACAGGGCCGCGGCCCATGAGTTTCGGCTCTACGCCTGCGATCCCCCAGCTCACGATGCGACCCATCGGTCTGATGCCACGCTTGGTTGCCTCTTCGAGCGACATGACTACGACCGCCGCAGCGCCATCCACGATACCGCTGGCGTTTCCGGCGGTGACCGTACCGCTCTTGCCAAATGCGGGCTTCAACTTGGCCAGGCCTTCCATGGTGGTCTGGGGACGGCGATGATCGTCTTCGGTCAAGGTGTCGCCGGTAGACTCGCCTTTGTGATTCTTTAGCGGGACCGGGACCAGTTCATCCTGGAGCCGATGTTCTTTGTAAGCGGCGTCGGCAGTCTGCTGGGAACGCAGCGCGAATTCATCTTGTGCCTGGCGAGTGATGCCCTGCTGCTCGCCGTAAAGTTCTGCAGTGTTGGCCATGTAGGATCCGCAGAAAGTGTCGAGCAGGGCAACCATCAGGGAGTCTTCGAGCTTGCCGCCGGGAGCGAGTGAAAAGCCGTCGCGTCCGCGAATAGAAAACGGCGCTTGCGACATGGCTTCCATGCCTCCGGCGAGAACGACGCTGGCTTCGCCTAGCTGGATCATTTGAGCGGCGTTGACGATGGCTTGCATGCCGGATCCGCAGAGGCGATTCACGGTTAGGGCCGGAGTCTCGATTGGCAGACCGGCGCGCAGGCCGACGTGGCGAGCTCCGTAGAGAGCATCCCCAGAAGTCTGCTGCGCGTTGCCGAAGACAGCGTGGTCGAAGTCTTTGGGATCAACTCCGGCGCGTTCGATGGCGCCTTTGGCGGCAATCGCGCCCAGTTCCTGGGCGGTGAAGTCTTTCAGTTTGCCGCAATAGCGCCCGAAGGGCGTGCGGGCTCCGCTGACGATGGCGATGTCTCCTGGCTTGAGCATGACTGAAGCGGCGAATTCCTAGGATTAAAAATCTCGGTTGAACTTTGAAGTGTAACAGCGCGGGTATGGAGAGCGCCAATGGGCGGAGGGGTGCCAAGGTCTCGGCAAATACAAAACCCTAAATCGCAGAGGTCAAAGAGAAAAACTTCAGAGTGTGCTGAGAAATCCGGCCCGGAGCAGATGAAACCGATCAGGCCACGGCTGCGGCAGCGATGGACGCGGCGAGGACCACGACTTTGCCCGCGCCCTGGGCAACGGAAAGGTGGACAGCTTGCTCGGCGCGATTGACGACTTCGGTGACGATATCCACCGGATCGTACTCGGCGCGGACCACGGCCTCGGCCAATCCGGCATTGAAGCGGACAGGGTCGTCTTTCTCGGGAAGCTTGATTTGGGCAACCAGGCGTTGGAGCTTTTCTGCCGCCAGGATGCCTTCTTTTTCGGTGGTTTCCCCCAACACGATGGCGATGCTGGTGGCTTCGTAACGAAAGGCGAGGTCGTTCTGGCGGATATTGGCGGCAAAGAGCTGTCCGATTTGCTGCATCAGGGCTTCGATCGCGGCTTCCCCGAATTCTTTTAACATAGCGGCCTTCTCGCCGAATTGCAGCAGCAGGATCGACAACGAGGTACTTTGCTGGGTATTGCGGCGAGTTTCCGCCATGAGCAGGTCGAGATAGGATGCGCGCTTGAGCAGGCCGGAACGTTCGTCGGTGACGGAGAGGCTCTTGACCAGACGGCGCAGACCGGCATTGTTCAAGGCGATTAAGATTTGATCGCAGATGGTCTTGAGCACCAATACGTCGTTGGGACTCCAGACCTGTGGCGCATTTTGCGCCAGCAGCAGAACCCCGGCATGTTCGGTACCGTCGGCCAACGGGAGGATCAGTAGTGAAACCATTCCGAACTGGTCGCAGACGTCCTGAACGGCTGCCAACTCGGGTGAAGAACGGGCGCTGGTAACGGCCAGCATGCTGCCCTGGCGAATCGCGGCGTCGTGTGCGATGGAAACAATTTTCTCCAATCCGACAGTGTCGGCCGGGTCAGTGCCGGGAGCGCAGAATTCTTTGATGCTGGTGGGACGTTGTCCTGCTTTGCGCATGGCGACCACACAGCGGCCAACCTTCCACTGTGCGCCGATCTCGTTGGCTGCGGTGGACATCACCGCCTCGGCATTGCTTTGGCGATAAAGTTTGCGGGTAATGTCTGCCACGCGGGCAAACCCGCTGACATCGGCAGCCGACGATTGCGCCGGGGCCGCAGCAGCAGGAGTCGGTGCGGGAACCGGTGCAGGGGCAATGACGGGCGGTTCGGACCCGGGATAGTGCGGGATCAAACCGACGGAAAGATAGAGCTGCTGCAAGGCTGGATTGCGTTCCTCTTCGTGAGGAAAGAGTTGTTGAATGCGCTGTAAACGTTCGAGGGCCTTGGCGCGCATACCATATTGCACCAGGATTTCTGCCTGCAGCATGAGGTCCTGCAAGGCAGCGGCACCCAGTAACTTTTCCTCGGCGCGCACAGATACCGTGGTTGATTCCGCCATGCTGGTGAAGCGGGAAGCAATCACTTTGAAACGGTTCTCGTCAATCTTCCCACGCAACATTTCCAGGCGTTTGTGATGTCCGGGCTCATAGGCATCGACTTCAGCGGCACGATCCAGCGACTCAGCGGCCTTGTCGTATTTGCCCATGCTGCAATGGAGGTCGAATAACTTGAGCAGGGTCTGGCAGTAGTCGGTCTCACGGTTAGAGGAGTTGAACTGCTCGCTCATGAACTCGAGCATGTCGACCGAGGGCCGATGGGCGGCGACAATCTCCTGCATCAGGGTGAGGAAGGAACGGCGATCGCCTTTGCGGCGTTGGTATTGCTCCAGCTTTCGTGACAGCGCGACGGCGTCAACGTCCTGATTGGAATCGAGCAGCAGGCCAATAAGTCGAGCCACGTCCTGCGTTCGAGAGGGATTTTCTTCGAACAGTTGCCACAGAATAGGCTCGGCATCGTTCAGGCGATTAGCTGCCAGCAGCGCTTTGCCGTAGGTGTCACGAATATCATTAGGCGCGGAACCCGCATTCACCAGGGGTTCGAGAACGAAGATGGCGGCGCCGACCTGCCCCTGGTCGACCAGGCCTTTGCTATAGGCGAGTGCGATCTGTGGGTCAGTAGGATCTTCGGCATAGGCGCGCTCAATCCAAGCTGCGCTATTACCGCCCGCGGCGCGGGTCATTTCTGAGATTTTGAAGAATGCTGCTGCTGCGCCACGTCCGTCGCCCACTTCGGAGGACAATTCCCCCAGGCGGATCAAGTTTTTCTCGCTGGAGTCAAGTTTAAGGATGCGCTGTAAGACGGAGAGTGAGTCTTGTTTGCGGCCCTGTTTGCTCACTTCCTGGAAGGCATCCTCGTAGGTCTCGAGGGCGAGTTTGCGGTTGTTGTTCTCGAGCAGTTCTCCGAATCGGACTTTCTGTTCCCAGGTGGGATTCGCAAAACGGGCCAGTTTCTTATACGTAAGGCTGGCACGGGTGGCGTCGCCGGCCTGAATTTGGCGTTCGAACATCGCCCCTAAGAGACTGACCGCCTCGGGAATGCGCTGTAAGGAGAGGCTGAGATCTGCCGCCATCTGGCAGATGCTGTCATTGGTAGGGTCGGCGGCGAGAATTTGCAGGTACTCTTCCAGCGCAACGTCGGTCTTCCCTTTCTGGAGAAGCTTTTCGGCGCGCTCGATCCGCTTGGTGATCTCGGCCCGGTCCATCTGCTTAACGGTGTCTGACATGAGAACTGGAAGTGCGCGGAGTGACCCCACTGAAATTTTAGGAGGGGGTACGGTGGGCGGCAATGAAGTAAGCCCGGGTACGATTACGAAAGTCACGCGGGCGAATAAGTCTTTGGCAATATGGGACTTTCTGGTATACGTGCCGAAATGACTCAGGCCAAGCCAATCGATCCCGAACACGGTCTTCAACACCAGTTAAGCGCCGGCCAGATGGCGATGGTGGCAGTCGGTGGCTCAATCGGCACCGGGTTGCTGCTGGGATCGGCAGCGGCCATTGAAGTGGCCGGGCCCAGCGTGATTTTGAGTTTCCTGCTGGCCGGCTTCATCAACTGGACGGTGACCATGGCTCTCGGAGAACTTTCCAGCATGCATCCCGCAGCGGGGTCGTTTGGCGTCTACGCTGATCTCTATCTAAACCAGTGGGCGGGGTTCGTGTCACGCGCCGGCTACTGGGCGGCGATTTGCCTTTCGGTAGGTGCAAGTCTGGTGGCTTCCGCAATATATATGCGGTATTGGTTTCCGTCGGTTCCAGCATTGTTCTGGGTGGCGCTATTCTCGCTGCTTCTTGGACTGGTGAACCTGCGCAGCGTGCATGAATACGGGCGGTTTGAATACTGGTTCTCGATGGTAAAGCTGGCCACCATGTTGGCGTTCATCGCCATTGGCGGGACGCTCCTGTTGAGTGGCCACGTGCCCCCGCAATACACGGCACATGGCGGCTTTTTCCCCAACGGTACCGTGGCCTCGTTGCTGGCTCTGACGTTTGCTCTTTACACGTTCGGCGGTGTGGAGATCGTAGCCATCACCACCGGCGAATCCCGTAGCGCCGCGGAAGTTCCGCGAGCCGTGCTCTATACCTTCGGCATTCTTACGGTGGTTTATTTGGGCGCGGTGACCGTGCTGGTGGGAGTCATGCCATGGGACCATGCGGGCGTCTCGGAGAGTCCGTTTGTCACGGTGTTTCGCATGGTCAAGATTCCCGCGGCCAGTGCTTTGATGAACTTCGTCATTCTGACGGCTGCCTTGTCGGGAGCGAATGCGAATCTGTATGCGGGATCGCGCATGTTGTTTTCGTTGGCACGGGATCGATGGGCTCCAGCAAAATTGGGGCAACTGAACGCAGCAGGATCACCGAAGCTGGCGCTGATCGCGTCTTCCTACGGGATTGTAGTGGCACTGGTCGCAGAGACTTGGGCACCTAAGAATGCTTTTGTATACATTCTGAGCGCAGCTTTGTTCGGGCTGATGCTCTCGTGGCTGACTTCGCTGGCGGCGCACGTTTCGTTCCGCCGAAAAGCTACTGAGAAAGAATTGCAATCACTGCCCATGCGTTCCCGGCTCGGCATGTGGGGATCGGTGCTGGGATTCACATTAGTGACAGTTGCGATCCTGCGAACTTGGTGGGATTCGCGAATCAACCTGGTTAGCGGCGTCGCCTATCTGGCGCTGTTTTCCGTCGCTTACGCGGTGATGAGAAAGATCAGAAGACCAAGTACAATACTTCCGTGACCGATTCCTTACTGAACTTTCGCTCAGAGTTCCCCATCCTGGAACGGACTACCTATCTCATTAGCAATTCTCTCGGCGCCATGCCTCGTGGAGTGTATGACGCAATGAAGGGCTACGCTGACACTTGGGCCATGCGGGGAGTTCGGGCCTGGGAAGAGCGATGGTGGATGTTGGCGGCGGAAGTCGGCGACGCGATCGGCGGGTTGATGAACGCGCCCAAGGGATCGGTTTCTACGCATCAGAATGTCACGACCTGCCAGGCGGTAGTGGCGTCGTGTTTCGACTTCTCAGGCAAACGCAACAAAGTCGTGTACAGCGACATGAATTTTCCTTCCGTGATGTATTTCTGGGAAGCGCAGCAGTCGCGCGGCGCTCGCGTACACATGGTTAAGACCGATGATGGCATTACAGTTCCCCTTCAGCGGTTGCTGGATGCCATCGACGAAACCACCCTGCTGGTGCCGATTTCGCACGTCATCTTCCGTAGCGCGTTCATCCAGGACGCGAAAGCAATCATCGATAAGGCCCACAAAGTAGGGGCGCTCGTGGTGCTGGATACTTTTCAGTCGCTCGGAACCGTGCCCGTGGACGTACAAGCTCTGAACACTGATTTTGCCTGCGGCGGCGTGTTGAAGTGGCTTTGCGGCGGACCGGGCGTCGGATATTTGTATGTGCGTCCGGACTTGGGCAAGAAGCTGCAGCCGACTTTTACGGGCTGGACTGCACATGAGAATCCTTTTGCGTTTGAGATTGGAGCGAATCGCTATACCGATCCGCCTTATCGCTTCATGAATGGAACTCCGCACATTCCGGCGCTCGAAGCAGCGCGGCCCGGACTGAAGATTATTGCCGAAGCGGGTATCGAACGCATACGCGAGAAATCGAAACGGCAGACCGGAAGGCTGATCGAACTGGCCACTAAGCACGGCTGGCGGGTGAATTCGCCTCGCGACGCGGAACAGCGCGGGGGAACGGTTTCGCTTGACGTGCCGGATCCACAAGATGTCTGCCGGGAACTGATTAAGCGCGAGATCCTGGTGGATTGGCGTCCCAAAGCGGGCGTGCGCATGTCGCCGCACTTCTACAACACGGACGAAGAATTGGAAATTGGGATCGGCGCGGTGGAAGAAATTCTGAAGGAACGGGCAGTGGCGGTGCGGTAGCCCGTTCTCTATTACCAACGTAAGTCTTTTCGGCTCTTTTCTGCTGCCCCCGAACACACTTCCCCGTACACTCGGCCCGAAGCGTTCTGTTGGGTCACGAGTGCAATGTTTCTTCTGACTTTCATCTTCAGTTCACGCTCGTCACCGCCATGGTTGTGGCCGGTGCTGGGAGCGGCCGCGGGAGTGTATGTCTTTTATCGTGGCTTCCAACTGCTACAGCGCAAACGTCTGATCATGAACACGCCAGTGTCGAAGATTCGCAGCGCGGCCATGGGGCTGGTGGAAGTCAGCGGACTGGCGAGCGGCCCCTACACCGTGATCGCGCCCATCACCGGAGTTCCCTGCTACTACTACCGCACCATGGTGTGGCAATGGAAACGGCAGGGCAAGAGCAGTTCGTGGGTCAAGGAAGCTGACGAAAGCCTGCATGTACCCTTCTATTTGGATGACGGCACGGCACGCGTGCTCATAAATCCTCAAGGCGCGGAGATGGACATCCATCGCGATTTCCAGGAGGAATTCAGCCACTCGCTATTTTCCAGCAGCCTGGAGATTCCGGCGAACATCGGTGGCTTCCTGACGGCCCACGGAGTTGATACCAGCGCGAAAGTCAAGATCGAGGAGTATTGCATCAAGCCCAAAAACGCGTTGTTTGTTCTGGGAACGTTGGCCAGCAATCCAGGAATCGAAGTTAGCTCCGTGCCGGTACGAACCTCGCCGGGGCTTGAACGTGTGCCTTCATTCAGACTGGGTTCGGCCTTGTCGATCACGGAAACCACGACCTTTACCAGCATCAAAGGAAACGCTGAACCGCCGGAGGTAACGCGAAGCTCAAAGACGGTGGTCGTGGATCCGGCACAGCGAGCGAAAATCGTCGATGCGCTTACCAAAGCGGGGATCACTAATCCTGCGGCCTGGGCGGCCGCGGGGATCAGACAAACGCAGGTCATTGCAGCGGCAAGCAGTGGAGGCGGGGCTGCCGGGGCCGCTCCGGCGCCAGAGCAATTCGATTTGCATCCGTCGACTGTGCTTATGAGAGGCGAGCACAACCCGGCGTTTTTCATTTCGTGGCGAAGTCAGCGCGACGTGGTGAAGTCATTGGGATGGAAATCCGCTCTGATGATTTGGGGCGGCCCGGCGATAACACTACTGTGTGTTTACATTTTGGCTGCCGAGTTCGGCTGGCTATGAGGTAGTGGAGAGCTCACGATGAACAACATCTTTTCTTTAGCGTTTCTGTTCGTGATCATCGGCCTGGCAGTCTACGTGGTCATGATCTTTAATGGCCTGATCGCAGTGAAAAACGACGTGGCTAAGGCCTGGGCGAATATTGACATCCTGCTCAAGCAGCGGCATGACGAACTGCCCAACCTGGTGGAAGTCTGCAAAGGCTATATGAACCACGAACGCGAGACACTGGAGAACGTGACCCAGGCCCGCAGCCAGTATCAACAGGCGGTTTCGGTGGACCAGAAGGCGCAAGCGGACCAAGGCACAACATTGGCTCTGCGCAGCCTTTTTGCGGTGGCCGAGAACTATCCGCAACTGAAGGCGAATGAGAACTTCTTGAAGCTGCAAAACCGGATCACCGAACTGGAAAGTGAAATCGCCGACCGGCGGGAGTTTTATAACGACTCGGTCAATACCTTCAATGTCCGTATTCAGCAGGTGCCGGATACGTTCGTTGCGGCCTTTATGAGCTTGCGGCCGCAGCCCATGTTCAAAGTGGAAGATGCCGACAAGGCGGAAGTGAAGCTGAGTTTTGGGGCGGCGGGATAGAAGAATACTTTTCGCCGTCCGCGCGCGGACACTCGCGCCTACATCTTTTGGAGTACCAGCTTTCTCACCTCCGTAACTGCCGTGACGGAAACTTCTCATTTAGAATTGCCCCGTGGCTGACTCGGTTCGCATCGGGGTATTGGGTGACTTCGATCCAAAGTCGCCGACGCTGCCCGCTATCGACAAATCGCTACAGCATGCCGCGGCCAAACTAGGCGTACCAGTCGAATCGAGCTGGCTGCCCACGCCTTCGCTGCTTCAACCCAACATCGAGAAAACACTGGAAAAATTCGATGGCATCTGGGCTGCTCCGGGCAGTCCCTACAAGAGTTTCGACGGCATGTTGAAGGGAATCGAGTTCGCACGGCGGCGCGACTGGCCTTTTCTGGGCACCTGCGGGGGATTCCAGTACGCCTTGATCGAGTGCGCCCGCAATGTGCTGGGCATCAAAGACGCGGACTCGGCAGAGAACAATTCCGGATCGAAGAACATCGTGATTTATCCGGTGGCGTGCGCGGTTCCGAAGCGCGGCAAGGACGCTCCCAAGCTTTCTGGCGAGATACCTGAAATTCGCTTGCGGCCTGGGTCGTACCTGCACTCTTTCTATGCGCAGGATGTGGTCACCGAAGAATTCTTTTGCAATTTCGAGGTGAATCCCGAATACGAATGGGCAGCGATGGAGGCCGGCTTCCCGGTAGTGGCGCGCGGGTCTAAAGGTGAGATTCGCGCCATCGAATCGCCCACGCATCGGTTTTACATCGCCACGTTGTATCAGCCGCAGCTTTCGTCGAAGCCCAAGAAACCGCATCCCCTGGTAATGGCGTTCGTTCAGGCGGCCGGCGACTGGGGACGAAAGAAGCTGGACGACAGCGTGCTGGAGTAGGTGGGCCTCGGCGGTCAAAGTGCGATGAGTTCGAAGGCGGGATAGCTCTCCGCCAGTTCCCGGAAAGATTCGGCAGGCGAACCCGCCGTCACTGGAAAGTAGCGCTGGACTTCACTTTTGAAGCGATCGAGGTAGGCCTTGAGGATGGCTGGCTTTTCGTCATACGGAAGGGAGCGCAAACGAAACCTCTGCCTGACGCTTCCCTTCTTCAAGGTAATTTCTCCCGCAGCTTCTGCATTGCGCACCCATTGCGTGCGCCCGCGTGGAGCTACTAGAAAGCGTTTGCCGTTCAGTTCCAGTAAATCGATGGGAGTGGAGTATGTCCTACCGCTCTTGCGTCCCTTCACCTGCAGCAAATAATTATAGGAAAAACCAAGACCCAGGCTGACCAGCGATCCGTATACACGATTGAAGGTGCGTTCTATGGCGGTGGGTGGGCGGAAAGTGGGGGGTGCGGACATGGTGAGTCTTGATTCTAAGGCCGATGCAGTCCGACTGTACTACGTGCGCTTCACGAATCTTAGCGAAGCCGAGTTCATGCAGTAGCGAAGACCTGTCGGCCGGGGACCATCGTCAAACACGTGGCCGAGATGGGCATCGCACAGCGTGCAAGCGACGGCATCACGAATCATTCCGAAGCTAACGTCGCGGATCGTGCGTACATTCTCCGGTGCGATTGGCTGCCAGAAACTGGGCCAGCCGGTTCCGGAATCAAACTTGGTCTCAGAGGTGAACAACGCATTGTCGCAGCAGATGCAACGGAACAGCCCTTTTTCGTGAAGATTCCAATACTGCCCGCTGTAGGCAAGTTCGGTATCGGCGTGCCGGGTGATGTCGAACGCCGCGGGGGTAAGCTGCTTCCGCCATTCGGCGTCAGTCTTGACCACTTTTTCGACCTGTACAGTTTGCAGCCGCTTGCCGTCATCGGAAAATTGGACGATCTTCACTTGCCCGGAGTTGTCCGCTGGTTGCGATGCCAGCGCGGCTACGAGCTTGGGATGACGCAATGACCAATAGGCGTAACCGAGGGCAGCGGAAGCCGCCGCAGCCATAAACTCGCGGCGGCCAAGTTTGCCTTTCGACGCTGAACGATCAAGAGAATCGAACATGGCTTCTTGTCCTTTTACTTTCACTTTCCCGTGTAAAGATCAGGGAACTGCTGGCGAAGGTGCGCAACTTTAGGGGCATCGTTGTAACGAATGTAAAGGTCGTCGGGATGATTGGTGGCGTAATTCTGGTGATAACCCTCGGCTTCGTAGAAGGCCTTCAACGGCACCACTTGAGTCACGATAGGGCGAGAAAATACTTTCACCTTGTCGAGCTGGGCGATGTAGGCCTCGGTGATGTGTTTTTGTTCGTCCGTGCTGTAGAAGATCGACGAGCGGTATTGCGTGCCCTCGTCGGGCCCCTGACGGTTCAGTTCCGTAGGATCGTGCGCGACAGAGAAAAACACGCGCAGCAGTTCGCCGTAAGTGACCTGCGAGGGATCGTAGACGATCTTGACCGACTCGGCGTGACCGGTTTCGCCCGTGCTGACGATCTGGTATTGCGCCGTGAGCGAAGAGCCACCTGAGTAGCCCGAAGTGGCGCTGACGACACCTTTAACGTGCTGGAACACAGCTTGAATTCCCCAGAAACAGCCTCCGGCAAGAACGACAGTTTGCTGACTTGATGTCTTGGCCATTGGTGAATCTAACGCGGGCGTGGGGAAGGGACCATTGCCGGCATAGGTGGCTCCTCCCAACAGCAGAACTAACAAAATGTTAAGAAAAAAACGAGACATCGAAATGACCTCCGCGACCTAATTATTGTACGCACTCGATTAGAGTCTGGATGTGGGGAAAAGTTTCGCCGGCAAACACCCGGTTTTGAATAGCTTAGCCGATGGCGATTTTGCCGGGTCGGTGGACAAGGTCTCCGTAGCCTGAATAAACTGCTTGTACCGCTTTCCGCCTATGAGACTCATCACTTTTGAAGATTCGGTGCGCCGGTCCCGCATTGGCGCGGTTACCAGCGATGAACGGGTCGTCGATCTCAACTCCGCTGCCGCCCTCTACTTGCGCGATGTGGAGAACGAGAGCGCCTTCTATCGCCTGGCGGACGCGTTGGTCCCGCCCAACATGCTGGCCTTGTTTCAGGGGGGTGACACCAGCCTGGAAGCGGCGCGAAAAGCATTCGATCATGCACAGCAGAATGCCGACGCGTGCGGACCACAGGGTGAGGCGATCACATACACGATCGGCGAAGTGACGCTGAAAGCTCCGATTATCCCTAAGAAGTTCTTTCATACCGCGGGCAACTTCCGCGAGCATCATGAAGAGGCTACCAAGGCTGGGTTTTCGCACCCTGTCATGCCGTGGATTGTTTTTTTTCAGAACGTGGATGCAATTATCGGCCATGACGAGCCGGTGATTTATCCCGAGCACCTCACTCAGGAATTGGATTATGAACTAGAGCTGGCGGTAGTTTTGAAGACAGGCGGCAAGCACTTCACACCGGAAGAAGCGGCAAGCCACATTGGTGGGTATGTCATTTTCAATGACATCACGGCGCGCGATATTCAGCGGCGTGAGATGAAGTCCGGGGTGTTCAGTTTCTGCAAAGGAATCGACACCTTCTGCCCGCTGGGCCCATGGATCGTGACCGCCGACGAGATTCCCGATGCCCACAACCTTGCCATGGAATTGCGAGTGAACGGCGAGTCGCGGCAGCGGTCGCATTCGAGCAAGATGTCGGTCAAGATTCCGGAAATTCTCTCGCACTATTCGCCCATGGGATACACCGCGGGCGATGTGGTTTCGACGGGCACGGTTTCGGGCGTGGCGGCTTTTAGCGGCGATCCCAAGGCCTGGTATCTGAAACCGGGCGACGTGATGGAGTGCGAGATCGAGAAGATTGGGGTCCTGCGAAACCCGGTGATTTCATGGGAAGAGGCTTATGGACGCAAGCCGGCGGCCATGGCAACGCAGGAGAAGTAATTCTAAATCCACAACAGAGACACAGAGTCACAGAGGAACGGTTTCTAAGATTTCTCTGAGTTTCTGTGACTCTGTGGATTCGGTTTGAACAATCCATGACCACAAATTCCAATATCTGGGTGAGCGAACTTAACTCGCGGCCGGAGATACGTTCGGCATTTGCGGGGAAGACGATTCGCTTCTACGACACCACGCTGCGCGATGGCGAGCAGACGGTCGGGGTTGTGCTCTCGCCAGGGCAGAAGGTCGAGATCGCGCGCAAGCTCGACCAATTGGGCGTAAGCCGCATTGAAGCTGGCTTCCCCAAGGTTTCTCCCGAAGACGTTGAAGCTATTCAGCTGTTGCAGAAGGCAGGTATCAAGGCTGAACTGTGGGGCTTCTCACGAGCCGTGAAGGGCGATGTGGAAGAACTAGTTCGGCTGGGTCTGCGGGCGTCGGTCATTGAAGCGCCCACCAGCGACATCAAGCTGAAGGCCTACGGCATATCTCGCGATGAAGTGCTCAAGCGTGTAACCGATGCCATTTCTTTCGCCCGACAAAGTGGCGTTGCTACCGCATACTTCGCAGTAGATGGCACGCGCACCGATCTCGAATTCCTGAAGACGATCTATCTGGCGGCGCTGGATGCGGGCGCGGCGGAAATCGTGGTAGTAGATACGATTGGAGCCTGCGGGCCGGAAGCCGCGGCATTCCTGGTTTCCGAAGTCTGCGGCTGGGTGGGGCCGAACGTGCCTGTGCATTGGCACGGTCACGACGATTTTGGAATGGCGACAGCATGTGCGGTGGCTGCGGTGCGGGCTGGAGCAACATGGATTCAGGGCACCATCAATGGCATGGGTGAACGCGCGGGGAATGCTGACATTTGCGAAATCGCGCTGGCGTTACGCTGTCTATATGGCGTCGAGGTCGCGCTGGATTTGGCCGAGGCGCGAGAGGCATCCGCCACCGTGAGCAAGGCTGCGGGTTATACGCTCGACGCCTGGAAGCCCCTGGTGGGAGAGAACCTTTTCATGCGGGAGAGCGGGGCAGTGGCCAGTCAGTTTCATATGCCCGAGGCGATCGAGCCGTATTCAGCCGAACTGGTGAGTGCCCGCCGCAGCATCGTGCTGGGGAAGAAGAGCGGGTTGGACAGCATTGATCTGAAATGCAAGGAACTCGGGCTGACAATTCAGCCGGGGCAGCGTGGAGTGATTCTCGCAGAGGTCAAGAAGCGGGCGATCGCCAAGCGCGGATTGCTGACCGATTATGAGTTTCGAACGTTAGTTCGGGAACGGAGAGATTGAACTCATGGATCGTTTGGCAATGCTGAGTGAGATTCTGTCGCAGAATCCTAACGACGCCTTCGCTCGCTACGGTCTGGCTATGGAGTATTCGAAGTCCGGGGATGCGCAGAGTGCGTTGGAAGAGTTCGCGAAACTGCTGGCGACTCATCCCGACTACACCGCGGGATATTTCATGGCCGCACAGACGCTGGTGGGCGCGAACCGGCGTGATGAGGCCCGGAAGATGCTGGTGGAGGGGATTTCGTCGGCTGTGCGCACCGGAAACTCACACGCGCAATCGGAGATGACGGCGCTGCTGGATGAGCTGAAGTAAGGCTGACGAGCCTCTGTGCTTCGCAGCTACAATCAACACCCTAAAACGCAAAGACCGCAAAGAAACAGTGCCGAGATCGCAAAGAAAAACATAGCAGGATAGCGGAAAAACGCCGGCCTTATCTAGTCTTGCCTTCGGCTAACCATTCTCGACATTCCCCACTCGACCAGTCCCGGAAACAGCTGATAGAGCTTAATGACCGGGTGCATGGTCCATGGCACTACGACTTCCCTTTTTTCCTTGAGGTATCCTCGCAGCACAGCGCGAGCGACGCGATCCGCACTGATGCCCCGAACAGAGCTCGGCCGGACTTGCGTTTGTTCTCCTCCGCGCAGAGCATTGGCGCCAAAATCGGTTCGCACATAGCCGGGACAGACGGTCAACACATGAATGCCCGACTTTTTCAACTCGACCCGTGCGGCCTTGCCCAGCGCATTCAGGGCAAACTTTGTCGCGCTGTAAATAGCATGAAAGGGCAGCGGAACGTGGCCGGCTACGCTGGAGATATTGATGATCGTGCCTTCGCCTTGCTGCTTCATCACGGGAATCACAGCCTGCATGGCCTGGAGCGCGCCGAACAAATTAGTGTCGAACGTTTCGCGATAAGCGGCAGGGTCGGCGTGGGAGACCGAATCCAACAACCCATGACCGGCATTGTTTACCCAAATATCGACACGCTGAAAGTGATGCAGCGTCAAGCCAAGCACGCGATCAATTTCTTCGCGATTGCGTACATCACAGGGTAGCGCCAGCGTGCGGTTGGCATGTCCAATACGCTGGCGGGCATCCTCGGCGCGCGCGGCATCTCGCGATAACACAACCACGCTGGCTCCTTCATCGGCAAACAGTTTGGCAATGGCTTCGCCAATGCCCATCGAAGAACCGGTAATGACCGCGACTTTCCCGGAGAGCGTCACTCCGTTGCTTGTAAGCCTTCCGGCGAAACGAGTCAAGAGTCAAAGGCTTCACTACAGAGGACACAGAGATACTCAGAGGATACAATCCATTGAATGCCAGTGCCCAATGTGTTGTTGCCGTTATTTCTTCTGGATGCGGTCTTGCTTCCGGGCGCGCCTCTGCCACTGCACGTTTTCGAACCGCGCTATAAAGAGATGATTGGAGAGTGTCTGGACGGCAAACGGCCGTTTGGCGTGCTGCGTGCCAAAGACGGCGAGGTTGCCGAGATTGGCTGCACCGCGGAGATACGCAACGTAGTCAAGAAGTATGAGGATGGGCGCATGGACATCATCACCCGGGGACGCCAGCGCTTTGAGGTCATGCAAGTTCATCCCGAGAGGTCGTTTCTGCAGGCGGAGGTTTTCTATCTGCGCGATGATGCCGGTACGTCGACGAAAGAGCAGGTCTCGCGGGCGCTGGAATTGCATGGCGAGATCATGAAACTGGCGGGATCAGAACCGGAAAAGCTCTCCGACGTAAGTGAGCAGGAACTGTCGTATCACCTGGCGGGATCGCTTCCGCTTGATCTCGACTTCAAACAGACGCTGCTGGGAATGAAATCAGAACCGGAGCGCCTGCAGGCGGTTAGTTTTTTCTTTGAAAACATTCTGCCCAACGTCCGCCGTACTCTGCACGTGCGCCGCGCAGCCGGTGGGAACGGCCATGCGAGCTAGCTGTGCGGCGTATAATCGAGACCGGAAGTCGTTGTCTCCTCTCCCTGGGGGTTTTGTGATCATGAGTCTTCCGCGGACGCTTGGCGAATTGCGCCAAAGTCAATTTTCTGAATCGACCTTGCGGACTCGCGGGGTGAAAGACGAACTGCGTGACAACCTAGCGGTGAAGCTGCGCCAGGGCGGAACGATTTTCCCCGGGATCGTGGGTTACGACGATACCGTGGTGCCGCAGATCGTGAATGCGATTCTCTCGCGGCATAATTTCATTCTGCTGGGGCTGCGCGGCCAGGCTAAGAGCCGCATATTGCGCGCTCTAACCAGCCTGCTCGATCCTGAAATGCCTTATGTTGCAGGTTGCGAAATCCACGACAACCCTTATGCACCGATTTGCCGCCCTTGCCGCGACAAGATTGCGCAGCACGGCGATGCTACGCCGATCGCGTATCTCACTCCCAATGGGCGCTACGTTGAGAAGCTGGCGACTCCGGACGTGACTATCGCGGACTTGATCGGCGACATCGACCCCATCAAAGCGGCGCGCGGCGGACACGAACTGAGCAGCGAAATGACTGTGCACTACGGGCTGTTGCCGCGAGCGAATCGCGGGATTTTTGCCATCAACGAACTGCCCGACTTGGCGGGAAAGATTCAAGTGGGATTGTTCAACATCATGCAGGAAGGCGACGTACAGATTAAGGGCTATCCCATCCGGCTACCGCTCGACGTTGCTTTGGTGTTCAGCGCCAACCCAGAGGATTACACGGCGCGTGGGAAGATCATCACGCCCCTGAAGGATCGCATTGGATCGGAGATTCGCACGCACTACCCGGCATCGGTGGAGGAAGGAATCGCGATCACAACCCAGGAAGCATGGACACAGCGCAACGGGCACAAGCTGCACATTCCGAAATATGTGCAGGAGGTCATCGAACGGATCGCGTTTGCCGCACGCGAAGACAAGAAAGTCGACAAGCGGTCGGGCGTGAGCCAGCGTTTGCCGATTTCGTGTATGGAGAATGTGATTTCGAATGCGGAGCGCAGAGCCATAAAGCACGACGAAAAGCTGGTGGTGCCGCGTATCGGAGATGTCTACGCGGCCATGCCGGCGATCACCGGCAAGCTCGAATTGGAGTATGAAGGCGAAATGAAAGGCGCTGACTACGTTGGCCGAGAACTGATTCGCACCGCAGTGGCCAAGGCTTACGACGGCTATTTCAAGGGCGTGGACATGCAGCAAGTGGTGCAATGGTTCGATCTGGGTGGCGAGATACAGCTGGCGGATGCGGCCGGCGCGGGCGAGGCCTTGCCGTCGCTGCGCGGCATTCAGGGCCTCATGGAAAAACTAGTGAAGCTAAACGTGGGGCCGAAAGATACGGCGGAAACACAGGTCTCGGCGGCGGAATTTATCCTGGAAGGTTTGCATGCTCAGAAGCGCATCGGACGCAATGAAGAGCGCGTCTTCACGGCGGGCGAGAAACAGCCGAAGCATCCGGCGGAAAAGCCGTTCGAGCGCGAGGACACGCCGTATAAGCCGAGAAGGCCGTTTAATTAGCTGGCAGCTCTCGGCTGTCAGCTTTCAGTGGCTTTGCTGATGGCTAGGAGCTGAAGGCTGAAAGCTGTTTTATGATGCGCATTCGATATAGCAAGTACGTTCCCGATCCCGCCGGGGAGATGAGCATGGAAGACCTGCTCGGCGCCCTCTCTGACTTCCTGTTGCAAAGTGGTTTCCAGAATTATCTCTATGACGAGTTTCCTGAGGGCGAGCAGACGCTGGACGATCTGCGCGATGCAATCGAACAAGCTTTGATGAATGGCGACTTGCTTGACGAGCGGATGCGCGATCAATTACAGCGCATGCAGATGGAAGGCACGCTGGATGAGCTGATCGAGCAACTGATCGAGCGCATGCAGCAGGAGGATTACATCAGTATTGACCAGCCGCATGATCCTTCGCAGCGCTCGAGTGTAGGTGGGCAGGTGGGCGAGGCGCAGCAGCAAGTAAAGTTTGAGATTACTGACAAGAGCCTGGATTTCCTCGGTTTCAAGACGCTGCGCGATCTGATGGGATCGCTGGGAAAGTCGAATTTTGGCCGTCACGACACACGCGATATGGCCACCGGAGTTGAGGCGAGCGGGGCTTCGCGAGTGTATGAGTTCGGCGACACGCTGAATCTCGACATCACCGCGACCCTTTCCAGTGCCATCCAGCGCGAAGGCATGAAGCTGCCGTTGAACATTGAGTATTCCGATTTGCAGGTGCATCAGTGCGAGTATCAGTCGTCCTGCGCGACGGTGTTGATGCTGGATTGCTCTCACTCGATGATTCTCTATGGCGAAGACCGCTTCACTCCGGCCAAGAAAGTTGCGATGGCGCTGTCGCATTTGATTCGCACGCAATATCCCGGCGATTCGTTGTCGCTCATCTTGTTTCACGATTCCGCGGAGGAAGTGCCGCTATCGCAGTTGGCACGAGTGAAGGTTGGTCCGTACTACACCAACACGCGTGAAGGCCTGCGGCTGGCACAGCGGATTCTTCAGCGCCAGAGAAAAGATATGAAGCAGATTGTGATGATCACAGACGGGAAGCCGTCGGCGCTGACGCTTGAAGATGGACGCATTTATAAGAATGCCTTTGGGCTGGATCCGCTGGTGGTGAGTCAGACGCTCGAGGAAGTTTCCAAGTGCAAGCGAGCGGGCGTGATGATCAATACGTTTATGCTGGCATCGGATTATGGGCTGGTGCAGTTCGTGCAGAAAGTTACCGAGATGTGCCGCGGCAAAGCGTACTTCACGACGCCTTATACCCTTGGACAATATTTGTTGATGGATTACATGTCGCGTAAGACGAAGACCATACATTAGGCGTCCGCTTATTTCTCCACGGTAAATACCACCGAGCCAATCGGACTGATGGCCGGCGAATTCTCGCTGAAGCCCGCACTCTGCACAGTAGCGACGTCTCCGATGCTGGCATAGGCATAAAGAATGTGCCGTCCAGTTGAGAGTTTTACCGGTATTTTGATTTTGGCCTGACCCGCGTTCCCCTTAATGGTGAGTGCAGTCGAAGACCACGTGCCCAGCCAGCCATCGACCTGGTAGAACGCCTGCTTCGGCACTGTCCCAGCCGGATTGCCCTGGTAATTGCTGGTGGCTGAAATTCCAAAACTTGGTTGGGTATTGTGGGTGCGGAACAGCGGACTGGTAGCAATAGTCTGGCCATCAGGAATTCCCTGCATCGCGACCGTGATGGGTACGCTGTTGGTATTGCTCAAATCTTCAGTTGGAAACCACAGGCTGGTGTAGCTATATCCGGTCCCGGCAAGAATGCCACTGCCCAAATCGACGGTCAACTGATTGGCAGCCAGCTCCCACAGACTCGGCACGACCGCTGAGACCGCTTGACTCATGCCATCAATCGCGGCAACCACACTGCTGCTGGTACCGGTGTCACTACCAACATAGACTGTGTCGGTCAGCGGATTGGCCGCAATCGACGATGATCCAGTGATCTGCGGATAGGTGGTGCCCGACAGATCAGCAATCAGGGCGTCGGTCGATCCGTTATAGACGAAAACGTGAGGCAAGCCAGCCGTTGCCGCGCCGACGTAGAAATTCCCGGTAACGGGATTCACTCCCACGGAATTGACATTGAAACCTGTTAACGGGATATTTGCCGCCACGGAATTCTTACCGGTATCAATCACTGTCACGTTCTGGTTGGTAATCACATAGAACCGCTTGGTCGCCGGATTCAGCGCGGCACCGAAACTCTGGCCCGGCAAGGGCACGGTTGCGACCAGTGCCCCTGCGACCGGATCGATGACATAAACGGAACCCAACGCGGCGTATGCCAGGTTCGCGGTTGAATCAACTACCAGGAAGCCGGGATTTGCTGAACCGACTGGAATTGTGCTTTGCAGAGCCTCGGTCGATCCATTCAGTACGTACACCTGAGACTTTTCATAATCCCAGGCAATGATCTGGTTTGTGCCGGAATCGATGGCCACGGCGCGGATGTCTGACGTGCTTGGAACACTCTGGATGACAGTTGAAACGTTAGTGGCGCCATCGACCGAGTAGAAAAGCCCCTGGCTGTCTCCGACATAGATCCTGTTGGTGGCCGAGTTGACGGCCAGGCATTCCGAATAAGTGCTGCCGAGAGGAATAGTGGTGACGCCCGCGCTGTCCTGTGATTTCCCAGTAAATCCTGCTCCAGCCTGGGCTTCATTGATGGCATACAGATCGCTCAATCTTTGCGTGTAGGTGATGCCAGTAGCAGGGTTGGAATCGATGTAGTTGTAATCAAGGTTTTCGTTGAAATTCCCCTCGAAGGCCGGAACCACACTTCGGGGGCTCACATCAAAGGCACTGACTGTGCCATCAACATTATTGGAAACGAACAGGCGGCTGAGCACGGGATCGAACACCGTGCCCATGGGCGAATTTCCAGTCGTAAGAAAAGTGGTCCCGGTTATCAAGATATTTTCTTCATCCAACAATGCGACGGTGTTGGCTTTGGGAAAAGTGACGGCAATCTGGTTGGTGCTGGAGTTTTCCGTCAAGGAAGCCGCGCCCAGCTGCTCGGTTGAAAAAAAGTTCCCCAGATGAAACTCGCCATCTCCCAGAGCAAAGAAGACGCTGCCTTCGTTCATCATCGCCAATGCGAATATCTGCGGTTCGACAAAGGCCGTAGCGCCCGGCTCTGCGCCAGGATCAGCAGGCTGCGTCAAAATCGAATAATTATTTGCCGGATAGATGCTGATTGCGTAATTCTGCCCGGGGCTGCTGGTCATCACCACGTTGGTGATTGGGTCGAGTGAAAGCGAAGCGAGGTCGGCGGGCAGCGGCGCAACCGTGGTCAGGATTTGATTGTCTGTGCCATCGATCACGACAACCGAGCCGACATTGCCAGTACAGGCGACGAAAACGCTGTGGGTCACAATGTTAACCGCCATGTCGACGGGCTTCGCGCTGAGGGGCAGCGTGGCAAGAAGCGTACCTTTGGTGGCATTCAGCACCAGTACTTGGTTGCGCGCGGAGTCGGCGACGTAAAGTTGATTCAGTGCGGCGTCCACAACCAGGGCGATCGGCTGGCCGCCGATATGTACAGAACCTACCAGCGTGGTGCCGGAAATCCCAGAAATGCTACCTGCCTCGCTGTTGGCCACATATGCGACACCCAGCAGCGGATTGATGGCAATGGCCGTTGGCCCGGTTCCCACTTTAATGACCTTTTTCACCGTCAATAGTTCGGAATCGATGATAGAAACGGTACTGTCAGTCTGATTCACCACGTACACCAGATGAGCCGTGGGGTTTACCGCGAGCTGGCCTGGTCCATGGCCTACCGGAATCGTTGCCAGGGTCGCTGCGCTCCAGGCTGGAACCGAAGACGCCAGCAGAAGGGTAAAGGAAAGGATAAAGAGAATACGGCGAACTCCAAGAGTTCTTCGTGTAGATTTCTGCATCGTGCGCTCCCAAGCGACGAGAGATTATACCTTTGAAGGTCAGATGAGGAAACAAAAAACGGGCCATAATCGGCTGCACGCAAGGGCTTTGCGGCACGATGGCAGGAGCCAAAACTAGAGCAGAAGCAGTCTAGCGCAATACTTCTAGCTTCCCTCCGCTTTTTTCACCGCAAGTTCGGCGGCTTGGAATCCCATTTTGCTGTGGGTGCCGTCACAGAACGGCTTATTGACGGATCCGCCGCAGCGGCATAGCGAAAAAGCCGGCTTGCCGGTGAGGTCGTATTTGTTGCCATTGACATCGACTAACTCAATGGTGCCTTCGGGAGCTTCCACGCGATAAGGTCCATTGGGACGGATGGTGATCTTTACTGTTGCCATAAGGCCTCTTTTCTTGATTAGGGGCTAGACAGAAAAGATATCATGCTTGAGCTTTCAGCCTTCAGCCGTCAGCATTCAGCCCAGCACCGCGGAGAGCACTCCATGCGAAATCTCTTGGGCCTTAAGCTGAGAGCTGATGGCTGACAGCTCGCTACGCCGCGCGCACTTCAGCCTGTAGCGTGCGGTGATAGAGCTTCAAGTATTCGTCGGTCATGCGGCGGGCGGTGAAACATTCGCGGGCGCGTTGGAAGGCGCGGGCGCCATAGCCACGGCAGAGATCGCGTTGCTCGTGCAGACGCCGAATGACGCCGGCGAGACTGGCGGCATCGTTTTCACGAAAGTAAATGGCGGCGTCGCCCCAAATCTCGCGGAATGACGGAATGTCGTTGGCGACTATGGCGCAGCGCGAAAAAGCAGCTTCGAGCGGCGCCAGCCCGAATGGTTCGTAGCGCGATGTGGCCACAAAGATCGCGGCCCGGCTGTAGAGCATGCGGAGTTGGGCCTCGGTCTGCACCCCTTTCAAAGAAATACTGGCCGGATCTGTCGCCACTTTAACGTCGGCGGAGATGGGAATGCGCGGCACCGGGGCGGCGTCGTCGGAGTTCACAATGCACACCGGCAACGGGTGAGCGTGTTGGGTTAGCAGCGATATCTGCTTGCCTGCGTCTCTCAGTCGACCCACAGCGAGCACGGAATCGCTTTTATTCACATACGGGTTGAACGAAACCGGATTACGGCCGTTGTAAATCACCGCTTCCCGCCGTGGCGGTGCGTAGCACTCGCGAATGGTATCCAGCATCCACAACGAAGGCGCCACCACCATGCTGGCTTGCGACAAACCATCGGTGACCAGATCGCGATACCAACGCAGCCAGCGGCTTTCTTCCGGTTCACGTCCATGCACTGCCTGCCACCAACTAATCAGGTCGCCATGGGCAACCACAATCCGCGGCGTCTTGACGGGCAGGCCGCCGTAACACAAATGATTCAGGTGCAGCAGGTCGGGCTTGATCTCCTTGACCAAGCCGGTCAAGTATTGGCAGGAATCGATGAAGTCGCGTTGGCCTTCCTGCATCCAGTCGAGACAGAAGGCAGTCGGCCGGTAGTCGAGGCCGGCCAAATTATCCATCCAGGAAGTTTGTTCGGGAAGTGGAATATCGCCGAGGCTGACGAGAGTGACACTAGCTCCGCGGCTGATGAGGCCAGTGACCAGTTCCTGAGTGTAAGTCCATACTCCACTCAGCGTGTCGGTCGTGACAAGAACGTGCACGGGCTTGTCCTTTTTCCAGGGGAACGCGCGTTTTCGCCCGGACCGAACCTGGTTGCCCGAGCCGTCATATTCTATTGCGAAATCGCTGGCGAGGAAAGCACTTCGTTGCGAAGCGGCAGCTCCAATGCAAAAGCTTGCACAATTTCTCCGCTGGATTGCGCGCCATTGTGTCCGGATACAATGAGTGATGCTTCGCATGATGTGTGTGACGGCTCATCCCGACGATGAGGCAGGCAACTTTGGCGGGTGTTTACAGTTGTATGCCGGTCGCGGAGTCGAAACTTGTGTGATCTGCCTCACGCCTGGACAGGCGGCGACCCATCGCGGCAGCGCCAAAAATGACATGGAGTTGGCCGCGCTGAGACGGCAGGAGTTTTCCGTCGCTTGCACGATTCTCAAGGTGACGAATGGAATCGTGCTGGACTACGCCGACGGGCAACTGCATCGGATGGAGACTGACAAAGTGGTCTCCGCTCTAACCCTGAAGATACGGGAATTTCGTCCACAGGTGGTGCTGACGTTCGGGCCTGAGGGCGGCGTGACCGGCCACACCGATCACTCGATGGCTTCGATTTTCGCGACTCTCGCTTTCCACTGGTCGGGGCGGAGCAACCGCTACCCTGACCATTTGAGCGACCACATTCGACCTCACCGCGCGAACAAGCTTTACTACGCAACTGCAAACTTCACACTGCCCGACCGCCAGCCGGTGACGCTGTCTGCGGCGACCGCCGTCATAGATGTAAGTGAATATATCAAGACCAAGCTAGAGGCTTTCCGTGCGCACACCACCCAGGCACCATTGTTCCAGATGTTCGAATCCCGCATGCGCCAGTACGGTGGGCAGGAGAGATTCCATCTGGCGGCGTCGATGAATCCCACACCAGTTCAGCCGGAGACAGATCTGTTTACAGGGGTCAGCGAGACAGGTTAGCCACAGAAGTTACTTTCGAAGCGCGTGATGTATTCTCAGACTGTGCCGGCGATCGAAGAATATAGACAGCGCCTCCAAGATCGCGAACGTCGGGTCGCGAATCATGACCAAATTCATATTCGCCTCGGAAACGTTCGTTTAGCGCTGACGTTGGCAGCCGCAGGCATTGCCTGGGAGTCTCTCGGGAAGCATGTTTTCTCACCTTGGTGGATGGTCGCGCCGCTGATCTTGTTTTTGTTTGTAGCAGTGCTTCATTCGCGCATCCTGCGAGCCCGGGAGCTAGCCCAGCGTGGGGCCATCTTCTATCTCACTGGTCTGGCTCGAATCGAAGACCGCTGGGCGGGTACCGGACAAACCGGCGACCGATTCAGCGACTCTCATCACGTTTATGCGGGTGACCTGGACCTGTTCGGTCGAGGCAGCTTGTTCGAACTGCTCTCGACCGCACGCACGCGCATGGGCGAAGACACGCTTGCGAAGTGGCTGCTCTCTCCTTCGCCACTCGACCAGATTGGGGAGCGGCATGTTGCCGTTCGTGAACTGGGCGATCAACTTGATCTCAGAGAGGATCTGGCGGTACTCGGCGAGGATGCCAGCGCGGGAGTGTATCCCGAAGCGTTGTTGCATTGGGCTGAGACGCCGAACCAGATGAGACCAGAGTGGATTCGATGGTTGGCATTGATCCTGGCTACGGCGGCGGTTTTGAGTGTGGTGGTTTGGGTGCTATGGGGAATCGCGATACCGCTCATCTCGATTGTTGTGGTCGAGGCATTCTTGAGCTATCGATTGCGCAAGCCCGTGGAGGAAGTTCTGCATGGCTCCGAACAAGCATTCCGCGACTTGGGCTTATTTTCGGGCATGCTGAAACAAGTCGAACATCACGGCTTCAGTGCGCCCCGGCTGCGCTCAATGCAGCACGAACTTTCATCACGCCATGTTGCGAGTTCCAGGGCTGTCGCGCATCTGAGAACCATTGTTGATTGGGCCGACTCACGCGACAACTACATATTACGAGTTTTAGACATACCCCTCATGTATTCGGTGCAGGTGGCATTTGTAGCGGAACGCTGGCGGCGCGCCCACGGCCACGCAGTGCGGAAATGGTTAACCGTGATCGGGGAAATCGAAGCGCTTTTATGTTTGGCTGCCTACAGCTATGAGCACCCCGACGATCCTTTTCCCGAGTTTACACCGGGTACGGCATGCTTCGATGCCACAGACATTGGACATCCGTTAATCTCAACCGGGAATTGCATTCGCAACGATGTCCGTCTATCCGATGGTACGAACGTGTTCCTGGTAAGCGGTTCGAATATGTCGGGCAAGAGTACGCTGCTGAGGACGGTCGGAATTAATACTGTGCTCGCGATGGCGGGCGCGCCCATACGCGCACAGCGACTTCGACTGACACCATTGCATGTAGGCGCCAGCATTCGCGTAAACGATTCTTTGCAAG
This sequence comes from Terriglobales bacterium, assembly GCA_035484735.1. Taxonomy (GTDB): domain Bacteria; phylum Acidobacteriota; class Terriglobia; order Terriglobales; family Acidobacteriaceae; genus JABCZH01. The sequence continues at coordinate 22,800 of DATHOQ010000028.1, read as the reverse complement.
AGGGAAGCTCGCGCTTTTATGCGGAGATCACCCGGCTTCGTAAGCTTTACGACCTCGCGGATGGTACCCCTCCGTTATTGTTCCTGCTGGACGAACTCTTGCAGGGCACAAACTCGAATGATCGGCGTATCGGGGCCGAGGGCATTGTTCGCGCACTGCTGAATCGCGGAGCTGTTGGATTTGTGAGCACTCACGACTTGGCAATCGCCGACATCGGCGGCTCACTGCAGGGGCGTTTACGCAACGTCCATTTTCAAGAAGAATTTGTGAATGGAAGGATGCACTTCGACTACAAACTGCGAGAAGGCGTGGTCACGAAGAGCAACGGCCTGGCCCTGATGAGGTCGATCGGGCTGGACGTCTGACCAGCCCGCTTGTTGCTTCTTTAATAGCACGAGCCTCTGCCGACCTCACCGCGGCTTGATTATCTCGCTCAACACATCCGGCTTTGAGTCTTCGCGTACCAAGTGTGGGTACTTCTCACCACCGTGATAGTCGAGGTTGTAAGTCTTGAAATATTCGGTGTTCTCGACCAGCAGCGCCAGGGGCGCGGAACTGCTTGTCCCCGCCATGAGCGCGTCGTGCAGAACATCAACGGAAAAGCGGCGGCCGTTCACTGCAACCACTTTCATTCCAGGACCAATACCAGCTTTCGCGGCAGACATGCCTTCAATGGTGTCGATGATCGTGCCGTCCTGCTTGAGTTGAAGCCCGATCGAGTAAGCTGCGTCGATGTCGTCGTTGTAATGCTCGCCAATGCGGAACAATTCCGACGGATTGCTGTCATAGACCAGCTTCCAGCCGCTGCGTTCGATGCCCTGGAGCGGAGCGCCGGGCCCATGGTTGGTGAGACGCTCTGTCCAGAAACCGCGCCAGTCGTAGGCTGCGACCTGATTCAGAGTGTTGACCACGTCGTCGAAAGTGTAAGTGTTCACCGCAGGCGGTCCGCTCTGCCCGCCATGGAAGAGATGACAGAAATCGTCCATTGCCTTCTTATTGTGGGTTTGCTGGCGAATGATGGTGTCCACCCACAGCCAGTTGAGAACCTCTTCATCGTAGTAGTCAAGTTCACGCCGCCATGACTGCCATTGGTTGGGGGCATCTTGCATCGACGGCACACCGTCGGCAGTGTCCTGGAGGTTACGCCAGGTTCGGCCGGGAAGATTGTCGAGACGGGCAGCAATCAGCGCTACTGAATCGCGATATTGCTCCGGCGTGCGAAGTCCGCTGCGCGCGCTAAGCAGGTCCCCGAGATAAGAAGTCAGGCCTTCGTAAACCCAAAGCAGATCAGTCTGCATGGGCTTTTCGTAGTCTGGCGTCGCTAAATCTGCAGGCCTGCGATATTTTCCGTTCCAGGAGTGCACATATTCGTGTGGTAGCAGACCGGCATGCAAGAGGCGGTGCTCAGGATCAACCAGACCACGTTCGTCAACACGACTATCGTTCGATTCGTGATGCTCGAGGCCGAAGTGCGCAACGTGGTCACTGAGACTGTAAAAAAAATGGTAGTCGCGGAAATGGCGGGCACCGAAGAGCTTGAACGCCTGGTCGGTCAGCTTTTTGTAATCGTCGAGAACGTCAGCGGGGGCCTCGAGGGCAGCGGCGCTGTCGGCAGCAATGTCCATTTCCTGGGGCGGATTCTCTGCCAGTGGGACAATGCGCAGATATTCGCCGGCGATGACGGGCGAATCCACCAGCGTGGTCAGTGATGCGGGACTGAACGTTATTTCGGAGCCATTATGCGACGCGACCGGAAGTGGTGTGTCGAATTTCCATCCTGCGGGAAGCCGCAAGCTGGCAGTGTACGTCAGTTGATCGGAAGTCCAGTTCGCAGGGTAGAGCAAAACGGTGTTCCAGCTCAGCACGGTCATCTTTTCGGTATTAGACATACCACCGGTGTAGATGCCGCCTTCGGCTGCCGGCGCAGCGTAGTCCAGAGCAGCGTTAACGGTCGAAACTCCTTGTGGCACGTCGACGTGGAACGTCCATCCATCGAGCAAATCCCGGCGCCAGGTCAGGGGCTGTCCGTTGGCGGAGAATTTGAGGCCGGTGAGATCCTCAATCGGCCCGGTCGGACCATGTTCGCCGGGAATCCACTTGGGATAGTAAAGAGTCAAGGAACCTGGGGTTGCGGGAATGGTCAGCTGCGCATGGATCATCTTGCGCGGGGCATCGCTGGCATCGACTGCAATAGTGATCGTCGGAGCATTAGAGGCGTTCTGTGCTAGAACAGGTACGATTAGAGCAAGCACGAAGAACACACACAGCCAGACACGGCCCGAACGGTGCATTTGAATCTCCCTGGGTTTTTGCAGCAGCGAATCAAGAACTTCCGAATATAACAGAAACGTTTCAATACGATTCTTGGGTTGCAGGTCAAGGTTCGTGACCGGCGGTCGCTCTGCTATGATTTCGCCGTGTCGTCGCATCCCCAGCGCGGAAGATTTATTACCTTCGAAGGGCTCGACGGATGCGGCAAAAGCACGCAACTGGAAAAGCTGGCAAAGGTGCTGCGGGCGCAGCATCTATCCGTGGTCGTCACTCGCGAGCCTGGCGGCACGCCTACGGGAGACAAGATTCGCGAGTTGTTGCTGGATAGCGGAACCTCTTCACTTGCGCCGCTGGCAGAGCTAGCACTGATGTTTGCTTCGCGCGCGCAGCACATCAAAGAGATTATTCAACCGGCGCTGGCCGAGGGTCGCATAGTGTTGTGTGATCGCTTTACCGATTCGAGCGAAGCTTATCAGGGTGGCGGACGAAAACTGGGCAGCGAACCGGTGCTGGCATTGCACCATGCTCTGTGCGGAGACCTGCACCCGGATCTTACTATTCTGATGGACTCCGATCCAGTGATGAGTGTGGAGCGGGCCCGCCGCCGCAACCAGGCAAGCGCCCCCGGGAGCAAGCGCGATGATCATGATGAAAACCGCTTCGAGCAGGAAAGCCGAGCGTTCTTTGGACGGGTGCGAAGTGCGTATCTGGCAATCGCCGAACGGGAGCCGCAGCGGGTGATATTAATAGATGCGCGCGGGACGGCAGAACAGACGCACAAGCGAATCAAGGAAGTGGTGGGAAGAAAGTTGAAGATAGCCGTCAGCACTCAGCATTCAGCATTCAGCCGCGTGGGTTCGAGATGAGCACGATGGAATGCAAACTGGACAAAAGATGAAGAAGTGGCTGAATGCTGAGTGCTAAATGCTGATTGCTGGTTCATATGCATTTCTCTGATTTCTACGGCAACTCGGAAGTGGTTGATCGCCTGCGCGAGATGCTGGTGCGAGAGCGATTTCCTCAGGCTGTGATCCTGACCGGGCCGCAAGGTTCAGGCAAGTACACGCTGGCGCTCATGCTTGCGAAGGCGATGAATTGCCTGGAGCCAACCACAACTGGCGGCCTTCCCGATTTTTGCGGCAAGTGTTCGAACTGCGTGCGAATTGCGCAGTCGGAAGATCTGGATGCGCGTATGGCAGAAGCGTTTGAAGCGCGAGAGAATATGCGCGAGACCGATAAGAAAGAAACGCGCATGTATGTCCAGACTCATCCTGACGTGTTGGTGATCCCGCCGGATCCGCCGCAGTTGATGATCAAAGTCGACCAGGTGCGGAGAGTGATCGAGACCATTTACTACCGGCCCGGCGATGCCAAAGAACGGGTCTACATCTTCACCGATTCGGCTTTTATGAAGGAAGCCGCGAATTCTTTGTTGAAGGTGCTTGAAGAACCGCCCGAGTTCGCAACAATTTTCTTGCTGGCCGAGAATGCCGGCGAGTTGCTGCCGACGATCCGCTCGCGCTCGATGGTGACTGGACTGAAGGCGCTATCCACCGAGGAAATCGAACGCTATCTTGCGAAGCAGCGGCCGGATTGGAGTTCGAAACAGCGGGCATTGGTGGCGCGCCTGAGCGAAGGTGCAGTGGGGCGGGCGCGCAGTTTCGATCTGGCAGCCTACACGGCGGCCCGCCAGCACGCTCTGACCATTCTGAATTCTGCGTTGCGCGCAGCCGATCACAGCGAACTGTTCAAAGTAACCGAAACTTACCGGGCGGGGGCCGAGGGACGGGAGAAGATCGAGAGACTTCTGCGAACCATCTACTCGCTGTTGCAGGATTTGCTGTTTGTCAACTCGGGAACACCAGAGTCGATACACAATACTGACATTGAAGGCGAGTTGCGGAGGCTGGCGGAGGCGGCCAGCTTTGACTGGATTGCCTCGGCGGCTGACGGCCTAGCGGAGGTAGAGCGGGGCATGCGCCGGAACCTGCTGCGCTCACTGTCGTTGGACGCGTTTGCGGTAGGAAGTTAGCTGTCAGCCTTCAGCACTCAGCATTCAGCCGCCGGCGATGGTCCTAGTGGGCCCGGCGAATGCTCCACAAACGGCTGAATGCTGAGTGCTTAGTTGCTAACTGCTTCTACCCCCCACCACCTGAGCATTGTCATTCCGGCTGCCCTTGTGCTAGGTTATTGGCAAGTTCACGCCTTCAAAAACCCACAATCACAGTCGCGCCGTGTGATGTGGCCCGCGTTAAAAGCGTGTCTACAGGTGGTGTTATGAAAGATGCGATTGATTCCATGCCAGCCGAGCGGACAATCGAACCAGAGGGCTTTGCCAACCGCAAGCTGATCCGTCCTTCGCTAAATCGCAACGATCACCCTCCTCATGCCACGCCACCCGCCGCTGAGCGTCGTACCGAGCGTCCGGAACGCGGCGAACGTGGTGGCGACCGCAATGGAGGAGGCGGCAGAAAGGCGTCTCCACCTGAGCAGACCAACGCTGAGAACTTCTATTACCAGAAGCAGATGCAGTCGAAAACCCCAATGGTCATTGTGCTTCGTGACGGCGAACAAATTCGCGGGATCATTGAGTGGTATGACAGGAGCTGCCTCAAGGTGAACCGCAACGGTGCCGCCAACCTGATGATTTACAAGCCTTCGATCAAATATATGTACAAAGAAGGCGAGAACGGAAAGTAAGCTATCGCTTTCAGCCATCAGCTCCCGGTTTATGGCGCTCTGTTTCTTGGTCTCGGTGGAACGACCGTCCTATTGCGGATACCTCCGGGTTGACAATCGCCCATATCTTCCTTAGCATCAATAACTTGGTAGCACTGCAACCATCCCCCGACGCAGGAGCCGCTTGTGATTAAGCTCGATATCATCAACGAAGTCGTCAACAAGACCGGAATTACCAAGACCAAGGCAGAGTTGGCCGTGGAAACCGTTTTTGAAAGCATGAAGCGGTCGCTGACCAAGGGCGACCGCATCGAGCTGCGCGGATTTGGCGTGTTCAATGTGCGGCCGCGCAAGACCGGCATCGGGCGCAACCCGCGCACCGGGGCTGAGGTTTCCATCCCGCCGGGCAAAGCGGTGCGCTTCAAGCCGGGCAAGGAGTTGCAGTCCATCGAGTGATTGTATGCGCGGGAATCCGCGTCCCGGCGCGCGCTGGCAGCATCCAACTACCGCGGAAGACTTTGTCTCCTCGATTGGAATCCTGAATCTTCATGTCTGATCTTGTTCCTCCCGTACCTGCGGAAACTGATTTCGAGACGCCCATGCAGTTGCTTTACGTTTCCCGCCCCAGGCAACGCTACTGGCTGCATATTCTTTTGTTTCTGGCGACTGTGTTCACCACGCTGGTAGTGGGATGCCGCATCACCTACAACTACGAACACAATCTACCGGCGTTCTCAATGTCTGCCGACAGCCTGCCTTTCTTTCCGGCAACCTGGGCGCTCGAACAACCGTCGCGGCTCCTGTTGGGGTTGCCTTTCGCAGCCACCTTGCTTCTGATCCTGATGGCGCATGAGATGGGCCACTACCTCTACTGCGTGTATTACAGCGTCGATGCAACGCTGCCATTTTTCATTCCTGTACCAACCCTGATCGGAACGCTCGGGGCCTTTATTCGGATCCGTTCGCCGATCCGTTCGCGCACGGCGTTGTTCGATATTGGCATTGCCGGACCGATTGCCGGGTTTATAGTGGCGACGACGGTGCTGATCTTCGCGCTTCCACTGTCGAAAATGATTCCGGTGACGGTAGGCGATTCAGATATCCAGTTGGGATATCCGTTAATTTTTTCCGTGGTGTCGAGCGTGCTTCGGGTGGGTGGCAACGGCCATTTTTCTTCGATTCGGAATATGGGGATTCATCCGACGGCCATCGCAGCCTGGGTAGGAATGTTCGCCACTGCGCTCAATCTGCTTCCTGGTGGGCAACTCGACGGCGGACACATCGTGTTCTCGATCGCTCCTCGCGCCCACAAGCTGGTTTCGCGCTTAACCATTCTGGCGCTGATTCCCATGGCGCTCTACTTGTGGTCAGGATGGATCTTATGGGCAATACTGCTCCGCATCAGCGGCATGCGGCATCCCATTGTCGCGGAGTGGCCGGAAGTTGTAGGTGTTCGGCGCGGACTGGCCGTGTTTGCCGCGATCATGCTCGTATTGACGCTAGCGCCAGCGCCGTTTGCGCATAGCTCTCTGTTGGAAGTGCTCCGCGAGTTGCGGCAGTAGATCGCAGTCGCACGGGCGAGGACGCCGAAGCGCCGCTCTAGTCTTCCACCACACGAGCGGTCATCCCGCCCGCGGGTTCACCACCGGCAATGCCTTGGGCCACGATAAGCCGTCGCGCTTCGACACGAATCTTGGGCAACTGCAAGGCAAATAGTGCGGCGCCCCCGACGCCGGCAACGGCTCCCATAGCCACGGTGATTGGCGCTCCCAAGCGGTCCGCTAGCGCTCCTGCGAACAACGCGCCAAACGGCGCCATTCCCATGAACATCATCGAATAGACGGCCATGACTCGTCCGCGGAGATGGTCGGGAACCATGGCCTGGATGAGCGTGTTCGAGGAAGACATCTGCAGCATCATGAAGAATCCGACCGGCAGAAGGAGTCCGACGGAGAGCCAGAAGTTGCGAGAAAAGGAAAAGAGAATCAGGCTGACACTGAAAGCTCCACAGGAAAAAGCCACCCAGCGTCCCAAGCCCTGAACGCCGGTTTTGGCTGCGAGGGTTAGAGCTCCGAGCAGCGCCCCGACGCCGGTCGCACCCATCAGGATACCCAGTTCGCGCGCGCCACCATGCAGCACGCGATGCGCAAAGATGGGCATGAGCACGGTATATGGCATCGCCACCAGGCTGACCAACCCCAGCAGCAGCAGGATGGCGCGCATGGGCGCTGTCCGGCTCACAAAGCGGAAGCCTTCGATGATATGCGCCAGGGGCGAGACCCGATCGTCCGCATAGGATGGCGGGTGCACTTTCATTAACCACAAACCTACGATGACCGCGATGTAACTCACGCCATTGGCGAAGAAGCACCAGCCTTCGCCGATCCGGGCCACGAGAATTCCCGCAATGGCGGGACCGATGACGCGCGCGCCGTTGAACATGGAAGAATTCAGCGCAATGGCGTTCATCAGGTCTTCCTTGCCCACCATATCCACCAGGAAGGACTGGCGCCCGGGGATGTCAAAGGCGTTCACCACTCCCAGCAATGCCGCCAGCACGAAGATATGCCAGACATGAACCGTTCCAGTAAGGGTCAGTGCCGCCAGAATAAGCGCGAGGACCATGGAGCAAACCTGGGTGGTAATCACAACTCTTTGCCGGTTGTAGTGGTCGGCGACGATCCCGCCGAATGGGGCCGCAAGAAACACGGGGAATTGGCTGGCAAATCCGACGGAACCCAGCAAGAGCGAAGAACCAGTCAAGCGATAGACCAGCCAGGCCTGGGCGACGGTCTGCATCCAGGTTCCAATCAGGGAGATCAGTTGGCCGCTGAAGAAGAGCTGAAAGTTACGATGGCGCAGGGCACGCAGCGTGGCGGACAACTGGATTTTCCCGCGTGGGAGTGTGGAGCTTTGATCTGGAGGGCGTTCCGTTCGGGATGGCACAGTTGGCTCTGGAACTATCCTATCAGCCGACGCGGGAAACCTGTTCCGTCCGCAGGATCCTCGCGCCCATCGCGGCTGTAGCACAATCGGGTCATTTTGCAATCGGGTGGATTTTGCATACAATACTCGTAACCCCCGGACTCTCCTCCCGGTTTGGCATCATCCGCCACTGCGTGTGTTCAAGCCCTGGGTAGGAATCTGGCCGAGCTTGGGAAGGGAGTTTTCGCTTGCGCTCAGTTACAAAAGTCACTTGGCGTAAGGGCAAACTCTTCATAACATGCAATTACCTGGTTTACTGAGGCCCTCTTCATGCACGGGATAGCGGTTACCCTTCTTACCGAGGACAAGGAACGGCTGCAGGCACTCCAGCAACGGCTGGAGAACTCTCAGATCGGCCGCAATGTCTTTGGACATGTGGGTTTTCCCGCCAGCCAGACCGATCCCCTGCTCCGTCAGATTCAGGACGTTCGTGCCGAAGTTGTGCTAGTGGATATTGATCCCGAGAACGTTCACCGGGCCATCGGGGCGATTGAACTCATCCACGCCAACACCAATGACATTGTGATCTTCGCCGTGGGGGCACTGACGAATCCCGACACTATTGTGTCGGCTATGCGGGCCGGAGCACGCGAGTACCTGGAGCGCAACTCCACCGCGGAAAGCATGGTGGAGGCCCTCAACCGTTTCGCGGCATCGCGGGGCAAGGCGCGTACATCCTCGGGCCGGGCGCGGGTTTTCGCAGTCACGAATGCCAAGGGCGGAGCGGGCGCGACGACGGTCGCGGTGAATACGGCTACGGCTCTGCAGGAAGCGCATTCCGGGGTTCTGCTGGTGGATTTTGCATCTCTGGGACACGCCGCCCTGCATCTCAATGCTCGTCCGACTTTTGGGCTCACGGATGCGCTGCAGAATCTGCACCGTATCGACAGTTCCCTTTTGCAAGGCTTGATGACCGAGTGTAAGGACGGCCTGCAACTTCTGGCCGGCCCACAAACGCCTCATTTGGTGACACCAACGGCGGCTGAGCTTGCCGGCCTGTTTGATCTACTGGTATCGCACTTCCAATACGTGGTGGTTGATTGCTCGAACCGCATCGACGACACGGCACGTATGCTGTGTGATCTGGCCAATGCGGTGTTACTAGTCGCGCAGACCGATGTGGTGTCATTGTGGAGCGCGGGACGCATGAGGACATTCCTGGAAGAGGGAGCGGGACGCGACCGCGTACGCCTGATCCTCAACCGCTACAAGAAGATTCCCGGCTTTAGTGACGAAGATGTGGAAGCGGCCACCAACTGCAAAGTACTTTGGAAGCTGCCCAACAATCACCAGGCGATTGCACCCGCAATCGACAAGGGCACACCAGTTGCGTTGCAGGAAAGCGTGGATATTGGGCGTTCGTTCCGTGGACTGGCAGCGCTGCTGGCTGACGCCTCGCCAACTTCTGAAGGCTCTTTAGATCTGGTTTATCAGCCGGACAAGTCAGAAACCAAGAAGAAAGCCGTCGGCCGCCTGCTGATCTCGCCTATGCGCGCCGGGCAGTGATCGTTTCATTTACATTTCAGAACTGGCGATCCTAGAGGCTAAAGCTAGGTATTTATGAGGTTTTTATGGCATGGCTGAAGCCATGCCCACCCGCCCTACTTTGCAGTCGCGCCTTTTCCTTCCAGCTTGGCGTAAATGACGGGATTCGCGCAGACCTCGTAGTACCACTGGTCTGTCCAGTGTTGCAACGAGAGATTATGGGTTTCGACCTGCGGCACACGGCTTCCGCGCACTACAATCTTGCGGAAGATATCATTGCCCACCGGCACTAGCCCGCTCCACAGGCGGTATTCTTCATGGGTCTTGAGCTCGGGGAGCTCGAGCTTGCAGGGCTCGAGGGAAATCTCCATTTCCAACTTGTGGAATGCGGCTTCGCTCATGCGAATGCCGTTCACGTTGTACTTCAGAATGAAGTCCTCGGGACTGTCTTCCAAGTCGGCATCGCTTACGGTCTGAAATGCATAAACGTGGAAGGGAGTGTCGGCGCTCTTCATAGTTTTGCGCACGCGCTTGCTACAGGAGGAAAGCCGGTCGCTCTCGTTAAGTGCATCTGAGATCATGATTCGCTGCTCTCCATCCATCAAGTACATGGGCGGCGAATCCTGGTAGGAAATTCCCACTCCTAGTTCGATACCAGGCAGACCCGCCCGTTCCACTAGCTGGTTGTAACCGCGCACGATCTCGACGATCTCCCGCGCCAGCACCGAAGCCCGGCCTACCCCCAAACCTGATTCACCATCGCGTTCGAGGATGGCAAGAATAATTGCATCGCCCTCCAGGAAGACTTTGACGGCGCCGTACTTGGCCAGCAGCTTGTTCACTGGATCGTAGAAGTTCAGGCTGAAATACGAAGCCGGATTCATGCCGCGCTCCAGCAGAGACCGAGTGAGCCGGGACGAGTCGCGGACGTCAGCTTTGATAACCACGTGCCGCACGACTCTTTCCTCGCCAGATTTCTGTTCGTCGGGGAGCAGGAACTGATACAACGTTCCGTTCATGGCTGACAGTTGGCGGATTTTGTCGTTGGCGACCAGGTTGATGCTGTCCAGCGCATTGTTGAGGGTTTCAAGTTGCCGCAGGTCACGATGGTAGCGAATGAAGTCCCGCAGGAAACGGCCGGCTTTCTTGGCCCGCTCTGCCCCACGGCAATTTGCGACGCGGTCAATAGCAGCGTATAAACTGCCGGGGGAAAGCTTTCCGTGTTCGGCGATCAGCTTTTCAACACGGATTTTCTCTTCCTTTGAGATCAGAGCATTCTTCAACTGTTGGGCGTTGATGCGGGGTGAATACTCGGCCAGCAGCGGCGCGACTTCATAAGAGGCAGTCACGTACTCCATGAGTTTTTCGCGCTCCACCAGATTCACCCAGGAGCTGAGCCTGTGCTCTTGAGCGCGACCTTCGGGCGTGGAATCATCGGGCGTGCCGGCTCCAACTAGTTCGTGTGCATTTTCCGGGACATTCAGCCATCCATCGAGTGTAGCTTCAGGGTCCCGTCCCAGTTCCAGCTTCGTGGATTCCAGGAATTCGCAGGCAATGCGCCGGACGTTCGCGAAGCGGTCGGGGTCGCGGTCGAAGCCGCCCAACATGACATACTGCTCGGCGTTTAAGTAGGTATCGCGACCGTCCTCGGTAAAGATCAAGGGATTAAGAAACAGCTTGTATTGCTCGTCGAAGCTGTTGCCGAAAAGAGAGCGGCGAGTGCGGGCCAGAGTCTCCTTCTCAATATCGCGGAGCGTGCGCAGTAGCTCCTGGCCGGCCTTGCGCAGAATAATTTTCTTAGCTACCTGGAAGGCCGCAGCCCGCTCCCCATACTCCAATACCTTGTACTGCTGCAAGCCGTCGTGGCTTTTCAATGTTATGCGACAACGTTCCAGAATCTGTGCGAACTGAGCATTGAGTTCGAAACGAAGGAACTTGATGATCGCCGACCGCGCCAGCAAATCCAGCACCGGACTTCCCTGTCCTTTGGCATGGTTCAAGGCGGCGACGTGAACCTCCGCCAGTAGTGGCTTTAAGTCGGAAAGCTCAACTCGTTGCTGAGGCCGCGAACTGGAAGCCGGGCGGATGATGTTTCCGTGGCTCTGTTGCGCCTCGGTGGCCAGCAACCCCTCAACATCTCCGTGTCGTATCACGAAACGCGCGATGTGCAGGCGCATCTGCTCTACGAATTTGGGACTTAGGTGGACATCATGACGCAAGTTGTCGACACCAACCTGCAAGCCTTCCAGTGAGAGGGCAGGAGTAAAGCTAGCCAACCGGAGTGGTGCCGCCTCCTCCGCGTGGTGCCCGAAGCTGAAGATAGGGATGCGAGGCATCTTGAGAATCCAACCTCTTAACTAAGGTTGCCGTGCCTGGCTTACCAGGCTGGCACGAAATTCTGGAACCACCAGTGCCTGCTCCACGGTAGGCACATCCAGCGTGGCCAGTTTCGAGGCTATAGCTTGGGCAGCGGCAACTGCCCCGGTGCTGCTGTACGCTCTCCACAGAAGACGCATGGAAATCGGGTCAGCGGAATCTTCCTGCAAGTGAGAAATTGCTTCCACATACTTCCCCTGGACCAACAAGGTGGCTCCCGCCGCTCCGTGATAGCAAAGCTGGATGACCTGACTCCGGCTCTTTTCGGCCATAGTTTCCAATTGACTCACAGCTTTGGCTGCCGAGCCCATGTCTTCCCCGGCCAAACGCGTGGCCTGAACTTGCAGAATGCGAGCCTGCTCTTCATTGCGGTCGGTCTCGGAGAGCTGGTGGGGCTCCTGCAACGCATACTCCGCCGCTTGCAACTCTTTCACCGCCAATTTCGAATTCGGTTCGTACATCGCGAGGACCCGGTGCGCTTCGGCCTCCAGTTTCCCCAGCCCGGCAGCGTGCGCATGTTTGGCCACTTCAGCCAAAGCTTTTTCTGACTGTCTGTGATTGCCTTCTCGAATCCAAGTCAAGGCGGACTGTAGTTCGAATTGAACTTTGTCTCCCTGGCTTCCGGCGAACACGATCGCTCTTTCATACTCCTCGCGCGCTTCTTGTTCTTTTCCCATGAGGGCCAGGGTATCGGCGATGCCTATCTCCGAGCCGAAGTTAGGATCCATACGGACACTGCTGCGGTACTGCTCCAGGGCGGCGTCGAACTTCCCGTCCATGCGCAGAATCTCTCCGTAGGAATCGTGCGGGTTGGGCTCATTGGGCACCAGGGCAACGTAGCGATCCATGGCTGCAAAGGCCTTTTCAAAATCTCCGTCGAAGGCATAGGTGTATCCCAGGTCATTCAGCACGGCGGGGTAGTCAGGCAAAATGCTCAACGCGTGCTCAAGCACGACTGCCGCCTGATGATAGCGTTCCTGCAATGTGAGCCAGTCGCCGGCCAGAAAAGCCAGGCGAGCATCGCGTGGATACTTCGCCAGCAAATCGTTCATGGCGGCGATGGCAGGCAGATAATCGTCCTCTTGCGCACCGGCCAGCCAACGAATCAGCAGTTGTTCTCCCGCACTCACCCCAGGCGCTAGTTGCTTTGCCTGCTGCCGGGCGTCGGCTTGCTCCGCGGGATCTTTGCTGATCTTGGCGATCATGATGAAAGCTTGGGCGAATTTGGGATCGGACTTAGTAGCGGCTCGCAAGAAATCGAGGGAATTGTTGAGACGGTATTGCTCGAAATTCTGCATGGCTGCTTCGAAGTCGGTACGCGCCCGCGTGGAAGAAGTCGTGACCGGAAGCTCATCACTATTGCCAACTTGAGCGGGCGGTTTCGGACTGCTCTTACCATCGGCCAGCCCGTACGAGCACGACAGCAAGAGCAAAAAAAAGCAGCAGCGGCGAACCATTGGAGCCTCGGAAATGGTTGATTTTCCTACTTGTTATGGGTTGAGCGTAGCACGGCGCCGAAGGCCGGAAAACATTACCCAAGTTACTTAGAGGGCGAAATTTCGTGCCCATTTCCAATTGATACGAAAGGACTTGCAGAATCTGTTTTTGGAGTAGGCCTAGTGGCATCAAGTTCCGGCCAGTATGGCTAGAGCTTCAGATCTTCAGGAAAATGCGGTTGCGGTAAAGCGCCCACATAGCTGCCCAACACAAGAACATATAGCCGATAGCGTACAGCAAAGACGCAAGGGCAGGGCTGAATAAAGGTTCGAACCCGTTTTGGTAGAGCACGTCTTGCCAGGACAACCCAGTGGTGGTGGAGAAGCGGTAGAGGCTGTGGGAGATCGCTTCTGCAAAGACGTAAGCCGTAATGGGGTTCATTCCGAATACCAGAAAGAACGTGGTCCAACGACCTCGCCATGGCTTGACGTCAAGCATCCAATAACACACAGCGAGACAGAGCAGCGCCAGTCCGGCGGTGAGCAGCACGAAGGAACTGGTCCATAGATTCTTGTTAATGGGAAACCACAAATTCCAGAGTTCACCCGCGCCAAAACCTGACAGCCCAAACAGCGCCATGCCGAGGACTTTTGCCTCGCCCGTGCGGGCGCTGCGCAGCCAATCGCCGGTGATCAGACCCAGCAAAGTCGTAGCAATCGCGGGAATGGTGCTGATGACACCCTCGGGATCGTATGTACGGTTATATAAGTGCCCGGGGAGCAGTTGGCGGTCGAACCATGCGGCGAGGTTGCGGTCGGGATCGAGCAGCGGAATGTCACGAGTAGGGACGCCAAATCCGGGCACGGGGACGTAGCGCATCAGAATCCAATAGCCGGCAAGGCATGCGACGGACGCCACGATCCAGCTTCGTCGGCCGGAGCAGAGGGCGAAGACGGCAGTAACGACATAGCAAATCGCAATCCGCTGCAGAACTCCGTAGACGCGCCACGAAGACAACAAATATTGATTGGGGAAGCCGTTCAGGAACAAGCCCAGAGCGAACAGCACCAGACCGCGCCAACAGACATGGCGCAGAAGCTGCCAGCGCGACTCGCCCCGCTTTAGACGTGAGCGAAACGAGAATGCCATCGACACGCCGACAATGAACAAAAAGAAAGGGAAGATGAGGTCGGTCGGGGTCCAGCCGTTCCATTCCGCGTGTTGCAGCGGCCAGTAGGAGTCTGGCCCGTTACCGGCGTTGTTCATCAGAATCATGGCCGCGATGGTCGCGCCACGAAACACATCGAGAGATACGAGCCGCGCAGCCGATGCGCCCGCCGATGGCACATTACTGGGAGCAGCATTCATCATTCATAACCATTGTTGCTTAGGGGCGCGTATCCAGCGGGTGGTTGGCCTTCTCGAAGAATTCATTCTGCAATTGCAAACTGGTTTGGTCGGCTTTTATGGCGCGGATGCACTTGACGATTAGCTTTTCGAATTCATCCATCTCGTACTTGCCGCGCTCGACGGTAGCCAGCGCCCCGTCGCCAGAATAATGATTGGGGAAGCGTGCATACCACCAGATGGCGGTGTAAAGTTCGTCCGGCAGTTTGAGACGGGCCTGGTCAGCGCCGGACTCGGAGCGGGCCCGATCCATGTGGACCAGATCGGGGCGCGCGATCAGCATTTTTGCAGTCTCCGATTCGCCTCCATGGAGGTCGACAGCATCTTTTTTCGGAGGATTATCGGTAGGAGGAGGATCGACGATGGGGAGAATGTAGACGACGTAGTCACGCGGCTTTTCGAGCTGGGTCTGGGCGAAGAATGGCAGCAAGCTCTCGTTGCCGCCGTGGCCGTTGACAATGAGAATCTTTTTGCATCCGTTGCGGGCCATCTCGTCGGTGGTTTCTTGCAGAAGGTCCAACTGCAAATGAGTGCTGTAGGCAACGGTCCCGGGTTCGTGCTTGGCCTCGAAGATCTGGCCAAAATAATACTCCGGGAACACAATGGCATAGTCCTGCTCGGCAGCGTGTAAAGCGGCGTAGCGCACCTTGAGCAGATCCGTTCCCAACGGTAAATGTGCACCATGTTTTTCCAGGATGCCGAACGGAAGCAGGCAGACCCCCTGCGCTTGTCGGATCGCGGAGCGAAAGTCGGCCGCCGTGAGTTCTTCCCAGTGCACGGGCAGCTTGGTCTGCGCCCAGGCCAGGTTAGCCCACAACGCCACAGCGAGGAATCCAAGAATTGTCTTCATTAAATCGTTTCTCCAAGTGGGCCAATTCTAGCACTCGGGAACCATCTACTGACGAGTAAGGGAACGGCAATTACTCTGGTTACTGTGGTCACGGTGGAGGATGACGATGGGAAAGATATGATGCATAGACAGGCACTTTTCATGAATCAATTGGACTTCGTACTCTCTCTCACCAACAGCGAAAATGACTACCAATTGGAGCAGGTGACCGCCGCCGAAGAGGCGGCGAAACGCCTTGGTGTGCAGTTGCAAATCATGGACGCTGACAACAATGCTATTGACCAGAGTCAGCAACTATTGAAAATTATTCAGTCGCACGCGGACTCGCATCCTGACGGAATCATCTTCGAACCCGTGGGAGGAACCGCACTGCCGCAGGTGGCGCGCGCGGCCGCAGTAGCAGGAATCGGATGGGTGGTATTGAACCGCGAAGTGGAATATATCGCTGACTTGCGCAAGGCCTACCGCATCCCGGCATTCACCCTAACCACCGATCATGAAGAAGTGGGCCGCATTCAAGGCCGGCAATTTGCCGCGCTACTCCCAAACGGAGGTTCAGTCCTCTACATCCAAGGGCCATCCGAGAGTCTGGCGGCCAAGCAACGCACCTCGGGCATGTACGAAACCAAGCCGATGGAAGTGCAAGTAAAACTGATGAAGGCGCAATGGACCGAGGCCAGCGCCTACCGGACGGTCAGTTCCTGGCTGCGCTTGTCCACTTCTCATCAGACCCAGGTCGATCTGATCGCAGCGCAGGACGACTCCATGGCAATGGGCGCCCGCAAGGCCTTCGAGGAACTGCCTAACGGCGCCGCCCGCGATCGCTGGCTAAGCGTGCCTTACCTGGGTTGCGACGGTCTGCCCAACAGCGGCCAAGCCTGGGTTCGTGAAGGGCGCTTGCATGCGACGGTCTATATTCCCCCTAACGCGGGTACCGCGCTCGAGATGCTGGTGAACGCAGTGCAAACTGGCACCATGCCGCCGGAGCAGACGCTTACCGTGCCAGTTTCTTATCCGACGATTGAAACCTTGGCTTCACCGTCGCCGGGCAAAACCCACGCCCGTTCCGCGGGAAATTAGATTTCTCCGCCGTAGTTCTGCAAGAGCCTGCTTCCCTGCTAAATTATTTCTCAGGAGAACCAATGCCCACTCTCATCCCGGAAGCTACGCGCATCACTGCGGCTGGAAATAAACCCAAACTGATTGACGAATACATTGGCCGGGTTAATAGCAAGACGACCGGCGTCAGCGTGGCCCACATGCGCAGCCCCCAGGGATGGGTGGAACCCGGACAAACTCCGGAATTCGACGAGTTCACGGTAGTTCTGAAGGGCACTCTGCGGGTGCGCCACAAGACGGGAGAGTTGGATGTCTCCGCTGGCCAGGCCGTAATTACACATCGGGGAGAATGGATTCAGTATTCGACGCCAGTCGAAGGCGGAGCGGAATATATCGCGGTTTGCCTGCCGGCGTTCTCGATGGAAACGGTGCATCGGGATCAGTAGGTGAGGTCTCCGACAAGTGTTGCGCAATTGCTGAAGGGCTCAAGGCGCTCACAGCATCAGTTCTTTAAGAAGGAGCTTTAATTACTCCCCGCGCCAGATTGATAGTCCGGCTGCGCCCGTTGCGAGCGCGCCTAGAGTGGCCGGTTTCGGGCTGGAGGGAAGCGGAGCCTTGGGGCTTAACTTGCCGTCATTCGCAAAGGGTAGAACTCCGGCGTCGAGGGGCTGGTCGGGCACGGTTTCGTAGGCATAGCCTGTAATCGTACCGTTGTTGCAGTGCTCGCTCATCCGTATCCAACCGTAGTGGGTCTCGCCGCTAATCTGGAACTTAAGTCCCAGATAACGGTTCTTAACATTCACCCAGTTGCCCCCGGAATAGGGTTTTCCTCCAAATACATCGCAGCTTGCCATAGTCCGATTTGGACCAAATTTTTCTGCTGGACCAATCTGTGCGCCGGCTGGCAAGGCAGCTTTCAGACCTCTAGATGTGCTCATGGCTTGATTCGAGGGCGTATTCCCGTAAACCCTTAAGTACGAGTAAACAGTGTCGGCGCCCGAGCTAAAGTTAGCTCCCCACAATGCCATGAATTGGAAATCCGGTTGTCCGTCGTTGTTGATGTCCACCGAAACAAGACTAATGCCGGTCCGGCTGCGAAAGATGTGAATATCCGCGTGAGTGTAAACAACCTCGGCTTCCAAAGGGATCGAGGCTAGCACGCCAAAGCTCGTTACGCCCACGGCCGAAGCGGCGAGGGTGAGCTTGTCCCAACTCTTGGCGATCCCCATGGCCGCTGCGGCATAAGATCGCAACCGGTGTTCGAGGTCTCGACCCAACTCGACCGTTGCACGGCTTTTGCCTACGTTTCTATCGTGAGATTTCGGATTGATCATTGTGCGCTCTCGGCCTATGTGGTCGCGCTGACGACTTTCGATCGCGAGAAGCATATACCCGAAATCCTGGTTTGCCAATCAGGTGGAGAGGGTTAGCGCAGAAGCGTCGGCGACAAGTAAGGGCGGGCAGAAGCCCGCCCTTATTGTGCTGCCTGAAATCAGAACTTCTACTTCAAATAGATTTCTTCCAGCAGTTCGGAGCTGATGGTTTCGCGCATTTCGATGCGCTTCTCGGTTAACTGTTGGCCTTGCTGTTTGCCTCCCAGAATCTTGTCGCGTACGGCTTCGCCCGCCGCGGATAAGCCATCCAAAGCAGCGTGGTTCTTGTATTCGATGGCAAGGGCAATGTCCCAATCCTCAGGATTAGCTTTCGTGGCCTTGAAGAATACCTTGTAGTCCACGATCATTCCCCGCTTCTTTTCTTCATCGAAGAAAGGCTTGCTGGATTGCTGAAGACTGGTGAGATAAGCGTCCATCTGCCCAGGCTTCACCCGAATCAGTGATACCCGCCAGACCGGGCCTTCGGTGTAGTGTTCCTGAGCAACCAGAGCAGGAGCGAACAGCAACAGCAGAGCAACCAAGCGGTAGATATGCTTCATGTGGAACCTCCCCGAGCCAAGTGAATTTAACAGAGGGATCATCATACGCCTGGGATAATCTGCGCCACGGATTTTGACGGATCAACACGGATAATTCTTTTTTTGATTGATCTGTGAGAATCCGTGAAAATCCGTGGCCGCGTTTGGTGGCAGAACCTACGGCGCTTCAATCAACTCCATCTTGCCCTCGCGGGTGCGGTGCAGCACCATCACTTTACCCTTGGGATCGCGGAAGACGAAGACATCGCGATCACGAAAGTGGACTTCCTTGATGGCTTCTTCCAAAGTCATGGGACGCATGGCGACGGCATCTTCAGAACGCGAGAGATGCACTTCGGTCGACTTGGCAACTGCGGGAAACTTGTGTACTACGACGTCAACCGCACTGCTTTCGCTGAGGCCGACGGCGGTAGTTATGGCTTCCTGCGAGCTGCTGCCATTCCATTTCTTGGGGCTGACACTCTTGTGATTATGGCGTTTCTGGGTGCGCCAACGAGTCTTGTATTTGACCGCCTGCTTCTCCAGATGTTCGAAAGCCTGGTTGACCGCGGAAGGCATATCGCCAGCCTGGGCTTCGCTGACCAAAGGGCCGTTGCGCGGGTTAATGGTAATTTCGGCCTTGTGGCGGCGCTTCTCGACCGCAAGGATCACCTTGGTCTCAAACTTGTCGCCTAGAATTTTGCGGATCTTAGTAAGACGGATTTCAACTTCCTTGCGAATGGCGGGAGTAACCTCGAAGTGCCTGCCGGTAAATTCCACGTTCACGAGCGCCCTCCTTGAATTAGTTTTCGCGTAATGGGCACTACTTAGGATGCTGGTGTTCTCTGTTGGGAAGCTTGCCGCGCTGCCTGATTGAAGTCTTGCCCTTCCCGTTCTCGTGATTACCTCCTTTCATTACTTCACGTTCATTTCTTCACTCTGCGCTGATGGGTGCTGGGAATGCGCATGTCTTCACGGTATTTCGCGACGGTACGGCGAGTCACCTGAATTCCCTGTGACTGTAAGATGCGGGTGATCTGTTCATCGGTCAGCGGCCGCGCAGTGTCTTCCTCTTCGATCAATTTCTTGACACGGCGTTTTAGGATCAGCAACGAAGTGTTGCCACCCTCGGGGCCGTTGACGCTCTCACTGAAGAAGTACCGTAATTCAAATACGCCCTGCGGAGTGTGCGCATACTTGCTGGCCACCGCGCGTGAAACCGTGGAAGGATGTACACCGATCTCTTCAGCCACCTCTTTGATCATCATCGGCTTCAGTTCGTCGATGCCTTTTTCCAGAAAGTCCTGCTGCCGGGCCACGATCGAGTAGCACACTTTCATGATGGTCTGCTTGCGCTGCTCGATATTTTTGATGAGCTGGATGGCGCTCTTGTAGCGCTCTTTGACGTAGTTGCGCGTATCTTTGTCGTTGCCGTCTTTGACCAGCAGCCGCTTGTACGCGGGATTGAGCCGAAGCTGCGGCACGTCTTCATCATTCATGATGACCAGCCATTCGTCACCATGTTTCACGAAGGCGACATCGGGTTCGATGAGCCGGGGCTGGGTTGTGTTGTAACGGAGGCCGGGTCGAGGATCTAGGGTGCGAATGTAGATCAAAGCTTGCTCGACGGCCTCCACAGGACGTCCAAGGGCACGCGCGATTTCCTTGTGTTGTTTGTTCTGGACGGCGCGGAGATGTAGGTCGACGATGCCCAGCGCATCAGCAATTGCCAGGGCCGTGGCTTCACGTTCTCCGTTGCCATTCTTCTGCGATTCCAGCTGTTGCTGATGGAAGCGTAGTTGGTAAAGCAGGCATTCGCGTAAGTCGCGGCATCCGACGCCGGGAGGATCCAGTTGGCGGACGATTTCGATGGCTTGGTGCAAATCGGTCAGGTTGAAGTTGGGAACAAAGCTTGGGTGCGCTGTAGCAGCCGCGACGGCGGGCTTCGAGGCCTCCACCAGAGGCTCGGGCGAAACCAGTGCCGTTGGAATGAGCTCATCGCTGAGATGGGGTTCGCCTTCGTGCCACTCAGGATCGGGGCCAGTCTCGCCGGAAACAGTTTCGTCCGGTAAGGGCATTTCCTCGGCTGACGGAATCTCGGCATTTAAACCCAAGGCGGCGGCTTCTTGCACAACTTTTTCGACCACCGCTGAATCGACCTCCGGAGCAGCGGGCGGAATCACACCCATCATTTCATCGTCGCTCGCGATCAAGTAACCGTCTTCGTTAAGGTTGCCAATCACAAGTTCAGCCGCTTCCCGAACTTCAGGGGTAGTCGGGATCGATCCCAGTTGCCAGATCAAATGATCGCTGAGGTTGCTGGGCTTGGAGAGAAAATTCTCGAAGGAAGGACGTTCGATATCCTCACTCTCGCCCTGGCTGCGGTAGCCGGGATCGAGGTAGTCCTTGAAGAACGAACCGAAATCAATTTCTTCGAAGGGGTCTTTGGTTTCGGCAGCCGCAGTCGGACTCTCTTCTGCTGCCTTACGGTCGCGGTCTTCTTCCTTGCGATTGACGTCATCGAGCAGGGGAACCGCGTCCTCCAACTCCTCAAGGACCGGGTTCTCAACCATCTCGGCTGTAATCATGTCCCGCAGCTCAAGCTTGTTAAGCGCGAGCACACTGACCATCTGCACCAGACCCGGGGTCAGGATCTGCCGCTGCGAAACCTTGAGACTCAATCTGTGCTGCAACATCACCATAAGATCAGTCGTTGGTCGTTGGTCTCACACTTCTCACACCAAAGAGAAGCTTTCTCCCAGGTACACTCGCCGGACCTCGGGATTACCGCCCAATTGCTCCGGCGTCCCCTGAAAGAAGATTCTTCCTTCATTAATAATGTAGGCCCGGTCTGTGACCGTCAACGTTTCCCGCACGTTGTGATCGGTAATCAGAATCCCGATTCCGGCGGCCTTCATGTCACTGATAATCTTCTGCAAGTCGAGCACGGCGATCGGGTCAATCCCGGAAAACGGCTCGTCGAGCAAAATAAAAGCCGGGTTGATGCAGAGGGCGCGAGCAATCTCAACGCGCCGCCGCTCTCCTCCCGAAAGCGCATATCCTCGGTTCTGACGGATGTGCTCCAGTCCCAACTGGTCGATCAGCTTCTCCATCTTCTCCCGGCGTTCATGCCAGGAGACAGGCTGAGCTTCCAGCACGGCGAGAATGTTCTCCTCCACCGTCAACTTGCGAAACACAGAAGCTTCCTGGGGGAGATAACTGATGCCATACTGACGCGCCCGCAGATACATGGGCACGTCTGTTATGTCGTCTTGATCGAGCAAAATCCGACCCGTGTCAGGGGGGACCAGGCCGACGATCGCATAAAAAGTCGTGGTCTTGCCAGCGCCGTTAGGTCCAAGTAAGCCAACAACTTCGCCCTGTTCCACGCGCAGGCTTACACCGTTCACAACCCGGCGGCCACGATAGGATTTTCCGATTTCGTCGGTGGCCAGGGTACGCATTTATCGTGCCACTCGCGTTTGCGTAACGGCGGGGGATGAACTATTGCCTTCAACCAGCACCCTATCATCGTGTCTAAAGAAAGTCAACGAAACCCCGGTAATCTTGCCACGTTCGGCATCAAAAATGCTAGGCGGTCCGCCGGTGAGGACGAATTTGTCGTTCGAAGCAGTGTATATAAGGAGATCGCCATTGGCATGACGGTCCGGCTGAGTGACCACGACCTGGTCTTGAGCGACGACTTTGTCCAGTTTCCCCGCAACTGAAGCAGAATTATTATCGGGCCCGCGCGCTTGCAGAAATGCGTCCATTTTCTTGGCGGTGACGGTGAAATCCGCTCCTTTGGCGACGACGTCACCCTCGAAGTGCGCCTTGCGCTCGTTGTCGGCGTAGGTCAGCCGCGTGGAGGTAATGGCGATCAGGGTCGGTTTCTCGGATTTATTTCCTGCCAAACTTTTGTTCGAACTATTGTTCGAGCCGTCGTTTTGAACCAGAACCGTCGAAACTGTTTTGGAGGCTTCCGATCCCAACGCAACCATCGAGCGATGGTCTCGGTCGAACTCAATCGACTCGGCCTCGACGATGTTCGCATCCTGCCAAAGGCGAGCATCCCCGGTATAGAGCGCAACTGCAGAATTGCTGTGCGCGGTCATCGTGTGAGCAGTGACGTGGATCGGGCTGGACGAAGACAGAAGCGCTCCATCGGGCTGCGCCTTCAAATCGTTATAGGTCGTCTTGACATCGCCTTCAGCGAACGCGTCTCCGGTCTCGCGATTCAGCCGCATGGAATTCGCGGTCGATGTCATGCCGCCGTCGAGCACCCGCGGCGATCCGGTGAGAACCAGGATTTGATCGGCGGGAGTATAGCGAGCGCGGG
>DATHOQ010000027.1:0-138940 GCA_035484735.1 Terriglobales bacterium | reverse complement strand
GCCAGTGAGGCAGAGATAGCCGCCTGCGAAATGATGCCCGACCCCGACGACCTGGAAGCCAGTCTGGTGAACGAACTCGAACGCAGAGGCCGCCGCGGGAACACGATCGTCGCATTCGCCGTGGCAGGCTGATCCCCTGGGATCCCCATCCCCGGTTTGACCATCAATATCTCTGCATTGCGCGCTGTCGCTCCGCTGCTTTATCGTTGATAGTTTGCTCTGTGATTCTATGACCCAGCATCTTCAGCATCCCGGTTCTCCCTTCGAGTCCAAGGTCAAGACGGACTCCTCTCGCTTTGAGAAAAATCAGAGCGCCATCGCCAATCTGGTGGGGCAAGTGCGCAACGAAGAGGAGCTCATTCAGCAGGGTGGCGGCGAAAAGGCCATTGCGGCGCAGCACAAGAAGGGACGCCTGACCGCGCGCGAACGTATCGCGCTGCTCATTGATCCGGGCTCAAGCTTTTTCGAACTCGGCTCATTTGCCGCCTGGGGCATGTATGAAGAATGGGGTGGCGCGCCGTCCGCCGGCGTGGTTACCGGCCTGGCGCGCGTGCAGGGACGCCTGGTCATGCTCATCGTGAATGACGCCACGGTTAAAGCTGGTGCGTTCTTCCCCATGACGGCGAAGAAGGTCATTCGCGCACAGAACGTCGCCATCGAGAACCACATTCCAACGATCTATCTGGTCGACTCGGCCGGGGTTTTCCTGCCGCTGCAGGAAGATGTTTTTCCGGACACAGACGATTTCGGCCGCGTCTTCCGCAACAACGCCGTGATGTCGGCCATGGGCATTCCGCAGATCGCCGCGATCATGGGCATGTGCGTGGCGGGTGGCGCCTATCTCCCGCTGATGTGCGATCACATCCTGATGACCGAAGGCAGTGGGCTGTTTCTTGCCGGACCGGCTCTGGTACAGGCGGCCATCGGTGCAAAATATTCTGCCGAAGAACTGGGTGGCGCCGCCATGCACTCGCAAATCAGCGGCACCGTCGACTTTCGCGAGCCGAACGACGAGTCTTGCATCGAGCGCATACGGCTTCTGGTGGACAAGATGGGCCAGCGCCGGCAAGGTGTCTTCGATCGCAAGGAAGCCGTCGAGCCCCGCTACTCTCCTCAAGATGTCTATGGCATCTTCGACAGCGATCCCGGCCGCCAGTACGACATGCGCGAAATCATTGCGCGCGTCGTGGACGACAGTCTGTTCAGTGAGTACAAAGGCGAGTACGGAGAGACGGTGCTGTGCGGTTATGCGCGTATCGGCGGTTTCGCCGTCGGTATTGTCGCCAATCAGAAGACGCACGTGCAGCAGGTCGACCACAACGGCAACAAGCGCATGGAGTTCGGCGGCGTCATCTATACCGAGTCAGCGGAGAAGGCGGCGCGATTCATCATGGACTGCAATCAGAACCTGGTCCCGCTGGTGTTTCTGCACGACGTGAACGGCTTCATGGTCGGCCGCGATGCGGAGTGGAGCGGCATTATCCGCGCCGGAGCGAAGATGGTGAATGCCGTGTCGAACTCGGTGGTGCCGAAGATCACCGTCATCGTCGGCGGCTCGTTCGGCGCCGGACATTATGCCATGTGCGGCAAGGCTTATGATCCGCGCTTCGTGTATGCCTGGCCCACCGCCCGCTATGCGGTCATGAGCGGGGACGCGGCGGCGGGAACCCTGGTCGAAATCAAGATTCGGCAACTGGAGCGGAGCGGCAAGAAGTTGAACGAGGAAGAGAAGAAAGAATTGTTCGACTCGGTCAAGCGCACTTACGATGAGCAGACTGATCCACGATATGGGGCGGCACGCCTGTGGATTGACAAGATCATCGATCCTAGCGAGACGCGTGAAGCAATTACACAAGCGCTTGAAGCGGCGTCGCTGAATCCGGACGTGCCGGAGTTCAAGGTGGGCGTGCTGCAAACGTAAAACCTGCCACCGATTTGCGCGGATCAACACGGATTAAATCAACTCATGCCCGATACGGTCAAACTTATTGAATGTCCGCGCGACGCCTGGCAGGGATTGCAGGGACAGATTCCCACGCACCTGAAAGTTGATTACCTGAAAGCTGCGATCAGCGCGGGATTCAAGCATATTGACGCCGTATCCTTTGTTTCGCCTAAAGCCGTGCCGCAAATGATCGACTCGGAGGAAGTCTTGAAGGAGCTTGATCCGCCGGATGACGTAGAGATTATCGGCATTGTGGTCAACGAAAAAGGCGCGCAGCGGGCGATCAACACCAACGCAGTAAGCACGCTGGGATTTCCCTATTCTGTTTCACCGACTTTTTTGCGCAACAATCAGCACCAAACTCTCGAAGAGGCCATCGACGAACTGGATAAGATCCAGAACAAGAGCGAGGAGGCTGGGTTAGGCATCGTCGTCTATATTTCGATGGCCTTCGGCAATCCGTATGGCGATGCGTGGAGCGTAAGCGAGATAGTCGACGCAGTCGATATTCTTGAATCTTCGGGAATTCGCACCATCTCTCTTGCGGACACGGTGGGTATCGCGGGACCTGAACAGATTCAAGAACTGCTATCTGCTGTGATGGCCAAGTTTGGCTATCTCGAAATCGGCGTGCATCTGCACAGCCGGCCTGATCAGGTAGCCGCGAAAGTGGTCGCCGCATACGATGCCGGCTGCCGCCGCTTCGACTCCGCTCTCGGCGGACTCGGGGGCTGCCCGTTCGCCCAGGATGCGTTGGTCGGCAACATTCCGACCGAGAAAGTCGTTGAGGCTCTGACGTCCCGCGGAGCAGTTTTGCCAGTCTTGAAGCCGCTCGACGTGCTGCTGCGGGCCACGGCGGAAATTGGAACCAGGTACACAGCATCGTAGCGCCGAGGAATGCAAATCGTTGGTAAGATGATTCGTACTCATCCGTGACTTCTTCTTGCATGGCATACACCACCATCCAACTTGCGGTTCATTCGAGCGTGGCAACGGTCACACTGAACCGGCCCGACAAGCGTAACGCCATCAGTTACGAGTTGATCGAAGACTTGCTGGCAGCGCTGGATGAAATCGTCAAGTCTTCGGCGCAGATCATGGTTCTGACCGGCGCGGGCAAGGCGTTTTGCTCCGGCATGGATCTGGACAATCTGAAAGCTCTGGCTGGGCGTTCTCCGGAACAGAACCTGAAAGATTCCGATACCATGGCGCGGCTTTTTCGTTCACTGTATGACTTCCCCAAACCAACAATCGCAGCCGTCAACGGAGCCGCGATTGCCGGAGGCTGCGGATTGGCCACGTTGTGCGACTTTACCCTCGCTGTGCCGGATGCGAAGTTTGGCTACACCGAAGTGCGAATCGGATTTGTGCCGGCAATTGTTTCCACGTTTCTGTTGCGTCAAATCGGCGAGAAACATGCGCGTGATTTGCTCCTGACGGGCAGAATCATCGATGCGGAGGAAGCCCATCGCATGGGATTGATCAACGAAGTTGTAACCGCAGATAAGCTGATGTCTCGCGCGAGTGAATTGGCCACCCAGCTAATGGAGAACAGTCCAGCCTCGCTGACCAGCACCAAGAGGTTGCTGAGCAATCACGCCCGCCACGAGCTCGACACGCAGATTAAAGCCGCAGTACGCGAGAATGCCGCCATCCGCACGACTCATGATTTCAGGGAAGGTATCTCTTCGTTTCTGGAAAAGCGCAAGCCGCGATGGAGTGGCAAGTGAAGGAAGACTTCGTTCCGGTGGTCAATGAAGTCCGCCTGCGGGTGCGTTACGCGGAGACCGACCAGATGGGCGTGGCTTACCATTCCAACCATTTCATCTGGTTTGAAGTGGGTCGCGTGGAACTGCTGCGGCAATTGGGGTTTTCTTATAAAGACATGGAGCAAACCGATAATTGCCATATGCCGGTAGTGGACGCTCATTGCCGCTACCGGGTTCCTGCGGTTTACGATGAGGAAGTGGTGGTTCGCACTTATTTGAAGAATGTTCGCGAGTCAGTCGCGCACTTTGTCTACGAGTTGCGCCGAGCCAGCGACGATACGCTCCTGGCCACGGGCGAAACCAAACACATGGCCATCGACTCGGATAAAAAGATTACTTCGTTTCCGGAAAAGTATATGAAGGCGCTGCGAGCGGCGACGGGAAGGTCACGACTTTGAACGCTCTGCACATCAATGGTAACGATTTAACACTCGAAGTCGTTCGCCAGGTCGCGGTCGGACATCAGCCTGTGCTGCTCGCTCCCGACGCCCGCGCGGCCGTACAAAGGGCGCGCGCCGTGGTTGATACTTTGATCGCCAACAATAAAGTGTCTTATGCCATCACCACGGGCGTGGGCAAGCTGAGCGACGTGCGCATCGCCGGCGACCAGATTCGTGAGATGCAAGTCAATCTCATTCGCTCGCACGCGGTGGGGGTCGGGGAACCGCTGGCCCCGGTGGAAGTCCGCGCCATGATGCTGCTGCGGGCGAATTCGCTTTCTAAAGGCTATTCCGGGGTTCGCACTGAAACTATCGACACACTCTGCGAGATGCTGAATCGTGGAGTGACACCTTTTGTGCCGTCGCAGGGCAGCGTCGGCGCCAGTGGCGATCTCGCGCCTCTGGCCCACCTTGCGCTGGCGTTGATCGGCGAAGGCGAATGTCTGGATGACAAGGGCTCTCGCGTTCCAACCCCCGACACACTGCGCCGCGCTCAAGTCAAACCGCTGGTTCTTGAGGCAAAGGAAGCTGTCTCGCTGATCAACGGCACGCAGGGGATGCTGGCGGTTGGCATCCTGGCGCTTTTGACTGCGGAAACTCTGATGGACTCGGCCGATGTGATTGGTTCGCTCACCTTGGACGCGCTCCAAGGAACCGATGTGGCCTTCGACGAACGCATTCAGCGCGCGCGGCCGCATCCAGGTCAGTTGAAAACGGCGGAGAATCTCCGGCGTATGCTCGAGGGCAGTCAGATTCGCGAGTCGCACCGTGACTGCGACCGGGTACAGGACGCCTATTCCTTGCGCTGCATGCCGCAGGTCCACGGCGCAGTCCGTGACACGCTCACCCACTGCCGCCAGGTGATGGAGACCGAAGTTAACTCCGCGGTGGACAATCCTCTGGTGTTTGTGAAGAACTCGAAACAGGCCGACGGCCAGGGTGATGTGATCTCCGGCGGGAATTTTCATGGCGAACCGGTTGCCTTCGCCCTGGATTTTCTCGGAATCGCGTTGAGCGCGCTGGCGGGAATTTCCGAACGAAGACTGGAGCGGCTGGTGAACCCCGCGCTGAGCGAGGGCTTGCCTCCGTTTCTGGCGGCAGGCGCAGGATTGAATTCCGGTTTCATGATGCCGCAGGTCACGGCAGCGGCGTTGGTCAGTGAAAACAAGATCTTCGCTCACCCGGCATCGGTCGATTCGATCACCACCTCGGGCAATAAAGAAGACTTCGTTTCCATGGGGATGACCGCGTCACTGAAGCTGAAGCGCATCGTGGCTAACACCAATAATGTTCTCGCAATTGAGGCCATGGCGGCGGCGCAGGCGCTCGACTTTCTCGCGCCCCTTAAACCCAGCAAGCGAGGACAGGCTGCCCACGCCGCGATTCGGTCGGTTTGTACGACGATGGACAAAGATCGAGTGATGTATCAGGATTTCGAGCGGATCGCGGAGTTGATCGCCAGCGGGAAGGTGGCGGAGGCGCTGCGGTAGTCTAAACCACCCATTTCGATGACAGGCATCGTGAAGTTTGAAATCACCGTTCTGCTACTAGCGGCTACTTTAGTGCCAGGCGTATCCGCGGCAGCCCAAAGTGCTGACAGCTGCCTGTCACCCCATATCATCGTCAACGTAGTGGACAAGCAGGGAAAGATCGTTCCGGGTTTAGCACCCGAGTCCTTTCAAGTGCAGGCGGGTGACCAAACGGTGATGGTCAAATCCGCGCTAGCCAGTGCCGGAACCCAGAGAGTCGTGTTGCTGGTGGACATCAGTGGGAGCATTAGTAAATCTCAACACGTGTGGGATATTGCCCGAGTCGCCGCTGGAAACCTGCTGGTGGCCGCACCTTCGACGCTTCGAGTCGCATTGGTCCTGTTTTCTGATCGCATCATCGACACCATCGGCTTCGACCGCCCAGCGCCCGATATCGTCGAAAGGCTTGCTAAGCTAGAAAACGGCAAGGGCCGCACTGCGATTCTGGATTCAATCGATTACTCCATCAAGCTGTTGCAGCCAGCCGGGCACGGAGATGCGATTTACATCATCTCAGACGGCGGAGAGAACGCCAGCAAGTCCCACGGGTCGGACGTTGAGCGCGAGCTAGTGGCTCAAGGCGTACGTTTGTTTGCGTTCATCCTGCAACCGAAGGCTCCTTTTACAACGCCAGAAGAGGCAGCCGCTCCAAATTTGCTTGTGGAACTGACCAAGCTGAGTGGAGGAGCGGTCGTCGACGAGGACTCCATAGCAGCCCTAGACTCCCAGCCAAAACTGAGCGCTGTCTTGCACAGTGGCTATGAGCAGATGGCGCATTTCTACGATCTGCAACTGTCAATCCCGGGTCGCGGGGGGAAGAAGGAACGCCTCCGGCTGGATATCGTCGACCAAGACGGAAAGAAACGAAAAGACGTGACTCTGTCTTACCCGCAGTATCTTGTCACCTGCGCCCATTAAGCTGCCCGCACGGGCGAGGACGCCCGCGCCTACATTTCCTCAAGCCGTCTTCGCCGCGCTCCCATCCAACCCCAGCTCGCCCGCAATCCCCTTCATCGCCTCAATGCAGAACGCAATGTGCTCTTCCAACTCGACGCCCAAGTCAGCCGCGCCGTTCACGATGTCGTCACGGTTTACACTGCGGGCAAAGGCTTTGTCCTTCATCTTCTTTCGCACCGATTTCGCTTCAACCTCGGCCAGCGATTTCCCCGGTTTCACCAACGCGGATGCAGTAATGAATCCCGACAGCTCGTCGCAGGCAAACAGCGCCTTCTCCATCGAGGACTCGGGCTTCATGCCGGTATATTCCGCATGCGACATAATCGCGCGGCGGATTTCGTCCGACCATCCCCGCTCTTTCAGAATCTCATTGCCCCTGTAAGGATGATCCTCACGGCCGGGATACTTCTCGTAATCGAAGTCGTGCAGCAAACCGACTACTCCCCAGAGTTCCTGATCGCCGCCTAGCTTTCGTGCATAGGCGCGCATGCACGCCTCGACCGACAAAGCATGCTTCCGCAAACTTTCCGACTGGGTGAACTCAGTTAGTAAACACCAGGCTTCTTCTCTGCCCTTCATACTGTCCTCGCTTGCCGGTAAAAATCGCCGATAACTTGCCCCAAAGAACTAAAAGCGCCCGCCCCTATGGACTTTCCAGCGGTCCGATGAAGGTAACGGTTTTCCGCGATGCTGCCCAAACTATTTTGCCTGCGGCATCGGATGTTCGCCGAGCGTTCGCCTGCGGACCGCGCTGCCTATCCGTAGTATTCTGCGCCTGTCCTTGATTTTACTTGACATCCACAGTGCTGCTGCCTCAGATTACGCTGCAGGTCTGGAACCAAGTACCTAGTTTGGTTCGTTTTTGGTTCCACCGGGACGCCCGCTCTGGCCCCTCCCAAACCTAATGGCTACCATGCTTGCCCCGGTAGATTCCAGGGAAGTGGTTCGCTGTGATCGTTGCCTGCTGGTTCAGTTTCGCACCACCAACAATTTGTGCCGTCGCTGCCACGGGTCGTTAGACGAGGACGAGCCGGAAATTGTTTCTGCTCCGCCCCCGCCGCAGCAGATCATTCCGACCAATGGCCACAGTCACGGCCATTTGCACCTGGCCACCGCGATCCGGTCCATCCGACTGGGCAGCGGACTCAGCCAACGGCAACTGGCCATGCGCATGTCGGTGCCACGGACCTACGTGTCCAAAATCGAGAATGAGAAAGCCACTCCTACCCTCTCCTCGCTGGAGCGGCTTGCCAGGGCACTGGAGGTTACCGTGCCTGATCTGCTCAGCGGCGGAGAACGTAACCGTCAGCAGGAAGTCCGCGAACTGATGCAAGATCCGTTCATCGCGGAGATGCTGCCCTTCGTCGCGCAACTGAATGGGATGCAGATGTCGAGCATTTTGACCCAGGTGCGCGATCTGACGGTGCGGCCAAGACGGACTGCGTAGGCCAACGCGCGGGCTTCACAACAAGTTTGTTTTTTCCGGGCAACCAGCCAACTAACGGCCGGGATCGTGAGATTCCGGCCTTTTTTTGCGCTTCGTTCAGGCCGTGAATTCCTCAGCCAGAGGAATCGGCAGCGGTTGCGGTAGCCGGTCAGTGACTTCGGCCAACGCTGCTAGCTTAGACGCCAGTTCCGGAGTCAAAGCTCCCGGTTGAAAGCGCCAGCGAAAGTTTCCCGTCTTGAGGCTGGGAACGTTCAAGCGTGCCTCACTGCCCAATCCCAGCACGTCTTGCAACGGCACGACGGAAAGACTGGCCGCTGAGCCCTGAGCTGCGCGGATCATCGCCCAGTTAATGCCGTCTTCACAACACCCCAGATAAGCCATGACAGAACGCCGCTCATGTTCGCTGGCTCCGGTGTTCCACCATCCAACCGTCGTATCGTTGTCGTGGGTACCGGTGTATACCACGCGGTCGGGTGTGAGGCGGTGTGGTAAATACTGGTGTGCGCCGGGATCGCCGAATCCAAATTGAAGCACCGCCATTCCCGGGATTTTATGGTTTTCTCGCAACGCGTGAACATCGGGCGTGATGTAGCCGAGGTCCTCCGCGAAAAAAGGCAGGCTACCCAGTTCGTCGCGCAGCTTGTTGAACAATTCGTCGCGGGGACCATCGACCCAGCGACCGTTCATGGCGGTATCATCGGCAGCGGGAATCTCCCAGAACTGAGCAAACCCGCGGAAGTGGTCAAGGCGAATGTAGTCGCAGGTCTGAGTGGCCCAGCGCAGCCGTTGTACCCACCATTTGTAACCACGCTCCCTCATCACATCCCAGTTGTACAGCGGATTGCCCCAACGCTGGCCGGTGGCGCTGAAAGCATCGGGAGGAACCCCGGACACAACTTCAGGATCGAGTTTGTCATTCAAGCGAAAGAGTTCGCGGTTGGCCCACACATCGGCGCTTTCGTAGTCCACAAAGATAGCAATATCGCCGACCACGCGAACGGATTTTTCGGCGCAATAGCGCCGCAAGGCGCGCCATTGCTCATAGAAGAAAAACTGCAGGACGCGGAGAATGGCCAACTCGGACGCAAGCTCCGTCCGCGCAACCGCCAGCGCCGCAGGCTCGCGGCGAGCCAGTTCCGCCGGCCAATCCTTCCAGAACTTCAACTGATAGCGATCCTGCAAGGCATCAAAAAGTACGAAGTCTTCCAGCCACCAGGAGTTTTCCGCACAGAATCGGTCGAAGCGGGAACGTTGCTCTCCGTTGGCCGAAGCGAGGAACTTGCCGCATGCTTCGTTCAGCAGCGGCAGCTTGGTTCGGCGAACCTCTTCATAATCGATGGGCCCGACTGTCTCAGGAAGTCCCGGCAATTTTGATGCGGGAATCCAACCGCGTTCTGCCAATCGTTCGAGGCTGATGAGCAGCGGATTACCGGCGAACGCTGAGGTTGAGGAGTAGGGAGAATTTCCATTGGCGGGCGGCCCCAGCGGTAATACTTGCCACAAACCCTGTCGCCCGGCGGCAAGAAAATCAATGAACTCGTAGGCCGCTGGACCGAAGTTTCCGATCCCGCCGCGCGAGGGCAGCGAAACCGGGTGGAGAAGGATTCCGGTGGCGCGGGGAAATGGCATGTTTATCTATGATTCCATCTTCAATTTTCTGGGCTGTGCAGGCAAGAAGATTGCGCCTACTCACTCGATATTCCGATTGAGGTTCAGCGCGAGACGAAACTACTGCAACGGTTGAGACTGCGCCGGTCGAGTCAGGGCAGCCTAATTCCAGCGATATCAGGGACTCGCCTATTCGCCTTCGTCTTCACCACCCTGGCGCTTGGTCAGGCTTTTCAATTCCTGCTGGTTGATTTTGATCTTGCCGGACTTTTCCATCTGCTGACGCAGATTACTGACGAACAGACCAAACAGTTCCTGCTGTTTGCTCTGGCGCAGCGAATCCCGGATTTGGTCTTTCTTGGCGGCGTAATCCTGGTCGGTCGGATCTTGTTTTTCCAGCACCGTCAGCACCACTCCGCTGGTGTTGGTATCGATGGGTCCACTAATGTCGCCGGGCTTCAGGGTAAAAGCCACCGACGCCGGCCCCGACATCGCACCGAGTTCAGGAACCTGGCCGTCAGGCAGCACCAGATCGCTGGTCTTCATCGTCGCCCCAAGCTCTTTTGCCGCCTTCTTCAAATCGTGTTCAGACTTGGCGCGATCAGAGAGTTCCTGGGTCTTCTGTGTCAGCAAAGCCGCCGAACGCGACTCCTTAAACTCGCTTTCTACCCGTGCACGAATGTCCTCAAAACTTGGCGTAGCCGGCGGCTTAATGGCCAGCAACTGGTACACCACGAAGCCCTGCGGCAGCGCCAATTGGTCGGGCGGGGACTTTTCCGCCGCATTGAACACCGCTTCCATGAGTGGCGGAGCATTGCCAATTCCAGGCAAAGAGTCGCTGCGGTTGATGAAATCAGTGGTGACCACCGTCAACCCCTTCGCTGCTGCCGCCTTATCGAGACCACCAGACCGGGACTGGGAGACAAGGGCTGTTGCCTCCGCCTCGGCTGCCTGAGAAGCCTTCTGCGCCTTAATGGCAGGCTCGATTTGATCCTTGACCTCGTCGAGCGTCTTGGCATGCGCTTCCTGCTTATCGTCCACGTGCAGAATCACGAAGGCGTAACCAGCGTTGATCAGATCGCTATTGCCGCCTTTCGCAAGCGAGAAAGCGGCTTTATCCACCTCAGGAACCGGAAACCCTCCCCGGCGAACCCAACCAATGGAGCCACCTGTCTTGCCACTGGGATCGTCGGAGTATTTCTTCGCGACATCCTCAAATTTGGCTCCCGCCTTCAACTGCCCCAGGGCTTCTTCGCCTTTCCTGCGTGCATCCTCAACACCCTTGGCGTCCACTTTGCCATCGGCACCCGCGAGCGGAGTCTTGATCAGGATCTGGCGGACATTGACCTGTTCCGGCACGCGATACTCGTCACGATGCTGGTCGTAGTAAGCCGCAATTTCCTGCTGGTTGACCTGGATTCCGGCCTGGACTTTCGCGGAATCTATCAGCGCATACTCGATCTTTCGTTTCTCCGGGATGGAGTTCGCATACGCTGCCTTGTGCTGCTCATAGTAGGCCTTCAGCTCCGCATCTGCGGGGTGCAGCGTCTTGAGAATGTCTTCCTTGTGCAGCACCGCGTAGTCGAACTTGACCTTGGTATTGTCCTTCACGAACTTCTCGTGAACTTCTGCATCCGTAACCAGCGCGCTGCCCGCAACCAGGTTGCGCAACTTTTCCAGGAGAATGTCCTCTTTCACGCCCTCCTCGAACTGGGTTACCGACAAGTCCGCCTGCTGAAGACGCTCTTCGTATGCCGCCTGCCCGACGAACTTACCCTCGGGGAAAAAGACCGGGGCATAACGGCCATGCTGCAATTCATCACGCAGATCATCGTCGGTTGCGTGCAAGCCCATGCGCCGGGCCTCGGCGATTATGGCGCTTCGGCTGATGAGCTGCTGCGCCGCCTGCGAACTGAAGTAGGGCAGCAACATGGCAACCTGCGCGCCTCCCCGAGGAAACTGTTGCTGCACCATCTGCTTGGCTTCGCGCTGCACCTCAAGCGTGGTGATATCGCTTCCCGCCACGGTGGCGACGACGCCTTTGGCCGGACCGCCGGTGCCGAAGAAATCGGTGCTGCCAAAGCCTGGCACCAGCGTGATCACCATGAATACACAGATAATGGTTAGAAGGCCGCCAAGAATCACTTTCTTGAGGGGCCCAGGGGTCTGCAGGAATCGAATCATTTCGCGTCACTCCAGGGATAAAGGCAGAAAGTTGAATTATAAACTAAAGTATTCTTGCTGGGTTGCGATGGGCAAGGCGCTGGGAATCTCGGCTATTGAAACGAATTAATAAAGCTGTTATTCAAGATGTTCTTCGCTTCTCGCGGAAGGCCTGACTCTTATGAAGAAGCCGTCTTGGCTGGGGTTGTCATTGTTGTTGAGTTCCGCGCTCGCCTTTGCGCAGCAACCCGCGGATCGTCATTCACAGTCAACGCTGACTCTCAAGGACGGCTGGACGCTGCAATCACTGTACAAAGTAGATGCGCCGGGCGAACTGGTCTCCACCCTCAAATTTCTTCCGCAGGGCTGGTATCCAACTTCAGTGCCGACCACGGTAGTCGCAGCGCTGGTCAAGAATAAGCGCTATCCCGACCCCTACTTCGGCATGAACCTGCGCAAGTTCCCGGGGATGACATACCCCATTGGACAAACCTTTGTCAGTCTTCCCATGGCACAGGACAGCCCTTTCATCGTTCCCTGGTGGTTTCGCAAGGAATTCACGATTCCCAAGAGTTTTGGCAGAAAGACGATCTGGCTGAAGTTTAACGGAATCAACTACCGCGCCAACATCTGGCTCAACGGAAAGCAGCTTGCCAAATCCGACGACGTTGCCGGCGCCTGGCGGACGTATGAATTCAACGTCACACCTGACGCGCGCATCGGTCAACCCAATACGCTTGCAGTCGAGGTCTTTTCTCCAACCGAGAATGACCTGACCGTCAACTTCTGGGATTGGAATCCTGCGCCGCCAGATAAACAGATGGGAATATTTCGTGATGTTGAGGTTTCGACCAGCGGTCCGGTAGCTCTCCGTTATCCGACCGTAGTCTCGAAGGTCGATTCTCCCGGTAATGATCTGGCCCACCTCACCGTCACCGCCCTACTGAAGAACGCGACCCAACAGCCCGTCCGGGGCACGCTGCGAGGCCGCATTGAAAACATCGATGTCTCGCAGGAGATTGACCTCGCTCCCGGAGAATCGAAAGATGTGGTCTTTGATCCAAACAGTTTCCCACAACTCAATCTTGCCCATCCGCGCCTCTGGTGGCCGGCGCAAATGGGCAAACCCGAGCTTTATGACTTGAACTTGGAGTTCGATGTTGACGGTCACGCTTCCGACCGGTCAGAAACGAAGTTCGGTATCCGCGAGATCACTTCACAGCTGAATGCCAATCAGCACCGTGTTTTTTCTATCAACGGGAAGAAGATTCTGATCCGTGGCGGCGGCTGGTCAATGGATATGCTGCTCCGCGAAGACAAGCAACGAATGCAAGACGAATTGCGTTATGCGCAGGACATGGGACTCAACACCATCCGCCTCGAAGGCATGCTGGAAAACAAAACATTTTTCGATTTAGCCGACCGCAGTGGAATTCTGGTGATGGCGGGATGGGTCTGCTGTTCTCACTGGGAACACTGGGCCAATTGGAAACCGTCAGACTTCATGATCGCGGAGCAGTCGTTGCGCGACCAGATCTATCGCTTGCGCAGTCATCCCAGCATGTTGCTGTGGATGAACGGCAGCGACAACCCGCCCCCGCCGGATGTGGAGCAGATGTATCTGAAAATCGAGCACGACTTGTTCTGGCCTAACCCGGTGATGCCCTCAGCCACTGGAAAGGATCCCTCCGCGGTTGGAATAACCGGGCTCAAGATGAGCGGCCCTTACGACTACGTCGCACCTGAGTACTGGTTACAGGATTCGATCGCTACTCTAGGTGGGCACCCGCAATGCAATCCCGACGATACTCCGGGCTGCGGCGGCGCATACGATTTCAATACCGAAACCAGTATGGGAGCCGCTGTGCCTCCGGTCGAAAGCATTCGTACGATGTTGCCGAAAGAGCACTGGTGGCCGGTTGACGACTGGTGGAACTTCCACGCCGGCGCCCACACCTTCAAAGACATCCATCTCTTTGCCAATGCTTTGAATACGCGCTACGGCACAGCCACCGGCTTGGAGGACTTCACCTTCAAGTCGCAACTGATGACCTACGAGGGCGTCCGCGCCATGTATGAAGCCTATAACCGGAACAAATATGTTTCGACAGGCGTCATCCAATGGATGCTGAATAACGCCTGGCCGTCGACCATCTGGCACCTGTACGACTACTATCTAAGGCCGGGCGGCGGATACTTCGGCGCCAAGAATGCCAACCAGGCGCTGCATCCTCTCTATGGCTACGACGATCACGCCATTTGGGTGGTGAGTTGCCAATACAGCGACGCGCCCGGCTTGAAATTGATCACCAAAGTCTTGAATCTCGACATGACGGAGAAATTCTCGCAAGTGACGGCGCTCGACGCTCTCGGCGACAGCACCACCCGGGTCCTGACCTTGCCGGACATTTCCGGCCTCAGCCCAACGTACTTCCTAGCGCTGCGACTGCAAGACTCAGCTGGCAAAGTCGTGGGATCGAATTTCTACTGGCTTTCCACCAAGCCCGAAACCCTCGACTGGGACAAATCCAATTGGTACACGACTCCGACACTTTCGTACGCGGACTTCACCGCGCTCTCCCAGTTGCCCAAAGTGAAGCTGAATGTCACGAGTCACACCGAACACAAAGGAGAAGAGACCGTGACCCATGTAATAGTCGAGAATCCCAGCAAGAGTCTGGCATTCTTCGTGCGCCTTAAGGCCGACAAAGGCCGGCACGGCGAAGAGATTCTGCCCGTGCTGTGGGACGACAATTACATCTCGCTGCTCCCTGGCGAAAAGCGTGAGATCCGTGCCGCCTACCGGACGAACACGTTAGGGGCAGCGCCGCCAAGCGTCGAAGTCAACGGCTGGAACGTGACCCCGCAATGAGATGGCGAGGCGCTACACATGCTGAGAAACCGACAGAATGTTGCCATCCGGATCTTTGAACCAAGCCACTTTGTCGCCATTGGGAGCGGTCCAGATTCCCAGTTCGTCTTGTTTGAAAAAACCGAAAACTTCAAAATGCACGCCCACCTTTCCCAAACCGCGAACCATTTCCTCTATGTTGGGAACTCCCCACCCTAGGATGGTGAACTGCACAGGCTTAAAGTCCGCTGGGACTTTCGCCACGCGTACCGTGATTCCATGCGCGTCCAAAACTAGGGCGAATCCATCGTCTTTGATGAAACGAAGCCCCAGCACGCCTTCATAAAAGGCACGGGCGCGTTCCTGGTCTCTAGTTGGAACACAAGCAACAATGTTGACGGAACCGAGCATTCAGTCCTCCTCTGAGAGACGTCCTCGCTAAATTACACGTTGTGCGGCCTCCATTCTTTCGCTATTGTGTCAATAAATGTCGATAAAACGACAAGTCCCGGTTGCTTGCCCCGCGTTTTCGGCGCCGGTAAACACTCTTACCTTTGACTTCCCTAACGGCCAAGTCGTCCCTCTGCACTTTCACCCCGAGGACCAGTTGGTATACGCCTGCCGCGGAGTTATGAGCGTGCAGACCAGCGACGGAACCTGGGTCGTGCCCCCACAGAGGGCAGTCTGGATTCCGGCCAAGACTCCCCACAGCATCATCATGTCAGGTTCGGTATCAATGCGGACACTGTATCTAAGAGCGCGGATGGCACACAGCCTGCCCAGAACGTGTTGTGTGGTGAATGTTTCGTCGCTTTTGAAGGAGCTGATACTGCACGCTTGCACATTTCCGGCACTGACGAAGAGAGTACGGGTCCAGGCCCGCTTAATTGATGTCATCCTCGACCAATTGGAAACCGTTCAGAGCATTCCCCTACAGTTGCCGAATCCGTCGGATGCGAGAGCGGTGAGAGTTGCAAAGATACTGTCCGACGATCCCAGTGACCCGCGCCCCCTGGAAGAAATCTGTCAGCACACCGGGGCCAGCAAGCGGACAATCGAGAGACTCTTCCATCTGGAAACTCACATGACACTCGGAGAGTGGCGGCGGCAACTTCGGCTGCTGCGGTCGATGCGGTTGCTTGCCGCTGATGAAAAGATCACCCACGTGGCACTGGAGGCAGGATACAGCACGCCCAGTTCGTTCATTGCGATGTTCCGCAAGGTCTTTGGTACAACCCCGGGCCGCTATTTCGAGAAACCCAATTTCGATAAATCCAGAGAGTCCAAACGCCTCGTTCTCTAACCCTCTTCCGGTGGGAGATCGAAATTCACCAAATGACTCTGGAAACCCCGCGTCTTCCAGGCTCCATAGGCGATGCCGGCGATCATCCAGATGGAACCCACGATCATCGCCAGCTTCGACAGGTGAATCCAGATGAACAAGCAAATGAAGAAACCCAGCACCGGCGGAATCAATTGCCGAGCGGTACGGTCTTTGCCTCGAATGTAGTAGTGAGTCAGCGACGCCAGATTGACGCCCATGAATGCGATCAATGCGCCGAAGTTGAGCAACTCGGCGCCATTGTCATAGGTGATGAGAAAAGCGCCAATCAGCGCAACGATGCCGACGAAGACCACGTTGTTGGCGGGAATTCTGGTTTTCGGATGGATGGCCCCGAAAAACTTCTTGGGAATCGCGCCGCTGCGTCCCATGCCGTAGAGCAGGCGGGCCGCGCCCAGTTGCGATCCCATGCCGGAACCAATGGTGGCGATTAGCAGGGTGAGACTGATGGCCTTGGTAAGTAGCTGGCCTCCGGCAATCGCCGCCACATGGCTGAATGCGTTTTCGACCTCGCTCGCACCGAAGTTATATTGAGGACTCAAGAGCTGCGCGCCATAGACTTCGGCCGCAGCCAGAAATCCTGTAATAACGCAGACTAGGACGGTAGCCAGGAAAATGTTGCGCTTGGGATTGTCGACCTCCTCCGACAAAGTCGAAATTCCATCGAAGCCGATATAGGTCAGCACCGCAACCGAGGTGCCGTGAAATACCCGATTCACCGTGAACGTCTCCGGGTTATAGAACGGGCGCAGAAAATAGGCTTCCGGATATTGCGGCAAATTGAAAATATGCCGGATGGTGTACCAGAAGAACACAACGATGACAGCGCCCATAATGGCGCAGAGGATTTGATTGATGCGTGCCGATGTCTGCACCCCACGCAGGTTCAGCACTGTGAACAGCCCGGCAAACAATATCGGCCAAAGCAGTCCGGGATAAGGAATCTGATAGCGGCTTCCGCTCAACAAATCAGCCATCGCCTTGGCGCACCAGATGGTGCAGATCAACGGATTCAGTATGTAATCCATGGTCATGCTCCAGCCGGTGACGTAGCCCAGCGAGGGATGCAGCTCGCGTCCCACATAGGTATAGGCCGAGCCGGCGCTCGGATAGACTCGCGCCATGCGGCCATAGCTCATGGCGGTGAAGACCATTGCGACCATTGCGATCAGGATGGAAGTCACCACATGGCCCTGGCCCGCATTGCTGAAAACGCCGTAGGCTGGCATGGGCGCCGTCGGCTGGATGACAATAATGCCGTAAAGTATCAGGTCCCAAAGGGTGAGGGTGCGCCGCAGACGCACAGGAGCAGGAGTGGTTTCCATCTCGGCGTATTGGATTACGAGTGCGTTAAACTGTCAATATTAAAACGATTTCGTTGTCACACTGGGCGGAGCCATCACCTCGCGAAAGCGAAGTCCTGCACAGTCGAAGCATCCCTTATCTGGGCGCCCCGTAATCAAACCCATACCCGCGCGGCTCACGTCCTGACATATATCGCGTGTTGTATTCGAGAAGATAGTTCAAGTGCTCATCATCCAGCGGGAATGACTTCCCCGGATACGGATACGTGCCCATGTCGCGGAACGGCAACGGATCGACGTGGGTCCAATCGTAGGAATAAAAGTCCATGTCTTTTTCGTAGCCGTTGGCCAGGAAGAAATAATCCCGCGTCCATCCGCTGGGTAGCGATGGCAGGCTGGCTGGATCGAAATCCAGCGCAACTTCTTCTCCCGATCCGAACACAACCAGCCGGTCGTCGAAATCGCGGACCAGCGGCAACACGTCACCGTAACGGGTGTAATTGCCGGCGGGATGCGTGTAAGGCCCGGTCGCACTCGCCTGTTCGTAGATGTACTGCACATTGCCCGGAGGTTTGCCCTCGATCTTCAGCGGAAATCCGTGGAAGCGGAGATCGGCACGGACGAGCGGAACCCAAGTGGCGCGGGAATCTTGGCCCTGATCAGCGCGATCAATCAGAATGTTGTCCCAATAGACCTGCGCGTTGGTCCATATCCGGATGCGTTCGGCACCGCGAGGCAATTTGCCGGTCAGATCGGCCGTTATGGTCCGTGGGCCGCCGGCAGGGAAACCGAAATCGTCTGCGACGCGTGTCCACTTGCCATCGCCGCCGAGCGCTTCCACATAGGGCGCGATGACCGGGGTCCCGGCTTGATTGGCCGCGTACATCGCAGTAGCGCTGTAGTATTCAACCTCACCATGCATCAACAGCCACAGTGGGCCTCCGTCGTAGGGCTTGCCCAAATCGAGTTCCAGGCTATGCAGTTTGGTGAAACCCTCAAACGGAAGCAACTCGAAATCGCCGACATAGTGGTGAGCGAACAACTCCGGCAAGAGATCGTGCCCATGCTCATCCCAGGCACCAACTGGAGGGCGCGTGTCCCGGCTGAAGACGATTTTGAAGGGCGGATAGGGCGGGTCGGTTGCGAAGTATTCGTTGGGATAGACATCGAACTCGCCGGGATGATCCACCGCGAGAAGCTGCGCCTGATCGAGATACACCGACTCTTCCAGCGGCTCCATGAAACGGAAGCTCAGCTTGCCATCTTTTTCGCGGATCGAGTCGCGATCGATCTTGATGTATTCCGTGGGCCGCGAAATGTTGCGTTGTCCCGGACGGTACCAGTGTCCCAGCGCGCCCGCACCGATCATGTCCGCGACCAACGCGTAGTGGCTGCCGTCCCAAACGAAGAGCGTGGGGCACGAACCGCCGCGGCGGTCGATCTCCATGAACTTGTGCTCGTGGTCGGCGGCGACTTCGACTTCGTCTTGCAAAACTCCCGTGGGCCACAGCATGCGGACAACGTCAGCCTGCTTGGCCTGGCCAAGTCCCACTGTGAGTTGTAGCGAGTTCTGCCCCAGATAACCGGATGAGCCAGCGATCTCGAACTTCTGGCGATTGCCCCCGGCAAATACTTCGACTTTGGTTCCAATGGCGCTCTTGTTGTCGGCGAGACCAGTCAGATTCAGGCGCAGCCAGTGATTCTGATTGCCTCCTTCATTGCGCAAAAGAACGGCGGGACCGTGATTCTGCGTGATGAGCAAATCGGTGGCACCGTCGTTGTCGTAGTCGCCCGTGATGATAGCGCGAGGCTCTTTGAGAACGATCTTGTCGAGGCCAACGTCAGCGGTAACATCTTTGAACCCATCGGGGCCGAGGTTGCGGAAGAGCTTTACTTCTCCTTTGCCTTCGGCAGTCTCGCCGACTGCAACCAGATCAACCCAGCCGTCGTTGTCGTAGTCAATAGCCGCGACGCCCCAGGCATGGACCAAATCAGTCCGAGGCAGGCTCACGCGTTCAAAATCATGTCCGGCGTTGTTTCTCCAAAGAGTGATCCCAGGCTGCGGAGAGCCGGAGAACGCAAAGTCCATCCAACCATCATGATTGAAATCTAGGACGGCGACACCGTGTGTGATTTCAGGCTCGGCGACAGGCCAGAAATGACGCGCGAGAAACTTCCCTTCTCGTGGGTTTTCAAACACTAGCGGCGGCTGCACAGATTGTGCATCCACGAGATCGATTGCGCGGTCGTTGTTATAGTCAGTACCCACAGCAACTGTACTTGCCCCACCGCCCGAGAGTCCGGTTGCCTCGGTGACATCGGTGAAAGTTCCATTTCCGTTGTTGCGCCACAGCATATTCCATCCCCGAGCAGGGCCTATGGTCGAATATCCACTGGTCTTGGGAATTGCGCCATTGGCTCGACTGACGTAGAGGTCCAAATCGCCGTCGTGATCGTAATCAACAAAGAGTGCACTCAAACCAGGGCCGACGCTTTTCAGCCCGGCTACCTCTGTAACATCTTTGAAAGTTCCGTTCTTTTCGTTGTGTAGCAGCAAAAGACGGCCGCCGAAACTCACAGCCAAATCGGTCGCGCCGTCGTTGTCGTAATCCCCTGCTGTACATCCAATCCCGTGCAATGTCGGATCCAGCCCGGCCTTTCGAGTTACCTCTTCAAACTTGCCGTTGCCGACATTGTGGTACAGCGACATACCGCCTTCCTTGCCATTGTCTGGCAGGAGGAGGTCGGAGCGGCCGTCGCCATCGTAATCCAAGAAGCATGCGCCGGGCCCGAGGCTGGACGCCAAATCGTTCGGGCCGGAACCAACCGCTTTCGTAATCATCCCCGCCTTCTCCGTTACATCCACAAACCGCACCTTGATCTGCTCCGGCACTTTCTCCGGTGCCAGTGCGGACTCTTCTGCCAGCGAATACTTGCCTTGCTCACCGTAAGCCAGGCTGATCGGCACTCCCAGCTTGTTTTGCGTGATGTACTGGAAGCGCACAAGATGCTCGCGGGCGTGAGTAAGATCACCAGACTGCTGATACGCGCGCGAGAACCCAAACTCCGCCGATGCGTGCTGCGGATTCAGCTTCAGCGCGTGCTGGAAAGCGTCCATCGCTTCGGCGTACTGCTTGTTCTCTGCGTAGGACGCGCCAAGAAAGTACCAGCTGTCGGCGTCGTTGGGATCGATTCCTGTGACGTGGCGGAATGCGTCTATGGCAGCCTTCGCATCACCACTATTTTTGAAAAGCAATCCCAGGTTGTACCAGGCATGGGGATCGTTGGGATTCTGCTTCACCGCCTCTTCCAACAGCGGTCGAGCAGCATCGACCTTGCCCAGATTCAGCAACGCGATCCCTTGATTCTGCCGGGCAATCTGAAGTTTGGGATCGAGCGCGGCAGCGTCCTGAAACGTCTTCAAGGCTTTTTCGAAAAGCTGCTGATTCATGTACGCAGCGCCGAGATTGTTCAGGTGCGCTGCCTGGGCGGACGCGTCGGCGGGCCTCTGCGGAGGAGCAGCGGAAAGAACGGCATACGTCGCCAGAATCCCGGCAAGAAAGATTGCAATTCGTCGAGTCATGCGAGAAACAAGTTAACCACAGAGAGCACAGAGAACACAGAG
This sequence comes from Terriglobales bacterium, assembly GCA_035484735.1. Taxonomy (GTDB): domain Bacteria; phylum Acidobacteriota; class Terriglobia; order Terriglobales; family Acidobacteriaceae; genus JABCZH01. Next base: position 117,960 of record DATHOQ010000027.1, on the reverse strand, counting down.
GTTTTTCAATCGGTTTCCCCCGCGATCCTCTGTGTACTCTGTGGTTAGCGCTTTTTGGCAGACACCAACTTCGAGTAAGCCCGGTTAGCCACGATTCCCTTCCCTTCCTGAACCGTGATGGTCTGACTGGCGGCCACGTTTGCCAGCTTGTCGACTTTCCCGCTCGGCCATTGCACCTCGACCGAATCAGCTTGAACCGCCGCCCTAAGCCCGAATGTCAGCACCAGTTCGCTTTGTGAAAGATAGCTCGAGCCGCTGTGTACCATCTGCCATTGCGTGTCTTTCGCCGAGGTCACGCGCACCACCGCGCCAATGCCATCGCGATTCGACTTGGTTCCGACCAACTTCACTCGCAGACTCTTATTACGACCGCCTTCGTTCTGAAACAAATACGCGCGACCTCCGTTGGTGGTGAGCAACACATCGAGTGCGCCATCGTTATCGATGTCGGCATAAGCTGCGCCCCGCGCGACCTTGGGACTGGCAAAAGCCGGTCCAAGCGATTCCGTGACTTCCTGAAACTTCCCGCCGCCAAGATTGCGGAACACGTGCGGAGGCTCGGCATACTTGACCCGCTTTTGCACGCGTTCGATCTGCTCTTCAATATTGCCGTCCGCAACCAGGATGTCGGGCCAGCCATCGTTGTCGTAATCGAAGAAGAAGCAACCAAATCCCAGCGTGATCAGCGTGGCGCGCCCTACTTCGGAGCGCGGCGCCTCATCCACAAACAAGCCGTTGCCTTCGTTGTGGTACAGCGACAGCATCTGATTCGCGAAATTGGTGATGATGATACTAGGACGTCCAGAGCGGTCGTAGTCAGCAGCGTCCACACCCATGCCCGCGCGGGCAACACCGTCTTCACTGAAGCCGATGCCCGCTTCAATTCCCTTTTCCGTGAAGGTACCGTCGCGCTGGTTGAGATAGAGTTTGTTGGGCTGAGTGTCATTGGCCAGCAGAATATCCGGCCAACCGTCAGCGTTGTAATCGAGAATTGCAATACCGAGGCTTTTGGAAGTTGGATCGTATAACTTTGCCTTCTCAGTAGCGTCTTCAAATTTTCCATTGCCGAGGTTGTGCCATAACCGTGCTGAGCTGCCCTTATAAGACTCCGGCGTGCAATAAGACTTGTGGACGCCATCCAGCGTGCAGTAAAGATCACCTTTCTCTGACCACCGCACGTAGTTGGCGACCACCAGATCAAGCTTGCCGTCGCGATCGTAATCCACCCAGGCGGCACTGGTGGAAAACTCGTTCGGCCCCCACAATCCGGCGGCCTTGGTTACATCGGTAAATGTCCCGTTGCCGTTGTTGTGAAACAAGTGGCTCTGGCCGACGGCAGTAATAAAGAGATCGTCGTAGCCGTCGTTGTCGTAGTCGCCGACGGCGACACCCAAGCCGTACATCGCAACCGCAAGCCCGGCCTTCTGAGTGACGTCGGTGAATGTGCCGTCGCGATTGTTGTGGTAGAGCTTCAGCGTGGTCGCGCCAGATTTGGCGTGTCCTGGCCAGTCTTCGCCATTTACAAGCACGATGTCGGGCCAGCCGTCGTTGTCATAGTCAATGAATGCGCATCCTGGCCCCATGGTTTCGGGCAAGTACTTCTTCCCGAAGGCACCATTGGTGTGAACAAAATGAATGCCAGCGCGGGCGGTCATGTCGCGGAATTGGATGGATTGAGCGTGTGCAGAAATATTAAGGATCAATAAGCACGCGAGCAGGCGGAGTCGCCAAATCATCTTGATCCACCTGCACCAACCCGAGCCGAGCTTCGCTCGGCTGGACAGCCGGGGGCGGCTGTTCCCACACAGGTCTTGCCGATCCCGCTCAGCGGCACGGACGCATGCTCGTGAATTGCCTGGCGCTCGTTGTTGTCCTCGGGGTTGAGCTGGCGATAAGGGCCGGTGATGGCCTGAGCTGCTTCGTCCGCTTTGAAGCGCAGGTAGCGAATCTGGTGTTCGTGCGCACGTGCTGAATCCCCCAGCCCGCTGTAGCAAAGCATCAGGTTGTAATGCGCTTGTAAATCTTCGGGATCGATGGCGAGAACGCTTTGCAGCACTGCCACGGCATCCGTATATTTGCGCTGTAGAAAAAGGATGCGGCCCAGGTCATTCAAAGCCACGCGGTCCCGGGGGTATTGTGCCAGAACCTCGCGCAAATGCTGGGCGGCTTCGTCGTAACGCCCCTCGCTGCGAAGAACTTTGGAGTAGAAGAAGTGGGCACGGGCCAGTGACGGACTCAGCGATAGAGCTTTCTCCAATTCCGTGCGGGCGTACGCCATATCGCCTTCCTGCACCGCCACTCGGCCCAAGTTCACCCAACCGTCGGGATTTCCGGAGTCCGCTTCGCTTGCCTTTTCAAATGCCGTGCGTGCCGCTTTAAGATCGCCCTGTAGGAAAAGACCGATGCCGTAGTCGTTCCAGCGTTGCCAGTCGCTTCCTTGCAAAACGTTCTTTGGCTCGGGCGTGGCTACATTGTGAGGCAGGACATTCAGCCTGACCTCATCCTCGGCGATTACCACGATGGGCAGATCCGGAATCCTCTCCTCTTTCGCAGACACGCCGTGCAGCGAACCCGTAAACGCAAATTTGCGATCATCATAGTCAGCCGTGACCTCGCCGGCTGGACCCGGAACTCCGGCAAATGAGAACTGCGTGTTCCACCAGGAGAATTTGCGGTAGCAGAGGCGTGCATGGAGCGTGATCTTGTCACCAGCGTTCGGCGGAATCTGCAAGCGATAGTGAACGGTGTCGGCCGCGCCGGGTGGGATCAGATGAACATAGACAACCGCCCGCGTGGCCCAGGCATTGCGCTTGTTAATGCGGTTTCCATGAGCATCAAGCTGTAGCGAACGATAAAAATGCGCACCTTTCTCGACCGGGCCCTTGCCGCCGTTTTCGACCATACCGCTCCAGAACACGGTCTGGCCTTTTTCGTCCGTGGCCTTTAGTTCGAGCCAGGTGTCGTAAGCATCGACAGTGCCGCCAGGGAAAAAGTGGCCGACCTTTTTTGTGCGCACGACCACATCGACGCGCACTGTGTCCTCCCGCCGGACCGTAGCTTGCATCCGATTAAGCGGCGCGGTAATGGAAGAAATTTCGCCTTCACTAACGGCTGTCACTTTGGTCTCAGCTTCTTCTCCGACTGCAAAGTTCGTAGACAGCTCAGGCTGACTATACGCGCTGGGTTGCGCAGCAATCGGCTCGCGCGACAACGCGAAGATATCTACGCTCAGAATGTCGTTCTTCAGGAAATCCTCGGTGGCTCTGAGTTGCTCAGAATCTTCATTGGCGGTGGGCAAGGCAGTATTAGCACCAGGAAAACGGTGTGAGTGAACGACTCCGTTGATATTGCCGAGATCCGAAGATCGCGTGAGCGGCATGTGGCAATCCGCACACTGCGACGATTTGGCCGGGTAATAAAACGACCGAGATCCCTGTCCCGACACTCCGCTCGCCTGCCAGTTATCGTATTCGTTAAAACCGCGGATCCAGCGGTAATGATTCACCGGGACATCGAGATGCACTTTGTGGCAGGTCGAGCAGAACTCGGCCGTCTGCTCCCGCATGAATGGCTTCAGAAACACTCGCCGGTGAGGCTCGGGATTCAACTTCACCAGAAAATCATGGAGCAAGCGAGCGAGCGGGTTCGTGTCTGCCGCCATTTCATGAAGCTTGGGATATTCCAAATAGAAATCAGCCTGCCCCATGGTGCTCTTCACCGCCGCAATGGAGTGGCACATCATGCAGCCGAGGCCGGCCTGCGATTCCGGACGATGCACAATCTGCTTGATGGGCGTATCCATAAGCCCGCTGTAGAGCACGGCCGGATCGTGACATCCGCCGCACCATTTCGAGGGCCGCGTTCCCACCGTGTCCTGCATATACTCGATACTCTTGCGGTACCACTGGTTGTTGAACGAGGAAAAGTGATGCGCGGAGCTGAACCACTGGTGGTAGATATCTTCGTGACAGCGTTTGCAGGACTCCGATTCCATGAAGAATTTGCTGGGAATCTTTTGGCCGCCGTACACCTGGGCAGAACTAGGGAAAAAAGGTCCGCTCGAACCATCGCCTTCTTGATCCATGTCCGCGGGCGGCATAGCTGGATTCTCAATGCGCGCCTGATGCTGCCAGCGTGACTCTCGCAGATAGCGCGCGCCCGCGACCAAAAGCCCAATCGAAACCAGGCAGATGGCATATCGAGAAAGCGTTCGCCAGAAGTCCGGAGCCAGCCACCCCCGCGATCCAGCCCACGCCGCGAGCAACACTCCGACTCCGGCGAGGGACAATGCGATGTGAACATACATCAGGTTCCATTGCGCGCGTGGCGTACCGGTCTTGATCAGGATCAGTCCCACCAGCGCGCCGATGGTCAGCAATATCCAGCCCAGGCGCGCAGCAAGATTTCGACGTCGCATCCAGCGAGGGAGAAATAGCAATAAAAACAGCGCCGCAATGACCCCCGCCAACGCATGCAGCAGGACGACTCCGGCATAGAAAATGTTGGGCTGAGGAAATGCGTACAGGTAGGACGCAGAGACGGTCAAGAATGCGACCAGCCAAATGCGGGCACGGCCCTGCGTCAATTTCCGAAACCGTGGTTGCTCTGTCATTTCGTGAAACGATTCAATGAGTTCAGTGCGCACAGTATAAACGGAGAAGATCACACGATCAGCGCCTTGCGCGAATTGCCGCACGAATATTTCACGGCACTGTTATCTCCAATACTCGTCTTCGGGCGCGGAAATCTCTGCGCTATCGGAAGGCTTTTTTGGAAACGGCCGGCAGGAAGGTTAGGTCGGACATGCACTCGTTACCCCAGAGACGTGCGAGTCTAGCACGGCCCGGCCCGCATTGATCGCGCCCCTAGCTGGAAACCAACGAACGCGAGCGCAACTTTCTCGGCGGTAGAAGGATCCCCACCGCATCTTGCCTCTTAGTGCGGCGACGGGCAAACCAATTGCGGAGGTGTTTCTGCGACGATGGCGTCAGACGGGAAAAGAACAGTCCCGCACGTCCGCTCTCATCCGCCCAGATGACTTCTCCGACGGCGTGCACCGTCTGCGCCGTACCGGGAAGGACGAAACGCAGTGGCACGCTTTTGGCCCGGGACAAGGGTTCTGGCGCCTGCAACGCCAGTCCCTGTTCACTGAGGTCACGCAACAACGCCGGCAGAGTCGCTCCCTCCAGTTGCAGATGCACCAGGGCCTTTACATTTTCCCGTGGCAAACGACGCCGGTCACGACCCATAAACTGTTTTGCGTCCCACAGCGACTGGGCCACGTCTCGCGCCTTCAGCGGCTTGTACAGAATGAATTTGACTCCCGCCTGAAACGCACCGCTGACCGGTCCAAGTTGAGTGACCAGCGCCACCACCAGCGGTGGCCGCTCCTCGCGCGCGAGACGGACCATCTGCGCCACCTGGGCAGCCCCGGGTTCGTCGAAATCCAGCACGATAACGGAGTATGGAAACTTCATCAGCAGTTCTATGGCAGAGGCCGATGAGGAACAAACTTCGGCTTCGATATTGAGTTTCGCGAACGCTGTCGTCAGGCAACTCAAACTTGCGTGGTCCTGCGAGATCAGTAGCGCGTTCAGGCTCATCGAGCTAGCCTATGCGGCAGATTTCCTCTGGCAAAGTGACAGCTGTAATCTTCTTGCGGTTACTGAAGAAGCGCTCTTCCTGAAATGGAATCCAGAGCATTGTGGGCCCTCCTTGAGAGCACGATGCGATCTTCGCAAGAACCCGTCAACCACTTCAGATGCAACGAGATAGCAGGTCGGGTTCTTTCGTAATCTCCCACTAGGCGGGGTTCAATGCGATATTCAGAGGACAACCATGGTTATATCCGTCCAGCAAAAGAAGGTTAACCGGGCACCGCGCGTCAAGCTCGGGGGAACCGTGCTCTTCCTCGCACGCCTCGAAAACGGCCGGCAACTGCGGGGAAAGCTGCATCAACTTTCAACCACCGGCGGCCTCCTGCAGTTGGAAAAACCTCTTGACGAAGGCATCAAAGTGGAAGTGATTTTTCATGTTGGGGATACCACTGTCCGCAGCAAAGCACGAGTGCTATTCCCCATGTGGGCCACGCAGGGTTTCCTGCAACCCTTCGAGTTTGACGAACTCAACGAGCCGGAGCGGTCTCAGTTGCAAAACAACTTGCAGAAGCTGCTAAAGGGACCGCCCGCCGCAACCGTTTCGATGGTCGAGGAAATCATCGAAGCGCCTTCCGGCACAGAATCCGCCCCGGCGCTGTAGCCTTTCAGTCGCAACCTTTAGTCTCTTCCCACGCGTTATTCCGATAAAATGTCTTCGACCGTGATTGGAGGCAGCTATGGCACATCAGCACCCCCCTCGTTTTCTACGCATCGTTGAAGATGCCAAGAAACGCATTCAGGAAACCACCGTCGATCAGGTGAAGGCGAAGTTGGATCGGGGCGAGAAGTTTCTGCTGATTGACGTACGGGAAGACAACGAATATGCCAAAGATCATTTGCCCACCGCCATTCATCTGGGCAAAGGTGTCATCGAACGGGATGTCGAGGAACGCGTTCCCGACCTGAACACCCCGATGATCCTGTATTGCGGCGGCGGCTTTCGCTCCGCCCTGGCCGCCGACAACCTACAGAAAATGGGTTACACCCAGGTAATCTCCATGGATGGCGGCATTCGCGAGTGGCGTGAGAAGGGATTTCCGCTGACCAAGCCATGATCGACCCACCGCTCGGGGCCCAGCTTCCCTCGAAAGTACTTCGGTAACTTGATGACCCCGTCTCGACAGGTCACGATAGTGACATCGAACCCGGATATCACTCTGGGCTCTGCGTGTCGATTTAAAACCTATGGCGGGAAAACTGAATTCGGCTTCGGGAACAGCAGCGGCACCGGCGCGAGCAACTAAATCTGCTGTGGAATCTGCATTGGCACAGGCTGATACACCGGAGAAATTCCGCGTTGCGGTGTCGAAGTTCTTCGGCGTGCGCCCCAATGAAGTTGCCTTGTTGCGCCTGGAAAAAGGGCTGTTGAAGTTTGTCTTTCCTGACCAATTGAAAACTGCCGGCTCGATTCCAATCTCCAGTTCATCGTCGGTGGCGGCGCATACCGCATCCACCAAGAAGACCGAACTATTCAATACTTTTGCCAAGGTAAAGCACGCCCGGGTCTTTGAAACCGTGCGACTGGGCACGACCGAGGAAACCGACCACTCCGAGCAGACCTCCATTCAGAAACTGATGTCGGCGCCCATCCTTAATCCGCAGAAGAAGGTTCTGGGAGTGATTCAGATTTGCCGTAAGGGATTTGAGCTGGCCAGTTCCGGTCCGGACTTCACCAGTGACGACCTCCAGAATCTGGAGGGAGTTGCCCGCGTTGCTGCCAATCTATCCTTTCTGCAAGAAACTCCGGCAAGTAAATAGTCTTCACCTTTTAATCTGGTTTCGCACTCCGATTCGTGCTTCTTTGGCTTCGCGTAACTCCCCGCTGGCACGTGATCTCCTCAGCATGGCTTGATCTAATCGCTCCTTATCTTCATGAGTTAAGGCTCGAGAATCTCCCTTGGCCAGTTCGCCCAGGCTGAGCGGGCCAATAGCAACACGGATCAGTCGTAGTACTTCCACACCGCATGCGGCCAGCATACGACGAATCTGGCGGTTCTTGCCTTCGTCAAGCACGATCTCCAGCCAACTGTTCTTGTTCCCGCTCCGCAAAAGTTGTGCCCCCTTGGCGCGCAGCAACTCTCCCTGCCCAGAAGCCACGCCTCGAATGAGTGTAGCGATCAGTGCCTCGTCTGCAACCGTTGTGATCTGCACATGGTAGATCTTGTCCAGGTGGGTTTCTGGCGCCGACACTCGCGCCGCCCATTCGGAATCGTTGGTCAGCAGCAGCAACCCTTCGCTGGCTTTGTCGAGACGTCCCACGGGACTGACCCAGGGCAAGTCCTCGTCCAGGCAGGCATAGACGGTCTTACGGCCCTTCTCATCGGCGGCGGTCGTGACCACGCCTCGGGGCTTGTTCAGCATCAGATAAAGCTTGGCCGGGGCCGCAATCGATCGGCCCTCGACTGCAATTCGATCCCGTTGCCAATTGACGGGCCGCTCCGGATCGCGCTGAATTGTCCCGTTGACTGACACCTGTCCCGCACGAATGTGGCGATAGGCCGCCGAGCGTGAGCAATATCCCAGCTTGGAGAGCGCGCGTGCCAGCCCCACTCGGGACGGAGGTAACGAAGTCACGAGTTCATGCTAAATGATGGAGAGCCTCTTACAGTCCCGTGGTATTCTGCATGACCTATGACCAGGGACAAGCCCGAACAGCGTTCCCTGCCACGTGTTCCGGTGCAAGTACAGGTATCGATCCGGTCTGGGCACGGCGAAGCCAGCACCGGCCTGACTCGTGACCTCAGCCGAAACGGAGTTTTCTTCTACACCGATTCCCAGATTCACGAAGGCAGCGATTTGGAAATAGTTCTCATGCTGCCTCCTGAGTTTACCCAAGGGGAAAAGAGCTGGGTCTGTTGCCAGGCATCGGTAGTTCGAGTCGAGAAGGCTGCGGGAAAGGATCAATTGGGGGTTGCGGCCAATATCCGAAACATTGCGTCCCTGCCTGAAATCCCCCAATGAAGTCGAACGCCCGGTGCTGCACTTCCTTTGGTGCAATCAGGAGGGCCCGGTTGGGATCGGGGCCGTCGGCCTACAATCCAAAATCTTCTACAAATTGAAAAAAACTCTTTCTTTGCATCACGTTTGGTGCAATAATTCTGGCCCTTGAATTGCTCTGGTTCAAGACAACAGAAACTAAGCGTCCCAGGAACTCAGCATGTGGCTAGATAAACTCTCTCGGGGAGTGCTGCGAGTGCTCACTCCACTCGGACCGCGCTATGTAAACCCTTCCTTATTGCAGCGACTTTACCTGTTGTGGATATTCCGGAATTTCCACACTCTTCCCCTCAAAGTGCTGCGGCGGCGCCAACAAAGAAAAATTGATCGCATGTGCCTCAAGCACGGCTTCGTATCGTTACTGGAGTTGAACGGCTTGCAGGAAACGCCGGTGTTGGGAACTCTGGAACAACGGCCGCCCATGGAAACCGGCTTGCAACCGCGCCGGCCCAGTCATGGCGTCTCCAGTGCCGTGGGCACATTTGCTGCGGACATCCAGCAACGCTCCTAAGAAGCCACTGGCAATTTGCCGCCAAATAAAAACGTCCTGAACTTTTCAGTTCAGGACGCTCCTGGCAGCCCTCCCCCAGAACTGCCAAAACACAATTGCGATATTAGGGTGGGAAGCACTTTCTGTAAATGCTACTTTGGTAACAAAAAAGCAACTCGCAGGTAATCACGAAATCGTGCGCACAAGTAATCGAGACATGATTACACCTTCCCTTGGGCGATCCGGAGCCAACGGCAGATGACGCAGAGCTTGAGGTTGGTTCCCGGGATTCCTTCACGGTGGCCTGGGAGTTCAATGGGAAACGGGGATGAATGCCACGGCCACGCTCCGGCAGCAGTAGCGGAATATAACGCGATATTCAGTTCAGCACTGAACTGCTCCTAGCACGGCCTCCGAGCTAGACTTTTATCCCAGTTGGAATGCGGATAAAGTTAACGAATCCTGTGCCCGCTAATGGAACCGGAAGGGGGCTACCAGGAAGGTTGCTCGAAATATTGAGAGTGGCGTTGATGGCCCCCGTTTTCGCAGGAGAAAACTGGACGGAAATCGTCGCTTGGGCCCCCGGCGCCATAGTAAAGAGAAGCCCGGCGGGCGCGAACGTCCCCGCAATCCCAGCCAGACCGGTTCCTATCGCCGTGTCACCCGGTTTGACCATCAGCGCGTGTTCCACAAGCAACGGGGCGGCGGCTTTGTCAATTGAGAGCAGCCCTCCCGAGAGCACCCCGAATCCCGGCCGCGTCAAAACCGGTGGAGCGGTATAGGATGTGGTGAATTCAGTGTCCGTGCTCGCGATACCGGTGATGGTGACAGGAGCAGTGCCGGTGTTCGTCAGGGTCACGATCTGCGGTGCGCTGGTGGTGCCCGAGAGCTGCAGTCCAAAGTTCAGGCTGGACGGAGAAGCAGAAAGTGCAGGCGCCACGCCCGTGCCAGTCAGCGTGACCGTGAACGTCTGGCCCCCGGCGGTGATGCTGATTGCGCCCGCTCGCGTCCCCAGTGCCGTCGGGGTGAATGTCACATTAATCGTACAATTTGCGCCCGCAGCTAAGGTGCCCCCGGCCGCCCCGCCACAAGTATCGGTTTCGCTGAAGTCTCCGCCTGCGGGCAGAGCGACGGTGACCGGCAGCGGGCTGCTGCCGCCATTGCTCACCGTAATGCTCAGGGGCGCGCTGGCCACTCCCTGAAGTTGATTTCCGAAATCGAGGTTGCTCGCCGACACGGTAACCGTGGGAGCGGAGGTCAACCAGAACCACATCTCGAAATCGCCCCCTGGCCGGCCATTGCCGCTGGGGAGTCGCAAGCCGGTGTGTTGAGCGCCGGAGGCATCCTGATACGGCGCACCCACGGCGCTTCCGTCCAATAAGACATTCGGGTTGCCCGCAGCCCAAATGAATCTGCCCTTGAGCGTAAGATGGGCCAGTAAAATTGGTGTGTTCGCGGAGATCTGGCTCACCAGTCCTGATATAGCGGAGCCGGTTGGGGTCCATCCGATTGTGGTTTGGGTAGTGTCGAGGCTGACGCCCGCCGCCAGCATGAGTGGAGAAAACCCCATGATCGATCCCGCGATCGGCGTGGGAACGTCAACAGTTACGAAACAAGTGGCTTGGATCGGGGCGCCGGTTGCGGGCGGTGGTGGGGCACTGTTGGGCTGGGTGATGGTGTTGGGATCCAAGGGCGAATCGCACATTACAGTAATTCCCTGGCTCAAGTCCTGAACAGTGATCGTGCCGTCATTCAGAAGTGCACCAGCGCTGGCAAGATAAATCCCGATGACGTGCACGCCGGACTCTGCTAAGGGCGGGAACACCTGGCGACAATCCTGAATCCCCCAAGGGCTGGCGGCAAACTTGATGATGCCGAGCCGGCAGTAGTGGTGGTTGATACCGAAGGCAGGGGCTTGGTTCAACTGATCCACCGAGCCGTCGGCCGTGCGGGCAGCAAAGTTCCAGTAGTCGCCGGTGTTGCACGATCCCGTTGCGGAGTTTAGGCCAAAAGATACCGTGATCCCATTTTCCAGGACAAGGGTCGTGCCCGCAGGTGGAACAGGGATATCGCCGCTGCTGTTGGCTGCGTCCAGATCGATCCAAACCGTGGTGTCGTCGCTTTCATAAACCTTGCCGCTCTGGTCCCAGCGGCAGATGCGCGCATGGTAATTCGTCGGCCCGGTCAAACGGCTCTGGAGGGCGGACGAAACCGCAGTCTGCAGAGCGATGGTCGAGCTGGTTTGATTCACTCCGTTGGTGTCGATCTGATGGAGTTCGCCGGGTTGCCCGCCCAATTCCAGGTAGTCGTCGGTGATTTCGATCCAGTCCCCCGGCGAAAAGGAGAGTACGTCATCCCTTCCCGTGGATAGAACTGTCAGTTGACTCGCCGGACTCCCTCCGGAACTCGTGGTCGAGGTAATCGAGGTGACTCCAGTTGCCACCGAGGCATTGTCCCGGGACCATTTAAAGGTGGCGGTGCCGGGGGGGGCCGGGAAAGTGGGCGCGCCGGAAATCGGCGTTCCAGGCTGGTGAATTTCCACCCGGTAAAGCTGGTTCTCCATGCCGGTGTAGCCGGTATTGGCGTTGAGACTGCAGGGCCCCGTGGCGGCCGACTGCACTACGCCATTGGTGAGCTGCCCCGCCGAAGGCTGGATCGCCGTTTCCCAAGGCGAGGCGTCCGAGGCTGTGGCACAGGTCACTCCTGAAACGCTGCTGACGTCCACCAGCTTGACCTGCCACACCACTTTGGTCCGAGTTGTGGTGTCGGCGCCGTTGAGAGCGACTTCTTGAATCTGCGGATCTTCCAGCGCGGCAATCGTGCGCTCCCAAACATCCAGATAGATGATGCTGGTACCAGCTGCAGGGAGCGAAGGAGCCGAGGGATAGTCGGGTTGAGCCGTGCAGGTGTATAGCCGCTGCAGTTGCGGATTGGTATTCGGGCTGCCAAAACTGCTGACCACCGCGGCGAACGTCAGGCTGCCAGCAGCGGTGTTGACTGCCGATATCTGTATCGGCAGCGGTGCAGCGCTGCCTTGCGCCGAAATCTGCACCCAGTCTCCGACCTTCAGTGCGAAACCATCCACCACAACGCTCGACACTTGGACTTGCGTGCCCGCTGTTCCAGTGCCATCTCCGGTAAAGTTTTCGATTGCGACAGGCACAGGTTTCAGTTCACACAAGAGCCCATCCACATAGATGCGCCCAGGAGAAATCGTTAGAACTGCATTCGCCGCTGGATTGCTCTCGACAAACTGCCACGCCAGACCCGAGATCCCGTCTGACACTGGGGTAGCCCCAATAGTATTGGGCCAACTGCTGGGGGCGGTGACACCGGAAGTACCACCAGTGATTGCGACCTGGACGTTGCCCGTCGGATCGCTAATTAGCGATCCCTGCGCGTAGGCAGTACTGGGCGCCCAAACCAGACTCGGTCCTTGGAGCTGCTGGATCTGGAATCCCGCGTTGCCGCTGGGCGCGCCACAAGCGCCGATGACATCTACAGTCTCTGTCCCAAGCCGGTAGGCGGCGATATCGACCTGTTCATTCCAGTCTGCGTCCAGGCCGACTCGCCCTTGTTGCTGGCGGACGGCGCTGTAGCGCTTCTTGGCGTCAAACGTGGATCGCGAAATGTCGCTGCCCATGGTACTCCTCCTCGTAGCTCGTCCAGCTTTTCAGCCGGCGATGCCAGCTGGTTCACTGCAAGCATCCACAGTGAAGCTGCGCTGGGGACGCTGTGGATTCTTTCGCTCAAGTTTCATAAAAGATTCCGAATTCCAGTCCGACCGGGAGATATTCCTGGATTCTCACTAAGAGGTCGGTTTCGCGTAACGGGTTCAGCAGGAAGTGGAAAGCCCCCATTTCGCCGCGATCATCCGCGCCCCGCCGCACCGCGTCACTGGTGGAGGTCAGGAGCTTTCCGTAATCCGGTGCCCCATAGCGCAGGGAATAAAACAGCGGCTGGGGTGATCCTTCCCCTTCCACAACGCATTGAAACTGCCGGGGAATCACAGAACCGGCTGGCAAATAGCTGAATCGCACACAGCCCTGCTGCTTACGGTCCGACCACAGCGGCGCAGTCCAGGTGTCGCCCGAGGTCAATCGAGCTTGCAGAATACTGTTAGAGACCAAGGTCAACACAATGGCGTGAACCTTGCCTATGACGGTGCAACCCTGAAGCGTCAATCCACCGCCGGCGCCGGCTCCATCCAGGGCTGCATAAGCCCCATTGGTCAAATCGTTGGCGTCCAGAAAACTGTCCGAAATTGTCGCTGCGGCCAGTTCCTGAACTCGTATTCCGCCGCAGATGGATCTCTGGACGACCACTTGCAATCCCGAAGGCTCTGCCAGCAATGCAGGCTGGCCGCTATATTGCGCATCGCCCGCTGACGTCAATGACCAACCGGGAACGATCGTGCAGTGGGTCAATCCAAGATGGCTCAACTGGTTCGCACTGCCTCCGGGGGCGTGGAGCAGCGCTGCGGGAAGCGGACTGCTGCTGCTCGGTGGCGTATAGCTGATTAAGAGTCCGTTAAGGTCAAACTGGCTTAGTTCCCCTCCGACCACCGTCATCTCCGCACCCAGAAACAAGGTCGGCCGGCAACCATCGGCCGCTCTCAGCTCGATGTGCCCGTTGGCATTCACACTCACAGTGAGTCCGTCGGGTTCTGCATAGGAGCCGCTGTCGGTGATCTCAACCACGCCGTCACCGGAAAGAGCCTGCAGCGCATCGTGCACGGTGGAATAATCCCCCGGCACTCGAACCACGGCTTGCTCGGCAGAGGCGGTAAAGCTATCTGAGCGCGGATACTCTCCGCCGCCCATGTCTCCATTAAAGCCATAGTAAGAGGAAGCAAGCACTTTGGGATTGGTCTGCGGTGGCAAGGCGATCCGGCCCAGTTGGGGATCAACGGCGGCGGAGTAGGAGCTGCCGGCCTTGGGCAAATTGGCCCAACTGCCGTCCGCGCCCGAAAGGTCGCAAACCTGGATCTGATTCGGGTCCAGGAGCGCGCCGTTGACATACAGAGCTAGGCTGTTCCCAGCCCCGTAATAGACTGCTCCGGTGCCGCTCTGAATGTCCTCGCACAAGACCCGTCGCCGCAGCCGATCTGGCACGTTTGCCGGTTGTGCAGCCGCGGTTATGTCCGAGCCTTGCGAAACCGGATTGTTAAAGAGCGGCATGTCCGCTCCCAGGGAGTTGATACGGAAACACTGAGCACTGCCCGCGACCGCATTGGCGGAAAGCGGGGTTGCCGGCGACATGGTCAAGCTGTAGCCGTTCAACGACCAGAGAAAGATTCCAACGTTCGGAATGTTGTAACGGCCGCGTTCCACTGCGACGCGCCGCACGTCCACGCTGTGGGCCACGGCATCGAAGCCCGTGTCGAGGTATTCCCCCAATTTCCAATTCCGCAAATTGGCAGTGGAATGGTTGTAGGGCCGAATGTGCTTCATGTATTGCGTGCACGTCAGCAGTTTGAAGAACTCCACTGCATGAGCTCCCCAGCCGGTGACATCCCTGGCTAGCTGTTCCAGCACCAACACCGTGCCCTTGCGGCGCCGGAAGGAAATCGTGTGGGCGACTTCCGCCCGGGGGCTGGCTACCGCTGGGGCCACTCCGTTGACCGGCTTATATCCGATCAAATCGCCAATATAAGGAATGACCCATGGAGCGCAGGTTTCAATAAACTGGTCTTCGTAAAGCTGGTCCAAGTCCGCGGCAACCACCGCCAGTTGCTCCGCGACCAACATCAGCAGGGACTGGAGCGGCCCGCGCGCTTTAGCGGTGAGCAGGTCCAACTGCTGCTGGTTGGCGGCCGACAAGGGAGTCGGCATCGCCAGCAGCGCCCGCAATTGCGCCGAGTCTGCCGGGCTCAGCTGCGCCAGTTGAGCGTCCTTCAGCCGGTAAAGCCCGGGGAGCAGGTTAAAAAGTTCTTGTCCCCTCGAAGTCATGACATCACCCCTAAGACCATCTGGCTTGGATCCAGCACCAGAATCTCCGCGGGTTGAGGTACAGACGTGGTGTTAGCCACCGGAAGGTACGCCCAAAGCTGCGAGGGAGAATCCGGGAAAAGCCGATTGAGGACAATCTGCCCCGACATCCATTTATTCAGCCCGGAGACGGTCGGAAAGCCAGCCAAGTCTCCCGCTGTGCTGGACAGCCCTCTCCTAAGCCCCGTGACGTTTACGGCGACCACGCCGGGAACGGCCTGAATGATGGCTGTCACTTCATCAACCCCGACGCCTTGGCCGAAAGACATGGCCTCGAAGCAGAAGGTGCCGGACAGTGCCTCCACCACCTCGGCCTGCACTGTGGGCTGGTCATACCCCGGGTCGTACTTCACGCTGGCCGAAAAGCTGAATAGCGTTTCTACGTAGCTCTGCACCGTGATCGGAATGAGGGGGTTGCCATAATTCCGAAGAGAAGCCGCCAGGTTGGTCAAGGTAGGATTGCCTGGAGGCAGGGCCGCTCCTTCGACCCCGGCTACTGTCAGGAAGACGCCTCGCCCTGGGCCGCTGGGTATCCAAAGTGCGTAGGCCTTGGCGATGCCGGCAAATGTGGTGGTGTAATTCTGGTAGTCGGCAATGGACACCGCGCGTCCCAGGGTCAGCACCGTCTGCGGTGCGTTGGAACGGATGTCGTCCACCGACTGCGGGTCTTGGCCGCCGGTTGCCGCGCCGGGGTTGATGACGCCGCTCACCCCCAGGGGCCGATCCATCAACGTGGTGATGGCGCCGGCCGCCACGTTTCCCGATGACCCTGATCCAATCCGATAGTGCGCCTGGATATTGTTCTGACCGGTGGGGAGTGTGGATCCTTCGACACCATCGCCGAACAGAACGTCCGTAGTGCCATCCGACTGGTTCAAAGTGGCAAACACCGGCTGTGAAGGTCCTTGGTTATAAAGACTGGGCGCTTCGCTCCATTGCACGCCGTTCACCTGCACTTGCAGACTGCTCTTGCTGCCGGTGGGTGTGGGCGCTTGCACAAAAGTTAGGGGTGCCTGTTTCAGTGTGAAAACCTGGTCCGGAGTGGAAGCGTTTCCGCTGCCCATGATCTCGCCCACCGATTGGCCGTGCGTGGCCAGGGCCACGTTGGCATTCACCGTGGTGACGCTGCGGTTGTAGCAGTTGAGCAGGTTCGACTGCAGCTGAATGCGAGTATGAGGAAACGGGTCGCCGACGCTGGTCACTGAATTCACCAGCGCATACTCCTGGACCTCCGGATCAGTGCCGGCGGCAGGCGCCAATGTGAACTGGGCGAGGGACGCCTGGACTGTTCCGGTCCGGCCGGCGGCATCCTGCGCATTCAGCAGGATTGATACGCTCGAAGAACTCCAGTCAGGAACACTCCCATCCGAATTCAGCGGGAGCGGAGCCGGGCCAGTCACCGTCAGCACATCACCCGGATTCAAGTTCACCGGCGCCATGGTTTGATCATCGGGAACAAAAGAGAGAATGGTGACGCGATCAGCCACGGCGATCTTCTGGCTGCTTCCCGAAACCGCCACCGCTTGAATGCCTACGAGGTCCGGCCTCAGCATCTCCAGATCCAGGGCCGTGCCGTAGAGGGGATAGGTCAGAGGCTGCGGGGCAACTGCTAACTGGTCGCTTTGTCCCCAAACCTCGGTGGACTGCAACAAGAAAGGCTGGGTGGCCGTCTCACTTCCTGGCGTTGGGCCGGGATTGATGCTTTGATCCTCGTAGTCGGCCGAGAGCTGCGTGACTCTTGCGCTGATGGCGAAACCTGACATGGATCGATGCGCGACACTCTGGACGTTGTAGAGTTGGGCAGAACCGGAGCTAATGAGCGCAAACCAACTTCCGACGACAATTTTTGGGTAGATCGAATCCAGGTAAATTTCGTCGTATGCCTTGATCTGGAAATTATTCCACTGCCATGGGCTCGTGCTGGTATCGATAAGATTAGGAAGGCTAGTGACACTGGAGGAACCAGAAAGCCCGATAAATCCAACGCTGGTATCCGTCGTGTCTATAGCCGTGTCGATACCAGTTCTTTCGATCCGTGGCCGGATAAGATCCTTTGATCCTGCCGCCGGCGGAGGGTTCAAGTTCACAAAAAGATCTGGATCCGGGGCATTGTGGCCGAAGAGGGCAGCTTTCTGCCGAAAAGCAAATACTTTCGCTGCGGCCGTCCATCCCGACGACGTGTTTCCGGAGATATGAGAGAGCGGTTCGTCCCAGGACACATAAGTGAGCTTGCGAATGTTGTCAACTTGCAGCTTGTTGATGACCACCACATCCCACTGTTCACTTGGACTGTTGTTCCCGTTGGAGGTCCACTCTTCGCGATCAACCCCCAGAAAAAGGAGCGCATCTCCGAGTTGCAACTGGGTCGCGGTGCCAACCAGATAAATTCCATTGCTCTCCGTAGGTACCCAGGGCTGGTCGCTCTGCACCGGCAAGGCGTTCCAATCGGGTTTGGCGGGAATGTCGGCTGAGGTTTCGAAGGTTTGCGGAGTCTGTCCCTGGGCGGGAACACTTTGTACCTGGCTTCCAGCGGGTATGGTAATGGCCGGAGTGGAAGGATCGGGGGTCTGTCCCGGTGCCGTCTTCAGAGTGAATGCCAGGTAGACGCTGGCTGACACACCCGGTGCAGGCCGATAGCCGATGAGCCGCGACAATTCGGTCAGCGACCGCAGTTGCGTCGCAGTGCGCAGATAACTTTCATTGGCCAGGCGCTCCTGGTAGAAAGTCAGGATGTCCAGCATGATGGCTGTGGCGTCAAGGAAAGCGATGGTGAAATCGTCGTCGCTGCGAGTTCGTAGAGCGGAGAGTGCGGGATAGTCGAAGCTCGAAAGCCGCGCCAGCATGGACTCTTTGAACGTTGCCCAGGTGCCCGCACGGTAGGACACCGAGGAAAGGCCCGGCAGGTTATTTTCCTGCTGGGGCGTCTGGAGATTGGTCCCGGCGCAACAGCCGCAGTCGCAATTGGTTGTACCCGCGCAAGCCATAGACTCATCCACTCCGCTCACTACAGAATCCGGACTAAATCTTCACTTCCCACCCTCCATCACCAGCGTCAGCTGACCGTGATTGGGATAATTGGGGTCGTTGTCCAGCCGGGCCACCTGCAAAGACCCCAAACTTATTTCTCCCGCATTCAGGTACTGAGTGGTATTTACGCCTTGCAGTTGGAATTTGGTGGCAACCACGGAAACCACTCCAGCCACGGGCTGGACTGCGGCGTACACCCGGCTCAAGTAAACGGTCTGGCCGAAGGTGAAGTTGTCAGGGTAGAAGAGGCCCTTCTGGCCGTTGGGCAAAATCTGGTTGCCCAGCACCGCTAACAACGATTGCTCCACGTCGCCCTGGAAATAGTTAGGATCCACGCAAACCTGAAGCTCGATCTCCAACGACACGTACTGCGGGGACTCGAGTTCCAGGTCCTGGCCCGCCAGCCGGTAGCGCTCCGCATTTCCCTTGAGCGCCGCCTGTAAAGCGGGAGTCAGGGTTCCGCCTTCCTGCGGCTCTGCTGCAATGAAAACCGTGTACCAGCTTCCCGTCCAGCGCAGCGTAGCCACGGCCTGATCCACCTGCGGATTCTCTTCCGTCACATTTTCGTAGTCGGCCATGGTCACGGCCCGGTCCTGAGTCAGGAAAGCTTGAGGCGCGCGCCGGCGTATCTGATCGTTGGTTTCAGGATCGGTTCCTCCCACCGCAGGCAGGGGATTGGTAACCGATTCGATGCCGGGGCCCGCAACCTGTAACACCAGGCTCTGTGCTCCTACGTTCCCCGAACTTCCATTGCCGATCCGATAGTTGACGACAAAAGCGGTGTCTTGCTCTGGCGATTTGCCGTTGGTGCCGTCTCCGAAGCGCAGTGTGGCCGTGCCGTCCGATTCCACCTCGACCACGAAAACCGGGTCGGACTCGCCGCTCTCCAGCAAATCCTGTTGCGGAGTCCAGGTGGTGGTCGCGCCATCCACCGTTCCGGTGAGGCTGACAACGGGCACCGCCTCGCCGGGATCGAAGTTCATCAGATCGTAGGCGGAAAGGCTGGGATCGGGAACCTGGGCAAAGCTGTCCACATTCACCAGTGCCGAGCCGGCATTGATCTCGACGGCTGCTGTGCCGGGAGAAAGGCTGGCAAAGCTTTCTAGCGTGACGGGGAGCGTAACGCCCACGCCGCCCGAAGGCGGGTCATAAACCACGTCAAGATCGAAGTACTCAGGATTCGCATTGGGCTTCGTCAGCACTCCGAATAGCTGCAGCCAACCTCCTGGGTTAGCTGCCTGGGCTGTCAGATAGGTCACGGGCGGATTGCTCACATCCTGCAGGTTTACCGGTCCGTTATTCGATAGCATGACGGGCGCCGCTGGGAACCCCGAGAGAGCCGCCGCCGATGCCGATTGCACCAGGATCAGTTCTGAATTGGAGTTGATCTGGGTCACTACGTAGTTGGAATCGGCGGAATTCAAAGAAAGATTCGAAAAGGTCTCGACGACGATTTGCTTCTCGATGCCAGCCGCTCCTCCCGGCGGGTTATAGACCACCGAGAGATCGAGGTTGGCTGGATTCGTTGTATTTGCTCGCACCCCCATACCGAACAATGAGGGCCATCCCGCTGGATTAGTGGTTTTCAGAGTCAGGCTGGCAAATCCATAGGCGTTTGGCAGCGCCACCAGGCCCGATGCGCCCAGTGAAACAACTGTCGGCGTGAGTGGGATTCCTGCTCCCGCCAACGGCGTGACCGCAACCGGTACGGCCTGGGTCAACGGACTGTCTGGGATTTGGGGTCTGTAGCGCACCGGCAACGGCACGGGAGACTGGATTTGGCAGCGGTCGGCTTCGGGTTGGGCAGGATAGAACAGCCAGGGCCCGGGCACAGTCTTCAAGCTCTTCGCTGTGAAGGACAAGCCGTGATCGGCCATCACGACGTTGCCGAAAGCCACACTCACATTCTGCGCACTCTGCTGTTGCCCAGAGGAAACCAGATACATTGAAGATATGCAAAGCGGGAACGGAAGCGCATCGTCTTGCGACCATTGGATCTCGGTCACCAAGGCCGGCGTCTGCGCCGGGCTAAGAATCGGGTTGCCGGTTGCATCGAAGAGCCGGTCTACTAGTGCGCTGCCACCAGCGTCCTTGGTGGCTACCTGGCTCAGCCTTACTGCGCAACGGTGTCGGATATCGGCGTCGGCTGAGTTCGCCGTTTGGGGACCAATCACTTCCTGGAAGATCAGGACGTCTCCTGGCTGCAGATTTGGATAAGAACCCGCCAGCGTGGCTTCCGTACTTCCTTGAGGCAGGCAGCAGTTGCTGTCACCCCAGGTGTAAAAGGACATCTGGTTGTGTTCCGGGTACAAGAGTGCGTCCTGCATCGGTTCAAAAAACTGCGCTCCCGCTAACAGAGCTGCCTCCACGTTTCCCGAATTCGCAACCAGATTCGAAGTGGTGGGCGGGTTGGTGCAAAGAACGGTTGCCGAGCGGTCCAGGAAGATCGCTTGTCCTGGAGTGCCGGCCACCTGAAAGCAGACCCACACCCGCGCGTTGCAGCCGTCGTGCACGTGGTAATCCACTAGGAAAGCATGGCGGCGCAGCGAAACCCGGCTTCGCGCCGTTTCCAGGTAAGCCTCGGTGGCGATCGCGTCCTGGCGATAGCTCATGTAATCGCCCACGTAGGCCATCAGTTCGGCAAGAACTACTCCCAGATCCGCTTCACTGTTGCCAGCCCAGTCCGGCAGCAACTGGCTGAGCCGGTCCAGGATGATGGTGCGGAAACTACCGTAATCCTTGGCCAGATAATTGATGGGAGGTGGTATGGCCGTTGAGGAAGCGCAAGACGGAGGCTGGGGATTGCAATCGAAATCCGGCCCGCATTCGACCTTGAAAGAAAACTGGACGTCGGCAAGTTGAGGATCGAAGCCCGCCAGCACCTCAGTGATTTCAAAAGGATCCTGTTCTGCCTGCGTAACCTTGTTCACCAGGCGGAGGGTGTAGGCAGAGAAGTCGCCGGATTTGTTGGTGCTCACGGTCAGCACGTTTGCCGAGGCCGACACCGATTGCGCAGCAATCCCCGTGATGCTTTCCCCGCCAGTGATCATCACGTTGTCGGGCGTCAGAGTGGCAGGCGCCAGGGTCAGGCAATGGATCATGAGAGTCTGCTGATCCGAAGACACTTCTAGGTAGTCGATTCCGTTAGGTGTGCCAGTAATATTTAGCGTGCAGCCTGAGCCCTTGCCGCCGCTGGTGGGTACTCCTGTCGCCGTGCTGTAATTCGTGCCGTTCAGGGAAAGGGAAACCCCGGTGATTCCGCCGGAAGCGGAAATGGAGGCTACGGTCACAGTGGCAGTTCCACTGGAACCGCTTTGCGCGACGGTGAGCACGTCGCCGACCGCATAGCCGCTGCCCGCTGCGTCCACGGTGGGCGTCGAGATGATAGCGTTGGGACTGTTCAACACCGCATTCTTGCGGTTTTCGTTGCAGCAACTGTAAATCACGAGTTAGCCCCGTAAACGAACGTTTGTACCTGGGTCACGTCGGTATTCAGTGGAGTGTAAGTAACGGTGACTGTCAGCACCGCATCCTGCGCGGAGGCCACCACCGACTGCACCTTGACATAGCTACCCAGCCATTTCTGCAGGGCCGCCTGTACCGTGAACTGAGTGGCGGCAGCCACCTCCACGCTGGTGGGCGTGAAAGGAAGCTGCAGCAGGCCGCTTCCGAAATCCGGCATGTTGACTCGTTCCCCGGGAGAGGTAAACAACACCTGCTCTACCAGTTGGGTCACGTAATCCTGCAAATCGGCTTCCTGCGTCCGGCCGCGCTCGTCGAATTGGTATGGAAAGTTGAGATTCATAGCGGCGAATATCTCTCTCTACACAGGCTGCATTGAAAATCTCCGCGATTTCTTCAGGTCGCAAGCACCAGCGTCTGCGCCACGACCGGCAAGAGCGGAGTACCGGTGGGAACACAAGTGGCCATTCCTGTCATGATCGCCACCGGTTGCCCCTCGGAGAGCACTTGCACCGCGCCCACTACCCACTGCGCCATCACGCACGGACCGTTTCCAGCAGGAGGAACAAAAGCGCAACCGGCTACAGCGTAGGGCGCAGCGATGGTTGCGATGGGCATGCCCGATACCATCACCACCGGGCTCGGCACCGTGGGGATGGCTTGTCCACCGTGCGCGCACATCACCGTAGCTCCCATGTGCAAGATCGGTCCTGGCATACATTGCACCTCAGTTCCGGCGACAGCTTCAGCTTCGCCGCAGGGTTTCGACCTCATCTATTTCGATCATCCCAGCACCGTCAGCGCGCCCAGATTCACCTCGACTGTCGGACCGATCATGGTGATCATGGCTCCTTGACCATTGCTGAGATAAATACCGGTTTCGTTGACCACGATCATGGCCCCGCTCACGCTCTTGAGCACGATTCCGCCGGTGATCGGCGATGGCGGCGCGTCGCTCACCATCACCATGTTCTGTCCCGTAGTCTGGAGCACAATGTTTTGCCCCGGCGGGATGGCAGGCGGCGCGGTGGCGAAGATCGGCACATCCGCGACCAGTCCCCAGAAGCCGCCGGTCCAGATCGGGTAGTCGGGATTCCCCTGTTCAAACTCGACCCACACTTGCGAACCGATAGGAGGCACGATGAAGCATCCGGACTGAATGCCCGCGGCCGGGACGCAAGGCATCGCCCAGCTCGAAGGGATCTCGCCCAGCACATCAGGCACTTGCACCAGCACACGGCCAATCTGTTCCGGGTCGATGTTCTCAACCACCAGGCCACGGTATTTGCCGTAGTAGTGGTTCGCGTTTCCGCCGGGTGCAGATTCTTGAGGGCTCATGGGGTCACCGTTTGGACCGTGGAGAACAAGCCGTTTCGCGTGAGCGTAAAGTTCTGCTTGTACTCGCCACGTTTGATTTTGTGAGTCACACTTTTTACGTAATAGAGGCCGTCGAAAGCCGGCCCGGCTCCGCGCACCCCCACCAGTTGTCGCGCTTTCAAAATCCCGCCATAACGGGTTACGTCGAGGCTGCCTTCGCACGATACTGCTTCGGCGTAATCCGCCGCCGCCGCCAGGCCCATCATGATGGCCTGAGGTATGGGCATCTTGGCTAAGTCCGCACGGAAGGGCGCCAGATCTGGCGGCAACAGATTGGTGGGCAGTGGAGGAATCGCTCCGAGAGGCGGATTGAGCGGAGTAATCGGTGGGATCGGGATCGGGATACTGAAACCGGTTTCCGAGTTGTATATGTAGAGCAGCGGAATCCGGTTCTTTTCCTGGTTGAAGGTAAACCGCAGACTCTCCACGTTGGTGTAGGCGTCCATGTCCGCGCTAAGAGCGGGCTGCACTGGACCGACCTTGATTTGCGGCCCCCAGTATGCCTTGTTCATGCCCGGCTTCGGTCCGGGATCGACGTAGAAGACATATCCCACCTGCTCCGCCAGATGTCGGACGTACTGCAGATCCGTGCCTTGCTGGCTGGGAATCTGGTCGATCGGCAGAGGAACATAAATCATGACACTGGGGATGATCAGGGGAATGATGCCGAACCCGAGGTACTTGGCCAGAATGATGGCAACTCGGGCTTCCGGAGGACAACACGGGTACGGAAAACCGCTCCAAAGCGATTGGTCCATGAGCGCCGTCAAATCTTTCCCGGTGATGGTCAAAGTGGAATTGGAACCTTTGTCGCCCGGCGAAATCTGGTTGTTAGTGATCACGCCATCGATCAGTACATTGGGTACGCCGTTGACCGTTGCCACCAGTACGACTCGCATGAACAACAAGGGCAAACCTCCGGTCAGGAGAAAAAGAATTTGCAAAGGAGATTGCTTGTCGATGCTGAAGGTGAGTTGAAACCCACTGGTGCCGACATCTTCCACTTTCACCTCGACCTCCGCCAAGGCGTCGAGCACCGGCCGAGGCGCGGTCACGGGGACAAACGGGCCGATCATCAGGCTGAGTTGGACGCTATCTAGCACCTGGCACTCCCGGTACGCCCTGCGGCATGGTGATGTTTAGAGTTGTTCCTGGTGTCGCCACCAGCTGGTCGGGCTGAATCGCGCCATTCGCATCGCAAATGAGCCAGAAAATCAGCGGATCCCCCAGGTACTTGGCCGCCAGCAGATCCAGGCGATCGCCTTGTTTGACTACGTGTGTGGCCACGGTGGCAAAATTGGGCGCTCCCGCTTGTGGCACAATACGCCGCGCCAGATAAGTCAAGGTTTGACCGTTGGGCGCGGTGTACTGCATGGTGCTGAATCCGTAGTAGCGGCTGTCGGTCGGAAAAGTGACCGACGGCACCACCCCCATCTGGATCATGGCCTGCAGCGGATATTTCACGGCAAACCTCCCAATCCCAGCACTGAAATGGCCACCTGGGTCGCCTGTGACGCCAGCTTCTCCTTATTAGTAAGGTAGGTCATGAACATCTGCCCTCCGGGATGGTCGAAACCGAGGTCATCTACGTTCAATACCCGCAGACCCAGGCTGACTTTTGCCCGGATGGGATTCAAGCTGGTATCAAATGCTTCCTCGGTGATGGAGAAGTCGGTCAGCCGCACCGGCACCACGCGGTTCCGGCTCCAGACAAAAAGCGTGAGGGGCTGCTCCAACGGGATGATCTCCAGAGTGCCGTTGTTGGCCATGGTGTTGTCGGCCTCAAGGGTTTCGACGGTCGGGTTGACCAGCATCTCTAGTTGCGCGAGTTGCGGCTGCAAGCCGTACTGGACCGTCGTCGGGTTTTGCTTGGGAAATTCCAACTGATCGGTCGCGTCGAGCTCGGCTTCCAGCTTGATGGTCTCCACCGCGGGCCCGCGTAGGCGCAGCGCATCAACCCGCACGCCGTCCTGCCCGCCCGGCAGTGCCTGGATCTGTAGCGTGCGCGTCAGCGAATCGGGGTTGTACTGCAGAGCGATGATGCTCTGCACCACAGCCGTGTCCGGGTCCATGGTGACAATGCCGCCTTTAACTAAGCGGGGCGAATTAGGGAAAGCGCTCATGGGTTAGACCTTTTGTTTCAATCTCCAGTTCGTTCGCGTCTTACTCAGTGAGGAGCGTGTAAGGTTGCGTATTTCCAATGATTGCGCTCGCCTCCTGAAGAATCGAGCCGTCAGGTCCCACCAGGGGCGTAGCCCAAACGATCCGTACGCTAATCTCTTTTCCTCTGCGGCTCAGGATTCGACCCCCAACTCGTGCGGCACCCCGGATACCGTCTGCCGTTATTGTCTTGAAAGTTGCGGTGATTTCCGCAGCGTTTGCCGAGTCGATTGTCCAGGTCAGCATGGCTTGCCCAGGCGGAATCCGGGAAAAATCGCCGCTCCGAGCCAGTTCAGCCAGCGTTGCGATCCACTGCGAGTCTGGTTTCGTGCCTTTTTCCTTAGAGGCCTTGATGCCGGCGACTCCCGATTCGGCGGCTATCGCTTCCTGTTCTTCTTTCTTGTTTTGAATCTGTTCGACGGCAGTTTGAAGCGCACCCAGCACTTCTTCTCCGCTGGCCTTCTCGGCCGGCGCAAGGTGCTGGATTACTTCCTGCACCTGCTCCGGCGTCAGATCGGCTGGCACAATCCGGAAAAATCGCTGAGTTAGTTCGTCAGTTACTTTGGGTCCGTCTGGGGAATTGGTGACCACTGCATCCCAGAGGGTCTTGACTGCCCCCTGGGCCGACTTGATCTTCCTTATGGAATCGTCGCTGAGGCCCGGATACTTGGCCTTGTCCCACACCGTCGGCTTCACACCTGCGGCGGGCCCGGTGCCTTGTTCGGGTTGAGCAGTGGCTTCTTTTGTGCGTGGCGGCGGACTCGGCTGCTCGCCTGGTGCTTGCGGTGTGATTGTTCCCTGTTTCGCCGCGCGCTCCCAGACAGTCGGTTTGGTCTTGTCTCCGGGTTCCGCGGCGTCGCCAGGGCCTGCCTTTTGGTCCAGCATTTGGCGAACCTTACTCGCTGTGACGGAGCCGTCTGGCAGCGACTTCCCGGCGATGCCCGTCATCCACAGAATTTTCTCAAGGTCTTCCTTGCTGAACTGGTCAGGGTCTTCGGCGATGATTTTCAGGATCTTTGCATTAAGTTCCTTCTGCGCGGCGGAAGGGTCCCCGCCCTTCTTCAACGCTTCGTCTAGCTTGGCCTTCAACTCCGGATCTGCCTCGATCATCTGTTGAATTTCGGGCGGAACAGGAGTTCCCTTTTGCGCCAGCGCCTTAAACATCTGGACAATAGGTTCTTCATCGCCGGGCCCGAGTTTTGCTTCAGCACGTCCTGAGCCGAGCAGAACAGCGGCTGCCACCAGAGTTGCCACTGCGTAAGCAGGCCCTGCTGCTTTCGCAGGAGCCGTGGCTAGCTGCCGTCCTGCCGCGCCGCCGCCTTTCTTCGCCATCGCTGCCATCATTGCGAGAAAGGTAGCGAGCGCCACTTCCTTTGTTCCGTCTTTCAATACCGTGTAGACTAGGACGCCGTTCGTGTTCACGGTCTTGATATACAGGCCACTGGGCAACAAAGAGCAAGGTACCGGTGGAACCCAATCTCCCGGTGAAAACATCAGCCCGCCGCACTCCGGTACACCGGTGATCGCGTTTGCCAGGTCGATTTGGGCACCGAGCTTGCCGGTGGAACCGGATTTGAACACTGCCTGACCCGCCGTGGTGACTTCGTACATGGTCCGGTTGGCGAAGTCCCAGATGTCCGGCTGACCCGCATACATTCCATGCTTCGCAGTAAAGTGCGGCCCGGACTTCGCCGTGGTTCCTCCTTTTAAGCACGTGAGTGCCTGCCGCTCCGGCAGGTCCTTGCCCGTTAGTGCCATCCAGCCCACATTGAAGCCAAGCGAAATGCTTTGCTTCGCGTTCGGGTGAGTCGCGGCATATTGTTCTTGGAGGCATAGCTCTGCCTGTTTAGGAGTTGGCGGCAACGATGGCAATGGTATGGGAACTGGAGGGCAAGGGCTGGCGCTGCACTGGCGCTGTACGGATTTCTTAGAAGCCCCCAACTCCAACGGCGGACGGGCGAGTGCCCGAACTGATCCAAGATCTCCGGCGGACTGCTGCATCACGTGGGCTAGTTCGTGTGCGAGGAGCTTGCGCCCTTCAGTAGAGTGCGTCGAATACCGCGAACTGCGGAAAACCACATCGTGCCCAACCGTGTATGCGACCGCGCCCACTGCTCTTGAGGATTCTGCCGCGCGAACATCCGTGTGGATTCGCACCTTGCTTAAGTCATACCCGAACTTAGGCTCAAAGAAATCACGTGTAGCTCGATCCAGCGGTTGGCCCGGCGAGTTCAGCACCTCATGTACGATCGGCGGCGCTACGTCGGACTCGACTGCTCCCGACGCTTTCCGTTGCAACGTCTTCTGCTCTTTGTCTTTGCACTCATCACATTGGCCACTCGAGCTAGACCACCCTCCACACGAACACTTCCGCCGTAGCGGCGCATCCAGACTCATCTGCGACAGCGACCACTCTCTCCTCTCCATCGCTCCGGCCATGACTTCATCGGCTATGCGGTCCGCTTCCTGCTCGAAATAATCGTTGGGCGGGCCGATGCGGAGGCCGGTGGACGCAGTCTTAGCCGTCGCTTTGCCCCTCGACGCTGGGGCGGCCGATTTTTTCTCCGCGAACACTGCGCTAGTCATGACTGCATGTCCTTTTGAACTGTGCGCCGCTGCTTGCGTCTAAGATCACGGGTTGGCCCTCGGATTGTGACCCGCACCCGTATTTAACGCTTCGCTTTCCCTCATATCGGTGGCCGGTGAGCACCACAGTTGTGAGCTGTCACCGGGAATTTCCGTACATCTCGTCGCATTGCTTATCATTCAGCCGAGTTGAGAGGGGATCCGAGCCCATGAGATTTGGGTCCGGCAAATGCGTCCCCGAATTCTGAATTATGTGCACGCATTCATGCCCCAGAACACCCTTGCCGGCCACATTCTCAACCACGGCCATGCCACGAAGGCCCGCACCCGCACTAGCGCAGAACGGAGGGTTTGAGTACGCGTCAGCGCCTGGCTGATTGGAAAAAGTGGCAACGAAGAATGCACGAATTCGTCCGGTCATGCCAAATTGAGCTGAGGCGCCGTTAAACATTGCTCTCTCCTCGTGGCTTGAAGAGCCACAACTTGCAGCGGTTCGCAGATCCGTGTCCCCGCCCAGCCAGGTCGTGGTCTGCAATGGAGTTGCTGTGCTGTCGACGCCGTGTACCAACTTGATGTTGCACTGGGTGAACATGTCGTTGGCAACGGCGACATCTACGGACGGAGTATGGTTCGAGCCATCGAGTTTGACGGTGTCGATGGTTACGAATCTGTCGGGTCGAGCCCGGGCCGCACCGGGAGGAGGCAGTGCGACAGTTCCCGCCACTCGGGCCAGTGCAGCGTTGGCGCTTGCCAGACTTGCCTGTTGAGCCGCGGTGAGGTTGGCTGGAGCGGCCCCCAAGGCGTTTCGTACTTCAGCCAGTATGTCCGCCCCGTCACGTTGAGCGGCGAGCATGTCGACTCCCTGGCGCAATACGGTTTCCATAAAGACCAGTGCCACGTCGAATGCTCCCGGGCCCAATTGGCGGAATGCTTCGCGCACAAATGCCAACTCCGCAACCGCGTTGGTGAGGGACAGCGCCGCGAGGTGCATGCCGCGACCAAGCGCAGTCGTTGTTTGCGCCAGAAAAACCGCAACGTCGTTTTGCAACGTGGCTGCGGGCCGTGCAGCGGTAGCGTTAGCGTGCGAATCGAGGAGAGGGACCCAGGCCGCGGAAAAGGTGCCGGCCAGATTGCGGATGAGCGATGGGTTCAGTGTTGCCATCCGCGTTGCCGTGTTGATCTCAATAGGAAGCGGAAAGTTCAACCCCGCTCGCCAATTCGTCATGGCGGGCACTGCCAGGAAATATTGGTTGTAGACCAGCAGCGCTCTCGCGAGTTCATCTTCCGTAATGACCGTTAGCGGAAGAGGAGCAACCGCGCCTGGGGGCGTGAACGGCGTGGCGGTAAGAAAGAACGGCAGCAGCTGGCGAGCCAGCCGGCGAAGCGTTTCGTTTTCTGCGATGATGACATGCAACTGATCCAGACCCAAACCCGACAGCCCTCCCTGCGTGTTCGACGGCCCAACTTGGGTGTCCACGATGTTGGTCGGCGAAAATTGGAGACCGGATCGTGGCGCTGTACCCACATTCATGCCGATACTCACGACCTGCGGCTCGGCTCGCGAGATCACAGGCGCTGACGGAACGGCAAGTGCCCTGGCCGCAGCAGAGCCAGGAACTGTGTCAGAGATAACCGCGCGCCCCATAGCCTGGGCTTCCCGTTCCGCCTGGCTATCAGAATGATCCACGCGCGTCGGTTCCGCTGCCGGCGCCGCGACGTGCCGCTGCTGAAACACGTGAACCAATTCGTGGGCCAGCAACTTCCGCCCGGGGCTGGTCTCAGGCGCATACTGCCCTGCGCCAAAGACCACATCAGAACCCGCTGTGTAAGCTAGCGCGTTGATCGAGCGGGCCGTCTGAGCTGCCTCCGTCCCCGTATGCACCCGCACGTTGCTGAAGTCATACCCAAACCGCGGCTCGAAGAAATCGCGCGTGGCTTTGTCCAGCGGCCGGCCCGGCGAGTTCAGTACGGAATGCACAATCGGCGGCGCTATATCGGACTCGACTGGTCCCGCCGCTTTCCGCTGCACCGTCTTCTGCTCTTTGTCTTTCTCTTTGCACTCTTCACATTGGCCGCTCGCGCCGCCCGACCCTCCGCACGAACATTTGCGCTGCAATGGCCGATCAATACTCACGCGCGAAAGTGACCAGTCCCGTTTCCCGCCGCCCATCACCT
Source organism: Terriglobales bacterium (assembly GCA_035484735.1). Taxonomy (GTDB): domain Bacteria; phylum Acidobacteriota; class Terriglobia; order Terriglobales; family Acidobacteriaceae; genus JABCZH01. The sequence continues at coordinate 88,039 of DATHOQ010000027.1, read as the reverse complement.
CATCGGCCACGCGATCGGCTTCCTGCTCGAAGGAATCATGAGACGGACCGATGCGAAGGCCACTAGACGTGCTTCTAGCGCTCGCTCCCGGTACCAGGCCGCTCGATTTCTTCTCCGCGAATGCCACAGAACTCATGGCTTCAAACCCTTCCCAATCGCTCTGGCCAAACCGGCGCCAAATTTCCTTCCTCCTGAAAATCCCGGTTCCAGCGACATTCGTCCCAGCCTTAGGACTGGAGTTCGGTGGGAACGTGCCCATTCCGTTCGCAGCGCACGGTCGCCAAGCACTTCTGCCAATTGCGTACGTAGAGCCTCAACCAGCACTTTTCCCTCCGCTGGCTCCACGCCTTTCAGCACCAGCCGGTCGATGCTCAGCGTGACGCGGCTCATGCCCACCCTCGTATTTCCGCCTGAGAAAGCGGGCGCTCAATCTTCTCCGCTTCAAGCTTCGCGGCTTCCACCAGGTGCCGCATCTCTACGGGTTTTTCCGCTTGCGCAGCCATAAAGGCTGCATTCAGAGCGATGTTGTGAATGCTGCCTCCCGCTACATTCAGCTGGGCAAGCTTCCTGTTGTCCAAGCCGTTGGTCGGAGCGGTCACCGGAAAGACCTTGCGCCAGATGGCTTCGCGCAGCCCGGCATCAGGAAACGGGAAGTTCACGGTAAAGCGCAATCGCCGCTGGAAGGCTTTGTCTAAAGATGACTTCAGGTTGGTGGTCAGGATGGCGAGTCCCTGGTAAGCCTCCATGCGTTGCAGCAGGTAGCCCACCTCGATGTTGGCATAGCGGTCGTGGCTGTCCTTTACTTCTCCGCGTTTGCCAAACAGAGCATCGGCCTCGTCAAAAAGCAAGAGCACACCGCCTTCTTCGGCGGCATCGAAAACGTGCTTGAGATTCTTTTCTGTTTCACCGATATATTTGCTGACCACCGCAGCCAGGTCAATGCGATATAAATCCAACCCCAACTCGCGCGCCAGTACCTCCGCCGCCAGAGTCTTGCCAGTTCCGCTGTCTCCAGTAAAAAGAGCGCTGACACCCAAACCGCGCCTGCCTTTGGCAGAGAATCCCCAGGTTTCGTACACCTGCATGCGGTGACGAACTTGCGACGCCAACTGACGCAGGATTTTCATCTGGAGGTCAGGCAAAACCAGGTCCTCCCAGCCGGCGAGGGGAACGATGCGCTGTGAGAGGTCCTCCAGTTTGGGGCGGGCCAGCGAGCGGCAAACTCTCCATAGATCCCCTGGCTGCAGGGTTTCCGCGTCTGCAGCGGCGAGCGCCGCGGTATGGAAAATAGTCTTGGCACTCAAGCGAAACTGCTCTGCCAGCGTGTCCATCGCCCCATTGAAGCTGGCAGCCACCGGGCCCAGAGCTTTCTCCCAGAGTCGCTTTTGCTCAGCTGGCGCGGGCTTGTCGACATCCAGGCGAAGCAAAGCGCGATTCAAACGGACAGGTTCCCGGCTGGCCAAAATCAGCGGCGCGGGCAGCCTGTCGATGAGATGACGGGCGGAAGGAGTGAGCCCGCCAGATACCCACTGAACCAACAATGCGCCAGGCAACAGTAGCGCTTCTCTTTCCCAGAGCAGGGCGAATTGGTCCAAATCCGGCCCGGGCCCGGGAATATCTTCCGTGCGCAGAACGTATAACTGCCGGCCACACGCATGGGCCACAAGCGCGGCCACATCTTCCTGGCCCTGAGGATCGTCGCCGCAAAGATGCAGTACTGGAGGATCCTGCGAATGAATCACCCAAGTGCGCATAGCTTGGGCGGCAGTGGTCTTGTGGTCCTCGGCGATCCATTCGGGAAACGGGCTGAACTGGACCATGGATTGCAGCCGGGCGTCCAGCAAATTCACTCCAGCCAGATAGTGCAGAACGCGTTCGTCGATGTGCACCGGCGCGGAAGTGAGACCGTGGCCCGCTTCTACGGTCACCAGGCGCAAGCGTCGCAGGGGGCGCGACGGGGTCAGGGCGCTCCAATGCGAGTCGGGAAGCGCGGCCAACGCCAAACCATATGTCACGTATGTCCGCTGAGGATGGCCCTGGGCTTCGGCGCAACGAGCAGCCAGCTTGGAGTCCATTTCCACTCCCGCACAAAGCAAAAGAAACTCACGCTCGAAGACGCTGAGCCCCACCAGTTCAGTGAGTCGATCAATCGCTGGCGTCTTTACGGCGGCCATGGCCGTCGCCACCTCCTTCACGGCTCGAACCGTCTCTGCGGACTGCTCCTCACGCTTCGACCCCAACTGTTCTCTCAGCCGTGCGAATTCCGCCACCAGATACGCTTGGTTGGCCTCGGCCCACGTGATTTTTGGTTTTGTCCGGTTCATACGCTCAACCACGGTCCCGTGAACGCCGGAGGCGTCGCGGTCCAATCCACGGTTACGGGACTGTCTACTCCGTCCACCCGAAGCCGAATCAGGTATTTGCCAGAAAGCGTTGGGAATTGAAAAGTGAGAGAACCAGTCTTTGTATCGAAGGTTTGAGCCAGCGCCGCGGTGGAACCGAGGGCCAGCGAGATACTTTGGCTTGGCAATACCTGCGGGGCACAGGTTAGAGCTACGGACGTTCCAGCCGTGTTCTTGGTCGCTGTCGGAGTACCCGAGACCACAGCTGCAATGGGCAGGGGGATGCTGTTGGTGCTTAGAATGACGGCGCCACTCGCATTCTTGAACTGTATCGCCAGGTTATAGACTCCCGCTGGCAGGTTGACTGCATCGGTTGGGAGGGTAAAAGTCACCGAACTGTCAGTCGAGGAGGTGGGAGCAAAAGGAGGGTAGGTGATTCCTAGGCGCGGGTTGGAAAGCGCAACCTGACTGGCTCCGCTGAGCGATTGTCCGGTCACCGCTACGTCACCCCCCTGGATGTAAGCGGACTGGCCGGTCGCGAGTTGCAATTCGAACAATTGCGGCGGAGGGCCGGCTTGAGCAGAAACGGTCCGACTTAGAACCGGCAGCGCGAACGAGGTCGCCAACTGCGGTTCGATCAGCACGACCGAAACCTGGAAAGGAAACGTCGGTCGATAGTCGGACTTCAACGCGGTCCAAAGCCATGCCATCTCCTCCCTGCCCAGCGTGGCCGGTGTGATCTTGATCATTTCGATCTGATCGGCTAGGCCTGACAATCCCAAGGCCTTGGAAAAAGCCAGTGGATAGGTTGACGGTGGCGCGGCCAAGGCGGCTCGAATCTGGGCCCGTGGCAAGACCGGATTTTCGTGGAGCAGGAACACTGCATAACTCAGCAGTGCCTCTGCCTGACTATCCCCAGATGCGTAGGCCGTCAGCAAGTAATGAAGATCCAGCGCGAGCGGCTGATTCTTCAATGGCGTGGCTCCGTCCGCCGCCAGCGAAGGCAACCCGATGTTGCGCCACGCTGCGTTGCGCGTAACCTGGTGAAGAAACAGATTTACCTGAAGCTGAGAGCTGGAACCGCTGCCCAGGCTGTTCTGCACGATATCTGGAGCCACCGCCGAAACCGTCACGCCGCCCAGAACAGAATCAGGACTGTTGTAGACCATGTTCAGGAAGTACTGCAGCACTTCGGTGACACCCGCGATGGCCAACGCGCTGCTCATCAGGCTCTCCTGTCGCTGCGTTTGAGATATTCCTCAAGGTCCAACCCTTTGCGTAGGGGTTGAGGCGCCGGGCGGGCTTGCGATGGCGGCAACGCAGTTACCTCGATGCGGCCAATGTGAATCTGAATCTCATCCCGCTCTCGCTCGGCCGGCCCGGGGCGGCGAACCAAATTCCTATCTTCTTTCTGTCGGGTTCCGGCGGATAAAAAATATGGTTTATCACTCGGAGTGTCGTGGTTGGCGGAGCGACCGGGGTTTCCGTTCATCAACGGCACATGGACAGGCTTCAGAACCATCGTCGGGTTTCGTGCCTCTCCCAGTGTGTCCAGTCCGCTTTCGAGCACGGTCTCTGCGTGGCCGGGAGTTTCTTGGCTCTCGGATCGAGCAGCGCTTCTGCTCATCAGCGGCGTGTGCACGACAGTGTGAACCTGGGGAGGAGCCGCTTTGGGTTCCGGCTCTCGCGCCCAAAGATGGTCTGGCCCCGGCATCGGCCCCGCTTTTGTTGAAGTCTCCTGTCTTTTCACTGGAGTCGAGGGCGGGAAAGGCGCCTTCTGGTTGGTGTCACTCGCCGGCGCCGGGTCGTGAGATCTCTGTTGGACTTCCGACCAGGAGATCACAGGAGATTCGGCACCACCTCTGGACAGAACGTCCTCTTCTGGCAGAAACGCTTCGCGCTCGCTTCCGTACTTGGGAGGTGAGAACACCGATCCTACCAGCGGATGTATGGATTCAGCCGGCCGCATGACTCCCAGGACCAACCGCTGCAGATAACCGTTCATGCTCGCACCATTTCGAGATAGAGGTTGCGCCGCACCTCGCCCAACGACAGGATTTCGCGTTGCGTCCAGCCATAGACAGAAGCCAGTGTGTGAACTTCCCAAAGCAGCCGCTTGGCGCGAGCTTCAATTTCCGCCCAAAGAAAGGTGGCGAGGTCCAGAGTCACGTTCCATTCATCGTTGCAAGCCGGACAACGAAGAGCCACTTGGGGTTCAGCCGATGGGTCCGCCAGGGACAATGCTTCTCCTATCTCCTCCAGGTCTTCGACGGACCATGCCGGAGACTCTCCGGCGCCCATGCGACAACGCTCTACCAGGCGAATCGCGGCCGTTTGGTGGTCGTTCGACTCGGCGGCGCAAGCTAGGTCGCGGCTGGTGGGAAGGCGGAACGAATGGCCTTTAACCCTCACCATTCCGTTCGGACCGGCATCACCGTTGCTTCCCTCTTTCACCAGAGCTCGGCCATCCAATTCGAATTCCATTTTTTCTCCACAACGGGTGCAGGAAGTCCAAGCCTGAAGACGGGAGCCGAAGCAGCAGCAATGCAAGTCGACCAAGGCCCGATTGCGGCGGCCCAGGGGCCAGTCAGCAAAGTTTGCGGGCACTTCGGGAACTGCCGCACTCAATGCCAACAACCCCCGATCCAGCGGATGCAACCCGAACCCACGCTCCCACAAATTGAGAAGACTAGCGCCGGAGAGAGCCTGCATACTAGGTCGCCACGGTACTCAGCGTGGGCTCTTGCGGTTCGGTAACGCCGGTGTCGCGTTCCCACCCCTCGTTCTCCATCTTGATATGCTCAATCGCAATCGCATTGGCGTTAGCATCCAGATCAGGCATGGCCTGATATTCCGATATCCAACAACGATAAATCTTGTAGGCCATCACCAGTTGGCCCGCTTCGTTGTACAGCTCCAGATAAATGTCCTTGCGGAAATTGGCGAGCGACACTTCTGACCCAAGCGACGCCCCATAGTTCCAGACCAGGCCTGCCCACTCATGAAACACCATGTCCTCAGTCAGTCCGCGCTCGAGCGTAATGGCCTCGTACTTAGTCCGCCCCGGCGACTTGTGGGAAGTCGAGGGGTCACCGCCTGCCCGGTGCTCTACTACCTCGGTGGTGCGTTTCAAGCCGGTGACCTTGCTGCCTCCGTACACATATTTGCCGTCCCACTTCAGGCGGAACTTAAAGTTCTTGTACGGATCGAGACGCTTCGGATTCGCTGGAAATGGTATGGCCATAATTGTCTCCTTATGATTGAGTCTGACCAGCCATTTGCTGGATCTGAATCACCACGAATTCGGCGGGATACAACGGCGCAAATCCCACCAGTATGTTCACGATTCCCAGATCAATGCTGGCTTGCGGATTGTTATCGGAGTCGCACTTGACAAAGTAGGCCTGCTGGGGGGTCGTGCCCTGAAAAGCGCCTTGCAGAAAGAGACCCTGCATGAAGGCGCCGACATTAAGCCGGATCTGTCCCCAGAGGGTTTCGTCGTTGGGTTCGAAGACGACCCACTGCGTGCCGTCATACAAACTGGATTCCAGAAACAGCGCCAGCCGTTTGATGGGTACGTATTTCCATTGCGAACCGGCCTCGTCGTTGCCCTGCAGCGTACGTGCGCCCCACACCACGTCGCCGTAAACATTGAACTGGCGCAGGCAATTGATGGCCAGCGGATTGAGTTCGCCGTTCTCCGCGTCGGTCAGCGTGTATTGCAGCCCGGACACTCCAGTCAAGCCGGCATCAATCCCGGCCGGGGCTTTCCATACCCCACGAGTCGAATCCGTGGCCGCGTAAATTCCCGCTACGAAACCGCAGGGCGGAAATAAGGACGGACGATTTCCGAACAAGGGATCCGGGGCCTGGACCCACGGGAAGTAGTAGGCCGAATTGATGGAGTACTGTTGCGTCAGGCTGCCGGAGTTGCTGCCCATGGGACCCGCATTGGTCGAGAGGTCGGCAGCGGTCGCCGTCTGTGGCGGATCCACGATGTAAAAGGCACGATTGTTGTAGCAGTACTCTTGAAGGTTTTGGATGGTGGGGGCGTCAGTTTCTCCCGGAACGCACAGCAGGTTAAAGATGGAAACGCGGTCCAAAAGGTGCAAGCCATAGTCGTTGCTCGCGGAGGGACTCGAACCCAGCGCAATTTCGAAATTGCCGTCGCCGTGAACCCCGTCGAGTGGATTCAAGGGTGAGCCATCCACCCCGCCGCTCAAGGCCACACCACTCGCCGCCGTGGGTGTCCCGCTGATGGAAGTGGGAGCGACACCGGTGGCCGGATCCACAAAGCTGATGTACTGCGAATCATTGTCGATCACCGTCACCACGTACTCAGGGTCGGTCGAGTTGGCGGAGAGGTTGAAGAAGCTTTCCACCACGACCGGGTTCTTGTTTACCATCTGCTGGACCTGAATACTGAAGCGCGTCGGGTCCGCGGCCTGCAGGGTTACGCTGACTTGCAGATTGTTTCCCCACACGCCCGGACTACTGGCCCACAGCGTAAGAGTTCCACCGACTGTCGCAGTGGCCGTGGCACAGGCAGTGGGAGTGCCGGTGGCCGGCTTGAGGGTTCCATCCCATACCACGCGGACGATGTACGCCTGTTGACCGCCGTTGCCAAAAAACTGGTTCACGGCGTAGCCCAGATAGCTGCGGGAATCCAGTCCGCCGAATTGATTTTGAAAGTCGGTCCAGTTCTGTACCAGCGTGGCTTTCTTGGTCGGCCCCTGGGCAGCCCAGCCCACGAAGGCGGCTATCGACGTGGCGACGCCGGTGATGGTGTGAACGCCACTTGCCAATTCCTCGATGTAAACGCCAGGGTAGGTGTACGCGCCCATAATTTGATCCTCCTTGCTTACGTCGTTACGCAATTGAAGTGCTTAACGCTGAGCCAGTTCCCCGCAGCCGGTGACGTCCCTTGCAGTCCCAGTGATCACGAATGGCCTGGTGGCGGGTTACCACTCTTCCATTTCAGCCTCGCGATCGGTACTACCACAGTGCGCCTTTGGACCACCTCGACGACCGCAAACACGCGAGAGGTATTGCCTGAATCTGAGAAGTCGACGATGGTTCCCTCGACCTCGGCCGCATCAGCCCATGTGGCCGGGAGTTCCTTCGCATTGGGGAGAAAGACGTCACACACCCGAAAGCTGACCTGATCTCCCTTTTCCGTCGAAGACCTCCCGTTCGGCCACAGTCCGCAGTTCACGGTTCTTAAGACGTTGGCCAGGATTATGCAAGTGACAGGCCAATTCAACTGGCGTCTCCGTCGGCGGGCCATCGCTCTGGCAACTCTAATGTGGAGGCGAAGTTAGTGTCGGACCGCAGAAGACCAAACAGCGGGCTGGGCACTCCCGTCGGCTGCAAGCGATGACAGAGCGCAGAATGTTTTGGGGCGGGAAAATGGGCGAAGGGCGTCGCGGCTCGAACCGCAATCTCTATAATTCTTGGCAGATATACAGACACATTGTCAGTACTGCAATGAAATGGTAGTCCGCTGAAGATATTGGCAGTGCAAGACACGGAAGAGCTGCCATCGTCACACGCCTGGGGGGCTACTCAAGCGATGGGTTCGGATCATGTGATACAGAGTCCTCTCGCTGGTCCGTAATTTCCGGGCGACCTCGCGACGAGTGCGTCCTCCGGCTACGAGCGCGGTCGTAAGGACCTTTTTCTCCAGCGTCTGAATGGCCTCGGAGTAAGACAGCCCACTGCGGGAAATGAACTGCCACAGGTTTTCAGCCGCCTCGCCAATCAGATCACGATCTTCGTCAGGCTTCTCATTTCCGGCTTGCGCAAACCAGTCTTCCAGACCCAGAGAGGTGCCGTGGTCCTTGGCGAACAGCATTCGCACCACTGCGTTCTCCAGTTCCCGGATGTTCCCCGTGAACGCGTGCCTGCGCAAGAAACTTACCAGTTCTTGCTCGACGCTGGCGATGGGTTGATAAACACTCTCATATCGCGCCGCAAATGCCGACACTAATCCGGCCAAATCGTCTGGCCGGTCGCGCAGCAGCGGCAACCGCAACCGAACCACGTTCAGCCGATAGTAAAGATCCGAGCGAAAGCGGTTTTGCAGCACCAGGGGTTGCAGCGGCTGATTGGAAGCGGCGATGATGCGCACGCTCACAGAAATCTCCCGGTCCGCGCCCATGGGGCGCACCACCCGGCGTTGGATCACGTCCAGCAGTTTGGGTTGCAGGCCAAGGGGGAGATCATTGATCTCATCCAGAAAAAGCGTCCCATGGTTCGCGGTTTGAAACAGCCCGGAACGTTGGGTGACCGCGCCGGTGAAGGCTCCGCGACAGTGGCCAAACAGCTCGCTCTCGGCCAGGGCCTCGTGGATAGTGCTGCAGTGGGCCGTAACAAAAGGGTGGTTCGCACGCTTCGGATCAAGACGGTGGATGGCTTGTGCCAGTACCTGTTTGCCGGTGCCGGTCTCTCCCTCCACCAGAACAGTGATGTCACTGGCAGAGGCAGCCTTGAGAGCTGCGCGCAGGACTGGAATCATAGCGTCGGAAGCGGTCACGAATCCGAGCTGCGCAAAGGTTTCCCTGAGAGTGTCGTTGGGTGGGTCGCGGCGAGCGGCCTGCATGACTGTTCCTCCCACTTGCGCTCATCGTCTTTCTTGCGATCAATGCGCCCTTGAATCACTAAACAACGGCCTTGCCGAACACAATCCGAGCTCTACTTAGGCTAATCCGAGGACCAGGACCTCACCATCGTAGGTCGGCAGGAAGACACGACCGTTCCACACCACCGGACGGTTGAATTTGTTGTGGCTGAACTGCCAGTTCCACTGCTGGCTATCCCAGAGCGGCACAATCGATCCGCTTCCGTCCGAATACTTGCCAAAATTCGCCGCGTCATACGCCAGGAAACGTCCGGCGCTGATTTCCATGTTAGCGTCCCCATAAGGAATCGACGCCCATACCACGCCGTCGTTACCTCCATTCGCGGACAATGAAATCATCCCACCCGGCATTCCACCGGGTGGAGCTGGCGAATTTGCCGATGCCATTTCGGCGCTGCATGCCAGGTAAGTGGAGACGCCGTGGTTGGCAAGCGTCCAGGCGCGCAGATTGCCGTTTTCGCCCCAGCAGAAATGCATCCAGCCATGCACCGCGCTGTGCCAGAGGACAGGAGTTCCGTGCAGGTGGTGAGTGCGGTTTCCGCTCCAGAAGTTCAAGTCATCAACGTTCTTGGGTCCCGGACTGGGCTGCGGGCCCGGGTAAAAAGTGTAGAAGATTGCCGGCGCTTTCAACTTTGCGTAGTTGCGCGTAGTGGCTGCGGGATCGAGTTCCGCGGGCTGGGTCTTTCCCAGGTTGTGTAGATTCGCCGTGTAGAGAACTCCATCCTTTCCGCAAGCGAGCAGGGCGCCTACCGCCGGCGCCAGAACCGGGCCCCCGGCGCCAAAATCCTGATCTCCCCAGGATTCTGCCATATTCATGGCCGCAGTTCCCATCGAGCGGGCGAGGTACGCGTCCTTGCGGAAGTTCGTGGGCAATGCTTTTGCCTTGGATTGTTTGACGCCTTCGCCTTCGGTCTTGCCGCCGGTACGCCCGTCGTCAGTCCACGGAGTCCACCAATCGACCACCTCCAACGAGCCGACGCGGGTGGGACCAGGCGGCGTGTAACTGAGTTTGACGATGCTCTCGCCGAAGTCTGTAACTCCGTCGAAGTCGCCATTCCCGGTCACTACATAGATATTGCCTTCAGCATCGGTGGCCGGACCGCTGCCGGAATGCCAGATGCCGCCGCCGCTTCCACGCGAGGTTGAAGTCCAGGCGGCAGAGACCTGGAACTTCGTGGCGTCAACCGCGATCAGCCAGCCGCGAGCGGTCGCCGCGCTCTCCGCGATCGTGCCGAAGGCAACGAAGATGGCACCATCGATCAATAGCAAAGCCGCACGCTGCTTTCGCTCCATCGAACGGAACTGCTGCACCGCCAGCCCATGACCCGGATTGTAGGAAACACCCTCCAGGTTCAGGGGTGGATGAGCCGCGCTGCCGTCCCGCAAGCTGATGGCGTGCAGGTAGTGCTGTCCGTTCGCCGGCGAGCCATCCGCGCTGGTCCAGGCGCAGGCATACATCAGCCCGGCCTGCGCATCGATGACCGGAGTAGACAGGATTCCCCAATGGTCATTGATCAGGTAGGCGTCGATGGTTTTATCGCCCTGGATTGGGTTACCGAGCTGGACCATCCACAGTTGTGCGCCGTTGTTGGCATCGAAAGCAAAAACGCGATTGGCCATGGTGGCCAGGTAGACCACATCGTGAGTCGTGCCATCGGCTAACTTCACGTCGGGAACGATGAGAGGCTGGGCCTCACAACCGCGCGCGTCACCGGGCAAAACCAGCGAGAACAAGCTCTTGATCCCCCGCGTTCTGACCGCGGCGGGCGTGAGAATCGTCTCCTGCGTATTAGCGCCGGAGCGATTGTGGTCGTAGGAGCGGGTAGTGACCGCGATGCTCATGACGTGAACTCCTGAGTGGCGGTATAGGTTACATTGATCTCAAAAGTCGCCCCGGTTGCCGGCAGCCCGTGTCCAGTGACGCGAAAGGTGACCCATCCGCTCTGATCGGCGGTGGCGGTCATTTTCTTGGCCGGTGATTTCGCCGTGCAAGCCTGGCTGGCCAGAATTTTGCCTTGGGGATCTAAAACGTCCACGACGATCTCCGCGCCTGCGCCCCAGCCCGAGGTGTCCGGCTTGAGTTCAACCTCAATGTTGGTGCCACCCTGGCACCACACCCGCCCTGCCTGCACCGTCTTTTCATTTTCCGCCGGCCCCGTATCCAGGTCGGCAGCGCCAAAAAAAGTCTGGGTCGTAGTCCTGCGATTGAGAGAGAACGGCTGACTATAGCCAGTGCGGGAAAAGCAAAGATAGCTTTGGCCGTTGTCGTTGCGGGGGACGGTGAAGGTTGCCATACCTTGGCCATCAGTCCAAATGTCTCCATGCTTGCCCGTGTACTCATGCAGCTGCACGTTGGGACCGAAGCTGGTCTGCATCGTGCGGGTGTAACTGTTCCGCTGGTCATTGTTGAGTGCGACCAGCAATCCGGGATACCCCTGCCGCTCGAACACGTAGACCTGCTGATCGTTCCCCCAGCGAGTGAGTGTGGGGCCAAAAGCCAGGTTCTCGTGAATCCAGATGAGATTGTCGATCAAGGGCTTGAGACCATAACAGCCGGCATCGGTGCTGTAGTCCTTGTAATAGACGCAGGGATAACCCTCTGCGGTCAAGATGAGCGCATAGCCCAGCATCTTGTTCCAGATCACGTTCTCGCCATAGGACAAGTCGGTATCGGGATTATCAACAAAAGTGACAGCGTTCACGGGATCGATGGCGATGTAACCCGCCCCCTGCAGGCCCCCCATCCACCAGTTCGAACTGTTGTCACACATCGCCTGGATCGCCCAATGCAGCGTGAAGTCGAAGGCATTGCACCGTCCCCCCATACCGCTGTTCCAGACCCACCAGTGCAGGGCGGACGGATTGCCATCAAAATATTCACCCACGGCGAACCGGCTGTTCATGGATTTGGCATCGAGCACTTGCCGCACCGCGTCGACGGCCATGCCCTTGACGTCGTCGATCCGATAACCCTCCACATCGAGCGTGCGGGTCAACCAGTCGGCCGCATCAATCGCGCCGCCCAGCATGTAGCCCTTCGGCGTCGAGTTAAGGTAAGAGACCATGTCTCCGAATGCAAAGTTGCCTTGCGGATTCGCCACTGGATCCACGGGCACGCGGGGCGGGGCTCCCACAAAACAAGAAGGATGTTTGGCAAAGCGCCCGTTCAGGGTTTTGCCGTCCGCGCCCAGATACTGATACGTGCCGTTGTTGCCGCCGTAATACTGGTGCATGACCACGTCGGCATAAATATCAAGGCCGCAGGCGTGCATGATGCCGATCATGCGGCGCAGGCGTTCGTGGTCGCCAAACCGTGTCGGGATGCTGAAGAATTGATTCTTCGATCCAATGTCGTAGTTGTCGTAGAGACCGTAGCCGTCGGCATCGGGGGCAGCGCCCGAGGCAGTCTTGCACATGGGCGGCAGTAATACCGCGCTAAAGCCCGAGCGACGGAAGTCTGCCGCCTGGCTCGCCAGGTGGTCCCACCACCACGGCGCATGTGGCGTGTTCTTGTCCACCGGCGCGGGCATTACGATCTTCTGACCGTTTGCTCCCATCAGGCGGTAATGCGCATGTAGTAGAACCCCCACTAAGCCTCCGCTCGCGATGCCAGGAACAAGTTTCTGCTCGAAGTAGCCAGGCTCAGACCCAGCAGCGCCATGAGCGTGCTCTCGGCTCCCGCCATCAGTGCACTGCTGGCCGGAACTCCTCCGAATAGATTGTCGATGCTCAAAACCAGCGGCAATAGGTAAAACAGCGCCCGCTTGTAGCGGGCCGCCGCCGCCAACAGAAGCGCGCACACAAGATAGGTTACGAACGTGGACGGCGTTGCTATGCGATGCGGCCACACGGACCCTGCCAGCGTGGCCGCGGCATCGCATGCGCCAAAACTCATCGCAAGGCTAAACCGCTCTCGCCACGACCGCATGAATGAACCGAGCAGCAAACCGGCCAGCAAACTGTCTAAACCGAGACCAAGCACCGAAAACACTACAAGCATGGAACCTCCGGAAACACCGAAGTCTGAATTTCCCCGATAGTCTGTTACGTTTGCGGCGCGGACGAGACTGAGAGTTGCGATGAAACGACGGTGGTCCGCTTAAAAAGGACCGCGCCACTACGACACCCCTGAGGTTAGGTACCCGTTTTCATGACTTGCGCTGGCGGTGACCCCAATGCGACTGCAATTTGAGTCCCGATCGGCGATCCGAGTCCAGTACACGGATTCCATCCGGAACCAGCGGAATACGCGCCATTGTTGCCGGAAGTGATGCTATGGAAACCTCCAACCGTACTGGCGTTCTGGTAGAGCAACGGATTGACGAATCCCACCGGCTTTCCCAGAGCCTGGTTGATCAGCGCGATTAATCCGGCCCAGAGCGGTGCCACTGCACTGGTGCCGCCGGTGACACCGGACTGCCCATCGACCAGAGTCACGTAGCCGGTGGTAGGATCTGCATCGCCCGATACATCCGGAACGCCTCGTCCGACGTTATAGTTTGGATTCGCAGAAGGCGGCACTCCGGCTGCGTTCTGCCAGGCCGGGAGTGGAAAAAAATCGCTAATTCCACCTCCGGTCGCGCCCTCGTTGTTCGCAAGTTCATTCCACACGGTTTCACTGGTAATCGTGTTGCCCGAGGCCACTAATCGCGTACCACCACAAGCCAGCACGTTCGGACTAGAAGCAGGGAAATCAACGTGATTCAACCCGTCGGTCACGCCATCGGTCGAGCCATCGTCACCCGCTGCCACACAGACTGTGACTCCCATCGCGGCTGCGGACTGGAATGCCTCGTCCATTGAAGTCATGGCTTGCTGGGTCCAGGTGGACTCAGGACCTCCCCAACTGATCGAGACGATCGAGGGATTGTTGGTAGAGTCATGCACCGCAGTGGTGATCGCGTTGAGAAAGCCGGCGTCCGTGTTGTCTGTAAAGTAGACGACGATCTTGGCGCCAGGCGCGACTGCGCCTGCAACTTCGATGTCCAGCATCACTTCGCCGTCAGGTCCGCCAGGATCACCCGTGGGGCTGTTGCTGCCATTCCCAACCGCGACGGCTGACACGCTCGGAATCGTGGTCATGCCAAGCTGATTCCAGTAGTTGCTGAGGTCGCTGGTAGCGTAACCGCCCCCTAACTCAATGATGGCGACGCACTCCCCCGCTCCATTTACTCCGGTGGGATAGCTATAGATTGCTTCAACTTGAACCGGGGTGTAAGAGAGACTGGCGGAATCAGTCGCATCGCCACCCTGCCCGCGCCCTCTGCGAAAATGAGGCTTAGCCTGAGGGCGGTTGTCCAGGCCGAAGACGCCATCCACCACCTCGTGCAAATCCGCCGGGAGATGAATCGGGCCAGTGCGCCCCCGGTACCTGCCGGTGGGATGCTGGTACTCTTTCAGTTCGACGCCGAAGGCCTGACTCATCGCGGCCACCGTCCCGGACAAAATGACGGTGCGGCGCCCTGCACTTTTTTCTTTCACTGTCAATCCATATTCGTGGGCGAATGCCTCGACCTTGGCAATGCTATTGGGATCCGCGCCGTGGAGTTGTTCGTACTCGCTGCGACTCAAAATTGTGCGCCGTCCAATCGGTTGGGTGAAGTTGTCCAGGGGGACAATTGGTGCTTTCCCAGCGCGAGAGCGCAGGCGAATGGTCACATCAATTTGTTCGTTGGGGTTGGCTGGACCTAGTTCTTGCGCTCCCGCCATGGGGGCACGCTCGCTACCTTTCAGTGGAAGGTGATTCTTCGGAGTCGGCATAAATCTCCTTTGCCGTCAGGCCCAGCGAGAGGAAAGCATCAGAGCAGCGTTACAGGAGTTCCCTCGTGTCCACCATTCAGTGTAGAAGGAGCCCAGCATCTGCAGTTCTGGAATCAGGGCTGGCCCGTTGGATAGTTTGCGAGCGTAGCAAAACAGAAAGGACAAAGCAATTACTTTCTTGTGCTCGTTACGAAAACAGGATAAGCCCGCCTGGCCTTTCCACAACCATGCAAGCGCAGGTGCTTTACCGGGGGAGATCTTGCATGAGACAGCCTACTGGGTAGTGTCTTAAATATTTAAGACACGACCAGCCTACTGTTTTCTCTTGACTGCGGTGCGGTCTGGTGTGACACTCTCGTGGTTTCAGGCCCTGCTCTACTTCCCACCGATAAGTCAGGAGGTCTGATCCACGTGGTCGCCGGAATTGATGTTTCGCACTACAACGGCCCGGTTAATTACGGGAAATTGGCGGCAGGTGGTTTTGCTTTTGCTTATGTGAAGGCAACCGAAGGCAGGTTCACCAAGGATCCGCTTTACCCGGCGAACTATGCGGGATTAAGACAGAATCAAGTCTTGCGAGGGGCCTACCATTTTTTTTATCCGCAGCTGGATGCCCAAGCCCAAGCCTCGAACTTTCTCACCGTAGTCACACAGTTGACTCCCGGCGACCTGCCTCCAGTGCTGGATGTGGAGGTGAGTGGCGAGCAAAGTCCCAGCGCCATTGCTGCGGCCATGCAGCAATGGCTCGATGTTGTCCAGCAGCAACTCGGCCGCACCCCCATCATCTACACTGCCGCCGGCTTCTGGAATGCAGCCCTGGGCGGAACCACCGCCTTCGCGGCGTACCCGCTCTGGGTAGCGGAGTACACGGGTAATCCTGCACCCCGCATCCCGACAGGCTTTTCCAGCTATGTTTTTTGGCAGTATAGCCAGTCTGGGTCCGTACCGGGGATCGCGGGCAACGTGGACTTGGACCAGTTTAACGGGAGCTCGTCGGATCTTAACCAGCTGGCTGGTGGGGGAAACAATTCATGATTCAATGAAGCATCACAGCCCTTCGGATCGAGCGCTACTTATTATTGTCACGGTCGGGCTTCTGCTCCCCGTTGCCCGTGGCGAAGCCACGCGAAGGATCAGACTTCCCACGCCGGGCAAGAGCATGAGCATCGAGGGCAAGCTGCACAGCATGGAGGACCACGCGGAATTTGATTTTCAGGCCATGAACGGCACGAAAGTAAAGATCGAGCTTTCCGGGTCGGGGCCGCTGCGGGGGCAGATCACCTTTCCGTCGGGGAAGCTTGAGGGATCTCCCGGCGGGACCGTGTTGGATCAGGTTTTGGTGGAGTCGGGTCGGTACCGGTTAAGGGTTTCGGAGAGTTCCATGGGCGAGTCTTGGGAGGGAGCGTTCAACCTCAAGATTTCCGTTACCCAGTGATTTCTTCGAACGCCTGTAGTTCGACAGCGCGTGCAGGAGTGACGAAAATGCTCAGAACACTCGACATTCTCATAGGGGCAACAACGGTTCTGCTGCTGTTCAGCATGGCCGTGACCGTAATCACCCAGGCGGTGACCAGCTTGCTCGATAAAAGAGGTAAGAATTTGCTTGCCGGCCTGGCAAGTTTGCTGCAACATCTCGGGATTCAATCCGAAGATACTGCCGAAACGCTGGCCAAGGCAGTGTTGACGCATCCTATGGTGGCGGCCGCGAAGGGCAAGCTCGGCACCGTGGTCAGCCGCGAGGAATTCACAACTTTGCTTCTCGATCTGGCCAGTGGCCAGGGGGCGGCCAGCCTCGAAGGCGACGCCAAAACCGCGCTGCAAGATCTGCTGAAACAAAACGGAGTCACCGATCCCGGGCAAACACTAAACAACATTCGCAAGATGGCGTTAATGCTTGAGACCTCGAACCCGGGGATGGCAAACCACATACGCAGTGAAATGGCTATTGTGCGGGAGTGCGCGACCGATTACGTCGCGAAGATCAATTCCTGGTTTGATCAGACGATCGACCGCGTCAGCCAGGCCTTTACGAAGCACGCACACCGAGTCACGATTGCTGCCGCATTCGTCGTCGTGATAGCAGTGCAGCTCGACATCATCGCCATCATCGACCGCCTGTCAATCGACGAGCAATTCCGGCTATCGGTGGTCGGTCCGGTCGCGGCACAATTTACAAACGCGGTGACTCCTTCCAAGAGTGCACCGGCCCAGCCGGTGCCGGCTGCCACTGCATCAACATCGAACAGTGCCGCCCCGCCGACCGGTGCGACAACGCCCCCTTCAACCTCCATTGCAGTCACTCCACCTGATACCAGCAGCCAATCCCCGCCGGCAACAGGCGCTGACTCCCCGTCCAAACCTAAACTGGACACCCAGCTGTACTATAACCTTCTGAACGACGCCGGTCTCATTACGCTGCCCATGAACCACGAGTGGTGGGACCGAATCCAAGACACGCGCAAGTACCCGGGCATGATTCTTGCAGCCCTCCTGATCAGCCTGGGCGCCCCATTCTGGTACAACATCCTCAAAGATCTGCTGGGTTTGCGCTCCGCTCTCACCCAAAAAGACGACGAGCAACGGGCGCAGCGGGCAAGCCAGCCGGCTTCGAGCCCAGCCCCAACCTCAGACCCGAGTCCTCCTATCAGCGACTCGCTTCGGGGAGAGCGAGGGGACCTGACGGCTGTGGGATAGGACGAAACAATGACGCTATGGATCGGCTGTCCAAGAACCAACTTCTATCTTGGCCGGCGTGGCTTTCGGCCGGAGGCGATGATCATCCATGGCCTCGACGGGGATCTGGCTCACGGCGAATCTGTCTTTCTCGATCCTGCCAGTCTGGCGTCTCCCCATTACGCGATCTCGCTCTCGGGAACAGTGCACCAGTACGTTGACGAGAAGCATTCTGCTTTTCACGCGGGCATCGTAGTAAATCCTCAGTGGAAGCAACTGAAGGAGGGCGTGAATCCTAATTTTTACACCATTGGCATTGCGCTTGAGGGCCGCTCCGCCGACCCGCATCCCGAGGCACAGCTCACCGCAGGTGCAACTCTGATTTTGGAGGTTGCCGCCCGTTGGGGGATTCCATTAGACAGCGAGCACGTGGTGGAGCACAGCAGGATCAGACCGTCAAGAAACTGCCCGGGTAGTGGGCTGAACGTGGCGAACTTGCTGGTCCGCATTCCTGCCTCGATCACCCCACTTACGTTGCGCACGACCCGGAACGTCAACCTGCGCAGTAAGGGGCCCAATACGGCGTCGCCGATCGACCGCATTTTACCGGCCGGTTCGAATATATCGGTGGTAGGGTTCGCCGTGGGTGAGCGTGTAGAAGGAAATGCTTATTGGTACACGGATAAGCGTGGCAACTTTGTTTGGGCAGGAGCCACCGATATGCCGTTGCCCAGCCCTGTCGCGTAGCCAACTGCTCCGCAATGTTTAAAAAATAAGCCTTATGCAACACCCTCATTTGATGGACTGCAGTCCGGGCTGCAACCAGGAGAAAACGAAATCTGTGATCCCGGGAAAAACCGTTGTCAGCAATCCCAACAACGGGGCAATTCCAAAGCTCACGAGCTTCAACCAGAAATCGCTTCCCAATTCTCCTGGCTTGGTATTGGTTATATGACTCAACGTGGAATCCCTATGCATTTGTGCGTACACGTGAAAAATGATCGCTGCCAGCAATACAAACAAAGCTAGGATCGTGCCGCTGAGGCCCTGCCGTGGATCAAAGGGATAGGTGGAAATCGCGATCGCAGTCGCAACAAAAAGCCATAGAATGCTCATGACAATCGAGCGCATCCGCCCAAGCATGTTCTGCACGAAGCCCATATACGGAAGGCACACAAACTCCTCGGCATCGCGGATGTATTGTTTTTCCGAAAGCGGCGGCGCTGTGTTCTGGTCATCATCGTCGTAGCCGCTCTGCGGCCCCTCGACTAAAACCAGGGAATTTGTCTCCGTTCTCCATTCCGGCAGCAATAATCGTACCAGCACAGTGGCGGTGGCCTCTGCTGTTGACTCTTGAAAAACCTTCAGAGACTCCAGGTTCCCTTCATCGCACCCTTGGTCCTTCTCTGCTTTAACGCACTCCCTATAATTCCGGGCATACCATTTAGCGAACTCCATACCATGCTGACGCGTCTCCGCGAGCGCGCCGATGCAGTCCATCTCAGGCGTATCTGCCTTTTCACTCTCGCAGCTGACGAACTTTTCCAGCGCGGAGATGCACTCCTGCACTCCGGCCATCGCGCTCGGATCCGCCATTATGGATCCCAGCCTTTGCGCCACGATGCAATCACGTGCAGTGTCCAAGGTCGCTCGCAAGCTCCCCTTGGCTGACTTCCGTAATTGTCTCAAGGCATCCAGGCAGTCCTGGGCCAACGTAAGCCGGTTACTATCATTGATTGTTTCAGCTTGCTTGAGCTTCTCCAGAACCGCAATACAGTAACGAGCGGCAATGCAGCACCGGGCTGCATCTGCTGCCTTGCCGTCCGCTCGGGCTTTCAGCGCTGCCACTGTGTGCCCCAGGCTTTCGAGCTGTCGGGAGAGCAATTTGTAACGGACGTCCAGAACGTTCCCGCTCATCCCCCACACGCTGCCCCACGAAAATCCCCGCAGTGCCGCCAACGTTCGCCGTAGCGGCGTACGATCCAGGAACATCAGCAGTTCCCGCAACTTAGCCCAAGTTCTCAGCAGTTGCCAAGCCTCCGCCAGCATCAAGCTAGAGCAGACAATCAGATACACAAAAAAGATGCCCGCATAATACTTCACTCCCAGACTCCGAACCGGCAGGCGCCTGGATATGGCAAGAAAGATCACGATCAAGGTCGTTGCAAGAATTACCCCGAAGGCTACGACGTCGGGCGCCAGCGGCTTCGCACCACCCTCGGTAGCATCAGCAGCTCTTTCCTGGCTGAACATCCGCAAGATGTTTTTCGTCTCTGGATCCGGAAGCTGTAGGTCAGTTTCCGCAGGAAGCCGGCAGCGGTCCTTGCCAAATAGGGCGAGGCCGTGCAATGAATGCCAGAACCATGCATACATCCCCAGAGTTAATGCCAGCAACGGCACCAGGGGAGACACTCCGCTCAAAACATGCATGTTGCGGTAGTAAGTGAAAAACCGGTTTGCGGGCATCAACGCGCACTGGAGCGGTAGCACGAAGGCCGCAAAGAAAATGATGAGCCCGAGCGCCGAGCCGCCGCACGAACTGGCGATCAGCGTGCGGGAATCGACACGGCCGGTTGCGAACTGGCGCGCCTCCTTGCTCCCGCTCCTCAATTGTTCGATCCTCAGAATATTCGCAACGCTTGCCCCGAGCGCGACCATGCTTGTGAGAACTACAACTCCACGGATCAGCCACGGGTATGAGAGTCCGGCCGAGGATGCATCAAATGCTCCGCATCCCCAGCCTACGAACAACGGCAGCAGCGCTGCAAACCATCCTCCCAGAAATACGACCACTGTATGGCGCCACTCGCCCGGATTCGCAAAGTGGGTGCGAAACGACGGCTTCGCGGTAAACGACGCCTTCCAACAGCACCATGCGTGAAAGCCAACGAAGCCCGCGAGACCAACCAGCAATATCTTCAGCCTGAGAGGTATTTCGGAAGAATAGTTACCGTGGTCCGAGCCTCGTTCGTCGCGCTTGGATAGCATCGTGTGCTCATTCATGGCTGCGATCGCCCAGAACCCGTCTCTTCCGAGCACTGTCAGCCAAGTTGCCGGTCGCCGGAATGCGCCGCAATCGCTCCCTCCAGCAGGGTTCGCGCACGTTTTGGACATCCAGGACGGCATCCCGTAATCGGGAATTGGCAAACCCGGCCTGCAGCCTGTGGGCAACGCAGGCAGCGACCCAGCGTTCGGGTCTTTCGGTGCGTCAAATTGCCGCAAATCCCGAGGCAGCGTGCAGCCATCGGGATCGTCCACGCTCGGATTTTCGCTTAGCGCCTGTGAGTGAAGTAATAGCCGGAGCGCGACGTAGGTGCCTTCCGAAGTATCCGAATTAAATAACCGTTGGCTGGACGACGGATTGTTGCTTTCGATCCATTCGCGCTCCCGTTCCAAAAGCGGGTACGTGCTCAGGCTCATCGTTCCGCGCATTCCCGTCGCCCCGCGTTCCCGTTCGAAAAGCCGGTCTGCACCGTCGGTCACGATACGTGCATCCGGATAAGCGCGACGTAAATAGCGGGCCAGAAAAAGCTGGTCGAGGGGGTTGGTGCTGCGAAGGATCACATAATGGATGTGACGCACTCGCATCGCATTCACCAGACCCAGCAGATAGGCTTCTTGCGACAGAGGGGTCTGGTTCCCTGCATAGGATCGAATGGTGTCGTGGGCTTGGTCTCCTGGGTCGGCTAGATCGCTGGGCAAACTTCCACGCCCGGCGTCCGCAGACTGCTGAGGCGCTGTCGTATTGAACATGGAGTTCGTTTGATAGGCAGCTCGCAACGCCGAAATATCCCGCGGATAGTAGAGCCACAAGGCGTGGTTCAAGCATTCACTATCATTTGTACCCTTTTGGTCATTTTCAGATTGGTCATTTTCAGAATCCGCGCCACCCTTGCTGGCCCCATAGGCTGTTTCATCCTCGGAAATGACCGCAATCGCGCGAGACTCAAAACGGTCGTCGGATTGTTCCCTCAGATAGCTGCAATATCGATTCAGGCCCACCTCATCGCGTTCCAGAAAACCGTGGAAGTCGATGTTTAACTCACTGAGGTGCAAATCTGAATTCGAGACCTGGTTAAACCGCATGATCGACCCGCCATCGTTGGCTGTGCCGCTGTGAATCGCAAGGGGAGCGGAAATAACACCGCGAACATGCCTCAGATACTTTCCAGACTCGCCGCCCGCAAGCAACTTCGACAGCGAGGGAAAAGATCCCGAAAAGGTTGGTCCAAGAATCGCGGTGCGCGCTCGGTTCCGGTCATTCAGACCCTTCAATTTGTCGATCCACGCCAGAGCGTTCGTGAACTGCTCGGTATGGATTCCTTTTGTCGGATCTTCTCCAACAACCAGCACAATCAAACCGTCTCGATAAGGCAGCAAGGGATCATTACTCGTTTTCGCCGGCGAGTTGTATCGAAAGACCAGAATCCCTGGTTGGTCCTCCACCAGTTCCTTACGGTAGGACGCTTGATCATTGTCCGGCAGCCGTAAATATGTCTCATCCTTGTCGTCCCAAGGCAGCCACGAAGCTTCATAGGAATAGCTTTCGTCCTGCGCTGCCTGCTGAATAACCTCCGACATGCGGTCGAACATCAGCGCCAGGTGGGTGTGAATGGGGTCGGGAAGTGTCGCGATGACAAACTTGGGATCCAACGCCGGCTCTTCCTTTACCAGCGCTTTGGCCGTTGCCTTCGGTGTCGTGTGTAGGGGAGAACTGTCAGAACACGAGTCGGGCCTGGGCACTTCATTGATACCTAAGAACACCTCCAGAACTTGGGCGAGGTCATCACAGGCGCGCTTCTTCCCTGCGGCGTTGGTTTCAGAGGCCATCGCCTGGGCCTGACTCGCACCCGACCTGAATGTCCTCGTCTCATTCGCTCCGGCAAACTTGTATCCAGGTTGCAGCGCGATACCCACCGCACCCGCGGCAGTCAGAGCGCCAACGATTCCCCATGTCGCTTTATTTTTCATTCTCTAACATCCGCAAAGCAGGTCATGAAAGCACTCGACTGCGGCGTCAGACCCCCAGAAAAACCGCTATGACGAAGCCGTCATATGGAAGGGGCAACACCAATCCACTTTGTGTGCTTCGACCATCCGACAAACTCACAATCTCCCAGGGAAGTCGGCGAGTAGAAGCCCCTTCGGATGTGCAAACTCAGGACGAGTCACACTCTTCCGTTCGCCAGACGAACGTAAAATACCCTTCGACCTTCAAAATGTCAACCAGATATTGCGGCTGGCGGAAAACCCTCCGACGTCGAATGGCTCGTCCACATCTGCGTGTAGCGCGCAAACGCATTTCAGCGCAAAAAGGTTCGAGTGAACACACAGAACACCCTGGCATCGGAAAGATCGGCTGCCACACCTGCCGGCACATCTATTCGCCCATGCTCCGCAGCGCGGGCACGGACATCAAATGCAGCAAGAGCTGTTGAGGCACACCAATATCCAGACCACCATGAACATCTACATCCCAGGCGGTTTCGGACCAGATGCGTGCGGCCAACAGCAAGGTGGTGGAGGGTTCTCAGACGCAAAGCGGATCCGGAAGATGTCGTGGCGAAACTGGACAATATGAACGCGCGCTCGTTAGAATCGATCTTGATAGATTCCGCAAGGCGTGTTGGCTCGGGATCTAGAGATCGGCACGCAGAGGTTTCGGCAGGGCCAACTGACACCACAACTGACACCGCAACCCACAACTATCCGTAAATCATTGACGGGCGCGTAGCTCAATTGGCAGAGCAACTGACTCTTAATCAGTAGGTTGAAGGTTCGATTCCTTCCGCGCTCACCACTCAAACCTAAACGCTCACTTGCGTTTAGCAGCAATTCCACAAAGCCTTCAGCAATCACGTTTTCAGCACGGTGTAGTTTTGCTTGACAAGGTTCAAGCATAAGCACAAAATCACCCGGCGCGAACAGCGAACCATCTCCCATGGTGTTAGAAATGCGCAATCTGAGTCTTGGCGTAGGCTTAGATGGGTTGTAAACGCCACGGGAGTAACGTAGCAGGTGTGATCAGGCGGTTATGAACTCTCAGCCCTGGTTGGTCACTGGTGCGGCAGGCTTTCTCGGTTCTCACGTGGTAGAGCAGTTGCTCGCGCGCCAACAGTCGGTCATTGCATTAGATAACCTTTCAACCGGAAACTGGGATTTTTTGGCCCCTTTTGCCGGGAGCCCGCTCTTTAAGTTTTTTTGCCGGGACATCCGCGACCAAGTTGCCCTTACTGAAGTGTGCACTGCCGAGAAACCGGCGGTTGCTGTCCACCTGGCCGCATTGCACTTTATTCCGGCAGCCTTGCGTGATCCTAGACTGACCGTAAGTCTTAACGTGCAGGGGACGCGATCGTTGTTGAGCGCATGCCGCAAGGCCAAGGTCAAGCGCCTTTGGTTTGCGAGCACGGGGGACGTCTACAAGCCGATAGACGGCCCCTGCCAGGAATCATCTGAACTGGCGCCGTTTAACATTTATGGGCTCACCAAATGGAAGGGTGAGAAACTCATTAAGTCTGAGGCGAGTGCGTATCCGGAACGTCACTTTGTAATCGGAAGGTTATTCAATCTATACGGCCCGCACGAAACTAACCCTCACATTCTCCCCGAAATCATCCACCAACTTCGCAACGGTGGGTCGAACGTACTGAGACTGGGAACCATAACCGCCAAGCGCGATCTGGTGCCGGTGGCGGACGCTGCTCGCGCGGTCTTGGATACAGTTCAGAACTCTGTTCCGGGAGTCACGACGGTGAATATCGGAACTGGGGTTTCGGTCTCCATAGAAGAGGTTCTCGCCAAGATTTCGGAACTCATCGGGATCCCGCTGAAAACCGAGATCGACCCTGAAAAGGTGAGAGTTGTCGAAAGACCCCACCTGCAAGCCGATGTGCGTGCCCTGCAATCGCTGATCGGGTGGACCCCGCATCGTGACCTGTCCCGCGGACTTCATGAACTCCTCCGCTTCGAGAGAGTTCTCTCGTGAGACCCCCGCGTTTACGCATCGGCCTGATCGCACTCGATCAATGGCTGGGGGGCGTAGTTTATACCCACAATCTGCTGCGAGCACTTTCCCGCCTGCCCAGTGCCGAGCGCCCCCACGTAACGCTCTTCTGCCGTACCCATACTGGTTTGTTCGACGAAGTCGCACCTCTTGCCGACAGAGTTGTTGTATTTCAATCATGGATGGACAAGGCCTTCGCAGGAAGCCGGTTTGAAACCACCGCGAGGCGCGCTCATGCAATAGTCTCGGGCGTGCTGCTGCACGAGAGCGCGCCCGAATTAGCGCATGCGGTAGATCGGGAAAAGGTGCAAGCTGTCTTCCCGGTGGGCAGTCACTTCACGAATCGATTGCCCTGCCCAATCGCATGGATTCCCGATCTACAGCACCGCGACTTGCCGCACCTGGCATCTGGACTGAGAAGCGCCATCCGTGACAGTCGTTTTGCTTCCATACTCGGAGACCCGACCCGTCATGTAGTTTTCAGTAGCCGATGCAGTCTCGAGGACGCCATTCGCGCTTACGGGAAGCCAAAAGCCAACATCCATATCCTGAGGTTTGCGTCCGTTCCAACTTCTTCCTGGTTTCTAGATCCGGCGACCGCGATCGCCAAATATCAGGTGCCGGCGCACTATTTCATTATTTGCAATCAGTTCTGGAAGCACAAGGATCACCTCACAGCTTTCCGGGCGATCGCCCGATTGATGCATCAAGGCCTGAAGGTTCACCTGGTGTGCACCGGACCAACCTGGGACAACCGAAATCCCGGTTACTTTCCGAGCCTTAAGTCGGAGATCAATAAGCTGGGAATCGAGCAGCAAGTGCAAATTTTGGGCACCATTCCGCGTCTTGACCAGGTGGGCTTGATCCGCGGTTCTCAAGCCGTATTGCAACCTTCGCGCTTCGAAGGCTGGAGTACGGTGATTGAAGACGCTCGGGCTTTGGGAAAACCCGTGATTGCATCAGACTTCCGGGTTCATCTTGAACAAGCGCCCGATGGCTCGTCTTTCTTTCGCGTTGGTGACGATGACGATCTTGCGCAAGCCATCGCCGGCTTCTTGCAAGCGGAGCATACCGTTACCGGTCCCTCCTCTTCACACGAACATCTAGTCGTTGAGTTCGCGCGAACATTTCTGGGAATTGTGGAAGCAGCGCGCTCTTCAGCCGCACCCGTTATTTCCGCAAAAGCTATGGCATCTTGATGTGAAGGCCAGTTTTGACTCCCCTGCGTTCCACAATAACGGCCAATCCAAGGAAGATTGAGAATCTACGAGTTGTAACCTTGTGCACGGTAGTCGTTTGAGACCGATGATTCATCTACATGCTTTGCGAAGACGCTGGCCGCAAGGAACCGAACGTCTCTTCGCTAAACAGCGACACTTTTTTCAGAGTTGCCTCGTCCAGCATGTGCTCGTTTATCCTCCGAATCGTGGCCGATAACATGGCCAACGCAAGCCAAAGCATATATGGGCTCATACAACGGCCACCGAAATGTCCGCCAAACAAACCTTGCACGAAGGTGTGAATATAGATGGCCAAACAAGCGATGGTGATCAGGTAGCTGTGCCAGGCCTGTTCGCTTGCCGGTTGGAGAGTGCGCAACATCTTCGACACGCGCATGGAGATGAAGATATTGCGCAGCATAACAAAGTGAATCATAAGCAGTAAAAACTCACCCACACCGCCGTTGTTATAGGCAACCTCCAGGAAACCGTTATGTACATGCACGGCCCCGTGAACCAGTCCGCTGGCATGCGTGAACGAATAGTAAGTTCCGAGATAGCCATGCCCAAAAATCGGGTTGAGCTTGATGGCCGCAATGGCGAAACCCCAAATGACCGTGCGTCCTGTCAAAGTGGAAGCACCGCGATACGTCTGGAGGTATTGGCCCAGAGGAGTGACTGACACGATGACTAGGGCCAAAGCACTTAATCCGATCATCAAGCCAAGGCTGCGCACCACTTTCCGCTGCAACACCATAAACAGGAGTGCCCCCAGGAAACCACCCACTACGCCGGCCTTGCCGAAGGCCAGTAACATGACAATCGCCCCCACCACGCCGGTGAGGATCCAATATCTCTTCTTCGTCAGCGAATATAGGAGCAACGACATCAACATCAGAGAAGCCGCCAGTGGTCCCAGCAAGTCCGGGTCCGCGTTGAGCCGTCCTTCAACGAAAAAACCATCGGGATCGTTTATGGCGTAGTAAACCGGCAAGACGCTCAGAAACACAAAGGCAAAAGCCGTGACCTTTAGAAACAGGGTGACATCACTGATCTTTTCCATCAGGCTCGAACAAAGCTGCAACAGCAAGATCGCTAGCACCAGCTTTACGCTCCAGGCCATAGCATATAGAGGGCCGGGCGCCCAAGCGGTCGAGATCACGCACAGCACCACAAAGAACGTCACCCATTTCGAGGAACCTTTGAAAGCCTGGGGAATATACTTGGGCCAGCGCACGGTGAGGATGAGCAAAACCGTCATGCAGATCAGCCACATCGCGCCGTCTGCGTACGCATACACAGAGAACTCTCCGCGGCCCATGGCGAAGCCGGTGTTGGTACGCATGAAAAACACTTCATCCACCAGCAGCATCCACCAGATCGTCAGCGCCAGCCAATAGATCAACTGTCTGGTCTCCACCTTGTGCACGACGGCGGTGCAGACCACCACACAGAGGATGATGAAAAACAAGGCGACATCCAAAATGATGGGCACGGTCCCGTCAGCTATGGAAACAGCTGGCAGTATCTGAATAAAAATCGTGCTCAATGCCGTAACTGCAGCGAACGCCACAAACGTGCCAGCTGAGAAAAGACCAAGGCCAGGACGGCGAATTGTGTTGTCCTGAAGCATTGCCAATCTCGTTAAGCTGGCCGCCTGTGGGAATGGCAAGCGGATCAAGCGGCCCAATTATGCTCTGCAGGGAAGTCAGGGTCAAGCAGGACGCGGAAGGCGCTTCTGGAGGAACGGGTATCCGCGCCAGGCGGGTGAGAAGGAGAAATGAGAGTAATGGCGGGTCAGTTGTGTCGTAAGGTCAGGTCAGCGGGAGAGAGGTTCATGCCGGGGCGACGCCCACCATTATTCAAGTCAAGTAGGTTGGCACTCAAGTGTGCCGTTTGTGGCGAGCGGTCGTGATACAAGACTGAGGCGTTTTCCTCTGGCTTACTTACCGGCCGGTCGTTCCTGAGCAGGATCGCTGCCCCCCGATCGCCATCCATCTGACTCTCCACCAGCAAGGCATGGGCCTGATTGAGGAACTCAGAGTGATGCTCGAAGTGTTTCGAAACGGACTGAACTGTGTGCACCACATGGTCAGTGGAAAATGCCTGGCCATGAAAACCTGCTACGCCAATCATAAATCCCTTTATTAAGGCGAACTGGGCCGTCAGCAAGGCATGTTCGCGACTCAGTGAGGACGAAGTACCGGTCCGCATGGCCTCACGTCCGAAGGGAAACTGGCAGCGAATGATGGTGTTGATCAAGTAGTTTTCCAAGATGTGGGGATGACGCTCGAAGAAAGGTTCGTAGTACCGGTCATGAGCCAGCGAGTAGCGCGTGGTAAGGCTCTCGAAAGTCGCGCCGGGTCCATTGCCGATGCCCGCCGTAAAAGCCTCGACGCACTCGACGAAGCGGGGACCAACGTTAGAGCTGTGAAGCAGCAGCCCGGCCAACCGCAGTACGACATCCAACTGCTGGCCGAGGTCGGCCGGGAGGTTTTCCATGGCGGCCGGGAGGGTGCTCGATGCAACCGTGGTTTCAAAGTCACGTAGAAACGCAGGGACGGAACTTTTTAGTTCACCTTTAGCAATGGAATCCAGTCCCCGACAGAAAACGCCGAGCAGAAACAGACGCTGCCAGAGCGGGAACGTGCGATTCAGTACCAAGCCAAGCGAGGATTCCCGAATGGACCAAAACCACGGCTGAAGTGAGCTGTTGCTCTCGACATCATCACTATCTTGCGGTTGCCGGTAGAGCGGCTCGGTGATCACTGGATGGCTAACATTGAGCAAAGCGGGGTTGAGAAGAACAAGACGGGCAGCCTCGGGACAGGAAAGCGTAAGCGCCTTTTCCTCTGTGTTGCCGATCACGTGCACGATTCGGGGATAGGTGGCGCAGGCGTGAGGAAGAAATGTCTCTCCGCACTCTGTCTGGATGCGGCAAAGCCTGTCTTCCGACAGTAGGGTGCACGCGTTGGCTGCGGTCATGCGAAAAGTGGCGAAAGTGGCGGGTTTGGAACCACCGTCAGTTTGCGGTGTACGTACGATGTTGGCATCGAGCAGAGTGCGCAGTGGACTGGATGGGAGGATTCGGAATTTATCATTGGCTGCCTGGTCAATGGGAATGGTCCAGCCCTGACAGCAGGTGTCCTCGCAAGCGGGGCCTATGCAGCGAAAGCCCTCAGTGTATGTGGCAGTGATGAGCTTGGTTTGGCGCACCTGTTCCTCCTGCCGGATGCGACGTGCAAGTCAGAGGCCAATGCCGGGGAACATCGGGCGCGAAAACTCGTCGCGAATGGGGGTTAATCGTCCTTTAGGGGAAGAAACGATGCTCGGATTGAGAGAACAACCAGGCAAGGCTAGCTGGCGATCCAGTTTAATTAGAGAGTTCTAATCTGACCAACCGCAGAGGCGTTTCCCACGCCGTTACGCGGCAGTCGCTTCCTCGGCCGCGCTGACGGAATCATAAAAACGGAAAAATCCCTCGACCTGGGTTATTTTGAGGGCGCTGTGAATCCGGTCGCTCACTCCAACCAGCGCCAGGCCCCGGCCGCCATTTTGACGGGTCACGTAAGCCCCCACTAGCGCCCCGATCCCCGCTGAATCGACGTAGGCAACGTTGCTGAAATCGATAATCAGCGACCTTGATTGGTCGGCGCGAACCATTGCCTGAAAATCAAACACCGTAGTGAGAACCAGCGCCCCGGTGAGGCTCAAAACCCGCTGTCCGGGCAGCGTTCCGGGCCGATCGTCGATGCGAAGAGAGTCCTTTGGCATGACGAAGATATTAACGTAACCTTCGCCGTGAATGTTAAAGCGGTGTTAATTCTACTGCCGGGTGACACAGATGTTAAAAGAGTGTGAATTTAACGCCGACGCACTTTACAGATGACCACGACGGTGCCAGTATGGGCCACTCTCAGCCGGATGCTGCAAGCACCGTTCCGTCCCCAAGGTGCTGTAGCGCATAACTCATCCTTCCATACGCGAGCCCCAAGTGCATTTACTGGAGATTCTCGTGAAAAATCGCATAGCGTGTGTAGTCTTTGCTTTCTTGTTCACCGGGCTTTTCGCCGTCGCCCAGGAGACGGCCAAGAAGAATTCTCCGTTTCACGTCAGCACTATCACGGGCAGCGGTACAGCTCATTACGTTGCCGGATTTAATGGCACAACCACGATTCAGGACTCTGTGATCTACCAGACCACCGGCGGCGATGTCGGGATAGCCACTACGACCCCAGCGTCAACATTGGACGTGAACGGTGTGATTAAACGCGGCTACCAGCTTCAGCTTGGGCGGCGCCACCTTTGATTCCGGCTCTGTCTCCGCCCTTAACGCCTTTGGCGGGTTTGCCGGAAACTCGACTATGACGGGCAACGCCAACACAGCCTTCGGGGCCCAAACCTTCCTCAACAATACAACCGGGAACAGCAACGTAGCTGTGGGTGCCAACGTGCTCTATAGCAATACGACCGGCTATTACAACACCGCTATTGGCTCTAGCGCGCTAGATGCGAACAGCACCGGCAACAACAACACCGCCATCGGCGTTCTGGCTCTGTCGAACAACTCAACCGGCACCAACAATACGGCAACCGGCTCAGCTGCGCTTGATTACAACACCGGAAGCAACAACACGGCCAACGGGGCTCTGGCCCTCTACCTCAACACAACGGGTATCGACGACGACGCTACCGGCTTTAGTGCTCTGGCCAACAACACAACCGGGTTCGCTAACGCCGCTGGTGGCGCGTTCGCTCTCTTTAACAACACCACGGGCAGCTATAATACGGCTCTCGGATTTGCAGCCGGTCCCGACTCAAGCTCTACCAACCTAGCTAACTCGACTGCCATCGGCGCAAACGCAGTCGTCAGCGAGAGTAACGCCCTCATCCTCGGAGGCACTGGCACGTACGCCGTCAAGGTCGGTATCGGAACCGCAACGCCCTCGAACGTCTTCACCATCGCCCAGGGCGCGGGTCACGCCATCAGCGATAGCTGGGACACCTACAGCTCGCGCCGTTGGAAGACGAACATTCAGACGCTAGACGGCGCGCTCTCCAAAGTCGAGCGCCTGCGCGGCGTTTCCTACGAACTCAAAGACGGAGGCAAGCGCGAGATCGGCGTGATCGCGGAAGAGGTTAATGACGTCGTTCCTGAGGTCGTCTCCAAAGCCAAAGACGGCAACGGGGTCAATGGCGTGGACTATAGCCGGTTGACTGCCCTCTTGATCGAAGCTACGAAGGAACAACAGCGAGAGATTCAGCGGGAGCGCGCTCAGATTGCGAAGCTCGTAAACGAGATGAAACGTGAGCGGGCGATGGTTCGGGACCAGGCTGTGTCTTTGCAGAACCTCAAGTCGGAACTGACGTCCACGAGGGAGACTCTGCGTACCGTGAAGTCGCAGACCGTCGCCGCCCAGCCCACGCTGGTTGCGGCAAAGTAAAGCCCTTGTAAAGACGTTCGAAGCCCAGCCCTCCGCGGCAAACAGTCGCCTAGGGCTGGGCTCGATTCTTGTCCGTCGAACTCTGGCAATGGCGTCTACTTCGCACCCGGCGGTGAGATGTTGATGCACGCGCTCGCCTGACACGTCCCGTTCTGACCTGGACAGTTCGGTATGCCGTTGATCTCAACCGTCATGGCGACAAAGCCATCAGTCTGCCCCTGCGACGTGTTGCACTGCTGCACCTGCATGTAGATGCTTTGTCCCTGAGAATTGGCCAGAATCTTGGGTGCCAGCCAAGTGAAGGTGTCTCCACCTTGAGCGTTGAAGTCGCCACTTCCACACAGTTTGATCTGTTGCTTCGCGTAATCAATAAGCCCCGGGCCGCCTCCGTCGGCGTAGCATTGCCCGAAATTAGGCTGCGGCCCGCAATTTTCACCGGGCGGATTTCCGTTCTTCGTTGGAGGTGCAAGCGAATTACAGCTCATTTCCCAATTCACGCCATCAGTCGAGAAATCCGGAATGTTTATCGCTGACACGCCAAAGGTGATGACGCTGGGCGAGCCCGCCTGGATCATGAGCGGAAAAGACTGACTAGCGGTGATCGAAATCGATGCCTGGGCATTCTGCGTAATTTCCTGTGTTACCGTCTGCTGCACTGAATTGTCAACCTGCGCCGTCGCAGTAATGTTCACGAAATAGGGGTCGGGCAAGCCTTGGACATCAGGAGCAGTGTAGGTCGTTGAGTTACCGTCAGTCGTACCGGGATTAATCGTTCCACATGGCGTAGGCAGGCCAGTCGTGCAGACTCCGCCACCTTGTGGTGACAGTGTCCAATTCACTGTCTGGTTGGAGCTATTGTTCACGTTGGCGGTGAAGTTCGGGTTGCTTTGCCCCGGCAAGAGCGGCGGAGGGGGATCTGGCGAAATCTGGATGGTGATGTTGTTCTGCTGGGGTATGACCGTCACTAACACCGTATTGGAAACGACCGATGGATCCGCCTCCGGGACTGCCGTAATCATTACGGTTGCCGGATTGGGCACGTTGTTCGGCGCGATGTAGTCTTCCTGGTTCAGGTTCTGGCTGTCCTGCTGCATGATTCCGACCGTCGAGTTTCCGTTCAGAATGTTGTTCACGTACCAGGAGACAGTCTGGTCGGATGAACCGATTACGTTCGCGGTGAAGGGTCCTCCCAGTTCCATGGTTTGCACAGAAAGCGGCCCTGGCGGCGTAACCTGGACGCTGATCTGGTTGGGGCTAATCATGACTGTAGCCGTCGCAAACCGTGACGGCGCCCCGGTTGGAACCGCCTTGATGATGACAGTAGAGGGAGTGGGAACGGAAGCAGGCGCGGTATAGGTCACCAGATCGGACGCTTGATCAGGAGAAATTGTCCCCAGCGTTGCATTGCCCCCAAGAACGCAGTTTGACGGATTCGAGTTCTGGGTGCAAACGTACCAAGTCGCATTTGGACTGTTTAGCCCGGAGGTCTGCAGCAGGAACTGCTGCGAGTCGTTGATTCCCAATTGCTCGGTCCCATTCATGCAAGCATTCGGGTAGCAAACTAACGAGATGCTTATTGTTGGAGCACTTATAGTCAACGGCACCGTGGTTTCAACTTTAGTATTGGCCGTAGGAATCGCGCCTACGATAACCACGGGCGGATCAGGAACAGTCGTGGGAGCAACGTAGTCACCCTGGCCGGCTATCTCGGCATCGGGCCTGATGGTACCAACGGTTGAATTGCCGCCGGTGATTCCGTTCACTTGCCAGATCACCGTCTGCACGCTTGTATTCTTAACCGTCGCATTGAAGAACGTGGACGCACCGGTGAGGATGTTGTTTGTCTGTGCCGTGAGTTCAACCGCAATGCCAAGCGGCGGGGGCGGGCTGATGGTTAGGCTTGCGGCACTACTCCGTGTGGGTTGGGCGTTGGAGACTGCCGTCACGGTTACAGTGCTGCCCAGAGGCGGAACCTGGGCAGGGGCAGTGTAAAATCCGGTGCTGCCGCTCGGCGAGCCGATTGTCCCGTTGAGTAACGAGCCGCCGGGCTCGCCATCCACCTGCCAGGAAACTGAATCATCGCTGGCGTTGATTACATCCGCAGTGAAGGTGAAGTTGGTTTGCGCCTGATCCACTGCCAGGACAGGAGTGACAGTCACAGTCGCGATGGTGGGCGGCTGTTCGGAAAGTGTAACTTTGTTATACGTAAATTTTGAGGGCTCGGAGTGGGAAAGTGCCTTGATGGTCACGGTCGGAGGATTTGGAACCGTGGTTGGGGCTGTGTACACCGCAGTATTGTTCGCTCCGCGGGCAATGGTGCCTAATTCCGAATTGCCATCTGGAACCCCATTCACCTGCCAGTCCACAGACGTGTCAGCCGGACCAACCACTCCGCCCGATAGTTTGAGTTGGGTTCCTGCTTGCACGTAAGCGGTGCCGGCCGGAGACATGAAAACCTGCGCCGGAAACAATGTGCCGGTAATGGTGGCCGTGGCATTCCCGCTCTTCGAACTGTCTGCATTGGCGACGGCGGTGATGGTGACGGTGGGAGGATTGGGGACGAATTGCGGTGCCGTGTAATCTCCCGAGCTGTCAATGGTTCCAATAATCGGCGCGCCGCCGGGCAACCCGTTGACCTCCCACTGCACTGCTTGCTGGCCGGAGTTATTCACCACCGCAGTGAAGGTTTGCGTGGTGGTCGTGCCCACGGTCATGACTGGAGGCGTGATGGTAACCGAGATCTCGCCCAGCGGGTTGAAGCCGCTGATCGGTGCAGAAGTCGCTCCACCGCAGCCGGCAATCACAGCCATCATAGTTAAGCAAACGACGAGGGAAATGACGCGCCACGGGTTCTTGGGCATTCGGGGGCTCCGGCTCCGGTGTGGTTTGGGACTAGTCATCGTGCTTTTCCGCGATCTGCTCCACGGGTGGCAAAGTGCGCGTGTTCTCTACCCCTGGCTTCGCTTCGGGAATCTGGCGGATTTGGTCTTTTACCCACTGGAAGATCCTGCCCGCGGACGCAGCCTCAAAGAACTGGCGTGTGCTGTCGTAATGCTGCAATTTAGCCGTGGAAGGAGCCGCGGATTCAATGCGTGCCTTCGCAACCTTAGGCGTAACCGTGTCATCCGCGACGTCTTCAATGCGAATGTGCTCAGCTTTCACTTTCGGCAACCATTGCACTGGATCAAGAGGCGCGACTTTCTTCAGGAACTCCGGCGTGATGTAGTTGGGGCGCTCGTTTTCAGGGATGATGGCAGATGAAGCCATCCAATCCGGCCAGTCCCCCCAGGGATTGAGGACATCAATAGCCTTGATGCGTGGATCAACTGCGGCCGCCAGGATCGCAATGGTTCCACCCGAGCCGGTTCCGAACATTCCCACATTGCTTACATCCAGGTCGTCACGCTTAGAGAGAAAATCCAGGATCATCTGGACGTCGTGGACCGAACTGCCCAGGGCTTCCTGCAATTCGCTGACAAACCATTCCTTCATCGGCCGCATGGCGTAGCGATGTCCGGTGAGGGCCGACACGAACCCGACCGCCGCGACTCCGCCTGAAGTAACTCGCGCGCAATAATCGTTGTCACGGAAACGCGTGGTTTCTGAGGGGTAGCTGTAGAGGTATAAGATCACCCGTGGCTTCGGCACGTACTTTGGACGGATGATGTAAAGGTCAATGGGATCGCCAACCCGCCACTTCACCTGAATCAGTTCACGCGTGAATCCGGGAAGGTCATCCTTCCCTCCCAACGTTGGCCTCTGTGGCAGCAATGCGCTGCCTGCCAGTGACAGGGAACTCCAGTCCTCCACTGTCCTGCCGTGAGGCGGCGCGGAATTGACAGGGTTGGGAGTCTCGCCGGTCTTTTGGGCCCAACCGGACTCAAGTGCCACAAAGCTGAGCAGCAACGCAATTATTGCAAGCCGTTGCCCTTGATACTTGCTCGAAAAACTCCGCATTCAGTTCTCTTTAATATTGCTTGAAATTGGTCGCAGTGAGTGTCCCATCTAGCCGTTGGGAGCAAGCTCTTGTAGTAGAGGCAGGATGTCGAACCAGACACCCTGCCTCCATTGCGCGATCGGTTTGGCCTTACTGTTTGATATTGGTGAACTGCACGCCGGTATCGCTAAAGAAATCGGTATCGGCATTCTTGGTGAATACTGCGCCGCCTACGTCGCCACCGGCTTCAGGAGGTTCGCCGGCGTTTCCGTTGGAAGCAGGAGCGCGTTCCTCGGGACGGTCGTAGTGAGAACGAAATACTTGCATGGAATTGATCGGAACCAGATCAGGAACCTTGGTGGCATGGCTCTGCGCCAGCGCAACCAACCCTGTGACTCCTTTGGGACAAGGGCTGTAGCACTGCACCCGCAAAATCGTCCAGGCCGGATACGACCCATTCAGCATGTTGGTGAACGGGATAAGGCCTGGGCACGGAGCCACGCAATTGGGAAAAGCTCCCCGGCTCTGATACCAGGAGTAGTTGAGAGGATCCACGCCATCAACCGAGAGATACTTGGCGGTGCTGAGTACGCCGGCGAAGTTGCCAGTGCTCCAGAAAGCGTAGCCGATGCCATTTTCGGTCTTGCCGACAGTCGAAACCATCTCACCTGTACCAACCACGCGGTCCCGCGTGCCACCGGTGCTGTAGCCGATTTCGAGCGGATTATCAGTGGAAGGATTGACGTTGAGTTCCTGGCAAGAACCTACTTCCACGCTGCCGGGAATGTTGAATTCGAAGGTGTTATAGGTTCCGGAAGTCGGCTCCCGCAAGAATACGTGCGCTCCATTCGACGGAAGTCCGGCCACATTTGCGATGTCACGGGTGCGAGTGAGAGTCCCATTGACCAACTCGGACAAGACAAAACGATCTACGTTGGTGAAGTTTGAGCTTGCGAAATCGCTCCCGGTTTGTGTGTTCACAAAAACCACGACCGGTTCGCCTCCCACAGACAGCGATGTCCAAGCCGGAATCGGTGCCCCGTTAAACGGATCGTTGCCGCTGATGGCAAATGCCACCGGGGTTACTTCTTTAGTGCTTTGCGAACTCAGGATTGGTGTACCAACAAGCCCGTCGCCGGTGTAGCCCAGGCCAGTGCAATGGGAATCGTTAGTCCAAGGCGCCAGCGCGCGGTTCATGGCGAAAACAGCATCTTCCGCGCGGATGTCGGAGGGCGCCGCGTTGAATGGCTGATTGTTGATTGCGTTATACGCCGCCTGAGTCAGCGGCACATCGGTCAAGGTCGGAATTAAATTAGCTCCGGCAGACCCAACTGCGGTGGAGGGAATGGACAGCGTTGCTATGGGTTGCGCGAAGAGTAGCAGGTTACCAATGACGGAATCGGTGGCGAGATACGAGCAGATGGACGTGACCGCGCCCTGACTGTTGGTCGCCCATACGATCCAGATGTTTGCGGTTTGGGCTGGGATGTCGGATCTGCGGCTGTCGATGCCCGAAGCCCCGTTTTTCTGGGTCCAGATGTTGGTTCCGCATCCTGAGGTCGAGTATGCGGCCAGCGCGGCCAAGTTGAACATACCAGACGAACCTGCACCATTAAACTGCACTACTTGCGTGGCACCAAAAGAGTTCAGTCCTGCAAACACGATCAAGGCAAGGGATAGCGCTGTCGTGATTTTTGTCGTTCGTTTAGTCATTTCAGTTTTCCTTATGGCGCAGTGATGCGCGGCTATGGGGAGCACCCCGTGGTCGATCAGCGGCAATGCGGAAAGTTCTCCAGCCCGCACGCCAGGATTTTCTGAGGCGGCCCAGCAAAGTAAGAAAATGACCCGAAAACACTGGCGCAAACCCGGGAAACCATGCGAAAACGGCGGAAAATCTGCCAGCGCGAGTCCTGTGGACTATCGCCGAAGTTTGTTGCAGGAAAACGACCGTGTGGTTAAAATCGCGTGAAAATTCTCCGCTGGCGCGCTTCTGCAAGTCTCTTTCAAAATGCTCCAGACTATTGCTCGCAGACTACTTCCGCCGCATTCGACTCTCGTAAATCTTGCGGTTTTAACCTGAAATTCATCGTCCCGTCATTATTTCGTCACACCTTCCCTGTAACTATGTGGCTCCTTTGACTCCTAGGTGAAGGGTGAACCCTGTGCGATTGCTGACAGTCTTGCTGTGCTGGGCTGCCGTGTTGAGCGTGCCAGTAGCTGCCTCCGCTCAAACCTCCCCCACGGCGGCGCTTGCAACGGGCTCCATTTCGGGTGCGGTCACGGACCAAACCGGCGCCGTACTTCCCGGCTCAACCGTCACAATTCGCGATACTGCCGGCGCCACCCAAACCGCCACCACCAACGAGCACGGCGAATACTCGTTCCAGCACTTAGCCGCCGGAACTTACAGCATCACAGTCTCTTCTCCCAAGTTCAAAGACTTCCACGCGGATGGCGTTGCCTTGACAGCAGGACAAAGCATTCCCATGGACGCTCTGCTCGAACCTGCCGGCGAGACCACGTCCGTCAACGTCGAGGGGCAAAAAGTTACGCAGGTCGAAACCGAAACTTCCCAAATCGTCGGAACTATCACCCAAAAAGAACTGGTGAGCCTGGGGCTAAATGGAAGGAATTTCACACAACTCATCACCTTGACACCGGGTGTGAGCAACCAGACCGGACAGGATGAGGCGAAGGTGGGCGCGCTCGGCAGTGTTCGTTACAGCGTCAACGGCGGCCGCGTCGAATACAACTCCTTCAATGTAGATGGTGGGGACGTGTTGAACGCCGGACTCAATGGCAGCCAAAGCACCCTCATCGTCTATCCCAGTCTCGATGCTCTGAGCGAGGTGCAGGTCCTAACTTCGAATTACGGAGCCCAATACGGCCGAACTGCTTCCGGCACCGTATTAGCGGAGACCAAATCCGGCACCGATCAACTCCACGGCAACGCCTACGAATTCATTCGCAACGAGTTCTTCAACGCCCGCAACTACTTCGACGAGACCACGAAAGCCCCGCTTTACCGTAGAAATGACTTTGGCGCAACTTTGGGAGGGCCGGTTGTAATCCCCAAGATTTACGATGGCAGAGGCAAGACTTTCTTCTTCTACTCGGAGGAGTTCCGCTTCGAGCGTACGCCGACACCTTACAATCAGGGTGTTCCGTCGGTCGCCGAGCGCAACGGAAACTTCGGCGACGTGTGTCCGTTTGTCACGCCACCTGTTGGTGGACTTCAAGGTGGCCAGGCGATGTTCTTCAGATCCAAGTATCCGGACTGTCCAGGCGTCCCCATCAATAATGGAGGAATGGGCCAGAACCAGAACCAATCTCAGCTTGAAACTTACCCAGGAAACATCATCCCCATCGATCCCAACGCCGCCGCCATCCTGAGCACCAACATTATTCCTCTGCCGAATGCGACCTCGGGCTGCACTTCGAGCATCGGGTCATGCTTCGATGCCGACGTTTCTCCCAGCACCTATTGGCGGCAAGAACTTTTCAAGGTAGACCACAACATCAACGCCAAGACCAAGCTGAGTTTTCGCTACATCCATGATTCCTGGGACACCACCATCCTGACACCGCAGTGGGGCACCGTGCAGAACAATTTTCCGACCATTCAAAGCCAGTTCACCGGACCCGGAATCAGCTTGGTGACCCACCTCACTAACACCATTTCGTCTTCCCTGCTGAATGAGTTCATTGTCGGCTACACTACCGACCACATCACCATCAACAATATCAATTCCAACGGGGCCACCTGGCAGCGCCCCGCCGATCTGAACATGGGCTATCTCTTTAATAATGGCTTCGGTGGCAAGGTGCCCGGAATCGTCATCGGCGGCACCAACGCCGCCTATGGCGGAAACGGCTTTGCCGTTGATCCCGGCTATCTGCCATGGCACCATTCCAACCCCACCTACAGCTTCCGCGATGACCTAAGCAAAGTGTTCGGCAAACACACCCTGCAAACGGGAGTGCAGTGGGTCATCGCGCAGCGCAACGAACTCAATCAAGCGGTAGGCGCGAATACCGGTGACGTGCAGGGCATCCTGGGTTTCAGCAACGTCAGCAGTACCTTGAGCCTGGGCAATGCGTTTGCAGATTTCCTGGTCGGCCCCGGCAGCTTCAGGCCAAATGCATCTGGAGGCATCAAGTACTTTCAGCAGGACAGCGCCCAGCAGGACTACTTCAACCGCTACAACGTGATCGAACCTTACTTCCAGGACGACTGGCGTGCGACGCCCCACCTGACCCTCAACATGGGCTTGCGCTTCAGCCTGTTCGGACTGTGGCATGAGAAATACAACAACGTGTACAACTGGGTGCCCTCAGCCTTCAACCGCGCGCTGGCAGCTACTACTACCGTCGACACTCTCACTGGCGGCCTCGCCGAAGCGGGAAGCTGTGACATCAATGGCGAGCACTGCACTCCAATCCCGCTGAATCTGAGCAACCTCGATCCCCGCATCACTAATGGTTTGGTGCGATGCGGGTTTAACGGCGTGCCCGACGGCTGTATGACCAACCACTTCGTCAATCCCGCACCGCGTGTTGGATTCGCTTGGGACCCAACTGGCTCGGGCAAAACTTCCATCCGCGGCGGATACGGAATGTTCTTCCACCACGGTACAGGTAACGAAGCCAACACCGGATCTCTCGAAGGCAGCGCGCCCATGGTGCTCGATATGACCGAGAACCGCCCTTACGACTACGGTTGCATCGGCGGTGTCGGAACCGTCCCCGGAACCACCAGCCCCTGCCCAGGCGCGGGAGCCTACCCGCTCAACGTAACAGCAATTCCGACACGTGCGGTTTGGCCTTACGTCCAGCAATGGAGTTTCAGCGTGCAACACCAGCTCTCGTCAAGCACGGTCGCGACCGTCGCCTACGTTGGCAGCAAGGGCACGCACTTGACTACCGATCTGCAAGTCAACCAGCTGACTCCCAATCGGGGCAACAACCCGTTTCTGCCCGGACAGCCCATCACCACTCAAGACTGCAAGAGTTTCCAATCCACCACCGGATTCACTATCTTCGGGCCACCGGATCCAATCACCGGTGTAGCTCCTGTCACGGCAACCGTAGCTCCCACAAATCCTGCCTTCGTCAACTTGGAAGCTGCCTGCTTCGGGACCCCGGGGATCACGGTCCCCGATCCCAATGCGTTGCGAACCTATGCTCCCGGCCTGGGCAGAATCTTTTCGCTGCAGAACGTAGCCGGATCCACTTACAACGCGATGCAAATGACTCTGCGCCGTTCAACCGGTCCACTTACACTCGGCGTCGCCTATTCCTACAGCCACTCCATTGACGACTCCTCCGACCGTTCCGACACCACTCTGGTGAACGCTCTCGACGTCGCAGCCAACAAAGCCAGTTCGAACTTTGATCAGCGGCATTTGCTCAACATCAGCTACCTTTACAAACTGGACTCCGTAGTTTCCAAGTTGCGCTACTGGTTCTCCAATGCCGACTACGACGCCTCGCCATCCACCACCCCGCTTCCGGATGCTTCCCGCGCAGGACACGTACTGTTCGACGGATGGGAACTGTCAGGAATCAGTACTTTTCAGTCAGGCACTCCCTTCAGCGTTATCAACGGAGCCAGTTCCACTGGCATTTCGGTCCTCGACAACGCAGGCGTAGCCAACGGCACCGGCGCAGGCTCTTATCCCGACGTGATCGGCGATCCCCATGCGCGAGCGCCTTATGGAAGCACCAACCCACTGAGCATCGGGCCGGCACTCTTGAACTCCGCTGCCTTCGCGGCACCCACTGGTCTCACCTTCGGAGATGCCGGCCGCAACTTCCTCAACAATCCCCACCGCCTGAACTTCGATGTGGCATTGTTAAAGCATTTCAAGATCACAGAAGGTAGCAATCTGGAGTTCCGTGCCGAGGCGTTCAACGTCTTCAACCACACCCAATTCATCATCTACGATCCCGACCGCGGAAATCAGGCCAATAACACGGTGAATTGTTATGGTGGAACGAACTACTCGGCCGGCGATCCAAGTTGTTTAGCGGGCAGTGCGTTTCTGCATCCAATTGAAGCCCATCGATCGCGCACTATGCAGTTCGGGTTGAAGTACGCCTTCTGATTGGGCCACAGAGCCTGGCATCTCAGGTTCGCGGTGAGCGTCTATCGCAAGCGTTTGCGCTTAATCCGCACAATATTGTCATCCCGGTGGATGAGGTCGCGATTCCACTTGACCTGCAACCCATGGCGCATGATAATTTCCGCGCTTTCGCAAGACTAATTGTTGTCGCGTTTAGTCGCTTGGGTGTAGCAATGCGTCCGGCCGACGAAGCCGCGCAACAACAACCCCCGGAGGAGCTAAATGGTAAAAACAAACCTGTTGTTTCAATCGCTGTGCCTGGGCATTCTGACCCTGGTCAGCAGCAACCTCGTCGCGGAAAACCCTCAAAACGCCAAAAGCCCACAGATGAGCGTAACTGTGGGATCTCCCGTCATCCACCCGTCCGAACCGTCACTCCCTCCCTTCATCACGCTGTACAGCAACCTCGGATCAAAAACCGATACTTACACCGACGGCAGCGGCTGGACCATCGCAGGTCCCGACAGCATACTCGGTTTCTCACAGGCGATCGCAATTCCTTGGACGCCGACGACCAACTCCACCATCCAGGGCCTCCAGGTCGCGATGCAATGGGCTGGTGATGGCACGAACAACGGAGCCGTTGCTGTTTTTTCTGATGACAATGGCTTGCCCGGCACACCGCTTAAAGTATGGAACCCGTCAAATCTTCCAACCTTCGGCACTTGCTGCGCTCTGGTGACGGTAAAGGATCCCTCAGGGATTAAAGCCGCCGCCGGAACTCAGTACTGGATTGCGGTGGGAACGGATAACAAATCGACCACCGCCTACGACGTCTGGGATTTTACCTGGAACGAAATCCAGGGAACCGTGGCATTTGAAGGTAACGTTTCAACCAACGGCGTTTGGGAAACCTTCACCGGCACCCTACCCGCCTTTGCGATCTACGGCACCACTCCGTAGTTCACGATCGTCACTTACCAAACCGACCGCCCCACTCATTCGCGTTCTTTGCGGATGAGTGGGCTCCACTCTCCGCCGCGCCACGTTGAAACCGCTTGGCCCGACATCTCCGCGCTAGCGTATGAATTGATTTCGCAGTTCAGACTGATCTCTTCAAAATGTGGTGTCGTCCATTCCATGTTTTCCTCCTTAGAAACTCACTTCAGCCGAATGCCGCCGACTTCTTCTTGCATGTCGACGCCGTTGCTGTCATCCATCCATGCGGCGACAAAATAGTTTGGGCCGTCCCAGGTGTCGCCGGTGTAGTAGCCCATACCGAGGACCGGGTAGGAAAACGCAGTCGTCAATTGAACATTGGGCTGGAAGCTCTTGCCTCCGTCTTTAGAAATAGCGGCAAATGCCTGGTAGTTAACATTCTTCGGATCGTTACGCCGATCCAGCCAACTTACCCCCACCAGCCCCGCCGAACTGACGGATATCCAGGGCAGGAATTGGTCGTGGGTAATTCCCGGTGCTACCGGCACCGGTTTCGACCAGGTGTTGCCGCCGTCGATCGAATGCACCACCTGCACTTGCATGAACGTGCCTGTCCAGTTGTACATGACGACGTATAGGTTCCCGGCATGAGCTCCGTTACTGTTGTCCACACCGATCGCCGGATAGTTGGTGACGGGAACATTGGAATTGGGGATTTCCGAGAGCGATACGGTTCCCATCAGGGTCGGAGTCGACCAAGTGTTGCCGCCGTCGTTTGATTTAGAGAACATCATGTCGCCCTGGCCGCTGCTGCTGCTGCAAGAATTGCAGTACATCCAGCTCACGTATACCGTTCCGTCACTGCCCACGGTCGTAGCGGTATAGAAATCCTCTGCGGGGTACACCTTCACGGGGCCGACCTTTACGCTTGTCCAGGTCTTGCCCCCGTCGTAGGAATGGGCTACCACAACCCCGTACTTATATTGTTGCGATTCGTCTACAACGACGGCAGACATATACAGGCTGTTGACGTGGGGGCTTTGCGTGCCCGTGTCCACTGCCATCCAACTATAGAACGGGTCGAGGGGCCCACCGGCGCCCAGTGCGATTACG
The DNA here is from genome assembly GCA_035484735.1 of Terriglobales bacterium. GTDB lineage: Bacteria > Acidobacteriota > Terriglobia > Terriglobales > Acidobacteriaceae > JABCZH01. The sequence continues at coordinate 44,903 of DATHOQ010000027.1, read as the reverse complement.
GGCTGAGTCCAGTTGCCGTCGCTCAATCTCTTCTGGACGGCCATTAGTGTGTATCCCATCCCCTCGCTGTCTCCATAGCCGCTGGCAATGTACGCGGTGCCATTCCGATCATAGCCGACCATGGGGTCGCCGCCAGGCACGTACGTGCGGCCGTGGAAATCATTGATGAGCGGCATGCAGTAGCGGGACCAGGTCGCACCGCCGTCACTGGAAAGGTGGAATCCCGCACCTCCAGGGGGTGGGCAATTTGGGTCAAGGCTGCCCAGCAGCAAGTTCAGGGGATTCAGCGGGTCGGCCACGATGGGTGCCTCGATGACCTCGTGGCCGCCCTCGGACGCCTGGATGGGCGACAGGACGCAGGGAGCGGGAGAACACGAGATCGGGTGAAGACCGCCTGCGCCAATGGCCGGACTGCCCGCTTGACCAGCGGCGAAAGCGGTCGCCGAAGTTAGAAGGGCTATAATTCCGATCACGCGATTCACTGCCTTCACATCAACTCCTCGAAACCGTACGTGCGAGCGACGCCCTCGCCTATATCGACGCGCCTCACTTCAGCCGGATTCCGCCGACCACCTCCTGCATGTCCACGCCGTTGCTGCTGTCCATCCATGCGGCGATGAAGTCAGGGCCGTCCCAAGTATTGCCGGCGTAGTCGCCCATCCATCGGTTGTCGGCATAGCCGTTGTTGTTGGGATTGGAAAACTTCTGCGTCAGTTGCACGTTGGGCTGAAAGCTCTGGCCACCATCCGTGGAAATCGCGGCAAACGCCTGATAGTCAATGTTCGCTGGATCGTTCCGACGGTCGAGCCAGCTCACCCCCACCAGCCCCGTGCTGCTCACCGAGAGCCAAGGGAAGAATTGGTCATGGGTGTACTGGGCCGATGCGACCGGCACGGGCTTCGACCAGGTGTTGCCGCCGTCGGTCGAGTGGATGACCCCGACGCGCATATAGGTTCCGGTCCATGAGTACGCCACCACGTACAAGGTCCCGGCGTAGGGCCCATCGCTGTTGTCTACTCCAATCGCCGGGTAGTTGTCGACGGAAATGTTATCGGTGTTTGGCAGGCCACTTATTGGGCAATGACAGGCGCCGTTGTTAAGATTGACGATGGTCATCAGCGTCGGAGGCGACCACGTATCGCCTCCGTCAGCGGACCTAGAGAATGCCATATAAGCCTGACCATCGCTGCAATCCGCATCCGGCGGGCCGCTGGGGCATCGCTGCCAAGTCAGGTATGCGGTACCATCCTTACCTATGGCCATCGAAGTGAAAACGTCCGATGCAGGATAGGTTTGCGCGGGTGCCACCGTCACGGCTTTCCAGCTGGCTCCGCCGTCGTTCGAGTGAGAAACAACAACTTGATTCTTGTTTTGATATGGTTCGTTCAGGACCACTGCCGACACATACAAACTATCAATGTAAGGGCTCGACAGGTTGGTGTCGATGGCGAGCGAACCATATAGGGGCAGTTCATAACGGCTCGGACTGCCGAGAGCTATCTCTGGTGCGCTCCAGCTGACCCCGTCAGTCGATTTCTGGAAGGCAATTAGCCCGTAGCCGAGCCCCTCGCTGTCCCCATATCCGTCCGCAATGTAGGCCGTCCCGTTCCGATCATAGCCCACCATCGGCTCACCGCCAGGCCAGTACACCAACTGCTGGGTAATGATTACCGGCATGCAGGTGCGGAGCCAAGTCGAGCCCCCATCGCTAGAGATATGGAAACCGGAGATGCCTGGCTGCGGGCAATTGAAGTCCACGCTTCCCAAAAGCAAGTGCCCGGGGTTCAGTGGGTCTGGTGTAATCGGCGTATCAGTAACCTCAGAACCCCCTTCCGAGGCCTGAGTTGGCGGCAGTTCGCAAGGGAACGGCGAGCAGGAGATCGAACGTGAGTTCGGTGGGGCAGTCACGCTTTGGCCAAGCGATTGGAGCACCTGTGGAGGGCGGTAATCCGACTGGCCGTTGGCAAGAATGCCGAGCAGGCAGGAGATCGCAGTGACTGTTGAAATTCGATATAGGGCTTTCATTCTGTTCTCCTAGTTCATGCACTGCGGTTGGGCCGCCTGCCCGCAAAGGCCGAAAACGTCAACTTCGGTGTCTTGCTGTCCCATTCCCCCGTTCATCGAGCCATTTTGGGTACCCATATACACCTTGCCGTTAAACACCATTGGGGTTGAGAACTTTGTACGATAGTTGACGGACGTCAACGCGCTGCTGTTGTACAACTCACTATTCCCATTTCCTAGATTAGACGCATTGTATGCGTGCAGAACCGCCGGAAGCTGGGTGCCGGCACAATGGAGAGGACTTTGCGTGTTAGGGGCCTCAATCGCCCAGACTATGCCCGTGTTCGCGATTCCGGTATTGGGGGCTGAGATGGCGGAGGAAACGGTAGGCGCACCCCCGTGACCGCAAAACACGGTGTCGGTGGAGTAGCTTGGACTGCCGGGAATCGGCCCATTCGGCGTTGCCGGTATCAATATGTACATGTTCATCGGGAGGGGAACGTTCGATTGATTCATGGGCTCGCCCGAAATAGCGTCTACCGAATAGTAAATCGCTCGTGTGGTTCCGCCGGTGGTGGCCCATTCGTAGTATGCCGGACTCCCCCAGTACCCCTGTCCCGTCTCCACCGGACTGGGCGTCGTGAGCTCCTGAACGATGAGGTCACCCGATGAGTTATAACCTGTCAAGTTATCGCGATTGACCACGTAAAGCTTCGACTCTTTGTCCGCAGTGAGCATAAGATGGGGAAGCCCCGTCACGAAGGAATCCGGGAAGAGCGTGACGCCTCCAGAGCCGAAATCTTCATCTTTTGCACAGCGGCCATTGTTGTTGTCGAAGCTGAAAACATCAGCGGGCGTGAAATAGTCGTTGACCGTCAGGCTGGAGGTCAGCTTAAGCAGGCTATCGCCGTAATCGGTGCTCGGATTCTGAACGCCACTTCTATCGAAGGTGCCATTAGCGGTTGACAGGTAGATATACGTTCCGTCGGATGCCGGTCCGGCACTGGACATCCATAGACCGCCGCCCGTCCCGTACGGTGTCGTGACAAACGTATTGGTAAGACTGAATGCTGTACCGTTGTAAGTGTAGGCAAGAAGCCATCCGTTCTCGACCTGGCCGTCGGCGGGGGTGAATGGGACAAAGACCTCGTTGGTGCCGCTGACAGAAAGGAGCAGCAGCGCGGCTCGCTGAAAATGCTCTGACGCGTCAAAAGTTAGCGTTCCGGTGGACGTCGAGGTAGCGCATTTTGCAGGAGCGTTGCCTGTAAAGGTAGGATTGATTTCGCTGTTCGCCAACTCGACTCCCCGCCTGTAGTCGATGGCATGGATGTAGTACTCCACGTCATCAGGATACTCAAGGAAATGCACCATGGAAACAACATAGAGAATGCCCGAACTGACATCGATGACTGGTGTACTCGTAACTCCTTCATCCGGATAAAGGATATACATCGAGCAGGGTGGCAAGAAGTTGACAGAGCAATCGAGGTAGGTGCCGCCCACTCCCCCGGCGAGATCTATGCTCCACAGCGGAGCGGGAGATTGGCCCCCCGCCGTCGTGTAATCGGCGTTGAACGCGTAAAGCATATCCTGCTCGGTCACGACGAAGACCATGTTGCACGGCTGCGTCGGCCCGCCTGGGCAGTAGGAGGAGTTTGAGACTTGGTATACCGCGAGCGGCTGCGCGTAGACCGCGCCTTTTACGTTGAGCTGGAAGATCTTGCCAAAGCCGGAGGTCACGGTGCTCGGGGTGAGAATCGTTTCGTTCTGCTGCCAACCGGTACGATTGTTGTCGTAGTGCCAGGTTGTCACGTTGGGACTGGATTGAGCTTGTACTGCCGAAGCAAGCAACAACACGCTTGCCACGCAAACTGCCAAGGAAGGGACGAAGCGGGTGACGTTCATCGGGAGCCTCAAACGAAGTGAAATTTACTGCGAGAATCCCCGGGGTAAACAGCGAAAACATGCTATCCCGCACGCGGGAGCGGGTCAATAGGAAAGATTGTAAATTTGATGGTGTTAACAGGGCGGGTAACCGCCTTTAGTCATCTAACTTTGTAATCGCCCCACGATTGATCTCCAGCGATCATTCCCATTTCTGTACTCTCGTCCAACTTGCTGTCTGTTTCTTAACATCGCCTCCGGCTATATGAGTCATCTAATGTATATCTCATCGATTAAGTATGGTTTCCGAACTTTCTAACTCGTTTGTTTCCATGATTCTACCTACAACCCTTTTCCCGGCAAAGATTTGCCGGGAATTTCTCCCTACACTGATGATTCCACAAGATCGTAGGGGTGGGGGGTGGAGTGTTCATCGTGTCGATTTATCCCAGTTCCATCGCTCGCTGTCAGCACATCAAGGTCAACGGTACCCAATGTGGCTCGCCTTCGTTGAAAAGCCGCCGTCTCTGTTTCTTCCACAATCGCTGGCGTGAGGCTCGCATCGAATTCACCCGTTCCGGCCATCCTGTCCAGGAGATCACCGCGCTCGACCTGCCCGTCCTTGAGGACGCAAACTCCGTCCAGGTCGCGATCATGCAGGTCCTGCGCCTCATTCTTGCCAAACAACTCGAACCCAAAATCGCCGGGCTTCTGCTCTACGGTCTGCAAACCGCCTCGCTCAACCTGAAGCGCGCCGACTTCGAGCCATACCAGCCCAAGGTCGTCATCGAGCCGCACAGCGTCGGCGACACGCTTCTCGGAGCGAACGTTTGGGATCCCCGCGAATTCGAGCCCGATGACCTTGAAAGCGATCTAACCGAAGACGACATCGAAGAAGATGATGCGGAACCAGAAGCGGTGGGCACAAGCCAAGTCGCGACCGGCAATCCCAGCCTCAACACCCCAGGTGACAAACGCCAGGCAGAGCCCGACCAACTACAGCGCACCCGCGACGCCATCCGGGCTATGCTCGCCGGGGAGGAACATCAACTCGCTCCTCCCGGTCAGGGCCCATGTCCATGAGCGGTGAATGTAGGCGTCAGCGTTTTCGCTCGTGGCCTCCGGGTGACGAGTTCAGCTTCTTGCGTGGGCGGAATTGACTCTTCGTTTGGCGCTTGCAGGGGCCAGCCGCGCGCTGCCCGCAGGCCGGGCGCACACCGCGCAGTCGCAGCTTTCATTCGGAGTCGAACGCCAAACCGGGACCGCATCCAAACGGTAGCCCACGCCGCGAATGGTCTTAAGGTAGGTTGGCCGGGAGCGGTCGGGTTCAATCTTCTCACGCACCCGGCGAATGCACGCGTCCACGCTGCGCGGAGTCACGAATTGCATGTCGCCCCAAACCGCATCCAACAACAGATCGCGCGTGAAAACCTGCCCGCGATGCTGGGCAAGATATTCGATCAGGCGAAATTCCAGGCTGGTGGTGGGCACTTCCGCACCGCGCACCGAGAGCCTCATCGCCGAGCTGTCAATGACAAAGTCCGACGGGGGCGGTCCAGCGAACGTGAGATCAGGCGAGAAACGCCGTAGCACGGCTTGCACTCGCGCCACCAATTCCCGGGGACTGAAGGGCTTGACGATGCAGTCGTCCCCTCCCGAATCAAGGGCGAGAATGCGGTGCTCTTCAGTAGCATCCTCGAGCAGAAACAGTAAGGGCGTGCGGAACAACACGGGATTTTCACGGATGCGCCGGCACAGGCTGATTCCGCTGCCATCCGGCAAAAGCAATGAAATCAGCATCAGGGCCGGACGATCGACCTCCGCCTCTACCATCATTTCGCTGGTCGAAAAAGTACGAACTTCGTACCCGGCCGTCTCCAGGCAATCTCTTGCCGCCTCGCAACTTTCGACTTCGTCCACCACAAAAATGAGCTGTCTCATACTTTCGCTAGCCGGACGGTTCGGCCTACTCTGCCGACGATGCAGAGACACCAATAGTCGTGGCGTCCCCTGAAGTGCCCGGTGCGGCAGTCTAGTCCGGCGCGTGTTACGGTCAGGTGACCGTGGGATGAATCCTATGTAAATTCTTGGGAATTTCGGGAAGTCAAAAGCTCGATGAACAATCTGAGGGAGATGCGAGAACTCAACCCAGTCGGACGACTGAAGGCTGCCGAAACCTAACTACTTCTTTGCCGCCACTTCCAGCCTAGTTTCGGCCCGCTGCAGCTCCGCAACCGCACGCTGGAAGTCTTCTGCGGTGGCTGAACTCGCGAGATTCGCCTCGGCGCGCTGCTTCGATGCCTGCGCGCGCGTGATATCGATCTCGGCGGCCCGCTCGGCGGTTTCGGCAAGGATCGTGACTTTGTCAGGCAATACTTCGGCGAATCCCCAGGCCACCGCGAGGCGGGTTGTGGTATTTCCGTTGCGATAAGTAATTTCGCCCACGGCCAGTTCCGAGATCAGAGGAGCATGCCCGGGAAGAATTCCAAGATATCCGTTCTTGCCAGGAATCTGGATCTCTTCCGCGACGTCGCGCACCACCATCTTTTCCGGGGTGACGATCTCGAGTTGGAATGTGTCGGGCATAAAACGTCGTTGGTCGTTAGTCGTTGGCAAAATCGCTGGTTCTATGCAGCTTTTAACTTCTCGGCCGCTTCCAGCACTTCGTCAATCGTGCCTTTCATGTAGAACGCCTGCTCGGGAATATCGTCGTACTTGCCTTCGTTGATGTCCTTGAAGCCCTTTACTGTGTCGGCGATCTTTACGTAACGGCCAGGCGCACCGGTAAACTGTTCAGCAACGTGGAACGGCTGCGAGAGGAAGCGTTGAATCTTGCGAGCCCGTTGCACCGTCACCTTCTGATCTTCGCTCAGTTCATCAATACCGAGAATGGCAATGATGTCCTGCAAATCTTTGTAGCTTTGCAGAGTTCGCTTCACGCCTTGCGCCACGTCGTAATGCTCCTGACCAACGATGCGGGGATCGAGAATGCGCGAAGTCGAAGCCAGCGGATCGACCGCAGGATAAATCCCGATTTCTGTGAGCGCACGGGAAAGCACGGTGGTGGCATCAAGGTGAGCGAAGGTCGTCGCCGGAGCCGGATCGGTTAAATCGTCCGCAGGGACGTAAATCGCCTGCACTGAAGTGACCGAACCTTTCTTGGTGGAAGTGATGCGCTCTTGCAATTCGCCCATCTCGGTAGCCAGATTCGGCTGGTAACCTACAGCAGAGGGCATGCGACCCAGCAGTGCCGAGACCTCGGAACCAGCTTGGGTGAAGCGGAAGATGTTGTCGATGAACAAAAGCGTGTCGGCGCCTTCCTCATCGCGGAAATATTCGGCGACCGTGAGTCCGGTGAGGGCAACGCGAAGACGAGCGCCGGGCGGCTCTGTCATCTGACCATAAATCAGCGCGGCCTTGGACTTCGATGGGTCGCCGGGCTTAATGACGCCCGATTCGGTCATCTCCAACCAAAGATCGTTGCCTTCGCGCGTACGTTCGCCGACGCCGGCGAACACTGAGAATCCGCCGTGTTGCTTGGCAACGTTGTTGATCAGCTCCTGAATGAAAACCGTCTTGCCCACTCCAGCGCCGCCGAACAATCCGATCTTGCCGCCCTTCAAGAACGGCTGGATGAGATCGACGACCTTGACGCCGGTTTCGAACATTTCCGCAGTAGTGGCCTGTTCGTCAAACAAGGGCGCAGGACGGTGAATGGGCATAGTTTTTTTGTGCTCGATTGGCCCCAACTGATCCACCGGTTGCCCGATCACATTCATCACCCGGCCCAGAGTGCCGTGGCCGACAGGAACGGAAATCGGTCCGTTGAGATCGATGGCCTTCATGCCGCGCACCATGCCATCGGTCGCCTCCATGGCAACGCAACGCACCCGGCCTTCGCCCAAGTGCTGCTGAACTTCGAGAACAACATTGATCTCCGATGGGACTTTGAAGCCCTCGCTTACCACGCGCAGGGCTTCGTAGATCGGCGGCATCTTGCCGATTTCGAATTGCACGTCTACGGCGGGTCCGGAGATTTGAATTACGTGTCCGATATTTTCTGGCATATTTTTTGGCTCTGGCTGTACTAGCACTTAGCAGTCAGCATTTTGCCCCTCAAGGGTGTTGCCGATCCCCGCTCGAACCCGTGTTGGCTAAATGCTGAGTGCTAATTGCTAAAGTGCTTTACTGTGCTGCTGCTGCTCCACTCACAATTTCGATAATCTCCTTCGTAATCTTGGCCTGGCGTGCTCGATTCATGACCAGGGTCAATGAATCGATCATGTCCGTCGCGTTGCTGGTGGCGGCATCCATGGCGGTCATGCGGGCAGCGTGCTCGGCGGCCACCGATTCCAGCAGACCGCGGAAAATCTGTATGCCGACATACTTCGGCAGCAGCGAGCGAAACAAATCTTCGGCTGGCTGCTCGTAGATATAGTCCACCGGAGCGGTGGCGAATTTGGCGGCGGCGGCATCTGCCTCACGCGTGTCCGGAGGACGAATCCCCACGCCAGCGTCTTTGGCTGCTTCCAGCGCACGTTTGCGTTCTTCCTCGCTCATGCCCTCGGCTTGAGCGATGCTGACCTCTCCGACGTGCTCGATGGGAAGAACCTTCTCGACGACCAGACGCTGGGAAATCACCGACTTGAACTCGTTGTAGACCAGGTACACCGCGTCGATATCAGTATCTGAATAACGTTGAATGACCCGCTCCGCCATCTCGGATGCAAGGGAGTAATCAAGTTTGTTGAATACACCAATTTGCTCGCCGACGAGAGCGATGCTAGCAGGCTCGTGCGAGTCTACGGTTCGTGGTGCGGCGGTGGGATATCGGCGACGGAGAAAATCGCGTCCCTTGCGCCCAATGGTTTCGATTTCGATGTTCTTGCCAGCCTGGGATTGTAAGAATCGGACAGCCGCTTTTAAAATATTAGTGTTAAAAGCACCGGCCAGGCCTTTGTCTCCGGTGACCACGATCAGCAAAATGTTACGCTCTGGCCGCTGCGCCAGCAGCGGATGCTTTGGCTCGCCGGTTTCTGGATCGTAGATTTCGGCGCGCGATACCAGAGACTTCAACACGTTGGTCAACATTTGCGCATAAGGCCTCGCCGCCAGTGCGCGTTCTTGCGCACGGCGCAGCTTGGCCGCCGAGACCATTTTCATGGCCTTGGTGATCTGCCGCGTGTTAGTCACGCTGCGAATGCGGCGCCGAATGTCTAAGATATTTGCCATGCTGCCAATCTGAAAGAAAGCAATTAGCTGTTAAGGCCAGCAGTGGCGGCCCGCCCCACTGACCCGATGCTAGGTGCAAACTACCAAGAGCTACTTCTTCAATGCTTGTTTCTGCGTCACGAACGTATCCTTGCACTGCTTAATCACCTTGGTCATTTCGGCCTTCAATCCATCGTCGAGGATTTTCTTTTCCATGATCGAGCGAAGCAATCCGGGATTGGTGGTATCCACGAACTTGTACAGTTCGGCTTCGAAATCCCGGACCTGATCGATGGCCAGATCGTCCAGGAAACCGTTCGTACCTGCGTAAATGACCAGAATCTGCTTGGAAAATGGCAGCGGCGAGAACTGCTTCTGCTTGAGAACTTCTACCAACCGCTGTCCTCGACTGAGCTGAGCCTGAGTGGCTTTGTCGAGATCGCTGCCGAACTGCGCGAAAGCGGCAAGCTCACGAAACTGCGCCAACTCAAGCTTCATGCTGCCAGCGACCTGGCGCATGGCCTTGATCTGCGCGCTGCCGCCCACGCGGCTAACGGAAATACCTACGTTCACGGCGGGACGGATGCCGCTGTTGAACAAGTCGGTTTCCAAAAATATTTGGCCGTCAGTAATGGAAATAACGTTAGTTGGAATGTAGGCGGAAACGTCGCCGGCCTGGGTTTCGATTACCGGCAGCGCGGTCAGCGACCCCCCGCCCTGTTTGTCGCTTAGTTTCGCTGCGCGCTCCAGCAATCGCGAGTGGAGGTAGAAAACGTCGCCGGGATAGGCTTCACGGCCGGGTGGCCGCCGCAACAGCAGTGAGATTTCACGGTACGATGCGGCGTGCTTGGAAAGATCGTCGTAGATCACCAGCGCATGACGCTTGCTGTCGCGGAAAAATTCACCCATGGCACAAGCCGCATAAGGCGAAATGTACTGCATGGGGGCCGGTTCGGAGGCCGAAGCCGCGACCACAATCGTGTATTCCATTGCGCCGGCGTCTTCGAGAATCTTTACTACCTGCGCGATCGACGACCGTTTCTGACCGATGGCGTTGTAAATGCAAATCAGGTCGTTGCCACGGCTGTTAATAATGGTGTCGAGCGCTACCGCGGTTTTTCCGGTCTGGCGGTCGCCAATGATCAGTTCACGCTGGCCGCGGCCGATGGGAATCATGCTGTCGATGGCCTTGAGACCCGTGGCCATGGGCTCGCGGACCGGCTGACGATCGATGACACCGGGAGCGATACGCTCCAGAGCAATGAACTTGTCGGTCGCGATCGGGCCTTTGTCATCGATGGGTTGCCCGAGCGAGTTCACCACACGACCGATCAGATTGTCTCCGACGGGCACGCTCATGATGCGCCCAGTACGTTTGACCTCGTCACCTTCTTTTATTTCGGTGTAATCGCCTAGTAGCACAACGCCGACCTGATCTTCTTCCAGGTTCATGGCGATGCCAGCCACGTCGTGGGGGAAGGCGAGCAACTCTCCGGCCATGACTTTGTCTAGGCCGTAGACGCGGGCGATACCGTCGCCCAGAGTGACCACCGTGCCCACTTCGTCGACGGAGATCTTGGACTCGTAGTTCGAGATCTGCTGCCGGATTAATTGGGTGATTTCGTCTGCTTTGATTTGTGCCATAAAGTCAGCTTTTAGCTTTTGGCTCCTAAGCTCTTAGCTTCTAGCTCTTCGATTCTTGAACACCATTTGCGGCCTGCACTTTGTTTTAGGCTCAATGCCTAAGAGCTAATAGCCTCTCTTATTCTTTCCAATTGTCCTTCCACCGAACCGTCGTAAATGGTGCTGCCGATTCTGACCACGGCGCCTCCGAGTAGCGAGGCGTCTCGCGAATAGCGAGCGCGGACTTTCTTCCCCACCATGACTTGCACCTGATCTTCGAGCGCGGCGCGCTCGGCCTCGCCCAGTTCACGGGCGCTGGTAATTTGCGCCTCGGCGAACCCCATGCGTGCATCCAACTCCAGTTCGAACTGCTTCACTATCGCCGCCAGGAAACTGATTCGGCGATGGTCCATTAACACGGCTACAAAGTTTCGTACCTGCCTAGAGATCCCCTCACGTTGGACGATTGCGTCCAGCACCGCACGCTTTTGCTCGGCGGGAATCGATGGCGTTGCCCAAACGTCCCGCAGTGGCTTGTTCGCGGCCACCAGTTCGGCTAGATCCTGTGCTTCTTTCAGGGTCTTAGCTGCGTCCAGGTGGCTGGCAAAAACCACATCGGCGAAGGCGCGAGCGTAGGTGTTGATGACCGTAGCCATTTACTGTTTACCCTTCGATCCGCTTCCACTCGCCGCAATATGCTGCGCGAAGCTGCGCACCAATGCCTGATCGGTGGCAGCGTCCACCTGTATTTGTTTTCTCGCCAGCGCGACCGCGAGGTCGGCGGCGTAGGCCGTCAGTTCACGTCGCGCCGACTTTGCTGCTGCTGCAATCTCTTGCTCCGCTGAAGCAATGATCTTACGGGCATCGTCCACCGCCGCAGCTTTTATTCTTTCTTCCTCGGCGGCGGCGTCTTTTTCTGCAGAAGCGCGCATTTCTGCGACTTCGGCATCCAGCCGGGAAAGCCGCGACTCTATATCACCTAGCCGCCGGTTTGCGTCCTCGCTGGCCTTACGGGCCTCTGCCATTGCCTTTTGAATCGAAGCCGTGCGGTTGCGAAATACGCTGGGTAAATACTTTTTGCAGAACCAAAAAATCATCCCGGCAATAACGGCAAAATTCAGTACGTCGCAAAGCAAGTAGGCAGATTCCAGATCCAGCCCGGTCAGCTTTGAGACAATTCGGACTGAACTCGAGTGCTTGAGTTTAGCGTTGTCGTCTTCGCCCGCCGCTTCACGGGTTTCCCTAACCAGTTGCTGTCCAACACCGGGCTGGTGATTGGGAGCCTGCTGAGGGCGTGCCGGCTCTTGCGCCTGGCAGAGAATCGTCAGGCACGCGCAGATCACTGCGGTGACAAGGAGCGACAAAAAGATCCGGCGAATCATCGCCCGTGTCATCGGACGCCTCCCGCCGCCGGAGCGCTTCCCGGCTGGAGCACGGTGCGGATGATCTCAGCCGCGATTCTACCGCTTTCGGCTTGCAGCTTTTCCTGGGCGGCGATCTTGTCTTTTTCCAGGGCCAGACGCGCCTGCTCGACCTGTACGTGTGCTTTGCCGCGGGCCTCTGCGGCGACTGCGCTCCGCGCCTGCATCGCCTGCTGCCGCCGCGCTTCCTGGCTCTTGAAAACTGCCAAGCGAGCTTCCCGCAAGCGCTGTTCGTATTCCGCGGTTCGAGCTTCGGCAGCGGCAATGTCAGCACGCGCCTTTTCGACTGCTCCTTCGGTTTTGCTGCGGCGTTCGGCCAGCACCTTGCCCAGCGGTTTGTGGACAAGCAGGTTGTAGAGTCCGTACAACAGCACCAAAACGATGATGGTGGGTACAGATCCGAGCAGTAATTCCCCTACTTGTCGAAGCGTCTGATCCATGTTGAGTCTTGAAATATTTTGAGCGAATGAGGGCTAAGAAACCAATAAACCTAACATCCTGCAAGGCTTAGTGTCAACGCGAGCGGGAAAGAGTAAGCCCGACACGTCCCACATCGAGACTGTACTTTGGGACAAATGTCAAGCGGCCAATTTTCCATGGAAAGAATGCTTGACTTCTGAGGCGACGGGACTAGCATAAAAAGTATCACCTCCGATCCAATTCAGGATCGAGTGGGCCGGCAGCCAAGGAATGTCACCGCTTCTTGGTCGCTGGCCCATTTAAGCGTTTGGTCGATAGTCGTTGGCCAAGGAGAGTCTACCTAGATGTCAGATGTTGGTAACGAAACCGCGAGAACGCAAAACAGCAAACCCACCCCATGCGGTGGCGAGGACGAGGCCTCACCGACGACTGAGAAGCGGGATTTGGAATTTCACCCGATCAAGATCAAGGGCGAACCGCTCTCCGAGACCATCATCCGAATGCGGCGAGAGCGGCCTTATTGAAATTTCTAGGTGTCCCTAATCCACTCCCTCACCTTTCTCACCACCGACTCAGGCGCCTCCAATTCCAACTCCACTAAACCATCTTTGTACGAGCGGGAGTAAATCCGCGCACGCGCTTCCAGCATGGCTAGCGTCTTCCCTTCTTTCTGGGGGACGCGCAGGCGAATCCGGCTGATGGAATCTTCGGAGAGTGCTTCATCGATCCGATCCAATAGCGTGCTCATGCCTATACCTTTCGCCGCCGAAACGTGGACTGAAGTCACGTCGTCGCGCAAGCTGTCACGCTGGCGGGGAGGAAGCAGGTCGATTTTGTTCATTACCCGCAGCCGCGGCTTGGTGTCGGCTTCCAACTCCTTGAGCACACGGTCAACCTGGGCGTCTTGTTCTGCGGACATGGGGCTGCTGGCGTCGGAAACTTGCAGAATCAAAGCTGCACGCTGCACTTCTTCCAGCGTGGCCCGAAATGCCGTGACCAGCGTGTGCGGCAAGTTGCGAATGAATCCGACGGTATCGGAGAGGAGCGCCTTTCGCTTGGATGGCAGCGTCACCCCGCGGATGGTCGGATCCAGCGTCGCGAACATCTTGGGCGATGCCAACACGGTAGCCTGAGTCAGCGCATTAAATAACGTCGACTTCCCAGCGTTGGTGTAGCCGACCAGCGCAACCGTCGCCACTGGAACCGATTCGCGACGCTGGCGCTGTTGTGCCCGAACGCGGCGTACGTTTTCAATTTGTTCCTTGACGTGGCGAATGCGGCGATAGATTTTCCGGCGGTCGGTTTCGAGTTGAGTTTCACCGGGGCCGCGTGTACCGATGCCGCCGCCGAGTTGCGACATCTCAATGCCCTTCCCCCCGAGACGCGGCAGCATGTATTCCAGTTGGGCTAACTCCACCTGCAGCTGGCCTTCACGAGTTTTGGCGTGGCGGGCAAAAATGTCGAGAATGAGCTGGGTGCGATCGATCACCCGAATGTCCACGACCTTTTCGATGTTGCGCTGCTGGGAGGCCGTGAGGTCGTGATCGAACAGGAGCAGATCAGCCGAGACCGAGGCTGCGGCGCCTGCAATCTCCTCTAACTTCCCTTTGCCGATCAGTGTGGCCGGATCTGGGCGGTCGCGGTGCTGCAGGAATTCGCCGGTCACCTCCGCGCCGGCGCTTTGCGCGAGAGTCCGCAATTCCGCCAGTGATTCTTCAGCACTGAATTGCGGAATGCTTGGCGCTTTCGATCTTGCCCCTGTACTGCTGGCGTTATCGCGGGCTGCCTGGGCTTCACTGGTCAAGGGTTTCCCGCGAGCTTTGGCCTGAGGCGTGCGAACACGATATTCGATCCCGACCAGAAAGGCGCGCTCGGTCGAGGACCGCTGCACGGTCTTCATCTTCGAGGGATCGCCCCGAGAAGTCTCGCGAAAAGTCTTGCCTTCTGGACTGCGCAAAAAAAGACTGCCCTTATCCTTCCGTGCCCGACGCGGCGGCGGCCGCCGAACCTGAGTCCCCAGCCGGAGCCGACGAGGACGACGGCATTACTGTCGGCTTGTCGGTGTGGCCATGGATGGTTCTGCCCATCGCGATGGTGGAAATGGCGTGCTTAAAGATCAGCTGTTCCTGATTGTTGGTTTCAAGCACGACGGAATACTTATCGAAAGAACGAATGCGTCCCGTCAACTTGACGCCGCTTAATAGATAGATGGTTATATTCAGCCGTTCTTTACGTGCGGTGTTAAGAAACGAATCCTGAATGTTCTGTGCCGGCTTGCTGTCCATGCCAATCTCCTCGGCTCCCTGACCACAAGAGCATTCTGAAGCGCCACGGTACATCAATCCCTCATGCCAATTTGATCATGAGGAACAGGGGGGAATTCGAGATATGCAACTACCGGTCTCCCGGTCTGCGTCTCTCGAAGCAATCTCCGTACAATACGGCCTTGCTGGCCACTTTTCAAGCTAATCTGGCGTCGCACGACTGGGTAATACATTACTGCTCACTTCCACCGGTTGACATAAGCGCCGCAAAGTGCAAACATTCCAGCGCCGCACTGCAACTAGAACAAAACGCAGGCATCTGTGGCGTAAGGCTGCCAGCCACCTGACAGGCCCGGCTTGCGGGTTCACGGTTTGCGCGTCTTCCGACCTTGGGGTGGGAGCGCATTTTATCGATTTTGGCGGAGGAACAAGATGCATGAACTGATTGCGGTCACTACGTCGTTGGTGATGCCCACGCACACCGGCACCGAGGCTCTGGCTTTCCTATTACGCTGGTTTCACTTCCTGGCCGGCATCACTTGGATTGGATTGCTCTACTTTTTCAACCTGGTAAATGTTCCCTTCATGAAGCAAGTGGACGCAACCATGAAGCCGAAGGTCTTTCAATATATGACCATGCCAACGCTCCAGTTATTCCGCTGGAGCGCTCTGATTACGGTTTTCGTGGGCTTCTGGTATTGGGCTCAGGTCTTTGTAGCTGGCGATGCCCAGCGCATGGGGGTCAGTCCCTTGAGCACCATCGGATTCTTCCTGCTGATTTGGATCGTGAGTTGGGGGATCCTCTTTTTTGTGATCTCCAAGGCACCGAGCGGGTATGTTTTGGGGCTCATCACCACAGTGGTTGTCATTGCGGCAGGTTACTTGTTCTTAAACTACACGCCGGTAGGCCAAGACGATAACCATGTGCTTGCGATTGGTGTCGGTGGCGGCATGGGCATCATCATGCTGTTTAACGTGTGGGGAATCATCTGGCCGAACCAGAAGAAGATTATTCGGGGGACGCTGGCCGGTTCTCCGCCCGCCAATGCTGCGGCACTGGCGCGTCAGGCCTTCCTGGCGTCGCGGACAAACTTCTTTCTCTCAGTTCCTCTGCTGTTCTTTATGGCATCGAGTTCCCACTACGGAATTTTTGGGCGGTAGGGTGGTAAACCAATTCTGTGGACCTCGCGCCGCGGCGCGAGGTTTTGTTTTCTGTGAGAGGTTCTCTTTGACTTCAATCGAGCATGAATACCTTCGCGGGATCAAGCTGTTCAATCAAGGCAAGTTTTTTGACGCTCATGAGGTTCTGGAAGATGTGTGGCGGGCTGCGGCGCCCGAAGAAAAGAAAATCTGGCAAGGACTCGTCCAGGTGGCAGTCGCCCTTCATCATTACTCGACGGGTAACCGCGTTGGTATGCGATCCGTGTTAGTGCGAGCCATGAAGAATCTTGCCGGACACCCGCATATCTTCCACGGCATTCATCTACCCCGATTGCTGAAATCGCTGGCTGCGTGGCTGGAGGCATTCGACAACAATCGGCCGCTCCCTTCTTTGCCGCGGATCGAAGTGGCCGGGCGGGAGCCCTAGTTAAGCGTACGACTAGCGCCTCTTCCCTGCCACCGGTTTTGATGCCGTCTCGCCCGGAGCCAGCACTCGCTTCACAATCGGTGTGTTCAGCTTGTATTTGCGTTCGGAGGTGTTTCCGCCTTCGTCCTTCACGCGCAGCACAAACACCGGTAGAGTACCGTCTTTCTCAAAGTTTTCCTGGGTAACGGCCGTGGGCAAGACGCCATTCAGGTTATGTTCGCGATAGGCAGTTTCGTAACGATGCCGTTTCACGTTCCAGGTGTAGACCCGTGCCTGATTGAAGTCGAACTCCAAGCCATCGCGAGGCTCGGTCAGCAGCACTAGATATTGCGGAATCTTCTTATCTCCATCTGCCACCTCGTTGAGCACAAAGAAGGCAACGATGCGCTGGCCTTCGGCGTACTGGGCGATTTCGAGCGGAGTGTCGATATCCACCAGCCGTGCCAGCACCCAGCCGACGTGTTGCTCCGGGTCGCGGATGAGCCACCAGTCCTCCACAATCGGAGTAGGAGCGTTCGGTGACTTACCGTCTGCTTTCGGTGTGGGGGCAGCTCCGGGGAGGACCTTCTCGGCGGTGGCACGCCTCAGAACTGACACCTTCGCACCCTGGCTCAGCAAGAAAAGGTGCTCGGCCTCGCGGCCCGGCTCCAGATGAATATTGGTGTCGTTGCGCGTGGTTCCGATGGCCTGGACGGGATCGTTATGCTCCTGCTGCAGCAGTTTTTGGAATCCGTCGAACACCTGCTGACTCACCAGGTAACGTTGTTCCATCCAACCTTCAACACCGCCCTGGGTGCGCACGCGGGCAAAGCGTTTCTCTCGCTCCAATATCTGGACGCGTTCGCCGTTCTTTACAGTTCCATTCTTCGTGAAGACGGCCGCCACACGGTCGCGCAGCACGACTTGTGGTGCGGAAACATAAGCCATTTCCTGGGCTTTGCCATGGCGGTTGCAAGCTGTGAGCGACAGCACAGCTAGTGCCAGGGGCAACAGGCTGGAAGTCGACCTGATTTTCAAGAAGGTCACAAACTCAATATAGCGCAGGTAGAGGACGAGGAATGTTTAGCTGATTGGTGAGTCTTCTTTGTCAGTCTGCAAAACAAATTCCAATGGCGCGAGCGGCGCTGACCAACTCACCCTGCGGATCGACGGTCTTCAACTGGCCGACGGCATCACCGATGTCCACGCACCCGATGCGTTCGTTGCGTAAGCAGACCATTTTTCCGAAGTCGCCTTTGGCAATCAGATCGACCGCGGCTACGCCGAAGCGAGTCGCCAGAATGCGATCAAACGGGGTTGGTGAACCGCCACGCTGGATGTGCCCCAGCACACTAACTCGCACTTCCTTACCGGTACCCGCAGCCACGGCGTCGCCGATGCGGGGACCGACCGAGCCGGTGCGGCGCTTCTCTTTCCATTCCAGCGGCAGCTTGATTCCCTCCGCCACCACAATGATGGTGAAACGCTTGCCAAAGCTCTCCCGCAGAGCGACATGCTGGCAGATCTTTTGCACGGAAAACGGAATCTCAGGAATCAGAATGACGTGCGCACCACCGGCGATGCCGGCTTCAATGGCGATCCAACCGGCGTCGCGACCCATGACTTCCACCACCATAATGCGGTGGTGCGATTCGGCAGTGGTGTGAATCTTGTCGACCGCGTCGGTAGCAGTGTGCAATGCGGTGTCAAAACCGAATGTGACCTCGGTGGCGCATAGATCGTTGTCGATGGTCTTGGGTACGCCGACGATCTTCATGCCCTTTTCGAAAAGTTCCTGAGCAATCTTCTGGGAGCCATCGCCACCGATGCTGATCACGGCGTCAATTCCCAGCTTGCGGGAGTTGGCAATCACAGAGTCGGAGATATCCCGAATTACCTCGACACCGTTCTCCACAATTTTGTAATGGAAAGGATTGCCCCGGTTGGTGGTACCCAGAATGGTGCCGCCGCGCGGCAGGATACCGCTGACCTCTTTCAGTGTGAGTTCGCGCGACTTTTCCGGCCAGATCAGGCCATCGAAGCCGTCAGGAATGCCTATGACCTTCCATTTGTATTTCAGGATGGCGGCTTTTACCGCGGCGCGAATCACCGCATTGAGGCCGGGAGCGTCACCGCCCCCGGTGCAGATGCCGATGCAGCGAATGTCAGCCATAGTTGCGGCTATTGCGTGACCGTGATCGTGGCGTTAGCGGTATACGTAACCCCGCTTCCGCTGAGATAGCTCGCCGTTAACGTAATTTGTTCACCGACCGATGCTGCACCGATGGTAACAGTCTCGGGATCAATCCCCTGCGTTAGCGTGGTGTTGGTCGTATCGCTGGCGCTCCAAGTAGCGGTCGCGGTAACATCCACTGCGGGGCCGCCCGAAACTGTGGCCATCGCTGTAAATTGGCCGGTACCTCCGTTCGCCTGGATGCTCTTGGTGGAGGGACTAACCGTGATGCCGGTAACATTCTGCAACGCAACGGTAATCGTAGCCGTCCCGCTAACCGTGCCGGAGGCACCCGTAATCGTAGCTGCTCCAGGAGACACACCCGTTACCAGACCAGCAGTGCTGACAGTGGCCACGCTTTCGGTATCGCTGCTCCACTGCACGTCCGTCAGGCTTTTGGTCGAACCGTCGTTGTAGCTGCCAACTGCGCTTTCCTGCACCGTGCCGCCTTGATTGATCGTCGCAGTCGGGCCGACCGTCACTGAAGTTAGTACTGGGTCGACAAAAAAACCGTTGCAGGCTACTCCAACCGCAAATAAAAGCAGGGTCGCAAACGCAGCTATAATCTCGAGTTTCTTCTTGCCACTCAACATGTTAACCAAACCTCATCCAAGTCTCGTTCTTGCTCGCCCGTGCCCCTGAGAAAATTGTAGCAGAGAAATTCGGGGGTAGAGCCGTTACAAGTACTTCGGTTATCAAATCGGGAACGATGCGCTCTTGCATAGAACGTGCTGGCACGGCAGAACTTGCAAACAAGTTTGGAAAAATCCGGGGTTTCAGGAAGCTAGTTAGCCCTTTTCGCCTTGGCGATGCGTTCGTCGATTGGTTTGCGCCCGGCAAAGCCTTCACTCACACTGTGCCAGTGAGTGATGCCACTTTCTCCCAGCTTCCAGCACAACAGCACTATGCGGCCATCCACTTCGCAGGGGAAATCGAGCAACCCAATATCGAGATCCTTGACCTGGACGCCGGTAGCATCAATCTCGGCCAAAGCGTCTTTGACCCGCTGGATCGCCTTCTCGCGCTCCGCCTTGCGGCGTGCCATGTGGACCACGTTCACCTGCAATCCACCTTGTAAAAACACACGATGCGCGAGCTCCTGAAGCTCCGTGTCCACGGACTCAATCAACTTCTTGCCGTCAATCGAGGCCCGCAACAGTGACTCCAGCGTGGACAGCAACATCTGCGCTTCTTCGAGGGTGAAAGTGCGGTCGGCCATGGAGTGTAGAACTATATTAACGCATTAGAGAAGGCAATTCTCTCTTTTTGACCTTGGATGGAGGTGGCTCCTCCGAATCCCAGATACAATTCCTTTGTTTAACTCGCGATGAACTCATTAGAATAGTAGCGTGTAAGGTGAGTCGGGAGGGACACGATGAACGATACGCCCATCGACCCGGATCTCAAATATCAGGACCTGCGGGAACCGAGAAACGAAACTACCGCGAGAAAATGGCTATTCGAGCAGCGTCTTGACTACGCCTGGAAATTCTTCGATTTTCATGCCAAGCAACGAATGTCGATGTTCAATTTTTTCTTGATTTTCGTAGGATTCGTGCTCAGCGCTTACGCGACGTTACTAAAAGACGGGAACCGGGCAGTTTGCGCGCTCCTCGCGTTCACAGCAGCAATTCTCACGTTCGTCTTTCTTTGTCTCGAGCGGCGAAATGAAGAACTAGTTTACATTGCGGAAGATGTGCTTCTGTCGCTGGAGGGTGACGTTCTTTTTGCAGAATACAAACGGATGATTCCATGGCCACACCGCCGTTCATGGTTATTTGGCCCAATGAACAGGACGCCCAAGGCTGAACATCAATCGGGCATTTTCTTACGCCAGCAGGCGGAAGACAAAGACGAAAACATTGGTTTTTCTAAGTTCGAACACGGTAAGTGGCTGCCACGCTTCCAAGTTGCGATCTTCGTAATTTTCTCGCTCCTAATATTTATCCCCTGGCTACCTAGCAGTATTACGATATGCCAGCACCACTACCAATTGCGAATCGAGGCCAATAAATGAATGACCTCAGGGCTGTTTTGTTCGATGTGGATGGCGTTCTTTTAGACTCACTGACCCCGCATCTCAAAATCTGCGAGGACAAAAGCCGGGAATATGGTCTCAATCTTAAAATTCCGACTCCAAACCAATTCAAGAAGATGGTACGGTCGGGAGTGAAGATCAGCCCCATGAAGTATTTTTTCATAGCCGTCGGGTTCCCCAACGACCTCGCGGAAAAAGCAAACGAGCAATACCAACGCGTCTTTATGAGCGACTACGCACCGACTCCGTTCCCCGGCGTGCACGAAAGCCTACGCGCACTCTACGATGTTGGAATGCATTTGGGAATCGTTACATCGAACGTCAGACGTAATGTCGTCGCTGCGCTCGGCCCAAGTTTCCATTTCTTTCAGCCCGATTGTGTTTATACAAAAGACGATATTGATGGTGTCTCCAAATCTGAAGCAATTATGCGGGCAATGAGTCATTGCCGGGTCGACTCCCGAGAAACAATCTACGTAGGGGACCAACCCGCTGACTTCGCCGCAGCGCAGGAAGCCAGTACCGGATTTCTGGGAGTTACTTACGGCTGGGGCATCTCCGAAGAAGATACTGAATTTCCAATTGCAAGAAGCGTTTGCGATATCTCCCAGTATGTGTTGGCCCATGCCCACACAGCGGCCTAAATCGAAAGACTCAACGTTTCCTATTGGATGTCCAGCATCCGATCCAGCGCCACCTTCGCCCAGCGCTTGACATCGTCTTTTACTTTGATCTGGTTAACGATGTTGCCTTCCGCGAGGTTCTCTAATGCCCAGCACAAGTGTTGCGGAGAGATGCGAAACATAGTGGTACACAGGCAGCCGGAGTCGTCGAGCGTAATGACCTTCTTCCCTTCCGCCGCGAATTCTTTGCCCATGCGATTGACCAGGTGAATCTCGGTGCCGACGGCAAACATGGTGTCCGACGGGGCATCTGCGATGATCTTAAGCAGGCCTTCGGTCGAACCGATGCCGTCCGCCTTCTGGCAAACTTCCCAGCGGCACTCAGGATGCACGATCACCCGAATCCCGGGGTACTTGGCGCGAACGTTTTCCACATGCTCCGGCAGGAAGCGCTGATGGACAGAACAATGCCCCTTCCACAGGATCACTTTGGCTTGGCGCAAACGTTCGGGAGTCAGACCACCATTGAGCATGTAGGGATCCCACACAGCCATTTCGTTGAGCGGGATTCCGAGGTTGTAACCGGTGTTGCGGCCGAGATGCTGATCAGGAAGGAAAAGAAGTTTGGGCGTTTTCGCAAAGCCCCACTGGAATGCACCCGCTGCGTTCGACGAAGTACAGACCACGCCGCCTCGCTCGCCGCAGAATGCCTTGATGGCAGCCGTGGAATTCATGTAGGTGATGGGCGTAACCCCGGTGCCAGAATCATCGGTCAAGCCCGCTTTCACCAGATGCTCCCAACAATTTTCAACTTGGGTGATCTCGGCCATGTCGGCCATGGAGCAGCCGGCGTTGAGATCGGGAAGAACTGTGACCTGGCCAGGGCAGCTAAGAACGTCGGCGCTTTCGGCCATAAAGTGCACGCCGCAAAAGACGATGTATTTGCCCCCAGCGCGCGCCGCCTGTTTGGCAAGTTTGTAGGAGTCGCCACGATAGTCGGCGAAGCGAATCACTTCATCACGTTGATAGTGGTGCCCAAGGACAACGCACTCGCGGCCCAGAGCTTCGCGAGCAGCGGCGATGCGCTCGTCCATGGTGTTATCGGGCAGAACGAGATAATTTTCCAAACTGCAAACTGCGGTTGCGGTAGCCATTGTCATGTCTCGCCTTCAGCTCCAAATACGAGGCAGCGCGCTCGGCGCGCACTCCGCTCGATCTGGAACGGGGATGTTGAAAGCAACTCAGCGGCTACAGCCGGTTCACTACGCGGGTTATGTAAAAACGCCGCGCCCAACCGGCGGGGATGTTGATAGCCGTTACTGAATCTTCACTAATTAGGATGCCCAGCGGCGGTAGAAGGTTCGCCTTTTTGTGCGAATCGACGCGCCCGCAAGTGGCTGGGTAACCTGGCACTATTGTGCACTTCCCAGGGTGCAAAAGGCAAATTACGAAGTCTGAGATCCCTGTGTCCTCTGTGGTCGAGGTTTAATGACTTCTGCCTTGCGAGGGATCAGCCGACGTAGCCGTCTCCACGTCTACATGCAGCCTCTGTCTGACATCCACTCCCGGGGGATAGCAATTTCCGTCAGCGTTGTGGGTGGCCGGACATCCCGCCGAAACATCTTCTCTTCGGGGCGATTGGGCGAACTGCCAGACATCGGCGAAACTGACTCCGCTCTCCACCGGGTTTGGCGGCTTTCGCGGAAACGCACACCCCGGTGCGGGTGGACAGGCGTCGTCAGTGACGAAGTAAACGATCTTGCGCCCGTGCGCGTTCTGGCGAATGTCGCTTGCGGTGACGATGGTCGTACCGTGATCTTCTTCGGCGGCAATGCCGGAACAGTAGATTCCGGCGCGAAAGCCGGCAGCGTTCACGCCATCGACCCAGGCATAGATGTAGGCTTTCTGCTCAGGCAGCATGCGTCCGCCCTGCTCCTGGTCGAGAAAGATGATGGTGTCGCCGGGAAATCCCTCGCGGTGAGCAGCAGCAACCGCGGCTTTCGCATCGGATTTCCCGAGCGCCGTCGCTCGGGAAACGGTTTTCAGATCAGCGTAAAGCCTGCCATTGAACAGCACCAGAAAACCAAATCCAGCTGCTTGCATTTTTGCACGCTTCCCGATCCATGTATTAGAACGTGCGCTGGGAGGCTGGCTGAGCCAGTATCCAACGAACGAAAAGGTCTTGTGCAGAGCTTGCAGATTTTGGTCGCCAGGATAGTTGTTGCGATCGAAGCCGAGGTAGGTCGGCCCGGCGACCGGAGAGGATTGGGGTCGAGCATCCCGAACAAAAGCGGTTGCAAAGGCAGCAACGGCCAGCAGGACGCACACGGTTCGTTTCACCAGCATATGTTAGTTTTAGCTCAGATGGGCTTCATTCCCAAAGACGCAAAGTGGTATCTGGCCAACATTGTCGAGGAGATCCGAGTTGAAGGAGACCGGCGCAATGTCGTGCATACCAATCTAGTCCTAGTTCGGGCGGATTCCCCCGATGAAGCATACGAGAAGGCAATGGCGCTCGGTAAACAGGGAAACACCCAGTACAAGAATGTGGAAGGGAAAAGAGTGCAAATAAGGTTTCGAGGATTGCGAGACCTTAATGTCATTCACGACGAACTGGAGCATGGCGGCGAAATCATCTTCGATAGAGACGTTGGCGTAAGCGAGAAGAAGATCAAGAGTTGGATACTGCCCAAGCGAAGATTAGGTGTGTTCGTGCCGATACGGCCACACATTGGCCCCGACTACGGAAGCGCAGAAATCATCCGCGAGGTATATGAACGTTGGCCATATTTGAAGGGAGTCCGCGGACCTGGATACCGGAAGCCGAAAAAACGAGGGAAGTGAGCATGCAAGCCTTGCGATCTCCAGCGCTGAAAACGCCGCCGGTCGCTACCCACCGATATGCACCATGGTCCGCGACGCCGGCACGAAATCTGGCTCTCCAATATGGTGGCGCTCTTCTTTTTTCTGGACGACACCTTGAATGAAATCGGCTAACTCTTCGTCCGATGCTCCGCGCTGCATCTGTGCGTGCAAATCGTGGTCCCAGACGGAAAACAGACAAGTGCGAATCTTGCCGTCGGAAGTGATACGAATGCGGCTGCAATGTCCGCAAAAAGGATGCGAAACCGGAGCGATGATTCCGATCTCGCCGATGCCGTCATCGAAGCGATAACGCCGTGCGGTTTCGCTGCGGGCGTGTGGAATCTCGACTAGGGGACGGTACTCCGCCATGCGCTGCACGATTTCATCCAGCGTGACCACCGTTTTGGGCGACCAGGTGCGATCTTCCTCCAGCGGCATGAATTCAATAAAGCGGACGACCACGCCTTCCTCGCGTGCAAACATGCCGAAGGGAATAATCTGATCTTCATTGAAGCCGCGCATCAGCACGCAATTCACTTTGACTGGCCACAAACCGGTACGCCGGGCGGCACGAATTCCCGCCAGCACGTTGTCGTATCCATTCGGTACGCGGGTGATGCGAGCGAAGCGGTCGGGATCGACCGCGTCCATGCTGACGGTGACGCGCTGCAAGCCGGCATCTTTCAACGGCTGCGCCATGTCCGCAAGCAAATGTCCGTTGGTGGTGAGAGCGAGATCAAGCGGGTCACCATCAGGATCGCGCAGTTGGGCAAGCTCGCGGACAAAGTCAACCACCCCTCTTCGCAACAGTGGTTCGCCGCCAGTAAGGCGGATTTTCCTGATCCCAATCCCGGCGAGTACGGTGGCCATGCGCAGATAGTCCGCGAATGGCAAATCACCGTAGAGTGCGCCCTCATTGCCCGTGCGGCAATAGACGCACTTGTAGTTACAGCGGTCGGTGATGGAGATCCGCAGGTCGGTGATAGCGCGGCCGAATTTGTCGGAGAGGAACAGCTTCTGGCTCCTAGCTTCTGGCTTCCAGTTGAAACGACTCTGCACTTCATGGGAAAGAGATGCGGGCGGGAAAATCCCGGCAGGCATTTCCTTTCCAATGGCCCTTAAAACAAGGACCGGGAGGTGTGGGTATTTCCACCCGCACCCTCGAGATGTAGCGGGCATCCCTCCCGCAGACTACATCCCTCGCCGCCGCAGCCAGGGTATTCCCGAAGGCTGCGAGCAGTCGGAAACTCATGCATATTATAAGCCCGCAAACCGGAGGTTGTAGGCACCTATTGTTTCGTATATACTGTGCGTATATACATTCAAAGGAGGCGCGTATGGGCACTGCTCGGGTATTTCGGTCGGGAAACAGCCAGGCGGTGCGGTTGCCGAAGCAGTTCCGGCTGAAGAGCAAGGACGTCGAGATCTTTCGCCGGGGGGATGAGATCGTCCTGCGAGAGGTGAAGGGAAACATGGTCCGAGCATTCGACCTGCTGGCGGGACTACCCGAAGATTTCGAAATCCCAGGCCGCGGCAAGGACCGTCCGCAACGGCGGAAGGGGCTGTAGGTGGAGACCCGGTTCCTGCTGGACACGAACATTTGCATCTACATCCGGCAGAAACGGCCGGAAGAGGTCTTGCGCCGGTTTCGAAATCTTCGGGCGGGTGAAGCCGCGATCTCGGTTATCACTTATGGAGAACTTGTTTTCGGCGCGACCAAAAGCCAACAGCGAATCGCGGCGCTTGAACGTCTGGCAGAACTACTCAACTGGCTGCCTGCGCTAGCGCTTCCTGAAAATGCCGGCCAAGCTTACGGCACGATGCGCGCCGACCTGGCCGCGCGCGGTCAGATGATTGGCAATAACGACCTTTGGATCGCCTCTCACGCTCTGGCAGCGGAATTGACCCTGGTCACCAATAATGAAAAAGAGTTCCGGCGCGTACGTGGGTTAAAGGTGCAGAACTGGGCGGAGTAAGTATCCGTGTGAATCCGCATAGATCCGCGGCGGAGTTTGGTTGCGGCGGTCACATCCCGTCGTAATTCGGCCCGCCACCGCCCTCAGGCGGAACCCAGGTGATGATCTGGTAGGGGTCAGCGATGTCGCAGGTCTTGCAATGTACGCAGTTCGACGGATTCAGGCTGATGCGCTTGCCACTTGGCTGCTCGGCGTCCTCGACCATTTCATAGACATTTGCCGGGCAGAAATTCTGGCAGGGGTTGCCGAATTCTTTCACGCAACGGGCGTTGCAGATGTTGGTGTCGTGAATCACCAGGTGGGCTGGCTGGTCTTCTTCGTGCTTGGTCCCAGAGTGATAAAGGTCGGTGAGCTTGTCGAACGTCAGCTTGCCGTCGCCCTTGGCCGGTCCGAGCAAATGCGCTTCTGCGCCTCCATCAGCGGGTAAATCGGCCAACTTCTTCATGTGTTCCGGCCCAGTGCGGTTGGCGTAGCGGGCCCGCAGCCCGCGTCCGCCAGTCAACTGCTGAATCCCGGCGTTGAACATGCCCGCCCAGAAACCGTGCTCGAATCCTTGATGGAAGTTGCGCACTTTCCAGAGCTCGTCTTTGATCCAACTGGAGTCGACTTTTCTCTGAAAGCCACTCAGTGTCTTCGCTGACGAGTCGTCTTTCGTCAATGCTTCGAAAGCAGTTTCCGCCGCCAGCATGCCACTCTTAATGGCGAGATGTATTCCCTTCAGACGCTGCGAATTCAGGAATCCCGCCGAATCGCCCAGAATCATCCAACCATTTCCGGCCACCGGTGGGATCGCCCACCAACCGCCATAGGGCAGCGACTTCGCGCCATAGCGGATCATCTTTCCGCCTTCGAGCAACTTCGTCACAAACGGATGCTGCTTGAAATCTTGCAACACGCGCTGGGGGTCGAGCCTCGGATCGGGATAGTCGAGACCGACGACAAAGCCGAGCGAGACGACGTTGTCCTTGCCACCGTAAATCCAAGCGCCCCCGTATTCTTTGGTGGTCAGCGGCCAGCCCATAGTGTAGATAACTTCGCCGGGCACGATACGGCCGGAGGGGACCTCCCACAATTCTTTTATCCCTTGGCCGTAAGTTTGCGGATTGCAGCCTTTGGCCAGGTCGAACTTCGCAATGAGTTGTTTGGTCAGCGACCCGCGCGTGCCTTCGGCAAGAATCACGATTTTGGCTTGCAAGTCGTAGCCAGGTTCGAAGTTGGATTTCTGATAATTCTCTTTGTCCACACCTTTGTCGTCGGTGCGGACGCCGGTTACGCGATCACCGTCGAAGAGCAGTTCCGACCCCGCGAAGCCGGTAAATACCGTAATCCCGGTGGCTTCGACTTTGCTGCCCAGCCACTTCACAAAGCGGTTGAGCGAGATCACGTAGTTGCCATGATCACGCAGCGGCGGCGGGGTAATGGGAAACTTAAGCTTGTTCTTTTCGGTGAGAAAGTAGACGGCTTCCTTGGTCACTTCAGCGTCGAGCGGCGCTTCTTTCTCGAAGCCCGGAAGCAGCTCGCGCATCGACCGCGGATCGAGTAGCGCACCGGAAAGACAATGCTGGCCGACCTCGCGTGCTTTCTCGAGCACGTGGATGTTTTCTTTGCTGAGTTGGGAGTCAGGATGCTTCGAGTTGTGCTCGTCGATCAGCTGAGAGAGGCGCAGTGCACAGGCCATGCCCGCCGGGCCGCCGCCGACGATAACCACGTCGGCCGGCATCTGGGGACGCTCGATGCCTTCAAGAGGTTTTCGAAAGATCAGCATTTAGAGAGCAATTCATTGGCCGCAGATTCCGCAGATGACCAGATAACTCAAAAACAATCAGCGTTGATCTGCGTTAATCAGCGGCGAAAACTAGCTTCCTGCCTTCGCCTTCTTCACTTCCTCAATCAGCGGCGGAACGATGTCGAACAGATTTCCCACAACGGCATAGTCGGCGATCTCGAAAATCGGCGCTTCCGAGTCTTTGTTAATCGCGATAATAGTGCGCGAACCCTTCATGCCGACAATGTGTTGAATGGCGCCGCTGATGCCAAGCGCGAGATACAGTTTGGGAGCAACCGTCTGGCCG
This sequence comes from Terriglobales bacterium, assembly GCA_035484735.1. Classification (GTDB taxonomy): domain Bacteria; phylum Acidobacteriota; class Terriglobia; order Terriglobales; family Acidobacteriaceae; genus JABCZH01. Next base: position 16,702 of record DATHOQ010000027.1, on the reverse strand, counting down.
GACGATCCAATCTGCCGGTCCATGGGCAACCATCCGGAGTCGCAGATGGGACGCGAGGCTGCGAGTTCGCCGCTCAGAGCCTCGGCCAATTGCTTGGCCAGTTCAATGTTTTTCTGTTCTTTGATTCCGCGGCCGACGGAAACAATGATCTCGGCTTGCGTCAGGTCCACCGCTTGCTTGGCTTCTTTGAAGACTTCCTGCGGCTTGTTGCGGACCAGACCGTCAGCGATATTCACATTCACAGTCTCAATCGGAGCTGCACTCGCCCCAGCTTCAACTTTGTCTCCGCGGAAAGCTCCGTTCTGGAAGGTCACAAACCAGGGCGCATCGCAGGCGAAACTTACGTCAGCCGCCAGCTTGCCCTGAAACATCTGGCGGGTAAACAGCAGCTTGGCACCGTCTTTCTTATAACCGATGCAATCGCTGATGGCGGTGCGCCCCATGGCAGTCGCCAGTTTGGGGACGAAGTCGCGCACCTGATAGGTATGCGGCATGAGCACCAGCTTCGGCTGTTTGGACTCGATGATCTGCTTCAGGGCAGCGGAAAAAGCGTCGGGAGTGTAGGGCTCGAGTTTGGGCGACTCGACCGCATAGACCTTGGCAACCTTCTTGGCAGCGATTTCGCCGGCGAAGGCCGTTACACCACTGCCTACGACGGCAGCTTCGAGCGTCCAGCCGGTATCGGCGGCGAGAGCCTGGCCGGCGGCGAGCGTCTCCCAGGAAACACGATTTAATTTGCCTTCACGTTGTTCGACAACCACCAGAATTGTGTCTGCCATATTTCAGTTCTCAGTTGTGCCTACAGCACCCGCACTTCGTTGCGCAGTTTGTCCACCAGTTTCTTGGCAATTTCGGCGGCTGGGCCTTCCAGAAATTGGGTTTGTTTTGTTTTCTGGGGAACGTAGAGCCGTTCGATTTTTTGTAGATTGGCTGTCAGGGCCGATTGGACATCTGCCAGCGCGACTTTGCGCAACGGCTTGTTTTTCGCTTGTTTGATGCCGATCAAGGTTGCATAGCGCAATTTGTTGATGCCGGATTGAATGGTCAGCACGGCGGGCAGCGGCATATCTACGAATTGAAAGAAACCGGCCTCGAGTTCACGCTTCACGCGAATCCCAGCATCGTTCTTTTCGATGTGCATGATGATGGTGGCGTGCGGCCAGCCCAGCAGTGCGGCCAGCACCACCCCAGTTTGAGCGTAGCCATAGTCGTCGGATTGAAGGCCGGTAAAGATCAGGTCGAACTGTTCGTCCTTGATCGCCGCCGCGAAAGCGCGGGCCGTGTTGACCGCGTCGAGTCCAACGAAGGCATTGTCTTCCAGGTGAATCGCTCGGTCGGCGCCTTTGGCCAACGCCTCCCGCAGAACCTGTTGGGAGCGAGCGGGGCCGGAAGTGATCACGACCACTTCTCCGCCGTGCTTTTCTTTCTGGCGTAGCGCTTCTTCGAGCGCAAAGGCGTCGGGTTCGTTGACTTCGTAAGAAACATCTTCGCGTATCCAGGTGCCCGACTCATTCAACTTGAGCGGCGCGTCTTTCTGCGGCACCTGCTTCATGCAGACCAGAATCTTCAAGGAACACTCCTGAGACGTTGCAAGCACGTCTCTACAAGGGACAGGGTCGTTGGCAAACCAGTCAGTATAAATGAGCGGAACGGAACAGAGGAAACTGCCGGGCTACTCGGTGAACACAACCGACTGCACACCGGAAATCTCAAAGCGCTTGCGGCAGCGCAGGTTCTTGCAAGCCATCATGTCGTCTTTTCGCAGCATGTAGGATCTGGCCTTGGCAAACTTGGCGCGATCACGGTCGTCCCCGCGGCCAGGAAGCTGCCTTTTCTTGGTACGCACAAACCAGGTAATTTCATATTCCCCAGACTGCTGGCAGTGGGGACAATTGAGATTCGCCATCTTCTTTTCCTGGCGTTCGTCGAAAAAGTCGCGTTCATCCATAAACAGTCGTTGGTCGTGAGTCCTTGGTCGTTGGCCTACAAACCTCAACGCCTTCTTTAGATTATTGCACGTCGGCCGCAAGTCAGGTATGGCAAGATGTCACTCATGCCCCGAAAGAAGAAACAAAAGAAGTTTAGCGCAGTCGAAGCAGTGAAGGCGATGGCAAGAGAGCGGATTGGCGCGCCGAAGGCGTCACAGATCGTAGTAGGCCGGAAGAAGAAGGACGAAAAGCACAAGCCGACGCTGGGGAAGTTATTGGAGGATTAATAGAAAGCTCTACGGGAGGCCTACGGTTGCGGCTGCGGACAAATGGGGTCATTCGCATTATCAACGGTAGCGGTCATAGTGCCCACGATGGTGTTCCCGGTCGGATCGTTCGTCTTAAACGTTGCCGAGACAATCGCGCCGCCGCAGCCGGTTCCGGCGGGGCCGAGCAGGCCGGTGCTGTTGACCACGGCTACCAGCGGGGTATTTGAAGCCCAGGTTACCTGGGATGTGAGGTCCTTGGTGGCAGGCGGGTGGGTGTAGGTTCCGAGAGCCCGGAGTTGAACGGTTAAGGTGGGGTCAGGCGAAAGGAAGGTTTCAGCTGAAGGCGTAATTGTGATCGTCTCCAATTGCTGTCCACTGCTGCAACTGAGCAACGTCAGCCCGGCGAAGCCAATCCCCAGCAATCCAAACCACCTCTTCATAACCTCTCCAGCCCTTATTTCGGACTCGCGCCAATTTAGTTCAAACTAACCCGAAAAATCAATAGCCACGGAGTGACGGGTGGCACATGAATGCCCTTTACCCCTTAACCGTCTCCGCCACAAATCTAGCGAACTGCCTGACATCCGCTTCCGTGGTATCGAATGAACACATCCAGCGCACGACTGACTCCTCTTCACTCCATACATAGAAGAAGTAACGCTTCTGTAGTTTGGCGATTGCCCGCCGCGGGATCCGCGCAAATACTCCATTAGCTTCCACAGGGTAAACGATCTTTACCCCTGGAATCTTTGTGATCGCTTTCGTCAGCAGCCCCGCCATGCGATTGGCGTGTTGAGCGTTCTTCTTCCACAGGCCGTCCGATAAAAGCGCTTCCAACTGCGTGGATATAAAACGCATTTTGGAAGCAAGCTGCATTCCCTGCTTGCGCATATACAAGAAATCGTTGGCCAGTGTCTTATCGAAGAAAACGACCGCCTCGGCGCCCATCGCACCGTTCTTGGTTCCTCCGAAAGATAGAACATCAACACCCAAGTCACGGGTGGCTTGGCGCAGGTTCAATCCTAGGCTTACCGCTGCGTTGGCGATGCGGGCTCCGTCCATGTGCAGAAACATATCCCGTTCGTGGGCGAAGCGCGCCAGTTCACGAATCTCCTTGGGCTGGTAGACCGTCCCCAGTTCGGTGGCTTGAGTGATGGAAATGACTTTGGGCTGAACGTGGTGCTGGTCGCCGATGCCGTGGTAAGCATGGCTCACCGACTCGACTGTCAGCTTGCCATCCGGGGCATCGATGAGAACCAGTTTGCAGCCGGTGAACTTCTCCGGAGCGCCGCATTCGTCGGTATGAATGTGGGCCGCGTCGGTGCAAATTACCGCGTGGTAGGACTCGGTCAGAGCCTTCAGGCTCAGGCAATTGGCCGCAGTGCCGTTAAATACGATGAAGACTTCCACATCCGCCCCGAAGTGCCGCTTGAACTTCGCGATGGCTGCGCGGGTGTAGGGGTCGTCGCCATAGCCTACCGCGTGCCCGAAGTTAGCGCGTGCAACTGCTTTCAGGACATCAGGATGGATGCCGGCATTATTGTCGCTGGCGAAGCTGCGGGCCGGTTTCATGGCACCAACAATGTAGCAGAGGTGGCGAACACAAAATGATAACTTTCTCTTTCTTTTCCAGTCTAACCGGGCTTGATTAGGATGTATTTTACTGTCGAGGGAGCGGTCGGGCTTGGGCCCCGATGCTTGGGTGGAAAATCCAGAGTTACGTGTTAGGGTACGGGGAATGCAGCGAACATCTGTCGCTTTCGCCGAAGGGGAGGGCCTCACTCGGGCACTAAGGCTGGGTTGCGCCCTGGCTGCCGGAGTGTTCTTGTCAGCCTGCAGCAGTTCGTCGGTCAAAGGTGCGTCGCCGCAGGACGTTCCCAGCATTCCGGTCAAGATCGCGGTTGCCCGCTCAGTTGCGTTGAGCGATACCACTGAATACGTAGCCATGCTGAAGTCGCGTGACTCGGCCATCCTGATGCCGCAGGTGGAAGGACAGATCACTGAAATACGGGTTCACTCTGGAGATCGCGTGTCCCCAGGCGCTGTCATGATGCAGATTGACCCTACGAAACAGCAAGCTACGGTGAACAGCCAGGAACACAATCGTACGGCGCAGGAAGCGAACCTTAAATGGGCCCAGTCGCAGTACGAACGGACCAGCGGGCTCTATGCGGCGGGCGTGGTGTCGAAGCAGGATCTCGATCAGTCGAAGTCCGCTTTGGACAACGCCCAGTCACAAGTGAGGGCACTGGAAGCACAGGTCCAGGAACAACAGGTGCAGCTCCGCTACTACCGCGTTACCGCGCCTACCAGCGGCATCGTAGGTGACATTCCGGTCCGCGTGGGTGACCGTGTGACCACGACAACCATGCTCACGACGGTGGACAAGCCGGGCAGTCTTGAGGCTTACATTTACGTGCCAGTCGAGAAGTCTCCGCAGCTCAAGGCGGACATGCCGGTTCAGATCATCGACGGTACGGGCAATGTGTTGGCCGACAGCCGTATTAGTTTTCTTTCGCCGCAAGTGGACAATACTACGCAGACGGTGCTGGTGAAGGCGCGTATTGCCAACAATGAAGACAAGCTGCGCAATCTGCAGTTCATCCGCGCCCGGGTGATTTGGGGAATGCGCCAGGGCCCGGTGGTTCCAGTTCTGGCGGTTACGCGAATCGGCGGACAGTATTTCGCGTTCGTGGCTGAAGAGCAGAATGGAAAGCTGGTGGCGCATCAGAAACCTTTGAGGGTCGGCGAGATGGTCGGCAATGACTACGTGGTGCTCGAAGGCATCAAACCGGGCGACAAAGTGATCGTTTCCGGAACCCAATTTCTGGTGGATGGAGCGCCGGTGGCGCCGCAGGGATAGCTAGAAGCCAGAAGCTAGTAGCCAGAAGTTTTTATGTTCGTCGACTTCTTCATTCGCCGTCCAGTTTTTGCGACTGTATGCGCTCTGCTCATCATCCTGGCGGGCGCGGCGGTGATCCCTACTCTACCGGTCTCGCAATTCCCCGACCTGGCTCCCCCGCAGGTTTCCGTATCCAGCGGATATACCGGCGCCAGCGCGCAGACTGTGGAGTCTGCGGTCACCATCCCGCTCGAACAGCAGATTAACGGCGCGCAGGGGATGAAATACCTGACGTCAACCAGCGGGAACGATGGCTCCAGTTCCATCACTGCGACTTTCGATCTGGACCGCGATCCGGACCTCGCCGCCGTCGACATTCAAAACCGCGTGAACACGGCTCTCGGACGTCTGCCTGCGGCGGTCAAGACGACGGGCGTCACGGTAGCGAAGTCGTCGCAGAATTTCGTGCTGGGCGCGGCCGTGTATTCCCCCGACGGCCGTTACACACCGCTATTTATGAGCAACTACCTGGACGTTTATGTGCGAGACACGCTCAAACGTGTCCCCGGTGTTGCTGACGTCTTTGTGTTCGGCGAGCGCAAGTATTCGATGCGGTTGTGGCTGGATCCCCAGCGCATGGCGAGCCGTTTGCTGACCGCGACCGATGTGGTCAACGCTCTGCAAGAACAGAACGTAGAAGTGGCCGCCGGACAAGTGGGGCAGCCGCCGATCAAGATAGGGCAGCAGTTCCAGATCAGTGTTCGCGCCGTCGGCCGACTCAGCGAATCGGTACAGTTCGAAAACGTCATTCTAAAAACCAATGCTGATGGCACCCTAGTACGGCTGAAAGACGTTGGCCGGGCTGAACTGGGTGCTGAGGACTACAGCTCCGACCTGGTCTACAACGGACACGATTCCGTGGGCATCGGCGTGACTCAGCTTTCTACCGCCAACGCCATTGATGTGGACCATAAAGTACTCGCTGAATTGGATCGGCTTTCGAAGCATTTCCCGCCGGGAATGGTCTACCAGAATGCATTCGACACCACGGAAGCGGTCACTGAATCGATCCAGGACGTGCTGGTCACACTGATTGAAGCCATCGTGCTGGTGATTCTTGTGATCTTCGTCTTTCTCGAGGACTGGCGCAGCACCATCATTCCAGCGATCACGATTCCGGTTTCGCTGATCGGGACATTTGCGTTTGTCAAATTGCTGAATTTCTCGGTCAACACGCTAACTCTCTTCGGCATTACGCTGGCGACGGGATTGGTGGTGGACGATGCCATCGTGGTAATCGAGAACATCGAGCGCCATATCCAGGAAGGCGAAGCCGACCCACACAAAGCGGCGTCCGTCGCCATGAAGGAAGTCGCGGGCGCGGTGATCGCAACCTCGCTGGTACTGGTCGCCGTGTTTGTGCCGGTGGCTTTTTTCCCGGGCACGACCGGCATCCTGTTCCGTCAGTTTGCACTGACCATCGCGTTCTCTATATCTATTTCCGCATTCAACGCTCTGACCCTTACGCCCGCTCTGTCGGCGATTCTGCTCGGACGCACCCATGGCGAAAAGATCTGGCTCTTTCGCGGCGTGGATAAGATCGTCGCGGCGGTAACGAATGGATATCAATCGTCTCTTCGCGCTTTCCTGCGCTTCCGTATGCCCGCGGTGGTGCTGTTCTTCATCGGCCTGGGGCTGACCTATTTCATTTTCCAACGCGTGCCCAAAGGTTTCGTGCCTGAGGAGGACCAAGGCTGGTTTCTAATTGCGGTGCAGTCGCCACCCGGGGCTTCTACCGAATACACGCGCTCTATCGAAGATCAAGTTACGGCGATCATGCGAAAAGACAACGATATTGAGAATATGTTCGCGATCACCGGTTCGGGTGTGGCCGGGAATGCACCGAATCAGGGGGTAATCTATGTGGGGCTGCAGGCTTATTCCAAGCGCAAAGGGCCGGAGCATTCGGCGGATGCAGTGGTGAACCGCTTGCGCGATCATGTGTCTTCTATCTCCGGGGCGCTCGTGCTTCCCTTCTTGCCCCCTGCAGTCAACGGACTCGGCCAGATGGGGGGCTTCCAGTTCGAAGTGCAGGACCAGGGCGGCCACACCCTGGAAGAGCTGGCCAAAGTCACCCAGGATATGGTCCAGCAAGGCGGTACGCGCAAAGAACTCGCGGGCTTGTTCGCCAGCTTTACCGCGGGCGATCCTCAGTTCCTGGTCACCATCGACCGCGAGAAAGCCAAGAGCCTGCACGTGCCTCTACAGCAGATTACCGACACGCTGGGCGTTTACATGGGATCAGCGTACGTAAATGATTTTGATTTCAACAATCGGTCTTATCGAGTTTACGTGCAGGCCGACCAGCAGTTCCGCGCCCAAGCCAGGGACATGAAGCAATACTACGTGCGCTCTGACGGCGGAGCGATGATTCCGTTGGACAACCTTGTGTCGATTTCGCAAACGGCATCGCCGACGGTCATCAGCCACTACAATCTTTTTCGGTCCTCGGAAATCGATGGATCGGCGGCGCCGGGTTTCAGTTCGGGGCAATCCATTGCGGCCATGGAGGACCTCAGCAAGAAAATTCTGCCCCAGGGATTTAACTACGAGTGGTCGGGGATTTCGCTTGAAGAGCTGGCTTCCGGCCATACCACGATTCTCCTGTTCGGCCTGGGAGTCCTGGTGGTGTATCTGACGCTTTCGGCCCAGTATGAAAGTTTTGTGTTGCCGTTCATCGTATTGCTGGCGGTGCCGATGGCGATGCTGGGTGCATTACTAGCCCAGTCATTACGCGGCTTGCAGAACGATGTCTATTGCCAGATCGGACTGGTGATGCTGGTGGGATTGTCCAGCAAGAATGCCATTCTGATTGTGGAATTTGCCGAGCAGCTGCGGCAGCGCGGCATGCCGCTGGTGGAAGCGGCTGTGGAAGCCGCCAGAATCCGGTTGCGTCCCATTCTGATGACGTCGCTGGCATTCATCCTGGGCGTGGTGCCGCTGATGGTGGCGCATGGCGCTGGCCAGGAAGGCCGCCATTCGGTGGGGACTACAGTGTTTGGCGGCATGATCATGTCCACCCTGCTGAATCTGTTTTTTATTCCGGTGCTCTACCTCATCATCGAAGGCTGGCGCGAGGCGCGCGGAGTAAAGGTCGGACACATGGTGCCACTGCCTTCCGAAAGCCCGGGGGATTAGCAGGCTAGTCCTTTCCTCTTTGTCTACTGCGGTGATCACATTTTCTCTTGACTGTTCTTCGTTCGAGCGCCAGAATGCTGCACAAGTCCAGTCTTGTTAATTGGCAATGCGTTTTTGTACATCCCTAGGGAATCCTGGTTCAGAACTACGCCCCGGTGCAACACCCGATTGATTCATTGATACGCGGAGGGAAACATGCAAAAGCGTGGAATCAGCCTTCTGGGTGGCATTCTACTGTTCTGCTGGCTCGGAGCAACGCTAAGCTGTGACTGCCTGTGCGGCCAGAAGAACGCCGCGACACCCCCACCGCCATTGCCCGTGCCCGCCAAGCCCGCTCCGATTGAGCCGGGCAAGCCCTGGCAGTTCGCGGTTTCCGGCGACTCACGCAATTGCGGCGATGTGGTTATGCCCGCCATCGCCCAGGGCGCCGATCACGATCATGCGCAGTTTTACTGGCACCTCGGCGATTTGCGCGCGATCTACGACTTTGATGAAGACATCCTGCAAGATGCGAAGATGAAGGGTCAACCGCGGCCTACAATCAGCGCCTACGAGGCCATGGCTTGGAAGGATTTCAGACAAAGCCAGACCGTTCTTTTTGGCGGCATTCCATTCTTCCTCGGTATTGGCAATCATGAAACGGTCGCTGATCTCAAGACCCGCGAGCAGTTTTCCAGAGAGTTTGCCGACTTCCTCGATCTCACGGAGCTCAGGACACAACGTGCGAAAGACGCTGGAAAAGGCACAGCAGCCGCTCCCAAGACTTATTTTCATTGGGTGATGGACGGAGTAGACTTCATCTACCTGGACAACGCCACGGCTGACCAATTCGATTCCGATCAAATGAAGTGGGTGACAGATTTGATCGCGAATGACGGGAAGAACGATTCGGTTCACTCCGTGGTCGTCGGCATGCACAAAGCACTGCCTTACAGTATCTCGCAGGGTCATAGCATGAATGAGTCACCCGCAGGCGAACAAAGCGGCCGCCAAGTGTACCTCGACTTGTTAAACCTCCAAAATGCGGGACACAAAAAAGTCTACGTTCTTGCCAGTCATTCCCACTACTACTTGGAAGATACCTTCAACACGCAATACTGGAAGAGCAACGGCGGCATTCTGCCGGGTTGGATTGTGGGAACGGCGGGCGCACACCGTTATCCGCTGCCCCAGCCAAATGCGGCCAAAGTCGCCAAGACGAACGTTTACGGATATTTGCTGGGCACGGTGAATGCTGTTGGCAGTGAAGCCGGCTCTATTCAGTTCGACTTCCGGCAGTTGGAGGAAAAAGATATTCCCGCAGCCATCGTGCATGGCTTCTCGCAAGAGTTCGTGCACTGGTGCTTCGTTGACAACACGGATGCGAAGCCGGGCAGTAAAGCTACTCCGGAACACTGAATTCCGGAGGGTTGGGCTATATAATCTCCTCGCCTCCATGCGTACATTCTTTGTCTCCGCCAGCGGTGTGTGCCTTGCTCTGCTTGCCTTCACCCAAGCCACGCCGCGGAGTGTGCCCCTGCCCAAGTTCGCCGATGTCGCCCCACAAGTCGGTTTGACCGTCTCCCACATCTCATCGCCGGAGAAGCATTACATCGTGGAATCCATGAGCGGCGGCGCAGGATTGATCGACTGCGACAATGACGGCAAGCTCGACATCGTCACCGTGAACGGCTCGACCGTTGACCATTTCAAAGCGGGCAGCGATCTCATGATCACGCTCTACCACCAGGATGACGGCTTCAAGTTCACCGACATCACCAAGGCTGCCGGCCTCACGCGCAAAGGCTGGGGCATGGGTGTCGCGGTCGCTGATTACGACAATGACGGCCTGTCCGATATCTACGTCACAGGATACGGTGGCAACGCTCTCTATCACAATCTCGGCAACTGCAAGTTCGAGGATGTCACCGACAAAGCCGGAGTTGCCGCCGGAGGGTTCAGCACTGGCGCGGCCTGGGGCGACTACGATCGCGACGGGCATGTCGATCTGTTCGTCTCCCGCTATGTTCATTTCGACATCGATCATCTGCCCGACTTTGGCAAGAACGAAAAGAATTGCAGCTTTAAGGGCGTCCCGGTGCAGTGCGGGCCATGGGGAATGCTGGGCGAATCCGACTTGCTCTTCCACAATCGCGGTGACGGAACCTTCGAAGAAATTTCCAAGAAGGCCGGCGTCGACGATCCCAACAGATATTACGGCCTGGGCGTGATTTGGGGAGATTACGACAACGACGGCTGGCCAGATCTTTATGTGGCCAATGATTCCGGGCCAAACTATCTCTATCACAATAAGCATGACGGGACTTTCGAGGATGTCGGGATGCTTTCGGGAGCTGCGGTTAGCACTGATGGCCTTGAACAAGGATCGATGGGGGTGGATTGGGGCGACTATCTGCACGAGGGGCGCCTTTCAATGTTTGTGACCAACTTCACCGAGCAACCCGACGCGCTTTATCGCAATCTGGGAGTGCAAGGATTCTCCGACGTGAGTTATGCAGCGAAGTTGGCACGGCCAACCTACGCCATGGTCGGCTGGGGAACCGGATTCATCGACGTAGATAACGACGGCTGGCTGGATCTGTTCGTCGCCAACGGACACGTCTATCCGCAGATGGATCAGATCCATGGCTCCGTCCCCTATCGCGAGCCCATGCAACTATTCCGCAACCTGCGCGACGGCACTTTCGAAGATATTTCGACGGTGCTCTCGGCAATTCCGGAAGCATCGCGGCGAGGCGCCGCGTTCGGCGATCTGAACAACGATGGCAAGATCGATGTCGTCCTGGTGAATACCGATGGGGCTCCTACTTTGCTGCTGAATCAGACCGAGAGTAAGAATCACCGAGTTCTGTTTAAGCTCGTCGGGACCAAGAGCAACAAATCTGCAATCGGTGCGCGGGTGACGGTAAAAGCTGGAAAGCTGGTGCAGATCAGCGAAGTCCGCGGTGGCGGCAGCTATCTGTCGCAGAACGATCCGCGGCTGCATTTCGGTCTGGGCGCTTGGTCCACAATGGAGGAAATTGAAATCAAGTGGCCGAGCGGGAGGATCGAAATCCTGCGCGATATCCCAGCAGATTTCATCTACACCGTCGTCGAGGGCTCGGGTATTCAGGGAAAGCTTGCGCTCCCGTCGTTGTGACATTGCATGCGCTGATGAACCAAGTATCATTGACGATCATTCCCGACCGAACCGCCATGCTGCCATTCAAGCTCGTCTACAGTGAGGATTACTACCTTCCCATCGGAGCGCACGTTTTCCCGGCGGAGAAGTACCAGCGAATCCACAAGCGGCTGATGGAAACGGGAGTCGCTGAGGCATCGGATTTCTTCACTCCACAGCCAGCCTCGGACCAGGACATTCTTCTGGTACACACTCCCCAATACGTGCAGAAGCTGAAAACTGGAACGCCCTCGCCGCGGGAAGAACTGGAGATGGAGATTCCCTTTTCTCCCGAGTTGGTGCGCGCGTTCTGGCTGGCGGCGGGAGGCTCGATTCTGGCAGCCGAGTATGCCCTGAGAGATCGAGTCGCCTTCAAATCGGCGGCGGATTCCATCACGCCTTTCCTGACCATGGCGAGGGTTTCTGCATGATTCATGACGTGGCGGTGGCGATCCGCCGTATGCAGCAAGATGGCAAGATTACACGTGCTATGACAGTGGACTGCGATGTCCATCAGGGCAACGGAACCGCAGCTATTTTCGGCGGCACGCGCGGACCCGGCGGGCCGCTGCCCTCGACATCGGCCGCGGTTCTGAACCCAGCGGTGACGGCGCGAAGCGGTCAACCGGGCGATGTGTTCACCATCTCACTGCACCAGGAAAGCAATTATCCAGCTTCGAAACCACCGTCGTCGATCGATGTGAACCTACCCGATGGAATCGGTGACGACGATTACCTCGCGTGGCTGGATAACGCCCTCAGTTCGGGCTTGCGCCAGTTCGAGCCGGAGTTGATCTGCTATATCGCCGGCGCTGATCCTTACTGCGAAGATCAGCTTGGAGGCCTGTCGTTGACCATTGAAGGCTTGAAGCGCCGCGATGAGTTGGTATTCCGTGTGGCTCGCGCCCGCGATATTCCAGTGATGGTGACCTACGCCGGTGGTTATGCCCGGCACGTCGATGATACCGTGACGATTCACTGCAATACGGTGATCGTGGCACAAGAACTGTTTGCTAGATAGCACCGGCGTCCCGGCTGCTAAACTATCCATCTAAGCTATGTTTGAGAATCTTCAGGAAAAACTACAACGCGCATTCAAAACCCTGCGTGGTCAGGCCGTCCTCAATGAAGAAAACATTCAGGAGGTGCTGCGCGAGATTCGTCTCGCGCTGCTCGAAGCCGACGTTAATTTCAAAGTCGTAAAACAGCTCATCGATCACATTCAGGCCAAGGCCGTCGGCCAGGAAGTTGCGACTTCTTTTTCGCCCGGAGAGCAGGTCATCAAGATCCTGCGTGACGAATTGATCGAGACTCTCGGCCATGATACCGCCCGCTTGAAGTTCGCCTCGCAGCCACCGACCGTGGTACTGATGGCGGGCTTGCAAGGTTCCGGCAAAACCACGACCTCGGGCAAACTGGCCAATTGGCTGAAGCAGGGCGGCCATCGACCGCTACTGGTTTCGGTGGACGTGTACCGCCCCGCAGCCCGCGAACAACTCAAAGTCGTTGCTCAGGCGATCAAGGCGAACATTTACGAGGGCGAAGTCGGCGAAGCCAATACGGCCACGGTCGAGCGCCTCGCCAAGGAGGCCCGCCGCGAGGCCATCAATACCGGCTCCGACGTGTTGATCATCGATACTGCGGGGCGTCTGCACCTCGACGATCAACTCATGGAAGAGATGCAGTCGCTGAAGCGGCTGCTCAACCCGAGCGAAATTCTGTTCGTGGCTGATGCCATGACCGGCCAGGACGCAGTCAACTCCGCCGAAGAATTCCACAAAAAGCTCGCCCTCACCGGCGTGGTGCTCACCAAAATGGACGGCGACGCCCGTGGCGGCGCAGCACTCTCCATTCGGCAAGTCACCGGCCAGCCCATCAAGTTCATCGGTGTGGGTGAGAAGTACGATGCGCTGGAACCGTTCCATCCCGACCGCATCGTGTCGCGCATTCTGGGCATGGGCGACATCCTTTCGTTAATTGAAAAGGCGGAGCAGAACGTCGACAAAAAGAAGGCCCAAGATATGGCCAGCCGGGCTCTCTCCGGCGACGGCTTCTCGCTCGAAGACTTTCGTGATCAGCTGCGGAGTGTGAAGAAAATGGGATCCATCCAGAACATCATGGGCATGTTGCCAAACATTGGCCCCTTTGCTGGATTGCAGAAACATGCCGGCAAAGTGGACGAAAAGCAGATCGATCGCGTGGAAGCCATTATCAATTCCATGACCGGGCACGAGCGGCTGCATCATGATGTGATCAACGGCAGCCGCCGCAAGCGCATCGCCCGTGGTTCTGGGACCAGCGTACAGGAAGTGAACAATCTGCTCCGCCAGTACGCTCAGATGCGCAAGATGTTTAAGCAGATGGGCAAGGCCAGCTTCGGGCGAAAGCTGGCGGGCATGAAGCTGCCAGGAATGTAGTGGGAAACGCTTTTGGCTTTTGGCTCTTAGCTCTTAGCCAAGAGCCAAAGGCTAACGGCCAAGAGCTATTCTCATGAAATGGCGTTCTCTCGAAGAATCGACTCCGGGCACGGATGCTCGCCCCCTTGGCGAAATCTTTGCCGAGCGTAAGGCGCTAATCGCCCAGTATGTCCCGCAGGAAATCCAGGCCGTTCATGAGCAGGTGATTGCCGACCTTCGCGATCAAGGGATTGCAGACCGCGCCCTAGGTCCGGGCGCGAAGGCTCCATCGTTCGAATTGAAAGATCACAAAGGTAAGACGGTTTCCTCGGCCGAGATCTTGAGCACCGCCCGCCTTGTCATCTGCTTCTTTCGTGGACGCTGGTGCCCGTTTTGTGTCGGGCAATTGGAAGCCATGAATTTCATCCTGCCGCAAATTCGAGCGGCTGGCGCGCAATTGGTCGCCATCTCGCCGCAAACTGTGCAGCAGTCTTTCTTCATGGCAGACCAGCACCAGCTCAGATTTCCTCTACTCAGCGATGCCGGCAACCAAGTCGCCCGCCAGTTTGGCTTGGTTTACCGCGTTCCCGACTCGCAGCAGTCGATCTATCGCCGGGCTATGACTAACCTGCCATTTACCAATGGAGACGAAAGCTGGGAACTACCGATTCCAGCGGTGTATGTGGTCGACCGCGACGGCACCATCTTGTTCGCCGCGGTCAACCCAGAGTACAAAGAACGACCGGAGCCTGAAGAAGTTCTTGAGCAGTTGGTACGGCCTTAATACTGCAAACAAATCTCCAGTTGACGTGAGGCTTCGTCGATCGCATGGATCGCGTCGGACCGATGTCCGCCGAAATCGTGAGCGGCTTCCTGCAAGTGCATCTTGGCATTCTGCAATGCGTTAAGAGCGGCGTGAATCTGGGGATGGCGTCCAGCCGCCGGCGAAGGCGAGGAAAGCATCAACAGCATGGCAAGCACCGCGAATGAACTCATGACTTTGTGCTTCATGGATCCTCCTAACACTTCGTCCGACTTCAGGCGCGGACCAGCCTCTTGAGTGTGGATAGCGTATCCAACCCAAATTCCGGGGGCAAGTTGCAGGAATGGTTACGCTGGCGGTGGATCGCCAACCGAGAGGAATGTAGTTACGGGACTACCTACCCTCAGTCCCTCCTTGCCAATCCGGCTAAATTCTGCAAAAATAATGGTTTGTCTTAGACCTGCCAGAGAGATCAGGAAAGGAAACAAAGTTCTGTGTTGATGATTCGTCTATCGCGCATGGGTGCGCGCAAACAACCGCATTATCGCGTGGTGGTAATTGAAAAGGAACGCGCGCGCAATGGCCGGCCGGTCGAGGTGGTGGGAACGTACAATCCCCGCACCAGTCCTGCCAGCATCGAACTGAAGCGCGAGCGCATTGACTACTGGGTATCGAAGGGCGCACAGATGTCGGACCGGGTCAGCAAGATTGTTGCAAAGCCGGCCCCGGCCGCCTCGGTCGCCTGATTCCGGCGAACCCCGCAGCAAATTCATTCCCACCCAATTGGAAAGTTTTATGGGCGAGCAAAGCGTAGATGTGCGGGCGCTGATCGAGCAGATTGCGAAAGCGCTGGTCGATGCCCCTGAAGAAGTATCGGTGGAGCAGATCGAAGGTGAGACCACGGTATTTGAACTTACTGTGGCACCGGACGATCTTGGCAAGGTGATTGGCAGACAGGGACGCGTAGCACGCGCGCTGCGGGCCCTTGTTGGTGCCGCGGGAATCCGCGCCCATAAGCGCTTTGGGCTTGAGATTATCGAATAGTGTTCGCAGGAGGACCGGCCATCGCTGATGAGTTCATCACCCTGGCCCGCGTTCTCAAGGTGCAAGGCCGACGCGGCGAAGTCTTGGTCGAGCCGCTCAGCGATGTCCCCGACAGGTTTCGGGTGGGCCTTGAGCTTTTAGCGCTTGGAGAGAACGAAGCCCGGCGCGAGTTGCGGGTTGAAGAGCTGTGGCCGCACAAGAATCGCCTGGCTCTGAAGTTTGTGGGAGTGAATTCCATCTCCGACGCGGAAGCTCTAGTAGGCAGCGAGTTGCAGGTGCCGCGGGACGAGAGAGCGCAGCTGGAGCCGGGATGGACTTACGTTAGCGATCTGGTGGGCTGCGTAGTTTTTGATCATGATCGCAAAGTCGGACTTGTTGAAGACGTACAGTTCGGCGCTGGTGAGGCGCCGCTGCTGATCGTGAAGGCGGGGGGTAAAGTGCATCAGATCCCTTACGCCGAGGCATATTTGCAAAGCGTGGATCTCGGGCAAAAAGAAATACGGATGCTGCTGCCCGATGGCATGTTGGAGATCGATGCGCCGCTGACGGCGGAAGAGAAGCAGCAGCAAAAGCGTTAACCACAGAGGGCACAGGGTACACAGAGGAAGTGCGAGTTTTGGTGGTTAGCTTACGGCTTGGCGATGCAGATTGAGATCGTAACCATCTTTCCGGATTTCTTTCGCGGGCCGCTGGATTACGGTATCATTCGCCGGGCGCAGGAAGCGGGCCTGGTAAAGATTGCGATACACGATCTGCGGGCGTTCGCGCATGATCGTCATCGCACTGTGGATGACCGCCCTTTCGGCGGCGGCGAAGGCATGGTGCTGAAGCCGGAACCGATCTTTGATTGTTTAGAACCGCTCCAGCTTGCTGCTCGTGAGCAACGGATATCTGGCGCTGCAAAGCAGAGTGTAATCCTGCTCTCGGCGCAAGGAGAGCGCTTCACGCAGAAGGTGGCGGCGGAACTCGCAGCGCTCGATCGCATCGTTCTGGTCTGCGGCCGCTACGAAGGCGTGGACGAGCGCGTCGCCGATTTTCTCGCCGACCGCGAGTTGTCGATCGGAGACTACGTCCTTAGCGGTGGTGAGTTGGGCGCGGCGGT
>DATHOQ010000026.1:0-22674 GCA_035484735.1 Terriglobales bacterium | reverse complement strand
GAGTCGCCGTTTTGGCTCGCTTTCCGCCAAAGGTACACGATGGGGCAGATTCCGCAGTATCGGATCTGTTTTGGAAACAACAAGTTGCGCGGCGAGGCAGAGGGCCACTGAAATGCACCAGTTGACTTGAGTGAGCATCCTTCTCCTCTTTCAGGTTCCCTGAAACTAAGTCAGCTCATCTGAAGTTCTTTCCTCTTAGCCACTACAACCTTTAGGAGGTTGCCTATATGTTTGCACGCAATGTCTCTTTCCATCTGAAGTCGAATATGTTGTCCGATTACACGCGAGCGTTTGAAAAAGATGTCCTGCCTTTGCTTCGTAAGCAGAATGGCTTTAAGGACGAAATCACTTTCGCCGGTCCCGGCGGAGTTGATGTGACCGCGATCAGTCTGTGGGAAAACAAGAAAGATGCCGACAACTACAACACCAATACCTATCCGCAAGTGTTGAAGATGCTGGCAAGATTTATCGAGGGAACGCCCCAGGTTCACACCTTTGACGTTGTCACCTCGACCCTCCAGCAGCACGAACTCGTGGCCGCGTAAAGCCACTCTGAGTTGGCTGGGCACGAGAAGGAGGAGTTACGTCTGCCTTCTCGTGCCACCAACCAGCATGCACTCGATTCGCGCCGAGGAGGGCAGCCATGCACCTAGCATTGCAAAACGCCGAAACTATCAATCGCCTGGTAGAACAGGGCGAATTGCTTCTGAAGACCTTCTATCTTGAGAACGAGAAAGACCCCGCAGGGCGGAATACTGAGTTTGTGCGTGGCGAACTGATAGGCTGGCGCAGCACGTTACACACCCTGTACCGCGATTACGCGGAAGACATTGTTACCCGCGTTGTCGCCAAGACACACTTGACCATTCCCGATACCTTGGCTCACTCGTTCGCTCCACGGGATTGTAGTTCCACAGGATAGCAACAGGGTCCGCTCACTAGGAAACTTGGGCATGGCGCAACGCAAGTTTAGGATCGCCCAACGAGAGACTAATATTCCGGTGCTTGGCGTGTGTGAATATTGCAATGCCGAATTCGCGGCAGATCCCGAGACTATAAGTCGACCTAAGGATGCACACGCCCACATCCAGAAACAATTCATCGCGCACAAATGCAAGCGGCTGAATGCTACCGCTCCATCCCCGCCGGCATCGTGGTCAACCTCACGTCAAGCGCCTCGCAGATCCTTAACAGCGTAGTTAGGGTGATCGGACGACCAGCCTCGATCTGTTGCCAGTGGCGGGCTGAGCGTCGCCCGGCTGGGCGGCACTTTCTACAGAACTAAATCGCGGGGCTTCAGTTCTTGGGACTTGCCTGGTTGGCGGGGAGTTGTTGAGCTTTCAGAATTTTCTTGACGATTTTGGTTTCGTGCTCGCTACCATCCTCGCTCTTTATGTAGATGCGGTCCTTCTCCATTGCAAATTGTACAGGCCCGTTCACCGTAAGAACAGCGGGCTTGGACCATCTCCACTTGATGCGCTCTTCGCACACATAAACGTAATCTCCAGCCTCGATGGTGTAGGTTTCGTACACCCGATACACAGCGGCTGAACTGCCACTTGCATTGCCGTATGTTGTGCCGCCTGAAGTCGTGGCGGTTCCCGATGCATTGCCCACACTCCCTGCATACGTCCTGTCACGGTTAGTGTCCACCACCTTACCTGTCTGCCACTCGCGTTGCTTCTCTTTGGCGAAGGAAGTGTTGGCGATAAGCATTATCGGAACGCAAATCACCGCGAAAGCGAGAAAAGGCTTCACGTTAAGCATTTAATACCTTCACGTGTTGGTAATCAAGGAAGCCGCGAAAGCGGTGTTCAGGTGTGTCAGCGATCCGCCGGAGGCTCTGACGGCAATTCCCTACTGCTGGTAACCTTCTCCCACCACTTCTCTGCCGTCATCCTGAAGGGTTCGAGCTGCGCCACCAGGTGCGGGCTGGGCCTCGTGGTCACGTACAGGCCTTTCTCCCATGAAGGCGTCTGCGTGTAGCCCATCGCGTCAGCCACGGCTATAGCTTCCGAGTACGTAGTCGCATACGTGACCGTTTTGGCTGGATCTTCCAGGTACCACACGTAGGCCATCAGCAGGTTCGGGAACTTTTCGTACTTGCGGTCCACCGAGAACGACCCGTCGATGGCTGCCTTGAGCTGGATCGGACAGGCGGAGAAGCGAGTGACCTGGGTGCCGAGGTCGGCGTAGGCAATCAGGTCGATGCCCCGGTCGCGAGCCGGGGTCGCAACCTCCAGGTTAGCCCGGAGGAGTTCCGCAATCAGGCGGTGCCGCCCGAGCATTTCGACCAGCTGAGTGTCCATCTGATTACACACTATAGGTGGGTCGCACAATTGTGTGCAATAGCCCAAAGTCTTGGGCGTGCCTCGCTCAACAACCCGGCGCCGAAGGTCTTCCAGTCCCCAAGCCGCCTTCGGTGTGGTGCTCAGAAGGCTCCGGCAGAACAAGGGGTTGTCGCAAGATTCCTTCGCCCACCAAACCGGCTACCACCGGAACTACGTCGGGCAGCTGGAACGCGGCGAGAAGAGCCCTTCCCTGAACGCCCTGTTTGACTTCGCCGGCAGCTTCGGGATGAAGCCGTCGGAGTTGCTGAGGCTGATGGAACGGGAGATTGCCAAGCAGCATTAGACGCGATCATTGCCAGGACGGGATAGGGTGACACCCCTAGCCTCGCCTTCTCGACACGAGTGCCATTATCTTGGCCGCGTGAAACTGGGCTGGCCGAAGGACCGCTACCGCTTGCTTTGCTATAACTGCAACATAGCCAGGGCGCGGCACGGCGGAAGATGCCCGCATGAGGATGGCGCGGGTGCGCGGCTCGAAGAGGCGCTAAGCGCAGAGATGGATATGGATTCGACGCTACGGGCAGAGTTACGCACAGCATTGCCATGGTGAAATGGTGGGCTCTTGTCAAGGCTAGGCGTATAATTTCAGCCCATGAACTCCCCAGCCGACGGGTAGATATCGTGCGCGCCCAATGACTATCCGTACTCAACTGGGACTGATCGTTCTCCTCATCGTGCTCATCGGTGGATGGCATCTTCTTTGTCTGCCAATCCACGGCGATGTTTCCGTTGACTGGCTCACTGATATCGTAACCATGAAGGGGCCGAATGCTGCAACAGAACTCGGGCGCAGTCTCAGAGATATTGTTGGCGTCCCTGAAATCGAACGGCAATTAAGCCTATACGCGCGTCGCAATCTCGATATATATGCGATGTTGATTCCCTATCGAGTCGTGATCGTGGATAATCAACCAGAGTCAACAACAGTATCGCCGCCACAGATTCGACCGACGGAGCCGGTCCAGGCAGAGCCATCATCTTCTCCAGCAATCATCGCCACTGCGCCTCCGGCAGAAGACTGGCATGTAGTGTCGCTAGAGACCCGCATCATTGATGCCAATAGTCAGTACAAAACATATTCGTGGAAGCTCACGGTCAAAAATGAGTCCGCATTCCCCGCCGTGTTTTACGGATCGGTGGAATTTCAGGATGCCGATGGATTCAAGCTGGAGGATGATTTCGTAAATGTCGATAGAAACATCCAAGTTCCTGCCACTTCCGAAGGGGTTTTTACCGGGACGCGGATCATTGATAATGCGACAATAGTCGCTCACGAAATTGCGAAGATTTCAAAGCAGGATCAGTCACGGTAAATCTTCGGTGCCATCGTCATTCAGGTCGGGATTCCATCTACCAATCTAGTCATAAATACCCAAACACCCCCGCTACTAACTCCTGGTATTCGCAGCGCGGATTTCTATCGCAACACCTATTTACAACCATGCCTGTAAAAACACACGCTAATATTTCCCAAAGCAGCAAAGAACTATCCAGGGCAGCTAGCACTCCCTCTAGGGCTGATATGAAGCTTTCTAAGGCGGAGATGTCGTTGGGCAGGCAGGCTATGCAAATGAAGTGTGCGGCGATCACTAAAGTATGCTGCGCTTTACGACTCCCCACGCAGATTTCAGACACTCTTCGCGGTCCGCCAGAGAGACCATGCCACCATTCACCTCGCCGGCCACCTCTCGTCAATCTTCGCCATAATCTGCTCGGCCCAGTGGATGCCGTCAGAGATGGCGGCGACGGTGGTCGGAACCCGAGTGCCGGCGTCATACTGCGACAGCTTCCTAGCTGCGAGGATCGAGGCGGCGATCAGCAGCACGCGCTTGCGGCCTTCGTGCGTATCATTATTTTCGCTATTTGTTCTCCTATGTTAGAATTGCGTCCGTACGATGGAAGACCCCGTTTTTTCAGTAACTTATCGCTTCAGCACTACTATAGAATCGACTTTGCATGAGGAACCTTGCTCACCATAATGCCGATTTCTGACCGATTGCGCTCAGTGGACCTCTTCGTTGGGGCCGGCGGACTCGCGCTAGGCACCGCGCTCGCCGGATTCCACGCCTCCGCGGTTCTCGATTCTGACCACCAGTCTTGCGAAACCCTCCGATACAACAAGCAGAAGAAGGTCGCTCACGTTCGCGATTGGGAAATCTTGGAAAGCGACGTGAGAAAGGTTGATTTCTCGAAATACGCTGACGTGGATTTGTTGAGCGGCGGTCCGCCGTGTCAACCGTTCTCTCAAGGCGGGAAGCACCACGGTAGGTCTGATTCACGTGACATGTTCCCAGAATTCATCCGCGCGGTGCGAGACTGCCAGCCGAGGGCGTTCCTGATCGAGAACGTAAAGGGAATGCTCCACCGTTCGTTCGTTAACTACTTCAATTACGTCATATACCAGCTACGCTTCCCTCAGGTTTTGCGGAGAAAGAGCGAGAAGTGGACCGAACATCGCGCTCGGCTGGAACGCCTCTACACCGGTGGGAAGGTCGAGGATACTCAATACCGGGTGATCTGGCAGATCCTGAACGCGGCAAACTACGGTGTCGCCCAAAGCAGGGAACGTGTGTTTGTTGTCGGAGTACGTGCAGACCTAGGGATTGAATACAGCTTCCCCATTCCGACTCACTCGCGGGACGGCCTCTTGTTTGATCAGTGGGTCAGCGGCTCCTACTGGGAGCGTCACGGCGTACCGCGAACGCGCCGGCAGAGCATTCCGGTTGCGGCAGCCCGGGTAAGCGAACTGTCCCGGCAGGTTCACAGATTAGCTCCTTGGCGAACCGTACGAGACGCGGTCGGCGATCTGCCCAATGTCGGCCCAGGGCGAAGGTCACACATCGTGTTGAATCACTTCTTCAATCCCGGTGCCCGAACCTACAAAGGGCATGAAGGAAGCAGGCTAGATGCTCCGGCGAAAACCATCAAGGCCGGTTACCACGGAGTGTCGGGCGGCGAGAACGTAGTTTGTTTGGATGATGGCAGCGCACGTTACTTCTCCGTTCGTGAGTGCGCTCGGCTCCAATCTTTCCCCGACGATTGGGCTTTCGAGGGTTCGTGGTGCAACAGTATGCGACAAATTGGAAACGCGGTTCCGGTCACTCTGAGCCAACTGGTTGCAGCACCGCTGGCAACAGCACTATCTAAGAAGATGACTGACCTCCGCCGCCCTCTGCAGTGCTGAGCGTAACCGTGTCATCCAGCGCTCGGTACCAAGTGAGTGCTCCCAGATCCGAACGACCGCGTATCCTTGGGAGCGCAGTAACCTTTCGATCCTCCTGTCTCGTCGGCGGTTCGACTCAATCTTCTCGCTCCAGAAATCTCGTCGCGAGTGTGGCACGTTGCGACAGCAGTACCGGCATCCGTGCCAGAAGCAGCCGTCAACGAAGAGCGCGACACGCTCGTTCACAAAATAGAAATCCGGGCGGCCGAGAACGTCCGCTGCGTGACGCGTCCATCCTCGTACACCACGACGGATCAGGTATGCGGCCACGCGCATTTCCGTTGACCTGTTTTTCTTGCCTCGAACCTTCGCCATCTGCGCAGAGCGCTGATTCGGATTAAGAGGGTCATGGCGTTTGACACGCTGGATGCTCATCCGTTATCTTCTCAGTAGGTCTTGCAAAGGCTAAGCGATAGAGGCCGATTGCGAATTCGCTTTCCTCCTCAGTCGCTTGCTGAACAGACACTTTTGATTTTGAGGTCGCTTACCTACCTCAAAACGGAGGAATCGATGTCCAATTCTGCGCAGCGCACCCCACTTAAAGCAACTGACCTCACCTTAGAAATGAAAGTCGCGAACATGACTTTCATGTTGGAACGACTTTCCCAAGATTGCGCGCCGCTCCAGTTCGTCCGAGAACTTACTGAAAACGCGATCGACAGCATAATGGCCTCGCCCAACCAGTCCGGCGAGATTCGCTGGGATGTCGACTGGACGCGCTTCGATCTTGAACCGAAAGAAGGCTTCAAGTTGGCGGCCATCGACACAGGCATCGGAATGACCGGCCCCGAGATGGTGAGCTATATCAATCAGCTCTCGTCCTCCATGCACCAACAGTCGAAGCACGGAAACTTCGGAATGGGAGCAAAGATAGCAGCAGCTCCGCGTAACACTCTCGGTCTGGTCTACCTCAGCTGGAAGGACGGGCACGGGTCGATGATACACCTGTGGAAGGACCCCGATTCCGAGACGTACGGGCTTCGCCGCCACCAGAATGGGGAGTTCTGGTTGCCGATCGCTGACTACATAAAGCCCGAACCGATCAAAGATCACGGCACGGTTGTCGTCCTTCTTGGAAGTAAGACTGGCCAGAGCACGATGGACGCACCACCCGAGGGTTCAATTCCATCTCGCTGGATCGTGCGCTACCTAAATAGCCGATACTTCCGTTTCCCGCAGAACGTGACGGTGAAGGCGCGTGAGAACTGGACTCTACCGCGCGACGATCGCCATAACATGCTCCGGAAAGTCGTTGGTCAGGAGGCATGGTTGAAAGCCAACTCGAGTGAATCAGGTATGCTCGCGCTGAAGCAGGCTACGGCTCGGTGGTGGATTCTGAAGGACGCTGTTGATGACTCCGGCACGCATTTTTCCGGCGGTCACATGGCTGCCCTATACGACGACGAGCTTTATGAACTGGTCGTCGGGCGAACCGGTGTGGCAAGACTTCAATCTTTTGGAGTGATCTTCGGCTACAGCCGGGTGGTGATTTACGTCGAACCAATTCAGGACCAGAACGGGGGCCTCACAGCGAACACGGCACGCACAAATTTGCTGGTTGACGGCCAGCCGCTCCCGTGGACCGAGTGGGCTGCGGAATTCCGCGAGCAGATGCCTGAGCCGATAGCAAAATTGATGGACCAGGTCGCAGCCGGCTCGGCAAACACTGAGAACGCCTCTTCAATTCGGGAACGTTTGAAGCAGATTCGTGAGCTTTTCAAGTTTAGTCGCTATCGCCCAACGCCTGACGGTAAGCACATGATAAGAGATGACTTCACCAACACCGGGGGCAACTCTGCAGCGGCTGCGAGTTCGACAGGCCAATCAAGCGGAGGCGGCGCTGCGGGGCGCAAGCGGAACGGAGGGCGGGCGGGCGACATCTACGCGTTGTTCGCAGACGTGGGAAACACGCCGGCAGAGGAAGTTGGCGGCTTCTCCGATCCGCAGGTCCGGTGGGTATCGATGCGGGACAAAACACGCACGATTGACTTTCTCGAAGATCGGGCAGCCAAGTATCTGCCACAGGTGAATACGATCCAAGCGAATGCGGATTTCCGCGTGTTCACGGACATGACCGCCCGTTGGCGCAAGTTCTATTCTCATATTCCATCAGCCGAACCGGTCGTAGAAGCGATCGTGAAGGAGTGGTTTCAACAGCAACTGGTTGAGACCGTTCTGGGGGCGCTCGCTCTCCGAAGGTCTGGCAACTGGAGCGAACAGGAAGTTGAGGAACTCTGGTCGGAAGAAGCACTCACCGCTGCGGTGCTGCCCCGATACCATGTGGATGAACGGATTAAGCGTTCACTCGGAAGTAAGTTGGGAACGCTCAAAGATAAAGAGGTGGCGTCGTGACAGCCGCCACCTTGGCAGTCCCTCCGGTTTGCGAAACTGCCATTGCTTCCTTGAATGATCTTAGTGGTTTCCTAAAAGATCGGACATTCTTCGAAAAGCCACTCTGGTTTCGCGGCGTTCGTGATTCAGCAAACCACACATTACTCCCGAGTCTGTACCGTCATCCAACCGCCAATGGGGCTGCACTGAGGCAACTGGAATTGGATTTGATGTCGATGTTTCGGCATCGCGCTCCCCCGTTTCTAAGGGAACTGCCAAAGGGCGATTTCGAGTTGTTGTTTCTAATGCAGCATCATGGCGTTCCAACACGGTTGCTGGATTGGACGGAAAACCCTCACATCGCTCTTTTCTTTGCATTGGAAAATGCTGCCGTTGAGAACACTGCGAGTGCCGTCGACGCGGCGGTTTGGGTCTTAGACCCTATTCTGCTCAACAAGACGGCGCTTTCGAATCACAACGCCGAACGTATTTTTTCCATTGAGGACGAATTACTGCATGCGTATGAACCCAGCGATCGTGTTAAGAATTCGGGAAAGTTACCAGTCGCCCTAGATGGAGTCCACAACAGCCCAAGAATTGTGGCACAGCGAGGCGCGTTCGTGCTGTTTGGAACAAATGCGGTTGCGATGAACTCTGAGCCAGCTCTGACTACGATCCCTGGGTTGCTCCATAAACTCGTAATTAACCGAACACTCAAGAAGGCTATACGAGACGCGCTGTTTGCAACGGGCGTCACAGACTCGGTGGTTTATCCCGACCTTGATGGTTTGGGCCGCGAAATTAGATACCGCTTAAGATTCTAGGAGATCCTGGTGACCTTTAGTGTAATGCCAATGCCGCCCCGCACTCTTTCCTGGTGGAGAGATGAGAGGGATGACGTCGATTTTTCTCCCGTCTACCAGCGGAAGGGCCACATTTGGCCTGAGACACAACAACAATACCTCATCGACTCGATCTTGAACGGGTTTGACATACCGAAAATTTACGTTGCCGACTTCACTTTTCTCAATAGTGGCCTGAACCAATCTCGAAAAAAATATGCCGTGATTGATGGAAAACAAAGACTCTTGGCCATCTACAATTTTTTCGATGGGCCGTTGACACTCGCGAAAGACTTTGAATATATTGAGGAGCCTTCTTTGCGCTTGGGAGGGCTAGCCTACCAGGATCTCGTCCAGAATTATCCTAAAATTGCACGGAAGTTTGACAATGCCTCACTGACAGTGATGAGTGTCATCACCGACGACGAGTCGAAGATCAATGACATGTTTGTTCGTCTCAACACGAGCAAACCCCTCAGTGGTTCTGAATTACGAAACGCTATGCAAGGAGAAGTTCCGCAGTTAATCCGTTCTATTGCGGATCACGATTTCTTCACCAGGCGAGTAGCATTTTCGATGAATCGGTCCGAGGACAGGAATACTGCAGCCAAACTGTTGCTGGTGGAGCATCGAGGAGCGCTTATGGATACCAAGAAGTCCCATCTTGACGCGCTAGTCGAGGAGGCAGAGCAGGAACTAAAACAGGTAGAAGAAACTCTGGATGAGACGGTGTCTGATTCTGAGAATCCAAACGTGCGTCGGTCTGCAGAACGAGTGACCAAGGTGCTGGAAAAGATGTCGGGAATCTTCGTCGAAAAGGATCCACTCCTAGCCCAGCAGGCTCAAATTGTGCCGATCTATTGGCTCATAAGGGAAGTCGATCCGGAAACATTGGGAAAGATGCGAATGTTTCTGGTCCAATTTGATCAGGAGAGAAGAGCAAACAAAGCAGCCAGAGAGACTGATGGACCGCGAAATCCAGAACTGGATGATTTCGAACTGATGGCCCGCACTAGTAATGACGCGTCGAGCATCAGAAATCGGTACCAAATCCTCCGTCGTCATTTTGAAGACTTTATCCGATGAACAAATCCCGCCATCCCTTTAGCACGACCCTTACCCTATAATCTCCGAGCGGCTCGTTGTCGAGCGTCCCGAAGATCAGCCGCCTCTGGTCGTCGCAGCGGCTGACACGGACCCACATCCATTCGCCGATGCCCGTGGCCTCATCGGGGAACTCGACCTTCACGTAGTCACCGGGTTCGTAGGCTGACATTCGATCTCTCTTTCAAACCGGCTCGCACGGCCCTTGGTGATCCTGTGGCAGCCAGCAGTCCGTGGTCTGCTGGCAGTCCTTCCCAAGTGACTTGTTCTGGTGCTGCCACCAATAGCGGTTGGCTCTCATCGCGGCGCCGGTGGCCGTCGTACCTGACTTGTGCTCAGCCTGAAAGTCGAACGGCCAAATGCTCTGCCAGTCATCCAGGTCCATGTTGATGGAGCGGAGCGCTTCCTGAACCTGGGTGAGCCAAGCTTCGTAGGAGTCGGCCATGCCCATTCATCTTAAATTGTAGGGCGGTCCAAGGGCCACCTCGCGAACCCCTTCAAGACTTTTCGTACGCTCCACCGCACAGTACAATCTCCTTTAGGATGACGCAATCTCTGAGAGATTCTCTTTACGGTGGCAAGTTCACAAAGAAAACGATTTTCGTGCCAGGTGACCCCGCTGAAACGTATTGCGTGGGCAAGTCGTATCACTTGGAAGGAAAAGGCAGAGCCAAGTTGGTGAGCATTCAGACTGATGATAATCAGACGATCACTGATCCGACCATTGCAGTACCGGCAACGAAAGTGCGACTCTTCACGGCGAGGCTTGCGAACGGAAAAATCATCTCTGCGTCCCCGGAGAATCGGCCTCCTGCCGCAGGGCAATCAGAACCCAGAAGGCAGCCCTCCCCGCCCGTCCTTGTGATTCTTGCCAAGAAGAAAGGCGTTTGGTTGCGGCAACGCTACGATGTCAAGAAGGAGTCCGGGGCGGAGCGCGCTTCCTGAACTTGGGGCTGGCGAAGCCACGCTCTCGTCCTCGCCGTCAGTGGCCCGGCCATTTTGATAGCCGCAGTTGCCTACTACTTGCAATTTCCTTGCAACAGGCCGATTTCGGGTATACGGAATCAACTACTTGCGCGGAACATCGGATAAGGTATCTGAGGCTCCAGAACCCATGCCCGGCGAAAAGGAAATTGCTAATTAGGAGTGGACATGCGCAAGCTCTGCATCTTTGCCAGTCACCATCAGTTTCAATGCGACCCTCTGATGGATTCTGCCTATGATCAGCACCTCCGTGAACTCATTCAGAATCACAACGTGGACGTGATACTTGAGGAGGCTAGCGGACTTCCGCCGAAGTCCTGCGTTGAAGTCCTGGCAGATGAACTCAAAATTCGATGGGTGAATGTTGACTTGAGCAAGGAGCAGCGAGAGCTGGTGCCAGAAGATCAATTGACGAGAATGTACGATACTTTCCTAGACTTATCCGTGCATCGACAACGTGAGAACGTCTGGGTGGCCCGAATCTCCAAAGAGGTAACTCAATCCGGCCTGCTAGTGTGCGGGATGTGTCACGTGCTCAGCGTGAGCGAAAGAGTTCAGTTCCTTGATTTTAAGATCGAGGCTCATGTCTACGATCCGGGCCGCATCTACCATTGGGACGGACGGCCTACCGTGCCGCCAAAAACGACGACTCAGTAGGGACAGTGGGCCGCGCCGGCCCGGCAGTGTCCAGGGTAGATCCCCGATCTCGAACCTGTGCACCCGCCGCAGGGGCCTCGCTTGCCCACTCTTAACCAAACGGCCACGCTTGCGCGAAGCATGTCCGGAGCCATTAGCTGTCCCTCTAGCGTCAACGAGGCATGAGAGGCTCATGTTTCTTGGCGAAAGGGGCACAGTTTCCGAGGTGCTCCACGTGAGGACTGAAGTCGGACTTCATCATCCTTTTGTGGGGCAGCGAGGGGCCTCTGATCGGCCAAAATGATGTACCCCCATACGAGCCGGGCCGGAGCTGCTCCCCTCGGGGTCACTGTGCACCGAGAATCTGCTGGACCTTGCAAGAAGTCGATTCTCACATTGCTGTTTGGGATTTCTCTCAAAACGATTTTCGGCCCAAATACCTTGGCACAGTGGCACAGCGTGGGTTAAGCATTTAGAAACAATGTATTTAGACCTTGGCACAGCAGCTTGGCACAGTGTGCATCATTGGCACAGTGTGTGGGAGTGACACGCTGTGCCATACGTCGGATACTGTGCCAACACTCTGTGCCATGAGATGGTCCAGTACTTTGAATTTTAGTTTGTTGTACTTAGACCACACTGTGCCACTGTGCCAAGGGTCTTTGGGCTCAGACTCTTCACCACCCAGCGGTGAGGTTGAGCTACCGTACGAGCTTTATTAGCGCCGGCCACTGCAGTGGTATCTTTAGCAGTTTTTTATTTTCCTCCTCTGAATATTGCACCCTAAGCGCCCTCTCGGCTCGGCGTCGAATCCATTCCAACCGTTTTTGCCTTATCTTTTTTTCTCGTGGAAGTTTTTTCCACGCGATATTAAAAGAGCGTATCTGTCTGATCTTTTCACGCCGCATGTTGGTTTTGTAGTACGTGCGGCACTTCGCGCTACAAAATCGGCCGGATCGGCGCCCCTGCTCAAAGCGTTTTTTCTTGCACGTTTTACTGTTCTGATTCTTGCAGTCGATCAGGCGCCTAACGGAAAAATTCCGGTCAATGTGCGTAGAGATGATCAGCGCTTCCATGGGGTCTTTGGCGGAGACCCCGACGAAAGCATCACCATCCCGGTTCCAGAAAAAACTCGCGCGTAGGTCCCGATACTGATTTGTGAACTCCACCAAAATGTCGAGATCAACTTTCTTGAGATCATCTGAATCAACGCTTTTCAATGCCCCAAGTCGGCGCTTAAATCTTAGGTCTGTTTGGGTGTGGGGGAACCCTTCTGCAATCTGGTCTGGATCTTCTGCATCTTGCTTGAAAACGTCTTCCAGTGTACGCGTCAAGTCGTTAACATACTCTTCCACTAAGCCGATTAGCCGTCGGAAATCATCCCTATCTAGTCTGAGCAACAGCGCCAAAACGTCGCGCCGATAGCGCAGCCAGTCGGCGATTTCGACGGACACATCTCTTGGATTCCATTTGGCCGTCGCCAGAATCTTCGGGACGTAGCCTGCGTCTTCAAGCCACACCACAACTTCTTCCTTCTTCTGGAGGTCAAGGTCAATCAGACGTTCTCGAATCTTACGCCAGTCTCGACGCATTAGCCGAGGCTGTACCCCTTTCCAATATTGCCTCATACCTTCGGAATCGTTGGGAAGCCGGGCGTCTCTAGTTTTTCCACCACTGCTTAGGAAGGAGGGGAACATTGGGCCTAAGACAGAAAGCTCGACGTTGATGACAGTCTTCAAAGACGGCCCGAGATCCAGAGCATAGCCCAGCTCAATCATTTCGTAGCTCTCGAATTGTTATCGACGGTCCGAGGCATCGGCACTCTACTGCATGTATCCGCGCGTGTATCCGCAGCACCAGTTGCAAAGGGTACAGCCAGCATTGTAAACCTGCAATACGGTTTGGAAAAGTTGTCCGTCGTAGACTTTTTCTCCGCGTAGAACAGTCGGTAGCTTCGATTGTCGACACTAGAGCGAGAAACGTTTGATTGTTGGTTTGATCTTTCGAGGTGAAGCGCTTAGATGAGGACCGAAGCGAGTGCCAAGAGCGGAAGAAACGACCCTTGCCCCTGCGGCTCAGGTGACAAATACAAACACTGCTGCCTCGTGACGAACGAGGCACTGCGCACGGTACTCCGCCTAGCCAAGAGAGGACTCAGACTTATTCCCGTCAAGGCGGGGGAAAAGTTTCCCCCACTGCTGAAGGCGTGGCAAAAGCACGCGAGTTGTGAGCTCGATCAAGTGCTTAGTTGGTATGAAAAACACGAACGCTGCAACTGGGGAGGCACCACCGGCAGCACGCCCGGGTGTTTCATTGTGGACGCGGACGGCGAGGCCGGAAGGATCACGGTTGCGGAGTGGACCAATCTTCACAGTGACGAGTGGTTCAAGACAACCCTCGCCGTGGAGACCGGGAATGGTTCCCAATACTACGCCGCGTGGCCATCGGAGGTGCAGATTCACAACTCCGCCAAGAAAATAGCGCCAGGAATCGACATCCGTGGTGAGAATGGATATGGCATTCTTCCTCCCAGCATTCACCCCTCGGGGAAACCTTATCAATTTCTGAATGGTGTAGACGCTCCTATCCTGCCTGCGCCTCCGTGGCTTCTTGAGAAGCTCGGGACGACCAAACCAGCCGGTGAAAGCCAGCACGCGAATCCCAGCGGTTTCGAGATACCGGATCGGTTACCCGAGGGCAGCCGCGACTCCGTTGTTCACAAGATGGCGGCCGGGCTCAGGCGAAGGGGCTATCCACCAGATGTTATCCGCGCTGCCATCACGACCTTCAACCTGAACCACTGCGTACCGCCAATGGCCGAGGCTCAGGTCGAAAAAATCTACCAATCCGTTATCAAGTACAAAGCTGGCTCCGCGGTGCCTGAGCGTGTTGCGACACGTGGTCCTGATTTGCTGTGTCTGGCGGACGTGGAACCGAAAGCCGTTAGCTGGCTCTGGCGGGACTACATACCCCGAAAGATGCTGTCGATGATTAGCGGAGATCCGGGCTGCGGCAAGACGTGGCTGGCCCTTGCCATCATCGCCGCTTTCACCCGAGGGCGAGTTCCCTTCTCGGGCGAGCAGATCGAGCCCGTCGATGTGTTGTATCTGAGCGTGGAGAACGTTCCAGACTGTGTCATCCGTCCGCGATTGGATGTCTTGGAGGGTGACCCGGGGAGGTTTCACCTGCTTCGTGGTTATGAATGTGGCGAGGAGCGCGGGGGCATCCGCCTGGACGATGTCGAGGTGCTGGAAGGAGCGCTGCAGCAAACACGCGCCAAGCTGGTTGTTGTCGACCCCATTCAGTCTTACCTTGCCGGTATTGATACTCACCGGGCCAACGAGACACGACCGGTCTTGGACGTTCTAGCCAAGCTCGCTGATCAGTTCGATTGCGGAATTCTTCTCCTGCGTCATCTGACCAAGGCATCCGCCGGTCGTGCGATGTATCGCGGATTGGGTTCTATCGATTTTACCGGCGCCGTCCGCACCGAATTGTTAGCTGGCATTGTGCCCGACCTTCCTTCCAGCCGCGCCCTGGTGTCCGTCAAATCGAACGTTGGCCCCCCCGCGCCTTCTCTTGGCTATGAGATTCAAGATGCCGGGGACACAGGAGTGTTTCGGTGGACTGGCCCCGTCGATGTTTCGGCGGCCGACCTTGTCGCAGATGATAAGCCCGACGCTGGTACCAGGCAGGCCGACGCAGTAGAGTTCCTGCGGCACGCCCTGGCAAGGGGAGAACGGCCCACCAAGGAGGTTGAGAAGCACGCGAAGGAGTGCGGGATTTCGCCGCGCACTCTTACGCGCGCGCGGCAAATATTGAAGGTCGCCTGGCGCACGGAAGGATTCGGAAAGGGCAGCAAGGTCTTGATTCGGCTGCGTACTCCGCAGGCCCCAATTCCTTTTCAACCCGATGAAGAGAGTGAGGTTTGACCGTGCCCCAACAACCAGTCCCTCACGACTCGGGGCAACCGAAGAAACTATGCACCTTGAAGGATCTTGCTGAACTCTGGGATGTGCCCCTCTCATGGCTAAAAGAGCACACCCGCACGCGCTGTAGTAGTGACCCCCTTCCCTGCTACAGGCTTGGCCGTTACGTCCGCATCGACCCGCAAAGCCCTGAACTGGCCGCCTGGCTGGCCCGCCGGAAGGCCGTTCGCAGGTAGCAAAAATGGCCTTTCTGGTACCAGCACTTTACGATTATGGATAGATAAATGAGGGAAAAATGAGCAATCAGAAGGGTTATGTTTTTCGAGCTGGAGAATTTTGGTGGCTGAGATTCTTCGAATCGCGGGTCCAGGACGGCAAGGTCGTTCGAAAACAGCGCGCCAAGAAGCTATGCCGAATTCTGCCCGAGCACAAGCGTCTGAAAAGGCCGCCCGAATACGTGGAGCGGATGCAGGAGGAGTTCGTCGCCCAGCTAAACCGACATGATGCTACGCCTGAGCGTCATATCCCCCTGCGCACCTTTTTCACGGAAGTTTTCCTGCCTCACATGGCACAACGCCGCAAACGCTCGACTTGCTATTGCCAGCTGACGAATTGGGATAAACATCTCGCGCCCCGAATCGGTGACATCCATGTGGCCGACTTCACGACCGTGGACGCACAGCGAACCCTCGACTGGATTGGCCGCGACAATCCGAAGCTGGCCCGGCAAACTTTGTTTCGACTCAAGAGTTTGATGTCGGCGGTTTTTCGGCACGCCGTAAACCAAGGATTCTGCAACGCACCGAACCCAGTTTCCTTGGCCGAGATCGGCGCCGGCCAGCCGTCGAAGATCATGCCGCACTATTTATTGGCGGAGGTCAGGAACTTGCTTGCAGTGCTGCCCGAACCCTCCAGGACGGCAGTTGCCATCGCGAGTTTTACTGGCCTTCGCCGTGGGGAGATCGAGGGTCTGCGCTGGGAACACGTTCTCCCTGACGCGATCAGAGTCGAGTGCTCCGTGTGGAACGGTAAGGTGTATGAGACAAAAACCCTAGCATCGAAGGGTCTCGTCCCGCTCATTCCTGCGTTGAAAATCATTCTCGAAGCCCACAGGTTGCGTTCAGGCAATCCCTCCACCGGCCCGATCTTTCCTACTCGCAACGGCACTCCTGTGTCCATGAATAATCTGCTCAACGATGCGATTCTTCCGACGCTGCGCCGCTGCGTTCACTGTGGGAAACCCGAAAGCAAGCCGCACGTCGGTCACAAGTATGAACGCGATGACTCGCGCCCCGACTGGAAGGCATGGCATGCGTTCAGAAGAGGACTTGCAACAAATTTATTTTCGCTGGGCGTTGAGGATCTGACGATTCAAAAAATCCTCCGCCATTCAAGCTTGGAAACCACGAGGCGTGCTTATATTCGCAGCCTTCCCGAGCAGTCGGTCGACGCGATGTCTCGGTTGGAGGGCAAATTGAGTTCGATGATCCAGTAACTACTTTTAAGGAGAACACAGATGACGAAGAAGAAAACCAGCAAGAAGAAGGCGCCGGCAAAGCGCGTGCGCCAGTCCGCAAAATACCAACTCGCGGGAGAGCTCTCGGATACCAAGAGCCCGCAGCAACTCTTGATCCGCGATGCGATGAAGAAGCTCGGACCCGCCACGGCAGCCGAGATCGCGGGCCAGGTCAAGGGCAAGTTGACGACGAAGCAGACGCCTGAGCGCGTGGTTAGTTTTTACCTCGCGGCCTGGAAAAAGATCGGCACCGTGAAGTCGGTGGCGTGAGATCGACCGGGCTATACTGTCCCGAAAGAGAGGCCCGAGAACTTTGAACGCTGCTCACCTTCTAAAGGCAATCGCCTTCGCTGCCGACAAGCATCGTCGGCAGCGACGGAAGGACGCCGACGAGTCTCCCTACATCAACCATCCCATCGCCGTCGCGACCGTCCTCGCGGTTGAGGGTGACATAGACGATGCAGCGACGCTTCTCGCCGCCGTCTTGCACGATACGGTCGAGGACACGCAGACCACCTTCGCAGAGCTACAGGAACACTTCGGGCCCGAGGTGACGAGCCTAGTGCGCGAGTTGACCGACGATAAGTCTCTCGAAAAGGACGAGCGGAAGCGGCTTCAGGTCGAACACGCGAGAGACTCTTCTCCGCGAGCCAAGCAGGTGAAGATCTCCGACAAAATTTGCACCGTGCGCGACATTGCAGTCAGCCCGCCTGCTGACTGGTCGCTAGAGCGTCGTCGCGAGTACCTGACGTGGAGCGAGCGAGTGGCGGCCGGGTGCCGAGGGGTCAAACCCGAAGCTGGATCAGGCCTTTGATGAGGCGCTTGGGGAGGCGCAGAAGGTCTTAAGTCTTTAGGCAGCGACCATGCGGGGCAATAGCGAACGCAACGCCTTGCCCTATGTCCCCGGCAGCCGATCCTCCAGCGTCTGACTGAGCGACTCAATCGAGGTGTTTTGACTAAGCTCCCGAATCTCCTTATCCTTCATAATGTTCTGAAGTCCCATGTGTCCACAAATTGCGCGCACCATCTGTAACAGCTTCGTGATCTCTTTCTCGGCCAACAAGTCAATTTGCAGATTCAGATGGTCTCGACGCTCCCCTCGGCGCATCATGCGGTTTTGCCGCATAAGGATGAAGCTGGAGAGAATGACGGCCTCCACGGCGACAATCACACCGAGCAATTGGAACGGGTAGCGGTCGAACGGCCGTGCGCCGGGGATCTTCCCGCTATTCACCAGCAGCCACGCAATCAGGAGCGCCAGGTGAAGCACCACGAAGCGAAGGCTTCCTGCAAAGGCGCCCACCTCATCGGCGAGACGCTCTGAGCTGGACCTTCGCTCCAGCTCTTCTTCTTCCTGCTTTACAATCGAGTCGATGTGCGACTGGCTCTGTCTGGAAGTTTCGCTCATAGCGATTAGGATACGCTGCTGCCCCGCCTGGGTCGGAAACCCACACGTTCCCGACCTCCGTGCACGGCCGACGCCGCGCATCCGAGGCATTGCGGACTTTAGTGAGATTCGTGCGCGTTACCTGCGGACGCCTAGCTTGACGGTCGTCAAGTTCCCATTGGATGTGAATTGCCCGAGTGGAATTTCGAGCTTATCCTAATTATCTGCCGCCACATGGTGTTCGTCTCCTACATCCACGTGCTTTCGGCCGCATTCTTGATGGGATTGGCGGCGGCCGCACCGATGGGCCCTGTTAACATGCTGGCCATCCGCCGCGGCGTGGTCGGCGGTTGGCGCCATACCCTCGCCTGCGGAATCGGCTCCGTCACCGGCGATCTGATCCTCTTCTCTGTGGTCCTCCTCGGGGGGCACTACCTCTTTTCCGATCTGTCTAACCCGACGCTCCAGAGCGTCCTCGCGGCCATCGGCGTAATCGTCTTGCTCCCGCTGGGGATCTACTTCCTTGTTCGAGCCGTCAAGGAGCCCATGCGGGCCTACGCCAGAGCTCGCCGACACTGGGACGAGAGCACTGTCCCCGCGCATCTGGTCGCCGAGGTGGCCGACTGTACCGCCCTTACCGTCTTTAATCCCTTAACCGTAGTTTACTGGGTTGGTGTCACCTCCAACTGGCTCCCCTTCGCCCATTCAGTGTTGGGATATAGTGCCCCCGGGTGGGGAATCCTGATGGCCGCCGCCGGCCTGATAACCTGGTTCACTGCGCTGATTGTCGTCGTTCGCTTCATCCCCCAGCGCATCGGCCCGATCTTCTTCCGCCTCATCAACACCCTCCTTGGTCTGATTCTCCTTGGCTTCGCCACATTCTGCGCCGTAGTCCTGTCTCACCATTTCCGGCACTGAAACTAAGGGTTCCCAACCTGGGATGCGCGATACGATTCACTCTAGCGAAAACTCTAGAGCGTCGTCGCGAGTATCTGACGTGGAGCGAGCGAGTGGTGGCCGGGTGCCGGGGCGTTAACCCGAAGCTCGATCAGGCATTTGATGAGGCGATTGGGCAGGCGCGGAAAGGCTTAGGCCTTCAGGTACTGACAGCCCCAGCAAGGTGAGTGTAACCGCGCCAGTTGACTTCCACTCCGTCAGAATGCTGCTTCTCTACGGAATCACGTGGAACGGCACATTGCTGGTCAGCGTGCCGCTGGGTGCGCACGCCGGTTGCACTTGCCGACTCCACATCGACAGGTCTCGCGCTCGGGTCACTTCAGAATCAGACAAGACCCACGCGGGTGGCGAATCGTACTCAGTAACTTTGGACCGAAAATTGGGGAACATCTTCTCGGAGATGCACATGGTTGAAATGGGCCAAGAAAAGCTGTTCGAGGGCGGCCTGGCTGTCCGCCTGCCCGCACGGATTCGCTTTCGCTCGGTCATCGCCGGGGACCAGGGTGGGGTCAGAAGTTCTCCAGCAGCCAGGCATTGCTTTCCCAGGTCAGTTGGCCGAAAGCGAGATGGCGACCCTCGGGCGAAGGGCGGATAAGTGTAACCAGATGATCCTTCCCCCGGTTCAGCAGGATGTGTGTTCGCCCGTTCAAGTCAATTTGCAGAACGAAGACATCAGGTTCTCGCGACCCAGCAGCGAAAAGGGATTTGCCGTCTGCCGCCCAGGCGACGTCCCAGACGCGCCAACTAGGAACGAGCGCAATTTCGTGATCCGTGGAATTGCTCAAATCCAGGATGTGCACTTGCCCCGCGAATCTGCGCGAATCCGTCACCGCGAGCCGCAGGCCGTCAGGAGAAACACTCCAGGAGGGGGCGCTGGCCGCCGCGGCATTGAATACGCCGACTTGTTGCTTTAACCCGAGCATGGGATCCAGATGATAAAAAACCAGACGGTCGTGTTCCTTGCGGGCCAGCACGCAAACACTCGAGGGCGAGTATGGACAATTAAACTCTGCACCGCCGTCGACTGGTTCATCCAGGACTTTGACGGGCGGGCCCCCCGATGAAGGGATTCGCAGTAATTGCTTAGTCGTGGGTTGCGCACTGCCACCGCTCACGGTGGACCAATAGATGATCCAATCGCCGTCTGGACTTAGCTGGGGGCTCTTTTGTTCATCGCCACCGGGGATCAGCCGCTCGGGGGTTTCTTGTCCCACTTCTTGCCGGAATATCTGGCTCTTGCCGGTGCGAGTGGAATCAAAAAGAACAGCCTTGCCATCATGCGCCCAACCGGATACGTGGTCGACACTTCGAGTCAGTGAAAGAGGTTGTGGAGTCAAAGAAGAATTGTTACCTTTCAGCTCGACGGAGTAAATGTCCACCCAACTGCGGAATTTGACGACACCCAATCGAAGGCCGTCGCTGCTGGCGCTCGGCCAGAGGGGCCCTTCGCCACGCCAATTGGTCACTCTGGCTAGTTTCCCCTTGATCGCACCTGTGCCAGGACCTACTGGCATTTGCCAGAGGTTGGAGAATTCGGTGCCTGGCTCTGGCATTGGGATAAGCAGGCGGCCATCCCGAAGCCACAGCATGGCGGAAAGGAAGGGAGGGCCGAAGGCCAATCCAGGGTCGGAAATGACAGTAGTGGGCACACCTCCGTTCGCTGAGATGGTTCCGACATCTCCTCCGTGTTCTGTTCCCTTCCAGTAGGCGATCAGGTCACCCGTTGGGGACCAAGTCAAACAGTCATAAACCTCGTCCGTGCTCTCTATGAGTTTCCGGGGGTTCTCGCCGTCTGGCCCAGCCCTCCACAGTTCGTGACCGGCTCCAGTGACGTAAGCGATGGAGGAATCCTTGGAAGAAATCGTCGGCGCATAACTCCGCGACCACAGCTTGTGCGGAGCGCCTCCGAATAGTGAGATCTTGGAAATCACGTTCTCCTCTACATCGGATCGAGTACTCAGCAGCAATTTCTGACCATCGGGAAACCAGGCGACTTCCCAAAGATTTGTCCGCATTTCATCCGGGAGAGCGATGTCATGTGTCTCACCAGTGTCCACCGAGATCAAGTGGAGGCCACGAGTGTCCGCCGAGGCCAACAACTTTCCGTCGGGCGAGATGGCACTCCCGAAGGTCCGGTTCTCGGGAGGGTTATAGGTCAGTTGTCGCTCGGTTAACGACTTGGGAGGGCTGGTCTGTTGGCCTTCGAACCATCGAAATCCAAAACCAAGCGCAAGAAGCACAATCACTAGAGCAGAACCATAGAGCAGCCGGTGGTGTCGCGACGATTTCTGTAGGACCGGAACATGGGCAGCCGCCGTGCCTGACACCGTATCGCGTTTCAACCGCTGCAGGTCGGTACGAATGTCGGAAGCGTGCTGATAACGCAGCTCACGATCTTTCTCCAGACATTTAGCGATGATCCGCTCCAATTCACCAGGCAGATCAGGATTTAAACGCACCGGCGGCGTCGGCGTCCCGTCGAGAATGGCCTTGAAGATCACGCCGGTAGTGTCACCTCGAAACGGCAGAGTTCCGGTCACCATCTCATACAGCACCGCCCCAAAGGAGAACAGGTCAGTGCGGGCATCGAGTTCCTTTCCCTTGACTTGCTCAGGGGACATGTAAGCGACGGTGCCCAGAGCGGAGCCCGGACTGGTGAGATGGGCTTGCGAATCGATCGTGGCCGCGGTGGCGTCGGTGCTGGTGCCTGGCTTGCCCGAGACTTTCGCCAAACCGAAGTCGAGTACCTTAGCCGTTCCCCGAGTGGTGACGAAGATGTTGCCGGGCTTGATGTCGCGATGCACGATGCCTTTGGCGTGGGCGGCATCGAGCGCGTCGGCGATCTCGATTCCGAGAGACAACAGGATTTCATTCTCCAGCGCGCGGCCCGCAATACGGTGCTTCAGTGTCATTCCCTCCAGAAACTCCATGGCGATGAAGGCGTGGCCGTCTTGCTCGCCGATGTCGTAAATGGTGCAGATATTGGGATGATTCAGTGCGGACGCAGCCTGAGCTTCTCGTTGAAAACGGGCGAGCGCGTGCGGGTCGCGGGCGACGTCTTCGGGCAAAAACTTGAGGGCTACAAAACGATGCAGGCGGGTGTCTTCAGCCTTGTAAACAACACCCATCCCGCCACCGCCCAACTTCTCGACGATGCGGTAGTGCGAAATGATTTGCTCGACCACTGGCGCGAATCTTACGTCTGTGAAACCAAGCAGTCAATGAAGCGCGAGAGAGTTGGCGAGACCCCGGAAGGGTCAGTTGTCGCAAAAACACGCCATGGCACTCATTGACCAGTAGTCCGTTTCGTCAAAATCTACACACTAAACGCAGTTGACAAGGCTGCACTGATGACTTGGCTTTGGTGTTCACTTTTGCTGTTGATGTCGAGAGCACACACGCTTTCTACCACGA
>DATHOQ010000025.1:0-151487 GCA_035484735.1 Terriglobales bacterium | reverse complement strand
GGGTGATGTGGTGATCCTGGCACCAGCGCTGCAGTTCGTCCACGATCTTCTCCGTGGCGCAGGGATCCCAATAGCTGGCGGTGCCGATCTGGACGGCGGTTGCACCGGCGAGCATAAATTCCACGACATCGGCCGCGGTTGAGATGCCTCCCATGCCGATCACCGGAATGTTCACGGCGTGGGCAGCGTCGTAGACCATGCGCAGGGCGATGGGCTTGATGGCTGGGCCGGAGAGTCCGGCGGTCACGTTGGCGATGCGCGGCTTGCGGGTTTCGGCGTCGATGGCCATGGCCACAAAAGTATTCACCAGCGAGATCGCGTCAGCACCGGCTTCCTGCGCGACGTGCGCCATCTGCGCGATACTCGTCACGTTGGGTGAGAGTTTCACGATCAACGGGCGTTTCGAATTGCGGCGGGCAAGCGAGACGACTTCATCGAGCGAGCGCGGATCGCTACCGAACTGGATTCCTCCGTGCGCGGTGTTGGGGCAGGAAACGTTCAGCTCGTAGGCGGCGATGCCCTCGCCTTCATTCAGGATCTGGATGGTGCGCTCGTAATCTTCGCGGGTGTAACCAAAGACGTTGGCAAGGACAACGATGTTCTGGATCTGGCGCAGCTTGGGCAGTTTTTCGTCAACAAAGGCTCGGGCGCCAATGTTTTGCAATCCGATGGCGTTGAGCATTCCGGCGGCGGTCTCGTAAAGCCGTGGCGGGGGATTGCCAGCCATGGATTCCTTGGACAATCCCTTGACCACGAAGCCGCCTAGTTTGTCGAGATGGACAATGTCTTCAAACTCGATGCCGTATCCAAAGGTGCCGCTGGCGGCGATGACAGGATTCTTGAGTTGGATGCCGGCAAAACTGACACTCAGGTCAGGATTGCGAGCGCCATTGGGGGATGGAGGCATTGTAAGTTAGTGTACCGCGAGGGTGGGGCGGTTCGAAAAGTCTTTAACCACAGAGGACACAGAGAACATAGGGGCTTCCGACTGCTGTGTTAACCTGAAATCTCTTCCAATTCTGCTGATTGAGGTTTCGACTTGGCGTTTCGCCTGCGTAATCAAATCCTGCTTCTGGTCACATGCTCAACACTTTTCTCCGTACTACTTTTTGCCGATGGCACCCGCACCTGGGAACAATCGAAGTTTGAAGAGCTGATCAAGGGCACGACTCAGGGCGTGGCTATCCGCAGCACCGGCGGCCTGGAGCTGGCGCCCGCCTTCAAGTTGCTGGCGACGACTCCGTCGGCGTTTATCTGGTCGATTGCGGCGGATCGCGAGGGTAACGTTTATGTCGCGGCTGGATCGCCGGCGCGGGTATATCGGATCACGCCGGACGGCAAGTCCTCGGTGATTTTCGAGCCGCAGGAATTACAAGTGCAGGCTTTGGCGGTGGATAGAACTGGCGCTATCTTCGCGGCCACGAATCCTGACGGAAAGATTTACAAACTTGAACATCGCACTGCGCAGAAAGATAAGAAGCCGGGGACAGGGGAGAAAAGTTCGAACGTCAATCCCGAGTGGAGTGCAGCAGTCTATTTCGATCCTGGTACGAAGTACATCTGGAGTCTGGCGCTCGATGAAGCCGGCAATCTGTATGCGGCTACGGGAGACCAGGGACAGATCTTTCGGGTGACTCCAAAGGGCGAGCATTCGCTGTTCTTCAAGAGCGACGAATCGCACATACGGGTGCTGGCTTTCGACAAGAAGGGCAACCTGATTGCCGGATCTGACAGCAGCGGCCTGGTGTACCGAATTTCGCCGAGCGGGGAAGGGTTCGTGCTCTACAGTGCGCCCAAGAAGGAGATCACGGCGCTGGCGATCGACAAGGATGGGAACATCTACGCCGCGGGAGTGGGAGAGAAACGTGCCTCCGGATCGTCAGGTTTCACATCTCCGTCCATCTCGATTCCTACAGCGCCGAGCAGCGGGACGCAAGCCGGGCCGGGCGGGGCAAATGTAGTGTCCGGTACGACGCAGCCGATGGTGATCAATATTCCGAGCCCAGGGGCCGGGGCGACCGGCGGATCGGACGTGTACCGCATCGCGCCCGATGGTTCGCCGTCGCGGATATGGAGTTCGCGTGAGGACCTGGTGTATACGCTTGCCTTCGATCAACAGGGCGTGCTGCTTGCCGGGACCGGCAATCGCGGACACGTTTTCGCCATCAGCGGGGACGACCGTTTCGTCGACCTGCTAAAAGCCAGTGCCACGCAGGTCACAGCATTTGCCAGCGCTCCGAGTGGACTGTATGTCTCGACCAGCAATTTGGGCAAAGTGTTTTTACTGGGCGGAGCAGCGGCGCTGGAGGGCAGTTACGAGAGCGACGTTTTCGACGCACACATCTTTTCGCGCTGGGGACGCGCGGAGTTCCGCGGAGCCGGCAATGTGGAACTTTTTGCCCGCAGCGGCAATGTGGACAATCCTGACCACAACTGGAGCGCGTGGACGAAAGTTGATCTCGAAAAAGATGGCATGGTTAGCGTCCCCTCGGCAAGGTTTGTGCAATGGAAAACCGTGCTGCACTCGGGCAGCGTGGCTCCGAAAGTGGAAAGCGTTACGCTCAATTACCTTCCTAAGAACGTCGCGCCAGATTTTGATGATGTCACGGTGCTAACCGGGGTGCGCTATCTATCGTTGCCCAAGGCCAGCGGTGGCGACTCCAGTGGGAGCGGCCAGGTGCATTTCGAGGTGCAACCCCCTACGACGCACGACCGCGATTCCATTGGCGTGAAGTGGAGCGTGCACGACGACAACGACGATCAGATGGTGTACTCGGTTTATTACCGCGGGGAAGGCGAGTCACGGTGGCTTTTGCTCAAAGATAACGTGACCGACAAGTTTTATTCTTTTGACGCATCGCTACTTCCCGATGGTGGCTACACGGTGAAGGTGGTGGCTTCGGATGCGCCTTCGCATTCTCCGGGCGAAGGATTGAGCGCGGAACGGGAAAGCGCGCGTTTTGAAGTGGACACAACTCCTCCGCAGATCAAGGCGCTGAAAGCCGCGGTTGCGGACACGCGAATTCATGTCACCTTCAGCGCGTGGGACAGTTTCTCTTCCATCAAAAAGGCTGAATATTCGGTGGATGCCGGTGACTGGCAGTTCGTCGAGCCGGTGGGACAGCTTTCGGATTCGAAGAGTGAGAACTACGACTTTGAAGCGCCCATGCCGGCGGGGACAACCGCACAGGTTGATCACGTGGTGGTAGTGCGGGTCTACGATCGCTATGACAACATGACTTCGGCGAAAACGCTCATCCGGGTAAAGTAGTTCGTTCTTGCGCACTGACCATCTGGTCTGCCTGGCGCAACTCGGGAAATCTCCAGGCCCAGATCGCGATCACGACCAGCGTTCCCACCCCTCCTAAAACCACGGCGGGCACGGTTCCGAACCAGTGCGCGGTCAGGCCAGACTCGAATTCGCCGAGCTGATTAGACGCGCCAATGAAGATCATATCCACGGCGTTCACCCGGCCGCGCATTTCATTGGGCGTGCCCAATTGCACCAGAATGGCGCGGATAACCACGCTGACCATATCGGTAGCGCCGACCAGCAAAAGCGAAATCAGGGAGAGGACAAGGCTGCGAGAGAGGCCGAAGATGATCGTGAACACGCCGAATCCGGCGACGCACCACAGCATGGCGGGTCCAACGCGGCGCTTCAACGGGCGATGCGCCAGCAAAATGGCCATGGCGGCCGCGCCCACTCCAGGAGCGCTGCGCAGCAGGCCAAGGCCCCAGGGGCCGGTGTGGAGAATTTCGCGGGCATAAACCGGCAACAGCGCTACTGCGCCGCCGAG
Organism: Terriglobales bacterium; assembly: GCA_035484735.1. GTDB lineage: Bacteria > Acidobacteriota > Terriglobia > Terriglobales > Acidobacteriaceae > JABCZH01. The sequence goes on along the minus strand of DATHOQ010000025.1, from coordinate 147,687 downwards.
CAGAACAGCGAAGAGATCGAGCGAAATGGAACCAAGGACTACTTTCTGTTTCCAGATATAACCGAAGCCAGCCAGAACCGTGGCAAGATTGATGGGTTCCCGGGGACGAGGTTTTTCACGGGCTTTGATCCTCAGAGTTGCAACGATCGCGCCCAGTGCGACGAGGCCAGCAGTGGCGTATACGGCGGCGGGTCCGCGGAAGAACGCATACAGCAGTCCACCGAAAGTTGGGCCTAGAATGGTTGCTCCCTGAAAGATGCTGGAGTTCCAAGCGACGGCGTTTGAAAAATGCTCCTCGGGAACAAGCTGGGGAAGCAGGGCACGGCCTGTCGGGAAATTGAAACATCGCACGGTGCCCAGCAAAGCCGCGACCGCATAAATGGGGCGGGCCGAGTGGACTCCGCGAAAGGCAATGAGCAATAGCAGCGACGAACAAACAGCAAACCCGGCATAACACGCCATCAGCAGCCGGCGCCGATCGAGGCGGTCGACGGTGTGGCCAGCCGGAAGGAAGAAGGCGATTCCTGGGAGAAATTGCGCCAGGCCGACCAGCCCGAGATCCAGCGGCCGCTTCGTGATTTCATAAACCTGCCAGCCCACGGCGACGGACTGCATCTCAAGCGCGGCCACGATGCAGAAGCGGGCGAAAGCGTAAGCGGTGAAGTCGGGATATTGGAAGGCGATACGAGCAAGCCTGGAGTCGGGCGACGTGGGCATGAATAGGTATTGTGCCATTGTTTCATCCAGGATTGAGATCGCGACAGCCGGCGGGACGACGGCGCTACAGCAGATCGCCGGTTTTTGTGATTCACTGACTGAGTGAATGAATGGCTCAATCTTGCGGGTTGGTTGGCCTGCGTTGTGTACTCGACCATTCCGTGCTTCTGGTTTCTGGTGCATCCCAGAGCGGGGTATTGGCGGTTGCGCAGATGGTCGCCTTATCTGGTGCTGCTGCCCGCTTGGATGACGATGTGGGTGGTGATGGGGCTGATTACAGCGCCATGGCGGCACCTTGCGTTTTATATCGGCGGATGGTCGTGGGCTTCGGCGTTGTTTCTGTTTGGCATCGGCCTGTGGCTCTACTCGCAATCGAGCAAGGACTTCAGCGCGCGGCAACTAGGCGGGCTGCCGGAAGTAATTTCTGGGCACGGTGAGCAACGGTTGGCGATAACCGGGATTCGGGCGCGGGTGCGGCATCCGGTGTACTTGGCGCATCTTTGCGAAATGCTGGCGTGGAGTATCGGGACAGGGCTGCTCGTCTGTTACGGGCTAACAGTCTTCGCCATGGTCACGGGCGCTGTCATGATTCGCATGGAGGACAGGGAACTAGAGGCGAGATTCGGCGAGGAGTATCGGCGATACCGTGCGCGAGTGCCGGCGGTGGTGCCGAAGTGGAGTAAGTGGTGGGTCGATCGATACTTACAGAGATAATGAAGATACTCACGCCAGTCCCAGGATGCGCTAGGTGGCTGGCGAGAATCAGTGTTGTCGTATATACTCTCGATGCAGTTTGTGCCTTATATTTGGCATAAATCGTGTGAAAGATAAAGTAGGCATGCAGTTCACCGTACTCTCAAATACTCTGAAGAGGATCGCTGTAATCATTGTGGCGAGCTTATTGGCGACCACCGCTTACGCTGCACCTACCGAGAAGGTACTTTACACCTTTACAGGCGGAGCGGACGGCGGTAGTCCGTCGTCTGGACTGATCTCCGACACGACGGGGAACCTATACGGCATGACCGGAGGTGGCGGTGCCCATGAGTTGGGGACTGTCTTTGAACTACAGCAGTCAAATGGACAGTGGACAGAAGTTGTACTTCACAGTTTTGCCGACGACGGTGTCGATGGATATTCGCCCCTGGGCGGGTTAGTCGCGGACAAATCGGGCAATCTGTACGGCACAACAATGTTCGGAGGTGCCCAGATATTTGGAATTGTTTTCGAGTTGTCACCATCCTCAAATGGCTGGACGGAAACCGTGCTGTACAACTTTTCAGGTGGAGCTGATGGAGGCATTCCGACGAACGGCGGCCTGGTGTTCGATCAAGAGGGCAATCTTTACGGGGCAACGGAGAACTTTGGAGCCTACGGTTACGGAGTTGTTTTCAAATTATCACCGTCTTCTGGCGGAGGCTGGACCGAAAACGTTCTTCATAGTTTTGCCGAAACGGAAAGCGACGGTGGCGGTCCCACTTCTGTTGTCGTAGACCGAAAGGGGAACTTGTATGGCACGACAACACAAGGCGGCGCATACCGGTTTGGCACCGCCTTCCAGCTCACACCTTCTTCCCAAGGCGCTTGGACTGAAACCATACTCCACGATTTTGGCAATGGCTTGGATGGAGCGCATCCCGTGTCGGGCGTCATCGTTGCCGCAGGCCGCTTGTTCGGGACAACTGAATACGGCGGCCATTATGGTTTGGGGGCAGTATATGCGCTAACGCACGCCGGAAATCAGGTGAAGGAAACTCTCCTGGATAACTTCACAAGCATCAACGGTGATGGATTTGCGCCCCAAAGCGTCGTTACATTCGACGAAGTAGGCAATCTCTATAGTACGACTTATGGCGGAGGAGCAGACGAATACGGTACTGTCTTCGAGTTAGTGCGTTCGGAGAAAAAGCAGAGGTTGCTTTACAGCTTTACAGGCGGCAGCGATGGCGGCTATTTGACGAATGGAGTAATTCTCGACGGGCAAGGCAACCTCTACGGCACCACACAATGTGGTGGCAGTGGGCAGGACTGCGGAGGCTATGGCGTTGTCTTTGAAATCGTGAAGTAGGACTCTCCTCACTCCAGTTTCTACCTAGAGTTTCCAGCTGTCCCGATCTATCTTGAGCGGAAGCGACGGCCACCCTTCTCCATCCAAAACAAACTACCGAGCGACGGACTGAATCCAGCCCGCAAAGGCGTGCCATGCAGCTGTCTTGCCGATGGGGATCCTTATCTGTTGCATGACGATGAGGAAAGAGCCCGCCCAGAGGGTTGCGCGATGAAGCTTATGCGTGGACCACAGGTCGTAAGCCACCAGGATGAGGAGGAAGCCGTAAGAAAGCAGCGTCGCTGCGGGCGCATTTCTGTGGACGACGGCCAGAGGCCAACGAGCGATAGCGGCAGTCATCAGCGTAATGGTGGCGACAAGAATCAGGCGTTTGTGCGCTGGCGGATCGGAACGGGTGCGAAAGGCAAAAAGGATAAGGGTGGCAAAGATCAGCATATCGGTCAGCGGGATGATGTAGAAAAACTGCGGATCCCCGCCAGGACCGGCTCCTCGGGCGAGCAAATCAGTGGCCGCCAAGACGCCGAGGATCACCATCAAGCACGCGAGAAAGAAGCCTGCAATGCCGAGGCGGCGATGGATATCCACGCGGCCGGCGGAGACCAGGAAAGTTTGCGTGACCAGTAGCAGGATCCAACAGGAAAAAGCCGCTCCGTGCAGGTGAATGATCAAACTGGGCAGGGGCGCGTGGAACACTCCGGCGAGATAGTAGGTGGGCGCAAAGCCCACAAAAACCGTGGCCAGGAGGAGCATGGCCATGGTTGAGAAGAAGAGATGGTCGAAACGGCGCCCAGGCAGGCCGGTCGCAGGCCTCGCAGGATTATTGGGATGAGCTACGACAGTGGCCATCGTTCCTCCGTGACCAAAAGTTTTCTCTGGCTGATTCCTATTTCAATCCTGTTTCCACGTAGGCTTGCGACGTGAGCTGGCCGACCGAGTTTGGCGAGGCTCATGCGTGGGGAAAGGGTATCACCTTGAAGGTGGAATCGGACAGATAGTTGCGATGAGGTTGTGTCCTATTCTCCTGATTAGATGAGATTCAGGACATTGTCTTCGAGGTCTCAGTGACCGGCGCATTTCGCAAGTGAAAAGCCCTGACCGCGAAGGGCGCAAAGTGTTGGCAAAGATCGCAAAGAAAACCCAGGTCTAAGCACCTCGGCCTTGACTTTTCCATCGATGGGAGTACAGTTCGCTTGTTCCTGAAGCAGTCTTGGGAAGGGTGCGCGCTGGAGTCATCCAAGAATCCTTATCGCGCGTGGCTCGGGGCGCGTCGTTAAAGCCTCTACGCCCCAGTTTCAGAAAGCCGAATCAGGTTTGATCAAACTCTATTTAAGGAGAAATGAAACATGCGTAAATTATGGTTGATTGGCTGCTCGGTGTAGGTGCTGGCATCTTGGTCGCTGGCGCAGGAGAAATCGACGTCGCAGTGGACGTGCGGCAAAGCGTCGGACGCGCACAACATTGATGTGGGCGACAAGGCGAATCATAGCTATACGGTGTCAGCCAGACCACTTGCACTGCCACTAAAGGCGAAGTGGGCGGTGTAAACGAGAAAGAAGGCATTGGCACGCAATTTAACGAACATGGGAAACACGACCACATGGCACGGCGTGTTTGTGGTGACGGCGGAAAATGGCGACAAGATCTACTATCACTATTCCAACTCGACGAAGGGTGTGTTGAAGGATGGACAATTTGTGTCCGGGGGCAACAAGTGGACCATGACAGGCGGGACCGGGAAGTTCGCCAAATTGAAAGGCGAAGGCACTTGCGCGGGCAAGGGCGATGGCGCCGGTGGCGCCACCTGGGATTGTTCGGGAACATATACGATGAACACTATGAAATAGTGGTGTGGGTCGGCAGGAACTGAGTCTGGAACCCGCTCTGCGTTGAGAGCGGGTTCGGCTTTTATAGAAGAATGCGAGCAGGTATTGGAAGCCCGTGCGGATCACGAGATAATGAAGTTCAGCGGCTGATTCCGCGCCAGACGGGGAAGATCTCAGCTCCGACTCCGGCGAGTATCTCAGTTGCCTTGGGACCAGGATCTCCATAAACCTCGAAGCGGTCGAGGGTCGCGGTCTCGAGGAGTTTCGGAACAAGCTCCTTTACCACCGGGCTGGTCAAGTGTGCCAGCGTAGCATTCTGGTCTGCATAGGTTTCGACGATGCGGCAGCGCTTGCGATCGCCGCTCAAACACCAGTCGTATCCAAGGGCGCCAGGTTCCTTCTGAGTGCCCGCGATCATGGTCTGGGCGATAGCCTGGAAGGCATCGAGCTTTCCCGGGTTGATGGTGAGATCGACGTTAAAGCGTACAGTTTGCTTGCTCACGGAGAAACCTCCTTAAGATTTGTTGTGCACGCACGATTGCGATTTAAAGCTTCATAGTTGCACGGCCCGGCGCAATCCACTCATTCAGAGGAAGCAGGCCGCCGCAGTCCAAACACCGGGTCGCGGCAAACTGAGTTCCGCAGTGGGGGCAGACACCTTGGGTCTGGAAGGTGTCGAACGGCTGACCGCATTGGCCACATTTCCAGAAGTTTCCCACCGGTGGCGCGGTGTTGCATCTGGGGCAGGCGAATCCGTCACGACGCGGCAACTTCGCCAGGCGCGAGAGGAATCGCGCGTGTTGCAAGCCGCTCCAGCAATTCATCAGCATGAACGCGGCGAGTACGCCGTACCAAACGGATTGTGCCCACAAAGCCAGGCCGATGAATGCAGCCACGCCGATGAAGCCGATGATGGTAGCGACAAACAGACTACGAGCACGTCCCAGTACGAACCACAGAAGGGAGCGAAGAATTTGGCCGCCATCCAGTGGATAGATAGGCAGCAGGTTGAAAATCAGCAAAGACAAGTTAATGAACGCAATGGTGCGCAACAACTGATGGAAGTTGGGCGCGGTCTCAGCCCATCCCAATGATCGGCTCAACATGCCGAGCCCTAGCAAGATCGGGAGGAGTACGACATTCACCAGCGGCCCGGCGGCGATGCTCCACAAAGTAGCGCCGGGGCGCGGCGGAGGGTCGACATACGCCACACCGCCCAGTGGCCACAATACGATCTGGTTTGCAGTGCCTCCAACCTGGCGGCAGGCCAGTGAGTGGCCGAACTCATGCATCAGCACAATGAGAAATAGCGCCAGATACTCCAGTGCGTTGAAGGTGAGAGAGGAATAGCTTCTGCCGCGGCCGTTAATTTCGTAGGCGGCAACCAGGAACCACGACCAATGCAGGAAGACAGTGATGCCGGCGGCGCGGAACAGGCGGATTGAGCCTTTATGGGTCGGCATGTGGGAGAGTTATAACACGATCCGTTCTAGTTCGGCGGCAGCTGAGCGGTAACCGGAGGACGCGAAAACACCGTGCCGTGCGCGTAGGCATCCCCTTTAAATCCGTGCGGCCAGGACTTGCCGTCCATGCTGACGCCGGCTTTGTCGCTTCCGACATCGCGAAAATGTTCGTCGAGTGTCAGAGCGCCGTTTTGCGGATCGAAGTTGATCATGAACAGACGATGCTCGCCGTATTCGCCGGAATTTAGAATGATGCGGCGATTGTCGGCATCCGGGGAAATCCAGTGCGGATTTTGCTTGTCATCGAAGGTAATTCGCGATACTTCGCGAATATGGGTGAGATCGGAGATGTCGTAAGCCGCCAGGGCGTGCGCAGAAAACAAGGTCTGCACCCAGTAGTGGCCGATCTGCAATGGCACGGCACAGATCTCTCCGTCAAAGGTTTTCAAGTGGTGGATTGAAGGCTGGCCAGTGTCAATGCCATCCAACTGATACAGGCCACATCTGAATGTGTGTATGAGCACGGTTTTGCCGTCGGCAAGCAGCTGCGGCTCACCCGGCATTAGCTGCTCTTTTCCGCGTGGTCCCGCTGGCAATGTGAGGGTCTGTAGCAACTTCAAATCGGAAAGCCGCCAGACCTGCACGGTGCGAGTATCGCCGTCGCTCGCACGATGCATTGACGTATTAGTGCTGACGACGCGGTTCAGAGCGGGTACGGCCACCAAGCTGTATGGACGAATGAGTTCGGCCTTCGCAGCCGGATCCAGGGCGCTGCCGCTGCGAATGACGTGACCGTGTTCATCGAACTCGACGAGGCCACCGCCGTCCGACTTGGCATCGTGCCCACCGTGATATTGGAATGTGGCGAGAACGTGGCCGTCCAGTAAACGAATGTAGGTGTGCGGATGCATGTAGCCATCGAGATCGCCGAACGATGTAACCAGCGCCGGGTGCAGCGGATCGTGCAGGTCGAACAGAACTGTGTGGCCGCTCTCGAAGGCATTGGCCAGTAGAAAGCCGTCAGCCGGCATTTGCGATTCGGTGTGGTGCGGGGTACCGCTCGGGCCGGGGACCGCGACCGAAGCTACTGCCTGACCGTAGTGAGGAGATTTTGGGTCGGCATCGAGTACGGCGAGGAAGTCGCTGCTCTTTTCGGCGTCGTCGCCTGCCCAAACGAAAAGGTAGACATTGGTTTGGGCAATTCCTTTTTGGACGACCCCATGGATGACACAGAAAAGCAGGAGAACGATACAGCGAAAATTGCGCATGAGTACTGATTGTCACTAGGTGGGGGTGTGGTGTCAAACTGGACGGCGTTGCTAATGCGCCATCGCGGGCTTTAAGGTGTGGCCGGGGTGTTGGTGGGCAATTTTGGTGTGAACTTGCGGACGACAAATTCCTGGAAGAGATTGGCGATGGCAGTGGCGCCAATTCCGATGGCGGCGTTTTCGAAAGTTAATCCCGCGCCATTGCGATCTTCGGCTGGATAGTAGAGGTTTGAAATACCGCCAGCGGCCAGGTTCCCTAGGATATTGGAATAATTTGGCTGCCAGCGACGATTGTCGCCCTTGCAAATCACCGAATTGGCAATTGCATAGAGCGTCCGTGACCGCGTTGTGCCCGTTCCCTTGTAAAAATACCGCGGATCTTGCTTCAGGAGCGAGGGCAGGATGGCGCCTCCAATAAAGGTGCTGGTCACCGTGTCGGCATAGCCGGCGCCGAAACGTTTTCCATAGCCTTCAGCGCCCTGGCCATATCCGCGGAAGTGATTTTGCGCCTGCTCAACTCCAGCGGCCCCGCCAACGATCAAGATGGTGACGGGATCGATGGTCGACTTCCACGCGAGCTTGAACTTTTGTTTTGCATTGAGGGGAGCCGCATTGGGGACGTAGCTGACATAGAAATTCGGAATTACGCCGAGCACCCGCTGCTTCTCTTCAACCTTGATTTGCTCTTCCGCCACTTCGGCGGGTGAGACTCCGACTTGCACTTCGATATCGGCAGCAACCGCCAAGGCGATCTGCGGGACGAGGTAGGTTTCGCCCGAATGCAGGGTGCCGGACGATGTATGGGTCGTGAAGCGCGGCGAGGTAATGGTGAGCTGGAAAGGGCCGGGAGCGACGTTGGCAAAAGAGAATTGGCCGTCGCTGCCAGTTAGCACCTCCTGGCTTGGGGATGACGCTTGGCTATTAAGCCTTACATGGGCTCCGACCATTACAGCTCCGCTTTGGTCGACTACGGTGCCGATGACGGTTCCGGGTGATTGCTCGGGGAGAGGCGCTTGCTGAGTCTGTCCGAACGAGAGGGAAGCGAAAGCTCCAGCGATCAGTGCAAACACGACGAGGCCGGACTTGAGCTTGCGGGCCATGAATACCTAACTTTATCCTCCCCGTGCTTTCTAAACAAATCACCAAGGTTACCCAACCGAGGGGCTAGATTTACTGATGCGATCGGAGCAGTCTTTTTCTGCTTGCACCGTATAATTCGAAGCAGCCGCATTCTCGATCATGCGCTTCGAGCTTTTCATCGCGTCGCGGTATCTTCGCGCCAAGCGCCGTCAGGCGTTTATCGGCGTTATTACCGGCATTTCGATCGCTGGAGTGGCGGCTGGGGTAGCGTCTCTCGTCATTGCGTTGGCCATCAACAATGGATTTCGCCAGGATTTGCAGGACCGGCTGCTGGGCTCGACTTCGCATATCAATTTGCTGCGGGTGGAGAGCGACGGAATCAAAGACTGGGGCCCGTTGATGGATCGGCTGGCGAAACAGCCTCATGTGGTGGCGGCTGCGCCCGCCATCTATGAGCAGGTGTTGATCTCACGGGGGCCGCGGGCGCGGGGAGCGGTGCTGAAGGGGTTGATTCCGGGGGATGAAAGTAAAGTCAGTGATCTGTTGAATACGGTGAAGATTGGTTCGGCAGCCGCGTTGGATGAGGTGAGCCCACAAACAACTTCACAACCAACCGCGGCGGACAAGAGTGTCCGCCCCACACCGGCAGATCAGACTTCTGACGCTCTTGCCGACGTGCAGCACCGAGTCGTCGCCATGCCTCCGATTATTCTGGGAAAAGACATGGCCGACGAGTTGGGCGCGACCGTTGGATCGATTGTTCTCGTCACCAGTCCGCAAGGGGAGTTGACGCCGTTTGGCATTGTTCCCAAGTACTCGCGCTTTCGTGTGGCCGGAATCTTCAATTCAGGTTTCTACGACTACGATTTCTCCTGGGCGTTCGCCCGGCTAAGCGATGCGCAGCAACTCTTCGGTCTCGGCGATGAGATTTCCGTGCTCGAATTCAAAGTGGATGATATCTATCAGGCAGGTCAGATCGCTAAGGGAATCGAACAGGCCGCGGGCAAAGGCTTCATGGCCACCAACTGGATGGAGCAGAATAAGGCCATCTTCCGGGCGTTGCGGCTGGAGCGGTTAGTCACCTTCATCACCATAGGACTGATTGTGTTCGTGGCGGCGCTGAACATTCTCATTTCGCTGACCATGATGGTGATGGAGAAGACGCGCGACATTGCCGTGCTCATGTCAATGGGCACGCGAAAGTCGCAGGTGCGTCGCATATTTGTGTCCCAGGGAGTGCTGATCGGAGTGATCGGAACTGCGATTGGCCTGGTGCTCGGCTACACACTTTCCTGGGCAGGAGGCCATTATCATCTGCTGGCGCTGGCTCCCGAGGTTTACTCCATTGATTACGTGCCTTTCGCACCGCGCGCACTGGACGGCGTGCTGGTGGCATTGATCGCGATTGCAATCTCCTTAGTTGCTACCATTTACCCATCGTGGTCGGCAGCGCGGATCCTGCCTGCGGAAGCTTTGCGTTATGAGTGAATACCGACTGCTCGAAGTGACCCCGGTCACATCTATCACTTATGAATTATGGAATCCGGTTTCGGTCCGAGGCACAATTGAACCAACTGGCGACAAAAACGGCCTGGAACTCGTGTTTAAATGGAATAGTGCCGATAGACGACAGTCGTAAACGGGGCGCTGTCCACCCGCATGTGACGAACCGAGCAGTCGGTGCATCTAACGAGTGTGGCCATGCTCAGGGTTGAAGGCCTTCAGAAGGTTTTTCGATCCGGCAAGTCGGAAATCGCGCTCTTTGAAAATCTGTCATTCCAGGTGGCGAAGGGCGAGATGCTAGCCATTGTGGGCGAATCGGGAGCCGGGAAGAGTACCTTGTTGCACATCCTCGGCGCTCTTGATAGGGCTTCCGCGGGTGACGTATACTGCGCCAACTTGCGATTGAATACGTTGTCTGAAGCGGCGGCAGCCGAGTTTCGCAATCGCGAGATCGGCTTTGTCTGGCAGTTCCACTATTTGTTGCCGGAGTTTACGGCGCTGGAGAATGTGGCCATGCCGCTTTTGCTGCGCGATTGTCCTTGGCATCAGGCTCAGAAGGAGGCGGTGCGCTGGCTGCGTGAAGTTGGTTTGGAGCAACGTGCCGACCATCGCGCGGGCGAGCTTTCAGGCGGTGAACAGCAACGGGTGGCACTGGCCAGGTCGCTGATCACGCAGCCGAAGTTGCTGCTGGCGGATGAGCCCACTGGAGACCTGGATGGTCACACCGCGGACTCGGTTTTTGAATTGATCGCGAGATTGCATCGCGAATGTCAGTTAACTTCCCTGATTGCCACCCACAACCTTGCATTTGCCAGACGCTGCCAGCGGGTGCTCCGGCTCAAGGACGGGCATGTCGAGGAAGTGGCACCGAAAGAGCTACTGGTATAGCACATTGTGGCGATTGACATTTGTGGCACGGCATGACGGAATGGTAGTAGAAGAAACCGCAATCGGAAATACGTGAAGTTGCAATCTGTTGCGGTGGGGAACCGAGACAGGATGTCTTTGGTAACTCAAATAGAAGGACGAAAGTTTCGATATCTTTATGGTAAGCGCGTGGCCCGCTGATTGCAGGGTAACAAGGGTTTGGATTTCTGGAGGACCGAGACCGCGGAGTTGATCCCGGTGGTTTCGGCGAGAAGTCGGGGGGTAGGGCAATATGTTTGAACGTTATACGGAGAAGGCCAGACGCGTCATTTTCTTTGCGCGCTACGAAGCCAGCCAGTTTGGGTCTCCTTATATTGAGACCGAGCATCTGCTGCTGGGATTGTTGCGCGAAGATAAGGCCCTGACCAATCGTTTTCTGCGTTCCCATGCCTCGGTGGAATCCATCCGCAAGCAGATCGAAGGGCACACCACCATTCGAGAGAAGGTTTCGACTTCGGTGGATCTGCCGCTTAGCAACGAATGTAAGCGCGTGCTCGCCTATGCCGCTGAAGAAGCCGAGCGGCTCTCGCACAAGCACATTGGCACCGAGCATCTGCTCCTGGGTTTACTGAGAGAAGAAAAATGCTTTGCGGCCGAGATTCTGCACGAGCGCGGACTGCGGCTTTCAACCATCCGCGAAGAGTTGGCCCGCACCAGCCAGGAAAAAGCTCAGCCACAACGGCAGCGCGAGTCTTCATTACTGAGTGAGTTTTCCCGCGACTTGACCCAGGCCGCGATGGATACGCAGCTTGACCCGCTGGTGGGGCGCGACGGCGAACTGGAACGCGTGATTCAGATTCTGTGCCGCCGCACCAAGAATAATCCGGTGCTGATCGGCGAACCCGGCGTGGGTAAGACCGCCATCGTCGAAGGCCTGGCGCAGCGCATTGCCGACGGCGAAGTTCCGTCTTTTCTGGCGGACAAACGCATTCTGGCACTGGATCTTTCCTTGATCGTGGCTGGCACCAAGTATCGCGGCCAGTTCGAAGAGCGGCTCAAGACCATCATGAAAGAACTGATGGAGTCGCAGAATTCCATCATCTTCATCGACGAATTGCACACGCTGGTAGGCGCGGGTTCCGCGGAAGGCTCGCTCGACGCCGCCAACATCCTGAAGCCGGCGCTTTCCCGCGGAGAGATTCAGTGCATTGGCGCGACCACTCCGGGTGAGTATCGCAAGTCGATTGAGAAAGATCGTTCGCTCGAGCGTCGCTTCCAGGCGGTCAAAGTTCCGCCGCCCGATGAAGTCAACGCCACCAAGATTCTGTTTGGAATCAAAGACCGTTACGAGAAGTTCCACGCGGTCACTTACACCGACGAAGCCATCAATTTTGCGGTATCGCATTCCAACCGTTACATTCCAGACCGCTTCCTCCCGGACAAGGCAATCGACTTGGTCGACGAAGCCGGTGCGCGTGTAAAACTGCGCCAGACTTCGCTGCCGGAAGAGCTTACCGAAGTCCAGAAGCGAATCAAGTTCATCGTCCACCGTATGGAGAACGCCATCGCGAACCACGAGTTCGAAAAGGCGCGCTTCTACTCGGATGAAGAACGCAAGGAGCGCGAGAACCTGCGCGCTCTTCGCGAAAAATACCACCTCGATGAATCCTCTACCGGCGTGGTTGGCCGGGAGGACATCGAGGATGTGGTATCGCGCTGGACCGGAGTTCCGGTCACTTCAATCAAAGAAGAAGAATCGGCGAAGCTGCTGCGCATTGAAGAAGAATTGCACAAGCGCATCATCTCGCAGGACAAGGCCATCGTTGCGCTGGCACGCGCCATTCGGCGCTCACGAGCTGGTCTGAAGAGTCCCAACCGGCCTATCGGTTCGTTCCTGTTCCTCGGGCCTACAGGCGTGGGCAAGACCGAAGTTGCGCGGACCCTTGCGCACTTCATGTTTGGCAGCGAGAAGTCGCTGGTGCGCTTCGATATGTCGGAATTCATGGAGAAGCACTCGGTCTCGAAGCTGATCGGGTCGCCTCCGGGATATGTGGGCTACGAAGAGGGTGGTCAGCTCACCGAGCGGGTGAAGCGTGCGCCTTATTCTGTGGTGTTGCTCGATGAAATCGAGAAGGCGCACCCGGATGTCTTCAACATCCTGTTGCAGGTGTTTGAAGACGGCCAGCTGACTGATGGCTTGGGCAATACGGTTGATTTCAAGAACGTCATCATCATCATGACTTCGAACATTGGGGCGCGGCATTTGCAGCGCCGCGAAGGCCTGGGCTTCCAGTCGAGCAAGGAAGACATGGTTTCGGAAAAGGTCGAAGACCTGGTGAAGAACGAGGTCAAGCGCACCTTCAATCCCGAGTTCCTGAACCGGCTGGATGAAATCATTCTGTTCAGCGCGCTGGGCGAGCAAGACCTGATCCAGATTCTGGAACTCATGGTGAATTTGTTGAACCAGAACCTGGCGCAAAAGGCGATCACGGTCACTGTGACCGATGAGGCCAAGAAGTGGATCCTCAACCAGACGCTGGGCGATCGCAGCTACGGAGCGCGTCCGCTGCGCAGGGCCTTGCAAAAGTACATTGAAGACCCGCTGTCGGAAGCGCTGATTCAAGGCACGATCACCACGCGGCCGGCATTCATCGAGGTCTTCCTCGAAGACAATAAGCTTTACTACCGCCCAGTGGATTCCGAGAAGGCCGAGGGCGTGTTGCTGTACGAGAACAGTTAGGCAGCAAGCAGCATTTGGCATTCAGCCGTCAGCGAAAAGCTGGCGGCTTTTGTTTTGCTCTAGAACCCTCACCAGCTTTCGTGCCTTCCTGGAGTTTATAGTGTGAGGTGAGGATTGTTTCCATGATTGCAGTGAGCTGGTTTTGCAAACGCACGGTATTTTTCATGGGGTTGCTGCTTCTCGCGGGGAGCTTTATGACCGTAGGAAGTCAGCAGACTCCCGATCCACATCAAGTCCCGGTGATGGACGGCGAAGCCGGCCCATGTTCAGTGTCTTTCACTGTGACCGATGAAAAGGGCACGCCGGTTTACGACGCCAGGATTCGAGTCAAAATGCGGTATGGATTTGCCGGGGTTAAGCATCTTGACTTGGAAGCGGCCACCAACGTCGACGGCAAAACACAAATCAAAGGTCTGCCACAGAAGGTAAAAGACGGCATTTTGTATTTTCGTGGCACTCAGGGAAAACGCGAAGGGTCGGCGACCTATGATCCGGCGAAGAACTGCGACGGGATCAACAGCTCAATCGTTCTAAGAGAAGACAAACCGGCCACGGATTGAACCGATTGGTTGCATTATTTAGAGTGGGGAAATTGGTCAGCTGGCCACGATTAAGCTTAAAGATTAAAGCTTACAAAGCCACGCGAGCGCGTCGAAACATTACAAATGCCGTCAATGTGCCCACCAAAGCTGGAAGCGGCAGAATGAATACCAGGAGAACGCCGCATACAAACTGTGTGTTGAAACAACTCGATCCTTGCGGGGGATGGCCACATAGCAATGACACCACAATACAAACCACCAGCAGAAAATGTGGTGACAGCAGCAGCACACCCATAATCCGTTTGCCCGCACTCATCTTCCGCCAGGATCGACAGGCGGCATAGACCACCCCGCCGAACGCCAGAACAATTAGACCAAGCAACAGCAAGATCAAGCGCATGCAGGCACTATACGAAGGACGGGCGGCCCATTCAAGCCAGGTTTGGCGGCCACCCGCCGATTTTACCAATTGAGGCGGCCCCGGAGATGGCTATCATAAAGTTGGAGGACCTTTCGCTATGCGCACATCTGTGGAACGGCGTACCGTCAATCTGTCTGCTTATCCGGATCTGGTAGTCATCTATCTTGGGATGCGAGTGAATCGCATCGCCGGAATCAAGACACTGCTAGGCTTTGGGCCGAAGATTTCTTCTTCCGCTGCGGCACAGCCCGACGGGTTGCTGCGGCACGAGACAATCATCTACTCGTTATTGCCCATGCATGTTGGCATGCGCCAATACTGGCGTGACGCAAATTCACTTTTGGAATGGACGCGTTCGGACCCGCACCGGCAGTGGTGGCAGAGCTTTTTGAAAGACTCCGGCGGAACCGGGTTCTGGCACGAAACCTATTTTCGACGCGGGGGCATCGAGGCGGTTTACGACGATGTACCGGAAAACATCGGCTTAATGGCGTTCGCACCCGTGGTCCCGGCTCGCGGACCGATGTTTGGAGCAGCCGCGAGGGCCGAAAAGGAATTTGGAGAGCGCCCCGTACTGTCCGAGGAAGAGATCTACGGGGAGCCAGAAAAATAACGGCAAATACGCCCAAAACAAGGCTTTAAATCCGATTTCACTCATTGGTATTTGCGGAGCCAAACCGTGGCCACAGTCATCAAATCCTGTCAGGAGGGAAAAGATGTATCACGTGCGCCAGGAGAACCTGCCTTTTGTTGGTAGTTCGCATGAGTTTGTCGGAGCCGAGCAGGGCAACACCAGTGTTTCGGTGTTCCTATACCATGGGAAGCCCGGGTCGGGGCCGGGTCCGCACCGGCATCCTTATGACGAGATCCAGTTCATCCGTGAAGGCCGGGGAGTGTGGACAGTAAACGGCAAGACTTTCGAGGGCAGCGCTGGAGACATCTTTGTCATCAAGGCCGGCGAGATTCACAGCTTTAAGGCGGTTGGTGATTCACCACTGGTACAACTCGACGTTCACCTCAGTCCCCGCTTCATCCAAGAGAACCTATCTGAAGGAAAATCACATGAACCATCTCGACCATCTGTTACAACGTAACAAAGACTTCGCTGCCCAGCAGTCGGCTGCGGGCACGCTTATGCCTTCGCTTCCGCGCGCGCTGCCGAATGTAAAGGCAGTCATCATCGGTTGCGCTGATATGCGTGTAGATCCTGCCCATGTACTTGGAATTAAACCGGGCGAAGCCGTCGTGATGCGTAACATCGGCGGTCGAATCACCCCCGGGTTATTGGAGCAGTTGGGTCTACTCGGGCGAATCGGTGAGGTTGCCGGAGAGATTCCAGGAGGCGGCGGGGAGTTTCACATCGTCGTACTCCAACACACTGATTGCGGTATCACTCGCCTCACCGGCGATCCCGCCATGCTGACGCGCTATTTTCAAATACAGGAAAGAGAACTCAAGACAAAAGCGGTCACCGATCCTCACGCGGCGGTTGCCGTCGACGTTGCTTTGCTCCGGGCGATTCCCGCATTGCCGGGAGACTGGCTGGTCTCCGGCCTTGTCTACGACGTGGCGACCGGGCTTGTTGAGATCGTCCTACCGCCAGCCCCCATTCGTACTGCGTTCGCTGCTTTATAGGTGCCCCCCAGAGAGGCGCTGCCGGAGCTTGTTGCAATATGTCATTACCTAGTTGTAAGTAGTGACGTATTGCAACACAACCGAGGAAAGGAGATTGGTCATGAAAGTAGGATTTATAGGAGCCGGTAGTGTAACAGGCACGTTCGGCCGCCATTTGATAAATGCTGGTCACACCATAGTTGTATCCAATTCCAGAGGTCCGGCGACACTGGCTGGTTTTGTCGCTGATCTTGGTCCAGGCGCCATCGCGGGGACCAGGGAGCAGGCGATCGAGTGCGACGTCGTTATTCTCGCTGTACATTGGGTGAAGGTGCGGGAAGCGCTGAAAGGTATCGATTGGCGTGGCCGAATTCTGATCGATGCGACCAACGCGCATATGGATCCTAAACCCGTTATCAGTCTGGCGGGAGTTACCAGATCGCGGGCCGCGTTGAAAGGGCGCACATCCAGTGAGATAGTCGCTGAGATGGTGGTTGGAGCACGGCTTGTAAAGTCGATCAGCAACATGCCGATGGCCTGGATACAGGACTTCTCGCCGAACAAACCCCGTACTGTCATCTTTACATCCGGCGACGACATCGAAGCCAAGCAGCTAGTGATCGAGTTGATCAACAGCATTGGATTGGTCGCGATCGATCTCGGGTCACTCGTCACCGGCGGTGCGATGCACGAGGTCGGCGCTCCTTTATCCGGCATCGAGTTCCACTTCGTCCGTCGGCTTCGTTGAGAGTGCTCGAACGCCGACTGACAATTCCTTGCAAGCGCCTGGTGCCCCAGGTTCGCGCCCACACACCGAATTCTGCATCGCCATCTCCCCGTTTTAGGGGCGCTAACCTGGGACTAGTTTCTCGGCGTCCTGGCCGATGAATTGCCTAAGAATTCATCGGTGTCTCCGTGCCTCTGTGGTGACTGGTTTTCTGTGACCCCCACTTAACGTATATTAAAGACCGAAGGAGAACCGTCGAGTGGCCTCATTCGGCGTCCGACTGAAACAGGAGCGCGAGCAGCGTGGCATCACGCTGGAAGAAATCTCTGCCACCACCAAGATCGGTACTCGTATGCTGGTCGCTCTCGAACAAGATCATTTCGATCAACTCCCCGGCGGCATCTTCAATAAAGGTTTCATTCGCGCCTACGCCCGCTGCCTCGGCCTGGACGAAGATCAGACCATCGCCGACTATTTAGTCGCGACCGGCACCCCTCCCGCAGATAAAGAAAAAGACAAAGACAGAGACAGAGACAAAAGATCCGATAGCCTCACCGAATCCTCCTTCGATCTCCATGCGGAATCCGAGCGCCGCGACTCGAACCTCCCTTGGGGGACATTCGCCATCTTGCTGCTGTTGATAGCGCTCGGCTTCGCGGGCTGGGGTTTCTATTCCCGAGAAGCCCGGAAAAACGTCAGAAAAATTCCTTCGCCTGTAGCTGCATCTAAAAACCCCGCCGCTTCAACCAACTTGGTTTCGACTACACCAGTTTCAAACCAGCCAGTCTCAGCCCAGCCCGTCTCTGCGCAATTAACAACACCGAGCCCAACCTCGCGACCGCCCGCAGCCCCGAAACCGCTGTCGCTACGCATCACCTTACATTCCGATTCCTGGCTCTTCGTCACTTCGGATGGACACGAAATACTGCAAGGCAGTTTCACCGCTCCCACCGAAAAAACCATCCATGCCACAAAAGAAATCATTGTGAAAGCTGGCGACGTCGGCGCGCTCGACTTTGAATTCAACGGCAAGACGCTGCCCGCCCAGGGCGCGAACGGCGAAGTGAAAACCTTGACTTTCGACGCCGCTGGTCTGCGCGAATCCGCTCCACCCCCCGTACCTCCTGCCCAACCATGATTTTGTCTTCTTGACCGCAGGCGAAAGACCCCTGCCTGACCCCAACTTTACACTTCTTGTCATTCCGCTCCATTCACTCTTCCTCTTTTCCCATCTACCACTTATGCGCTCCCATTCGCTGGCCCCACCTACCATCCAGCCCAAAACAATTGCGCCCCAGCCCCACTCTCTGATAGCTTTTTAAAGACCGCAGAGTACGTCATATTTTCCTGCCATACGTCCTTTAAGGAGAAACCGCTTGTCGCACAAGAATCGCTCTTTATTTACCTCGGAGTCGGTGACCGAAGGCCATCCAGATAAAATCGCCGACCAGATTTCTGACGCCATCCTCGACGCTTGTCTGACTGACGATCCCAGCAGCCGCGTCGCCTGCGAAACTCTGACCGCCACCGGCCTGGTCGTCATCGCCGGCGAAATCACCACTAAAGCCTATGTCGATTTCCAGACTCTGGTCCGCGGAACCATCTCCTCCATCGGCTACAACAACGCCCTCTACGGATTCGATTCCAACACCTGCGCCGTAATCTCCAGCATCAACAAGCAATCCGGCGACATAGCCATGGGCGTGGACACCGGCGGCGCCGGCGACCAGGGAATGATGTTTGGCTATGCTTGCAATGAGACTGCGGAGCTTATGCCGATGCCGATTTCGCTGGCGCATAAGCTGACCATGCGACTGTCGGAAGTGCGGAAGCACGGGAAGCTGGCTTATCTGCGGCCGGATGGAAAGTCTCAGGTGACAGTGGAATATGACGAGCATCGCAAGCCGGTGCGGGTGGATGCGGTCGTGATCTCGACCCAGCACTCCGAGAACGTCGGCAACGAGGAACTTCGCAGCGACATTCTGAAGCACGTGATTCAGGCCACAATCCCAGCTCATCTGCTGGATGAAGACACCAAATATCACATCAATCCCACCGGACGTTTCGTGATTGGCGGGCCCATGGGCGACACCGGCCTGACCGGGCGCAAGATCATTGTTGACACTTATGGTGGCATGGGCCGTCACGGCGGCGGAGCGTTCAGCGGAAAAGATCCGACCAAGGTCGATCGCTCGGCGGCTTACATGGCGCGGCATATCGCGAAGAACATTGTTGCTGCCGGGTTAGCCGATCGTTGCGAGTTGCAACTCGCGTATGCCATCGGCGTGGCCGATCCCGTCAGCGTGCTTGTCGATACATTCGGTACCGGCAAAGTGGACAACGCGACCATTCAGCAGTTGGTGCGTGCGCATTTCAAGCTGACCCCTAAAGGAATTATCGAATCGCTGAATTTGCGGCGGCCGATCTATTGCAAGACCGCGGCGTATGGACACTTTGGACGCACGGATCTTGATTTCACTTGGGAAGCGACGGACAAAGCGGCGAAGCTGGCCAGCGATGCAGGTCTGCGAGAGCCAGCACACGCAGCAAAGAAGTAGTGGTGGACCTTCCTACTCCTTGCGCAGAGAACGCGCAAGGAGTAGGGCACCCGCCTTTTGACCGCAAAGTACGCAAAGTCGTACCGCAAAGGTCGCAAAGAAAATCTGAAGAACGCGCCACAGGAGAAGTAATGGCAACTATACCGACACAAGTTCGTAACGATGTTAAGAGCATCGAGTTCGCGGATATGGGCAAGAAGCGCATTGACTGGGCGAACCAGTCGATGAAGGTTTTGCAGATCATCCGCAAAGAATTCATCAAGAACCAGCCGCTGCGCGGCATTCGCATTTCGGCGTGTCTGCACGTGACTGCCGAAACGGCAAATCTGGCCATCACCCTGCGCGACGGCGGAGCCGACGTGGTGCTTTGCGCCAGCAACCCGCTGTCTACACAGGATGACGTCGCCGCCAGCCTGGTGCGCGACCACGGCATTTCGGTTTTCGCCATCAAGGGCGAAGACAACGATACTTACTACAGCCATATTCTGGCGGCCATCGACCACAAACCACACATCACCATGGACGACGGCGCGGATCTCGTCACCATTCTGCACACCAAGCGGCAGGACGCCCTCAATGGCGTGATCGGCGGCACCGAAGAAACCACTACTGGCGTGATTCGTCTGCGCGCCATGGCCAAGGAAGGCGTGCTGAAGTTTCCCATCGTCGCGGTGAACGACGCCGACACTAAGCACTTGTTCGATAATCGCTATGGCACCGGGCAGTCCACCATTGACGGCATCATTCGCGCCACCAACTTCCTGCTGGCGGGATCGAAGTTCGTAGTTGCCGGCTACGGCTGGTGCGGACGCGGGTTGGCCAGCCGCGCACGTGGCGCTGGTGCGGAAGTGATTGTGACGGAAATCGATCCGACGAAAGCTCTGGAAGCGGTGATGGATGGCTTCCGCGTCATGTCGATGCAGGACGCCGCCAAACTGGGCGACGTGTTCTGCACCGTGACCGGCAACAAGAACGTTCTCCAGAAAGACCATTTCGAGGCGATGAAGGACGGCGCTATCATTTCGAACTCGGGGCATTTCAACGTCGAGATCGACATTCCGGCGCTGGAGAAGCTGTCATCTTCGAAACGCACTACTCGCACTTCAGTCGAAGAGTATTCGCTGAAGGACGGGCGCAAAATTAATCTGCTGGGCGAAGGCCGGTTGATCAATCTGGCCGCAGCCGAGGGACATCCGCCGTCAGTGATGGATATGAGCTTCGCTGACCAGGCGCTGTCTGCCGATTACATGGTCAAGAACGCGAAGACTCTGGAAAAGAGAGTCTACAAAGTTCCCGAAGATCTGGATAAGCGCGTAGCTAAGTTGAAACTTGAATCGATGGGCATCAAGATCGACAAACTCACGCCGGAGCAGGAAGAGTACTTGGCGGGGTGGAGTGAGGGAACTTAGCTTTCAGCATTCAGCGAGGGCATTTGGCATTTAGCAGTTAGCATTTGGTCAGGACGGGGCGGCGCTAGCTGCCCCGTTTGCTTTTGGGGAGGATTGACCGCCGAGCACGCTGGTCGCGCCAAAGAGAATCTTGGGCAAGAACCTTCACCACAGAGACACAGAGGCACAGAGAAAACATCCCCGCCCTGTATGCATTGCAATCAGCGTTCAGCCGTCAGAATCTCGGTGCTGTCTTGGCTGAATGCTGACGGCTGAGTGCTGATTGCTTGCTTCTGCCCATGATAAATTTAGATCAATGAAAGATATTGCTGCCTGGGCCCTCAATGTTGCCACCATGCGTGGCGCTTCTTACGCTGATGTGCGTGTGGCGGATGATCGCAGCCGCGCGTTGTCCACCAAAAATGGAAAAGTGGGTGGGGCTTCGGATGCGGAGTCGTTTGGCGTGGGAGTGCGCGTTATCGCAGATGGAGCTTGGGGATTTGCGGCTTCGGATGATCTGAGCGAGGCGGCGGTCGAGGCTACTGCGGCGCTGGCGGTGGAGATTGCCAAAGCTTCGGCGCGAGTCAAGTTGCATGAAGTGAAGCTGGCGGCGGAGACGGCGGTTACGGCGGAGTGGACTACACCTTTTCGGATTGATCCGTTTACAACTTCGGTGGAGGAGAATCTTGAGTTGCTGCTCAAGATCGATGCCGAGTTGCGCGCGGTGGCGGGGGTGACGCTGGCTGAGACCAACATGAATTTCCGGCGAGAGGAGCAGTGGTTTGCATCGTCGGAGGGAGCGGACATTCATCAGACGAAGTACACCACCGGCGTGGGATATGTGGCGTATGCGTTTGCGGGGAATGAGATTCAGAAGCGGTCTTATCCGACGTCGTTTGGCGGGCAGTGGCAGAACAAAGGGTATGAGCTGATTGGGGAATTGAAGTTATTGGAGAACGCGCGACGGGTGGGGGAAGAGGCGGTTGCGTTGTTGAAGGCGGAGCAGTGTCCGGAGGGTAGGTTTGATGTAGTGCTGGAGGGGTCGCAGCTGGGATTGCAGATTCATGAGTCGGTGGGGCATCCGATAGAACTGGACCGGGTGCTGGGGATGGAGGCGAATTTTGCGGGGACTTCTTTTTTGACTTTGGACAAGTTGCGGACGCTGCGATACGGGAGTGATTTGGTAAACGTGGTGGCGGATGCGCGCCAGGAGCATGGGCCGGGCCTCGGGACGTTTGCGTTTGATGAAGAAGGTGTGGCGGCGCAGTCGACACCGATTATTACGAACGGATTGTTTACGGGATATTTGAGTTCGCGGGAGACGGCTTCGACGATTGGGCTGGGGAGGTCGGGTGGGACGCTGCGGGCGGAGGGGTGGAACCGGCTGCCGATTATTCGCATGACGAATGTCAGCATTCTGCCGGGCGAGAAGCCGCTGACTTGCGAGCAATTGATTGGCGATACCGACGACGGGATTTATATGGAGACAAACCGGTCGTGGTCGATTGACGACAAGCGCTACAACTTTCAATTTGGATGTGAGATTGGGTGGGAGATCAAGCGGGGCAAGCGGGTACGGATGTTGAAGAATCCGACTTACAGTGGAATTACAACTGAATTCTGGCGGGCGATGGATGCGATTTGCTCGCGGGAGGAGTGGGTGTTGTGGGGGATTCCGCATTGCGGGAAGGGGCAGCCGCAGCAGGTGATGGGCACGGGGCATGGGGCGAGTCCGGCGCGGTTTCGGGGGGTTAAGGTGGGGGCGGCTTATAAGGGGAGTGAATAGCATTCAGCACTCAGCAATCAGCATTCAGCCGGGGATCAATAATGAAAGGCTTGGCCTATTCGGTGTCTGTAGTGATGCTTCTCTTGGGTTATGCCCACGTCAATTGCTGGGCACAGGCGGAGAATGATGTCGACGCAATCAAGCGTACAGTCGTGCCGGTTAAGTTGTCGATTCCCTCCTATCCTCGATTAGCACAACAGGCAAGGATAGCCGGTGATGTGAGCCTAAAGCTCTCGGTCGGAAGCGATGGACATGTCGAATCGGTGGACGTGGTTGACGGCCATGCAATGCTGAGGCAGGTCGCCGTGGAGAGCGCTCGGAAGTCGGTCTTCGAGTGCGGGCAATGCAATGGTCGGTCAGCTTCATACTCGTTGAGTTACCGGTTTCAGATAAGCCCGCGCGATGCCTCCGCAGTTTGTTCTGGGCAGCTCGATCCGACTGATCCCCCCGCCGATGTGGACCTGGAGGCACATCGGATCACGGTGGTTGCCTGGGAAATGTGGATCTGTGACCCGGCGGTGAAGAAGGTGCGTTCTGGGAAATGTCTCTATTTGTGGAAATGTGGAGAGCATGTCGAAAAGTGAAGGGTAAATGTTAACTAAAGACCAGGCTGGGGAGATTTTTGCGCGGGTTAGGAAGTTCGCTTCGGCGGGTGAGGTTGAGGTTTTGTTTTACTCGACTTCCAATGCGCTGACGCGGTTCGCGAACAACGTGATTCATCAGAATATGGCGGAGGAGAATGTTGTTGTTTCGGTGCGGACGGCGTTTGGGCAGCGGACGGCGCGGGCGACTACGAATAAGTTGGATGAGGAGAGTTTGAGGCGAGTGGTGCTGGCGTCGGAGAAGCTGGCTCGGGTGCAGCATGCGGATGCGGATTTGCTGCCGATGTTTGGAGAGTCAAAGGCGGCGGGCGAGGGCGCCCGCCCTACACGATATTTTGCGACGACGGCGGCGATTACTGCGGAGGACAGGGCCGCGATGGTTGAGAAGATTGTTGGGATCGCGAAGAAAA
This sequence comes from Terriglobales bacterium, assembly GCA_035484735.1. Classification (GTDB taxonomy): domain Bacteria; phylum Acidobacteriota; class Terriglobia; order Terriglobales; family Acidobacteriaceae; genus JABCZH01. The sequence continues at coordinate 124,110 of DATHOQ010000025.1, read as the reverse complement.
ACTCTTTGACTACGGCGGGCATTGTTTCCAGTTCGGAAGCGGTGGAAGGAATATTTAATACGCGGGGAGTGGCGGAGTGGCATGAGCAGACTTCGTCGGAGATTTCGATCACCATGCTGGCGGGGGATTCTTCGGGTTGGCAGAAGGCGAATTCTCCGGATGTTGGGCAGCTGGACGGCGTGAAGCTGGCGGAGGTTGCGGCGGAGAAGGCGCGGCGCTCGGCGGGACCGCGGGAGATTCCGGCAGGGAAGTATACGCTGATTCTGGAGCCGTCGGCGGTGCTGGACATGGTCGGCTTCATGTTCTATGACTTTGGCGGGTTGGCGATTCTGGATCAGCGGTCGTTTCTTAATAACCGCGTTGGGACAAAGGTCTTCGGCGAGAATATTGATATTTGGGATGATGTGGCGCATCCCTTGCAGTCGGGGGCGGGGTTTGATGGCGAAGGAGTGCGACGGCAGAGAGTGCAGTTGGTGGAAAAGGGAGTCGTGAAGCGGCTGGTGTATGCGCGGGCTAGCGCGGAGCGGATGAAGCGGTCTGAGTATAAGGATAAGGTGGGTCGGGTCGAGGCCACTGGACATGGATTTTCGCTTCCCAATGAAATGGGTGAGGCGCCGATGAATATTGTATTTGGGGCGCCGGCGAAGCCGCAGACTCTGCAACAGATGATCGCTTCAACCGACCGTGGAATCCTGGTGACGCGGCTTTGGTATATCCGAGAGGTGGATCCGTATGAAAAGATTTTGACGGGGATGACGCGGGATGGGACATTTCTGGTTGAGAATGGCAAGATTCAGGGTGGTGTGCTGAATTTTCGTTTCAACGAGAGCTTGATTCATTTGTTGTCGAATGTGGAGGCCATGGGGAGTCTGGTGCGGGCGAGTGGGGAAGAATCGTTTGATATGGTGGTGCCGGCGATGAAAGTGAGGGAGTTTAATTTTACTGAGGTAACCAAGTTCTGAGAGCGGCAATCGGCATTTGGCACTTGGCATTTGGTCGGATAGATTTCGTTTAATTCCCAGAGCCCTTGCCCGGCAATTGCCTGAGGTTGGCCTTTAGCGTTGGGTGTTGGTCGTCGTACGCTCGTGATCGACTTTTTGTAGCAACGATGTGAGCATTTTTCTGAGGATTGAGAGGTCTTTTTCCAGTCGGGCATAGTCTGCAGGCGGCAACAGGGAGAGATCGCGCGCGAGCAAGAAATGATAGTCCAATTCGCTTGCAGAACCAGAAGCGATCTGAAGATAACGTTGAAATTCGTTGTTGCCGCGCTTTCCGCAACCCTCTGCTATATTCGCGCCAATGGATGCGCTACATCGTCGCATTTGACTGGTCAGTCCGTAGAGTTCTTCCCGCGGGAAGCTTCTGGTGACTGTGTAGACGTCCAGGGTCAAACGGTGGGCTCTTTCCCAGACCTGCAGGGTTCTGAAGTCTTTCATTTGCCGAACTCCTTAAATGCGCATTGATGTTGACGCCTTTGCGGCTTGCTGTCTGTGACTCCTGAACAAGGGGCTCGTTCAGGTTTAGGATGGAGGCGCGGGGTGGCAATTAAGCATTCGGCACTTAGCAATTAGCACTTGGCATTTGGTCAGCATAGGCCGCGAGATGCCTCGGCGATGAGTGTGGGAAGTTCGCGGATGGCGACCACGATAGGCTCTTTCGCCCCGCTTGGGCTCGATCACTGCTACTTTCGTACCCACGGCTTGCGCCGTGGGCTTTATTCGTACGCCGCTCCGCGGCTGGTTCGGAGGTCTTTATGCGCCGTTGGTTTTTGCTGCTTTTGTTGATGGTGTGTGTCGCGCCGATTTTTGCTCAGAGCCGGCGTCCTTTTACTTTTGAGGACATGATGGCGCTTAAGCGGGTGGGCGAGCCGGTGGTTTCGCCGGATGGGAAGTGGGTGGTGTTTAGCGTGGTGGATGTTTCGCTTGAGGCTAACACTAAGACTCCGCATATTTGGATTGTGCCTGCGGCCGGCGGTCAGGAGCGGGAGATTATTGCCGATCAGGATGGGGACCGTCCGCGGTGGGCGCCGGATGGGAAGCGGTTTGCGTTTATATCGACCAAGGAGGATGGGTCGCAGGTATGGAGCGCGGATTTCGACACTTCTAGCGGGATGGTAACTGCAACGCACAAACTGAGTTGGATCGCCACCGGGGCGAGTGGAGAACTTTGGTCGCCGGATGGAAGCCACATCTTATTTACTTCGGATGTATATCCGGAATGTGATGGTGCACCCGAGGCGGAAGCCGCTTGCAATGCGAAGAAGGTGAAAGACGTCGAGCACTCGAAAGTTAAAGCGCAGGTTTTCGATCATTTGCTCTATCGCCATTGGAATGCCTATAAGGATGGCAAGCGCAGTCATATTTTTGTGGTTCCGGCGGATTATTACAACGGGAAACAACTCGCGACTTCTCAGGACTCCCGGGTCGTAGAAATGACCGTGTTCCGGGATTTGACGCCGGGCGATTTTGATGCGCCGGTGTTTTCGCTGGGTGGGCAGGATGATTATGCGTTTTCGCCGGATGGGCAGGAGATTTGTTACACGTCGAATCATGATAAGAATCCGGCGGCTTCGACGAATAATGATTTGTGGATCGTTCCGGTGAATGGCGGGGCCGCGAAGAATATTACAGCTGACAATCCGGCGAGCGATTCGACGCCGCTTTATTCGCCGGATGGAAAGTATATTGCTTACCGGGCGCAAAAGCGGCCAGGGGATGAGAGCGATCGTTTTCGGTTGATGCTGTATGACAGAAAAACGGGAGAGAAGAGAGATTTGTCAGAGGAGAACGATTTCAATCGCTGGGTTGGATCATTTGCCTGGCTGCCTGACTCGATGCGGATTTTTTTTACAGCGGAGGATAAGGGTAGTCAGTCTGTCTATGTCGTCGATGTCGTTTCGAAAAAGCTTCCGACCTTGGCGTACGGCGAATGCGAATTGTGTAATTCCGAGCTCCACAAGTTGATGTGGACAGGGCCTTACAGCGATGACATATCCGTCGGGAAGGACGGGAATATCTGGTTCACTACCATGTCTGTCACGCGCCCAACCAGAATTATGCACCTTGGCCCGGGAAAAATGTGCTTTGCCTCCGGCTCTAAGGACTGCAAGGAAGTGCCCTTCGTATACAAACCGCCGGCGGAGTCCGTCAACGATGCCGTACTCTCTCAAATCGCAATGTCTCCTCTTGAATCCTTCTGGTTTACCGGCGCCCACAACGACAAAGTGCAAGGCTTTCTAGTCAAGCCGCCGAATTTTGATCCCAGCAAGAAGTATCCGGTGAAGTTTCTTATTCATGGCGGGCCGGAGGGGGCTTGGGGGGATGACTGGAGCTATCGCTGGAATCCGGAGCTGTTTGCGGCCAATGGATATGTGGTCATCATGATTAACTTTCATGGATCGACTGGCTATGGGCAGAAGTTTGTTGACGCCATCAATGGCGATTGGGGTGGTGCGCCGTTTGAGGATCTGATGAAGGGGTTGGATTACGCCGAGCAAACATATCCTTTTATCGACAAGGACCGGGAGTGCGCGCTGGGAGCTAGTTATGGCGGTTATGCCATCAACTGGATTCTTGGGCACACCGATCGATTTAAATGCCTGGTGTCGCATGATGGCATGTTCAATGCGGAGTCGGCGTGGGGATCGACTGAGGAGATCTGGTTCAACAACTGGGAGTTTAAGGGCACGCCTTACGACAATCGCGAGATGTACCAGAAGTGGTCGCCGCATCAATATGCGAAGAATTTCAAGACGCCGACGCTGGTGGTGCATGGGCAGCTGGATTACCGACTGGATGTGTCGGAGGGATTTCAGCTTTTTACTACGCTGCAAATGTTGGGTGTGCCGTCGAAGATGCTCTACTTTCCGGATGAAGGGCATTGGGTGTTGAAGCCGCAGAATTCGCAGCTTTGGTATAAGATGGTGAATGATTGGGTGGATCGGTGGGTGAAGTAGCGGTCAGCAGTCAGCATTCAGCGTACCCCCCTCTCATTGGTCAACCCGCACGATGGTCCTCGTCTACCTTTCGCGCGAGCCGGGCCAGCTGCGATATTGGCAGCTATCGATGCAGCACATCTGCGAATCTGGCTTGTCAATCCATAGAGTTCGTGTCTGGGGAATTCGCTTGTAACCCTAGTACGACGACAACGTCAAAACGTGCGCCTTCTCCCAGACCTGCAAGTCCCTGACGGCTTTCCGCCCGCTTGCCAGTGACATCTGAACGTCGGCCAGATTTGTCCGCAAGTCTATGTATCTCAACACTTTATCCCTGATGGTTCAATGACTTCCGTAACTTTCATGGGGTGATTTGGAGGTGTAATCTCGGGCGTGATGTCCAACATAGGTCCAGGGCCCGAGAACGAGAGTGCGGACGCGGTAGCCGGGAAGGAAAAAGTTCCGGCGCGTGAGGCCGCCGCGGTGGAAACGCCGACGACGAAAGGCGCACGCTTTTCAGAGATGCAAAGCGCGCCGCGTTTTCCCATCAAGCTGCCGATTTCGCTGAAATCGAAATCGGGCGAGCAGTGTCAGGCGGAAACCCAGAACATTTCAGCCAACGGAGTCTTGTTTCAGGTAGTGGACTCGGATATGCCGGTGGGCTCGACAGTAGATTTCACCATCTCGTTGCCGGCGGAAATTGTGGGGGCGGAGGCGGATGTGCGGCTGGATTGCAAAGGCCGCGTGGTGCGGAACTTTGAAGAGTCGGGACGCCACGGTGTGGGCGTGGTGATTGATGAATATCGTTTTGACCGGCATTAAGCGGCGAGGGGATTGAATGGCAAGCAGTCCGGTACAGGCGTTGGAGAACGGTGGACAACCGCTGGAGGGTGATAGCGGCCAGTTCATCCGTGTGATCGTTGCGGACACGCAGGCGATCTTCCGCGCCGGGCTACGCAAGATTTTTGCGGTGGAGGACGACGTTCGAGTGGTGGGGCAGGCGGAAACGTTGTCGCAAACTTTCTCCGCGGCCAAGAAATTCTCGGCGGACTTGATGCTGTTTGAAGCGGCGTTGGCACCGAATCCTCCGGAAGCGGTGTCGGACTTGCTGCGGCAGAATCCTGGGTTACGGCTGGTGGTAGTGACGCCGGAGCCGAATGAGGAACTCACGCTGGAGTTGTTGCGGCACGGGGCTTGCGGGATTGTGTCACGCGAAGTGGAGCCGGAGTTGATGGTGGATTGTCTGCGAAAAGTTTCGAAGGGTGAAGCCTGGCTGGATAGCCGCGGCATCCAGTGGGTGTTGGAGGCTTATCGGACCCAGGGCACGCGCGCGGGATCGCCGAAGACCAAGGTGCAACTCACGCCGAAAGAGACGCTGATTGTTTCCTGTGTGACGCAGGGAATGAAGAACAAAGAAATCGCGGTAAAAGTTGGTACGACCGAGCAGGTGGTGAAGAATTATCTGCGCAAAGTCTATGACAAGCTGGGCGTAGCGGATCGCCTGGAACTGGCACTCTATTGTCTGAATAATCGGACGGTGGAGGGGATGGTGAAGGCGGCTACGCCGGCACCGGAACCGGCTGGCCCCAGCAATGGTCACGCCGTTGAAAGTGAAATTCCTACCACGGAAACTCCGGAAGTCTCGTAAGTCACTCCTATCGTTTCTCCCGCCGGCAATGCTATAGTTTCAGAGCATTCAGCCGTTCGAATCCGATGCTAAGCGCTGAAGGCTGACTGCTGAATGCTATCTTGCGAGGCTAATCATGAAGGGTGATCCCAAAGTTATTGCTGTGCTCAGCCAGGTGTTGAAAGCGGAACTGACGGCCATCAATCAATATTTTCTACATGCAGAAATGTGCGAGAACTGGGGCTACGAGAAGCTGGCGAAACATACCCGCATGGAGTCGATTGAAGAGATGCATCATGCGGAGAAGTTGATTGAGCACATTCTGTTTCGTGACGGCACGCCCAACATGAGCGACTACTTCAAGATCAATATTGGGCAGAACGTGAAGGAACAGCTCAAGAGCGACCTGCAGGTGGAGTACGACGCGGTGAAGCGGCTGAATGAGGGCATTGAAGTCTGCGTAAAGGCGGGCGACAACGGGTCGCGCGATTTGCTGGAAGAGATTCTGACCGACGAAGAGGAGCACATCGACTGGCTGGAAGGGCAACTGCACGCGATCGACGAGATGGGGATTGAGAACTATCTGGCGCAGCAATTGCATGAGGAGAAGAACGGCTCCTAGCTCTGGCTTCTAGCTGGAAACGGTCGTTCTGAGCGGGCTTGTCGATTCAGCACCACCCCCATAGAATGAAGAAGGAGCCTTGCAGCGGTTGTAAGGCTTAATATCAGCTTCCCAACTTCCTGCACAAACGGTTCACGGGAGAGATGGCCGAGTGGCTGAAGGCGCACGCTTGGAAAGCGTGTTTACTCGAAAGGGTAACGTGGGTTCGAATCCCACTCTCTCCGCCATTCAGTCTGAGGTGCAGAGAATGCCCACCGCATTCCTCTCAGAATCCCTTGAAAAAGCCGCAATTCCGCGATTCCTGCGCTCAACCCGGACGAGAGAAAGTGTCGCGCTGAACCCGTAGGCGAACCCTTCGTCTATTTTCTCTGGAGGGCAGATAAGCAGTCCGGTTTCGACGAGCCCACTTGGCTACCTTGCCGTGCGACATTCTCTCCGGATTTCTGGTCTTCTGCGACCGCGTGGTTTACCCAGTGTTCTTGTCTTCATCACAATCGTTTGGCTTGTCTGCTTTGGAAGATCAGCAATGTGCAGGTGCGTTGATGTGGACTTCGATGTATTGGTTTAATGTACCTGTCCCACTTGCGACCAACAACGTTCCCAACAAAGTGTTGAACAACGCCAGGAATGGCGATCGCATGGATGTACCGCGAAGACTACGACCGGGCAGGCTATCTGGTCTTGCCCAAGGGCGAGGCGCGAATCCCTTTTGTGGCGCTCGAAACCCTGTTGCCCCTGCTGGCTCTGGTCGCAATCAGCATCATGCAATTTCCGACAAGGCACGCTGTCATTTTTTACTGCGCCGGAGCACTGCAGGGTCTCGGGTTCCTGTACTTTGGATTGGAATTCGTGCTGCAACGGTCGAGGTCGGCCGCACGCCAACTGCTCGCGGCGTCGATAGTATATCTTCCGGTGTTGTTCGCACTAAGCGCGACACTGTGCAATCGGGCCGGAATGTAATCCACGTCCAGACTCTGGCAAACCCTGGAAGGCTATTTCGCTCGAAACGCAGCTTTCGAAAGTGCCGTGGATCCATTCTGGGCAGGGATTTGAGGTCGTGCCGCTGCGCTTAAGCAGCCGATTGCATGTGTGCGCCGCCCAACAGCGCTAATATTTCATCCTGCGTAGCGATCTCAAACTCTGGTATAGAGTTCGCCAGCTCTAGTCTCTCCCGGACCGACCTCTTGGGATTGAATAACTTGAATCGGATGTCGTGATCGTAGGCCCATCGTTCCAGAAACATGAGCATGCCCAAGCCGCCACCCTCTACCGCGGACACACCGGAAAGATCCAGGACGATGGTACGGGCATCTTTCTGCGACATCACCATGTCGCGCAGGGCAAAGGCGCTGTCGCTTCGCACGATTCGGCCATTGCACTCAACCACCGCAACATCCTCAACCCTATCACTGTGAAGACTTAGCATGATTTTCCTCCACCTCGTCCACCTATTCCAGTAGCACGAGCTGTGCCATTACCTATTCGATGATAGGAAAGCGGTTGTGGCGTGGAAGCGCGAGAATTGTTCGCCCAAGACGGGGAAATTCGCGCTAGAGCGAGTACTGTAGGGAGTGACTCACCGCAACCGCGCTTGCGCGGTGTGCCCTCCTTAGAACCCCTAGTCTTCCTTTAGAACGCCTAGTCTTCGCGCGTTTCCATCTGCAAAGGCGGAAGGACTACGGGCTGGGAGCGCTCTTTGTCGTGCCAGAAGATTTGGAAACACTGGCCATCCCGAGTCGAGCGCCATTTGCTGTCCTGATAGACGACGGATTTGGGGAACAATGCCCACCCAGAAATACTGTCTGCCACCCCAGCCAGATAACCCGGTATCTCAAAACTCTTTTGCTGACCGGGTTCGATGGGTCCAGGCCATGACCATTGATTGTTAAACGGACGCCGGCGATATTGAGGCGCCATGAGATGGTCGTACCCAACCTCCAGGTTCCGGATGGGTTTTGCACTTACATTCTTAACCGTGACAAAGAACTTTCCCGGCGTACTCCAGAAATCTCCAGAAACGAATTGGATGGGGCAAGGCTCGCGTTCGGGCTCGTAAATTGTGTAAACCGCCATCATTCCCGACTCCATATGGTCCGACACCTGGCAATGGAAAAGCCAGGTTCCCGGATTGTCGGCCAGCATATCGACTGTGACCATGCTGCCAGGAAGCAACTCTATGACGTCGGTATTCCGCTTCCCGTACTGAACTGTCTTTCCATGCCAGTGTGGCGTGTGCAAGTCCCTTTCATTGCCCATGGCCAGCAAGTACCAGCGAACCTTCTCACCTTTTTTCATCACCAAGCCAGGAAGATTGCCGAAGACGTAGCCATTGATGGTATGAAAGAGGCCGGCATTTTTCCCAGTCATCTCGTCGAAGATCATGAACAAAGCCACGAACTCGCGATCGACTCCCTTCGGTGATCCATCAGGATTGGCTTTTCCCTTGGCGGTAATGATGATTGGCCCGAGAAGACCGGCATTGGTCTCACTAGCCTCCGAAGCATGCGGGTGGTACCACCAGACCACCGATGTAGAACCATCCGATCCCGGGCCGCTGCCTTCATCGGCGAACCATCGATAAGTGAAGCGCTGCCCCGGCGCTACACGGGCGCCCGCTCCGTATGGCAGATAAAGCGCGCCTTCGTTGGCTTTGTCGTAGCGTAGACCGTGAGGATGAATGCTGTGAACCGCGAGGCTGCGATTCAGAAACTCCACCACGATACTGTCGCCGACCTCAGCTCGAATAATAGGGCCAAGAATTCCGAGCCATTCGGGTTGTGGCTTGCGGACAGTAAATGTCGCATCTGTGTACTCAATGTAGCGAGTCTTTTTCCAACGAAGCTGGCTGGACCAAGGCAAAGGGATGGGTTGACCATGCAGAAGATCCTGGCCGCTGGGAGCGTAGTCCCAAGTAAGATCCTCGGCGGCAATGTAGTAATGCCGCGTGGCCGCTTGACTGGTCGACGCAGTGACGACGGTAAACAACAATATTGTAAGAATCCATCTAATCTTCATAGGTTCGACCGGGAATTAGACTCGCCGTTTCTCCTCAGGGATTCTAGCCGAGAATGCTTCTCTCCTGTGTGTTCTGTAGACCGGGGCGGTCAAGGCTTGAGGCGTGGCCGTCCAGCCAACCCCCCATTTGACTGCGGCATCTTGTGACTGTGTCGTAAGGGTGGAGATTTACATGAACCGCCGCAATGGGACGAAATCTGGGCCATGGAGTGGGATCTTGTTTCTGGCAGTGCGTGATCATCTTCGTACCCTTAGCTTTTTGATGCTGGTAGTGGCTCTCACGGGATTGAATGTACTTCGATGAACTGTCGGTCGCCCCTCGTCGCTGCTTGGGTTACAAAGGAGGCATTATGTACTACGTGATAGAGGCGACCCGCTGGTGTATTGCGTTACATCGTGAAACAACCATGAGACTCACATATAGACGTGATTACTTGCCGGAACGGAAACTGTGGCGCGATTTCCTAGTCGCCGCCGAACCTGTGTTTGGTGCGGCAAACAAATGAAGCCAAAATACGATTCCCGACGAAAGCAAGCTCCTTTAGGAAGTGTCTCCACGCTGCAGCACTATTTCAGCCTGGCGGTTCTGATGGTATCCTGCTTTTGCCTTCCGTCGTTGGCTCAAACAGGAACTCAAACTCCTCCGGCAACGTCGTTGCCTGCGGCGTCACCTGCGAGTCCAACACAATCCCAAACGGCGCCCGCAGTCCCCAATACTTCTGTCGCACCGGTGATCCAAACACAATCTCAGGATTCCTCGCCAACTTCCGGGAGTGGTGCATCGCCAGCGATTTTGCCGCCATCGCAGCCTTCCAACGCGGGGAACACGCCCTCGACCGATGCTCCGCAAGCCCCGTCTGACCAGGACAGCGGCATCTTCGTATTCAAGAAGCGAGTCGAGGAAGTGGTTCTGCACGCTACCGTTGTAGATGAACAGCGGCACCTGGTACCTAATCTTGACCGCAACGCGTTCACAGTATTCGAGAGTGGAACGCGGCAGACCATTACATCGTTTCACCGTGACGATGTTCCGGTGGAAATGGGGATCGTGATCGACAACTCAGGATCGATGCGCGAAAAGCGAGACAAAGTCAACGAAGCGGTGCTTAACCTGATTCACGAGAGCAATCCCGAAGACGAGATCTTCGTGGTGAATTTTAGTAAGGACGGCTATCTCGACCAGGACTTTACCTCGAACGTCAACCTGTTGCGAGATGCACTTCACAAGGTCTCGATGCAGGGCAGCACGGCTCTGTACGACGCGATTGTTGCCTCGTCCATTCATCTGAGAAACAACGCTCACCTCGATAACAAGGTCCTGCTGGTGATTACTGACGGCCGGGACAATGCCAGCCGGGAAACCTTGCAGGAGGCCAGACTTCGACTACAGCAGCGCAATGGGCCGACCTTATATGTCATTGGACTTCTGGGGGACGGACTTGAGCCCAAAGACAGGGAAGTTCTCGGCGCATTGGCGGATAGTTCGGGTGGTGCTGCGTTTTTCCCACGGAGTCTGGCTGAACTGGACGACATCAGTCGAACCATCGGCCACGACATTCGCAGCCGGTATACCATCGGCTATAAATCCACAAACCCCCGGCAGGATTCCGGGTACCGTCCGATTCAGGTGGCAGCGCAATCTCCCGGCTATCGCCCGCTAACCGTTCGCACACGGGCGGGATATTATCCGGGTGAGAGCGTCCATTAGAAACCCACTGACCGCAGTGTCCATCAGGTAGTCGCTGTATATTTTGGCTCTAAAGTTGTGAGAATCCTGTGAGAACTGTGCGAAATCTGCGTTCTCGGCGGCCATTCGGCAACGGCCCGCAATACGCGCACATCCAATCCGTGCCATGTCTAAACATACGGTACAAAAACCGGATGACTTGCCGGAAACTTCGTCGTCGCTGACTGAAATTCCTGAGCCACAACGAGTTTTGTTTCAGCAGGTGCTTGCCCTGTTTACAGCTGAAAAGATCCCTTATGCCGTGTCCGGAGCCTTTGCTCTCCGAGAGCATACCGGGATCTGTCGTGATACCAAGGATCTCGATCTTTTCATGACTGCCGACACCGCGCCAAGAGCTCTGGAGAACCTTCGCGAGCAAGGCTTCGAGTGTGAAGTTTGCGACCCGGTTTGGCTTTTTAAGGCTTATCGCGACGATTTCTTCGTTGATCTCATTACCGGCATGAGCAATGCCGCATTTGTCGTGGAATCATCCTGGATCGAGCGCTCGAAACCGGCCGTGGTGCATGGAGTGCAAACCCGGGTACTGGCACCAGAAGAGCTGTTGGTTTCCAAGCTCTTTGTGACCCGCCGGGAGCGATTTGATGGAGCCGACATCGCACATGTTATTTACGGAACACAAGGAAATCTGAACTGGCAAAGGGTCTTAGACCTGGTGGGCGAAAACTGGGAAATGCTGCTGTGGGCGCTGGTGTTGTACCGCTATTGCTACCCGGCCCAAACGTCCTACGTTCCTCAGAGCTTGTGGCATACGCTTCTGGGACGCTTCCAGGAAGTTGTTTCGCGGCCCGATCCCGCAGCCAGGTTTCGCGGCAGTCTGGTCGATCCCAAGATGTTTGCGATCGACGTTAATGAATGGGGTCTCGACGATTTGCTGGCGGAAAATCGTACCCGCCGCCTGCAAAGTATTCGGGCGTTTCCGAGCAGCCCTGCCAGGTTGGCATCTTAAATTCAAGAACTCCATGAGAATCGCCGCCACCGCCGACTTGCACTTCACTCCCGGCCGTCAGAATGTATTGCACGATCAATTCAGCCGGGTGCGGGAGGAAGCGGACGTTCTGGTGTTGGCCGGCGATCTGACGAACTATGGCCAACCGGAAGAGATGACACCGTTATTGAATATAGTGGTACGTTCGCGAGTTCCAACCATCGCAGTGCTGGGGAATCACGATTATGAAAACGGCAGGCAATCGGAACTCATGGCGATGATGGCCACCGCTGGGGTCAAGGTATTGGATGGAACGGCTTACGAAATGGACGGTGTGGGATTCGCCGGGACCAAGGGCTTTGTGGGTGGTTTCGGCCGAGCCGTCCTCACGGCATTCGGGGAGCCGGAAATCAAGGAATTCGTGAAGGCTTCCATCGATGAGGCTCAGAAGTTGGAGCGCGCCATGTCGCAGTTACGGACGCAGAAACGGGTCGTCGTCCTTCACTATTCCCCGATCGCGGGTACCGTCATGGGTGAAGCACCGGAGATATTCCCCTTTATGGGAACCTCGCGCCTGGCGGAAGTCGTGGACCGTCACGGCGCGGATCTGGTGCTCCACGGACACGCTCACAACGGTCAGCCCGACGGAAAAACCGCCGGGGGAGTGCCAGTCCATAATGTCGCCATCACGCTGATTGAGGCGCAGCAACCGTCAACGGTCTATCGAGTTTTCGATATCTAGTTACTATGCAGTAAATCAAGCATTCACCTGATTGTAGGATGCAACGGTATTGTGTATTGATCTAGCTATCCTCATTAGGAAATGTCATGCGATGTAGTGGGGAAGCTATGGACAGGATTCCGTCGCCCCGGGAATTGTGTGGATGGAAGGCTCTATATATTGCGGCGTTGTTCGAGAACGACAAGCCGAAAATTGCCGGGAGGATTGCCGAGGCCCACTCCGCGATTCAGGCCCGAAGACGCGAACTAACGCTTTCCCCCAACGATGTCCGGGAACGTCATGCTCTTGACAATGCACTCTTCTCACTTGAAGCCCTGAGAACGTGCCTATCGATTCTGCCCACCGAAGACGCCACGAGTTTCCAACTCCAGATGGCTGGCTAGCTGAAAAAGGATGTCGAGAAGGAGGAGTTTAGCGCTAGAACCAACGTTTCCTTGTCTAAGGCATGCTGGCCGAAGGGAAACTTCTTTCGAAGATGTTCTGAATTTCTATCGGATGGATATCGATAGAAGCAATATACTCCGTCACACGCCGGCGGTTTTCAGCCGCTGTCCATCCATATTGTCGAGCTACAATGGCAGCTGCAGTGTCAAAGCTGGGGGCAATGACTCGCAAGATCTCCGGTTCGTTCCGTTCTGTATCTTTTCGAAAATAAAACTCGTAGTTCATCGTATTTTATGGAGGATGTGACCGGAGCGACCGTGAGGGTCTAACGTCAACGTTCTGACACTAACCCATGGCCGCTCCTAAGAAAGGTGGCACCCTGCAAAAAGATCACATCCACGACAGAAGTAAAAGTAGAGGAAACCAAAATGCTTTGCAATACGGTAGATTCCGTATGTAAGCTTAGATCGCGACAAGGTTCTGAAACGGCCGTTGCTCCATCGCATCGGCCGATGCCTAACCATCCATCCTCGACAAAAATACCATCTAAACACTAGTGTCCCAACCTAGTTCGTGTAGGTGACAACTCCTCCCACCAAAGACACCATCTCTTGTATGCGCTGGGCAAAACTCTGGATCGCCCTTCGGTTAAGTGGTTAAAATAAGGAGACAGAGTGTGGCAAAAGTTAGTTATACCGTGCTTGCCTTTCCCTTGCTTGTGTTTTTCCTGGCATACAAACAATGGGACAAATATCAGGAGATCAACAGCCGAGTATCGCGCCTTCGTACGTTGGGAGCCCTCTGACAATTGAGAATCGAAAGGCTAAACACACGAAAAATACAGCAAATCCTGTATTTTACGAGTATTGATTCTGGCCTAGAATGGCGGTTTGCGGGGAGGAATTTAACCCACGCCTTAAGCCCTCCCTTGGGGCCGAAACTCTATGGCGGTACGGATCATAATCGCGGATGACCATCCCGTAGTCAGGCATGGCCTGAGGACGCTCTTGACAGAGCATTCAGGATGGGAAGTCATTGCAGAAGCAGGCGATGGCGTGGAGGCGGTTGAGATGGCAGATCGATTGAAACCCGACGTAGTAGTGCTCGACCTCAGCATGCCTAGAATGCACGGCCTGGAAGCATGCCGCCTGATCCGCATGAAAATACCAGATTGCGAGATTCTGATGGTAACTCAGCATGATTCACCGCAAATGATGCAAGAAGCGCTGCTCTGCGGCGCGAAAGGCTATGTAGTGAAGACGGATGCGGCGCGTGATTTGTTGGCAGCAGTGGACGCGGTGAGTCAGCACAGACACTTTACACTGCCCAGCAAGGGTGGCGCCAATGCCAGCTAGGCAGCCAAGCATGAAGCTCCGGATTCTCATCGCTGATGATCACGAACTTGTACGCCGCGGGCTGTGCACGTTGTTGCAATCGCATGAGGGTTGGGAGGTGTGTGGTGAGGCAACCGACGGACGTAATGCGGTAGCCATGGCAAGAGAGTTGAAACCTGATATAGCGATTGTGGACATTGGCATGCCCGGTCTCAACGGTCTGGCCGCCACCCGCCAACTGGTGCAGCAGGATCCGTTCTGCAAGGTCATCGTTCTTACTATTACAGACTCTGATCAGGTGATTCGAGAAGCGCTGGATGCTGGCGCGCGTGGATTTGTGCTGAAGTCCGACGCCGCTCGCGACCTGGAGGCTGCAGTCGATGCGCTGCAACACAATGGCACGTTTTTCACTCCGAGAGTGAAAGAGATGTTGCTGGCCGGTTTTCTGGAACGAGGGAACAGTTCCAGAAATGCGCCGCCGCGTTTGCCACGGTTAACCCCGCGCGAACGCGAGGTTATTCAACTACTGGCCGAAGGCAAAAGCGCCAAGGAGGTGGCCTCAGTACTCAATCTGAGCACCAAAACGGCTGAAACCCATCGCAGCAATATTATGCGCAAACTTGGCTTCCACTCGATCCGGGATCTGGTGGTTTATGCCGTGAAGAACAATATCATTCAGGTAGAGGTTGGGTCGCGGTTCTCAACTTCTGGAGAAGATCCAGCCGCATAATCCCCTTATGTTGAGATTCGAGTTTTGTCAGGCGCTTTAGCTTTTCGCCAGCTCAGACTTTCCGTTGGTGTTGACTGGAGTCCAAACCGCTGGAGTCAGGATAGGGGATAAATCATTGTGCGCCACGCGGCCGCCGGTTAGCGGGGCTACGCGGCGCACAACTCGTAAGGCTAGTGCGATTGGGATCCGCTGCCCATGCACTGCTTGGAAACCATCTTCACATTGGTTACTTGAATGGTTGTTCCGGTGTCCGTGGCGCCGCTGGCGGACGTATCTCCTTGCCCCTGGTTTGAGGTTGCCGTAGATGCCGTATCCCCGGAGGTTTGGCCGGTGACGGAGACTTCATGGCCGACGTGTTTCTTCAGTTGAGCTTCGTCGCCCATCAGCTTAAAGGCGGTCCCCGTGCCGTCTTGCGTCAACACGTAGTTTCCGTCCGATCCACTCAAACAGCCCTGGACAGAGCCGGCACTCGCGGAAGTATTGGTGCTGTTGGCAGGTGGAGTGGCCGACTGATCCGCAGCCGGAGCGTCCTGAGCCAAAGCCATGGACGCACCCAGCAATCCCAGCAACAGCAACATAAGCATTTTTCTCATAACACGTTTCCTCCAATCATAAAAATGTCCGAAGCTGCTTTCCTGCGTTTTGACGTCAGCAGCAAAATACGTCACATACCGACTCGGCCTCCGGCGGCTGCATCCGTCGGCACGCCCGGCGCAATGCTGTCCGACTGGCACAAGAGTAGGCTCTGGCATAAAAGACTGGAATCCCGCTGAATCCGTAGGCCCGCAGGGAAGTAGCTGTATTCGGAATTATCCTTGCAGTAAACAGGAAACTGTGGTGACACGGAGAGACTACCGACGCGCACCATTCGTGCGATTGTCACCCTAAGGACTTCTCCTCGGGTGCCTACTAGCTGTACTGGATTGAGATCGGTTCGGCGTGAGGATAACTTGATACTCAATCGCGTTGCGGAAGTTGCTTTGGCCGATATAGGCGCCCGGAGACGAATACGATGAACCAGTTTCTGAGACTTTTGTTCGGAGTGGGACTCTTGATGACAGAGCCGCGCCAGCGGCGCCGGGTTTATGACCGCGTAACGGACCCACTGGATGACGTCGCCGATCAAGCATCGCGAGGCTATAAGGCCGTAGCAGATCGTGTCGAGCATCTTTACCGAACAGCGCGCGGGGAAGATCATCGCGCGAAGTCAGGCGCTGCCAGTTTTCTGATTGGCATGGGAATCGGAGTGAGTGTTGGCCTGCTGGTTGCACCCGCCAGTGGCAGGGAGACTCGCGAGACCATCGCCGGCAGAGTTCGGGGCTTCCAAGCTGATGTCCGCCGCAAGACTGCCTAGATCATTTTGGGGGTTTTCTTATGACGCGACTGGCGCAAGTGCTGATGGTTTCCATTTTGTGTTTGGCTCCGGCGAAACCGTCATTGTCCCAGAATCCTGGCCGCCAACCATGTCCGGATGTGACCGCGGAAGCTATAGGATGCGAATTGATCGCGTGGTCGAAATTGCAAGAGCCTGTTCCACTCCCGCTAACGCCTCCGGACGACCGCCAGCCCAGCGAGCCTGAACGACAGGAGCGGGTAGCCGCCCAAAATGTTGAGCGACATGAGTCCTTGCAAATTGTCGACGATCACGTAACAAATCATGGGGCAGTATTGGCTGAAACGGAGCGGCGAACTGGCTCTCCTAATTGATAACTGCGAAGTCAGACTGGTGGAAATTAGGGTTCCTGTCTCACAAATCCTAGAAGTGCTGTTGGCGGTGCTATTCAGACTCTTCATTCATTGTGTTCCGCGAGTTGCGACAAGAGAATCGGAGCCAGGATTCCTGGGCGGAAACCAAAAGGCTGGGCAGGGTGGGCTTCAGCACCGTCCGCCTGCTCTTGCGTTGATCCTACTCGCCGCCTCTAGGGCAACTGATTCAAATAGCAAGCTCCGTTGGTGATTTGCGCCGGCGGACTGGGAGGAACCAGCCAAACCGGGTCACTGAAGTTGAAGAATTCCGTCATGTCCATCTGCGCGGCATCACGTTTGGTCAATGACGGAAGATTGAATCGTGTTTCGATAAACTTCAGAATCGCCGTCAGATCGGCCACAGTGTGCGAAACGTAGTTCTTGTTGCTGTATGGCGAGATCACCACCAGCGGAATGCGATAACCGGTGTAGACGAAGTCGCAGGTGGGCCCACTGGTTTGGGTGCAAATGTCTCCCGGAAGTAGATCTACTGGCTTGATCCCATCGGGACTTACGGCCGGCTGCGGCGAAACGTGATCGTAGAACCCTCCGCCCTCGTCAAACGTAAGAATAAACGCGGAACTCGACCATGACGAACTGTTCATGAGGTCATTAATGAGCGATGACACGTAGTTGGCACCGCGCTGAATGTCATTTGGTTCTGAGTCAGACACCGAAGGATGCTCATCATAGCCCGCGTCGGTCGCCGGTTCAATCTGGACCACTTGTGGTAACGTGCCGTTCGCCAGATCATTCTCGTAATCACACGGTGAGCTTCCGCAGGTCCCCGGTGGTCCGATGGTACCGATGTTGTTGGGGTACGTCGTCGGGATGGTCTGTCCCCACTGGAAAAACTGGATGTAGGTGTACCCCAACAGGCATGCGGGATCGTACGGTGGACCAGTACAGCTGGTGCCGGTCGGATCCACGTAGATCTTCCAACTGATTCCCGCGTTTTGCAATTCCTGGAAAATGGTAGTTGCCGTCAGCAATGCTTTGTCGTTGTTATCGGTGCCTACGGGATACACGTAGCCCTGGGAAGTGCCAGCGACCAGGTACTCACGATTTGGATGCGTGCGTGTCATGGCCGGATTAAACCATCTATCCGAGGTGGCGAAGTTCGATGCCATGAAATAGTAGTAATTCAGATTGCTGCCGGTGTAGTAACCCATGGCGCGAATTCCATTGACGTCGAAGAAGCCATCAGCCCGGGCATCGTAGCCGGCAGTCCACACGAAACCATTCAACGTGGCTGGGTCCATACCTGTGGGATCGTAGTAGTCCCAATCGTTGTGGCCCTCATTCCATGAAGGACTTGGATTTTCAACGCACTGAGTGATCAGCCCATACGAGGTTACAGGATTCTGTGGATCAAACTCGCAGGTTTCGGGAGGAGGCGCACTGGGATCGCAGCCCGGAATCGAGGGCGGAGGTCCGTACAAAGGGGGCTGCCCGGATGTGGGATTGAACTGTGGCAAACCGTCGAATGACTGATCGGGATATCCATTTTGCGCCCAGTATTGCCGTATCTGACCAAAATAGTGATCCAGAGAACGATTCTCTTGTGCCAGGAAAACGATGTGGTTCAGCACACTAATTGTGTTTTGAGTGCCGAAGGTTGCGGTGACAGGGATATTGCTATTCATTGTCACTGTGCAAGTCGGACTAGTTCCGTTGCACACGCCTCCCGACCAACCATTAAAGATCGAGTTTGTGCCCGGAGTCTCGGTGAGAACGACTTGCGTCCCGAGGGCGAAAGATGCCGAGCAGGTTGGCGCACAACTGATCCCCGACGGGTTGCTGGTAACCGTACCCTGACCGGTTCCGCTGAGAGTCACAGTCAATACAGGTGGACCTGCGGTGCTGAAGGTGGCGGTCACCTGCGTGTTCCCATTGAGGGTTAGCGTACAAGTGGGACTGCTTCCACTACACCCGCCGCCTGACCACCCGGTAAAAGTCGAATTCGGAGCTGGCGTCTCGGTAAGCACAACCTGGGTTCCTGCCTTGAAACCTGCGGTACAGGTTTTTCCGCAATTGATTCCGGAAGGATTGCTGGTCACCGTGCCCTGACCGGTTCCACTGACGGCTACGCTCAACATCGGTAACGCGATCGGGCTGAAGGTTACGTTGACCTGTGTGTTCTGATTGAGTGTTACGGTGCAGGTAGAACTGTTTCCACTGCACCCACCTCCCGACCATCCCGTGAGAATCCAGTCAGCTCCTGGCTTAGCCGTAAGCACGACCTGCGTAGCAGGCTTGAAAGCCAAAGAGCAGGTTTGATCGCCTGGCGGATACAGGCCGCAGTCGATTCCCGACGGACTGCTGGTAACGGTACCCAGGCCTGTGGTAGCGACGGACAACACGGGCATGGAGCTGAACGTGGCAGTGGCCGAAGCATTCTCCGACAACGTGATTATGCAGGTGCTGGTGCCGCTGCATGCGCCTCCCCATCCAGCGAACATTGAGTTCGCAGCCGGAGTCGCGGAAAGCACTACCTCGGTTCCAACCTTGAAACTTGCCCCACAAGTGGGCTGGCAGTTAATCCCTGACGGAGCACTGCTGACCGTTCCACTACCGCTGCCGGCAGGCTGAACGCTGAGTTGGGCGGTGCTGGGTGATGGGCCGGGTGAAGCGGTCGTCGATCCACCGCCGCAACTGATAGTGAACATGGACGAGGCTAACAAGGCTATACCAAGGAGGGGTATTCGAAACGACATGGCGTTCTAGATCTCCACAATCCGTGTGCCTTGGATGGATGGTCACAGAAAGTGGTTGCATTCTCAGATCGTGGGCACTGGGGTCCAGTTTATTCCCTACTACAAACTCCTGTTTACACCTACTAAAAAGACTGTATTGTCTGTCTTTATGAAGGCGCCTAACCTGAGTTAACCCGAGCGTGACTAATGCGGGTAATGGACGTGGATTCACCGCGAACACATTGCCCGCTATTTTTCTTCACAAAGCAACATACTGCAGAAGACTACTACTGAAGAATAACTTTCCTCGAAGAACCGGTTGAACTCCCCTGTAATCGCCACGTCAGGATCAGTGCACATCTGAGCGGTTGGTGAATTGACGGCGCATTCTACGATGGGAACCACCAGCTGGCAACGGTGACGGCCATAACCATCAAGAAGGACACTGCTACAGCCACGCCTCCCCCAACTAGAAGGATCTCGCTCAGCAGGTCGGATTTCATCAGGTCGCCCGGATGCATGGATTGGTTTTGCAGAATTCGTTGCATGCGGGCATTAGAAGCACGAAACCCGTGGGGAGCCAGCCAACTACCCGATGTTTTTTCGGGGACTCCAGTGTTGACCTGATGAAAGAGGTGGGCGAGTGGGTGTCCAATTTAATGCGGGTCTCGACGTTAATGGCGTCAACTACAGCGGCGCATCCGACAAATTACGCATACTACTCGATGGAGGGCAGAAGGACGCCAGTTTAAGTTGAACGCAATGGCAGTGGATCTGCCGACTTAGTATTCGGCTTCTTAAGGAGCTCTCATGAGTGGAAAAAACACCGCAGCATTCGGAATCTATCGAACTCAAGCCGAAGTCGAGTATGCCGTCGACCTCCTTTGCGCGGAAGGTTTCCGCAACACCGATATTTCTGTTCTGTTTCCGGAAAATAAAGGCACGAAAGATTTTGCTCTAGAGAAGAACACCAAAGCTCCTGAAGGAACGGCAACCGGTGCAACGACGGGCGCGGTGTTGGGAGGTGCTTTGGGCTGGCTGGCCGGGATCGGGGCTCTCGCGATTCCTGGTGTGGGGCCGCTCATTGCCGCTGGTCCTATCGTAGCTGCGTTAACCGGCGTGGGCGTCGGCGGCACAATTGGCGGCATCGCAGGAGCGCTCATTGGGATGGGCATTCCCGAGTACGAGGCCAAACGCTATGAAGGCCGCATCAAGGAAGGCGGCATCTTACTCTCGGTTCATTGCGACGATTCAAACTGGACCAAGAAGGCGAAAGACATGCTAGAACGTACTGGCGCTACGGACATTGCGTCCACCAGTGAGGCCAGCGCCGATTGGCAGAAGACCGACAAACCGATGCCTCGCGCAAGTTGAGGCTTTCAGAAAGGGGGTATATTCAATGCTTGGGACAATCTTTGTAATCCTGCTGATATTGTGGTTGCTGGGAGTTGTGAGTTCCTATACTTTGGGCGGCTATATTCACCTGCTGTTAATTTTGGCCCTGGTCGCGCTCGCTATCCAAGTGATCCAAGGCCGCAGGCCTGTCTAGCGGCTTGTTTTAGGTAATCGCGAGCGGGGCTCCCGCGTCGACGGTGGCGCACGCATCTTGCCGCGTCGGTGTTTTGCAGGGCAGCACCATCTCGACGAGTGTGCCAGGGTTGGCCAATACAAGCCGCAACTCTCCGCCAAATTCTCTGGCTCGCTGGCTCATGCCACTGATGCCGACACCAACGCTCCCCGGTTGCTGTTCGGCAACCCGCCTCTCAATGCCACGACCGTCGTCGCGTACCTTGGCGACCACCTGTCCATCTTTCAAACCAAGGGTCACCCACGCTTTTCGCGCCTTCGAGTGCCGGAGGACATTGCTTAACGATTCCTGAATGATGCGAAATATCGCGGTTTCGAGTTCCGGTGTCAGGCGGGAAAAGTCCAATGGGTTGACGTCCAGGGTGGTCTCGATGCCGCTGCGTTGCGTGAAGCCCTCCAAATACCACCGCAGCGCCGAGACTAGCCCAACTTCATCCAGCAAAGGCGGATGCAGGAGATGGGACATACTCCGGACTTGCTGAATACTTCGGTCAATGATCCCCGCTGCATCACTGGCTGCCTCTTTTCTGACCGCCTCAGAATTCTGCTGTACAGCCCGATGGAGAAGCATTTTGGCAGCCACCAGTTCCTGCCCCAAGCCGTCATGCAGCTCGCGCGCGATGCGCCGCCTCTCTTCGTCCTGCATAGTGATCAGGCGAACAGAAAGCCGGCGCAACTCGCTATTTAGGTTCTGCAATTGCCCGGCTCTGCGGTGCAACTCTGCGAAGACGCTGACCTTCGCCCGCAACAGTTCGGGAACGACCGGTACCGAAATGTAATCCACGGCTCCGCGCTGGTATCCCTTGAGGCGATCCAGGTCGGTCAAATGGACTGCCGAAATAAAGATGATCGCGGTCTTCTGAAAGCGGGGATGCTGTCGAATCATTTCCGCCAACTCGAAGCCGTCGATTTCCGGCATACTTACATCCATAAGCACGACCGCAGTGTCGTTCTTCAGCAGATATTCGAGCGCTTCTTTCCCGGAGGTGACTTTAATCAAGTTCTCATCGAGTTCCCCAAGAATGACTTCATAACTCAGCAATTTGGCGGGCTGATCGTCCACCATGAGAATGTTGACCTTGTCCTCTTTAGCCATGGTTTTCTCGCTTCCGCCCCTTATCTGTGAAGCCACATGCGAAGTGCCGAGAGCAGTTGCTCGGTGTTCACAGGCTTGGCCAGATATTCGGAGGCGCCCGCCTCCAGGCACTTCTCACGGTCTCCTTTCATCGCTTTTGCCGTAAGCGCGATGATCGGCAAACGCCGGAACGCGGCGTTCTGACGGATCACCTGCATGGTTTCGTAGCCATCCATCTCTGGCATCATAATGTCCATCAGAACGATCGCCAAGTCGGGAGTCGATTCCAGAGTGTGAATGGCTTCCCGGCCCGTCCCGGCGGTCAACACCGTCATTCCGCGGCGTTCCAGCACGCTGCTGAGGGCAAAGATATTGCGTACGTCGTCGTCTACGACCAGCACCTTCCGTCCCTGAAGCGCATCATCGGAACGGTGCAAGCGGTCGAGCATTTTCTGCTTTTCGGGCGGAAGGTCCGCGACCACGCGGTGAAGGAAGAGCGAGGTTTCGTCGAGAAGCCGTTCCGGAGATTCGACACCCTTAACCACTACGCTGCGTGCCAGGGTGTGCAGGCGCGCGTCCTCCTCCGGCGTCAGTTCTTTTCCGGTGAAGACCACCACTGGCAAATCGCAGAGCGAAGCTGTGTCGCGGAAGTGTTCAAGGATTTCAAATCCTGACATATCCGGAAGACTCAGATCGAGCACGACGCAATCGAAAGTCTGCTTTTCAAGGATGTCCAGAGCCTCTCGCCCGCTTGCAGCTACGCTAACGTCAATATCCTGATAGCCGAGCAGTTCCCGGATACTCAATTGCTCCGCCGGGTTATCTTCCACTACCAGGAGTTGCTTGCGGCGAGCGGTCGCGTAATCCTTTATCCGGCCCAAGGCGGCCTGAAGGCCTTCGGCGCTGGCGGGCTTGGTTACGAAGGCAAAGGCGCCACGAGCCAACCCGTGTTGCCGGTCTTCGTCGAGGGTCAACATTTGCACAGGAATGTGCCGGGTGCCGGGATCCTGCTTCAGATGATTCAGCACCGTCCAGCCCAACATGTCTGGCAAAAAGACGTCAAGAGATACAGCCGTGGGGTGGAACTCGCGAGCCAGGGCGAGGGCCTCCGACCCCCGGGTTGCCACCAGGACCTTGAAACCCTTGTCGCGGGCGAGATCGCGCAGCACCCGCGCATAATGAGGATCATCTTCCACAACCAGCAGCACAGCGTCATCCAGTTGCAGATCCTTACGATCGTCGTCAATCTGCTCGACCGGGATCTCCTTGACGTTCACGCTGGACAACTGGAGAGACGACTTCGGCGCCGAAAAGTTCTTATCTCCCCGATCCACTCCCGCCCCGGATGGTCCGACATATGTCTGCGGCAAATAGAGCGTGAATGTACTTCCTTTATTCGGAGCGCTCGACAGCTGGATTTCTCCGCCGAGCAAGTTGGCCAATTCACGGCTGATCGCCAACCCCAGGCCGGTGCCGCCGTATTTACGGCTGGTGCCTGCATCTGCCTGTTGGAACGCCTCAAAGATGATGCGCTGCTTTTCTGATGGAATGCCGATACCGGTATCGGATACTTCAAAAGCTATGACCGAAGCTGCTTTGCTGAGGACGGGATGATCTTCACTCCAGCCGACAGCTGCGGTTGAGACAGTGAGCTGGACCCCGCCTTTCTCGGTGAATTTGAACGCGTTGGACAGCAGATTCTTGAGCACCTGCTGAAGACGCTTGGAATCTGTGACCAAGCTGCGGCCCAGACGCTGATCGGTTTGTACCTCGAAGCTGAGTCGCCGGTTCTCCGCTTCGTGACGGAATGGTCGTGCGACGGCATCCAGCATGCTTGCGAAAAATACTTCCTCTGCCTCGACCGAAACGGTTCCCGATTCGATTTTCGACAGATCGAGAATGTCGCTGATCAGGTTCAGCAAGTCTGTGCCGGCGCCGTGGATGGTGCGGGCAAACTCGACTTGCTTGGGAGTTAAGTTGCTATCGGCGTTGTCAGCGAGCTGCTGGCCCAGTACCAGGATGCTGTTAAGCGGCGTACGCAGCTCGTGGGACATGTTGGCCAGGAACTCCGACTTGTATTTCGAAGTGAGGGCCAGTTCCTTGGCTTTTTCTTCCAGAGCGCGGCGCGCCTGCTCAATTTCCTGGTTCTTGCGTTCGACTTCGACGTTCTGTTCGGCCAACTGTTGCGCCTTTTGCGCCAATTGTTCGTTGGTTTGTTGCAATTCTTTCTGCTGTGCCTGAAGTTCGGCGGCCAATTGCTGAGACTGCTTCAGCAATCCTTCGGTTTGCATAGTGGCTTCAATGCTGTTCAGTACGATGCCGATGCTCGCGGTCAACTGTTCCAGAAACGCCAAATGGGAGGCTGTGAACGCGCTTAAGGATGCCAGTTCGATGACCGCTTTAACCCGGTCCTCGAATAGCACGGGCAGAACAATCACATTTCGCGGCGTGGCATCGAATAACCCTGAACGAACCGTGATGCTGTTGGGTGGCAAGTCAGTGATTAGCATCCTTCGCTTCTCTGCCGCACATTGCCCAATGAGGCCCTCGCCCAGCTTAAGTCGGCGGAGGTGGCCGTCTTCGGTGTCTCCAGCGAACGCAGAGAGCAACACCATATTCTTCGATTCCTCGTCCTCCATCTGATAGATCACGCCTTGCTGGGCGTTGATCAGTGGCGTGAGTTCTGAGAGCAACAGCCGTCCCACCGTTGCCAGATCGCGCTGGCCCTGCAACATGCCGGTGAAGCGCGCAAGATTGGTTTTGAGCCAGTCCTGCTCGGTGTTGCGCTCCGTGGTGCCACGGAGGTTATTGATCATGGTGTTTATGTTGTCTTTTAGTTCGGCGACTTCGCCTCTCGCTTCCACCTGAATGGAACGGGTCAAGTCACCTTTCGTAACGGCCGTCGCAACTTCGGCAATAGCGCGCACCTGGTTGGTCAGGTTGTCGGCCAGCAGGTTCACGTTGCCGGTAAGGTCTTTCCACGTTCCGGCTGCGCCAGGTACGTTGGCTTGGCCGCCGAGACGGCCTTCCACGCCGACTTCACGAGCGACCGTGGTTACCTGATCGGCGAAGGTAGCCAGCGTGTCGGTCATGTTGTTGATGGTCTCCGCCAGGGCTGCGACTTCGCCCTTAGCATTGACCGTCAGCTTCTGGGTGAGAACTCCGTTCGCGACGGCAGTCACTACTTTGACGATGCCGCGCACTTGCTCCGTGAGGTTGGCCGCCATCACGTTTACGTTGTCGGTGAGATCTTTCCAAGTACCGGCCACGCCTGGCACCTGCGCCTGACCACCCAGTTTGCCTTCGGTTCCCACTTCGCGGGCGACACGGGTTACTTCAGCAGCGAAAGCGTTGAGCTGGTCCACCATGGTGTTAATGGTGTTCTTCAGCTCGAGAATCTCGCCTTTCACATCGACTGTGATCTTGCGCGACAAATCGCCGCGGGCCACAGCGGTCGTCACTTCAGCGATGTTGCGGACTTGCGCGGTCAAGTTTCCAGCCATGGCGTTGACGGAATCCGTAAGATCTTTCCAGGTTCCGGCGACACCGGGAACGTTGGCCTGTCCACCCAAGCGCCCTTCGCTGCCTACCTCGCGGGCCACACGGGTAACTTCAGCGGCGAACGATCGCAGCTGTTCGACCATGGTGTTGAGTGTTTCTTTCAGCTGCAAGATCTCGCCGCGAACATCTACGGTGATTTTCTTAGAAAGATCGCCATTGGCGATGGCAGTCGCGACCTCGGCAATGTTTCTTACCTGACCGGTCAGGTTGCTAGCCATGAAGTTGACGTTATCGGTTAGATCTTTCCAGGTCCCAGCGACTCCAGGTACCTGCGCCTGTCCTCCGAGTTTGCCGTCTGTTCCGACTTCACGGGCGACGCGTGTTACCTCGCCGGCGAATGCGTTGAGTTGATCCACCATGGTGTTGATGGTGTTTTTCAGCTCCAGAATTTCACCTTTTACGTCGACGGTGATCTTGCGCGACAAGTCGCCGCTGGCCACAGCTGTCGTGACCTCCGCGATGTTGCGGACTTGCGCGGTGAGGTTTCCGGCCATCGAATTGACCGAGTCCGTAAGATCTTTCCAAGTGCCGGCTACGCCAGGCACGTTCGCCTGTCCGCCCAGCCGTCCTTCGGTCCCCACTTCGCGAGCCACACGGGTGACTTCACCAGCGAACGCGTTCAACTGATCCACCATGGTGTTGATGGTTTCTTTCAGCAGCAGAATTTCGCCGCTGACGTTGACGGTAATTTTCTTCGACAAATCGCCATTGGCGATGGCGGTAGACACTTCGGCAATGTTGCGGACTTGGTTGGTCAGATTGCTGGCCATCGAATTGACCGAGTCCGTAAGATCTTTCCACGTTCCGCCGACGCCGGGTACCTGCGCCTGACCGCCGAGTTTGCCGTCCGTACCCACTTCGCGCGCCACGCGGGTCACTTCGGACGCGAAGGAGCGCAACTGGTCGACCATCGTATTCAGCGTGTCTTTGAGTTCGAGGATTTCGCCTCTCACATCGACAGTGATCTTGCGCGACAAGTCGCCGCGGGCAACGGCCGTAGCTACTTCGGCAATGTTGCGCACTTGCGCCGTGAGGTTGCCGGCCATGAAGTTCACGTTATCGGTTAGATCTTTCCACGTACCGGCAACACCAGGAACCTGCGCCTGGCCGCCCAGCTTGCCTTCCGTGCCCACTTCGCGGGCGACGCGAGTGACTTCGCCGGCGAACGCATTCAACTGGTCCACCATGGTGTTAATGGTGTTCTTGAGTTCGAGAATTTCGCCTTTTACGTCCACTGTGATCTTGCGCGACAAGTCGCCGCGAGCCACAGCAGTTGTGACTTCAGCGATGTTTCGAACTTGCGCCGTGAGGTTTCCGGCCATGGAATTGACCGAGTCCGTAAGATCTTTCCAGGTGCCTGCCACTCCAGGTACGTTGGCCTGCCCGCCAAGCCGGCCTTCCGTTCCGACTTCGCGCGCTACGCGGGTTACTTCGCCGGCGAAGCGGTTGAGCTGATCGACCATGGTGTTTAGCGTTTCTTTGAGCTGGAGAATTTCGCCGCGTACGTCGACCGTGATTTTTTTCGATAAATCGCCGGTAGCGATTGCGGTCGCCACTTCGGCGATGTTGCGCACCTGCCCGGTCAGGTTGCTGGCCATGAAGTTCACGTTATCGGTGAGATCTTTCCAGGTGCCGCCGACGCCGGGAACCTGTGCCTGGCCGCCCAGCTTGCCTTCCGTGCCGACTTCGCGCGCCACGCGGGTGACTTCGCCAGCGAACGCGTTGAGCTGGTCCACCATGGTGTTAATGGTGTCTTTGAGTTCGAGAATTTCGCCTTTCACATCCACTGTGATCTTGCGGGACAAGTCACCGCGAGCCACAGCCGTGGTTACCTCGGCGATGTTTCGAACTTGCGCCGTGAGGTTGCCGGCCATGGCATTGACCGAGTCAGTCAGATCTTTCCACGTGCCCGCCACACCGGGTACAACTGCCTGTCCGCCGAGCTTGCCATCGGTGCCGACTTCGCGGGCCACGCGAGTAACTTCCGACGCGAACGACCGCAGTTGATCCACCATCGTATTGATGGCTTCTTTCAACTGAAGAATTTCGCCGCGCACATCTACAGTGATTTTGCGCGAAAGATCGCCACTGGCCACGGCAGTCGCCACTTCGGCGATGTTACGAACCTGACCCGTCAAGTTGCTCGCCATGAGATTGACGGAGTCTGTTAAATCTTTCCATGTACCGGCGACGCCGGGCACTTTAGCCTGCCCGCCCAACTTGCCGTCAGTACCCACTTCGCGGGCAACGCGCGTTACCTCAGCGGTAAACACGCTCAGCTGTTGGATCATGGTGTTGACGATGTTCGCCGAACGCAGGAATTCTCCCTCTAGCGGTCGCCCGTCAACATCCAGCCTTACCGTCTGCGTCAGATTGCCCTGGGCGACGGCGGCAATGGCGCGGGTCACAGCCGTGGTGGGCCGCAACAGATCCTCAACCAGCGTATTTACTGACACCTCCATCTCGCCCCACTCACCGCGGGATTCATGAAAACGAGTACGTTCCCGTGTTTTACCTTCTTTACCGACCACCTGCCCAACGCGCTTCAGTTCATCCGCCATCTGCTGGTTGGCGGCGACAATCTCGTTGAAAGTGTCCGCGATTTTTCCCGACAGCCCGGTCCAAGTACCGGGCAGGCGCACGGAGAAATCTCCGTTGCGCATGGTCTGGAGACTCTGCAATATCACATTGAGTTCAGCAGAGGCAGGGGGGAGTTCGGACATGGTTGCGACATTGCCAGAGACAGCATGACCCGCTTGATCGTTACCGTTCTCTGGGCTACCTGGTGTGGCGCGTAGGGGGCTTCGTTTCATAGCTTTTCTCATTCGGCTTGAGAGACGTACATCCATCTAAACCATTGCTCTTGACCCAACTGATGAGGGATGACGTACTACAAGAATGATAATCCTAGAGTTTTGCCTGATGCCGCAAAATACGGTAAACACTGTAGGCCAGGGTACGGCAACTATCGTAGTCGGGGGGCTAGGACGTGTCACCTGAACATAAAACGTAAAGCGGGAATTCGGGTTTCGGAGGCAGGCACCGGACTTGGTTAAAGGGAGGTATCAACCGACGCCTGCCGTCCGATACCCTTCGCGTTTGGGGCTCTTTATGGATATCTTAAGAACACAGTTGAAGCTATCGGTCTGATTCTGTATTCCATTTGAAGAAGTTCCCTTAAGGAAGAGAACCGCAAAATTCTCCGGAATTTACCTAATCTAACGCTCGCATGTCGCACTCCCCGGTACAAGCGCATGGATACCTGGAGCGTTACTGGCTATTCTGCGTTTGCAAGGTGAGGCGAGAAGCAGGAACCGATCCAGCCGGCTCCTGCTCAAAAGGTGGGCTTGTTGAGGAGTAATCTCACTGATCGCTTGCAGCATAAGTGAATAATCCACACGCGCCAATCCCACCGATTCCGTACTCTCACCGAGGATTCGCTGTAAGCGCGCCTCCATTCCACCGCAGCTGGCTTGTTTTGCAATGTGATTTCGTACAGCAACATACGCAAACCAGTACAGCCAGCACCGGATAGAACATTTTCGCCTCATTCTCTACCTTTACATTCGCATTCGAGCGCGATACGCAATTGATCGATGTTTAGCGGCGTCGCGCAGAATATGTTCCCGGATTTCAAAGGAGACAAACGTGAATAGCGACTCTTCTGTTGTTGCTGCTACTAAAGCCTCATCGGATTCTGAACTTGTCGCACGAGCGCAGCACGGCGATGCGGATGCATTTGCCACTTTGTTTCACACCCACAAACCACGTGTCTATTCGCTTTGCCTGCGCATGACCAACAATGCAGCGGAGGCGGAGGATGTCACCCAGGAAGCCTTCTTGCAAGTTTTCCGCAAGCTGTCCACTTTTCGCGGCGACTCCGCGCTTTCCACCTGGCTGCATCGCATTGCGGTCAACACGGTGCTTATGCGCTTTCGCAAGAAGTCACTGCCAGAGCTTTCGCTGGACGAGGCGAGCACCAAGAACACCGATGCCAAGCCGAGGCGACGCGAATGCGGAACCAGGGACCGTCATCTTGCCGGGTCTATTGACCGGATCGCTTTGATTCAGGTGATCCGCGAGCTTCCCGAAGGATACCGAACGATTTTCCTCCTGCACGAAGTAGAGGGTTACGAGCATAAAGAGATTGCTGCTTTCCTGGGTTGCTCGACGGGAAATTCGAAATCGCAGCTGCACAAAGCCAAACTGCGAATCCGGGAATTGCTGGCAGATCTCCGAGAAAACCGGAACGAAACCGTACGTGAAAGACAAACCAATCGCAAAAGCGGCAATGCCACCGGCTGGCCGTTCGTCGAACAATGGGAGTCTTTGCTCGGGTTTACCCCACCGGCAGCGCTGCATAGCGCAATGCCGGCTGGACCGGGACTGGCAGAAGTGAATGGATAACGCTTACAAAGAATCTGGCTCCGAGTGTCAATGACTGGGACCGGACCAGCCTGGTTAGCCTGCGACTAGCTCGCTTTCGAAGTTGGCTGGCGTACTTCGTCCGCCAACCGCACCGTGGGAATATCCGAGCCCACCACTTTGAGACGTGGCTCTTGCTCAATTGCACTTAGCAGCTCGCGCGTTACTCGCTCGTCAATTTCGAGCCCCTTGCCAAACTCAACTGGGAAGCGAACGTTCACGTCGAGTCCCGATGGGGTCAATCGAAAGCGTGTTCTTGGTTTCAGGCCAACCACCGAGACCGATGCCAGGTTATTTTCAATCTGCATGCGTTGGCGCTCGAAGTCACTACGATAGTCACGAAATGCGTTGTCCACGGCTGCAAACACTCGTTTCTCCACTAACTGATAATCACTGTCGCGATCCAGGGTGATGGTGATTTCGTGCCAGACGAAATTCGTCCCGGGAATTTGCTTAAAGACCCCCGCATTCGGTTGGAAGACAAATGAATTGGAGAAGGCTACGATCCGGCCAGTCGGCTGTAGATCGGTACCTGACCCTCCCAATTCCATCACGTGCAGCCGTACCAGACCAATTTCTACCACTTCTCCCGCGACGCCTGATATCTGGACCCGATCTCCGACCTTGACTCCGAATCTCCCAATTAAGAAGAAATAGCCAGCGACGGAAAGAAGAACACTCTGAAGAGCCACCGCTACGCCCGCAGTCAACAAGCCGGCGAAGGTTGCCACTGAGCCCAGTTGGCTGGCAAATGAAAAGGCCACAATCAGGACGGTCAGTACCCAGATTGCGATCCTGCGCAGCAGAAGAAATTGGTATCTGCGTCGGGTTTCGTGAACATAACGCAGAATGGTTCTTCGCCATAGTTCCGCCGCTCCCCAGACAATCGCAAGAATCAGAACCAGGCTTCCGAATCTGAGAGCCAGGCTCTTCAAGTCCGAGGAATAACGCTCTTTCACCGCATTCCGCCAGTTCGTCAAGTTCTTCTGATAGAGGTCGAGCAGAACGGCCTGTTTGCTAAGAGGGACAAACGACGACGACAACAACTTGAACTGCGCCGTTAACGAGTCAATAGTGCTCTTTTGTTGCGCAACCGATTGCTGATCGGATTCGGATTGGTCGGCCAGCGCATCGCTCTGCTTCGTCAACGCCTTCAGGTTATTGACCAGAGGCGATTCCAGTTGTTTACAGCTCTTCGCCAACTCGTCGGTGAGTTGCAAACCTTCATCGAGAGTGTGGAGTTTTCGGGACATAGCGAACACATCTGCGATCAGCCCCCATATTCCAGAAGGTTCTAGCCGGGTGGCTGTGCCTGCCGCCACTGGAGGGACGGCTTGGCTGGACGAACCGCCTGTTGACGCGTTGGTGGGTTTCGTTAAGGCCGTTGGAACCGAGGATGCCAAAGCCTCGATTTGAGAAGCCAGGTCACCAGAGCCCCGATCCTCTGTGCCGCCGAGGAATTCGGTCATGCTGCGAATCACGTCCCGGCGCGCACCGATCATATCGAGCTCGCTTTGGTTTTCGGCAATCGTCGTTTCGATCTGCGGACGCTGACGTGGTGATGCTGATTGCAGGCTCTGGCGCAATGTGTCCACCTCTTGCTGCACTTGCTGCGCCTTCTCATCCAATTTCGCCAGGATCTGATTCAGCGCCTGATACCGTGAACCGTTGGGCCCCTGCGGCGGGGCTTGAACCTCGCCCGTTCGCTTATCCAGCAATTGTTCGTCGGCGCGTGCGAAGTCAAATGCAAGACGTACAACCTGATTGGCGATTTCGCGACTGTCGTTTACAAACAACAAATCGTCCGAAGTGTCTGCCATCCCACGTTCCCGGTCCAAATGCCGGTACCAGCTGAGGGTCTGATTCAGGAACTTGACTGTATCCGCGGAAGTTGAAGGGCTCATCTGTCGGTCTTGTGGCATCACAGCCGTTGCCACCAATATCAAGTGCGGAAGGATGAGTCGAAAGCACCAGTAGGGTTTCATTATTATTTGCGATCGTCTTAGGTGGTCAAACAGCAACTTCTTCGCACAAACATTCCTGATGTGATAACCGCAGATTAGTCGTAGAAGCCGGTGCAAGCTAATAAGGTGATCCTTGTAGCTGGTCGTGGAATCAGTCGTATGGGGCGACACCGTCGGTGGATTCGGCGTCGAAGAACACTGAAAAAAATACTTATCCGGAGACCCGTACAGGATCCCTGTAGGGCCAAGTACGTGAAAGGCTTAGGACTCCGGTTTGGCAAATGGTGTGCTGTGAGAACCTGATTCAGTCCTCAAATGATCCCGGCTACAAGCGGCAAGGAGGTATAACACACACAATGGAGCCCTCCAATCACCTGTTCAGCGCAGAACAAAGCCATGAGCTTTCGAGTGTCGCAACTCCGGGGATGCCACCACCTGCCTTGGTTAATAAAACGACTAGATTTCGCATCATCGTTGCTGATGACCATGAGATTGTGCGCCAGGGAATCCGAGCATTACTGGACAATCACCCGGGATGGGAGGTATGCGGCGAAGCTAAAGATGGGCGAGAAGCGGTAGAACGCAGCGTTGCCGTGAAGCCGGACCTCGTCCTTCTTGACGTCGGAATGCCCGCACTCAATGGCCTCGATGCCGCGCGGCAGATTCTTGCGAATTGTCCGCTGACCGCCGTTCTCGTGCTGACCATGCACGATTCCGAACTGGTGGTACGAAGCGCTCTGGAGGTGGGAGCTCGGGGTTTCCTGTCTAAATCTGACGCTGGCCGGGATCTTGTGTCAGCTGTCGAAGCCTTGCAACGGCACGGTACTTTTTTCAACTCCCGCGTGGCCGAACTGGTGCTCGAGGGCTATTTAAATCCCCACATGGCAGTGCCTCTCCGGCGGAATCGCCTTACCCCACGCGAGAAGGAGGTCGTACAGCTGCTGGCAGAAGGAAAAACCAACAAGGAAATAGCGGCAGCTTTGAATCTGAGCGTGAAGACGACAGAAACTCACCGAACCAATATCATGCGCAAACTCGATCTACATTCGGTTGCGGATTTGACCCTCTACGCCGTACGTAACGGCCTGGTGCAGGTCTTCTGAGCGCCTTATTAAGAGGCTCAAACCTGGAGCTACAGAAATATCGGCTGTTTCACGACTACCAGTAGGGTCGGCCCCTGGTACCTTCTAAGTGCTTTACCGGATTCCGATTCTCGGCTGGGTTGAGTAGGGTGAATGGAGGCGACAAGTCGAACGTCAAACTCGAAACTAGAGGCGCATGCCGGCCCACACCGATATTACTCGACGAGTCTTGGTCGTATGTTCAAGAGCGGCCAACAGTCAGGTAATCGAAAATGCCATCCGAAACTGGATGTTCGACACAGTGGTGTGTTCCTCGGTTCGGGAGGCGGAAGATCTTTTGGCAAAAAGGGATTTCGCTCTTGTCTTCTGCGAAGACCATTTCAAGGAGGGAACTTATGTGGGGCTCCTTTCGGTCTTTGGGCAACATTCCAAGGTCCCCATAGTTGTGATGATTTCAGATGGGGACCAAGACTTTGTATTTCGAGAAGCGATGGCGCT
The DNA here is from genome assembly GCA_035484735.1 of Terriglobales bacterium. GTDB lineage: Bacteria > Acidobacteriota > Terriglobia > Terriglobales > Acidobacteriaceae > JABCZH01. Next base: position 90,416 of record DATHOQ010000025.1, on the reverse strand, counting down.
CGGGGCGTTCGGCGTTATCCCTAATCCATGCTCGGCTAAAGATGTGCAGTGGATGGTCATACGCGCCACGCAACATGGAGTGGTTCGAAGTTGATGACAGGTTCATTGGCGTTTGTCCGTGCCGGCGTCAAATGGCATGCCGCACTTCGAATAAAGGGCGCGGCAAGCATCAAGACGGAGGGTAAGAGACATGCGATTGCTGAGCGCTCGGCTGATTGTGGCACTCATCCTGGGAATAACCCTGGCGTCTCTTTCCTTTGCCTATTATCAAGTCTTAGCTGAGCGCCGTGGTTTACGCAAAGATCTGGAACGGCGCGCGGAGGTGCTAGGCGAAAGTCTTGCGGGGAATGTCGAGCATGACTTGGAAAAGGGCTCTACGCGGGCATTGCAACGCACCGTCGAGCGCTTTGGCAATCGAGAGCACCTTGTGGGGATAGCTGTTTACGATCAACAAAACAAACCCATTCTAGCGACCCCGGACTTGGCTTCGATCCTGACGGTTGCGCCGCAAATTGTGTCGCAGGCGGTCCACGATAATCATGGCGTCGGAGTCTTCCAAAAACTGGGGACTGCACACCTTCACATCTACGTTGTGCCACTGCATCGCCCGGATCAGGACGAGGCCGTCATCGGCGCCCTCGCAATCGTGCACGACACCGGATACATTCCGGCGGAAGCTCGCCGTATTTGGCGGGACACTTTTTTCAGCGCTTTGGTCTATGTTTTCCTTATCACTGTAATCACGCTTCTCATCGTGCGTTGGAGTATTGCCGGACCGATCGCGCGGACAGCCCAATGGATGCGCGCACTCCGCACTGGAAGAGTCTCTTCCAGGCAAAATGCGCCCGACCTGCAACTGTTCCGCCCACTTGCGCGAGAGGTTGCTACGCTCGCGGAGAGCCTGAACCAGGCACGATCCGCCGCCGAAAATGAAGCACGGCTGCGCGATGCCTCGGTCTCGCAGTGGACAGCCGATCGGCTTGCCGTGCATGTGCGCTCGCGGTTGGACGGAGGACGCCTGATTGCGGTGTCCAATCGCGAGCCCTACATGCATGTACGGCAAGGTAAGTCGTGGCAGGTGGTGGTGCCGCCGAGCGGTTTGGTCACGGCTCTGGAACCGGTGCTTCGCGCTTGCGACGGCACATGGATCGCACACGGCAGCGGAGACGCTGATACGCTGACTGTAGATCAGCATGACTGTTTGCGCGTGCCTCCGGACGATCCCCACTACACTCTCCGTCGAGTGTGGCTGACCAAGGATGAGGAAGAAGGTTACTACTACGGATTTGCCAATGAGGGTCTCTGGCCACTCTGCCACATCGCGCACACCCGGCCGCTATTTCGCGCGTCCGATTGGGAATATTACCAAGCGGTAAATCAGAAGTTTGCCGAAGCCGTACTGGATGAGATTAAGGACGTCACGAATCCAGTCGTATTGCTTCAGGATTATCACTTCGCACTGCTGCCCAGGCTGATCAAGCGACAGCGGCCGGATGCGCGAGTCGCAATTTTCTGGCATATCCCGTGGCCCAACCCCGAGGCCTTCGCCATTTGTCCCTGGCAGCGGGAATTGCTCGATGGGTTGCTAGGCGCGGACCTGATTGGTTTTCACATTCAGTCCCACTGCACTAATTTCTTGCAGACAGTGGATAGGGCACTGGAATCGCGCATCGATTGGGAGCATTTTTCCGTGCGGCGGCTCGGCCATCTCACCGCCGTCAAGCCTTTCCCCATCAGCGTCGACTTCGCGGATGAGCCGTTAGTCGGGGATAGCGATGCTCCCGACACGCTCGACCGCGCTGCCATGTTAAAGACGCTCTCTACCGATGCGGCCTTTATCGGTGTCGGCGTCGATCGCGTGGACTACACCAAAGGCATTCTGGAACGCTTCGCAGCGATCGAACGTTTTCTGGAGAGATATCCCAACTATCAGGGACAGTTTACTTTTGTGCAGATCGGAGCTCCCAGCCGTACCCACATCAAGCGCTATCACGATCTGTTCAACGAGATGGAAGCGGAGGCGGAGCGGATCAACTGGCGTTTTCACACCGACAGTTGGAAACCTATTGTTCTGCTCAAAACACAGCACAACCACGACGAGATCCAGGATTATTACCGGATCGCCGACTTGTGTCTGGTCACCTCCCTGCACGATGGCATGAACCTGGTGGCCAAGGAATTCCTGGCGGCTCGGCACGATGATCGCGGAGTTCTCATCCTCAGCCGTTTCACGGGCGCGGCCCGGGAGCTACAAGATGCGCTCCTGGTAAATCCGTACGACATTGATCAGACAGCGGAAGCAATTCGAGTTGCGTTGGAGATGGCTCCGGAAGAAGTACGGGAGCGCATGCATCGCATGCGTAAAATCGTCCGGGAAAATAACGTCTATCGCTGGGCAGGCACGTTGATTGGTGAGTTGTGCGAGCTGCGATTGGACGCCGAGCATGCGGTAACTGAGAAGTCCATCATGCTGGAGCCGGTGGCTTAACTGAGGAGAACTGTTGTCAGTGACCGAGGACCAACTCGAACTTGATCAATTCATCGCTAAAGTGGCGGAGTCGGATCGCTCGGCGCTCCTGCTCGATTACGACGGGACACTGGCCCCATTTTCTATTGATCGCCAAGAAGCATTGCCCTACCCAGGGGTGGTTCCAACATTGCAGGAAATCATGGCGTCCGGGCGGACCCGCGTGGTCATCGTCACCGGCAGGAGTGCTTCCGAAGTAGTAGCGCTGCTTGGAATTCATCCTCATCCCGAAGTTTGGGGTGTACACGGCCTCGAACGCTTGTCGCCCGACGGTGCCTATGAAATCCCCCCCCTGGACGAAAACATATCGCGTGCATTGACAGAGGCAGAGCGATGGCTGACGACCCATGGATTGCAAGCTCTCGGCGAGCACAAACTCGGGAGCATCGCGGTGCATTGGCGAGGGCTGGAGGAGGCTAGAGCGTCAGAAATCCGTCATCAAGTCTTACAGGGTTGGTTCTCAATCGCGCAAGGTGCATTGATGTCGATTATGGAATTCGATGGTGGCGTAGAAATGTGCATGCCCGATCTCGACAAAGGGGATGCGGTTCGAACCGTCGCTGAGGAGATGAAGCCTGACGCCCCGATCGCTTACCTGGGGGACGATACTACGGATGAGCGAGCATTTAATGCCCTCGGCGACCGTGGGTTGAGCGTGCTGGTGCGCGCCGAATGGCGAAAGACTTCGGCACAGTTTTGGCTCCGCCCACCGGATGAGCTGCTGGATTTTCTGACGCGTTGGATGGATGCCTGTTACGGAATGCAACCCACGAAAAGGATCCCCTGTGAGTGAAGAACACGTCGTAGACAATCAAGTGCGAAAGTCGAAGAAGCCCTTCTATTTTAATACTTCCGAACATCTTCTGCGTATCGGCAGGGAGAAGGCGGCCAACCTATCCGAACTGTTGGAGGCATTGCGCCAATGTCCTGCGGATTCGGTTTTTCAACATACCTTTCGAACCCTTCAGGAACATCACTTCATTCGCCGTGGATTCTCCAATGACTTTGCGCATTGGGCATTGTCTGCGTGTAATGAACCGGCCTTGGCCGAACGCCTGGCCAGCGTAGACGTGCGGGAATTTACATCTCTCGAAGATCTACGCCAGTCTCTGGTCCGCGTTCTCGCTGATTATGTGGAGCACAATCCGAATGCTGGCGCACGGAATGCGGATGAATCGTTCTACTTTTGTGCAGCGGATATCGTTGTATTACCTACAACTTTTGTCCCCGATACGCTACGTGGATTCGCCGATGGGCTGCGGCGCGTCAGCATCCATTCCATCCATCACCATTTTATCGAGGCGCGCCTGCGTTTGAAACTCATGTCGAACGATTTTTCACAATGGCTTCTGGAAGAAATGAATCTTACGGACGCAGCTCGCGCCATCAATCGCATTGACATTTACACCTCTACCATGGAAAACGTCCGCCAGCAGATTGTGGGGATCGTGGAGCGTGCCGTCTGATGAGCCCTCAAAAAGCTATGAATCCGTCCGCGTCCATTGACAAGATCAGTTCCTCGACTCCCAGACCGACAACTGCGCTCGCGCCCGGCAAGCAGGCATCGAGTGGCGTGGAGAGTCGACAATCGGTCAGGGATTTCCGCACTCCGCCCGTTCCACAGCCCCCCGCGCGACTGGACGACTACCAGAAAATCATCGGCCAGTCCAACTTGGATTCTCTGCGCTTTCTTGCCCGTGATCTCAAAGGCAAGACGCTCAAGATGGTGAATTCGACAGCCGTTGGCGGCGGTGTCGCGGAAATGCTCAACTGCCTCGTACCGATGCTCACGGAGCTCGAAGTGAACACCCACTGGGACGTGATCACTGGAGGCAACGATTTCTTCGAAGTGACCAAGGCATTTCACAACGCTCTACAAGGTAGTCCCTACCAGCTCACTAAGCATGTGCAAGAGATCTTTCTCATGTATAACGAGCAGAACATGGGCCGGATGCAGTTCGGCGAAGACCTGGTCGTGATCCACGATCCGCAGCCCGCGGCGATAATTCGTGCCCGCGCGGATTCCGCTTCGCATTGGGTCTGGCGCTGCCATATTGATCTCTCCCATCCCAACCCGCAGGTTTGGGATTTTTTGCGTCCTTACATTGAGCAGTACGACGCGGCTATCTTCTCGTCTCAATCGTTTGCCCGCCAGCTTCCGATTCCGCAATATCTTTTTTATCCTTGTATCGACCCCCTTTCGGAGAAGAATAAAGAACTCGATGAGTCGATGGTGCAGGCGGTTTGTGACCAGTTCCAAGTCAACCGTTCACGTCCAATTGTCCTGCAGGTCTCGCGCTTTGACCGGGCGAAGGATCCGGTAGGAGTTATCCAGGCTTTCAAACTTGCCAAGAAGTACGTGGATTGTCAGCTGGTGATGGCCGGAGGAGGAGCTAGCGACGATCCCGAGGGTGCAGCAGTGCTGCAGGAAGTCAAAGCCGCAGCCGGTGACTACCCGGACATTATCATTCTAGATCTGCCTCCCTGGTGTGCGCTGGAAATCAATGCCTTGCAGCGTGCGTCGACATTGGTGGTGCAAAAGTCCATCAAGGAGGGCTTCGGGCTCACTGTCACCGAAGCCTTGTGGAAGGGGAAACCAACTATTGCCTCCGCTGTAGGAGGCATCCCTAACCAGATCATCCACAAACTTACCGGTGTTTTGGTCCACTCGGTTGAGGGATGCGCCTACCAAATTCGCTATCTTCTTACCCACCCGGACTTCGCTAAGCGCCTTGGCGAAAACGGGCATGAGCATGTCAAAGAGAATTTCTTGATGACTACGAACGCGAAGCGCTGGTTGCTTCTATTCCAAATTCTTAATGGCACTCGGGCAGCGCCGCTTCCATGAACCCCCTGACACGCAAACTTTTGCACAAATGATCTACAGCAAAGTGGCTGATGAAACTAGAGGCTACACGGGATGGTCTGACATTGCCACTTACCCTTAGTCTGGTAAATCGAGGAGATGCGTAACCCGCGAGAGCGAGAGTAACGCGTTAACGGAATTCTAAGTGCAGAGGGAACGGGATGTTAGCTGGCGCAATTCTTGTGATTGAACGAAGTTCTCCAGAGCATAACGCCCCCCGTGATTCCCGGGGACAAATGACTGAACCCGGAATCCTGGGAGGGAATCCTATTGCGTGCGTGGAACTGCTGGGTCAGTCCGTGCTTGACCACGTAGTCCAGAAACTTCGGCATGACGGAGTAAAACTTATAACCGTAGTGATCAAGGATGAATTTTCGCATTTGGCACGGATGTCAGCTACACCAGTAACCACCATCAACACGGTTGCGCTGCAAACTGATTTGTGGTCGGCGGCTGAATGTGTCCTGCGCGAATATGTTCAACATGGTGTTGAACTCGTCCTGCTGACCAGAATCGGGGCTTATGCGGAACTTGACCTGGCTGATCTCATTCGATTTCATCGAGACACAAAGCAGGGAATCACAGCCCTGACAAAGCACCGTGAAGCCATGGATTCCTGGATCATCGAAGCTGGCGAAGTGCGCAATATGCGACGGCTGGGGTTGCCGCAGTTGCTGAATCGCGAAGACCTGGGTAGTGCCACGCCTTACGCGCTACCAGGTTATGTCTGCCGCTTGGATGAGCCAAGCGATCTTCGCCAGTTAGTGATCGACGCTTTTCTATCGCGCTGCTCGATCCACCCTCGGGGACGCGAATTGAAGCCGGGAGTCTGGGTAGACGATGGCGCGCAGGTGCATCGTCGCGCCCGGGTTGTCGCTCCCGCTTATCTGGGCAGCGGAGCGAAGCTTCGCGCTGATACTCTGGTCACGCACTTTAGCACGCTGGAACGCGACTGCGATGTTCACGATGGCACTGTAATCGAGGATTCCTCGATTCTTGCCAACACCTGTGTGGGAAAGGGATTGAACGTAGCCCACGCGGTTGTGGATGGTAACAAAGTGTTTCCTCTCCGGCAGCCGATCGTCGTGGAGGTTCAGGATTCTAAACTCCTGGGCCGGACTGCGTCGACTGAGGTTCCGCGTCCGGTTGCCGGTGGCGTCGGCGGGGCCAGCCTGGCCGAACGACTTCTTGCCACGGCATGGAATTGACCCTTCGCACTCAGAAATCCGCTTGACAAGTCCATCAATCGAGTTTCGATTAAATCTTTCCCCATTACTAAAGTGAGGATTTCCACAGAAATCTAGGGTATTCGCTGTATTGCCTCCCTACAGGCTTCACTGTAGCTTGCCTACAGTTTCCCCCGTATGGACAAATCTGATTGCGATTGGGGCAATTTATGAGTTCACGGCGCGAATACGACGGGAATCCCTGCATCCCAGTTTTTTCTCCTTTTCCTGCTTCTGCGAATCAATCACATAGACCACGCACAGCATGCCGCATGGTTGCGGTGCTATTCATAGGTGTTATGTCGTTTTTCTGGAACAGTTTGGCCTCACATGCAACCGTGACTGCAGTTTCAGTGCAAGAGCCAGACTTGTCGGGAGGAGGCGCCATTAACTTGATCTCACCAGTTCACTTTCAAGCCACCGCTGAAAGTGACTCGGAGATCACTGGGTACGTGGCCTATATCGATGGTCAAATTGTCTATCAGAATTTTGCCCCATTGCTGGATGCGTGGGTCGTGGTTGCGCCTGGCACGCACTCGGTTTACATAAAAGCCTGGGACTCCAGCGGTTCGCTTCTCAGCACGGCGACATATGAAATCGACGTAACCGGCTTTAACCCCCCGACCGCCCCTACCAATGCTACTCGGGTGACGCGTATAGCAGAAAGCTCCTCGTGGGTTGTTGATAACAATCCTGGCGTCGGCGGCAACTGCAATGACGGCAGCATTGGAACGTTCCAAAACGCGTCAGACCCAAATACCGGTAACTCGCCCGATTATCCAAAAAGTGGCCAGTTGTTCATGCTCACTAGCAAGTGCCAGTACGATGACAGCCTGTTTTATAAGAAAGATACGGCCAACCCCTCTCCCTACGCCGGCGACACCAATTTTCTTTGGGACTTCTGGTTCTACCTCCCGGCGACAAACGAGAATGGAAGCATCCAGGCGCTGGAAAACGATTTTTTTCAGGCGGTGCAACTGAGTGACGGCGTGCATGAATTCATGTTCGGCTCGCAGTGTAACTATGCCACCAATCAGTGGCAATTCTGGCTCCCGAACAACGGAGGCCTGACGTGGGTAAATGTCGGTTTGTCCCCCTGCCAGTTCTCGACTGGAGCATGGCATCATGCGACTTATTTTGTGCAACGCGTTACCTCGGCTGGATACCAGAAAATTCCGCTAACCTTCACCCAGTCCAGTGATACCAACACCAGCCTGCGTTTTGGAACTCTAACCATTGACGGCAATACCATGTATCTCGGCGGTCTTTCCTATTCGACGATTCCTGACCATTGGTCGCCGGTCTTGGGAGTGCAGCACCAATTAGACAGTGCAAAGAGTGGAGTGACGATCGAGGAATACGACGACAAGGAATCGGTAATTGCCTGGTAATACGGATTCGTCGAAGCGTTGAGAAAGCGTGTGTTTGCTCGCTTCTGCGATATACGGACAGTTAAGCGCTACCTTCGATTTCTCTCTCCTCGACAATGCGGAATTTAGTCTGAACGACTTCTGCTTCCGGCGCAGCGCCGGTCGTCGGGTGCGAAGACCCGGACAAATGCAGACGGTCCCGGGACCAGCGCCGGAAGGTCTGAATCTCGGAAGTAGAACCCAACGCGCGTTTGCGTTCAGCCAGTTCGAACCAGCGAAGGTAATGACGGACGACATTGGGCATGGTCATCCGCACCGCCGCGGAGAAGTTCTGTTCCGCCATGCGACGCTGATGTTCGGGAGACTCCAACACTCCAGCCAGCTTGTCTGCAAGCTCCACCGCATTTCCAGTCTTGTAAAAGCTGATCGCCATTTCTTCATCCGCTGCCATGGTACGGAAATCAGGGATGTCCGCGCACACCATGGGAACTCCGAACTCGCACGCCTGGTGCGCGGGCCCGCTGGAGCCGGTGGCGGAATCATAAGGCATCACTACGATGCTGCTGGTTCCGTAAAGATTAGGGATATCCTGCTCTTCCACGTATCCACGAAAGTCGATTCGCGGATTTCCTCTCTGCGAATCACGGATTGATTCCCAATAGCCGGGCTTAGTGTGATGGTTCGCTCCTGCAATTACCAACCGGGCATTCGGTACTCTCTCTAGTACTGCTGGAAAAGCTTCCACCAATGTCTCCAGCCGCTTGTAGGTTCCCCAATGCCCAATTGCGAGAATACGGCAGTCGGGATTTCCTCGTTTTGAGAAGTCTGGAGGGCTCGGACGGGATGCGAAGACTCCGTGCGTCCCCAGCAGTATGTTATGCGCGGAGTATTTTTCGAGAAGTGTCCGCTGATAAGCGGACAGCAGAACGGAAACCGAATTGGCCCTAAGAAGCACCCGCGTTGCCAGCTCGCTTCCCAGGCGAAAGATTCTATCCTGCCGCACACCGGCGCCGGCAAAATCGACATGCTCGAGAATATGATGCAAAGTGACATGGGTATAACAGCCCAACCCACGAGCCAAAGCCGGCACACACAGGCCTGCAAATGCGGAAAGCGGATGGTCCGGGGTGGCGAACGTCGAGAAAACCAGATTGAACCAGACTACGTCCGGTTTTATCCTTTGGATCATCTTTAAGAGACGATACGGATTTGCCAGATGGTTGAACTCCCAGCACCGGACGACTTGGAAACCAGGAAGTTCCACGCGCTGCGTCGTCAAAGGGTTGCCTTCTCCGTCCGTCGCGAACTCGTAATTGCCTAGTTTATCGGCCAGAATCGTCAGGTTGATTCTCGGATCGCGCTGCAGCTCCCGCGCAATATAGAAAGCGTATTCGTTCAACTGGCGGCCACTGGGAGGAAAAGCTGTGACTAAACAGATCTTCATTGCGTCCTGACTTCAGAATATGGTGATGCTGACGTACGGTCTGAGTTGTTGGGTGTTGCCACCGGTAAAATTGAAGAAGTTCTCCTGCTGTATTCCCGCGGAAAATCGAATGGGATAAACCAGGCCCACGTTCTGGCCTTCGTCCTTGAACGTCCTGTGGATCGGCAGCGCATAAGAAACTGCGAAGCCGCTCTGCACCGCGTCGTAGGCGTGAAAGCTCATATTGCGCGAGTAGGCAAAGTTGCCTTCAATCCTCCAATTTCGAGTTGGCGTGAATTGCACACTGCCAGCGGGACGGAGCGCTTGAGCAATCGCGTATTGTGAGCCTTCGATCCTCCAAGCGCGAAGATCTTCAGCCACGGCCCGGACGGTAAACCGGTTCGATACCCGGCGTTCGATGCCGGCGTAGACCGAGGTGTAATAAAACTCGCGAATGATGGGGTTAAATTGCTCATCGCGGGCTCCCCAACCGGTCAGGAAGAAGGTCTTTCCCCAGGGCCTGCCCACACGAAAGTCCACCGCCGCACTCAGATCGCGAGAATGTTGGAGGCTCTCGGTAAAAGGCCCGGCCTCACGGATGGCGTAGCCGCTGACCGAAACCATGTTGAAAAAAGAGCTGGTCGACATATACACAAACTGTCGAAACAGATTTTGGTTCATGTCGTACGGGTCTTCGGAATCGCGGCGAATGGTCTCCTGAATTCCGGTGTCGAAAGTAATGACATTGGTTCCGAGGTGCAGTGTTGGATTCAGCCCGAAGTTGAAAGAGTAGTCAGTGGTGTCACGATTGACGATGGCATCGGCACTGGGCACCGATATCTGGCCTTGTGCGTTTCGCACCTGGAAAAAACCGCTGGCATCGGGTAGGTTCCCAAGGTGCAAATGATAGGCCCCTGTCCATTCCGTCTGTAACGAAGACCGCGGCGGAGGAAGCAGATTCCGCCGCCCCGGCAGTGTCACATCCAGCCTGGCGTCCAATGGATACACCGTCGTATCTTCAAAGATTGGCGAGACGGAGAAATCCGAGAGGAAACTGAAATTGGGAGTGATTCTCAACCCTTCGTCGCCGGCCGCTTGCATCAGTTCGCGGTCTGCGGTTGGATCTTCGCCGGCAGCATCGGCCGCCTGCGCGAAGGCCGTCAACGCCTGCGTATTGTGATGTTGTTGGCGATAAATACTGGCTTTTGTCAATAGATACTGATACGTGGGATCGCTCTGGTCCGACTTGTCAATGGAAGAAATCTGGGCCTCGGCCCTGGCGGTGTCTCCAATGGCGAGATAGGTATTCGCCAGGCCAAGTCGAACTTCAGTTTCGCCGGTTCCCGTGGCTAGCGCATGCTGATAGTAGCTTTCCGCCAACTGGAAGTCATGCATGCCAAGAAACAGGTCCGCAGCCTCAATCCATTCGCGGCCCGTAGGTGGCGGCGTTTCACCTGTGCGAGCTTCCATCAATCCCAATGCGATCTGGCGCTGGGCATCATCAAGTTGACCTTTGGCGACCATTTGTTTCGCGATGGCCAAGCGAACTTCCATGCGGTCGCTGTCCGGCGCACCCAGGGCTGCTTCAAACCGTTGCATGGCGGCTGCCTGATCTCCAAGCAGGGCGAGGGCTTCGCCGGTGGAAAGCAGAATCGTACTTTCTCCCTTTTGCTCTTTGTGCGCATAACTCTCCGCCAACTGCACGTTTGTTAGCGTGTTCTCGCGATCATGCAGTTGGGCATAGGACCGCGCCAGCTTCGCATAGACAAGGCTGTTGGCGGGAGCCAGCTTTTCGGCAGTCTGAAACTCCGAGATCGCATCGCTGTAGCGGAATAGACCGTACAGGGTATCGCCTAACGCCAGATGTAGGCCAGCGTCGTTAGACGCAGATCTCAAAGCGATGCGGTACTCCGCTGCTGCCTTGGTTAGCGATCCTTCGTCGCCATACGCGGTGGCGCGAATAAGATGGATCGGCATGGAGTCGCCCATTTCCCGCTCGGCCAGTTGGGCTTCCCGCAAGGCGATTCGGGGGTGATGCAGGTCGAGGTTCGTGTAAGCGAGTCCCAGATGTGCCTCTCCGTTTTTGGGTTCGAATCGCAGGGCAGTCTGGAAATCTGTAGTCGCCTCGGCTGGTTTGTGAAGGTCCTTCAGTACGTATCCGCGATTCACATAAGCGGTGACGATGTTCGGATCGCGCACCAACGCACGAGTGAAGTCTTGCTGCGCGTCCTCGAGCTGTCCTGAGTGCTTATGAACATATCCGGCCAGCAACGGAATGTCGGCTTCCTTAGGAAGAAGCTGGGCATAACGCGCCGTCAGCTCCTGTAGTTCATCATAGCGTTCGAGGTGAAGCAAATCGTATCCCAGATAGACGACGACATCGCGGTCGGCGGGGAGTTTCTTGATCGCTTCTCGTCCCACTTCCGCCGATTTCTCATAGTCCCCAATCCAACTCAGATATCGTTCTTTTTCCCTCATCACCAGCGGCTGTTGCTGCATTTCGGGAGTTGCCACGCTCAACCATTCCGCCGCAACTGGAAAACGTTTGGCTTCGATGGCAGCATTCATGCCTCCGGCGACGATGAGGCTATTCGTGGGAGCGAGGTCGTGAGCCTTGTGGTATGAGGCTTCCGCATTCGTGAAGTCACGCCGCGCCGCATACATGTCGCCCAGGGCGAGGTAGGGCACATATAACTTGGGATAAGCCGCAGCCAGTCGTTCGAAATACTTTTCCGCTTCCTTGTCGTGGCCGGCTTCGCGGGAAACGAAGCCCAAAGACGTCAGCGCAAATCGGTTGTTTGCGTCGATCGTCAGAATCTGCCGATAGACCGCAATCGCTTCCTCGGGCTGGCCAAGTTTTACCAACAAGTCGCCGTTCAGTTGCAGATTGTTCGGATCTTTCGGTTTCAGTGCCAGTGCCTCTTTGACGTCATGGCCGGCCCCAGCAAGGTCACCGGCATACATTTTTATCATCGCCCGGAGACGAAGGAATTCGGATCGATTAGACCCACGCTCGTCCAGGCCACCAATTTGCGACTGAGCAATTTGCAAATGATTCTTGAACGCCGCGTCATCCTGCAGACCTTTGTACAGTTCCACCAAATTCAGGTGCAATTGAATTCCATAAAGCGGGCCTTCAGCCGGGGCTTCAGGTAAGTGAGCGATCGCGGCGTTGTACTCTAGAACAGCTTCTCCATTGCGTTCCTCAAGCCGCGCGATTTCCCCGCGAATGGCGTGCAAGCGATAATGTTCTGCATCGATTGAGGCAGCTCGCTTAATAAAAGGCTCCGCACGCTCCACCGAGCCGGCAGCCAGCTGCGCCTGCGCGGCGGAGAGCTGTAGATTAACGTCGTTCGGCAATGCATTCGCCGCTTGCGAGTAAAGAGCTGCAGATTCCTCCGGCTGCCCATCAAGCTGATAGGTGTAGGCCAGTTCGGCCTTGACCTCGGGATTCGCGCTGTGAATTGCCTTCAGGGCCGCAATCGCTGCTGGATAGTTGCCAGTCTCGCGATAGAAACCTGCCAGCGCGCGCTCGACCTCAGGATTGTTGGGTGCGCGTGACTTGGCCAATTCAAGGTAGTGGTTGGCCTGGTCAAACTGCTTCAGACGCTCATGGCTGACTGCCATCAACAGTTCCACACGTGCGGAAGGCTCAATCGCTTCTGCGCGCGCTAGCACCGCGAGCGACTTATCGTATTCTCCAGACCGCAGTAGGACTTCCCCTAACACCTCCGCGTCATTGGCTCGTTTGGGATCGACCGAGAGCACTTGCGTCAGGATTCGTTCCGCCTCATCACGGCGGCCCATAGTGTTGTAAGTCTGGGCCAGGCCAGAGAGTCCATCAAGAGAGGAAGGATCCAGGCGGAGCCCCCGATTGTAGGCATCCAGCGAGATCTGGGATTTCCTGGCCAAACGGGCCGCATAGCCGAGCAGAAACCACAAATGAGGATCGTTGGGAGCAGCCTGAGTTGCGCGTTGGGCATAATCCATGGCGGACGAATAGTTTCCATTCTTCAACGCTTGCTCAGCGGCGCGCGCAAGACGTGCAGTCTCGATGTTTGAACCCCAACCCAGCGATTTCTGTTGAGAAGTCTTGTCGGAGTCGTTCTGCGTCTGTGGCGGCGAATCGCCTCCGACCTTGTACGTCTGCGCCCCCGCGGCGCACGATAGCGCGGCCGCCAGCAACGACGCATAAACTATCCCGCGATGGTGCAAAAGAATCAAAAGACCCCCAAACGAGTCCACAAACTTGCAGAATCTTCGATTCAGAACCGGGCTTAGACGTTGGCTTGAAAATCAGGTTTTCCATTAGACACGGAAGCAACCCGAATCTAAGGCGCAGAATCGAAAAGCGTCGGGAGGACACCGTGCAAAGGGTTGAGTCAGTCGGGGCCGCTCGGCGCCCTGTGCCGATGAGTTGGATCTTCTTGGCGGCGTTCGTGATTCACGCGCCGTTGCTGCTGATGAAGCTGCCACTGAAGTCTTATGACACCAACTTCCACATTTTTTTTGCGTCGCAATATGTAAAGCACTGGTTCGATCCCTGGAACACTAAGTGGTATGCGGGGTTTTCGCAGACCACCTATCCGCCATTGCCCCAGCAATGGCTGGCGCTGATCTCGCACCTTACCGGGCTCGACATGGCCTACATGATCGTGCAGTTCGTGGCCATCCTGCTTCTAGCGCTAGGGGTCTTTCGATTTTCACAATTGTGGGTTGACCGGCGCGCCGCGGCTTTTGCCGCGCTTGCCAGCGTTCTTCTTGGGTCGGAGTGCTTTCTGGTTTATTCTGCCGGACAACTTTCAACCACATTTGCAGCGCCACTGTACCTGAATGCTCTGCCGTATCTTTACGAGTGGGTTCGACGCGGCAGTTGGCGGTCTTTCCTAAAGGGTGCGACGTTGAGCGTGGCAGCGGCCGCCGCGCACCACGCAACCCTGCTCTTCGGATCATTCTTGTTTGCCCTGCCGGTATTGGCCCTGGCCTTTTTTGATCGTGAAGATGGAGAGAAAGTATCGGCTTCAGCTTTCTGGTTTCGGAGCATTGCGGCAGCGCTGCTGGTTGGAGTCGCGATCGCTGTGGTCCTTTTGCCGTTCTGGATCGCGCTCATAAACTATCCCGTCACGCAGGTACCTATCCCGCACCCGAGTCGCGCGAACTATATTCTGAGCCCCGAGTGGGGATTGAACTACTTCGTCATTCCCTATGGCGCCCTGATTCTCGCGCTTCCATTCATCATTTGGAAAGGTTCTGTCACATCCCGTTTACGCCCCCTCTTGTTTGGCTTCTGGCTGGCATTCATGCTGGGCTTGGGTGGAACCACTCCAGTCGCCAAATTGCTCTTAGGGCGGGCTTTTGCAGTGCTGACCATGGAGCGCTTCACCTACTGGGCCACTCTTCTTGCTCTGCCATTTATAGGATTGTTAGCCGAGGAACTCATTGATCGTTTCCGGTTCAAGGCGGTTGCGGGGCTAACGCTCGCGGCAGGCCTGAGCTGTGCTTTGGCAGTAGCGTGGGCAACCTATAAGCCGGCGGACGCAGCAGACTTCAAGGTGGATTCTGTCGCCGCGTGGTTGGATCGAGATGGTCACGACCGTTACCGCTACATCACCCTCGGATTCGGCAACAAGATTTCACGGCTGTCCGTATTGACTGATGCCAGCAGTGTGGACGGAGAATGGAATTCTGGACGCATGTTGCCGGAATTGACCGAGCACGGTGCCGGCGCCCTCACCAGCTCCAAGTACTTCGGAAAATCCGGACTCGACGCACTGAGAGCTGTTCTCGAACATGCCGATCGCTACGGTCTGAAATGGGTCTTCATGCGCGATCCCTACTATGAACCACTTCTGGTCTTCGCGGGCTGGCGCAAAGTGGACGACTTGGACGACAGAACTATAACGGTTTGGAGTAAGGAGGACGCGCCACCTGCGATGCCAATGAATGTTCCCCAGATTCCACCGGCCTGGCAGGGACTGATGTGGGGCGTTCTACCGATTGGAAGCAGCATCCTTGCCATGCTGCTGGTTCTTATCCCAGACAAGAAACCGGTGCTGTCGCGAGTTACACAACCCACGACTGACGATCAGAATCTGGTGTTGGGGAGGCTGATCTCATGAGCCGTGGAGCGCTTCTTGCGTTCACCATCATCGTCGTGACCGTTGTGCTGGTGGCAGTCGGTGTTTTCTTTCCGAACACTTCGGCCTTTGCTTCAGCCAGTGGCGTACCTTCAGCGGTCCGTAGTCCTTCGTCACCCCAGGAGGCAGTTGAGACCCTGGTTCAAGAAATTAGTCGCAAGGATTGGACGGCGGCATACAACAGCCTTGCCAACAAGAATGAGTTCACCGAGCAAGACTTTGTGCGCGACCTCACAGGAACGCACCCTAGCCTGCGGAGTTACGCGTCGCTGGACGGATTCGATCTCCGTCCCCTTCACGCTTCTGCCGATGCAGCCGAGGTCCGAGTTGATCTGACTTGGTCCGAAGTGGTCGGTACGTATCACGAAGTGCGCGAAGTGCGGGTAATACGCGCGGGTGATCAATGGCAGGTCGCGTGGCCGCTGGTTAAGGAACCGAGAGTTCCACCGCAAGTTCTCGCAGTGAACTACCTGCGCTGGGACGTTGTCTACCGCGGTCCTGAGGACGACTGGGGAGCGCAGGACGTCGAGTCTCCCCATGTTCGTATTGTGGACATGCATCCTGTCGATCGAGGAGGCGCAGTGGTTTTGGTGGGCGAGCTTCTGAACGAAGATGTCGTTCCCGCTTTCGTAACCGTCAAGGCGACGTTACTGGCGAAAAACGGCTCTGCGATCGGAACCGAGGACGCCTTCGACAAAATGTCTCATGTTCTTCTGCCCAAGCAGGTAACGCCGTTCCGCATCGATTTTCAGAACGTTCGCTTGGCGGACGTGGACAACATCCGCATGGATCCTTCATCGAGCCTGATCGCTGCCTCGGCGGATCCGGTGATCGAGATCGAAGATCAGAAACTGAATGGATTGCCGGACTCCTCGTTGACTGGCAAGTTGGTCAATCAGAGCGGTCAAGTAGTGAATATCGCCCACGTTCTGACAACCTTTTATGACAATAACGGACAACCAGTTTGGGTTTCGGATGGGTATGCGGACCGCGCACTATTACCCGAAACTCCGGTTCCATTTTCCACCTCTCTGCCAGCCGATCTTTCCGGCCGAGTCAGCCGTTATCGCGTGGTCGCAAGCACATACAGCTCCAGCCGGTTTCAATGAGAATGTCACTCAGATTCGCCGCACTATGGGGCCTCGCCGCGATAGCTACTTGCGCAATTGCGCAGACGACGCCTCTGGATTGGCCCAAGAGCATCGAAGCAGGCAGCGCAGTTTCAGTGGCAACTTCCGGAAATGGTAAGGCTGTGTTGTATATCATCGGCATAGGACAGGTGCTGCGTCATGATGTACAACTGGGGGGAAAGATGGTGCTCGCTCCCGGCGAACTCCACAATGCCGGTCACTACAGTGCGTTTCTCGTGGGACCATCTTCCACTCAGACGGCGGAGTTCGACGTCACCGCTCAGCAACCCTCAAGCCTAAGTTTTCTCGCGAAACCCTCGCGACTGCCAGTTGATCTGCATGAAGGGATCAGTGGAGTAGTTTATGTTTTCGACGCCTTCCGGAATCTCGTCCTTTCGCCTACGCAGGTTTCATTTGAACTGTCCGAAATTGGAGGCGCAACCCAAACGCGAGTTGTGACCACGCAGAACGGCGTCGCCTGGCTCAGACTGGATTCCGCACCCAAGGCGGGAGCAGCGCAGTTCCAGGCTCGCGTCGGCGCCGTTGCCGAGAAACGTATTGTGCAGCAGGTTTCCGGGGAGCCATGTAACCTGCGGATGAGCGCTCGCAAATCCGGAACCCGGGTTGAAGTCGAGACCGAGCCGCTACGCGACTGCAAAGGCAACGCGGTGCCAGACGGCACCATTGTTACTTTCATCGAGCGAAACAATGGCTGGGAATCCACGGTTGATGTTCCGCTTAAGCGCGGGGTGGCGCGAACGGACCTGCCCGCCAACGATGGAGCGACCATCTCTGTCGCCACGGGGGTGGTGATGGGGAATGAAATCCGATGGCGACAATGAATCTGACTTGTCCAACCCGATTTACGGCATTCCTGCTGGTTATAGGCTTGATGGCTGGAACGCTCGCGGTTTCCGCCGACGAGCAACCTGCCGTGACGGTTGCGAATGCTGATTCCGTTGGGCCACGAACGCTGGAACCACAGACTCGTACCGCCGTGGTTCGTGATTATCTTGCGGCTTGGCAGAGCCTGAATCGCGCGTCGGATGAAAACAACGCGGCCCTGCTGGACGCTGACTTCACAGGCATTGCCAAGGAGAAACTGTCAGATACTATCGGCGACCAGCAGAAACTAGGAGTCCGAACGCGATACCAGGATGGTAAACACAACATCAAGCTGGTCTTTTATTCTCCAGAAGGATTGTCGATCGAGCTTCTGGACATGGCGGAATACGACGTACAGATTTTGGATCATGACAAACCGCTGGCGACTCAACATATTCGTGCACAATACCTTGCCGTCCTGACCCCGACCGAAGTGCGGTGGAAGGTGCGGATACTGCAGTCCACACCCCAGTAACTGGAAGTTGGTTCTCAGGATTTCCCTGACAACGCCTTAACTCACCAACCTCATCTGAGGAGGCAATGAATGCGCCACCAGGAGCCCGCAGATGATCTCGATCGTAGTCCCTATTTACAACGAAGAAGAAATTATTCCCCTGCTGCATGAGGCGGTGATCGACGCCATGCGGGAGGTCGATGAACGGTGGGAAGTAGTGTATGTCAACGATGGCTCGAAGGACGCGTCGTTGGAACTATTGCGCGCTCTTCAGGAAGAGTCGCCGGAAGTAGTTGTGGTCGATCTCTCCCGCAATTGGGGACATATGGGAGCGCTGTGGGCCGGGATGCAAACCGCTCGTGGCGACGCAGTCGTCCTTATGGACGGTGACCTTCAGGATCCCCCCGCGGTCATTCCCGAGATGGTCGCGGCATGGAAGAACGGTGCACAGGTTGTCACCACTGTGCGGAGAAGCCGGGAAGAACGCCGCAAGCTTCTGGCTTTCTTGTTTCCTTTGTTCTATCGCGTCTTGGGGGCGCTCTCTGACTTTCCGATCCCTCTGAATTCGGGGATCTTCGGCCTACTCGATCGCCAGGCCATCGACTCGATCAATTCTCTGCGCGAAGCCAATCGCTATCTTCCTGGCCTGCGGGCATGGGTGGGTTATCGTACCGCGATCGTTTACTACGACCGGCATGACCGCGTGGGTGGTGAAGGTAAGCTCACCTTCTTGAGCCGCATCAAGTACGCCATGGACGCGATTACCAGTTTCAGTTACAAGCCTCTGCGAATGAGCTTCGTGTTAGCTTCGCTGATGATTTTTTCTGCACTGGTTTCGGGGTTGGTGGCGCTACTCTCTTCCAATTCCTTGGGGTACGGAATCGCGACAGCTATTTTCTTGACCGGGGGTCTGCTGCTTTTCTGTCTCGGTCTTCTTGGCGAATACGTCGGACGGATCTACGACGAGGTTCGCGCCCGTCCGCTTTCCCTGATTAATACGGTGTACGAGCCCGGAGAGATAGGCCTACGGCAACTGGCCGGTCATCAATCACACACTGCCATGGAGCGTATATTTCCGGCGGCCTAATCATCCCAGGAGCGCGCTAAATGGTCGACCAGGTTTTCCCTAACCTGCCATGAGGACGTTTCGAGAGGGATAATGACCAACCGACAGCTGTACCGCGCCCCTAGGGCCTACGAACTTCATCGCGATGTCTTGGTTTGAAAATAATGTCAAATAACCACATAGCGATGATCACTTCAACGACTTCCACGAGAGGATGTTTCCAGTTCATGATGCTTATTAGGAGCAATAATCTCGCCAAAGGAATCCCCGCTTTATTTTCTATTCGATATCCGGAGTGGAGATGGGATGACGAGACTTTCTTGGGAAAGAAACCGGGAAAATCTGCTCTACAGCAAATCCGGTAGGGCGGCGTGCTAGATTCTTCTGTCTAGAGTCAACCCATGTTCAATAAGCCACCGCATCTCTGCCCTGAGGCCATCAGCTTTCAGAGCCATCTTGAACTTCCCCGCGGCACCGTTCATGTTTAGTCCTGATTGGAGCCTGGTGGATTAGGCTTGAGGATCGCTTTGACTACAAGGCGATTCCACCTAAAGAGTGGTCAATGTGACAGGGATGCGCAACGGGGCCATTCGCGATGGGTCTACTAGATAAACCCGATGGAAGTACGGGGCCTGTGCAGAGCATTCTTTGCTATGCGTGCTCGGCGCCTAGAAGATCGAATCCGGGAGCTGTGTGCTCTGGTGGCAATGGCAGACGCACCGGAATTGAGTCCACTCCTCGTCAAATTGCAATCCGCACTCCGCGAACACACCGAACGCCTGAGAGCGAAGACTCTAGAGCGACTTGTCAGCGGAGAATTCAAAGAGCGACGGTGCTCCCCACCTCTACAGATTTGACTCTTCTGCTTTTTGAGGATGAGGATTCCGGCCCGTCTGAGAGTAAACAGCGTTTATGCTCACACCCAGTCAACGAACGTGATGGCGATTTTAAATTACTACCCCTTCTATTGATTGACCCGCAAAAGCATCAATGTACCGCTTTCCAACTTCACATTGTTTTTGTCAGAACTGATTATGGAACCCTGGGTCGCATCCGCGGCCGACGATAGATTCAGGTTTGATATTCCCACTATGCCTTGAGTCTCCCCGGTAATGGTTGGACGTGCATGTCCTGGCATCGGCCCACCCGTTGGTTCCTCCGCACCCCCTGTCGGACTGCTTGGTGGCGACACGGCGCCTCCGCCTATCCCGCCGGACCGTACACTGGGCGCGGCTTGAGCTGAGGACGGTTGACCCGCACTTCCGGTCCCACCGCTGCCGTCAGCGTTTTGACTCGGCGGCGCAATGATCGCCTGTATCGACATCGACAAGGGCAGATTATCGCCACTCTTCGTAACGGCATGATCAAAAGCGATCCCCACTTGCGATTCCTTCTGTTCCTTATTGCGGGCCTGTGCTTGAGTAACGTGTCCGAGAACCTTCGTATCCTTGGCGATGATGAGTGCTCCGTCCGCCTTGAGGTCCTGCGTAACCTTAGCCTCAACCGGGTCGCCAACCTTCACTTTCTTGGCGTCGATGCTTCTGCTGAGAAGGACCGGAATGACACTGCCGGGCGCGATACGCGAAGAAGTGTGGCTTACCTGTCCCGGACCTCCAGATTGCGCCGGGATTGGCTGAGCGGATTCTTGTGCAATGGCAGTCCCGCACAGGACCGCTGCTGTCAGGATCCCAGTCAAGAGCGTTTTCATATAATTCTCTCTTTCTCCAGATCTAATCTCACGAAGAAACAACACCATCCCTTAGATGAGGCCACGGGCTCGCAAGAAGCTGTAAAAACAAAAGTATGAGACCCCATTTTCCTAGCACCACGCTAGCTTCCATCCTGGCGAATACGTTCGCTATTCGGTTTTGAGCCGGCCAGCGCGTAATAAAGGATGTAAAGATAACAGACGACTGGCAAGAGAAACGCATGATGAATTCCGATGCGGTCGGCAATGAATCCCTGCGCCAGCGGTATTACCGCTCCTCCTACGATCGCCATATTTAGAATTCCGGAACCATCTCCCGCCAACGCCCCGAGTTCGGCGAGACCAAGGGTAAAAATACTGGGAAACATGATTGAGTTGAAGAGTCCGATCGCGAGGATGCTCCACATTGCGAGATGTCCGCTAGTGATGATGGAAGTTACCAGCAGCGTGGTTGTACAGGCTGCGCAGAGGCCGAGGAGGTGTCCCGTCTTCACTTTGCGCAAGAGTGCCGACCCGATAAATCTGCCAACCATCGCACCTCCCCAATAGAAGGAGACATATTTGGCGGCGACTTTCGCTGAGAGACCCGCAATCTCCGGCTGACTAAAATAGTTGACCAGAAAGCTGCCGATGGCCACCTCGGCGCCGACATAAGTAAAGATGCCGATGGCTCCCAGGATCAGATTTCGGTGCCGCCAAAGCGAATCGTTTATCTGCTCGCCCAAGGGGTGCTGAGCGGACGCAATCGTTGGCAATTTGGAGCGACCGATTACGCCAGCAAGCAGAACCAGTAGCAGGCCGATGACAATGTAGGGTATCTTGACCGACGCCGCTTGTTGGGTGCGGTATAGTTGGAGGGCTGCGGGCGTCAGACTCCTTCTTTCCTCAATCGCCAGGGGCGCGGCACTCAGGATCAACAGCGAGCCAATGCTGGGAGCGATGGTGGTGCCCAGAGAATTGAATGCCTGGGTCAAATTCAAGCGACTGGAGGCGGTTTCCGGGGAACCTAGCACGATCACATAGGGGTTCGCGGCGACCTGCAATGCGGTGATTCCAGCCGCCAAGATTATGAGCGCAGTGAGAAAGAGGTGGTATGAAACCACACTGGCTGCGGGCACGAACAAGAATGCTCCCACACTCATGGTCAGCAGGCCCGCGACCATGGTGCGCTGATAACCGATCCAATCAACAACCTTGGCGGCGGGAATCGAAAACAAGAAGTAGGCTGAAAAGAAGCTGAACTGGATCAGCATAACCCGGGCGTATGTCAGCTCGAAAATCGATTTCAGGTGTGGAACCAGTATGTCGTTCAGGCAAGTGAGGAAGCCCCACATGAAGAAAAGGAGGGTGACTACGGCTAGCGGGCGACGGTAGACACCCGGTTGACTAATCGCGACGGGTGCCTTCGGACTAGCCACCTGATCGCTCGGCTTTCCCCACTCCATATTGCGACGCTCCGCCTACTGCGAATTATCGGAATTGGTACCCCGGTTTAAGCTCGCAACGATAGGTCATGGATTGATCCTTGTCGAGGCCCATATGACAATCTGCCCATCGCAAGAAGAGGTTTGGCCCGAGAGGAAAGACAATGGCTTCTCCATCGAGCTCCGCTTCAATGCTCGGACCCTCCGCTGTTGTCGGCAGACTGAAATTCAGCGCACGTCCGAAGATTACGGGATAAGACTCCCGTACCATATCGCTGACCATGGGGTGAACAACCTCGGCCTCCAGGAGAAATGTGGTGGTGTCGGACCAATTGCGGACTGAAATGTTGAGATGACGCCGATCCTGCGAAAGCTGCTCCTGTTCGATCTTGGCGAAAGGGCATGGTCCCGCGATGCAGGAGACTCTGGCATTTCGGAATTCATTCCCCTCGCCAGCGTCGAGCGACATGGAACTGACCACTGCCTTCCACTTGCCGTCGGGTGAACAGGAAGGCTCGTTACGACATGGCACGTCGCCGGTGTTTGTGACTTGAAATGTTTTGACCATGCTTCCTACATTCGCCTCAGTTGTTGCTTTCACCGAATACCTTACCCGGGCATTAGAAATAGTGACCTCGGAGTGATGAGTTTCAACATTGGTCGGTTGAGGGATTGAGACCATGCGTGCGATGTAAATTTTGTCACCCACATAATCATGGAGAGTAAGAGGTTCGTAATCCTTATGCCGAAATTCCAGGGTCACCGGCTGCCGTCGCCGGAGCCCCTTGGGCAGAATAATGCGGAAGAAACCTGAAGAATCGGAGTGGAAATTGCCTATTCCAACACCGTTGGTCGCCGTGATTTCAACATCTCCAATGGGCAACTGCTTGTTTGGGTCGCTGTCCTGCCTCAGGACCGTACCCTTCAGGATGATGGGGTAACGTCGGTGGACAAGCACAACGGTCAACACCGCTCCCAAGATTCCGAAAGCAAGCAGCACCCAAAAGATGGTCTTTTTCTCGTTACCCATAGTGTGCTTAGGTGGCCTGCCAGCCCTCTATGACGCATTTTCTGGTTGGCAGGTTTGCCCGTCGGTGACTCAGGAGGCACTATTTCGTCTTGGTCCTGACGCCCTAATGCCTCCGGAAATCATCTAAAAAACGACAAATGCGAATGCACGACGACAGCGCCCTTGGTCCCCGTCGTCTTTCCCGACGGGATCTTCTGTTACAACTCGGCGGCTTTGGTATAGGAATCACAGGTGTCCTCGGCCATGTGAAGGTCTCTCGCCTTCTGGCTACAGCAGAGAGCCAGCCGGGGCCACAGCCTATCCTGCCTCCCTCCTCGCTCTCACCGGCTGATGATCAGTTTCTGGAGGAACTGGAGAAGCTAACGTTCAAGTATTTTTGGGAACAAACCAGCCCACAAACGGGACTGACAAAGGATCGATGCAATGTGACGTCGAACGACACAACTATCGTCGCGAGTATCGCGGCAACTGGGTTTGGACTGACTGCTCTTTGCATCGGACAAAAGCGAGGATTCATTTCTCTTCACGACGCGCGGGAGCGGGCCCTCGTGACGTTACGCTTTCTAGAAAAAAAGATGCCCACGCATCGAGGGTTTTTCTACCATTTCGCCGATCTCAAAACAGGTGAGAGGGTGTGGGACTCCGAAGTTTCTTCGGTTGACACGGCGATCCTGCTCTGTGGAATCCTCACTTGCCGGCAGTACTTTGACGAGCATTCCGAGATCAGCCTTCTGGCTTACGAGATCTTCGACCGGGTGGATTGGACCTGGCTCTCCGAGGACACTTCTCTATTGCCGCATGGCTGGACGCCCGAGAGCGGATTTCTGCCCTATCGCTGGGACTACTACAGCGAGCTGATGATGATGTATTTGCTGGGACTGGGATCGCTTTCTCACCCCTTGTCAGTTGAGACCTGGAATGCCTGGAAACGAACCCGCTTTGAATATGACGGGATTCGTTATATCGGTTCTTTTGCTCCCTTATTTGTTCATCAATACTCGCAGGCCTGGTTCGATTTCCGCGGCAAGCGCGACAAATACGCGGACTATTTCCAGAATTCTGTCTCGGCCACGGACGCGCACCGTCGCTTCTGTCTGGAATTGGCCAAACAATTCCCCGACTACAGCGATGATTTATGGGGCATTACTGCGTCGGATTCGCAGAAGGGGTATGTGATTTGGGGAGGGCCGCCAGCCCTTGGTCCGATTGATGGAACGGTTGTTCCCAGTGCTTCTGCGGGATCTTTGCCGTTTCTACCGCAGCCGGTGATGCGGGTTCTTAAGAACATTAAAGACCACTACGGACGGGCGTGGAGCAAGTATGGGTTCGTGAACGCATTCAATCCGCTCAACAATTGGTATGACCATGATGTGGTTGGGATTGACCTGGGAATCACCATGCTTATGGCGGAAAATGCCCGCACCGGCTTCGTTTGGGAGACGTTCATGAAGAACCCGGAGGCGCAGCGTGGCATGGAACGCGCCGGGTTCAAGAGATACCAGGCGGCAACCAAGTGACGAGCTTACTTCGGGTTCAATTCTGTTTTGCTATTTCAGTTCTTTGCTACTTCAATTCAATGACAGCCAAGCCATGCGCCGGCAGAGTTAAGGTCAGCTCACTGTGGTCCAGTTGGCGAACTTCGGGAGCGGCAAGTTCTGTGGCGGCGCGCAGCTCGCGAATCTGCTCTTGGGTAGGATAGCGCGGCGCACCCATCTTTTCGTATGTAGGATGAAAATCTCCATGATCGCGATCCACACGGAAGATTGATGCTTTTCGAGCGTTGGAATTTCTGAGGCGAAAGGTGACTGTCCTTGGAGAACCCGTTTCGCCCGGCGGTGCATAGTTCCATAACGCGAGCACTAACGCGCTGTCCTTTCGGCGGGTGAGCAGCGCGAAATCAGAATCAAGCCGCAGCCGTTGCTCTCCGAGTTTGTGTAGGAGTTCGAAAGCATAAAAGGCTGGTTTCGGAATCCCTCCGGCAGCCATCAGTCCGTAACCACCATAGAACGGCGTTTTCACCACGCCTTGTTCTTCGAAAACATCCGAAAAAGTCCAGTAAGACATGATGTCGACCAGACTGTCAGACAGACGAATAGTGTCAGCTAGCCACGGTCCCATGAAGATGGAATCTGTAACGTCGGGTTCGGTCATGTAGCTGGCGTTGTACTCGCTTAAAATCAGGGGCAAGGAAGGCAGGCTCGACGCTGTGATTTGATCGTGGACTTTGTTCATCGCGCGGTACACCATTTGGTCGCGAGGAACATCTTCTTGCAGGCCGAACACGCCTTGGGGAGGATCGTTGGCGTAAACATGGGTTGAAACGAAATCCACTGGGACATTGTTCTCTACGCAATGGCGAATGAACGCGTCAACCCATGCGGCCTGCGCCGTCGACGGTCCACCGATCCGCAATCGCGGACTTATCTTCTTGATCGCCGACGCCGTATGGTCGTAGAGCTCCCAGTAGGCAGCCTGTTTGGGCTCTCCCGCCCAAAAGTCGAGGTTTGGCTCATTCCACACTTCGAAATACCATTGTGAGACTTCATCGACGCCGTAGCGGTCGACAAGGTGCTGAGTGAAGGCCGAAATCAGGGCATCCCAATGTTTCCAATCCTTGGGAGGAGAAATATTGGGTTTGTACCAAAACGTATGAAGGATGTTTCCGGCCGCCAACTTATTCGGCATAAAGCTGATTTCGACAAAAGGACGCACACCGCTAGCCAGCAAGCCATCGTAGATTTGGTCCACGTAAGAGAAATTGTAGACGGAGCTTCCTTGCTTGTCTTCGTCGTAGACGCCCACTTCATCGTGGAAAATGGCGTGGAAGCGTACGTATTCGAAGTCCGTGACCTTTTTGACCGCACGTAAGTCACTGCGATAGCTGTCACGCAGGCTGAGTATCGCCCGCCCCGATCCGAACATGCGCTCCCAAAAATGCGGAAAGGGATGGGCGGGAGCTAGCGTATCGATGACAATCACATTCGGTCCGGCTTCGAGCTGCGCGTTAATCTCGCCTCCGTTCAACCAGCAGGCCATGAGCGCCGCAAGACCGATAATGCGCCAACTCAGCATTCACGCTGCCTTGGTACGGCGCACCGTACGAACGTGAGTCGCAGGTTTCTCCTGTAGGAGCAGTTCCGTGGCCTGCACCCGCGGATGGCTGTGAAACCAACGCTGCACGACGTCATCGTGCAAGAAATTGGCAATCGAGAGCAGACTCATACCTTGGTGATGCGCCATCCAGCAGCGTACTAACTCGCAGCCTCGCAGCCAGGAAAGGCGCCGCTTGGGATCGAAGTCGACGGCCTCATAGAATCCGTAAGGCCCCAGCCACCGCCTATTTTGCATATTGCGCAAGTTCTTCAGGGCGGAGGCGGAATCAACGTGGAGGGCCAGGAACGACGAATACGGTGAGATCACGGACGCGTCCTGATCCAGTTTGCGCGCGGCGAGTTGCGGAACACCAAAAGCGTAGTACTGATAGTTGCCCGATTCATCCGTTCTGAAGTACGCCGACTCGGAAATGCCCCATGGAATCCGTCTCTCAGCCGCATAATCTCGCTGCAACTTTACGGCCGCTACGCTCGCGCGTTCTAGAAGTGTGTTGGGATAAATGCGCATCCAGAGGGCGGGCATCAGGTACTCGAACATTGTTCCAGTCCAAGAGAGCAAAATGGCCCTGCCGCGATCCAGGGCATGAGGTCGGCCAAGCAGAAACCAGGTTTCCTGGGGAATGTCGTCTTTGGCGATGGCGGTAAACACAGCGATGCGCGATTCTGTTGCCAGCAGGTCGTAACATGCGGGATGGAGTTTCTCGGTGTCGACATCAAAACCCACAGACAGTAAACGTCTGTGCGGGTCCAGAAGAAATCCAAAGTCCATTTCATCCGCGAGAGCGCCTGCCTGGTCGGCAATGAGTCTGAGATCTTCCATCAGGCGCAAGACGCGCGAGCGCGCCTCGGGCAGAAGCGCGAGAAGCCGCTGCGGCAACCCGTTCGATTCTCCGCGACTGGCCGCCGCTTGCAAGTGGATAGTGAGAATAGCGATGAAATCTGGTACGCGTTCGAGTGTCATGTCGGCGTGATGGTGCAGACGAATCCCAGAATCGTCCGTCAGCGCAGCAAACTCTGGAAGCGTCCAGGGAGCATAAAGTTGTACAGTTCGCATGACCTGCTTGATTCGTTCTTCAGCTGCGTCCGCAAACCACTTGGCGGCTACGTGCTTAGGTTTGGAGGTTCGTTCATGGACCTCCTCGAAAAGAGCGTCCGGGATGCCTAGCAGACACGGCAGCCAGTCTTGTCTCTGGCGTGCTTTCTTCAGAGCAGAAAGTCGCCGGCGCGGCATCGCATGGAGATTTGCGAGCAGATGCAGATGATCCAGAAAGCCATTGGCCAATTCGGTTTGTAAGAGTGGCTTCCCTAATAGCTCCAGACAACCTCGACGAAGGGTCCAGAGCGATGCTACGAGGTTGCCGCTGTCGACAGTCGACACCATTGCTGGAGGAAGCGGAGCCAGCGATCTGGTGTCATACCAGTTGAACAAATGGCCCCGATACTTTTGCAACTGCAACACGGTCTCCAAGGTTCGAAGGGTCTGTTGGGCAAATTCTGGAACCGTAAGATAGCCGAACTCACACGCAACCTGGCGCGCATTAAGAAGAAATCCGAGATTCGTCGGTGAAATGCGGGGCGCAATACTGGCAGGTTCTTCCTGCACATTGTCGGGGATCAGCCAATGATGTTCTTCGGTGCTGAATTCCGCAAAATATCGCCAAATGCGCAGGGCCGAGAGACGGAGGAATCGCTGATCTTTCGCGGACGCGGGCTTGCGCGGAGCCCGAGGCGGACGGTTCAGCCACAGTGAAACCGGCTTGCTGCCCGCCCATAGAACAAGGATGGGCAGGGCGGCGGGAAGAGCGCTGCGACGCACAAACCATATCAAGAGGAACAAACCCATCGCAAGCGCGGGAGTGCAGTCAAGATAAATATCCAGCACGGTGCGTTTGTAGCCTGCAAGTTCGGCTTGGGCCGCGGTCTCCCACTGCAAGAGTCTTTGACGCGTGAGCAAACGGCGGACCAGGGTTCGCACCACGGCATCCATCGACAAGAGCGCCTGATGTGCCAGGAAAGTTATGGTCAGCCAGTCAGTGATGTTGGCGTCAAGAAACGCATTCCAGGCCTCAAGGGCGATGGCCGCCCGCCTTCGGACTGCGGCGTATCCCAGATCGAACCCAAACTGAACCCATGCCGGCAACAACAGAATGCCGACAGCGGCTAGAGTCCAGAGCGCCGGCCGCCGCAGCGGCATGAGCCACCCTAGCGCCAGTAGAAGAAACATCGCCGGTTCGACCAGGCTGCGCCGAAGATTATCGAGAATCTTCCATTGAGAAATAACTGAGAGAGGATTGGGAACCTGCCGGCCAGACTCATCCTGGACTTGAGTCCGCAGCCACTCTGCAATCTGCCAGTCCCCCCTCAACCAACGATGTTTCCGTCGATTGTAGGCACTGTAGTGAGATGGGTAGTCCTCAATGATCTCGATATCGCTTACGAGACCTGCGCGAGCGTATGCACCTTCTATCAAATCGTGACTAAGTAGAGCATTGCGGGGAAAGCGGCGATCGAGAACCCGGTGCACGGTTTTGACTTCATAGATTCCCTTGCCGACAAAAATGCCTTCTCCGTATAGGTCTTGATATACGTCCGACACGGCACGGGTGTAAATAT
Source organism: Terriglobales bacterium (assembly GCA_035484735.1). GTDB lineage: Bacteria > Acidobacteriota > Terriglobia > Terriglobales > Acidobacteriaceae > JABCZH01. The sequence continues at coordinate 61,444 of DATHOQ010000025.1, read as the reverse complement.
CGAATCCAGTTTCTCCAGAATAAATACTCGCCAGCCTGGAGCGAGCCGTACTTTGTACGCTGACCCCGACCCGGGGTTGCAAGATGCCGTAACCCGCTACGACCGTGTCCGTGGCGGGGTCAAGCACTGCCTGATTCAAGGGATGAGCCAGGGCGCCGACCATGCGATGGGCTGATCCGCGCGGCAGTTCCGTGTCGGAATCGAGGGTGATCGCGAAGCGAACTCGCGGCAGTATCGAAAGATTCCCAGCTTTAATTGGAAAGCTGTCGTGCTGACCGCACAGTAGGCTGTTCAGATCCATTAACTTCCCCCGCTTGCGCTCCCAACCCATCCAGAGTTCTTCGCGTGGGTTATAAATCCGTCGCCGATGCAACAGCAGGAAAGATCCCATCTTTGATTCGGAGTACTTCTCGTTAAGCCTGCGTATCAGATCCGCACAAAGATCCACCAGAGAGCTGTCCTCGCGCGGTTCGACCGGAGAATCGGGGAGATCGGTGAGTAATGCGAAATGAAGGTTCGGATCCTGGTTTCCCAGGAAACGAACCTCCAGGTCTTCGACCAGCTTTTGGACCTGTTTTTCACTGAAGAGCACGGTTGGTATGCAAACCAAAGTAACGCAATCGGCGGGAATCCCATCGAAATATTCCAGCTTGGGCAGAATATCCGCGGGGACGAACAGAGTCGCCAGGTAGTTCATGATCTGCACAGCACTCTGGGAACTGGGCAACAACAGGGCCAAGGTCGCGAGCAGAATGAGTCCCAGCGAACTGTGCGGATCTGTCACCAGCAGCACCACACCCGATAAGATCGCGAAGGTGAAGACTGCGATTCCAGTGAGATACAGCTCATCTGGGTGAGTTCGCAGGAAGGCGTGCACACGCTGGGCCAGGGGATGATGAAAACCCACTTTCTGCTCAAGCAACGGAGTCCCCTCGGCGAGTAGGTAGAAACCCACATGCGCACGACGCTGAGTCATGCGAGGGTTCTCGTTTGGCTGCTTCCGGGGTTTGCGCGCAAGCGCGACGGCCTCGTAAGCAACTGCCATCTCGGTGCAATCGGAGTGATCTGCAATATTTGCCAGCTTCTTCCGGTAGAGCTCACGGCTGTCGTAATCCATCCGCGAATAGACTCCCGTGGGGTCTTCGCGCAGAACGCGGTCGAAAAGAATTAACGGCTCGATGACATTTTTCCAGCCGGTTTGTCCGACGTCTCGAAGGCTGCGAATCAGTACTTCGAGACCGTTGGAGCCGGTTGGATCCTTCAGCAGATGACTGCCACGCGCAGCAATCTGCTCGAGTAGGCAGAGCTTGAGTATGGACACCAACCTCCAAAGCTCTGTCATTTTGAGCACAGTGACCTGCTGAAAGGCCTGGACGTACGCAGTGAAGCCTGACGCCTCAAATCGGTACTCTGTGGCGGCGAGAAAATCATCGGACACCGCCGCCACTCGTGGAATGACTGTGTCACCTTGGGCGCGAACATGAGGAAGCTTGTGAGGTCGCTTGAAGGCTTCTCGCGCATCTTCCAATTCCGCCTCGAGCAGGCGAAGGTTGTCATGCAGCCAGCGGAAATCGTCGGACACGGCTTTCGGAAGCGGAGATTCCAGCTTTGCCAGTAACAATTCGAGTTTGCGAGAGAGTTTGCGGCAACGACTCCACAGTGGTCGCGATGCATGCTGGCCCGGTGTCCACGCGAGGGTATGGGCTAGTTCTATAGCGCGGAGACTCAACGCAAGTGCATTCGGCGCCATTCCCGTTGAAGGTTGGCATCGGCCTTCAGCTTCTGCACTGCCCGGTTCCAGATGAGCACTTTGTGGCATCTTATATGCGTCCTAGCGATAACTGGAGGCCTGCATTTCAAACATTTCAGCGTAACGCCCCCCAAGAGTCGCCAGTTGGTCGTGAGTTCCGTCCTCGATGATCTTGCCGTTGTCGAGTACTACGATGCGATCTGCCATGCGCACGGTTGAAAATCGATGTGAAATAAACAGTGCCGTTTTACCGGCGGTGAGTTCGGAGAACCGCCGAAAGACTTCGAATTCGCTGCGTGCATCGAGCGCGGCAGTCGGCTCGTCCAAAATCAGGAGTTGCGCGTCACGCAGATAAGCTCGTGCCAGGGCGACTTTCTGCCACTCGCCGCCTGAGAGGTCTACTCCTTGATCGAAGCGGCGGCCCAGCATTTGTTCGTAGTGCCGGGGTAGCCGTCCAACCGTTCCATCCGCCATGCTCTTCCGCGCCGCGTCTTGAAGGAGGTCCAGATTGTCGATCTCTTCCACGCGGCCGACCGCGATATTCTCCCGAGCCGTCATTTCATAACGCATGAAGTCTTGAAAGATCACGCCCATCTCATGATGAAGATCCTCGAGGTCGTATTCGCGAAGATCGATGCCATCCAGCAGAATTTGTCCTTCCGAGGGATCGTAGAGGCGAGTAATCAACTTCACGATGGTGGTTTTACCCTGACCATTTTCCCCGATCAGCGCAACGCGCTCTCTTGGATGCAGATTAAAGTTCAGGCGGTTGAGGATCAAACGCGAGCTTCCGGGATAGCGGAAGGAGACGTTCCGAAACTCAAATCCGCGCATGAACGGCCGGGGCGCTGGCAGCGCGTTCGGTTTGGAGCGAATGGTAGGCTGCATCTCGAAAAAGGCAAGCAAATCGGTAAGAAATAATGCTTGATCGGCGATACCGGCAAGGGTGGAGAAAATCTGTTGGATGTTGTTGCTGGCCTGGAGAATTGCTCCCGCGAGAAACGTCAACGTACCGATGCTTAACGCACCGTTGACGGTACGCCAGATAACGAACACGTAGGCCGAGTAGTAGCCCATAGTGCCGACCACTGACAAAAGCGATCCCGCGATCAGCTTTCGTCGAGATAAGGCGACGTCTTCTTTGTAGATTTCGTCAGATAAACGGGCAAACCGCTCGCGCAGGAAATTCCTCAACCCGAAGAGCTTTAGTTCCTTCGCGGCTTCTTTGCTTCCACCGAGTATTCGCAAATAATCCAGTTGCCGCCGGATCGGCGTCTGGCGGAAATTCTTGGCGTATCCAAGAAAAGCAAAATGGCTCTCGCCGACGAATGCCGGAACCACGCCAACAATCAGCAAAAGCATCAACCACGGGGAAAACACCATGATCGAGGCCGAGAGGATTAGCGTGGTGAGGGACTGGTGCACCAGCCGTCCAATGGCCTGAATCATGCCGAGCCGGTCCGTGGCCTGGACTCGCGCACGCTCCAGGCGATCATAGAAGACCGGGTCCTCATAGGCTGTTAGATCCAGTCCAGCAGCGTGATCCATGACCTTAATGCTGACGTGGCGGGTGTACTTATCCGCCAGCAGCGAATCGGAATAGTCGATGGCCCGATTGACGACGCTGGCTAGAATCGCAAGCGAGAACTCCGTGGCGACCAGCCACCAAAACCCAGCCTGCACCGCCTGATGAGTCGAGACAGCATGCACGATGCCGTCAATAATCAGCTTGGTGATCCACAGAAGTACAACCGGCAGGAGTGCTGCAAACAGTCGAGCGATTAGACCAAATACTACGACCGCCGGGCCGGAGTCCCAAACGATCTTGAGGACTGCCGGCACGTTGCGAAGCGCTGAGAGACGCTCCCGCCATCCAACCCAGAAATTTCCCTGCTCTGCCATTGTTGGGCTCTACCCTCTTCGAGGCCTTCCGCGGCCATGGACGAAATGGGGAAAGGGTTAGGAATCCAATGATTTCGGTTCCGCCCGCTCCGGGTTGCGAAAAAAATGCCCTACCAGATGCCTTTGTCGCTTCCGGTGATCTTCTGTCCCAGGGCGGCGGCGGTCGCCAGACAAGGCAGCAAACTGAGCCGAGCCGTGCTGCGGAGCTGCCCGTTCAGCATCAACGTCGTCCATTCTGAGGCGTAAAGACGCGCTGAGTGCGGCAGAATTGGAATGCGCAAGAACCCTTTGCCAAAGTGGACTTGGTCTGCGCCAAAACGAGCGGCCGAGCGGACTGAGGAAGGCAAGAGGATGCCTCTTCCGCGGTATTTGTGGACATAGTCGGAGACGATAGTAAGAAAGGTCGCGACCCCTTCCCAAATTCCGTTTTCCTGGGCGGAAGATTGCAAATCGTCATAATCGATGATTCCGCTTTCCAGCAGTTCCGTCGTATCCGCGATATCGCATAGACGTGCGTAGAAATGGCGGTACATTCGCTGTAGCGTACAGATCATCAGCCGATCCTCGGCCGCAGGCGCCTGGAAGAAGTAATTGCCGATTTGGAGTAACCGAGAGCGCGCAACCAGGGAACTCGCAAAGCCAATCAGTTCGCCGGTCTGGCCTAAACGACCCATATGTATTTCCACCAGTTCCGGCAATCCCGGAACAATGAAATTCCATTTATTTGCCAACCGGTCTCCCCAACTGCGCGGAGCAGTATGGGCATTGAAGGCGCGGGTCATCACGTGGATGACTCTTGCCGGCTCTGCATTGGTATAGAGATCCACGTCACTTCCGAGGTCCGGCCAGTGGTCCAGCGATTTGATCACGATGACGTCGCATCCATCGGCCGCCAACTCCTCGCATATCTGATGTAAGAATGAGATCGCGTTGTCGATGCGCGCACGCTCACGTTCAATCGCCTCCGTCGCCCACTCGTAGCGGTCGTAGTCATGCGCGCTCGCCATCCTTGTACGGAGAGTGTCCATTGAACGCATGACCACATGATTCGAATCCGCCAGTGACACCATCTCCTCGAATTGTTCTCGGTTAATGCTGGAGAGTGCGTCCTTCTTACCCTGGGAAAACACCAGCCGGGAGAGGACATCCATCAGATTTGCGGGATTCGCGAGTGCAGTCGTCATAAATTATTCCTGTGCATAAAGTTAAGATCTCGGTGGCTGAGCGCTTTGAGGTGATCCCGGCGTTAGCTGTGGCGCAGATTGGGGAGCCGCAGGCGCACCCGGTTCGGTAGGCTCAATCACCGGGGTATTGTCCCGATGTTTCAGCTCGACCGGACCCGATTCCTGCCGTCTGGCTTGGGCCTCTGCGATAATCTTTGCCGCGACTTTCTGGTCATTGTCGTCGGAAACCTCAAACAGCTTCATCCCTTCCACAGACTGGCTAGTTGCCAGATCAACGCGGGCACCGGCTTTCTGTGCCTGCCGGGCCTTTTCATAGAACAACTGGGCAGTCTCGGGGTCACCGGTCATTTCCGCCACATAGCCGATGTTGTTCAGCGAAAAGGCATTGTTCGGATCAAGAGAATAAGCGGCGCGGAAATTCTTGTTGGCATCCTGCCAATCATTCCGATTCATTGCTGCCACCCCCCGCAAGTTCAACAGAGCAGCCTGATCCTGGGCAGTTTCAGTTTGAATGCGTTGCTGTAATCTTCGAGCGCTGTCGGCGGCCATCTCGCTCACCGGTTTGCCACGCGACGCACGGTCGTAGGTGACCACCACCGGCTGGCTGGAGTGAGCATCCGCTGCCTCGGTGTAATACTTCAGTGCAGACTCCAGATCTCCTTCCATTTCTTTGGCCACCCCGAGATTATTCAGGGTGAAAGCGTTGTGCGGGTCCTCAGCCAACGCGGTCTGGAGCAATGCTTCGGCTTCCGAACCCCGTCGTTGCGACAACAGATGGACGGCACTGACGTTGGCACGGCTGATCTGCACCGGCTGGTCATGGACGCCAACGACCGCATCCTTAAAAGGTTCGCCCTTCAATTTCGCCGAACTTGACCGGGCGATGACGGCGTCCGTCGCTTGTAAAGAAGCCAGCTGGTAAAAATGCTGGGCGCGATCTACCTGCCCGTCCAGCTCGGCGATGTACCCCAGATTGTTGAGCGTGAAAGGGTCATCGGGATCGTAGAGATAGGCCTTGTAGAACAGCGCGGTCGCCTTTTCGTACTGATGCTTTTGTACAGCTTCTACCCCTTCCTGATTTAGCCGCTGCACTGGAGTCAATCGGCTTCGCTTAGAAAGAGTAATTTTCAGGTCACCTGCATGTACAGGCGGAATCAGCATTCCAAACGCAGCCGTCACTACCAGTAGCATCTGACGCCGCTTTGATGGTCTAAGCACGCTCATTTGACTTCCGATACTCTCGCGTCAGGCTTAGATGCTGATACACGAGAGGTGTTGCCCGATCCAGTCGGGTTTCGAGCGGAATCCCAGGCTACCCATGAGGTTTGCAAGGCATCGAAAAGACACGGCAATGAAGATGGACGGAGGTATGTTGATGAACCGCCTATTGATGTTCGTTCTCCTGGGAAGCACCGCCTACGCACAAACGGGCTTATCGGCTTTTTCCACAGATGGGCGCGTTTCTTCCGCTCCCGAAGTACGGCCCGCTTTTCCCGCGGTGACTTCGGCGCCTGGGGATGGCATGAAAGGCTTGCCTGACCTGTTACCGCAACCCAAAGGAAACGCAACCCTTATGGGCGGCACCGTATTTAAGGTCGATCGAGTGCGCGATCAATTAACTCTCAATCTTTTTGGCGGAGGCAGGACACGAATTCTGTTCGATGCCCGTACGCACGTTTATCGTGACGGAGCAGTGGCATCTCTGGGAGATTTGCAAAATGGCGCCCGCGTCTATGTGGACACGGTGCTCGCCGGAACCGACATTTTTGCTCAGAACATCCGAGTGCGGACTCAGGACGTCGCCGGACAGAGCAGCGGTCAGGTGGTGAGTTATGACTCTCGTGCCGGGTACTTGGTTTTGAATGACGCAATATCCCCGCGGCAGTTGAAATTGCGCACCTTGCCTACCACTGTGGTCTCGCGAGAGGGACAGGCTGCATCCACCAATGACTTGCTGGCGGGTAGTTTGGTGTCGGTGGCATTCCTTCCCAGCCCGGACGGCCAGCCCACTGCAAGCGCAATTTCAATTCTGGCGGCGCCGGGAGGCACCTTTGTTTTCGTCGGCCGCGTGGTCCAGCTCGACCTGCATCTGGGTCTCGTGGTGGTGGTCGACCCTCGCGATCAGAAACATTACGAGATCACCTTTGACCCTCGAGTGACTACTGTCCCCGACAACTTGCGAGAGGGTTCGACGGTGGAGGCAGTCACCCGGTTTGATGGTGGCCGCTACATGGCCGGCGCAATCAAAGTGGATTCGAACCCCACCCCCTAGGCGGGGACGGCTACGGCAAGTGGTTCAAATAACATGCACCGTTCGTAGGCTGGACCGGCGGGGTGGGAGGCACTTTCCAGGGGACGTTCACGAAATCGAAGAATTCCGTCATGTCCATTTGGGCTGCGTCCCTTTTGGTGAGACTGGGCAGATTGAAGCGGGTCTCTACGAGTTTCAACCAAGCGGTGTGGTCTGCAACGGTGTGCGAAACGTAATTCTTTTTCGCGAACGGAGAAATAACCATGAGTGGAACGCGGTAGCCGGTGTAAACGAAATCACAAGTCGGACCTAATCCCTTTGTACAAATGTCTCCGGGCTGCAGATCGGAAGGCTTTATGCCATCGGGGCTCACCGCAGGCTGCGGCGGAACATGATCGTAGAAGCCGCCGAACTCATCGTAGGTAAGGATGAAAGCGGAATCCTGCCATGAGGAACTCTGCATCAGCGCGTTGATCAGGGTTGACACGTATTGCGCACCCAGTTGCACGCTTCCGCCCGGCTCCCCGTCGTCCAAGCCGGGATGCTCATCAAGTCCACTGTCGAAGCCGGGATCGATGAATACTACTGACGGCAGAGTGCCATTTTGTACGTCGGTGAAATACTGGGAGACGGGCACCATATTCTGCGGATATTTGCCGGCGTTGGCGAAATAGGTAAAGGTGCTGTCGTTGACCGGAGGTATGGCGTACTCGAGATCGGTGACGTAGATCTTCCACGAAACTCCCGCGCTCTGCAACAGATCGAAGATGGTCGGGTTGGTCAGCGTTCCTTGAGCGACGGGATAGGCGTGCCCGGCGGAGGTCGCGGCGAGCATATACATTCGATTGGGCTGCGTTCGAGACATGGTGGGAGAAAACCAGCGGTCGGAAGTGGCGAAAGTCGAGGCGAGGAAATAGTAGTAGGGCAAGTCGGTGTCGTCGTAGGTGGCCATGGCGCGCACTCCATTCACGTCGCTGAAGGGAGGTTGATTGGCCCTCGCGTCGTGAGCCGCAGTCCAGACGAAGCCGTTTGATGTAGCGGTGGCGGAGAGCGGATCGAGGAGATTCCAATCGACGTGGTCTTCATTCCAGGAAGGACTGGGATTTTCGACGCACATCGAAACCATGGAGAACGACTCGACGGCCGGACTATTGGCGTCTGTGACGCAGTCGCTGGGTGGAGGAAACGCAGGATCGCAGCCCGGGTTCGTAGGCGCCGGCCCTTGCAGTGGAGCGATTCCTGCTGGAGGATTGAATTGCGGCAATCCATCGAATGCCTGGTCGGGAATATTCTGGGTGGCCCAGTACTTACGCATGGCCCCCAAATAATGGTCAAAACCACGGTTTTCCTGGGCCATAAAGACGATGTGGTTGACGCTTTGCAGATTGTTTAGGGGATCGTTTGCCACCAGGCCTCGGCAGCCACTGAAGCCTATCACCAGGGCTGATAGGGCCAGTGCAGAAAGTACGACTCTTCTTGGTTGACGATCAGGCATTTGGGCGTCCCCGCACTTTCAACCTGCGGTGAGGCTTCGATGTCAGCTACCAACTGAGCGTTGGCTACGGCAAACGCGTGAGCATGCACTTCCTATTTGTCTCCTAAGGTTTTCCCTTATTGACCTCGGTGGAAGGCTGTATTACCTTCCCATCAACGCAGTTGGACGTCCGAAACGAGTCCAGCCCTACAGAAATCCAGGGTCGCCTTCGCTCAGGGGCTGGTCCCTCTTACAAAAGCAAACTGCCACTCGCCAATCCAGAACTTGCGTTTTAATTCAACGCCGGAGGAATTTTTGCATGAGGAGCTATTGCTACCGCTCTATTTTCTTGATCTTGGCTTTGGCAGCGTCGGCCCGGGCCTCCGTGAATGTGACTAGTCCGCCGAATGGGTTCACTGGCAGTTCACCCGTGCATTACGTGGCAACTGGGAGCAGTTCAACTTGCAATCGGGGCGTCGCGTCGATGGGCATTTACGTCGACGACGTGCTGACTTACGTGACCCAAGGCGCGAGCCTGAACACTGACTTGTCCTTTAACCCAGGAACCTACAACACCGTGGTGGAAGAATGGGATTATTGTGGCGGAGCTACCTATACGCCGGTCAACATCACTGTGAGTACCAAGACCGGCGTCTGGGTAACTTCGCCGACCAACAACGGCACCGTGGGATCGCCGGTGAATTACGTTGCGACCGCAACTACTGGGACCTGTCAGAAAGGCGTGGCTTCCATGGGAATCTATATCAATAACGTGCTCACTTACGTTACGCCCGGGGCTAGCCTGAATACCAACTTGTCCTTCAGCCCCGGCACCTACAATACGGTGGTGGAAGAATGGGATTACTGTGGAGGAGCCGCCTATACTCCGATCAAGATTACCGTTAACGGCGGCGGCAATGGTTCCACGCTCTCCGCCATACAAGCTAGCGGAGGCTGGGTGGCGTATGGCGAACTTCCGCCCGATTACAACACCTGTACAGATTGCGGCGGAGGGATCACATGGTCGATGGACCAGCACATCAAATCCCCCTCTTTGAGCGGTAATTCGACGGAATTCGGCCTCGGCGGGACCACCGCTTATTCCGACGTTCTGTTCACCAACCCGTTAATCGGACAAAACTCATCGCAGGGCCTGCCTGACAAAAATCACACCCTGCTTCCGACGCTCCACAACTTCACCTACGATGCTTACTTCTATACTGGACAACTTTCGCTGTCACAAGCCTTGGAGTTCGATACCAGCATGTATTTCGACAGCTTGTCACTGATTTTCGGTACCCAGTGCCGGATCGCCGGAGGCAATGAATGGGATGTCTGGAACAGTGCGAGCTCGCATTGGGAACCGACTGGCGTGTCTTGCTATCCAGTGAACAATGGTTGGAACCATGTCACGATTGAGGTGCAACGGCAATCGGATAATTCGCTACTGTACGAGTCGATCACACTGAACGGCAACAAAGCGGTGCTGAACCGCACCTACTCACCTGGATCCTGCCCCTCAGGCTGGTGGGGGATCACCGTCAACTACCAGTTAGACGGGAACTACCAGCAGGCGGACTACACCACCTACCTGGACAACTTCACCTTCACCTACTGGTAGAACGATCGAGGGGCAAATCCAGTTCTGGATGCGCCCCTCCTTAAAATATCATCCCTTCTCCTGGCACTGTTCCGCCGAGTCGAGTCTTACCATGCCTCTCCCTCGATCAGCAGATCCGAAGCCGGTGCAATATCGCTCACAATCGCAAAGTCGTTAAGCCTGGCAACCGGGAATTTCTGCAAGAAGCTCCGCATAATCTGAGTGGCGACGTTCTGGACCGAGCCGGGCGCGGCTACGGTTATGCCGGCCATCCTGCTCAAACTCGCGTACGCTGCACGACTGCTACGAAGAAATTCGAGAGGGTACTCCGGCTTCCGTTCACGCGCCTCGCTCGGGTCCGCATCGAGCCAGTAGGCGATGTCGGGCTGGGGAACAAGGTTCAGCAACAGTCGAACGTAGGCCCGGGTGATGGGACGGTCCAGTGGCAGGTTCGCCAGTTCGTCATAGAGATAGCGGTCGAAGATGATGACATCGGCTTCGACGGTTTCGGTTTTGACAACAGTGTTGCAGAGCGACATGGCGTCCAGGAAATAAAGAAACCATCGCACCGGAGTCATGTACCAGAATTGGACGTTCTTATCGCGGCGATTCACCGGATGATCCGGCGAACCTATACCCTTTTCACTTCCGAATACCGAATGGCTGGTGAATTCACGCCAGCGCTTCAATAGCGCCACATCGTCCCAAAAGGCGAGTAACCCTACGCGGAGGCCGGTTTGGCAGAGCCGGCTCGAGAGGATTTCAATCTGGGTGCTTTTGCCGCAGCCGTCAATACCAGAAAAGCTCACCAGTATCGGTCGGAAGTGTCTTGCTCGATCGCGGGTCATTGCAGGCACTTGTTCGCGTGATAGATTTGCTTTGAGCTCCTTCAGCGGCTCCCGGGTGGCTTACTGGGGCTCGCACTGGCCAGAGCTGCTACCGTTCCGACAGCAACCCCCGCCCCCAAGATGGCACCAACCCTGATCAAGATCGTGCGTGCGCGCTTTTGCTTCGCTGGCGCGATGGCCGCTCCCGAAGGATTAGAAGCCGCGAATCCGGTTGTAGGTGGTGTTTCCGCTGCTGCAGTGCCTACGGGCCTTTGTATTGGGCTGGACGGCGTCTCGGATTGGGTTTGCTGCGAAGCAGCAGAAGATGACGAAGTCTGCCCCGTAATTAGCCGTGCTTCGACGATTTGTTGAGCAATTACCGCACTGGGACTATCGGGTAGTTGTCCTGGCTCTTGAGCCGCCGTAGCGATGGGAGCCGCGGCAACAAAGATTGAGCACAGCATCGCACCTACGCGCATCCCTCGTAGCCGTCTGATCTTCATGGTTTCCTCAAACGCGGTCCGAAGTTTTCCAGTCATCCGGACAAATGAAAATCACAATACGTTTTAGCTCCCCGCCGTGGGATGCTCATTCCACGGTTGCTGAGCCCCCTGAAAGGCGTGGAGGGGAAAGTGGTGGAAACTGTCCGCTGCGTCAGAGGCGTTCTCAAAAATCTCGAAAAGGCGATCAACCTGTGTCAGCGCCAAAACCACCGCCGGGCCGGGAGGGATCGCAGCCAGTTTCAGGTCCCCATTTCGTTTCATGGCTTCTTCCATGCAGTTCAATAGGACTTCGATGCCGGCGCTGTCCACCTGCGTGACTTCGGAGAAATCAAATACCAGGCGTGGCCGATCAGCTTTCAGAAATCCCTCAACTTCCCGGAAGAACAATTGAGCGCGTCCTAGAACCAATTTTTCTGGGAGTTCCAGAACTACAACGGGTCTTTTGGTCATGAGCTTTAGCCTTTTCCTTGCCTTACAAGGTTACGGAATTCAATTGCGCCATTGTGCGCATTGAATCCTCAAGCAAAGTGTAGGGAGGATGGTGCGTACGGTCTATCCGGTCCAATCTGTAGGGGAAGTCGGGTGTTACTGTACAACCAAGGGCAAAAAGACTACATCGCGCGAGAGTCTGAATCGAGCACTCCCTTAACGCAAGCTTTGCGGGACAATGACACTAACGACGGGGGACCTTGCAACAGACGGGAAAGATCTGCCTTGGGGTCATGCATGATGTGTCGCAACAGGTTCATCGCGTAGCGGAACAGCGTCGTCAGGTTCGTCTCATACCAGCAACATTGCGCCATGTTGGGAGACAGGCCGCAGAGGATCTGGAACTTACGTATCGCCCCAGGTGAGTTGAGCGCAGCAGCTACCAGGCGATGGTTGCCATCCAGGATCGTTAGCGGGCCGCTTTCAGTCACGCCGATCAATAAAACCGCCCCGGCCACAACATCCTGGTTTAGCCAATCACTCAAGTCCAATATCTTGGAAAGAAATTTCTTGTCGGCGACCTCATAGCAACGCCCGGATCTGAAAGACCGCAGAATCTGGCTCATGGCAAAATTCCCTCGTGCCAGCTTTCGCCACTGTGCCCGCGGGAAAACACGGATTTGCTCTAGATTCGCAACCTGGAGTTCCACCTCAAACCACTCGGTTCCTTGAGGCAGTTCTCTCCACAACGCACCATGCCGAATGAAGAGCAATGCCCGGCGTCTCGCATTCTCCAGCGTACTGCTGAGGTCGGGTTTGGTTAGCAGCGCATGCAAGGCTTCCCGATATTCCCCGAACTCGGGGCTCTGGAAATCATTTTCTAGAAACGCCGCAATGACTTCGTCTTCCGAAACCCGACGAACAGTTCGCAGCCCACCAAGCGGCAAGTCTTTCTCGTCCAGATCCCCGGCCAATACACTCCGAAGAAAGGGGACGGCAACCACAAAGAGCAGAATCACCATCATCACGAGTTGCACCAGGATCACTTCTTGCAACGATCGGTGATAGCGATAAATGCCAGCAATAAGGATGCCGCTGAACACCAGTTGTACCCATGCGGTGTTGGCGATCCGGTAAGACATCTCATAGGCGATGATTACAACGCTAAGCGCGTATACGCAGGTGGTAACCGCGTACAACGCCAATAAATATGGAAGTCCATACTTGCCGGTTGCGGCAAACTGAGAACCGAACAGCGTCGTCCAGATCCATGCGGGCGCGGTTCGTAGGCAGACGGCGACGAGCCCGCCGATGCAAAAAACGAGCAAAAGCGATGTGCCAAGGACGCCGTGCCCCTTTCGCTCCTGCGCCCGCGTTCCTGCCACGATTGGAAACATGGTGTTGACGACTGCCCAGGACAAAGCAAAGATGACGCGGCCCACCAGCGCGATTGCGGCATAAAGTCCGGCCGGAGCGGGCGGAAAGAAGTGCTTTACCACCACGATATCGCTATTGTTGATGATGACTTGACCCACAAAGAAAACGATGGCTTGTAGGGCTTCGCGAAAGGCATCCGGTATTCGCAAATCGGGCGCAACCGATACCGGCAGTTTAGGAGCCGCAAAAAAATAAGCGATTGCGAGTGCGGCAGCGTTCGCCGCGATCACGCCGGTGACTCCATACCCCAGCGCCATTGCCAGCAGAGAACCAAATAGCCGCCCCAGACCTTCGAGTGCCAGGTTTGCAGCCAGACGGTGGAAGCCATGAGCGCCTTGCAGATAGCCTCGCCGGCTGCCTAATGGAACGTAGAAAGCTATACCCACCGCAAGCCACGCAATCAGCATGGAACTTGGCAAGTTTAGATAGTCCGAAACCAGGTTCCGCGACAGCGCCAGAATGAGTCCCACGAGGATGCCGCTCACCCAGGCAATTTTGTGAAACCGTCGATAAACCGCGCTTTTCGCCGGCAGGGATTCTTGTTGGGCAACAGCTTTGGCGGAGACTATCTGGAAAGAGAGGGTCACCGCGGAAATCAGGATCAGGAGTGTGTATACGGCGCTGGCGTGTCCAAAAGCAGCGGGACCAAGAAATCTTGCCACCGCGATGTTGTAGGCAAAATTGATTACTGTCACTAACCCCGAACCCACAAGCAACACAAAACTTCCGGAAAGCACCCGGGCTTGAAGGTTCTTGGTGCCGCTACTACGGTTCGACATCACGTCTAGACTCCGGACAACACCTCGGTGGGATTCTATAGAGCCACGAGCGACACTCTCGGGGCAATCCTTTCTGATGCGGAGAGCGGCAATCAGGCTGCCCACGATAGGCGCCCTGCGAAACCCTCAAATTGTGGCTCGGTTTATGACAACCTGATGCAGTCTCGTGCCCTCTAAATACGAATCTATGCTGCGAGGAGCCAGAAATGCGTGTGTGGCACTACTCTTGTTGCTGCAGGGGTGTGCGCACACCAGTTTGCTCAACACTCGATCCAATATTTCGTCGGTGCAAGTGTATCCTCGCATGTTGGCCGTGTACGAACCCTGGTTTGGCCATCCGCAGCACATCTCAGTCGGCTATTCGTCTCAAGATCCAATTGAGATACGCAAGCAGATTGACCACGCCAAGCAGCTTGGGATTTCTGGATTCGTGGTGGATTGGTACGGAGACCGCGAGCCTTTTCTTGATCGCAGCTATGCTTTGATCCAGTCGATTGCTGCAGAAAAGCAGTTCAAAGTTGCAATGATGTACGACGAATCCGATGGCGATGCCAACGTAGCGACGGACGATGCCTTAGCGGCATTTGAGAAATTCAACGAAACTTATTTCGCGCCGAATGCCGACGGACGCCAGGCGTATCTCACCTACAGCAATCGCCCGGTCATTTTCATTTTCCCCAAAGGCGGGCACACCGACTGGGGTCGGGTGCGGGCGGCGATCAACAAATGGGACCCCGCCCCCTTGCTCATCTACGAGAATCGGCCAACTCCCTATGTCGATGCCATGGATGGCTTCTATGCCTGGGTAAACCCCGGAGAAAAGGGGTGGGCAGCGGACGGAAGCAATTGGGGAGAAGACTATCTGCGTGGCTTCTATCACCTGATGCAGTCGAAGTATCCCGACAAAATTGCCGTAGGCGCAGCGTGGGCTGGTTTTGATGACAGCCGGGCCTCGTGGAGTCTTAATCGCCATTTGTCACAACGCTGTGGCAAGACTTTCAGTGACACGCTTAGTTTGGCACAGGAAAATTCTTCACCGGAACATCCGCTACCCTTCGTGTTGATTGAGACCTGGAATGATTACGAAGAAGGTACAGCCATAGAACCCGGAATTGCGGTGTGCAAAACCAATCCGCAACCTTAGGTCTAGCGCTCTACCCTCGGGCAGCAACAGGTTCATGCTACAGAATTCGCTCGATAGCCACGCATTAAGGTGGTTGCTATTGTCTTGCCCATGACCTCACTGCACGGGCGGTCGATGTTCTCGAGCAAAAGCCTCACATGTAGGCTGTTATGGGTAAGGAAAGCATTGAGAAATTAAGACCATGAAACGTTACATCGAACTCAGTGTTTGTCTGTTCACACTAAGTGCCATCGCTGCATTTTCTCAGGCTGTACCAGCCGTCGCGAACTCCCCGGTCGCGTTCGTTTATGTATCGAGCAACAGCGGCAACGGCTACGAGATCAACGCTTTTAGGGCAAATCCCAGCGGGCAAATGACCCAGATTGAAGGATCGCCCTTCTCAGCCGACGTCCAAAACATGGCATTGAATGGGAAGTATCTGTTCGGCACAAACGGAGTTGATATCTATTCGTTTTCCATCAATTCCGATGGCGCCCTTCAAGAGGTCGGTTCGGTCAATGCCCAACAATTCAACGGAGGAAACTGCGGCGGCCCCAGTGCCCTTTTCCTCGACCATACAGGCGCCACTTTGTATGACGAAGATATCTACGGCAACAATTGCGCTAACAACGCATATCAGTCCTTCAGCATTGATGATTCGACCGGCCAGCTGAATTACCTCGGAATGACCAGTGATGCAAGCCCGGAGTTCAATGTGCCCTTGAGCTTCATTGGCAACAATGTCTACGCATACGGATCGACTTGCTATCACTTCAACCCATCCATTTTCGGATTCCAGCGTAATAATGACGGTACTTTGGCGTCGTTAGATATCAATCCGCCGATGCCGGCTGCGGAGAGCGGGAATTTCTACTGTCCCTACCTGGCGGCCGAGGATCCAACAAATCATTTGGCCATCTCCGTCCAACAACGCACCAGCAATTGGGACCCAGTCGGTTCGCCTCAACTGGCCACCTACACTGCTGACAATCTCGGGAATCTGACCACGAATAGCACCTATTCGAACATGCCCAGCACTGCGATCCAGTCCGTGACTGATATTTGGATGTCCCCATCAGGCGAACTTCTCGCGGTTGCGGGGACAGCTGGGTTGCAAATCTTCCACTTCAATGGAAGCAATCCGATTACGCGCTATACCGGACTGCTTACGCGGGACGAGGTGGACCAGCTATTCTGGGACAACGACAATCATCTGTACGCCATTAGCCGCTCTGCTGGGAAGCTGTTCGTATTTACGGTCACGTCCGCTAGTGTAAGCCAGGCCCCGCGCTCGCCGTACGCAATCACCAATCCGCAGAACATCATCGTCCTGCCGAAACCCTAGCCTTCACCAACGTTCGGCAGCAAATTATGTCAGTTAAGATAGTTCTTCATGGCAGAAAACGAACAAAACCTGGCTCGGCCTAAGGCACGGGTCGGTTTTTGGTGGTGGATTGCCGGAATTGCACTGGCGGTCATTGTGGTTGTAATGATTGTGGGAAGTGTGTTCGTCTCCCGCGCCGAACCGATCCTGCGCGCTCGCGTGGTTGAGACTCTGTCTACCAGGTTCAAAAGCAAAGTTGAGCTTGACGCGTTTCATGTGTCGCTGCTGAAGGGGTTACAGGTTTCAGGCGAAGGGCTCAGGATCTTCGGCGACACCGACCCCAACAATCACGAGGCCGGAGTGCAGCCGATTATCGGGGTTGCAGAATTCTGGTTCCGCACGGGGATTCTGGATCTTCTGCGATCGCCCATGCATGTGGACACGGTGTATATAAAAGGATTGCAGTTGAATTTGCCGCCCAGTGAACATCGCGACGAGATGAAGAAGATGTCGCCCAACGGTGGAAAGATAGAGATCGTTGTGGACCGGCTTATCTGTGACCGGGCAGAACTTATCGTCAATACGCTGAGGCCGGGCAAGCTGCCGCTGGAGTTTGACATCGAGGACCTGAAAATGACCAGCATTGGTCCCGGCGCCCCGATGCATTTCGATGCGAACCTAACCAATCCTAAGCCGGTGGGAAATATTCTTTCCAGTGGATCGTTTGGACCATGGCAGGCAGACCGCCCTCGCGACACTCCCGTGAGCGGGAGCTATTCGTTCACCCATGCGGATCTGGGCACGATCAAGGGCATTGGTGGAATTCTTTCCTCGACTGGAAAATATGCAGGTGTGCTCGACAAGATTGTTGTGGATGGAGAGACCGACACTCCGGATTTTCGTATCGCGATCAGCGGACGCCCGGTGCCGCTGCATACGGGCTTCCACGCCATTGTGGATGGAACCAATGGAGACACCTACCTGCAGCCAGTAACAGCGAGAATTCTCGATTCGTGGCTGACAGCGAACGGCTCAGTCGTGCGGACGAAGGAGCCCAGAGGCCATCATGTGGAACTCGACGTAGTGATTGAGAAAGGGAAGATTGAAGACCTACTGAGGTTGGCGATACGAACTGATCCCCCGATCATGACAGGCGGGGTGCGATTGAAGACGCACTTTGATTTGCCGCCCGGAGATCCCGATGTCGCCAATCGTTTGAAGTTAACGGGAAACTTTGAGGTTTTGGGAGCACATTTCACAAACGACAAGATCCAGAGCAAGGTCGATGCGTTGAGCATGAGAAGCCAGGGCAAGCCCAAGCTTGCTCATGACAATATTGCGGACATCGTCCCCTCCGACTTGACGGGCACATTCAATCTTAGCGATGGGCTGATTTCGTTTTCACAGTTGCAGTTCCAGATTCCCGGCACACAAGTGATTCTGACGGGCACCTACAGCCTGGATGGAGAGCAATTTGATTTTCATGGCAAAGCGCGCATGGACGCGAAACTTTCGCAGATGGTTACGGGATGGAAGTCGCTACTGCTGAAACCGGTTGACCCATTGTTCAGCAAGCATGGCGCGGGGACGGAAATTCCGGTCGCAATTACCGGCACGAAGTCAGAACCTCGTTTTGGAGTGGAGTTTGGGCGAAAGGACGAGGACAATGGCGGTTCCAGGAATTAGCTAACTCTGTGTTCTCGAGTTGGTGGCGTCAGTGCGTAAGGGGCTTCAGTATCTCACTAAGGATGTCGGGCTGGCCTGAAACCGGCTCCAGGTGTGGGTTCTTGTCACCCTCGTGATAAGGAATCGAATAAGTCTTGAAGAATTGAGCGTTCTCCACCAATAGATCGATCGGAATGTCCGTTCCTTGCGCATCATGCAGTGCGTCATACAGGACATGTGATGACCACTTCCGGCCGTTGACGGCGATCAATTTCATGCCCGGACCGATGCCGGCCTGATAGGCGGGTGAGCCGACGATGACATCGCCGAGTTTGCCGTCCTCTTCAACAGTAAATCCAAGCGAGTCGGAGAAGTCGGAGAACTTGAGCAGTTTTTCAATCACTTCGATAAGGGAATTTGGCTTGTCGTTGTACACCAGCTTCCAGCCGCCGAGCTCGATGCCACGGAGGGGAGCGTGATCACTGGTGGAGTTGACCCGCTGCTTAAGCAGAGCAGCCCAGTCGTAAGGCGCAACCTGGTTTAGCCCGCGGACGACATCGTCGAAGGTGTATGGAACAACTTTGGGCGGACCGCTCTCGCCACCATGAAATTGGCGGCAGAAATCATTCAGAGAACGCTGACCGTGGGTCTGCTGGCGAATGATTGCGTCCACTTCCAGCCAGATGAGTTCTCCCTCCGGATAGTAGTCGAGGCTCCTGCGCCAGCTTGACCACTGTGGCCCCAGAAGCCGGAGTGCCTGCACCGAACGCGTTGTGTCTTCCACGGACCGCCAGGTACGGCCGGGGCGATGGTCCATGTTGGCTGCGGTTGCGGCGAGAGCTTCGCGATATTGCTCGGGAGTCCGCAATCCAGTGCGCGCTGCCAGCAGGTTGCCGAGATAATTCGTGAGGCCTTCATAGACCCAAAGCAAATCGCCGATCATGGGCTCCTGGTAATTCGGAGTCGCGAGCCCGGCGGGCCGCCGGTATTTACCATTCCAGGAGTGGACAAACTCGTGGGGCAGCAGATCGGCGAATATCAGGCGCAGATCGGGATCGAGCAAGGTGCGTTCGTTGGCGACGCTGTCATTGGATTCGTGATGCTCGAGGCCGTGGTTGCCGACCTGCTCGCTGAGCGTATAGAGAAAATGATACTGGCGATAGTGGCGCGCGCCGAAGAGTGCTCCGGTCTCGGCGACAAGTTTCTGATAGGCCGCCACGTCTTCCGGTTTCATCGCCAGATCGCCTTCACTGTCGGCAACTATGTCCATGACGTGGACCGGCATTTCTCCAGGTTTGGTCAATTCGATGCGGCGATAATGAACTCCGGCGATGAGCGGGGAATCCACCAGGGTCGTCAGAGATACCGGGGCAAACTCAACCAGGTCGCCGGCGGTGCTACTCACGTTTAGTGCAGTGCCAAATTTCCATCCGGGAGGCAGAGTGACGGAGGGCGCGAACTCGACCGCGTCCGATTTTGCGCCTTGCGGATAAAGAACGACGGCGTTCCAGTTCAAGTCGAGGATATTGCTGGAAGCTGCCGGCCCGCCGCCGCCAGCGCTGTCGTTGGAAGTGATGGCGTCGAGCGAAATCTGAATTTCCCCCACGCCGGCGGGGACGGTAATGTGAAAGGCATAAGTGTCTATGGGATCACGTTGCCAGGATAACGCCAGTCCGGCAGCTTCCATGCGAATTCCGGTGAGACCCGCGATCGGCCCGCTAGGGCGATGATTACCGGGAATCCACTTGGGGAAGACCAGAGTCATTTCGCCTGGCTTAACGGGAACGGTCAGACGCGCGTGATAAATGTTCCGGGGAGCGTCGGTGAGATCGATATGCAGGCGGATAGCTTGAGCGGCGAGGTTAGAAACAGCAGAAGCGAGCAGCAGAAAAAGAAAAGTTACAGACCGAACGCTACAATGTAAACGCACGTCATCCTCGGTGTGGAATCGCGTGCGGGATTGTAGCATGTTTGCAAGAGCTCTCGCGGCACTGGGTGCGCCAATTGATGAGGCGGGAGCGAGCTACCATGGGACTTGCCCCGCGGCTGAGCTTGTATGGGCACCTGGCCAAAGGCCCAGCCAAGCATTTCCTATGCCTGGTGGCACATACTGAATCCTTCGATGCGCCTCTGGCATCTGTAAACGACAATTAAAGGATATTGGGGGATGGTTAATCTGACGAAACTCGCAATCGTTCCATTGGCTTTCGGGATTCTGATGAGTTCTGGATGCAGTGATACCCAAGCCAAGCCGCCAGCCCAGCAGCCGTTGCCGGTCAAGACCCAAACCATTAGTTTGGCGCCAGTGCCGCGGCAGGACGAGTATGTATCGACGATCAAGTCGCGGCGCTCGGCCAGCATCCAGCCGCAAGTGGATGGTTCGCTGACCCGGATTCTGGTGAAGTCGGGCGATCATGTGCACGCCGGCCAGGTGCTGATGACTATCGATCCACTGAAACAGCAGGCGACCGTGGACCAGCAACGCAGTACCGAAGCGCAGAAGAAAGCGACCTACGACTACAACCGAATTGAGGTCGAGCGGCAGCGCCAGCTTTACGAGGGCGGTGTGAGCAGCAAGCAAGACTACCAACTGGCGGTGCAGGCGTTTGAGAACGCCAAGGCAGATTGGGAAGCTTCGACAGCTGGGCTGGTCACTCAGCAACGAGAGTTGGCATATTACAACCTGACTGCGCCGTTTGATGGAATCGTGGGAGACATTCCGGTTCACATCGGCGACTACGTGTCGCCACAGACGCTTTTGACCACCGTCGATGAGAATGCCGACCTGGAGGCTTACATCTACATTCCGACGGAAAAGGCGGCAAGTATCCGCATGGGCCTTCCGGTGCAGATTGTCACCAGCAGTGGGGAATTGATTGAGAGCACGAAAATCGACTTCATATCGCAGCAAGTGGATAACGGAATCCAGGGCATCCTGGTGAAGGCACCGATCCACGGATCGCTGGATCAGTTCCGTAACGCCCAACTGGTAAAGGCACGAGTGGTGTGGAGCACTGTGCCTACGCCGACGATTCCGGTGCTGGCAGTGACCCGCATCGGGGGGCAGTCGTTCGTATACGTCGCGACCCAGGCGGAGAACGGCACCATTGCCAAGCAGCGCGCGGTCACGCTGGGCGATACGATTGGGAACGACTATGCTGTGACCGATGGACTGAAGCCTGGCGAAAAGGTCATCATCTCCGGCATCCAATTTCTTATTGACGGCGCGCCGGTACAGCCGATCAGCTAGCCAACATTTTTCAGAAGCTTGGACGGGCCGCGTTGCGGTCGCGGCCAAAAGGGGAGTGCAGGTTTGGTTGATTTTTTCATTAAGCGCCCGATTTTTGCCACAGTGTGCGCCCTGCTGATTATTCTTGCAGGCGCAGTCTGCATTCCCAGCCTGCCGATCTCGCTCTACCCCAATCTGTCGCCGCCACAGGTTACGGTCAGCAGCAACTATGTGGGCGCGAACGCGCAAGTGGTCGAGTCCGCGGTCACTATTCCGCTGGAGCAGCAGATCAATGGGGTCGAGGGTATGCACTACATTACATCGACCAGTTCGAATGATGGCACCAGCAACATTAATGTAACCTTCCGCACCGGGTATGACCTGAATATTGCGGCGGTCGATGTGCAGAACCGGGTAGCGACGGCGCAAGGCCGCCTGCCGCAGGAAATCAAAAATACCGGCGTCACCATCACCAAAGCGAACCCCAACTTCGTTTTTGCCGCAGGGTTCTACTCGCCAGACGGCAGCCTTTCGAACCAGTACATCTCCAACTACCTGGACGTCTATGTTAAGGACGCGCTGAAGCGCATTCCCGGTGTCGGCGATGTCGTGATCTTCGGCGAGCGCAAGTATGCGATGCGAATCTGGCTTGATCCGACGAAGTTGGCCGCCCGCCAGTTGACGGCGGCTGATGTAGTGTCGGCGTTACAAGAGCAGAACGTCGAAATTCCCGCCGGGCAGTTGGGGCGTCCGCCCGCGGATCCGAAGCAGAGTTTTCAGGTGACGCTGCGCGTGGTCGGCCGTCTGTCGGAGCCGAGGGAATTCGAGAGCATCATCCTCAAGAACACGAGCAGTGGGATCGTCCAGCTGAAGGACGTAGGACGGGCCGAAGTCGGCGCGGAAAACTACGACACTAATCTTTTGTACAGCGGGCACCAGGCGATCGGCGTGGGAGTCCAGCAACTCTCGAATGCCAACGCGCTGGCGGTGGACAAAGCCGCCAAGGCGGAACTAGAGGAGCTGTCGAAGTCATTTCCTCCGGGAATCAAGTACGTGATCGCATTCGATACGACGACGGTGGTGGGGGACTCGGTCAAGGAAGTCGTTACCACGCTGGAAGAAGCCATTCTCATCGTCATCATCGTTATTTTCCTTTTCCTGCTGGACTGGCGTGCCACCATTATTCCCGCGGTTACGATTCCGGTTTCTTTGATTGGCACTTTTGCTTTCATCAAGATTTTCGATTTCTCAGTCAATTCGTTGACACTCTTCGGCATCACTCTGGCGACCGGCCTGGTGGTCGATGACGCGATTGTGGTCATTGAAAACGTGCAACGGCACATCAATCAGGGCGAGACCGACCTGCATGCAGCAACGTCCGCCGCCATGGCGGAGGTTGCGAGCGCGGTGGTGGCAACATCGCTGGTGCTGATTTCGGTGTTTGTCCCGGTATCGTTCTTTCCAGGGACGACCGGAATTCTCTACCGGCAATTCTCCCTGACCATCGCATTTTCAATTGCCATCTCGCTGTTCAACGCGCTTACGCTGTCGCCGGCGCTGGCGGCCATTCTGTTGCGGGGTGAGGAGCACAAGTATTCGGTCTTCGACTGGACACATATCGGATGGGTCTCGAAGGCGTATCGCAAATTCGCACATGGGGTTGATGCGGCAATCCATGCTTTGGGAACTGGCTACGGCAAGGCCATTTGCAAGGTGTTGAATTATCGTTACGTAATGATCGTGCTGTTCCTGGCCGGACTTGGTGCGACGGCTTACATGTATGTTCACGTGCCTACCGGCTTTGTGCCGCAGGAGGACCAGAATTACTTCATTGTGGTGGTGCAAGCGCCGCAAGGAGCGTCGCTATCTTATACGACCGACATCGCTTCGCAAGCGGAAAAGATTCTGCTAGCCGACCCCGATGTATTCGGTACTTTCTCCGTGCCGGGATTCTCTCTGTCGGGAGGGAGTTCGTCGAACTACGGACTTGTATTCGCGCCGCTGAAGCCTATCGATGATCGCAAAGGCAAGGGCCATGCCGCGAGTGACATTGTGGCGAGGGTCTCGCCGAAACTTTTCGGTATCCCGGGCGGAATCGTGGTGGCGTTCGAACCGCCGGCCATCAGCGGCATTGGAAGCTTCGGCGGGTTCCAGTTTGAATTGCAGGACCTGGGCCGCAATACACTGCAGGATATCGACACGGTTGCACATAAGATCGTTGCTAATAGTCGGCAACGGAAGGACCTGGTAGGACTGTTCACCAGTTTTACGGCGAATGATCCGCAGCAGTTGGTGACGATCGATCGCGAGAAGGCGAAGGCCATCGGAGTGCCGATCGACCAGGTCTCGCAGGCGCTCGGGGTTTACATGGGTTCGCAATACGTCAATGATTTCGATTTCAATAATCGTTCCTACCGGGTTTACGTGCAGGCCGATCAGCCGTTCCGCATGAACGCTGCGGACTTACGGAACTACTATGTTCGTTCCAGTGCCAACGGTTTAGTGCCGCTGGGAAATCTTGTCAGTTTGAAGGAAACTTCGGGGCCGCAGGTCATCAATCACTACAATCTGTTCCGCTCGGCGGAAATCGATGGGGCGGCGGCTCCGGGATACAGTTCGAGTCAGGGCCTACAGGCGATGGAAGATCTGGCGAAGCAGAACATGTTGCAGGGCATGACGTTCCAGTGGACAGGCTTGGCGCTCGAGGAAGTTGAAGCCGGCGGCAAGGCAATCATCATCTTTGGACTGGGTATTCTTGTGGTGTATCTGACGTTGTCCGCGCAGTACGAGAGTTTCGCGCTGCCATTCATCATTCTGCTCGCGGTTCCCATGGCGGTGCTAGGAGCACTACTCTTCATCCAGATGCGTGGGCTGGTGAACGATGTTTACGTGCAAATCGGTCTGGTCATGTTGATCGGCCTTTCGGCGAAGAACTCGATTCTGATCGTCGAATTCGCGGAGCAGCTGCTGAAGCAGGGTCGCACCATCATCAACGCAGCGATTGAAGCGGCGGAATTGCGGTTGCGCCCGATCCTGATGACATCGTTTGCATTCGTGTTTGGTGTGCTGCCGCTTTACTTCGCAACCGGCGCTGGCAAGCTGGGACGGCACTCGGTAGGGACGGCGATTGTCGGTGGCATGCTGTTCTCTACCGTGCTGAACCTGTTCTTCATTCCAGTGCTGTACGTGATTCTCAAGACTCTGCTGACTTCGTTCTCAGCCAAGAAGACGGAACCGACGGCAGAGCCTGCGAGCGTTCGTTAAGCTTCGCTCGGTCTATCGGCTGAAATCGCCGGTACCCGGCCCCAGCATGGGCGCTAGAATAGTCTCCTCAATCTCCCAAACGATTACGGTAAGACAGTGGACACGGGCCATTGACTGATACTGCTGCCAAGAGCGTGAAGGCGACCGCCGCAATGAGTCTCTTGCGACCACTGCATGTGCCCATCTTTCGCAATCTGCTGGTGGCAGATGTTGTATCCGATATTGGAACCTTCATGCAGAGTGTGGGCGCTGCATGGTTGATGATCTCACTCGGCGCGGGACCGATTTATGTCGCGCTGACGCAAACTGCTTCGTCACTGCCGTATTTTCTGCTGGCCCTTCCCGCGGGTTCAGCCGGTGACATCGTCGATCGCCGTAAGCTGATTCTTTTCACTGAATCGTGGATGGTGGGTGCGACGCTACTTCTGGTAATCCTAACCGTTGCTGGATTCATGTCGCCCTGGCTGCTGCTGGTGCTGACGTTTACGATTTCGGCTGGGGATGCGTTTGAAACTCCGACCTGGCGCGCTATTCTGCCTGAATTGGTATCCAAGAACGACCTTGAGGCCGCATCGGCACTCAACGGAATCGAATTCAATCTGGCGCGGGCGGTCGGGCCGGCGCTTGCGGGCGTGGTCATTGCGGCGGCGGGTGTTGCAGCGGCATTTGCCGTCAACCTGGTGTCGTTCTTCGGAGTGATCCTGGTGGTGGCGCGATGGAAGAGGCCGGTCCGCAAACGGGCCGCACCGCCCGAAACCCTTATTGGAGCCACCGTTGCTGCCCTGCGCTATGTCCGACACTCACCAGCAATTCTCGGCGTGGTGGTGCGGACCGGCATTATGATGTTCTTTACCAGCGCTATCTTTGCTTTATTGCCCACGATCGCGCGGAGCATTAACCAAAGCGCCATCGGCTATGGACTCCTGCTGGGATGTTTTGGGGCCGGAGCCGTGGCTGGTGCTCTGATGCTGCAGGCGGCGCGCGCCCGATGGTCGACGGAAGTGGTAGTGTCAACAGGTGTTGTGATTTTGGGCGTGGCAACGGCGGCGGTCGGGGGTTTACACCGGCTGAGCACGCTCGCCCCCGTTATGCTCGTGGGCGGAGGGGCCTGGATCACATTTATTTCGTTGATTAGCGCTTTGGTGCAGAACCTGGCGCCGGATTGGGTGCGATCCCGGGTGCTGGCGGTCTT
Organism: Terriglobales bacterium; assembly: GCA_035484735.1. Lineage (GTDB taxonomy): Bacteria > Acidobacteriota > Terriglobia > Terriglobales > Acidobacteriaceae > JABCZH01. The sequence continues at coordinate 35,511 of DATHOQ010000025.1, read as the reverse complement.
CATACTGGTTTATCAGGGCAGCTTTGCTCTGGGTAGCGCGGCTTGGGGTGCGGTTGCTCAACGAGCAGGCGTCCGCGCGGCACTGGTCTACGCGGGAGTTGGGACAATGGGGACGGCAGTGCTCGCGCTGGTCGCTAAACTTCCTGATTCGACCGCGGATCTGAGTCCGTGGAACCACTGGCGGATGCCGTCGGTGGTCGAAGAAGTTGGATCTGAGTTGCGGCAGGGGCCGGTGCTGGTTACGGTGGAATATGTTGTCACCCGTGGAAAAACGGCGGAGTTCGTGAAAGCGGTCCATGAATACGGACGTATAAGGCTTCGCGATGGCGCATACCGGTGGGGCGTCTATCGTGATATGGAGGCGGCGGATCGCTACGTTGAGACATTTCTGGTGCATTCCTGGGCGGAACATCTGCGGCAGCACGAGCGGCAGACAAAAGCGGACTGCGAAGTGGAAGATCGTGTATCCAGCTATGTCGCCAAGGATCCAGAGGTGCATCACCTGATCTACGCCTCTGCGGAGGAAGCGTAACCGAGATGCGCGCCGATTGCGGCACGCCGGTGGCGATGCTAGACTGCGCAAATGGCTAACAAGAAGAAGACCAAGAAGCGGCCTGCGAAGTCGAAGAAACCTTCACTCAAGAAGGCGACGAAGAAGGTCAAGAGTCCCAAAAAGTTGGCGAAGAAGAAGCCTGCTCCGAAAAAGCTGGCTGCGAAGAAAAAAGCCGTAGCCAAGAAGCCTGCTCCGAAAAGACGCGGGCGGGCGAGTGAAGCGCCATTCTCAATTGGCCAACCGGAATCGCGCTTCGGTGGGGAATCGGGAGATTTGCAGGGATTGTCTAACGTAGAGAGCGCGGATTCGGAGAGTGTGGACGAGTTACTGGAAGAAGGGAACGCGTTCGAAGCCGATGCAGTAAAGGGTGTTGAAGACGCCGGAGACTTCGATGAGAGGGAAGTCCATACTCATGAAGTGCCGGAGGACGACGTACCCGGCGAATATCTGGATGAAGAGTAGGTCTGTCGCGTTAGAGCATTCAGAGCGATAGGTTATGAGCGCTGCAGGGCGTGGGTAGCAGTCGCACGCCGCGCTGGCGTCTGAGCCAGCGATGCTACCGTTTCATAGGTGATGCGTGCGGCCAGTTTACGGTCGGCGAACTTTCTGGTTTCCTCGGCGAAGCGCACCTGGGCACGAATCTGGTGCCGCGAAAGCAATCTCAACAAGTGCGGGAAGAAAGACATCGCGCCCCAGTAGCAGATGTCGCTGGCGGCCGAGCCGTCGGCGACGTCATAGCTAATGTGGGCAGAGACGACGTTGGCGCCGGCCTTGGTGGCGGCGTCGAACAGCGCAGGACGAAATGGCAGCACCTTGCTGCCATCGGAACTGGTGCCTTCGGGAAACAACACCACAACCGCGCCCTGCGAGAGTGCTTGTGACATCTCCGTGTTGGCGGTATGAGCGGCCGAGGTGCGGGCCCGATCTACGAACACGGTCCCTGAGAGCTTCGCCATCAGCCCGAAGAGCGGCCAGGAGCGGACTTCCTGTTTGGACACGAATACGCAGGGGTGCATGGCGCTGAGAACGAGAATATCGAGGTAGCCGAGATGATTCGCCACCAGCAGGCCACGCGAAGGGAATGCACCCTGGAGCTTAAGCTCAATCCCCAGACGATGGAGCGCCTTCGCGCACCAATGGTGCAGCCACTGGGCGCGCTCGAGAGTCGACAGTTTGCCCCATAAGCGCAGAGCAAGGAAATGGGCGCAGCCCTGTAACGCGGTAGAAATCAAGACAATCAGCCGGAAGGCAGTGCGCAGGCGCTGGGCTGGGTTTTGACCGGGGCTCATATGTCGTGCGGGAACCGTGTTCGCATACTTAAACCATGCGCAGTAATTATGCGCGCCGTGCGGTCGAGCAAGCTATGGGTGTGGCGTAATGGAGACTGTACCATACATTGCGGGACGGTCCACCCGGAAGGCCGAGAATCAATGCGAGAAAAAGACCTCGGATTCCACGCCAGCATAGTCATAGTTCTCACCGTAGAGATCGCGGAGAATCTTGAAAGCCAGATTGCCGGTGCAATGTGCGGGAGCGACTCGGCGCACGCCGAGACCGTCTTTCATTAGATGGGCGATATTGGTGATGTAGGTGGCGTCGTAGGGAAACAGGTGGAATCCGCCTTCAACGAGTTCGATGTTGCCGCCAGTAAACTGTTTGGCGGCACGGACGATTTCTTCAACCTTGCTGTGTGAACAGCCCGTGATCAGCACAATGCCCTTCTCCGTCTTGAGGGCCAGCGATATCTCGGGGAAGCCGGCGAGGTCGGGATGACCGGGTTCGCTGGGAGGGTAGGCGCTGAAGTCTCCCATCATGACCGATCGAGTGACAATGAGGTAGATGCCGGGAGCGATCTCACGGCTGGCGGGCACGAACTCAGTGTTGGCGCCGTGAAAGCGGTCGCCAGGTTTGTAATCGATGGAATTGACGCGTCCGCCGAAATACAACTGCTCGGGCGGAAGACCGGCCAGCGACTCCTTGGTGTCCCTGGAAAAGGTAAGGTGAGAGGGTGCGCCCAACGCGGGATCTGCGGGCAAATACGCCTTCACCGCAGGCTTAACTTTCAACATATAGTCGAAGCCCGAGATGTGGTCGGTGTGGCGGTGCGACAGCACGGCCAGATCAACCTGTGTCAGATCCACGCCCAGGGCCTTGACGTTGTGCTCGAAACCATCGGCGTTGTTTCCGGTATCGAAGAGAATAATTTTGCCGTTGTAGCGGATTAACGCAGAAAAGCCCCAGTCGAGAACCGTGCCTCGCTTCTGGTAGCCGAAAGCATCGTAGAGATTCAGGATCGAGTTTGGAGCCGCAGCGGGTGGTTGGGCCGACGGATTCTGGGCCAGGATGAAGAGCGGACAAAAAATCAGCAACAAAGCGGCCACGCGCGGAGGATTTTTCATAGCAACCTTCCAGAAGCGGGATGCTCCCCAGAGGACGAGTCTACATCTGGTTCCCACCTTTTGAAAACCAGGGACGCGGTGACTCAAGAGATTTCTGCTTCCGGTTCGCAGTATCATCAATAAAGATGGTTACGGAAAGATCGCCAGGAGGCACACTGGCCGCGAGTGAAAATGAGCCAGATCGCGGGCGCTATGTGGGGCGAAAGCCGGTCAGCCTGGTGCTGCTCCTAGTGCTCGCGGTGGTTTTCTTCATAGCCGTCAGCGGCTTGTCGCGGGTTTACCATGCGCAGCAAGAAGCTCTCGGGAACCGCTGGTTCGCGCGTGGGGTCGCGGACTTGAAGGCCCAGCGCTTCGACCGCGCCGTCAGCGAATTCCGCACGGCGCTGCTTTACTCGCGGGACAATTACGATTACCAGCTCAATTTGGCCCAAGCCTTGATCGGGGCGAAGCGGACCAATGAGGCTGATGCTTACTTAATCAATCTTTGGGAACGGGAGCCCGAGAATGGGCTGGTGAATCTGGAACTGGCGCGCAGCGCGGCCCAAAAGGGACAAACCGACCAAGCGCTTCGTTACTACCACAATGCCATCTATGCGACATGGCCCGGCGATCAAGAAGTGCAACGCAGTGAGGCCCGGTTGGAACTGATCAAATTCCTGCTCAGTATCAATGCCAAGACGGAAGCGCAGTCAGAATTGATTGCGCTGGCGGCCAATTTGGATGGCGACCCATCACAACACGCACTTGCCGGCGATCTGTTTCTGCGGACCCAGGACTATGAACATGCACTCGCCGAGTACCACTTTAGCCTGAAGTCAGACCGCAGCAACCCGGATGCACTGGCAGGAGCCGGGTGGGCTGCGTTCGAGCTTGGCCGCTATCCGCTGGCCCAAAAATATCTGGAAGGCGCGGTATCCGCCAATCCCAGTGATGCACAGAGCTCGGCCCGGCTCAAAACCACGGAACTGGTACTTCAAATGGATCCGTTCCAGCGGAAGATTTCGGTGGCGCAGCGCAACCAGATCGTTATTGAAGCCTTTGCCAGTGCGGGGCAGCGTCTTAAAGACTGCCCGGTTGGGAGCAACTCGACGGGGACAGGCCCGTCAGCAGGCGGGCAGCCGAGCCTGAGCGAGAAGTGGGCAAAGATGAAGGGCCAAATCAATGAGCGAAGTCTCCGACGAAACCCCGATCTGGTGGAAGAAGTCATGGACCTGGTTTTCAGTGTCGAACGGCAAACTAGCGCGGTTTGTGGAACCCCGACGGGAACGGATCTGGCCCTGCTCCTGATCGCCAAGCTGCACGAAGGGAATTGACTTGGAGAGCGAGCTGAACTCAGGAGCTAATGTAGTGCAAGCCGAGGCGGTGGCTTCGCTCCCAGGGCGGTCTCCAGGATCTCTGCTGCGAGCCATTTTCCGGGAAGAGACCTTCTTTCTGATTCTGTCGGTGTTTATTGGAGTTTTTTCAGGACTCGCAGTCGTTTGCTTCCGCTTCGCTATTGACTGGTGCCGTATCTATTTCGTGGGATCGGGAGCCACGCCTTCGACGATGCGTCTGTTGCTGGCCCCCAGCCTCGCAGGACTGGTCATTGCCGTGCTGGTCATTCATGCGTTTCCAGGGGCGCGCGGAAGCGGAGTCAATCAAACCAAGGCGGCGCTGTACATATATAACGGTTACATTCCACTACGGACCGCCATCGGCAAGTTCATCACGGCGGCATTGGCGATTGGGTCGGGACACTCGCTTGGCCCCGAGGATCCGTCTTTGCAAATTGGCGCCAGCCTGGCTTCGGCGCTGGGAAGGTGGATGCGGTTGTCCCGTGATCGCATGCGGCTGATTGCCCCGGTGGGGGCGGCAGCTGGATTGGCAGCGGCCTTCAATGCGCCGATTTCGGCGGTGCTGTTTGTGATCGAAGAAGTCATCGGGCGTTGGACGGCAGGCATTCTGGGGTCGGTGGTGCTTTCGGCGGTATCGAGCGTGGTGGTGATGCGGTGGTTTCTGGGCTCGGAGTCTCTCTTCCGGATTCCCGCGGTGCAGCTCGAACGGCCATCAGAATTGATCGCGTATTCCATCCTTGGCGTGGCAGGAGGTTTGGCCTCGGTCGCGTTCTCGAGTGGAATCGAGACTTTGCGTCCGCGCTGCAAAGCACTGCCGCGATGGACGCAATATTTTCAACCCGCGTTGGCGGGTTTGCTTATCGGCCTCATTGCTGTGCTGGGCGCGCCGCAGGTTATGGGAGCGGGCTATGAGTACATCGATGAGGCCATGCACGGTCAGTTCACCTGGCAAATGCTGGCCATCCTCGCCACATTGAAGATCGTCGCAACCCTGCTTTCGTTCATCAGTGGAACTCCGGGAGGCATGTTTGCTCCCACGTTGTTTATTGGTGCCATGCTGGGGGCGGCGGTGGGTGGAGCGGAGCATGTGGTTCTGCCGCATCTGACTGGGTCACCCGGCACGTATGCCCTCGTAGGCATGGGGGTCTTGTTTGCGGGGTTTCTGCGGGCTCCCATGACGTCGGTATTCATGGTTCTCGAAGTCAGCGGAAACTACTCGATCATTGTGCCCGTGATCGTGGCCAACACGCTGGCCTATGTGATTTCGCGCGGGCTGCAGCCGGTAGCGATTTTTGATGTGCTCACGCGCCAGGATGGTTTGGATTTGCCTTCCATGGAAGAACAAAGAGAAGAAGGCATCCTGAAAGTGGAGGACGCGATGCGGCCAATGGAAGATCCGGTATTGGAAGGCGATGAGGCGGTCGCGAGCGTGCTTTCGCAGGCAGACAAATCGTCGTCCGACATTTTGCTGGTCCGGCTGAGCCCTACGGGTTGGAGCAGCGTGAGCAAGGAAGAACTTAGGCGAATGGCGGCTGAGGGCAAGGGCGAGCTTAGCCTGAATTCGCTTTTTACGACGCGTCAGATTTCGTACTTGCATCCGGACCATTCTCTGGATACGGCGCTGCGGTACGTTGATCGCTTCCCGCTGGTTCCGGTGGTGAGCCGCGCCGACTTCCGCAAACTGGAAGGAGTGGTTTCGCAGCAGGATGTACTCAGAAGGTACCGGGATTTTGGGGAGGGATGAACTGGCCCATACTAACGGTGGAAGGTACAAAAGTGAATTCGCCCACGAAAACGCTCGCAGATTTGAAGGTACATTCCTTGCCCGCTCCGGTCTTGATTCGCGCCGCAGCATTGGTTTGTTTGTTGGGCGCGGGAACGGTTTTGGCGCAGGATCACAATCCGTTTGCAGGAAATGCCGAGGCGGCCAAGCGGGGGGAATTTCATTTCCGCATCAATTGCGCGTTCTGCCACGGTTTGGGGGCGCGGGGAGGCGGACGAGGGCCTGATCTGACGCGCACACAGAAACGCCACGGAAATTCTGACGCTGAGCTGTTTACGACCATCAATCAGGGCGTGCCCGGAACGGCAATGCCTCCCAACGGAACGACGGGTCAAGGCGTAGGAATGACGGAAGAAGAAGTGTGGGACGTGATCACCTATATAAGGAGTGTCCAGTTAAAGGCCCCGGCACAGCCCGCGGGCAACGCGCTACACGGTAAGCAGCTTTTTTATGGCGACGCCAACTGTTCCGGATGTCACATGGTGGAAGGGAAGGGCGGCCGGTTGGGGCCCGATCTGACGGCTGTGGGTATGGCGCGGGCGACGGATGCGATCGTGGATTCGGTGCGGAATCCAAGCCGGAGGCTGGCGCCCGGGCTTCTGGAAGCGACGAAAGAATTTCCGCAGGAATATGAAACGGTAACAGTGGTAACGGCGCAGGGACAGGAGATTAAGGGCGTGACGATGAACGAGGACAATTTCGGCTTGCAAGTGATGGACACGAGCGAGCAGATTCGCCTATTCGAAAAAGACAAGCTGCGCTCGATCAAAAAGAGCCGGACATCCATGATGCCGATTTATGGCGCGGCCCTACTAAGCGATAAAGACCTGCAGGACATCGTCGCCTATTTGCAAAGTGTAGGTGGAAAGTGAGACCAGCCATGAAGAGATTGGTTCAAGCTTCGCTGGCGGCGAGTTTTCTTGTGCTCGGCGCGTGGGGGCAGGTCACTTCGGCACGGTTGTTAAACTCCGCCAAAGAGCCGCAGAACTGGCTGACGTATTCCGGGGACTACACTGGGCACCGCTTCAGCGCGCTCGATCAGATCACTATAGGAAATGTGAGATCGCTGGTGGCGAAGTGGGTCTATCAAACGGCAGCGACGGGGAAGTTTGAAACCACGCCGCTGGTGGTGGATGGCATTCTTTATGGCACTGCTCCTGATAACCGGGCATTTGCTTTGGACGCCCTCAGTGGGCGGCCGATCTGGCTGTATCAGCGGCAACTGCCAGCGGATATACGGCCGTGTTGCGGACGAATCAATCGCGGCGTTGCCATTCTGGAGAATAAGGTCTTCATGGGGACGCTGGATGCACATGTGATCGCGCTGGATGCGAAGACCGGCAGCGTGCTATGGGACGTGACGTCGATTGACTACAAACTCGGATACAGTTTCACGCTGGCGCCACTGGTGGTGAAGAACCTCGTGGTGCTGGGGGTGTCCGGTGGCGAGTATGGAGTTCGCGGGTTCATCGACGCTTATGACGCCGACACCGGAGAGCGCAAATGGAGGTTCTACACGGTTCCCAGTCCGGGTGAACCGGGGCACGAGACTTGGGAGGGTGACTCGTGGAAGGTTGGGGGTGCGCCAGCGTGGATCACGGGCACATACGACGCAGCCAAAAACGAGTTGCTGTGGCCTACGGGGAATCCGTCGCCATCGAATCGCGGCGAAGGACGCGCCGGAGCGAATCTCTACAGCAATTCGCTGCTGGCTCTTGACGCCGACACCGGAAAACTGAACTGGAGTTTTCAATTCACGCGGCACGATGAGCATGACTGGGATGCGACCCAGGTTCCAGTGATGATTGACAATGGCGAAAAGCATTGGATCGCTCAAGCCAATCGCAATGGATATTTTTATCTTTTGGACCGGACCACGGGCAAGCTGATCCTGGCGAATCCGTTTGGCAAAGTGACTTGGAGCAATAGTAAGGATGCCGACGGTCGGCCGGTCGCGGTCAGAGAGAGTTCGCCCACACTTGAAGGACGGAAAGTGTGCCCGGGGGCGGCCGGTGTGACCAATTGGGAGTCGCCAACCTTCGACTCGCAGACGGGACTGTTCTACGTGAATGCGCGTGAGCAGTGCGATATGTTCAGCACTGCTCCCCAACCCTACGAAGCCGGGCATGCTTACTACGGCAGCGCATACTTTCCGGCGGACGATACCGAGCCTTTTTGGGGCGCGTTGCGCGCCATCGATCCTACCAGCGGCAAGGTGAAGTGGGAGTTCAAATATCCTTCGCCGAGTTGGGCGGGAGTGCTTTCGACCGCCGGGGGACTGGTGTTCACCGGCGATTCAGAAGGGAATTTTGTAGCCCTGGATGCCGCATCGGGTAAGGCTTTATGGCATTTTCAAACAGGATCGGCAGTTTACGCTGCGCCGATGGCATTTGCGATCGACGGAAAAGAGTATGTGGCAATTGCGGCGGGAAGTTCGCTGTATACGTTTAGCTTGCCGTGAGGTCCCCACTTCTCGCACAGAACGAGAAATAAGGCATCCTGATTGTGTTCAAGCCTATACTGAATCGGAGATCCGCCACCCACGCAAATTATGAAAATTCTTCTGGTGGAAGACAGCAGGTTCTTGAGACGGGCGAATGAGCGGGCATTAGAGAAAGCTGGATATGAAGTTCTCACTGCAGCCGATGGGGAAGAGGCTCTGAAGATCGCGCAGGATGCGATTCCCAATCTGATTCTCTTGGATATGATGTTACCCAAGCTCTCGGGACTCGAAGTGCTGCGAGCGCTGAAGCAAGATGCGGTTACGAAGGACATCCCAGTGATTATTCTCACCGGACTCTCCGAACGAAACAAGGACAAGCTATTGCAGGAAGGCGCCGTAAGCTACCTGGAGAAGTCGGACACGCTGCTGGAGAAAGATAGCGCGGTGTTGATCCAAGCGGTAGCGCGGGCGCTTGGTAAAGTAGCGGAGCCTTCGAGTTAGTGTCACGGCGGGCCGTGTCTTCCTCCCGAGTGAGTCCCTCAACCGCTATTGAGGAGTGTCCTGAGTGGTTGACAATACTTCCTTTTCAAGCCACGCGAATAGCAGCGTCGCGGCCGAGGCCCCGGCGATCTGCGCGAAAATGAAGCCGGGAACATCCGCTGGCCGGATGCCGGAGAAAGTATCGGTAATGGAGCGTGCCACGGTGACCGCAGGATTTGCGAACGACGTTGAAGCGGTGAACCAGTATGCAGCGACGATGTAACTGGCAACTGCGATCGGGGTTGCCAATGCGGAGCGCACTTTTACGCAGCCCCAGATGACGCATACCAGCCCAAATGCCGCAACAAACTCACTGAGCAATTGAGCGAAACCGGAGCGTTCATGTACCGAGAACGAGTACCACGCGTGCCGAAACATCAGGTGGGCAAGAATCGTGCCGAGCAATGCCCCGGCAAATTGGCTGCCCACGTAGAAAGGCACTTCACGCCATGGCAGTAGGCCGCGCAATGCCATGGCGAGGGTTACCGCAGGATTGAAGTGAGCACCGGAAAACGATCCGAAGGTCACGATCAAAGCAGCTAAGGCCGCTCCCGTAGCAATTGTGTTCGCGAGGAGCGCAATGGCGGTATTGCCCCCAGCCAAGCGCTCACCCATGATGCCAGAACCGACCACAGCAGCGACCAGCAGGCTCGTCCCTAGGCCTTCGCAAACGCCGCGCTGGTAGAGAGAAGTGGGTTCCTGACTCATTTCTCCATCGCAGTTGGCTGCAAGAGTTCCTGTTCAATCCTCTGCCTGATTTCGTCCCGCACCCTGCGGAACACCGCCAACTTCTCTTGGGGGGAACCGGTTGCCTCGGCTGGGTCTTCAAGACTCCAGTGCAAAAATTTATATGTCCGCGGAAATATCGGGCATCGTTGTTTGGCGTTGTCACAGACGGTAACGACATACGGTATCGCCTGCCCAAGAAATTCCCGCACATCCTTTGATGTCTGCCGAGAAATATCTATACCAACCTCTTTCATCGCTTCGACAGCCAGCGGGTTCAGGCCTTTTGGTTCAATCCCAGCACTCAGAGGCTCGAAATTGCTACTTGCGAGATTGCGTAAATAGCCTTCCGCCATCTGGCTCCGGGCGGAGTTTCCTGTGCAGAGAAAGAGGACTTTTGCCTTGGACATTAAGCCGCTCCCTGGGTCGCGGGCGTGCAGCAGCCAGGAGAGCAGCAAGCAGCACTCGATTGTTCTGTTTGCATCTCAGTCAGGTTGTCTTTGAGAACGACAAAGACTTCCCACTCAGTGCCATCAGGATCATGTACCCAGGTTTTGTCCTGCGTTGCATAGCAGCAATCGGTCTGCATCTCGTCACGAGTCAGCAGGCCCGCATCTACCCATCTTTGGCGGATGCTCAGGACATCTGCGGTCGTAGCTACCTGAATGCCCATGTGCGAGAGCGCCCCAGCGTCTTTGAATGGTGTTTCGTTAAGCGTGAAATTCAGCGGCGGGTTCTGCACATCGAACTTCGCGTAACCCGTTCTAACTTTGCTGGGGTCAATCCCAAACAGCTTGCGGTAGAACTCGATGCTAAGCGCCACATTCTTCACATTGATGGCAAGGTGTGCTTTCAAAGCAACCACTGTCTCTGTCGGCATTTGATTCTCCTCCTGTCATATTCGCACTTGCGAATACGTTAACCGTAGCACTGCGTTATACATTCGTCAAGGCGAATATATTTTGCTAGACTGAGGGGATGAAACAGAGTCAGCCGCTGGACAGACTATTCCGTGCCCTGGGTGACCCGACTCGCCTGAGACTCCTCAACCTGATGGCAGAACAGGAGATATGTGTCTGCTACTTCACCGAGGTTATTGGTGCGCCTCAGCCGAAGATTTCCCGGCATCTGGCCTATCTGCGCAGGGCGGGCCTCGTCGCGGCCAGGCGAGAGGGCAAGTGGATGCACTACCGATTAGCCGCGCCGCCCAGTCCGCAGGCCGCTGCCATCCTGAAAAGCGTCCTGGATGCTCTGAAGCGCGATACACAGCTACGGCGCGACCTTCAGCGGCTCAACCGCGCGTGCTGTGGACCCCGAGGTCTGGTTCAGCTCTTAGGTGCGCCGTCGCCGTCGGTATCAGCCTAGGGTACGCTGTGCTCGGCTCCTCGATCCAGTCGAATAAGAAATCGCGTCCTGGGTTCTTCAATTGGGCCATGGGTGCCGAGACTCACAGCCTAGGCGCCTCAATTCATCCAGCTTTAACAATCTGGTCAAACTGCTGACACATTGGGAGACTAGGCTTACTTTTCCTCGGCTGAATGACTTGTGGTATGGAGCCCTCATATCGGACCGAAGGACGGAGGAAAATGATGTTCGAAAAACTGAGAGCGTCAACCGCCCCCAGGAAAATGCTGGCCTCTTTAACCGCATTGACCATTGCCCTGGGACCGAGTGTTGCGCCTGCCTACGCCGCTTCAAATCCGACGTCGAAGACGGCAACACCCATCCAGCACCTGGTTGTGATTTTCCAGGAAAACGTTTCGTTTGATCATTATTTTGGCACCTATCCCAACGCCACCAACCCAGCCGGAGAGCCAGCGTTCCATGCCCGCCCAGGAACTCCGACGATCAATGGTCTCAGCAACGCGTTGCTGAACAACAACCCCAATCTGAACCCGGCGAACGGCACCGGCGCCACCAACCCCTTCCGTCTGGATCGTTCGCAGTCAGTGACTGCCGACCAGAACCACGACTACACCGCGGAACAGCAGTCTTTCGATATGGGCGCAATGGATCTGTTTCCGGAGTTTGTGGGTGCGGCGGGACCGCCGCCGCAGGGTGGCGGAATTCTCAATACCAATGGCTTGAACCTGGGCTACTTTGACGGCAACACCGTAACCGCGTACTGGAACTACGCCCAGCACTTTGCCATGAATGACAATTCCTACAGCACGACTTTTGGTCCGTCGACACCCGGCGTGATTAATGTGGTTTCCGGCCAGACCAACGGCGTGACTACCGGAACCGGTGGCACCGTGGATGGCGGAGCGGGATCGTTGACTGTGACCGGCGACCCCGACCCACTCGGCGATCTTTGCTCGGGCAGCAGCCAGGTGCAACTGGGCGGAAAGAACATCGGCGACCTGTTGAACGCAGCTGGCGTGAGTTGGGGATCGTTCATGGGCGGCTTTAATCTGAATATCACGAACTCCAACGGGACCACGGGCTGCAGTCGAAGTTCGACTGGGCTCGCCGGCACTACTGGCGATTACATCCCTCACCATTCGTTCTTCGGGTACTGGGCTTCCACCGCCAATCCCAGCCATACCCGCCCGAAAAACATCGCTGAGATCGGGAACAATGGCCCGGCTAACCACAACTATGACATCGACGATTTTGTCAACGCAGTTAAGGCAGGCAATTTCCCGGCAGTGAGCTTCATCAAGAATATCGGAATTCAGGATGGACACGCGGGATATTCTGATCCCCTGGATGAGCAGACCGCAGTGGTCAAGCTCGTCAATTTCCTGGAGGAACAACCCACGTGGAGCAACACGGCGGTTGTGATTCTATACGACGACTCAGACGGCTGGTATGACCACCAGATGAGTCCGATCGTAAATCAGTCCACCGGTACGGCCGACGCGCTGACCGGACCGGGTGCTTGCGGCACCGGTGGCCTGCAGTTGCCCGGTATCAACTCGAACAATCCACACGCCCTGGGTCGCTGCGGATACGGTCCGCGGCAACCGCTGATCGTGATTTCGCCGTGGGCACTGGAGAACGCTGTTGACCACACGGCAACGGACCAGACTTCGATCATCCGTTTCGTCGAAGACAACTGGCTAAATGGGCAAAGAATCGGTGCTGGGTCGTTTGACGGCATCGCCAGCTCCATCAGCCAGATGTTCAACTTCAGCCAGATCAGGAGCGATGGAACCCTGATCCTCAACCCCTCGACCGGAGAGCAGATTCCGTAGTTGGGGTGTGATAGCGAAGATGAGGAGGACAGGCACGCGAGCGTCAGGCTCGCGTGCCTTGTTTTTGGTATGGTGGGTTTGGTGGCGTCGGTTGCGCCGCCGCCGGTTCAAAGAAAGGCTGGCAATTGTCGATAACACGAAGACGTTTCCTTCAACAAAGTGGAATTGCGGCGGCGGCTGCGATGATGCCGCAGGGAATGCATCCCATTCCGCCGAAGCTGGTCAGACCGGTGCTGGATCCCAGCACCCTCGCGGCGTTTGTCGATGCCCTCCCGATTCCTGCCCTGGTCCGTTCCACCGAATTGCGGCCCAGTCCCAGCGATCCTAAATTGAAGATTCCCTACTATCGGCTGGCCATGCGACAGTTTCAGAGCAAGGTCCATCGCGACATGAAGCCCACCCGGCTGTGGGGATTCGGGGCGTCGTCTCCGGGGCCGACCCTCGAAACGGAGAGCGGCAAGGGGATGTTGGTGGAGTGGGCAAACGAACTCCCTCGGGAGCATTTTCTGCCCGTTGATCACAGTATCCATGGCGCTGAAGCCGACAAGCCAGCCGTGCGCAGCGTGATTCATTTACATGGGGGAAAGACGCCGCCCGAGAGTGATGGATATCCGGAGAACTGGTATGTGCCGGGGAAGTCCGCGATCTACCACTACCCCAACCAGCAGGATGCGGCGCTGCTCTGGTATCACGATCACACGCTGGGAGTTAACCGGCTCAATGTGCTGGCCGGGTTGTTCGGCCTCTTCGTGGTGCGCGATCCAGTAGAGGAGGCGCTCAATCTGCCACAGGGCAAGTATGAAGTTCCGCTGGTGCTGTGCGACCGCATGTTCGATCTGGATGGGCAGCTTTACTATCCAGTGGCGCAGAATTCAACGAATCCGTGGGTGTCGGAGTTCCGCGGCAATGCCATTCTGGCCAATGGCAAGCTGTTGCCTTATTTGGATGTGGAGCCGAGGAAATACCGCTTTCGGGTTCTGAACGCGGCTAACGGCAGGTTCTTTCGTCTCGCCCTGGTCAACGGGCAGATGCTTCAGCAAATTGGAACTGATCAGGGATTGTTGCCGGCGCCGGTAATACTGAAGCAGCTTACGCTGGCTCCGGGTGAGCGAGCCGACCTGGTGCTGGATTTCAACGATCATGCCGGAGAGCAGATTGTGCTGAAAAATGACTTTGCGCAGCCCGTCTTGCAGTTCCGAGTCTCGCGTGCCAAAGTGAGCGATCCCAGTTCGTTGCCGGCAACGCTGAGGCCAGTCCCGAAAATTGCGGAGTCGGAAGCAGTGAAGAGCCGCGACCTGAGGCTGGGGGAAATCAACGATCTGCACGGCGATTCCGTGACCGTGTTGCTGAACGATGCCCACTGGAACATGCCGGTGACTGAGAATCCGGTTTTGAATTCGGTGGAAATCTGGAACCTGATGAATGTCACTGACGATGTGCATCCCATTCATCTGCATTTGGTGCGTTTCCAGATACTCGACCGGCGGCGGTTTGACGCGTTTGCGTACCAGAACCGGGGCGTTCTCAGGTACTGGGGCGCGGCGATTCCGCCGGAGCCGGGCGAAGCAGGGTGGAAAGACACGGTGCGGGCCGATCCCGGGATGGTCACGAGAATCATCATGCGGTTCGAGGGTTTCACGGGACGCTACGTCTGGCATTGCCACATTCTGGAACATGAAGATAATGAAATGATGCGGCCATATGACGTGATCGCAGCCCGCTAGACGAGGCATCCTCCTGATCCAACATCCTATCTGCGGTCAGGTCCAGGCCTTTGCGCTCTTTGCGAAGCCTTAGCGCACTTTGCGGTTAGCAGCCTTTCACCGCAAAGGACGCAAGCTAATTCGCAAAGAGCGCAAAGAAAATCAGCTCGCGAATAGGAGAGGCTCACACCACTTCCCAAGGTTTGCCTCGTCAGTAGTTGTGGCAGTAGCATCGAGACTATGCAGCGGGTGGCATAGTTTCCCGACCCAAGCTGCAAGGAGTAGTCGAACCATGGCTCTCGATGTAACACGAAGAACTCTGCAATCCGGAAACGACGCTCCGGCTGATTTGAATCCCGAGAACGACCTGCCTAAGGGATTTTTTCAATTTCTGTTGCCATTGCACAAACAGTTCACGCCCTGGCAGCAAGTGCTGGTGGCGATGCGTAATCAAGTCTTGCAGGCTTCGCTCCAAGGAAAACCCCCGAATTACCTACCAGCGTCGCAAGCGACTACGAGCGATTGGCGGATTGAACTGCCAGACTGGTGCGCCGACCAACGCAATCAAATGACCGGGCCAGCCGATGATACGGAACTGACGGTGAAGTTGCTGAACTCGGGTTCTCCGGGTGTGATGCTTGATCTGGAAGATTCGATGGCGAACGAGTGGTCGCACACGCTTCTGGGAATCAAGACCGTCCTCGCGGCTTACAAATACGAACTGGGTTACTACGACAAAAAGCGACAAAGAGAAGTAAAGGTGCAACGCTCGAAGACTGTGACTTGGGTGCGTCCGCGGGGATTGCACATCAGTCAGGGCGGTGTGATCAAGAACGAGTTGATTTCGGCGTCCTTGTTTGATGTGGCGCTGCTGTGGTATCAGCTTGATCCCGCCGTATTGCCGCATAACTTCTCGGTGTACATTCCGAAGAGTGAGTCTGCCGAGGAGGCCTTGTGGTGGCGCGACTTGTTTCAGATTCTGGCCAAGTCGAAGGGTTTGCCGGCGAACTACATCAAGTGCATGGCGCTGGTGGAGGCTCATCCGCTGGCGTATCAGATGGAGGAGTTTCTTTTCAATCTGCGGGAGCATTGCCTGGGGCTGAATCTAGGGCGCTGGGATTACATGGCGTCGCTAATCCACTTCATGCTCGAAGATCCGAAGTGGATCTTGCCGGACCGCAACACCATTCCGCACGATGTCGCATTCTTTCAGAACTTCCGCACGTTGATGCCGGAGATTTGCCATAAGCATGGGGCACTGGCGATTGGCGGTATGACCGCGCTTTTCCCCAGCCGCAGCGATGCCGAGTTGAACGATCGCGCCTTGAAAGCACTTAAAGAAGATAAGAAGAACGAGGCTAATTGCCTGATGGATGGGGCGTGGACGGGGCATCCAGACCAGAATGAGATTGCAGTAGCGCAGTTTCCCGAGCCCAATCAGATCGGAAAGAGGCCGAAGTTGCCGAGCGTGCATCCTGATCTTCGGCCGGTGCCGGAAGGCGTGGGCAAGATTACTCTGGCTGGGACCCGGGCTGCGGTGCGCATTGTCATTCGCTATCGCAACGGCGTGCTGAATGGGAAAGGTGCAAGTCTGCTGGATGGTTACATGGAGGACCTGGCGACGGACCGCATTTACCGGCTCATGATTGCGCAGCGGGTGAGGCACAAGATCAAAGTCGCAGGCGACGACGGAAACGTTGTGGAGCATACGCCGCAATTGGTGACGAAATTGTTTGATGGGGAACTGGCGAATATTCAGCGCGACTTGCCGGCGGAGATTGCTCGCAATGAAGCCGCGACGCTGCCTGAGGCACGACGCATTGCAGAAGAAATGATTGTGCAGGGACAGCATTCGCCGGTGTAGAGGTGCCTTTAGTCACTTCTGATTCGTCATCACACTTTGTTATTGTTTACACTTGGGGCAGATCGCCCCGTCCTCTCCCGCTTTTTCGCGGTGCGCTCTGTACTTATTTCCAGTGAGAACGCGTGCAAGAAACCGACACATCACGGCCGGAGTCGCAGGAAATTCTGGACAAACCCATCCGCGAACTGGGATTGAAAATTGAAGGCTCCCCTCTGGAGCGGTTCGTGAACCAGTTGTACAAAGAGCTGGAACGAAAAGGGTTGGTGAAGTTTCGTCCGGCGTGCTACCTCACCGACGAGTGGGGATGTCCGTCAGGAGAGCCGGTGATCGGCATTCCGTTTTACTTGGCCGATGCCAAGCTGGCGCAGCTGGAAAAAGAAACGAATGACCTCGAAGACGCACGCGAAATCATGATGTACCTGCGGCACGAAGCCGGACACGCGTTTAACTATGCCTACAAGCTGCATCGCACGCCGGAGTGGAAGCAACTTTTTGGACCGTTCCGGCGTCCTTATCACGATAACTACCGGCCGGTTCCGTTTTCGAGAAATTATGTGCGCTATCTCGCCGGCTGGTATGCGCAGAAGCATCCGGATGAGGATTTCGCCGAAACCTTTGCGGTGTGGCTGACGCCGCGTTCGGCATGGCGCAAGCGCTATCGCGGCTGGGGCGCGCTGGCCAAGCTGCGCTACATGAACCGCATCGCGCGCGAATTGGGACACACGGACCCGGTCCGGCGTCGGGGCGTGACCGATGTTACGGTTGACGAGATGGAGATGACCGTCGCTGAGTTCTATCGGCAAAATGGTGAAGAAGTCGCGTTGGGAGATCTGGCCCTGGATACGGATCTGCGGGACATTTTTGATGCATCGAAGCGGCGCAAGGGGGCTACCCCGGCGCAGCAGTTTCTGCATCAACACCGGAAGGTGGTGGTGGACAAGGTCACCTACTGGACGGGCGCGCAGCGGCCGTTGATGAAGAAATTAGTGGAATTGATTGAGAAGCGAATCGGCGACCTCAGGTTGTTTGCCGATCCACAGCGCGAAGCGGAACATTTGATTCAAGTCACGGTGTATGCCACAGCGCTGGCCATGAATTACATGACCAGAGGAAAGTTCGTGCAGCCGTGAAAAGCTGGAGGCCAAGATGACCGGCACTAAGCTGAAGGTGGCGGTGCTCTACGACGTTTGGGGAGACGAAGCAGCCGCGCCCGAAACGGTTGAGGAGAAAGTGTCCTCAAAGAAGAAGAAAAAGAAGAAACCGCAGAGCAAGAGCAAGCGTGAGAAAGAAGACCGCGAAGAAATCTTTGAGGCATTGGAGAAACTTGGGCATGAGCCGTTCTATCAAGTGTTGGATGGCACGCTACCCTGCTTGACTTCGCTGGCGAAGTGCGACGCCGACCTGGTGTTCAATCTGACGGAAGCGTTTGCCGGCGACGACACTAAAGAAATGAACGTCGCGGCCTACATGGATTTACTGGGGATCCGCTACACCGGGGGCGGCCCACATGCGCATTTTCTGGCGCAGGACAAAGCGACGGCCAAGAAAATGTTTGCCTTTCACGGCATCAAGACGCCTTTCTTTGCGACAGCGTACCGCGGGCGCATCGAGCACGCGCACGACGTATCTTTTCCGTTGATTGTGAAGCCGATGTGGGAGGACGGGTCGATCGGGATCGACGCTGAGTCGGTGGTGGGCAGTGTCAAAGAGCTGATGGAGCGGGTGGAATACATCCAGAATACGTTTGATTCGCCGGCGCTGATTGAGGAATACATTGAAGGCCGCGAGATGTATGTGGGAGTTCTCGGCAGCTATGAAAAAGCGCAGTCCCTGCCGCTGGTGGAGCTCGATTTGTCGCGTCTGCCGGAGGGAACGCCGAAGATTGCCAGCTACGATGTGAAATTCGAAAAGGATACGCAGGCGCACAAGCTGACCAAATCCTATCTCGTCGACGACCTGGATGAGAAGACCACCGCCCGGCTGCAAGAGGTTGGCCTGGCTGCGTACCAGGCGGTCAAGCTGCGTGATTATGGACGCATCGATATGCGGCTGACGCCGAAAGGCGAGGTCTATGTAATCGAGGCCAATCCGAATCCGTGGCTTTCGAGCAAGCAGGAATTTGCCATGGCCGCGAAGGCCTCGGGGCGTTCCTACACCGAACTGATCGGCGAGATAGTGGAACTGGCGATGGCGAGATACGCGACCAGCGCAGAGAACGCGTCCTAGGCTGATCGTTGTAAAGGCGCGGCGAACGTCACGGCGCGCTTCTTCATCAACTCCGCAATCCGGTGTCTTACGTAGCCATCCTCGGTGAGATGCGACGAAGCAGTGTCCTCCGTCTTATGTACGACCATCCGGTCGATGGTACGGCGACTGGCGAATTCGGGATCCATAGCTGAACAGAAACGGCACTCTCGGCCACTACGCGTGTCAGTGTGCTCTGGGTGACGATGGAAAAGATCCATGGGGGGCTGGGTCTCCTTAGAAGCTAAGGGTTAACTACGCGAACAGATATACACGAAGGATGATAGACAGGCAATGCAGGGTTATTATCCCTTGACACCAAGGCACTATATCACAGGGCCGAAAACACCGGGGAAGGATCATATTTGAGGCTGTGGAAAAGTGGGTGGAAAATCTTGCGAGAGCAGGCGTTTCCATCCGACTAAGAGCGGAAGAACAGGGGATCGATGATTCGTCAACCGTTCCCAGTCTACAGCGACAGGGGGCGTATGCTAATAGCAAATGGGGGAGTCGGCTAGAACAGTTCCGCCTTGGGCGATTTACGCACGTGAAGGCTTTCATCGAAGTAGAGCTGATGATTGTCGGGACAGCGTGCGCTCTCCGCGAAGCTCCAGCGTATGGCGGCGGCTTTCGGTTTCCAAGTTTGCGCGCCGCCACTCTCTACTGTATGGATCACTTTTGGAGCTTCGCAGTTGCTACCATCGCATCCAGCTTCTCTTTCAAAGAGGCGACATTCGTCGGTTAGAAATGGGTCATGTGTGGGAGCAAGAAAATCGCGAACATCTTGTCCCGAATAAGCGGACACAATCCCGCAGTCGGGACACACGAGAACTACTCGCTTCGGGTTCGTGGCTGTCGCCTGAAGACTGCCATCTATTCCTGCTTGGCTGGGACGCGGGATCGGAATACCGTGCCCGTTCTGACAGTTGATGACGTAGTGGACGTATCCATCCATGATTCCTTACGGCTCTGTCCACACCCTACGCATGGCCGCAGCCCATTCTTTCCAGGCAAGGGCGAGCAGGGCATAGGGTAGCCAATTGAACAGAACCATCGTTCCGATCAGCTTCATGGTCATGGATGAATTATATAACTACAGGGATCGGGGAAGGTTTTTCAGAATCTCCTCTAGGGCAGTTTGGTGCTTTCGTAGTCGGTGATCCAAATACGGTACCCATGCTTGCACATCGAACACATTGTTAAGCACGGGCGGCTCGGATTCTACATTCGGCCCCGAGGAGTCGGCGTTGCGGAAGACAGCCGCTTCTGAGGATAGACCAAACCCAATGAGCGCCGATGTGGTTGTGGCGATCCATGACTCGTATTTCGCTTTCCATTCCCACAGTTCCTGCTTCGTGTTTATCGTCTGCCGCCTCAACTGCCCTGCCTCGGTCAGGAACGCAGCCAAAGCGGCGTGCACTTGTTGTTTGCCGTACCTAGCCCGCAAAGCCTCGTCCGCAGCGTGCAAGTGCCTTTCTAGAGTCGCGTATGCCTCGTAGTTAGCACGCAAAACACGGTATCCTGCGAACATTCCTATGGGCAGCATTGACCACCACGGCGAGACTCCTCCCCATCCAGTCACGACTGCATCCGCCCATTTGTGATTGAGTAATCCAAGAAAAAACAGGATGACTGCCGTAGTAGCAATCGCTTTGTCGGTTGCGTCCCAAAACTCTGCGAGTGCAGACCACGCCAGCCGTCGGTAAAAATTCCACATTGCGCACACTCCAGCCTGACGCTGAAAGCGTTGACTTGTGTGCGGGTCGCTGCCATACTCCACTCTGAAGCAGCGTAGTTCGGCAACCCGCGTTAGCTTTCATGGCTCCTCGCTCCAAACCGTCGGCCAAGACACAGAGCGAGCAGCCGCCATTCACAGAGTCGGACTTTTTTACTCTTGTAAAACGGGCTTGCGAGACACCATCTCGCCAGCCCGTTCCAGCATCGCGCAAAAAATCAAGTTCCCGGAATCGCGGCGGTTATACCGGAAAGAGTACTCGTCGAGGTAAGACTGCAAATATTTCTGGCTGACCGAGTGGTACACGCCGCCGATCCCACGCTTCACCAAGCTCCAGAATCCTTCGATGGTATTGGTGTGAACGTCGCCCGAGACGTACACCTTCGCAGTGTGATTGATGCGCCGATGCTGGTAGCCCATGCCTTCGACTTGCGGCAGTTGCGTGTAGATCGCCGCCTCGTCCGTGAAGATCATGCTCTCTGGGAGCACGCACTCTTTCACGAACGCGGTTGCGGTCGTCCGCGTAACATCGCTGGTTGCGCGGGCCATGATCCTGCCCTTGCGCTCCACGATTCCGAACACCGAGCTTAACTTGTTGAGATCGCCGCGCAGCTTTCTGCCGGATTCACTCTTGCGCCGTCCGCCTTGGTACATCTCATCCATTTCGACCGGGCCGCTCAGTTTCACCGTTTCCGCCATGAGCTTGCGAATCTGATGGAACATGCGCCACGCGGTTTTGTAGGTCACGCCAGTCTCGCGCTGGATTTGCTTTGCGGAGATGCCGCACCGGGTTGACCCCATGAGGTACATGGCATAGAACCAGAGACGCAGTGACGTGCTGGTCTTCTCGAAGATCGTCCCCGCCAGTGGAAAAACGTGGCTACCGCACTGCGTGCAAGCATAGGCCGTGCGCCCCTTGACGCGATAGTGCTTGCGCGGTGCATCGCATTTTTCGCAGAAGGTGATGCCGCCGGGGAAGCGTTGCTCCTTGATCTGCTCTAGGCAAGCATTGTCATCGGGGAAACGGCGGTGGAATTGCTCAATGGTGTAACGAAGTTCCTTGGGAATGGTCTGTCGGCGGTTCATGCAAGCAGTATGCCATTTGTTCTCCTTGGTGTCAAGGGATAATTACCGCAATGCAGCGTCCTGTGTATGCCTGTGGAAAAGCTGGTCAGCTTGTGTATTCTGAGCGCTGTCTTTCTATCGCGCTGATACGGCATGACTTACAATAAACCGTTGAGGTACCTTGCGGAGACCACCGAGGCCGCGCCCTCGTCGAAAATGCTTCCGAAACAGCTAATAGATGGTGTATCCCGGCGCCGGATTCCTTAGGTCGGGCTTTGACGCCATCAGTAACAGCGCTCCCATACGCTTGAAGGCGCGCAGGTCCTCCAAACTATTGAAAGACTTCGTCACGTAATCATCCGGGGTGGGGGTGTCGTCGGGAATCTGGTGTGCTTCCACCTTCTCAAACGCATGACTCTTCAGAAGCTCAACATACTCGGCGGACGACCGCACATGCACTGGCACCTTGAGCTTGTCTACCCATTGCAGAGAATAAGGATTGTCTTTGTATAGATTGATAAGGATGAACAGACGCCCGCGCGGAGCCATCACTCGAAATAGTTCGGCCAGGGCGCGTTCCTGGTCAGCGTAGTAGTAGAACGATTCGACCGAGAGTACTTTGTCGAAGAAATTCTCTTCCCAGGGAATCTGCTGGGCTGATCCCCACACGTACAAGATGTTCTCGAAATCCTTGGACGCGACCCGCGCACGCCGGATCATCTCGTCCGAAACGTCCAGGCCCACCACCTGTCCGAACCCTTCCGGGCCATCCGCGACCAGGCGGGCCAGTAATCGCGTTGCCCAGCCCGCTCCGCAACCCAGATCGAGCACCCGTTCGCCGGGACGTAGATCCATCCGCCGAATGGTTTTTTCAGTGATATTGAGATGATGGCGTTCCATCGTCTCGCCTTCACCTTGTTCCGCCCAGCGGTTGAATTCGAGTTGCAGCTTTTCGTCGGGAGTGGGTGGTTTGTCCGCCATGGTGGCTGTCGTCCACGTTATTTTTACCACGATGAGCGGACAATTACACCAGAGGGTTCGACTGGTTCTCTGCGACCTTCGCGCGCCCTTCCTTCGCGTGCTTTGCGGTTAGAGTTTTTCTCTGCGATCTCTATGCTCAACTCTTTCGCCACCAGCTTCTAGTACGTGAACGACTGTAGCGTGGTCAACTCCGGCGTCACAATCACGTAACCCGCGCGCTCACTGGGATGCAACGCCATGTACGCGGCGCTGGCCGGAAGGTCAAAGCCGTTGAGCGATTCCACAAAATTGCCTTGTTCGTCAAAGACCTGAATGCTGCTGCCGGAAGGAGCGGTGCTGGAGAATTCTTGTCCGATCAGGAACAACTTGTGAATGGGGTCGACCGCGACGGCCCCACCACTTTGAGCCTGATTGTTAGCTCCGGGGAGCACGACGATAATTCCAGTCTGCTTGGCTAGATCGTAGAACTCCACGCTGAAATCGTCTTCGGTGGTAGTGCAGGCGATGCCGGTGGCGGAGTCGACGGCAATCCCATTGATGAATCCAAATCCGAGACCCTCGAATTCGGTCAGCTTGCCAGTCGTGAGGTCCACCATCCCAATTTCCGTGGTGCAGCCAAAGCACCCATTTGAACCGCCCAGGACTGCCTGATTGGTCGTTGAATTGAAAGCCAGCACGGGAGAATTGTCGAAATTAAAAACCGGATCACTCACCTTAAAGACCGGCCCAAAGGTGTTGGCAGCGACGTTCGAGCTGAACACATAGGAACTAAAGTTGTTGACAGTGTTTTGGAAGCCAAGCACCGCTGCGTTGGAAAAGCCCTGACTGGCGCTCATACTGCTGATAATGTCATCAGCCTTTTTGAAGGGCGGCGTCCATTTGCCGGTAATCCGGTTCGAGTTAAGAGGGTTGGATACACCGTAAAGCCGCTTGTCGACGAAAAGATCAGTCACGTGCTCAAACTCGGTCAGCGCTACGTGATTGCCAAAAATGCCCAGAGTGACAAAGTCGTTCTTGCTATCGGACTGCTGGGACAAAATCTTGATGGTCTTGCCGGTCTTCTGATCGAACGTCTCTACCGCGACGTTGGCTTTGCCATCGGCCAACGCCACTGCCTCACTCAGAATCCCTTCCGTTCCCGTCTGATCAATGTCGTATCCGAGAATGAAGCCGCCTAACGCGGAGTGGACAATGATATTTCCTGGGCCGATGGGAGCCTTGCGTTGAGACTGCGCTCCCGCGCACACCGACACAGCCGATACGAACACGCCCAGCATTACCGCGATCGCAACCTGGTTGAGTTTCATGAAAAATATCCTTTTGGAATGACGTTTGGCGACCGAACCGGAGACGGGAATCCGGCCTGCAACATGGTATGTGCGCTTGGCTGTTCTGGTTGTCAAAAATATGTAAAACCTCGCCTAGTCTTGCGCCAAAACCGGCATCCGCCTGGGTGTCCGGCCAATGCGCAGGGGGCAAGGCATAAGAAGATATGCTACATTTGCCCGTCATGGCTACCAGTCCCGAACCTCCCTCGCCGGAACCCGATCTTCTTTACTGCCCCCGGTGTGCTGCCGAGGTCCCGGACCCGCTCACCTGCGGCGACTGTTCGGCTGTCATTTGCCGCCGCTGCGGCACCCCGCTCGAATCTTCCGATGAACTAGGTATGGGATAAGCCATGGGGCTTCCCGCCACCGCTTCGCCGCCTGAAACTCAATCTGAATCTCAACCCACGCTGCTTCGCGGCCTGACGTTGCTTGATTCGGTCTTGTTACTCGTTGGCGGGGTGATCGGCTCGTCCATTTTTCTGACCGCAAAAGACATTGCCGGCCCACTGCCTCACCCAGTGCTTTTTCTGCTGGTTTGGGTGCTGGGCGGTGCGATTTCCATGTGTGCCTGTTTCGCTTTCGCCGAAATGGGGACCATGTTTCCCGACTGCGGCGGTCAGTATGTGTATCTGCGCGAGGCTTACGGTGACCTGCCAGCATTTCTCTACGGCTGGATGATGTTCAGCGTGGGCAATGGCGGCTCGATTGCAGCCCTTGCCGTAGGGTCAGCCGCGTATCTGGGCCTGATCATCCCAGGCATTTCGCAGGCGCACGTGGTGGTGTCAGTCACGGGTGTGGTGCTGACCCGCGCCCACGTCATGGCCCTGATCATGATTGCAGTGGTCACTTGGATCAACGTCGCTGGGCTGCGCCGGGGCGCGCTGCTGCAAAACGTCGCCACATGGGCGAAGTTTATCGCCATGGCGGCGTTCGTGATTCTTGGGTTCGCCATCGGTAAAGGCGATTGGCATCACTTCACCGCGAGCGCAACTCATGGCATGAGTATGGGCGTGAGCACGGGCCAACTGCTTTCGGCATTCGGGGTCGCTTTGATCGCCGTCTTCTGGGCCTACGACGGATGGGTTTATATCGGGTGGGTAGCCGGCGAAATGAAGGATCCGCGCCGCAATGTGCCGCTGGCCATGGTGCTCGGTGTAACCATCGTCGGCGTCATCTACGTGGCCATGAACATGACCTACCTGTACGCCATGCCGATTAGCGAAATCGTCAAGCATGAGACCATCGCCCACGCCGCTGCGGTAGCGCTGTTCTCGCCCGCGGCGGCTGTGTGGCTTTCCGCGCTGGTCGCCGTTTCCTGCTTTGGCGCAATGGCCTGCGCCATCCTCGGCAGCCCGCGAATCTATTATGCTATGGCGAAGGACGGCCTTTTCTTCCGGCGTATGGCGGAAGTCCATCCCAAGTGGCGCACGCCGGCGTTTGCTCTGATCGGGCAGGGAATCTGGGCTGGACTTCTTACTCTCAGTGGCCGCTACGATCAGCTTTACACCTATGTGATGTTCGGCATGGTGCTGTCATACACGCTGACCGTGGTGGGATTGTTCGTGCTGCGCTGGAAGCGCCCTGATATTCCTCGCGCCTATCGTTGCACCGGATACCCGTGGCTGCCGGGGATTTATGTCCTCATCGGAACTGCTTGGACGTTGAATACGATTTTCACGCGGCCGAGGGAATCGCTGGCGGGTGCGATTATTGTGCTGCTTGGCGTGCCGGGATATTTGTATTGGAAGCGGAGTGCGAGAAAAGCGGTGGAGTAGGAAGATGTTTGAACGCTATACCGAAGGTGCTCGGCGCACAGTTTTCTTCGCACGCTACGAAGCCGCCCAAACCGGCTCAGCCTACATCGAGGCTGAGCATATCCTCCTCGGCTTATTGCGCGAGGACAAGGCGCTGGTCAAGCGTCTGCCCGATGTCGAGTACGAATCCGTTCACAAGGAAGTGATGAACCATACGCAGATTGAAGGTGGTAAGAGAGCTTCCACGTCTACCGACCTTCCACTTAGCAACGCGTCCAAGAGGGTTCTCGCGTTTGGGGCAGAGGAGGCAGTACGGCTTAACCATCGCCACATCGGCACCGAACATTTGTTACTCGGGTTGCTTCGTGAAGAGAAGGAACCCGCGGCTGAACTCCTGCGACAACAGGGTGCCGACCTCGCGAAGCTGCGGCTGGAAATTTCGAAACTGCCAACACCGTGGTCAACGGGCAAAGTTTTTCCTGTTGCCAGCCAGGGCGACGAGTTTGAGACGGTTGAGATTCATGGCGAGCGGTGGAACAGCGAGTATGTTCATGAGAGTGTCAAGACCTTCCGTAAATTCAACTGGTATTGGCAGCGTTGTGCGTGGAAAGAAAGCGACGTGGTGGCCCGCATCAGCGATGGCTCGATATCTCGAGATCTGAGCCTCGCTTCGGACTCCACCAACTTCCGTCTGGTGGCAGGAGGCTGGAAGAAGGACGAGTGTCTGATTTGCAAATGGGAACTCTTCCGTTCGGAAAACGACCCTGCGCATGGCATCGGCTACACCAACGGCCGGGAGTGGTTGTGCACAGAGTGCTATGAGAAGTTTTTCGCTTCCTGATCTTACACTGGTACGCTGACTCGGAACCAACGTGCCAGACGCTCCCACCACTCCCGACGACCCGAATCGGCCCAAGCGCGTCATGGGCTTCCGTGATCTGGTTTTGTTCTATGTGGTCACCGGTATCAGCCTGCGCTGGATTGCGACCGCCGCCGCCGCTGGCCCCAGTTCCATCATCATATGGATTGGCGCGTGGCTGGCTTTCTATACCCCGTTAGCGCTGTCGGTCATCGAGCTGTCATCGCGCTATCCGGGCGAAGGCGGCCTTTATGTCTGGAGCAAGAAGGCCTTCGGCGACTTCTCCGGCTTCATGTCCGCATGGACCTACTGGGCCAGCAATCTTCCGTACTTTCCCGCGGTACTATATTTCGCCGCCAGCAACGCACTTTACATGCGGCAGAGTTCATGGGGACATCTCTCCAATAACCCGGCCTACTACATAATTTTTGCGCTGCTGACGCTGACCGCGGCAACGTTGCTCAACGTGGTCGGTCTCGACGTCGGTAAATGGCTGCATAACGTAGGTGCCCTGGCCATGTGGATTCCCGCGCTCATCCTGATCATCATGGGCGCCATCGCCTGGCATCGCTTCGGGGCGGCGACTTCATTCACATTACACTCGATGACCCCCAGCCTTCATTTCAACAACATTATTTTCTGGTCGCTGCTGATCTTTGCCTTCGGCGGATGCGAGACCGCATCGTTCATGGGAGACGAAATCAAGAATCCGCGGCGCACGCTGCCCTGGGGGCTTTTCATTGCAGGTGTGACGGTGGCCCTGTGCTACATCCTGGGGACCGTGAGCGTACTCGTGGCGTTGCCACCGGCGGAAGTCAGCAATCTGTCGGGGCTGATGCAGGCAATTGCGAAGACGGCTGGACGCATCGGTTTTGAGCGCGTGGTGCCCTATGCGGCATTTCTGATTGCGCTCAGCAACGTCGGCGCGGCCGGAGCTTATCTGGCGGCAGTGGCCCGGCTGCCGTTTGTTGCCGGTATCGACCGCTTCCTGCCGCCGATATTTGGTGCGTTACATCCGCGCTGGAAGACGCCGTGGGTAGCGCTGCTGGTGCAATACGTTCTGGGAGTGGTTTTCATTTTCCTCGGTCAGGCCGGAACCAGCGTGAAGGGCGCATACGACGTGATGGCCAGCATGACCGTGATTACATATTTCATTCCATATTTGTTTGTGTTTGGCGCGATGATCAAATTGCAGCGCGAGCCGGAGGGGCCCGACGTGATTCATGTCCCCGGGGGAAAGTCGGTCGCCAAGTTGGTTGCCGTCGTAGGATTGCTGACCACTACGCTAACGATTGTCCTGTCGGTCGTTCCCCAGCCTGACGAATTCGACAAGCCGCTGGCGGCGTTGAAAGTGGTGGGAGGGTCGGCGGTGCTCGTGCTGATCGGCGCGGGAATTTATGGATGGGGCAAATGGCGGGCCAATCACCCTACACAGGCACCGCCGTCTTCCGCTTGGGATTGAAGAACGGCATAGGCACAATCTTCGCCGTGACTTTCTGCCGCACGGCTTCGATGGTGATCTCCATTTGAACACGCGCACCTAATTTCGAATGATCGGTGTCGATGCTTGCCAGCGCAATCATCTTCTTCAGCACTGGAGACCACGTCGTAGTCGTGGCTTTGCCCACCTGTTTCTCGCCGCAATACACCGGCACGGCCACGCGCGACGCCTGGCTGGGCGCGGCTGGTGTCAGGCCATACTTCTCATAGCGCTGCTCGACTTCCGACCAATCGATTTCGAGGCCAACAAACTGCCGCGATACGCCTTCTTTCTGGTCGCGCTCCAAGGCCGCTTTGCCCACGAAATTCGGTTTATTGAGATGCACCATCTTGCCGAACCCCAGCTCGAAGGGCGAATATTTCTGCGACGCGATCAGCGCTTTCTTACTGCTGCTATAGTCCACCTCGATCAACAGCAGTCCGGCCTCGACCCGCGCCACATCCAGCGCCAACATGCCGGCGGCGTGAATGTCGAACTGCTTACCTTTGTCCATTAACGAGTCCCAAACTTTCACCGCGTCGTTCCACGGCACCCAAATTTCGTAACCCAAGTCACCGGTGTATCCGGTGCGCGAAATATCCACTGGTATACCGGCTATCTTGCCACGGGTCACGCGGAAATATTTCAAGTTCGCGATATCGGCTTCTGCCACGGCTTTCAGCAGCTTTCCCGAAGTCGGCCCCTGTAGCGCAAGAGCCGCTACTTTCTCGGAAATGTCCTCGATCTGGACGTCCGTATTGTTACCGTTCTGGCGAAACCAGCGCAGGCTGGGGTCGGCCGCCGTCCAGCGATATTTGTTTTCTTCGAGGCGCGTGATGGTGCCGTCATCAATGACCTTGCCTTCTTCGTCGCACCAGCAGCAGTAAATCACCTGCCCAACCCCAACTTTATTAATGTCGCGCGTGATGACGCGATTCACCAGCCGGGTGGCGTCTTTGCCGCTCACCAGGTATTTATAAAGCGGCGAAATGTCGATCAGCGCCGCCGCATTGCGGATGGCGTTGTACTCGTGCTCGTGATGCACTTCGTATACGCTGACCGTGTAGTATCCCGACCACTCGCGGTAGTTGAGGCTGTTGCAAAGGGGAAAAGTTCGTTCGTGAAATGCGGTTCCTATGGGCAAGAGATCGGCCTCGACTGGAATGAAGTCACCGAATTATAGCCAAGCGGACCCACATCCACAAAGCCATGCGGCTTAAGGAACGGGCAGGAACCAAGAGCCAACACCGCGAGCTTTTAAGTCGCAACGCGGTTTAGGGTGCCACTCCCAACGCCCAAATGTATGCTCCACCGACGAATTCATCGATCGTTCCGAGAAATACCTGGCCATTGACCACAATGGGACCCGTAGCTGGGGAATCAGTTGGGATTCGGATAAGCGTGGCTCCCGTCTTTGTGTCGATGGCGTAAAGCGTACCGCTATCCGCATGGGCGTACAGCACGCCGTTGGCGACGGCCACCGGGAAATGGGTCGAAACTGGAGCGGTCCAGATTACAGATCCGGTCGCGGCGTTCAGGGCGGTGATGGAATGTCCCGAGGTGTACAGGATCCCATTGGCAAGAGCAGCCGCGACGGAAGAACCGCCCAAGGTGTACCGCCAGATCGTATGGCCCGTAGCCGCGTCAAGAGCGAATGTGCCGGAGGTTGTGCTGGCGAAAACGATCGCCCCGGAGGCGACCATGCTGTTTCCACCGCCCCCGAGATGCCAGAGCAAATCGCCGGATTGGTTAAATGCGTAGCATCCATCTGCGCATACGAAAGCACGGCCGTTTGCCGCTGCGGCTGGGTAAGTTGCCGGCGCCTGAATGTTGTAATTCCAAAGGAGCTTTCCTGTCGCCTGATCTACGGCCCAGAAGGTTCCGCTACCGTCCGAGACAACGACTTTGCCATCCGCAGCCGTCGCCGGTAACGGGGAGTCGTAAAAGGTCATTGTGAGGTTGGCAGTCCATACGGTTGCTCCGTTGGTGGCGTTAACGGCGACCAGCTGTTGTCCGGAATTGCTGGAGAAGGCAACGCCTTTACTGATGGCTGCGGCCCCGTTAACGTAACCGTTTTGCCAGACGTAACCGCCCGAAGTTTCATCCAAGCCGGACAGGCTGGGGTCGGCGCCGTTGTCCCCCGCTACGATGATGTCCGCGTACGTGGTCAGCCCCGGCACCGGTACGGAGTTGCCCTCGCCGGCTGCGTACAACTCCATTTCCCAAAGCACTGTTAGGTTTTTCACGTTGCTGGCGTTGAGCACATTCTCATAAGGATTGAAGTAGGTTTGGCCGGCATCGAAGCCGACTTGCAGCCAAGATGTTTGGGCCATCAGTATGGAAGGAGGCACAAGGGCGAGCAGCACGGCGAACCGGCCAAGGAAGGGATACCGCATATGGAAACTCCAGCTGACAGCGCCCCACTTTACACCCGCGGGCGAGGCTTCGCAATAAGTTTTGTGTGGACCTGAAAGAGGCTCGCAGGGGCGTGAGACCGCATATACGCCTGCACGTGAAGCCTGTTCTGCTAGGTAATTGGCAAAGGTGGAATACATCGGGGCGAGGGATATCGCGACAACGAGACAATCTCCCGCCCCTCGGGTAAAATCAAGTCGCCATATGCATCGCCTTATACACTGGCGCGCTCTGCCCAGCGGCCTCTGATCCGCTCTGCTCTCGCTCGGCTTTACCTATTTCTCAGCTAGCAGCCAGGAGCCAGCAGTCAATGTCTAAATATGACGTCATCGTAATCGGCGGAGGCCATAACGGCCTGGTCAACGCCGCCTATCTTGCCCGTGCAGGCAAGAAAGTTCTGGTGCTCGAACGCCGTCACGTTCTTGGCGGAGCGGCTTGTACGGAAGAAGTCTTCCCCGGATTCAAGTTCTCGGTTTGCTCCTACGTGGTTTCGCTTTTGCGGCCGGAAATCATCCGCGACCTCGATCTTCCCCGCCACGGCCTGGAAATTCTGCCACTCGACGGCACCTTCACGCCCATGCCCAACGGCGATTACCTGTGGCGTGTAAACGATCACGGCAAGACCCATCGCGAGATCGCCCGCCACTCCAAGCTCGATGCCGAAGCCTACGACGAATTTGGCAAAGCCATGCAGGCCATGTGCCGCTTCGTGAAGCCGATTCTCAGCATGGTGCCGCCCGATCCCAATACGCTCAATCCCCGGGAATTGATGAAGCTGCTGTTCCTCGGACGCCGCTTTCAGGGCATGTCGAGCTACGACAAGTACAACCAGGTCCAGCTCATGACCATGAGCGCGATTGATTTTCTCGATCAATGGTTCGAGACCGACGTGCTCAAGGCGACCATGTCCGCCTCGGGCATCATCGGCACGTTCCTCGGCGTGCGCTCGCCCGGAACCGCTTATGTTCTGCTCCATCACTACATGGGAGAAATCGACGGGGCATTCCGCGCCTGGGGCTTTGCTCGTGGCGGCACGGGAGCAATCTCGAACGCCATCGCCGACGCGGCCCGCGAAGCGGGCGCCGAGATCCGCACGCTGGCAGCCATCGCGAAAATCATCGTGAAAGATGGCAAGGCCCGGGGAGTACTGCTTTCCAACGGAGATGAAATCTACGCCGAGACGATTTCTTCGAGCGTCGATCCGCGACTTACCTTCAACCGGTTCATCGAGGCCGAGCATCTTCCCCCCGACTTTCTCGAAGATATCAACCGCTTCAAGTATCGCGGCTCCTCCGGCAAGCTGAACATGGCGCTGGACGCTCTGCCCAACTTCAAAGCCATTCCCGGACCCGGCGCACATTTGCGCGGTGCAATTTCGATTTCGCCGTCGGTGGAATACATGGAGCGCGCCTACGACGATGCCAAGTACGGGAATTTTTCTCGCCATCCGTATATCGACATGGTGATTCCGTCGCTCACCGATCCTTCCGTCGCGCCCCCGGGCAAGCACGTTCTCTCCTGCTTTGTGCAGTACGCGCCCTACAAGCTGCGCCCCGGCTTGAATTGGGATGATCAGAAAGAAGCCTTCGGAGATACCGTGGTCAACACCATCGCGGAGTACGCGCCCAACATCAAAGACATTATCCTGCACCGGCAAGTCATCACTCCGCTCGATCTCGAGCGCGAGTGGGGATTGAGCGAAGGCAACATCTTCCAGGGCGAGCTTTCTCTGGAGCAGCTTTTCTTCCTGCGTCCCGCGCCCGGTTACGCGCGCTTCCGCACGCCCATCCAGAATCTGTACATGTGCGGTTCGGCCACCCATCCCGGCGGCGGCATCATGGGCGCACCCGGGCGTCTGGCGGCTCTCGAAATTCTTAAAGACATCAAGGGAGCGGCCTAACCATGTCTGAGAACAACTCCGCTCGGCGCGACATCGTCATCATCGGCGGGGGCCACAACGGGTTGGTCGCCGCCTTCTACCTGGCTAAGGCGGGATTCAAGCCGCTTGTGCTCGAGCGTCGGCCGCAGGTCGGCGGGGCCGCGATCACCGATGAATTTCATCCTGGCTTCCGTTGCTCGACCCTCGCCCACTGCTCCGGCCCGATTCGTCCTGACATCGTTCGCGGCATGCAACTCCAGAAGCACGGGCTCAGGGTCATCACGCCGGAAACTTGTGTCACGGCGCTTTCGCCCGACGGACGCGCCCTTTCGCTTTCCCAGGACGAAAACAAAGCGGCGCAGGCGATCGCCGCCTTCTCGCAAAAAGATGCGGCGAAATATCCCGAGTTCGAAAAATCGCTGGCGAAGATCAGCAAAGTAATCGCGGAAGCGCTCGCCACCACCCCCCCCGACCTCGACCATCCCAGCGGCGGCGATCTGTGGAGCATGCTCAAGACCGGACGCGCTCTCCGCCATCTCGGAAAACGGGATCTGTACCGCGTGTTGCGCTGGGGGCCGATGGCCGTGGCCGATCTGGTGGCGGAGTATTTTGAGACCGAGTTGTTGCGCGCGGTCGTGGCCGCTCGCGGAATCTTCGGGGCGTTTCTCGGACCGTGGTCGGCCGGCAGCAGCCTGCAACTGTTGATCCGCGCCGCCGGGGATGCTCATCCCGCGGGCTCGACCTTCTTTGCCGCGGGCGGAATGGGTTCGCTGACCGCAGCCATGGCCTCTGCCGCCAAGGCCGCCGGCGTCGAAATTCGCACCCGAGCGGAAGTCATCGAGATTCGCGTCAAGGATGGCGCAGCCAGCGGTGTGCTGCTCGCGACCGGGGAAGAAATCAGCGCCACCGCGGTGGTCTCGAACGCGGATCCGAAACGAACTCTGCTCAAGCTAACCGATCCTACTCATCTTTCTCCCGACTTCGTCCAAAAACTTCAGCACTATCGTGGCAACGGCACGGTCGCGAAGGTCAACCTGGCGCTCTCCGCCCTGCCGACTTTCACCGCTCTGAAAAACGGAGACGCTGGCGCGCTTAAGGGACGCCTTCACATCGGCCACGAGATCGACTATCTGGAACGCGCCTTCGATGAATCCAAGTACGGCAACTTCTCGCGCCAGCCTTATCTCGAAGCCGCGATCCCATCGTTGACCGATCCCACGCTCGCGCCCGATGGCCAACACGTGATGTCGATCTACATGCAATACGCGCCTTACAAATTAAAGGGCGACTGGGAGAGCCAGCGCAGTACGCTCGGTCAAACCGTGGTGCAGACTCTCGCACAGTACGCGCCCAACCTGCCGGAACTGATCCTGACCCACCAGATCATTACTCCCCTGGATCTGGAACAGGTCTACGGCCTAACCGGTGGCCAGATCTTTCATGGCGATCTTGCGCTCGATCAGTTCTTCACCATGCGTCCGCTGCTCGACTGGGCCCGCTATCGCACGCCGATCGACAACCTCTATCTTTGCGGCAGCGGCACCCATCCCGGCGCGGGCTTGACCGGAGGCTCGGGGGCCAACGCTGCGCGCGAGATCTTGAAAGCGCTCAAGAGGTGACCGGGGGCCGGCGTAAACCTCGAAGCCACAGCCTCCCGGTATGACTCGCATTAAGAAAACGAAATGACGCAAGCGCGGTCCGGCGAGAAAACCCAAGACCGGCGCCCAACTCGTGGACGAGTATCTTCGAGGAACCAGCGAGCCCGCTCGCACGACTTTGAAGACGGTTCGCGCCATCATTCGGTCGGTTGCACCGGCAGATGCGACCGAAGGCATCAGCTATGGCATCCCGATGTTCAAGTACAAAGGAATGCTCGCAGGTTTCGCCGCCTTCTCGGACCATTGCAGTCTGTTTGCGGGCGCGGGGCCGACCCTCAAGTTCAAGAACGAACTGAAGAACTTCGAAACCTCAAAAGGCACGATCCGCTTCGCACTGGACCGGCCTTTGCCGGCCGCTCTTCTGGAAAAGATGGTGAAGGCGCGGATCGCCGAGAACGAACGAAAAAAAGGCCGCTGACCGCGCCGCTTTTCAGATCATGAAGAACTCCGCCATCCTCCTCGTCTCTTGTCCCGACGCCAAAGGCGAAGTCGCTACCATCGCCGACTTCGTCTACCGTCACGGGGGCAATATCCTGCACGCCGATGAACACGCGGACGAGGAATCCGGTCTTTTTCTCATGCGCGTCGAATTCGATCCCCAAGACTTCGACATCGATCTGACCGATAAAGGCCACGCCGACTTCGCCAAACACTTCTCTCCCCTCGCTCGGAGGTTCCAGATGACTTGGCGCCTGGCGCAGTCCTCGCATCGCCCGCGCATGATCATTCTGGTCTCGAAGTACGATCACTGCCTGGTCGACCTCCTCTACCGTCACCACAGCTGCGAACTGGCCTGCGACATTCCGCTGATCATCTCCAATCACGCTGATAACCAGCCCATCGCCGACTTCTACAAGATTCCTTACACCGTCATCGCAATCACAAAAGACAACAAGCAGCAGGCGGAAGAACAGATCGCATCTTTAGTTGAAGAGCGACAGGCTGACTTCATGGTCCTCGCCCGCTACATGCAGATTCTGTCGAACGATTTCGTCAACCGCTATCCGCAACGCATCATCAACATTCATCACTCCTTTCTGCCGGCGTTCATCGGTGCACGCCCCTACCATCAGGCTTTCGAGCGCGGCGTCAAGCTGATCGGCGCAACCAGCCATTACGTCACCGAAGTTCTTGACGACGGTCCCATCATCGAGCAGGATGTCGTCCGCGTCTCCCACCGCGATACGGTCGAAGATCTCATCCGCAAAGGCCGCGACCTGGAGAAGGTAGTTCTTTCCCGCGCCGTCCGCTGGCACGTCGAAAACCGAGTCCTTCTCTATGGCAATAAGACCGTGGTTTTCTGACGCAGGCCGGGGAAGGGCCGGTTCTCGCGCGGAAGTGCATGGCCCTCGGGAAAACCATCATGGGCGGGGTAACGGTGTCGCTCCGCTAGTAACTTGCGGTACCCAGTGACTTTCGTCTTTACTTAAACAGCAGTGCAGCATCCCTCAACAGACGGGGAGAATTCCGCTCGCGGAGCGTTTCTTGGCCGAGGATCTTAAATTTGAGTTAGCCATCCTGGCAACCGTCCAGGGGTTTTACCAGAAACTGCTCGAAGACTTGCTGGG